>NZ_JARSBQ010000014.1:0-183520 GCF_029623935.1 Shinella sp. 838
CCTAGAGCGAGTTCGTCGGCCGCCAGAAGCGCCGCCGCTCTCGTTCGATGGCCGGGTTATAGGCCCACTCATCCGCTTACGTCAACAGACATTTTCAAGAAAACTTCAAAAATGTGTAAAGTGTTGTTATTGCTTGGTTTTATAGATTTTTTCGCCGTCGATGCACGCTGCAGGATCCGAAAAGCAGCCAAAAATCTTGTCCAAGTGGTAAAATTCTTTTCGGAGACCGTTTTGCGTGTTCCGCTCCGCCCGCACCCCCTTCCGGCCCTTCTCTCGGATGCGGCGCCGGGCTATTCAGACGGAGAAACCAAGCCGGAGAAAACCATGTCCTTCGCCCGTGATGGCGCCTCCTTTACAGGCGGGGCGCACTAAGATGGGGTCGATCCCCGACACCCTGCCGCGCCTGCCGGTCACGGAGATCCTCCCCGCCCTCGGCGCGGCACTTGCCGCGGGCACCCGCGCCGTCTTGTCCGCACCGCCCGGCGCCGGCAAGACGACGCTCGTGCCGCTCTTCCTCCTGGACGAGAGCTGGCGAGGGGACGGCAAGATCATCCTGCTCGAACCGCGCCGGCTTGCCGCGCGCGCGGCGGCGGGGCGCATGGCGGCACTGCTCGGCGAGCGGGTGGGCGAGACCGTCGGCTACCGCATGCGGCTCGACAACAGGGTTTCGGCGAAAACGCGCATCGAAGTGGTGACGGAAGGCGTCTTCGCCCGCATGATCCTCGACGATCCCGAACTGTCCGGCGTTTCCGCCGTGCTCTTCGACGAATTCCACGAGCGTTCGCTCGATGCGGATTTCGGCCTGGCGCTGGCGCTGGACGTGCAGGCAGCGCTGCGCGAGGACCTTCGCATCCTCGTCATGTCTGCGACGCTCGATGTGGCGCGCGTTTCCGACCTGCTCGACAATCCGCCCGTCCTCGTCAGCGAGGGGCGGGCCTTTCCCGTCGATATCCGCCACCAGGACCGACCGGCCGGCGAGCGCATCGAGGACACGATGGCGCGGGCGATCAGCGCGGCACATCGCGAAGAGAGCGGATCGATCCTCGCCTTCCTGCCCGGGCAGGCGGAAATCACCCGCACCGCCGAACGGCTGGACGGCCGCTTCGGGCCGGAGACGAGCATCGTGCCGCTGTACGGCAACCTCGGCCAGAAGGAACAGGACGCCGCGATCCGTCCGGCCCCTGCTGGCACGCGAAAAATCGTGCTGGCGACGTCGATCGCCGAAACCTCCATCACCATCGACGGCGTGCGCATCGTCATCGACAGCGGCCTGCAGCGCCTGCCGGTCTTCGAGGCAGCGACGGGCATCACCCGGCTGGAGACGGTGCGCGTGTCGCGCGCCTCGGCGGACCAGCGCGCCGGCCGCGCTGGGCGAACCGAACCGGGCATCGCCATCCGCCTCTGGCATGCCGGACAGACGGCAGCGATGCCGGCCTTCACGCCGCCGCAGATTCTTTCCAGCGATCTCTCTGGCTTCATGCTCGATCTCGCGCATTGGGGTGTCAGCGATCCCGCCGCGTTGCGGCTTGTCGACCAGCCGCCCGCCGCGGCGGTGGAAGAAGCGCGCAACCTGCTGCGTCTCCTCGGGGCGCTCGACGCACAGGGCGCATTGACGCCGGCCGGAAAACGCATCCGGGAGCTGGCGCTGCCGCCACGGCTGGCGACCATGATCCTGCATGCCGCCGAAGACGGCCAGCAAGGGGCCGCGGCGCGCCTCGCCGTGCTCCTGACCGAACAGGGCCTCGGCGGACCGGCCGTCGATATCGAGGAGCGCCTGCGCCGCTTCTCCGGCGAACGGGGTGAGCGGGCCGAGGCAGCGCGGAAACTCGCCCAGCGTATGGCCGAGGGTTTCGGCGCGACGAAGGGTGGCGCGGTCCCGGCCCCCGGTGCCCTGCTGCTGCATGCCTTTCCCGATCGCGTCGCCCTGCAGCGGGGTGGCCGGGGGCGGTTCGTCATGGCGAACGGGCGCGGGGCGGAGCTGCCGGAGACCGAGCGGCTCGCCGGCGCCGACATGATCGTCGTCGCCGACCTCACCGGGCAGGCCGGGCGGCAACGCATTCTCGCCGCGGCGGAAATCGGCCGCGCGGATGTCGAGGCGGAACTCGCCGAAACCATCGTGCGGGAGGACCAGTGCGTCTTCGACCGCGCCAGCCGCCAGGTGCGCGCGCGCCGGGTCGTGCGTCTCGGCGCAATGATTCTCGAGGAGGCACCACTCCCGCGGCCAAGCGGACCAAAGGCAGCGCTGGCGCTGGCCGACGGGATACGCCAGCTCGGCCTTGCCGTGCTGCCCTTTTCCCGCGAGACGGCACAATTGCGCGACCGCATCGGCTTCCTCCACCGCTCGATCGGTGCACCCTGGCCGGATACCGGCGACGAGGCGCTGCTTGCGACACTCGACAGCTGGTTCGTGCCGTTCCAGGAAAACAGCCGCAGCCTCGAAGAGGTGAAGCCCGCAAGCCTCCAGGAAGGGCTGATGGCGCTGGTGCCCTATGAGGTGCAGCGCGACCTCGCCCGGCTGGCACCCACCCATTTCGAGGCGCCGACCGGCCAGCGCCACCCGATCCGCTACGATGGCGACGAGCCGGTGCTGGCGATCCGCGTGCAGGAGCTCTTCGGCCTGAAGCAGCATCCGGCCGTGGCGGGCGGGCGGCTGCCACTGCTGCTCGAACTCCACTCCCCCGCACACCGGCTGATCCAGACGACGCGCGACCTGCCCGGTTTCTGGGCCGGCTCCTGGCGCGACGTCAGGGCGGATATGCGCGGGCGCTATCCGAAACACCCCTGGCCGGAGGACCCGGCAGACGCCCTGCCGACGACGCGCGCCAAGCCGCGCGGAACGTGATCGCGCAACTTCCGGCGACTGCCGGAGGTTTTGCGTCGGAAATTGCAGAAAGACAAATCGTTCCGGGCATCCCGCAGTTTAGAGCCATTCCGGCAAAGTGCGCAGCGGCCTTGCATCTGCAATTGCTTCAGAACAAGCGGATGAAGCGCTTTCGCGATTCGAAGAAATGCGGAAATGCTCTAGAAGGGCGAATGCGGGTTCGCGAACGGAAGGAAGACGGGATGACGGGTTACCAGGACATCGACTTCGAGGGCTCCGGCCGGCGTCTGCGTCTCGAAACGATCATCCGGCTGCGCTGGCTGGCGGTCGCCGGCCAGTCGATCACGGTCATCGTCGTCGGGCTGTGGCTCGATTTTCCGCTGCCGCTGCTGCCGGCGGCGGTGCTGATCGCGCTGCTCGCCGCAGTCAACTTCTTCCTCGCCGTGCGCTTCGCCCCGACGCACCGGCTGACGCCCGCCTCCGCCTTCCTGCTGCTCGCCTTCGACCTCTGCCAGCTCACGGCGTTGCTTTTCATTACCGGCGGACTTGCCAATCCCTTCGCACCGCTCGTCTGCGTGCCCGTCATCATCTCGTCCTCGCTGCAGCCGATCCGCTTCAGCCTGCCGCTCGGCCTGCTCTCGGTATTCGGCATCACGGCGCTTGCCTTCACGCCCTTTCCGCTGCCCTGGTTTCCCGGCACGCTGCTGGTCGTGCCGCCGATCCTGACGGCCGGGCTCTGGTTCGCCATCGTGTCGACCACCGCCTTTGCCGCCTTCTACTCCTACCGCGTGTCGCAGGAGGCAGCGGAGCTTTCCGATGCGCTCGCGGCGACCGAACTCATCCTCCAGCGCGAAAAGCACCTTTCGCAACTCGACGGCCTGGCGGCGGCGGCAGCGCACGAGCTCGGCACGCCGCTTGCCACGATCAGCGTCGTGGCCCGCGAAATGGAGCGTGAACTCGGCATGGACGACCGTTTCAAGGAAGACGTGCAGCTCCTGCGCAGCCAGAGCGAACGTTGCCGCGACATCCTGCGCCGTCTCACCACGCTTTCGGCAGCGGACGAGGCGCATATGCGCGTGCTGCCGCTCTCCTCGCTGCTGGAGGAGGTGCTGGCGCCGCACCGCGAATTCGGCATCCGCCTCAACCTCGTCGAAAACGGCGAACGCGAGAACGAGCCGGTCGGCAGCCGCAATCCCGGCATTCTCTACGGTCTCGGCAATCTTATGGAAAACGCCGTCGACCATGCGCGCGAGGAGGTGACCATCACCGTCAGCCACACGGCGGAACGGGTGACGATCGTCATCGAGGACGACGGCGACGGCTATGCGGCGGATATCCTCCAGCGCATCGGCGATCCCTATGTCACCAAGCGCCAGCGCGACGAGCGGGCCGGCGGACTGGGGCTCGGGTTGTTCATCGCCAAGACGCTGCTGGAGCGCTCCGGCGCGAAACTGACCTTTGCCAACCGCACCGGCGACCGGCCGGGCGCCCGCGTGTCGGTCGATTGGCCGCGGGGCCGCATGGAGGCAAAGGCCGCAAAATGACTTTACCCACCCCGACTTACGGGTGATAAGCTGATCCTCATCAAGAATGGACGAAATTCGGCCACGAAAGACGAAAAATGGCAGAAAACACCGAACCTCACGCGGCAACCGACGATATCGGGCCCGATCCTTCCCTTCTCCTCGTCGATGACGACGCGCCGTTCCTGCGCCGCCTTGCGCGCGCTATGGAGACGCGGGGCTTTGCCGTCGATACGGCCGAGTCGGTTGCCGAGGGCATCGCCAAGGCCAAGACAAACCCGCCGAAATTCGCCGTGGTCGATCTCAGGCTCGGCGACGGCAGCGGCCTCGACGTCATCGCCGCCATCCGCCAGCGCCGCGACGACACGCGCATCATCATGCTGACCGGCTACGGCAATATCGCGACGGCCGTGAACGCCGTGAAGCTCGGCGCGGTCGATTATCTCGCCAAGCCGGCGGATGCCGACGACATCTTCGCCGCACTGACGCAGCGCCCGGGCGAGAAGGTGGAACTGCCGGAAAACCCGATGTCGGCAGACCGCGTGCGCTGGGAGCATATCCAGCGCGTCTATGAGATGTGCGACCGCAACGTCTCCGAGACCGCCCGCCGCCTCAACATGCACCGCCGCACGCTGCAGCGCATCCTCGCCAAGCGCGCGCCGAAATAGGCTCGGACTTCGGGGGCCCTCATCCGGCCCTTTGGGCCACCTTCTCCCCGTCGGGGAGAAGGAAGAGAAGGATGCGACCTCCCGTTTTCCTCTTCTCTCCTCGGGGAGAAGGTGGCGGCAGCCGGATGAGGGGCTCACCCCTCAAAAGCGCCTCAAAGCGATATCACACCGCCGCGTCGCGCTCTCCTGCAACGATAGCCGACATATCAGCCCCCTCGCCCCTTGTATCCGCGGCGAACTCCGCCAGCATCAGCCGGGCCGCGGCGACGCGGGCAAAGGCGAAGGTGACGGATTTTCGCGTCGGCGCCGGCAGCTTGTGCTCCGGCGCCTCGCGGATGATATGGGCGCCGTAGCCATCCGAGAGGATGAGGCCGCAATCCTCCGGGAAGATATCGAGCGGCACTTCCTTGTGGGTGGCGAAGAACAGCCGGTCCGAGTGACGCCGGTAATCCGGCCATTTGCGGTCCACCCTGAAATCCTCGATCGACGTCTTGATCTCGACAATCCAGATCTCGCCCCTGTCGGAGAGGCTGATGAGGTCCGCGCGCCGGCCGCTGGCCAGCGTCAACTCGGGCAGCACCGCATGGCGCATCTCCGTCAGCATGCGCTGCACGCCGCGGCGCACCATCATGGCCCGGTCGGACTGGCGTCCGTCGACCAGCGGATTGTCGTTGTGAATGGAAACGATCGTCATGGGGCACCCTCGGCGAATCGCATTCTATCCGCAAATGCGCCCGGTGAAAAAGTTAAGGGCGTCACGTGATTCGGAGCGCGCGAAAGACTCTCTTAACCGCGCCACACGGATCCTGTGCGGCTTCGGGCCAGCGCTGCGGAAGACCATTGAACAGGTCGGAAAGGCGTGCTTGTCCTGATCCGGACGCGGCGAAAGCGGCAGGCGGGCAGGTCTTGTTGTTGCAAAAAAACAATCACCGGCCTTTTTGCTCAAGTGCAGGCCCGCGCCGGAGCACACAGACTTGCATTGACTGGTTTAATCGAAAATAAACCATAATCGATGAAAGTTCCGCGGCTCGGAACTTCTTAATTTCCTATCAAGAGACTCACATGCGCTTCCGCAATGCCCTCCTTCTGTGCGGCCTCGCAGCAGCCGTCACGCTCGCCGGTTGCTCCTCCTCCTCGACCTCGCTTCCGGGCGAAAAGGTGGCGACCAATGCTATCTTCACATCGGAATATGGCCCTGTTGAGGACAACGGCTATTCCCTGCCGGGTATCCCGATCAACAAGGTGAACACCAAGTTCCACCGTCAGATCGTCGACTACGCGACCAAGGAAAAGCCCGGTACGATCGTCGTCAACACGCCGAACCGCTTCCTTTATTATGTGCTGCCCGGCGGCAAGGCCGTGCGTTACGGCATCGGCGTCGGCAAGGCGGGCTTTGCCTGGCAGGGCGAGGCCTACATCGCCTGGAAGCAGGAATGGCCGACCTGGCATCCGCCGGAAGAAATGGCCGTCCGTCGTCCCGATGTCGCCCGCTACGTCAAGGAAGGCATGGGCCCGGGCCTGAAAAACCCGCTCGGCGCACGCGCGCTCTATCTCTTCAACGAGCAGGGCAAGGACACGCTGTTCCGTCTGCACGGCACGCCGGAATGGGCCTCCATCGGCACGGCCGCCTCGTCGGGCTGCATCCGCCTGATGAACCAGGACATCATCGACCTTTACAAGCGCGTCCGCCCCGGCAAGGGCGCCCGCGTCGTCGTCCAGCAGTAAGCGGAAAAAATCCGCTTAAGAAAGAAGCCGCCGGATCGCTCCGGCGGCTTCTTTTGTTTTGGGCGCTTCCGGCAGGGACAAAACCCTGCCGGCGCGAAAAGCGGGATCAGGCCGCAGCGGCCTTCAGCTCCAGGCGGCGACGGTGGAGAACCGGCTCGGTATAGCCGTTCGGCTGCTCGCGGCCCTTCAGGACAAGATCGAGCGCCGCCTGATAGGCGATGGAACCGTCGAAGTTACCGGCCATCGGACGATAGAGCGGATCACCGGCATTCTGCCCGTCGACGACGGCGGCCATGCGCTGCATGGTCTCCTCGATCTGCGCTTCCGTGACGACGCCGTGGTGCAGCCAGTTGGCCATGTGCTGGGCGGAGATGCGCAGCGTGGCGCGGTCTTCCATCAGGCCGACATTGTTGATGTCGGGCACCTTGGAGCAGCCGACGCCCTGGTCGACCCAGCGCACGACATAGCCGAGAATACCCTGCGCATTGTTGTCGAGCTCGCGCTGGATTTCCTCCGGCGTCCAGTTCGGCCGGACGGCGACCGGCACCGAGAGGATATCGGAGAGCTTTGCCCGCGGGCGGGAGCGCAGCGTCGCCTGAACCTCGGCGACATTGACCTTGTGGTAGTGCGTCGCATGCAGCGTCGCGGCCGTCGGCGAGGGAACCCAGGCGGTGTTGGCGCCGGCCTTTGGATGGGCGATCTTCTGTTCCAGCATGGCGGCCATCAGGTCGGGCATGGCCCACATGCCCTTGCCGATCTGCGCATGGCCGGACAGGCCGCATTCGAGGCCGATATCGACGTTCCAGTTCTCGTAGGCGCCGATCCAGGCGGCCTGCTTCATGTCGCCCTTGCGGATCATCGGGCCTGCTTCCATCGAGGTGTGGATCTCGTCGCCCGTGCGGTCGAGGAAGCCGGTGTTGATGAAGACGACGCGCTCCTTGGCGGCGCGGATCGCTTCCTTGAGGTTGACCGTCGTGCGGCGCTCCTCGTCCATGATGCCCATCTTCATGGTGTTCGGCGCCATGCCGACGGCAGCCTCGACGCGGCCGAACAGCTTGCTGGCAAAGGCAACCTCTTCCGGCCCGTGCATCTTCGGCTTGACGACATACATCGAGCCTTCGCGCGAATTCTTGCGGCGGCCGTTCGGGCCGACATCGTGCAGCGCGATCAGCGCCGTCACCATGGCATCCATGATGCCCTCGGGAACCTCGTTGCCCTCGCGATCGCGGATCGCCGGGTTGGTCATGAGGTGCCCGACATTGCGCACCAGCATCAGCGAGCGGCACTTGACCTCGAAGGGCGAGCCGTCCGGCGCGGTGTAGGTGAAGTCGCTGTAGAGCTTGCGCTCGACCGTCTCGCCACCCTTGGTGAACGTCTCCTTCAGGTCGCCCTTCATCAGGCCGAGCCAGTTGCGATAGACGAGGATCTTGTCCTCGGCATCGACAGCCGCGACCGAATCCTCACAGTCCATGATCGTCGTCAGTGCCGCTTCGACATTGACGCCGGCAATGCCGGCCGGATCGGTCTTGCCGATTTCGAAGTCGCGGTTGATCAGGATCTCGATGCCAAGGCCATTGTTCTTCAAAAGCAGATGGCGCCAGCCGCCGTCGCCTTCCGCATGGCCGGCATACTGTTCCGGCCGCTTCAGCGAAACGGCGCGGTCGCCTGCGGAAAGGCGCAGGTCCGCACCGGCCTCGATACCGGTGAGGTCGGCCCAGCGGGCGCCCTCGAGCGGAGCCGCCTCGTCGAGGAAGGCCTTGGCCCAGGCGATGACCTTCTCGCCGCGCTTGGGATTGTAACCCTTGCCCTTTTCCGCACCGTCCGTTTCCGGGATCACATCCGTGCCGTAGAGCGCATCGTAGAGCGAGCCCCAGCGCGCATTGGCAGCGTTCAGGGCGTAGCGTGCATTCATGACGGGAACGACAAGCTGCGGGCCGGCGAGGCTGGCGATCTCGGGATCGACATTGTCCGTCGTCACCTTGAATTCACCGCCTTCCGGCAGCAGGTAGCCGATCTCGCGTAGGAAGGCCTCATAAGCCGCCATGTCCACCGGCGCGCCGTTGGCGCGGTACCAGGCGTCGATCTTCTCCTGCAGCGCGTCGCGCTTGGCCAGCAGCGCGCGGTTTTCCGGCGCAAGGTCGTGCACGATGGCGGAAAACTCATCGAAGAAACGCGCTGCGTCCACGCCCGTGCCGGGAAGCGCCTCCGTGACGATGAAATCATGTAGGTCGCGGTCGATCGAAAGACCGGCTTTCTCGATATAGGTCATGTAAAAAACTCCGAATGACGGGACGAGGGGGGAGTATCCCGAATGCTGCCACTTTCCGGAGACGGGCATGCATAGTCAATTCGGCAATGACATAAAGAATTTATTCCCGTTCGGATAAAATCATACGATAGGCGCGCGCCGACCACCGCGAAAGGCAGCCGGCGAGGCCAAAGAACGGGAGACCGTCAGCTCTCGTGCGCAATGCGCGGCCGGCCGCTGGCGATCGCGGTGAAGCGTGCCTCCATGAGCTTGCGGCGGCCTTCCACCTCCGGCGCGTCGATCTCCTCGGTGAACGTCACCGCCGGCTCGTCCGCACCGTTGATCCGGGCCGCGGTGAGCGCCGCCGTCATCGCCCGCTCCTTCGCCAGCGCGAAGGCCTCGCTTTCGTCGATGAAGCGCGCGCTTTCGCCCGTGCCGCCGACGATGAAGATGCCCTCTTCCGGCATGGTCACGAAGACCGTGACCATGGTGCGCACCTGACCCACCACCGCGCCGACCGCATTGGCAACGCCGGCGTCAGCGGGAATGGCCGATTCGGCGCCCAGCATGTCGGCGATGGCGGGATAATAGACCGGCGCCGAGGCACCGAGGCCGACGAGTGGCCGGTCGAGCGCGACGCGGAACCGCACGATGCCCGGCACGCGGTGCAGCGCGCGGTCGATCGTCAGCGAATGGACCGGATCGATCGCCCCTGCCCCGTCATCGGCAAGGCAGGCCGACAGGATGACATCGGCCGACTGCCGGGTAAGGCGATCGACGAGGACGCGCGCCAGGGCTTCCGGACTGTCGGCGATCGGCCGGCCGGAACCGTCCCGCGTGCGGGCGGCGATCTCCAGTCCGAGACGGGCGGCCGTGGCATCCCACTGCCCCTGGCCGCCGAGCACATGCATGGCGTCGGAGGGTGTGATGCCGCAGATATGCACGAGGCCACGCGCAACCAGCCGGTCGAGCGTCACCTTCTGCAACATGGTGGCGAGCAGCCCTTCCAGCGGAAGCGGCACCATGCCGATCTTCTCGTAAAGCGCCTGTTCCTGCGGCTGGAGGCCACTCGCCAACCGTTCCGGCACGCCGGTGCGCACAGCGAAGCGTCCATCGTGCCGCCCGGCATGGGGCGCACGCATCTGGCGCTCCAGCACCGGGACGATTGCATCCGGATGCAGCGCCGAGGCAAGGCTCAGCGGCATGAAGCGACGCGGCCCAAGCTCGATCTTCGCCTTCAGGCCGCGATCGTTGATGCGGACTTCCGAATCGCCGCCGAGGCCGAAGGTGCGCATGGCGACCGCCTCGACCATGGTGCGATAGCCGCCGACGACGGCGCCTTCCGCATCGAGCTTCGGCCGCCCGCCGTCAAGCACCGCCACATCCGTCGTCGTGCCGCCGATATCGGAGACGATGGCATTGTCGAGCCCGGTCAGGTGCCGCGCGCCGACGAGGCTGGCTGCCGGGCCGGACAGGATCGTCTCGATCGGCCGCAGCCGCGCCTCGGCCGCCGCGATCAGCGCCCCGTCACCGCGCACCACCATCATCGGCACATGGATGCCGCGACGGTCGAGATAGTCCTCGCAGGCGCCGATCAGCCTGTCGATCATCGAGACGAGGCGGGCATTGAGCAGCGTCGTCAGCGCCCGGCGCGGCCCGCCGAGCTTGGAGGAAAGTTCGTGGCTGCAGGTAACGGGCAGGTGCGAGACCTCGCGGATGCGCGCACGAACCCGTTCCTCGTGCGCCGGATTGCGCACGGCGAAATAGCCGGCGACGGCAAAGGAGGAGACGGTCTCGGCAAGGACCGGCAGGGCATCGTCGAGTGCGCTCATGTCGAGCGTCGTCTCGTCGCCATGCACATTGTGCCCGCCGGGCAGGAACAGCACCGGGTCGTTGCCGAGCGCATCGGCAAGGCCGTCGCGCTTCAGGTCCTCGGGACCGAATCCGATCATGACAAGGCCGGCGCGGCCGCCCTGCCCTTCCACCAGGGCGTTGGTCGCCAGCGTGGTGGAGAGCGAGACGAGACCGATGGCCGAGACGGGAGCCTTTGCCGCTTCCAGCACCGCTTCGACGGCACCGGAAATACCGACCGAGAGATCGTGGCGGGTGGTGAGTGCCTTGGCGCGGGCGACGACGCCGGCGGTTTCGCTGTAGAGCACGGCGTCCGTGTAGGTGCCGCCGGTATCGATGCCGAGTAACAAATGGTCTGCCACGAGAATTCTTCCGTACCGCCTGCCGTCTCTTTTCAAAGCAGGCCGTGAATGGTGTTATTGCCTGAGGTGTTATGACATGTCCGGGCCGAATGCCACCATTCCCCCGGCGACATAAGGTGAAAGAACGAGGAGCGTACCCAGTGATCGACCCCACCCCGCGAAAGCCGCTTCTGGCTACCCTTCTTCTCGGCGCCGCGCTTCTGGCCGGCAGCCAGCCCGTCGCCGCCCAGGAGGAGAACGACGAGCAACAGTACCAGGCGCAGATCCCCGACGTCTCTGTCTACAAGGCGATGCTGGATGCCAACAAGCAGACGGGCTGGGTGCAGTTCCGCAATTTCGCCGACCAGCAGCTGATCTATTTCACCACGCTGCAGACGATGCATTGCCGCCTGTCGGAGATCCGCTATTCGATCAACAACGACACGCTCGACCAGCGCTTTCCGCTGGCCAAATGCGACCCTGAACTGCCCTTCAACCTGCCGTCGGACGAAACGCAGAACTGGATCTATATCGATCTGAAGCCGGGCGAGGCGGAAACCATCGCCGTGCAGGCGGTCTGGGACGACGGCAGCGGCAGCGAGATCGTCGTCTACCAGCCCTGCAAGAACCCGGAAGCGACCTGCGCGGCGATCAAGACGATCAAGAAATCGAAGAAGCGCCTCGACGAGCCGTCACCCGCAACGCCAGTCCGTTAGCCGGCTGCGTCGTCAGGCGCTGCACGGGCCAGGGCCGCGTGTTTTCCGTCATGTCGAAACGGAAACGGCGCATCAGAACGCCGAGCGCGATGATCGCCTCCTGCATGGCGAAGGTCGCGCCGATGCAGATGCGCGGCCCGGCGCCGAAAGGCAGGTACTGGAAACGGTGGATCGCTTCGCGGTTTTCCGGGAGGAACCGTTCCGGCATATAGGCGCGCGGCTTCTGCCAGAGCAGTGCGTGGCGGTGCAGCGTCCAGGGCATGACGAGGATGGTGACGTCCTTGGGGATCTCCACCCTTTCGCCCTTAGGGCTCACCCAGACATCGTCGGCGATCGCCTCGCGGTTGATCGAGGGCGCCGGCGGATAGAGCCGCATCGCCTCCTCGAAGGCGGCGCGCGTCCAGGGCATGCGGTCGAGCCAGTCGACGGGGTCGGCGCCGCTCGACAGCACCCGGTCGATCTCCTCTTCCATCGCGTCCCGCACATGCGGCGAATTGGCGACACAGTAGAGCGTCCAGGCGAGCGCCCGCGCCGTCGTCTCGTGGCCGGCGCCGATGAAGGTGAGGATATTGTCCTCCACCTCCTCCATGGTCAGCCCCTCCGGCCCCGCCGCGCGCAAAAGCAGGGTCAGGAAGTCGTTCGGCGCGGCTTCATCGTCCTTCATGCGCCCAAGACGCAGGTCCATCGTGTCGCGCACGATCCCACGGAACTTCTTCAGCACCTTCAGCCCGCCGATCCGCGTCACGCGCGGCACCCAGGACGGCGCGCGCAGGAGATCCATGGGATCGACGCGGCCCATCGAATGCAGGAGGTCCTCGACATCGTCGGCAAAACTTTCCGACTGGGTGACGATCTCCCCGGAAAACAGCGTCTCGGAGAGGATGGCGAAGGCGAGCTCCGTCATGTCGTTGCCGATGTCGAAGACCGTGCCGTCCGATCCTTCGTATTTCTGCGCATAGAGCTCGGACTGCGCCAGCATCTGGCTGGCAAAGCCCTTGGCATGGCGCGGCGTGAAGATCGGCGCGACGGCCTTGCGCGAGCGGCGCCACACCCCGCCCTCGGCCGTCAGCAGCCCGTCGCGCAGGATCGGGCGCAGCACGAGCTGGCGCACCACGGCCATCTTGTAGTTCTGGGCATTGTCGACGAGCAGGTACTTGATCAGGCCGGGATCGTTGACGATCAGCGTCTTCTCGCCAAAGAAGCTCGTCATGATCCAGGGCAGCGTATAGGAGGGCTCGCCCCAGAGCTCCAGCGGATTGCGGAACACGGTGCGGATGATCTCGAGCTTCGACGGCGGCACGGTGCGCGGGATCGGCGCCGGCGGTTCGAACGGCTCGGGGCGCATGTCCATCATCGGGCTCCTTTCAATCGGCTCTTCGTGGAAGGTGAGCCGAGAGGTAGGCCGAAGTTAGAGCAATTCCATCAAAAGTGCTTGAGCGTTCTGCGTCCGGACTTCTGAAAAACTAGAGCAGGCCCTGGAGTTCCGCCAGCTTGTCGTTGATCAGCCAGCCGTAATAGTTCTCCTCCGGCCAGGTCACTTCGCCGGAGGCGCGGCGTGCGGCAAAGGCGGCGGCGCGCGCATCGGGATTGCCGATATTGTAGAGCGTCGCCGTCAGCCCCGGATTCTTCGAGATATCGACACCGGCGATCGTCTTGTAGGCGTCGATCGAGCGGCGGATCGAGGCGGCCATGTAGGCAAGCGAGATATCGGGATCCATGATCGCCTGGTAGACGCCGGCCGCATCGTTCTCGTCGAGCCGGTCATAGCCGGAAATGCGTGCGACGTCGTCCGTCAGCGTCAGCGCCGTCAGCGGATTGATCTGGCCAAGCCCGAAGGTCTGGCCGGCATAGAAGGGCTGGAAGAACACCGCGCTGAAGCGGTTGTTCGGGAAGGACGTGCCGCCGACCGTGCGGCCCTTGAACGTGCGGTTCCACACCGTCTCGCGGCAGGTCCAGAGCGCATAGGAGCCCTTCTTGTCGGCGCATTTGGCAAATTCCGGCCGGTCGACGAAGTCGGCGACGTTTTCGCCGTCATAGGCGAAGCGGAACGAACCGGTATAGGACGCCGCCTTCACATAATAGCTCTGCAGCCGGTCGTAGGCGTCGACATTGTAGGTATGCTCGCCGACGATCGCGCCGACCATATGGATCGGCGCAATGCCGTATTTGCCGGCATTGGACTTGATCTTGCCGGTCAGCTGCCCGTCATTGGCGATGAGATCGCGCACCTTCTCGTATTTCGCATCGAAGGAGGTCTTGCCCGCCTTGGTGCGGCGCGTCGAGGCGCCCGGGATCTGCGGCTGCTCGGCATTGCGGTTGCCGGATGGCACCACATCGATCGCCAGGGCCGTTGTCTGGCTCTGGACAAGGAGGGCGGCTGCAAGGGCAAGCACGGAAATGAGCTGTCGCACGGGTCCGGTTCCGTCTTCTCGTAATGTCGGCATGGCAGACCGATGCAACGCAAACATGTCGGAATGATGCCAAAATGCGTGCCATGCCTAGGCCGCACGGCGCCTCCTGTCGAGAGGCCTTGCCTGCAAAAATCCGGCACCGGCGGCCGCAAGGGCGGCCACCGGTGCGCAAACGTCACAGAATGTAGCGCGACAGGTCGGTATTGGCGGCAAGCGCGCCGACATGCTTGTGCACGTAGGCGGCGTCGATGAGGAGCTTGTTGCCGCCCTTGTCCGGCGCCTCGAAGGAGATCTCGTCGAGTACCCGCTCCATCACCGTCTGGAGACGCCGCGCGCCGATATTCTCGACGCTCGCATTGAGCTGCACCGCGACATCGGCCAGCGCGTCGATACCGTCCTCGGTAAAATCGAGCTCGACGCTTTCCGTCGCCATCAGCGCCTTGTACTGGCGGATGAGGCTCGCCTCCGTCTCCGTGAGGATGCGACGGAAGTCCTCCTTCGTCAGCGCGCGCAGTTCGACGCGGATCGGCAGGCGGCCCTGCAGCTCGGGCAGGAGGTCTGACGGCTTGGAGACGTGGAAAGCACCGGAGGCGATGAAGAGGATGTGATCCGTCTTGACCGGCCCGTACTTCGTCGCAACCGTCGTGCCCTCGACGAGCGGCAGCAGGTCGCGCTGCACGCCCTCGCGGGAGACGCCCGCGCCCATGCCGCCATCGCGCGCCGCGATCTTGTCGATCTCGTCGATGAAGACGATGCCGTCGTTTTCGGCCGAGCGGATCGCCTCGCGCTGGATCTGCTCGTTGTCGAGCAGCTTGTCGGATTCGTCGTCGATCAGGATCTTGTAGCTGTCCTTGACCGTCGTCTTGACCTTCTTGGTGCGCCCGCCCATCGCCTTGCCGAACATTTCGGAAAGGTTCAGCACGCCGATATTGGCGCCGGGCATGCCGGGGATCTCGAAGCCGCCGGGCATGCCGCCGCCCGTATCGGCAACGTCGATCTCGATTTCCTTGTCGTCGAGTTCGTTGCCGCGCAGCTTTTTACGGAACGAATCGCGCGTTGCAGGCGAGGCCGTCGCGCCGACCAGCGCATCGAGCACCCGTTCCTCGGCATTCATATGGGCCTTGGCCGTCACCTCGGTACGCTTCTTCTCGCGCACCAGGCCGATGCCGACCTCGACGAGGTCGCGCACGATCTGCTCGACATCGCGGCCGACATACCCGACCTCGGTGAACTTGGTCGCCTCGACCTTGACGAAGGGCGCACCGGCAAGCTTGGCAAGGCGCCGCGAAATCTCGGTCTTGCCGACGCCCGTCGGCCCGATCATCAGGATGTTCTTCGGCATCACCTCGTCGCGCAGGTCCGGCTCCAGCTGGTGGCGGCGCCAGCGGTTGCGGAGCGCGATGGCGACAGCGCGCTTGGCGTCATGCTGGCCGATAATGTAGCGGTCGAGTTCGGAAACGATCTCGCGGGGGGAAAAGTTAGACATCAGCTTTCCGTTTCTAGCAACGGTCCCGGGCCATCATCAGCGCCGGTCCGTCCTCAGTCATGCGTTGATCGAAAGCATGGAATCCGGCCTTTTCATAGGCCCGGATGGCATGCGCATTGTCGGGATGCGGATCGAGCACGACCCGTTCCATCCCCTCGGCGAAAACCCTTTGCACAAAGGCTTCGATCATCGCCGGCCCGTGGCCGATACCGACCATATCGGCAGGGCCGATGAACTGGTCGATGCCGACGGTGCGTTCGGGCCGGTCGCCGAAGGACAGATCGTCCGCCGCGATCCGGTAACATTGCAGATAGGCAAATTCCTTTCCATCATGGAGCACGATGAAGGACTCCATCGACGGCTCGTCGAAATCCGCCTTGATGCCGGCGACTTCGTCCGCCGGTTCGCCCCACCAGCGCCGGACATGCGGCACGTTCAGCCACCGTTCCAGCATCGGCAGGTCGGCGTCCGTCACCGGCCGGAAGGCGTAGGCCCTATCGGTCGGCATCCAGCGTCTCGACCACGAAATTGTGGTTGGTGTAGACGCAGATGTCGCCGGCGATCTGCATGGCGCGCCGCGCGATCTCTTCCGCCGACTTGTCCGTATCCATCAGCGCGCGGGCCGCGGCATAGGCATAGTTGCCGCCCGAGCCGATCGCCATGGTGCCGTGTTCCGGCTCCAGCACGTCGCCATTGCCGGTCAGCGCCAGCGTGACGGACTTGTCGGCGACCAGCATCATCGCCTCGAGACGGCGCAGATAGCGGTCGGTGCGCCAGTCCTTGGCAAGCTCGACGGCCGCGCGCATCAACTGGTCGGGATATTGCTCGAGCTTGGCTTCGAGCCGTTCGAGCAGCGTGAAGGCGTCCGCCGTGGCGCCGGCAAAACCGGCAATGACATCGCCCTTGGCAAGGCGGCGCACCTTGCGCGCATTGCTTTTCATCACGGTCTGGCCAAGGCTCACCTGGCCATCGCCCGCCATCACCACCTTGCCGTCCTTGCGGACGGTGATGATCGTCGTGGCATGCATGGAAGCGTAGGGATTGTGTTCACTCATGAATAGACCTCTGGGGCCCGGAGACCGGGCGGGTACCGCCAGCGAGACGGCTTCGTTACGTCCTATGTAAGCGGCGTTTCGGCAATTGCAAACGCCGGCGGCCTCCTTGGCACCCCTCCGCCGCCAGGCCGCTGCGCGACCCCTTACGGCACCGCCGCGGGTCTGCGTCTCACTGCAAAATAAACCTTGCTTTCCCCGTGCGATGAGCAGGTTATGGTCTCCCGTCAACAAAAGGGGTTACGGCAATGGCCAAAGGACAGGTTCGCAGCAACAAGGAAACGCGCAAACCCAAGAAGGACAAGGTGGCAGCCAAAGCCGCACCCACTCTGGGCTCGCAGGTGAAGAACAGCGAGAGCGCAACGAAGAAGAAGTGAGGTGGCGGCGGGCGATGCCGGCATGCTTGCATCGCTCTCCCCAACCCGCACGCCCCTCCCACCCCCCTCCTCCGTCATCCTCGGGCTTGACCCGAAGATCCACTCCTCACGGCACACCGGAGGATGTGACATGGATCCTCGGGTCAAGCCCGAGGATGACGGAGGGTGTGGCAACGGCTTCCCAATGTGGCGACCTGCCTGATCACGCCGGCGTCGATCCCCACTTCTGCCCTTTTTTACACCCCGATTTTCCCCGTCTCCAAAACCCGTCCTATCCTGAACGTCCTTTCGCCGCCGGACGGATCGCGTAACGTGTCGATGCGGGCGGGAGGAGGCGCTTTCGATATCCGCCGAAACGTACGGCGGGGGCGAAAGAGGCGTGGAGCGCCACGGTGCCTCATGGCCCTTCCCTTCCTTGGGGATCGGGCCGGCGGGTGCGCGACGTCACAGGCTTCCCCCTTCCCCGGGTCGCGGGGTCGGCTTGGGTCCGCCATGCAAGCAGGACGGCGGCGCATGTCCTCGAAAAGCGCGGAACGCGGTTTTCGGAAAAGGCACACGCGCCGGCAAACTGCGCAGCGAAGCCTTCACCATGCCTGAAGGAGGACAGACCGCCTCCGAAGAACGCCTGGGCCGCGCGAAAGCGAAGCCACCATCCTACACTCCCAGAGGCAACGCTTTCGCGCGGTTCTCCGGACCGGACTGGTTTCAAACCCCGATGGGCGACCTGCGGGCCGTTTCCCCCTGCACCGAAAACCTGCGAAACACTGGCCTTTTCCCAAGAGCCCTGTTAAGGAGCGGCGACACTCTACCGGAGACCGCAATGAGCCGCACCGCCAGCGTTTCGCGCAAGACGAACGAGACCTCCGTCGCCGTCACCGTCAATATCGACGGCACCGGCACGTCGACCATTTCGACGGGCGTCGGTTTCTTCGATCATATGCTCGACCAGCTCGCGCGCCATTCGCTCATCGACATGGACATCAAGACCGAAGGGGACCTGCATGTCGACGACCACCACACGGTCGAAGACACCGGCATCGCCATAGGCCAGGCCATCGCCAAGGCGCTCGGCGACCGCCGCGGCATCACGCGCTACGCCTCGCTCGATCTCGCCATGGACGAGACGATGACCCGCGCTGCCGTCGATGTTTCCGGCCGCCCGTTCCTCGTGTGGAACGTCACCTTCTCCGCCCCGAAGATCGGCACCTTCGACACCGAGCTGGTGCGCGAGTTCTTCAATGCGCTCGCCCAGCATGCCGGCATCACCCTGCATATCCAGAACATCTACGGCGCGAACAACCATCATATCTCGGAGACGTGCTTCAAGGCCGTCGCGCGTGTGCTGCGCACCGCGACCGAGATCGATCCCCGCCAGGCGGGCCGCGTTCCCTCGACGAAGGGTTCGCTGGCCTGAGCAAGGCACAAGATGGAGGCCTGTCGATATGGCCACGTTCCTCTTTCTGATACCGCCGGGTGCAAAATCCCAGGATGAGAACGCCCGGATCATCCGTGATCGTTTTTCGTGGATCGCGTTCTTCGTACCGTTCCTCTGGCTGCTGTGGCATCGCGCGTGGCTGGCCGCAGCCCTTGTTTTCGCGCTCGCCGCGCTGGGCTCCGCCATTTCCGAGCATCCGGTCTTCGGCCTTGCCGGCCTCGGCATCTGCCTTGCGACCAATCTTCTCGTCGCGCTTGAAGGCCCCACGATGATCGTCGCCGGCCTGCGCCGGGCCGGCTGGACGGTGGACGCGGCCATAGCGGCAGACGACCGTGCAACGGCGGAAGAGATTTACTACATGGACATCAGGACCGGCGAACCGGAGACGCGTCATACCGTTTCCCTGCCGGCAGCCGAAACCTCCCCGCGCCGGCACGCTCCCATGCTCGGCCTCGTCGGTTTCAAGGAAGGACGCTGAGATGCGCGTTGCAATCATCGACTACGGTTCGGGCAACCTGCGCTCGGCCACCAAAGCCTTCGAACGCGCCGCGCGCGAAGCCGGCATTACCGCCGAGATCGACCTGACGGACAAGGCCGAGCGCGTCGCCAGCGCGGATCGCATCGTGCTGCCCGGCGTCGGCGCCTATGCCGATTGCCGTCGCGGCCTTGATGCCGTGCCCGGCATGGTCGAGGCGCTGCGCGAGACCGTCGAGGCGAAAGCCCGTCCCTTCCTCGGCATCTGCGTCGGCATGCAGCTCATGTCCTCGCGCGGCCTCGAAAAGACCACCACCGAAGGCCTCGGCTGGATCAGGGGCGATGTCGTCAGGATGACGCCCGACGATCCGGAGCTGAAAATTCCGCAGATCGGCTGGAACACGCTCAACCGCCGCTACGCGCATCCGCTCTTCGAGGGCATTCCGGAGACGCTGCACGCCTATTTCGTGCACTCCTACCACCTCGCGGCCGAAAACCCCGACGACGTGGTCGCGACCGTCGGCTATGGCGGCCCGATGACCGCCTTCGTCGCCGACGGCAACAAGGCCGGCGCGCAGTTCCATCCGGAAAAGAGCCAGACGCTCGGCCTTGCCCTCATCACCAATTTCCTGCGCTGGAAGCCGTAACATGATCCTCTTTCCCGCCATCGACCTGAAAGACGGCCAGTGCGTTCGCCTCAAGCTCGGCGACATGGACCAGGCCACCGTCTACAATCCCGACCCGGCCGCCCAGGCGAAAGCTTTTGAAGACCAGGGTTTTGAATGGCTGCACGTCGTCGACCTCAACGGCGCCTTTGCCGGGGAAAGCGTCAACGGCGCCGCTGTCGATGCCATTCTCAAGGCGACGAAGAACCCGGTGCAGCTCGGCGGCGGCATACGCACACTCGACCATATCGAAAGTTGGCTTTCGCGCGGTCTCTCCCGCGTCATCCTCGGCACGATCGCCGTGCGGGATCCCGCGCTCGTCATCGAGGCCTGCAAGAAGTTCCCCGGCAAGGTGGCGGTCGGCATCGACGCCAAGGGCGGCAAGGTCGCCGTCGAGGGCTGGGCGGAAGCCTCCGAACTCGGCGTGATCGAGCTTGCCAAAAAATTCGAAGGCGCCGGCGTTGCCGCGATCATCTATACGGACATTGACCGCGACGGCATTCTGGCCGGCATCAACTGGGCTTCGACGCTGGAACTCGCCGACGCCGTCTCCATTCCCGTCATCGCCTCCGGCGGCCTTGCCTCGATGGACGACATCCGCCGCCTCGTCGCGCCGGATGCCCGCAAGCTGGAGGGCGCGATTTCCGGCCGGGCGCTCTATGACGGGCGGATCGATCCCGCCGAGGCGCTGGCCATGATACGAGGAGAAGCCGCATGACCCTCAAGGCCCGCGTCATTCCCTGCCTCGACGTGAAGGACGGCCCGCGACGCCCGCAGCCGCATAGCGGCGAGGACGCGCAAAACAAGAAGAAGGAGGCCGTCCTTTGACCCTCAAGGCCCGCGTCATTCCCTGCCTCGACGTGAAGGACGGCCGCGTCGTCAAGGGCGTCAGCTTCGTCAACCTCGTCGATGCCGGCGACCCCGTGGAATCGGCCAAGGCCTATGATGCGGCCGGTGCCGACGAACTCTGCTTCCTCGACATTACCGCTTCCTCGGACAACCGCGACACGATCTTCGACGTCGTGGCGCGCACGGCCGACCATTGTTTCATGCCGCTCACCGTCGGCGGCGGCGTGCGCGCGGTGGCGGATATCCGCAAGCTGCTGCTTGCCGGCGCCGACAAGGTCTCGATCAACTCGGCCGCCGTCGCCAATCCGGATTTCGTGGCGGAAGCGGCCGACAAATTCGGCAATCAGTGCATCGTCGTCTCGATCGATTCGAAGAAGGTTTCGCAGGACGGCGAGGAAGACCGCTGGGAAATCTTCACCCATGGCGGCCGCAAGCCGACCGGCATCGACGCCGTCGCCTTCGCCGAAAAGATGGTGGAACGCGGCGCGGGCGAGCTGCTGCTTACCTCCATGGACCGCGACGGCCAGAAGGGCGGCTATGACATCGCCCTGACCCGCACCATCGCCGACCGCGTCTCTGTGCCGGTCATCGCCTCGGGCGGCGTCGGCACGCTTGACCATCTCGTCGAGGGCGTGCGCGACGGCCATGCGACGGCGGTGCTGGCGGCCTCCATCTTCCACTTCGGCACCTATACGGTGGGCGAAGCGAAACGCTACATGGCCGAGCATGGCATTGCCATGCGGCTCGACTGAGGAGAGAGCGATGAGCGACTTTTCCCTTGCCGATCTCGAACGCATCGTCGACGCCCGCGCCAAGGCCGATCCGTCGGAAAGCTGGACGGCCAAGCTCGTGGCCGCCGGGCAGCAAAAGGCGGCAAAGAAGCTCGGAGAAGAGGCGATCGAGACGGTTATCGCGGCGATTGAGGGCGAAAAGGCCGCTTTAACGAGCGAAACGGCCGATTTGCTCTATCATCTGATCGTCGTATTGAAAATCGGCGGCGTCGCGTTACAAGATGTCATGGAGGAGCTGGAGCGGCGGACGAACCAGTCCGGCCTCGTGGAGAAGGCCAGCCGGAAGAGTTGATGATCCAGGCAGTGCGCGACAAGGACCAGGCGGATATTCCGGACGATTTCGGCAACCGCGACTATTCTCCCTACCGCTTTTTTTCGGCAGACGAGTGGGCGCGCTTCCGGGCCGACACGCCGCTGACGCTGACCGCCGACGAGGTGCAGCGCCTGCGCTCGCTGAATGACCCGATCGACCTCGACGAAGTCAGGCGCATCTACCTATCGCTGTCGCGCCTGCTTTCGGCCCATGTCGAATCCTCGCAGATCCTGTTCGAGCAGCGCAAACGCTTCCTCAGCCTCTCGGACGAGGCCAAGACCCCCTATGTCATCGGCATTGCGGGTTCTGTCGCCGTCGGCAAGTCGACCACCGCCCGCATCCTGATGGAGCTGCTGTCCCGCTGGCCTTCCAGCCCCAAGGTCGATCTCGTGACGACCGACGGTTTTCTCTATCCGAACGCGGTGCTCCAGCGCGAAAACCTGATGGAGCGCAAGGGTTTCCCGGAGAGTTACGACATCGGCGCACTGCTGCGTTTTCTCTCGGCCATCAAGGCCGGCAAGAAGGACGTCAAGGCACCGACCTATTCGCACCTCACCTATGACGTGTTGCCCAACGCCTTCCGCACCATCGACCGGCCGGATATCCTGATCTTCGAGGGTATCAACGTGCTCCAGTCACGCAATCTGCCGGCCGACGGCAAGATCGTGCCGATGGTCTCGGATTTCTTCGATTTCTCGATCTATATCGACGCGGAGGAGACGCTGATCCACACCTGGTATGTGGATCGTTTCATGCGCCTTCGGGAAACCGCCTTCCGCAACCCCGATTCCTACTTCCACCGGTACGCGACGATCAGCGAGGACGAGGCGCTGACGATCGCGGAAAATCTCTGGCGCAACATCAACCTGAAGAACCTGCACCAGAACATCCTGCCGACCCGCCCGCGCGCCGATCTCATCCTGCAGAAGGGCGAGAACCACCTCATCGAGACGGTGGCGCTGCGCAAGCTCTGAGCCGGCTATGGATTGACCCGGCGGAGCGTCAGATTGATGCGCCCGGCGTTCTTCAAAAGCGTCGACGTGCCGGGATAGATCCGGTCAACCCCGTGAAAGATCAACCGGCTTTCCCCGCCGAACACGAAAACGTCGCCGCTTGAGAGGCGGAACGACCGTGTCGGATCGCTGCGGGAAACACCGCCGACGCGGAACAGGCACTGGTCGCCAAGCGAAACGGACACGACAGGCGCTGCAAATTCAGTCTCGTCCCGATCCTGGTGCAGGCCCATCTTGGCATCCGGATCATAGAAATTGACGAGGCAGGCCTCCGGCGGCTTTCCGAAGCTGGATACCGCGTTCCACAGGGCGAGAAGAGCCTCGGGAATGGCCGGCCAGGGGCGGCCGGTCTCGGGATGGGTCGGCTGATAACGATAGCCGCCGTCCTTGTCCGTCACCCAGCCGAGCGAGCCGCAATTGGTCATGCGCACGGACATCGGCTTGCCGGTCTTCGGCATGCGCGGCACGAAGAGCGGCGCCTCGGCCACGATCTGCCTGATAGCGGCGACCAGGGCCTCCTGGGCCGAGCGATCAAAATGGTCGGGGAAGTAGCGCAGCCCCGGGGCGAGGCCGCGCTCAGCCATGACACATCCCGCAGTCTGCGCGGTTCACGCTTCCGCCAGGTCCGGAATGCGCAGCACCTGGCCGGGATAGATCTTGTCCGGGTGGGAGAGCATCGGGCGGTTGGCGTCGAAGATCAAAGTGTGCTTGGTGCCCTTGCCCTTGCCGTAATAGGCCTCGGCGATCTTCCAGAGATTGTCGCCCTTCTTGACCGTGTGAAGGGTCGGGTCATTGGCGGGCGCGGAGACTTTCAGGAGTTCCGTCAGGTCGATTTTTTCGAGTTTCAGGCCGGAATCGGCCGGTGCGACCTTGAGATCGGCGGCCTCCACCTTGGAAATCCCCAGCGTATTGCCCACGGCGATGACGGCCTTTTCGAAGGCCGTCTGGTCGGCCACGACACCCTTCAGCACACATTTGTCACCCTCCACGGAGACTTCGACATTCTGCGTGCCGAGATCGAAGGAATCGAGCTCCTTCTTGACCGCCTCGGCCTCCGGCGCTTCGTCGTCGCCGATGCCGAGCTTCTTGCCGGCGTTCTTGATAAAGCTGAAGAGACCCATGGCTACCTCCCTGGTCTTTTTTGCCTGGTTTTCCGAACTTAAGCAGAGCCTTTCCGCAAAGGAAAGCTCTCGTTTCACTCTCACCGTTAAACGGCCAGGTTGTGGCAATCATTCGCCGCCGGGCTTGGCCCGCATGCGCTTGACGTCCGATCGGCCCGATTTTTCCTTGAGCCGGCGTTCGACCGAACCTTTCGTCGGCTTCGTCTTCTTGCGGATCGGCGGCGGCGGTTCGGCCGCCTTGAGGATCAGCTCCTTCAGCCGCTCGCGCGCATCCTCGCGATTGCGCTCCTGGCTGCGAAAGCGGTTCGCCTCGATCAGCAGCACGCCGTCCTTGGAGACCTTGCGGCCGGCGAGCCGTTCCGCGTTGGCCTTCACCCGGTCGTTCAGCGAGGGCGAGTTGCGCAGGTCGAAGAAGAGCTGCACAGCCGTCGAGACCTTGTTGACGTTCTGCCCGCCCGGGCCGCCGGCCAGCACGAACTGCTCGGTCAGTTCCCAGCCGGCAATCGTGATCGAACTCTTGATGTAGAGGGGCGCGCTTGCCATGGAAATTCCTTTCCCGGCCGTTTTAACCGGCACCGGGCGAAACGGGAAGCTGCCGCCGGAAAGGAAAATACCGACGAAAAACCCGGCCGCAGGGGCCGGGTTTCACGTGAATCATTGCCAAAAAGCCTTATTCGGCGGCAACTTTCAGGCCCGGCGCGGCATCGCGCACGCCGCCATCGACATGGTCCTCGAACTTTTCGAAGTTCGCGATGAACATGTCGACGAGCTTCTGGGCCTGCTTGTCATAGGCAGCGCCATTGGCCCAGGTCGAACGCGGGTCGAGAATCTTCGTGTCCACACCCGGCACCGAAACGGGCACCTGGAAGCCGAAATTGTCGTCACGGCGGAACAGCGCGTCCTTCAGAGAGCCGTCGAGCGCGCTGGCGAGCAGGGTGCGCGTCGCCTTGATCGGCATGCGACGGCCTTCGCCGTAAGCGCCGCCCGTCCAGCCGGTGTTGACCAGCCAGCAATCGACGCCGTGCTCGGCGATGAGCTCCTTCAGGAGATTGCCGTAGACCGTCGGGTGGCGCGGCATGAAGGGGGCACCAAAGCAGGTCGAGAAGGTGGCTTCCGGCTCGGTCACGCCACGCTCGGTGCCGGCAACCTTGGCGGTGTAGCCGGAAAGGAAGTGGTACATGGCCTGGTCCGGCGTCAGCTTGGCGATCGGCGGCATGACGCCGAAGGCATCGGCCGTCAGCATGATGATCGTCTTCGGGTGCGGTGCGCGACCGGTCTTGCTGGCGTTCGGGATGAAATCCAGCGGATAGGCGCAGCGGGTGTTCTCCGTCAGCGAGCCGTCGTTGAAATCAGGCACGCCGTTCGCGTCGAGCACGACGTTCTCGAGGACGGAACCGAAACGCTGCGTCGTCGCGTAGATTTCCGGCTCGGCTTCGGCCGAAAGGCGGATCGCCTTGGCGTAGCAGCCGCCTTCGAAGTTGAAGATGCCGTTTTCGCCCCAGCCATGCTCGTCATCGCCGATCAGCGTGCGGGTCGGGTCGGCCGACAGCGTCGTCTTGCCGGTACCCGACAGGCCGAAGAACACGGCAGCGTCACCATCCGGGCCGACATTGGCCGAGCAGTGCATCGGCATGACCTTTTCCGACGGCAGCAGCCAGTTCAGAACGGTGAAGACCGACTTCTTCATCTCACCGGCGTAGAAGGTGCCGGCAATGAGCACGATGCCGCGGGTCAGGTCACAGGCGATCATGGTTTCCGTGCGGGCGCCGTGGCGCTCGACATCGGCCTTGAAGGTCGGCAGGTCGATGATCGTCAGCTTCGGGGCAAAGGCCGCAAGGTCCTTCTCTTCCGGGCGGATGAGCAGGTTGCGGATGAACAGCGAGTGCCAGGCGAGTTCCGTGACGACGCGGGTCGGCAGGGCGTAGTCGGTATCGGCACCGCCGACGAGATCCTGCACGAAAAGGTCGCGATCGGCGGCATGGGCCAGCATGTCGGCGTGCAGCACGTCGAAATGCTCGCGCGAGACGGCCTTGTTGTTGTCCCACCAGATGGCGCCTTCGGTGTTTTCGTCGCGCACGACGAACTTGTCCTTGGGCGAACGGCCGGTGTGCTGGCCGGTGAGGGCGCGAAGGGCGCCATGGGCGGTCTTGACCGCTTCGCCACGACCGAGGGCCTCTTCATAGAGAGCCTCAGCAGCAAAGTTGTACCGGACCGTGCCGTTGGTGTGGATACCCATCGCGGTGAGCCCCTGAGCGGGGTTGCGAACGCCAAGTTCCTGCATGGTCCAGTTTTCCTCCAAGGCGACAAGACTGGTGTGAATTTTGCCGGAACCTAATGCGCAGCTGTCACAAAGACAAGAGGAAAATAGAAATTAGGCAATGATATCAATTAATTAATCGATTTAAAGAATTATGTTACTTTTTTAATCGTTTGAATAATCGATTTAAAAATGACTTGGCCGGCACGCCCGAAACGTCTCCCTTTATCTTCGCCACAATTTGTTCCACCTTTACCCCCAGGAAGGCGCATCAGATCCAGGACAGGAAACGATCCGAGGTCGGGAAAGGCGCCGATGAATATGGAGACTAGCAGGATGCAGACGATCGCACTCGTTGACGACGACCGGAATATTCTGACATCCGTGTCGATCGCTCTGGAGGCAGAAGGCTACAAGGTCGAGACCTATACGGACGGCGCCTCGGCCCTCGACGGCCTTCTTGCCCGACCGCCGCATCTGGCGATTTTCGACATCAAGATGCCGCGCATGGACGGCATGGAGCTCTTGCGCCGGCTGCGCCAGAAATCCGATATCCCCGTCATCTTCCTCACCTCGAAGGACGAGGAGATCGACGAGCTGTTCGGGCTGAAGATGGGCGCGGACGATTTCATCACCAAGCCGTTCTCGCAGCGCCTCCTGGTGGAGCGCGTCAAGGCGATCCTGCGCCGGGCCTCGAGCCGCGAGGCCGCAGCCTCCGCGGGTGCTGCCGGCAGCGCGGCAAAGGCCGGCGAGATTGCGGCCCGCTCGCTGGAGCGCGGCCAGCTCGTCATGGACCAGGAGCGCCACACCTGCACCTGGAAGGGCGAGCCTGTCACGCTCACCGTCACCGAATTCCTCATCCTCCACTCGCTGGCGCAGCGCCCGGGCGTCGTCAAAAGCCGCGATTCGCTGATGGATGCGGCCTATGACGAGCAGGTCTATGTCGACGACCGCACCATCGACAGCCACATCAAGCGCCTTCGCAAGAAGTTCAAGATGGTCGATACCGACTTCGACATGATCGAAACGCTCTATGGCGTCGGTTATCGTTTCCGCGAGATGGCCTGAGACGCGATTTCGCTTGCATGGACCGCGGCGGCGATGGCATGCCGCGGTCAGCGGCGTTGCGCCGCATGAAGGATAGACCCGCTTGTTGCAGACAGCGCCGGAAAAGGATGGGGAAGACGTCGAGGGCCGCCCAGCGCCGCGCTCCCTGCGCCGCCGCTGGACCCATCCCTTCACGCTGGCCCGCCGCATCTTCGGCAATGCCGTCTTTTCGAGCCTGACACGCCGTATCCTGTTCTTCAACCTCGTCGCGCTCGTCGTGCTCGTCGCCGGCATCCTCTATCTCAACCAGTTCCGCGAGGGCCTGATCGACGCGCGCGTCGAGAGCCTCCTGACCCAGGGCGAAATCATCGCCGGGGCGATCTCCGCTTCCGCTTCCGTCGATACCAACTCGATCACCATCGACCCGGAAAAGCTGCTGGAGCTGCAGGCCGGCCAAAGCATCACACCGCTGCCGAACGACGAGGACCTCGAATTCCCGATCAATCCGGAGCGCGTAGCGCCGGTCCTCCGGCGGCTGATCTCGCCGACACGCACCCGTGCGCGCATCTACGACACGGACGCCAACCTGCTGCTCGATTCGCGGCATCTCTATACGCAGGGCCAGGTGCTGCGCTTCGATCTGCCGCCGGTGGAACCGGAAAGCACCAGCCTCATCGAGCGCATGAACGTCTGGTTCAACCGCATCCTGCAGCCGAGCAACCTGCCGCAATACAAGGAAGCGCCCGGCGGTGACGGCTCGATCTATCCGGAAGTGATGAATGCGCTGACCGGCGTGCGCGGCGCGGTCGTGCGCGTCAACGACAAGGGCGAGCTGATCGTCTCGGTCGCCGTGCCCGTGCAGCGGTTTCGCGCGGTGCTCGGCGTGCTGCTGCTCTCGACCCAGGCAGGCGACATCGACAAGATCGTGCATGCCGAGCGTCTCGCCATCATGCGTGTCGCGGGCGTTGCCGGCCTCGTCAACATCGCGCTGTCGCTGCTGCTTTCCAGCACCATCGCCAACCCGCTGCGCCGGCTTTCGGCGGCGGCGATCCGCGTGCGGCGCGGCGCCAAGGAGCGCGAGGAGATCCCCGATTTCTCGGCACGCCAGGACGAGATCGGAAACCTTTCGATTGCGCTTCGCCAGATGACGAACGCGCTCTATGACCGCATCGACGCGATCGAGAGCTTTGCCGCCGATGTCAGCCACGAGCTGAAGAACCCGCTGACCTCGCTGCGCAGCGCCGTCGAGACGCTGCCGCTGGCGCGGACGGATGAATCGAAAAAGCGGCTGCTCGACATCATCCAGCATGACGTTCGCCGTCTCGACCGCCTGATCAGCGATATTTCCGATGCCTCCCGCCTCGATGCCGAGCTTGCCCGCAGCGATGCCCGCACTGTCGATCTCGAGAAACTGCTCGGCGACCTCATCGACATCTCGCGGCAGGTCAACACGCGCAAGAAGCCGGTGACCCTCGATTTCGTGGTGGACCGCAAGGACAATCCGAAGGCGAAGTTCGAGATATCCGGCTACGAGCTGCGCATCGGCCAGATCGTCACGAACCTCATCGAAAACGCCCGCTCCTTCGTGCCGGACCCCGGCGGGCGCATCGTCGTGCGCCTGTCGCGCGGGCGGAACGACCGCTGCATCATCCAGATTGAGGACAACGGCCCCGGCATCCAGGCGGAAAACATCGACCGCATCTTCGAGCGCTTCTACACGGACCGCCCGGCCACCGAGGATTTCGGCCAGAATTCCGGCCTCGGCCTCTCCATCTCGCGGCAGATCGCCGAAGCCCATGGCGGCACGCTGAAGGCCGACAACATCGTCGACAAGGCGACCGGCGAACTGGCGGGCGCGCGCTTCACACTGTCGTTGCCGACCGGGACGCAAAAATGACCCCCCCCGCCAACGTGCACGGGACGGCGATCGTGATCGGCACACGCGGCTTTCTGTTCATCGGCCCCTCCGGCACGGGCAAGAGTGCGGTCGCGCTCCACTGCATCGGCGAGGCCCGCGCCCGCGGCCTCTTCGCCGCCCTTGTCAGCGACGACCAGGTTTTCGTTTCCGAAACGAACGGCCGGCTCATCGCCCGTGCGCCAGAAAGCATTGCGGGTCTGGCGGAGGTCCGCGGGGCCGGCATCGTCGCGGTGCAGACGATCGAGGCGGCCGTTCTCATCAGGGCGATACGCCCGATGGAGCCGCCATTTACCGAGCGCCTGCCGCCGGAAGGGGAAACCGTCACGGTTCTACCGTCGCTCCTCCTGCCCCTCACGCGGCTGCCGCTCTTCCCTAGCGTGAGTGCTTTTTCGACCTTGATCGCAATTCACCCGGAAATCCTCGAGAGTTGACCGCAAAAGCCCCGAGAAAACACGAAATCGGGCATTTTGGGCTTGCACTTGGTCTTTTCATTGACATGATGGCCACCCCAACGGTGGACGGAATTGTTGCGTTGCGGTATTCCGCCGTCCGTTTGAGTTGGGAAACTGGAGCGACTGCTGATGATCGGACTGGTGCTTGTCACCCATGGCAAGCTGGCGGAAGAATTCCGGCACGCCCTTGAGCATGTCGTTGGTCCGCAAAAGGCAATCGAGACCGTCTGCATCGGCCCCGAGGACGACATGGACCAGCGTCGCCAGGATATCCTGGAGGCGGTGATGCTTGCCGACCAGGGCAATGGGGTCATCATCCTCACTGACATGTTCGGCGGCACGCCGTCCAACCTCGCCATTTCCGTGATGAACGGCAACGGAATCGAGGTGATTGCCGGCGTCAACCTTCCCATGCTGATCAAGCTCGCCGGCATTCGCGGTGAGAACAATATGGAGAAGGCGCTGATCGACGCCTCCGAGGCCGGCCGCAAATATATCAACGTGGCAAGCCGCGTGCTCAGTGGCAAATAGGGTTTTCCGCCGTCCATGACCGTCTCGAAAGAGCTTCTCATCATCAACAAGCGCGGTCTCCATGCCCGCGCCTCGGCGAAATTCGTCCAGACAGTCGATGGCTACGACGCCGAAGTCACCGTCTCCAAGGACGGAATGACGGTGGGCGGCACATCGATCATGGGCCTGATGATGCTGGCCGCCAGCCCCGGCTGTTCCGTGCTGGTGACGGCGGTCGGCGTCCAGGCACGCGAGGTGCTCGACGCCCTCGACGCGCTGGTGGCCGATCGTTTCGGCGAAGAAATGTAAACCAAGCGCCGACATAAGGATATAAAGACTTCTTTATATCCTGTTGCTCCAGCCGGCATTTCCTGATAGGAAGCGCCATCACGAATAGTATCTGTTCGTTCCACGCACGGGCGCAGGCAATTTCGTTGCTGCACGTGCCAAAAGGCTGGAGACCCCATGACCACCACGAAGGACTACCACGTCGCCGACATCGCGCTTGCCGATTTCGGCCGCAAGGAAATTCAGATCGCCGAGACCGAAATGCCAGGCCTGATGGCGTGCCGCGAAGAGTTCGGCGCTGCCAAGCCGCTCAAGGGCGCGCGCATCACCGGCTCGCTGCACATGACCATCCAGACCGCCGTACTCATCGAGACGCTGGTCGCGCTCGGCGCCGATGTCCGCTGGGCCTCATGCAACATCTTCTCCACGCAGGACCACGCCGCTGCCGCGATCGCCGCCGCCGGCATCCCGGTCTATGCCGTGAAGGGCGAAACCCTCACCGAATACTGGGAATACACCGACAAGATCTTCCAGTGGGCCGATGGCGGTCTTTCCAACATGATCCTCGACGATGGCGGCGACGCCACCATGTACATCCTGCTTGGCGCCCGCGCCGAAGCCGGCGAGAACATTCTGGTCAACCCGGGCTCGGAAGAAGAAGAGATCCTCTTCGCACAGATCAAGAAGCGCCTCGCCGCTTCCCCGGGCTGGTTCACCAAGCAGCGCGATGCCATCCAGGGCGTGACGGAAGAGACCACCACCGGCGTCAACCGTCTCTACCAGCTCCAGCAGAAGGGCCTGCTGCCCTTCCCGGCGATCAACGTCAACGATAGCGTCACCAAGTCGAAGTTCGACAACAAGTACGGCTGCAAGGAATCGCTGGTCGACGGCATCCGCCGCGGCACCGACGTGATGATGGCCGGCAAGGTTGCCGTCGTCTGCGGCTATGGCGACGTCGGCAAGGGTTCGGCTGCATCGCTGAAGGGCGCCGGCGCCCGCGTCAAGGTGACGGAAATCGACCCGATCTGCGCCCTCCAGGCCGCCATGGACGGTTTTGAAGTCGTGCAGCTCGAAGACGTCGTCTCCACCGCCGACATCTTCATCACGACCACCGGCAACAAGGACGTCATCCGCGTCGACCATATGCGCGAGATGAAGGACATGGCGATCGTCGGCAATATCGGCCACTTCGACAACGAGATCCAGGTCGCGTCGCTCCGCAATTTCAAGTGGACGAACATCAAGCCGCAGGTCGACATGATCGAGTTCCCGAAGGGCAACCGCATGATCCTGCTGTCCGAGGGACGCCTGCTCAACCTCGGCAACGCCACCGGCCACCCGTCCTTCGTGATGTCCGCCTCGTTCTCCAACCAGGTTCTCGCCCAGATCGAGCTCTTCACCAAGGGCGACGCCTACCAGAACGAAGTCTACGTTCTGCCCAAGCAGCTCGACGAGAAGGTCGCGCGCCTGCACCTCGCCAAGCTCGGTGCGCGCCTGACGGAGCTCTCCGAAGAACAGGCCGGCTATATCGGCGTGACGACCCAGGGTCCGTTCAAGGCCGAGCACTACAGGTACTGATCCTTACCCAGGTTATCCACAACATCTAGGGGCTGCGCGCTTGACAAGGCGCGCAGCTTCTTTTTTGGGCGCATCCCTTCCCGACGATTCTGGAAACAAGTATCTTTTAAAGCATTGATTCGGCGTGCAGATGCGGACCCTTCGCGCCGGATTGGGATGTCTTGTCGATCAGGCGGCAAACGGACGGAGACAGACCGGGGATGATGGCGGACACAAAACGAGGCCGTTCCGGGCAGGCTTTTGCCATGCCGGGGCGGGACAGGGCGCATTCCTATGCGCAGAATAAATTTATGGTTAATGAATGGTTTACGGGCAGCAAGCGCCGTCTCGTATCGGCACTGTCGGCCGGCTCGGCGCTGACGGCGCTTGCCGGCCCGGCGCATGCCGCCGGCCCCTATCTCGCCACCACGGAGATCGTCACCGTTTCCATGCTGCTCGGCGTGATGTCGGCAGCGATGGTTTCGGCGATCTGGATGATCCGCCAGCGTGGCCGCATGGAAGCGGAAAGCCGCGAACTGAAGGCGCATCTTTCCGATGCGCGCCACAATGTTTCCCGTCTCCAGGCACTGATCGGCGACAAGGACCGGCGCATCGTCGTCTGGGACGGCCTTTCGGATAAACCAGAATTCCTGGGCCAGCTTCCGGCAGAGACCGGAGCGCCGCTGGCCGACCGCGACTTCCTCGCCTTCGGCCGCTGGCTGAAGCCGACCTCCGCCGCCGAAATCGAGCGCGCCGTCGAAAAGCTGCGCTCGCAGGCGCAGAGTTTCGACCTGATCCTCGAAACGAGCCGCGAGGAAGTGCTGGAAGCGCAGGGACGCGTTTCCGGCGGCCAGGCCTTCGTGCGCTTCGTCGCGCTGAACAACCTGCGCGCGGAAGCTGCCGAACTGAGGCTGGAGCGCGACCGGCTGGTCCAGGCGCTCACCACGCTGCAGGGCCTGCTCGACCAGATCGACCTGCCCGTCTGGCAGCGCGCGGCCGACGGCTCGCTCGCGTGGGTGAACGAGGCCTATGCCGAAGCCGTCGAGGCCAAGGATGCCGCCGGCGCCGTGGCCGAGGGGCGCGAGCTGCTGCCGACCATCGCGCGCGAAAAGATCCGCGCCGCCAGCACCTATGATGCGCCGTTCCGCGACAAGGTCTCGACTGTCGTACACGGCAACCGCAGCTTCTTCGACGTCGTCGATGCACGCAGCCCGACAGGTTCGGCCGGCATCGCCGTCAATGTCTCCGACATCGAGGCGGTGCGCGAGGAGCTGGTGCGCACGCTGAAGAGCCACGCCGAGACGCTCGATCATCTCGCGACCCCCGTCGCCATCTTCGACGGCGAGCAGCGCCTGCAATTCTACAACCAGGCCTTCCAGCGTATGTGGGAGATCGACACGGCCTTCCTCGAGGGCAAACCCGGCAATGGCGAACTGCTCGACCGCCTGCGCGCCAACGGAAAGCTGCCGGAACAGCTCAACTGGAAACAGTGGAAGGACACCGCGCTTTCCGTCTACCGCGCCATCGACACCCAGACCGACCTCTGGCACCTGCCGAACGGCCAGACGCTGCGTGTCTTCGCCACTGCGCGGCCGCAGGGTGGCGCGACCTGGGTGTTCGAGAACCTGACCGAAAAGGTCGATCTCGAGACGCGCTACAATACGCTTGTACAGGTGCAGGACGAGACGATCGACCATCTGGCCGAAGGCGTCGCCGTGTTCAGCCCGGACGGACGCATCCGCCTCTCCAACCCAGCCTTCCGTGCGCTCTGGGGTATCAGCGAGGCCGAGGCGAAATCCGGCACCCATATCCGCGCCATCGAACAGGCCTGCGCGCCGTCCTATGACAAGCCGGACGGCTGGAAGCGTTTTGCCCATATCATCACCAGCTTCGATGACGAGCGGCCCTCCTGCCAGGGCGTGCTGGAGCTGCGCACCGGCCTGGTGCTCGACTTCGCCGTCATCCCGCTTTCCAACGCCCAAACGATGCTGACCTTCGTCAACATCACCGACAGTGTGCGCGTCAGCCGGGCCCTCACGGAAAAGAACGAGGCCCTGCGCAAGGCCGATGCGCTGAAGAACGATTTCGTCCAGCACGTTTCCTACGAGCTGCGCTCGCCGCTGACCAACATCATCGGTTTTGCCGATCTCCTGAAGACGCCGACCATGGGCGAGCTCAACGACCGGCAGGCCGAATATGTCGATCACATCGCGACATCCTCGGCGGTGCTGCTCACCATCGTCAACGATATCCTCGACCTTGCCACCGTCGATGCCGGTATCATGGAGCTCGACTATAGCGAGATCAACCTGACGGACCTGCTCGACGACGTCTCCATGCAGTTTGCCGACCGGCTGTACGAAGCGCAGGTGACACTGGAAATCACCGCGCCCGACAATCTCGGCACCATCGTCGCCGACCAGCAGCGCCTCAAGCAGATCCTCATCAAGCTTTTGAGCAATGCCGCCAATTTCGCACCGGAAGGCAGCTCGATCAGCCTCAAATGCTGGCGCGAGAGCGCCGACCTCGTCTTCACCGTTTCCGACCGCGGGCCCGGCATTCCGCAGGACGTGCTGAAGACGGTGTTCGATCGCTTCGAAAGCCATGGCCGGCGCGGCGGTGCAGGCCTGGGCCTCTCGATCGTCGAAAGCTTCGTCAGCCTGCACCACGGCACCGTCACGATCGACAGCCATGAAGGCCGCGGCACCGATGTCACCTGCCGCATTCCGTCTGCGACGATGACGTCCTTCGCTGCGGCGGAATAGGCCCGGATGGCGCTCGACCTCTTCCTTCCCGACGAAGCAGCGACCATCCGCTTCGGCGAGGACATGGCGCTCGGCCTGAAGCGCGGCGACTATGTCGCGCTGTCGGGCGATCTTGGCGCCGGCAAGTCGACCTTTTCCCGCGCACTGATCCGGGCGATCGCCAACGACGCCTATCTTGAAGTGCCGAGCCCGACCTTCACGCTGGTCCAGAGCTACGAGCTGCGCATCCCCGTCGCCCATTTCGACCTTTACCGCATCGCCGATGCTGCCGAGATCGACGAACTCGGCTTCGACGAGGCGCTGTCTGACGGCATCTGCCTCGTCGAATGGCCGGAAAAGGGGTCTGGCACGCTGCCGGCAGACGGCATCACGCTTACTTTCCTGCATGAGGGTGAGGGACGGCGCATCACCGTCGACGCCCCGGCACCGGCCTTGGCACGCATCCGCCGCTCCCTGGCGATCCGCGCCTTCCTCGATGAAGCCGGCTACCGAAATGCCACGCGCCGCCACCTGACGGGCGATGCCTCGGTGCGCGCCTATGAGCATGTCCATGTCGATGGCGCACGTTTCGTGCTGATGGATTCGCCGCGCCACACGCCCGGACCCATCCTTGCGCATGGAAAATATTACCAGCAGATCGCCCATATCGCCGAGGATGTGAAACCCTTCATCGCGATTGGCCGGTATCTCGTCGCGCGCGGCCTGCGCGCGCCGGCGATCCACGAAATGGATATCGATGAGGGCATTCTGCTGATCGAGGATCTCGGCAGCGAAGGCGTTCTCGACGAAAACGGCATGCCGATCGCCGAGCGCTACCGCGAGAGTGCCGCCTGCCTTGCGCGTCTGCATGGCGAGCCTGCGCGGCGGGATCTTCCCGTTGCCGGAGACATCGTGCACCGCGTGCCGGATTTCGACCGCGACGCCATGCAGATCGAGGTGAGCCTGCTCACCGACTGGTACCTGCCCTTCAAGCGCGGCACGCCGGCAAGCCAGGACGAGCGCCGCAGCTATATCGCCCTGTGGGACGGGCTGATCGACAGCCTTGCCGCCGCCGAGCACAATCTTCTGCTGCGCGACTTCCACTCCCCGAACATCATCTGGCGGCCGGAGGCAACCGGCACCGACCGGGTCGGCATCATCGACTTCCAGGACGCGATGATCGGCCCCTCGGCCTACGACGTCGCCTCGCTGGTACAGGATGCGCGTGTCGACATGTCGGAGGACGTGGCGGAAAGCGTTCTCGACCACTACCTTTCGCTGCGGGCTGCGGATCCCGGCTTCGACCGGGACCGGTTCCTGCGCGACTGGCACGTCATGGCGGCGCAGCGCAACTGCAAGCTCGTCGGCCTCTGGGTGCGGCTGATGCGGCGCGACGGCAAGCCCGTCTACATGAACCATATGCCGCGCACCTTCCGCAATCTGGAACGGGCGCTCGCCCATCCCGATCTCGCCCCCTTGCGCGACTGGTGCGAAAAGGCTGGAATCCTCGCGACCGAATCATGAGGATCTCTTTTGCGTCCCTTTGGCGCAGACTAGCATGGCACTCTTGCTGAAATGGCCCTGGAAACCCCGATGAAGATCGAAGACGCCATGGTGCTGGCCGCCGGCCTCGGCACCCGCTTGCGCCCCATCACCGACACGATGCCCAAGCCGCTGGTGCCAGTCGCCGGCAAGGCGATGATCGACTACGGGCTCGATGCACTGGCCGCAGCGGGCGTCAAGCGCGCCGTCGTCAACGTGCACCATTTCGCCGACCAGATGATCGCCCATCTCGCCGGTCGCACGGCTCCCGAAATCATCCTCTCCGACGAGACCGATCAACTGATGAATTCCGGCGGCGGCCTCGCCAAGGGCCTGAAGCTGCTGAACCGCGACCCCGTCTTTGTCATGAATGCCGACCTCTTCTGGATCGGCGAGAAGCCCGGCGAGCCGAGCAATCTCGAACGGCTGGCCGAGGCCTTCGACCCCGAGCGCATGGACATGCTGCTGCTCTGCGTGAAGCTGGAGGACACGACCGGCCACAACGGCAAGAAGGATTTCTCGATGGACGCCGAGGGGCGGCTGACGCGCTACCGGGAGGGCGACGGAACGCCCTTCGTCTATGCCGGCGCCATCGCCATGATGCCGGCCCTCTTCGACGACGCGCCCGAGGACGCCTTCAACCTCAACATCTATTTCGACCGGGCAATCGAGACGGGCCGCCTCTTCGGCCTCGTGATGGACGGCCACTGGATCACCGTCGGCACGCCGGATGCGATCGGCGCGGCGGAAGCCGTCATCGGCGCGGCGCGCGAGGCGGCGGCGTGACGCGGGCACGCGGACGCATCTACTCCATCCCGGCGAGCCTGCCTTTCTTGAGGACGACCGCCCAAAGCCTTGTCGACGGCCGGCTCGTGCCCGGCTTCACCTATGACCCCACCGATCCGCTGGCGCTGGCCGACGTCACGATCTACGTGCCGACCCGCCGCTCCGCCCGCGTGCTACGCTCGGAATTCGTCGATCTCTTCGGCGGACGCTCGGCCATCCTGCCGGTCATCCGCGCGCTCGGCGAGACCGACGACGACAGCGGCTTCTTCGACGAGGCCGCGCCGGCACTGCTCGACATGGCCGAGCCGCTGTCCGGCCCGACGCGTCTTCTCGAACTCGCCCGCCTCGTGCTCGCCTGGCGCAACCAGCTGCCTGCGGCGGTCACCTCCGTTCATGCGGAAAGTCCGCTCGTTGCGCCCGCGAGCCCCGCCGATGCCGTGTGGCTCGCCCGCAACCTCGCCGAAATCATCGACGCGATGGAGACGGAAGAGCTCGACTGGCTGGCGCTCGACAATCTCGACGTCTCCAACCATGCGCTCTGGTGGCAGCTCACCGCCGAATTCCTGAAAATCGCCAGCGAGTTCTGGCCGGCACGGCTGACGGAGCTCAACCGCTCCTCCCCGTCGCTGCGGCGCAATGCGACGCTGCATGCCGAGACCGAGCGCTACCGCACCACGCCGCCCGCCGGCCCCGTCATCATCGCCGGTTCCACCGGCTCCATTCCCGCAACCGCCGGCCTGATCGCGGCCGTGGCGGACCTGCCGAACGGCGTGGTGATCCTGCCGGGGCTCGATCGCTTCATGTCGGATGCCGAATGGCTGCTCGTCGGCCACCATGCGGGCAGCGACGGCGCCCTGAAACCCGATGCCGCCGCCCGCAGCCACCCGCAATACGGCCTCCACCGCCTGCTCGCCCGCATGGGCTGCACACGTGCGGATGTCGACTTGCTCGGCACACCACCCGAAGCGCTGGAATACCGCTCGCAGGTCCTCTCCAGCGCCTTCCTGCCGACCCAGGCAACATCCGGCTGGGGCGAGGTTCGCGGCATGCTCGATGCGGGCCGCCTGGCCGGGGCCTTCGAGGCCGTGTCGCTCGTCGAGGCGGCCAACGAGCGAGAGGAGGCGGTGGCTATCGCGATTGCGCTGCGGCTGGCGCTGGAGGATGGCGAGGACACCCAGGCGGCACTGATCACGCCCGACCGCAAGCTCGGCCGGCGCGTGGCGGCGGAGCTTGCCCGCTTCGGTATCGAGGCGGACGATTCGGCCGGCACACCGTTGCTTTCCACACCGCAGGGCACGCTCCTGCGTCTCCTCAACGAGGCGGCGCTGCGGCCGGGCGACCCGGTGCCACTCGTCGCGCTGCTGAAACACCCCCTCGCCCGCTTCGGCCTGCCCGCAGCGGACCTGGCCGTCGCCGTAGCGGCGCTGGAACTGACAGCGCTGCGTGGCGGCACGGCCGAGATCGACATCTCCACGCTCGAACCGCTGCTAGAGGCCGCGCTTGCCCGTCAGGCACTGGATCGCCACCCGCCGGAGTGGCGCACGGCGCTTTCCGAGGCTGCCATCCCCCTTGCCCGCGATCTCGCACGCCGTATCGCCGAAGCGGTCGAGCCGCTTGCCGGCGCGCTCGTGCAGGAAAGCCGCACGGGGCGACGCTTCTCCTCGAAGCTTCCGGTCTCCGACTGGTCGGAACGGACCGGCCGGGTGCTCGAAGCGGCGGCGGTGGACGAACAGGGCAACCTTGCCGCCCTCTGGTCCGGCGAGGCTGGCGACAGCCTGGCGAACCTCCTCAAGAGCGTGATCGAGACGGACGGGCAGATCGAGGCCGATGGGCCGCAATGGTGCGACATCATCGAGGCGCTGGCGGCCAGCGAGAGCGTCAAGCCGCGCTCCATGCGCCATCCGCGCGTCTTCATCTTCGGCGCGCTCGAATCGCGCCTGCAAAGCGTCGATACGGTGGTGATCGGTGGGCTCAACGAGGGCACCTGGCCGGGACAGGCGGCGAACGACGCCTTCCTGTCGCGCGTCATGAAGGTGGAGATCGGCCTGGAGCCGCCGGAACGGCGCATCGGACAGCTCGGCCACGACCTGCAGATGGCCGCAGCCGCGCCGAAACTGGTACTGACGCGGGCGCTGCGCAACGGCACCGCACCAACCGTCGCCTCGCGCTGGCTGCAACGGCTCATCGCCGTCGGCGGCCCCACCCTTGCCGCAGACCTCAGGGCGCGCGGAAAAAGTCTCATCGACTGGGCGAACGAGATTGATCGCAGCCCGTCCGTACCGACCGCCCGGCGCCCGGCGCCGCATCCGCCGGCCGAGCTGCAGCCGAAGAAATACTCGTTCAGCGAAGTGGGGCGCCTCCGGCGCGACCCCTATGCGATCTATGCCCGCCATATCCTGCGCCTCGACCCGGTCGCTCCCTTCAATCTCGATCCGGGGCCGGCCGAGCGCGGCTCGCTTTACCATCGTATCGTCGATCGTTTCGTGCGCGAGGAAGCGAGCGGCGAGCCCTTCGCCCTCATCGGCCGCATCCTTGCGGAAGAATTCGACGCTGTCGCCCTGCCCCCGCATATCGATGCCGTCTGGCGGCCGCGTTTTGCCGCCGTCGCCCGCGCCTTCGTCCACTGGCACCTCGAGCGGGCAGGCGGCGTGCGCGAGAGCCTGACGGAGGTGCCGGCCTCGCTCGATCTTTCGGTCGGCGGCATCCGCCTGACCGGCATTGCCGACCGTATCGACATTCTGCCGGATGGCGGCGCGGATCTCCTCGACTACAAGACCGGCAGCACGCCGTCGCTGAAGGTGGCGCGGGCGCTGCTCGATCCGCAGCTGGCGCTGGAAGCGGCTGCGATCCGGCGCGGCGCCTTCCGCGGACCGGGGCTTCGCGAGCCGGCGAACCTTCTCTATGTGCGCCTCAAACCCGGCGAACGGTTCAAGGCCGAGCAGGTGAACAACGAGCACGCCAAATCAGCGAACGCCACACCGAAATCCGCGGCCGAGCTTGCCGAGGAAGCGTTGACGGAGCTGGAAAAGCTTCTGACGGGCCTCATCGAAGGCCGCTATGGTTTTGCCTCCCGGCTCATTCCCGAACAGGAACGGGACTATGGCGGGGAATACGACCATCTGGCGCGCGTCGCCGAATGGTCCTCGGCGGAAAGCAACGGGGAGAGCGAGGATGCTTGAGGACGATCGGCCCGCCTCCGCCGAGCCCGCCGCCTGGCTGAGCTGGACCACGCAGAAACAGGCGACGGCCTCCGATCCCGCCCGCTCGGCCTGGGTTTCGGCCAACGCCGGCTCGGGCAAGACCCATGTGCTGACGCAGCGCGTGATCCGCCTGCTTCTCGCCGGTTGCCGGCCCTCCGCCATCCTCTGCCTCACCTATACCAAGGCTGCGGCTTCCGAAATGTCGAACCGCGTCTTCGAGCGGCTGGCCGAATGGGCAACACTCTCCGACGAAGCCCTGTCGGAGCGCGTGGCGGCGATCGAGGGCAGAGAACCTGACCTGTTCAAGCTTGCCGAGGCGCGCCGCCTCTTCGCGCGTGCGCTCGAAACGCCGGGCGGGCTGAAGATCCAGACGATCCACGCCTTCTGCGAGGCACTGCTGCACCAGTTTCCGCTGGAAGCCAATGTCGCCGGCCACTTCTCCGTGCTCGACGACCGGGCCGCGGCCGTGCTGCTGGCCGATGCCCGCCGGACACTGCTGACCGCGACGACGAACGAGGACGACAGCACACTGGCGGCCGCCTTCGCCACCGTGCTCGACATTGCCGACGACACCGGGCTGGAGCGGCTGATCGCCGATATCGTGGCGAGCCGCGGACAGATCCGTGAGTTCCTGGACGGCGCCGCGAAGGCGGGCGGCGTGGATGCGATGCTCCGCCGGGAAACCGGGCTCGACCCGCACGAGACGGCAGACGACATCCTCGCCGCATTCTGGCCGCTCGACGGTTTGCAAGGCGCGGTTCTCGAATCCTATCTCGCAGCGGCGGAGAGCCTCGGCAGCGAGACGGTGAAGACCTCCGCCGCGGGCCTGCGCGGCGTAGCCCGGCTCACCGATGCCGAGGCGCAGCGCGCGGCACTGCATGATCTCTTCTTCACCGGCACCGGCTCACCGCGCAGCCTCGACCGATCGTTCCTGTCGAAGAAGGTTCGCGACAGCGCCCCCCATTTCGAAACCGCGCTTCTGGCCGCCCAGGCCCATGTGGTCGCCTGCGACGACCGGTTGCGACGGTTCCGCATGTACGAGGCGACGCGCGCGGCGCTCGTCATCGCCGAGCGGCTGATCGGCGACTACGAAGACCTGAAACGGGCGCGCAGCCTGCTCGACTTCGACGACCTGATCGACCGCACCGCACGGCTGCTCACGCGCGAGCGGGTGAGCGCCTGGGTGCACTACAAGCTCGACCAGGGCATCGACCATATCCTCGTCGACGAGGCGCAGGACACCAGCCCGCGACAATGGCAGATCGTCAAATCCCTGACGGACGATTTCTTTGCCGGCGACACGGCGCGCGGCCGCGACCGCACGATCTTTGCGGTCGGCGACGAGAAGCAGTCGATCTACTCTTTCCAGGGCGCCCGGCCGGAACGGTTTGCCGAGGAAGGCCGCGAAGTTCTTCGCCGGACGCAGGCGACGGAAGCCGCCTTCAGTCCGATCCGGCTGCTGCTCTCCTTCCGCTCGACACGCGAGGTGCTCTCGGCGGTCGACCAGGTCTTTCTCGACCCCGCCAATGCGCGCGGCCTGACGCCTGACGGCAGCGAGATCGTGCATGCCTCCAACCGCGGGCGCGAGCCGGGCGCGGTCGATATCTGGGAGGTGATCGCCGCCGCGTCGGGTCTTGACGAGGAGGACTGGACAGCGCCCTTCGACGCGGTGGCCGAGGAGGCGCCGATCAACGTGCTGGCCCGGCGCATCGCCGATACGCTCGCGGCCTGGATCGGCCGGGAAACGGTGACGGAAAAGGGTAAGACGCGGCCCATGGCGGCCGGCGACGTCATCGTGCTGGTGCGCAAGCGCGATGCCTTCGTCAATGCGCTGACGCGCACCCTGAAGCAGCGCCACAATCTCCCTGTCGCCGGCGCCGACCGGCTGGTGCTGACGAAGCACATCGCGGTGCAGGACCTGATGGCGCTCGGCCGCTTCGCCGTTCTGCCGGAGGACGACCTTTCGCTGGCAGCGCTCCTGAAGAGCCCGCTGTTCAATCTCGACGAAGAGGCGCTGTTTGCGCTGGCGGCGCGGCGCGGCGAACGGCAGGGCCTCTGGGCGCGCCTGACGGAGGCTGCGGAAGAAGACGCTGTGCTGGCCGGCATCGTGCGGCGCCTCAGGGACGTGCTGCGCGATGCGCAGGGCCAGGCCGTACACGATTTCTATGCGCGTATTCTCGGTGCCGGCGGCGGGCGGCGGGCCTTTCTCGCCCGGCTCGGGACGGAAGCCGGCGAAATCATCGACGAGTTCCTGACATTCGCGCTGGAGCAGGAGGAGAACGGCCTGCCGGGCCTGCAGGCGTTCGTCTCCACGCTGGAGCTCGAAGCCCCGACCGTCAAGCGCGAGCAGGACAAGGCGCGCGGCGAGATCCGCATCATGACGGTGCATGCCGCCAAGGGCCTGGAGGCGCCGGTGGTCTTCCTCGTCGACGGCGGCGCAAAACCCTTCAGCCCCAGCCACATGCCGCACCTGCGTTTTCTCTCGGCACCCGGCCTTGCCGGCGGCCTGCCGGCCTGGCTGCCGCTCAAGGATCTTGGCAACGCGCTGACGGTGGCCGATGCGGAGCGCATCAAGGACGGCGCGGAAGAGGAATACCGCCGCCTGCTCTACGTGGCGATGACCCGCGCGGCGGATCGTCTCGTCGTCTGCGGCTATCGCGGCCGGCTGGAGAACAAGGACACCTGGCATCAGATGATCACGGCGGCGCTTTCTGCCGATGGCGCGCGGTGCGTTGAAAAGACCTTTTCGACGGCAGGCGAGAGCTGGCCGGGATTTTCCTGGCGCGAGGCCGGGGCGGCGACCCTGGAGGCGGCCACCACGGCTCCCGTCGAGGACAAGGTGAAGGTTACGCTTCCTGAAGCATTGGGTCGTCCCCTGCCACCGCAGAAATCATTGCCGCGACCGCTCAGCCCCTCGGGTGCGGCAGCAGTGATCGAGACGGATGCGGCGGACCTCCTGGTGCCCTCGGCGCTCTTCGGCCGGAAGGGCGGCGCCCCCGGCGCCGGCCTTGCGATGGAGCGGGGACGCATCCTGCACCGTTTCCTCCAGGTCCTGCCCGCCTTCGCTGACGCGGAACGGCCCGCAGCAGCGCGGCGCTATCTCGAACGGGCGGCCGCCCACTGGCCGGAAAGCGCGCGGACCTCGCTGGTCGAAGCGGCGCTCGCGGTGATCGGTGACGAAGACCTCGCCGCGATCTTTTCACCGGCCGCCCGCGCAGAGGTATCGATCATGGGCACGCTGACGCTCGGCAGCCGGGACTATGCGGTCTCCGGCCGCATCGACCGCATGGCGATCACCGATGCGGCTGTCGAGATCGTCGATTTCAAGACGAACCGTGCGCCACCGGCCTCGCGTGCCGACATTCCCTTCGAGCACCGGGCGCAGCTTGCGATCTACCGCGCGATCCTTATGCCACTCTATCCGGCGCGGGAAATCCGCTGCGGGCTGATCTATACGGAGGCGGCGAAAACCTATTGGCTGGACGCCGGCCTGATGGAGGCAAGCCTTGCCGAACTCGCCTCGAAGTGAGATACCGGATGGGACGACCGGTCGCCTTCCGGCCACCGGCAGAGCGGTGTCAGGCCTTGAAACCAGCCCGCGCCAGCATCACATTGAGTACAACGATCACCATCCAAGGAGAGCCTCATGGCTACCGTAAAAGTCGACCAGTCCAACTTCCAGGCTGAAGTTCTCAATTCCGCAGAGCCTGTCATCGTCGATTTCTGGGCTGAATGGTGCGGCCCGTGCAAGATGATTGCCCCCGCGCTCGAGGAAATTTCGACGGAACTCGCCGGCAAGGTGAAGGTCGCCAAGCTGAACATCGACGAGAACCCGGAACTGGCCGCCCAGTATGGTGTGCGTTCCATTCCGACGCTCGCCATGTTCAAGGGCGGCGAAGTCGCGGACATCAAGGTCGGCGCCGCGCCGAAGACGGCCCTTTCGAGCTGGATTTCCAGCGCAGCCTGATTGGCCAGCATGACTGGATACGAGAAAGCCCGGCTTCGGCCGGGCTTTTTTGTGCTCAGGTGGGGGGCGTTCCGTTGTCGGCGAGAACATCGCCGACGAGGTAGAGCGAACCGCCGATCAGGATGCGCGGCGGCACCTCGTCCTCTTCGGTGATGCGGGCGATTTCGGCGAGCGCATCGGCAACGGTCGACAGCGGCTGGGCCTCAAGGCCGGCGCGGGCCGCGTCATCGGCAAGCGCAAGAGGATCAAGGCCGGCATCGGAGCCGCGGATCGGCACGGTGAAGACCCGTTCGGCAAGACCGCCGAACGGCTCGAAATAGCCGACCGGATCCTTGGTGTTGATCATGCCGGTGACGAGGAAGAGCGGGCGCGGCTCGCGCTCCTCGAAATTCGCCATGGTTTCGGCGATAACCTGGCCGGCACCGGGATTGTGCCCGCCATCGACCCAGATCTCGCTGCCCCGCGGGGCAAGCCGCAGAAGCGCACCATCCGTCAGCCGTTGCAGGCGGCCCGGCCATTCGACGCGGGCAAGGCCCTGCTCCAGCGCCTGCTCGGAAACGGCAAAGCCGGCAGCCTTGACGGCGCGGATCGCCGCGGCGGCGTTGGCATATTGGTGGCGGCCAGGCAGGCGCGGCAACGGCAGGTCGGCAAGGCCGAATTCGTCCTGATAGACCAGGCGGCCGAACTCCTCATGCGCCATGAAATCCTGGCCATAGACCGCATGCGGGCAACCAAGCCGCTCGGCGGTCTCGACCAGCACATCGCGGGCCGCCTCTTCCGACTGATAGCCGATGACGACGGGCGCGCCGCGCTTCATGATGCCCGCCTTCTCCGCTGCGATCAGCTCGACCCGGTCGCCGAGATAGGCCTGATGGTCGAGCGAGATCGGCATGATCACCGAAACGGCGGGGCGCGGAATGACATTGGTCGCATCGAAGCGCCCACCGAGGCCGACCTCGATGATCGCCACGTCGGCCGGATGCTCGGAGAAGAGCAGGAAGGTGACGGCGGTCAGGATTTCGAAAACGGTGATCTTTTCGCCGCCATTGGCCTCCGCCACGCGGCGCACCGCATCGGCGAGCACGGCATCGCCGACCAGAGCCCCGCGTTCCCCCTTGACGGCGAGACGGTAGCGCTCATGCCAGTTGACGAGATGGGGAGAGGTGTGGACGTGAACGCCGAGGCCTTCGGCCTCCAGGATCGCGCGGCAGAAGGCGGTGACGGAGCCCTTGCCATTGGTGCCGGCCACATGGATGACCGGCGGCAGTTTCAGGTGCGGATCGCCGAGCGCGGCAAGCAACCGCGTGATGCGGTCCAGCGAAAGATCGAACCCCTTGGGATGGAGACCGAGAAGCTTCTCGATCTCCGCTGCCGCTTCGCTGGCCGATACCGTCGTCATGCCGCTCTCCGCCGATCCGGCTTACTGGGCCGCGATGGCGACCGCGCCATTGGTGAGCGATGCGGTCGCCGGCTTCTTCATCAGGATCTTCAGAAGGCGGGCGAGCGTATCGGGAATGTCATGGCGATTGACGACGAGATCGACCATGCCGTGTTCCAGAAGGTATTCCGAGGTCTGGAAGCCTTCAGGCAGCTTCTCGCGGATCGTCTGCTCGATGACGCGCTTGCCGGCAAAGCAGATTTCGGCGCCCGGCTCGGCAAGGTGGATATCGCCCAGCATGGCGTAGGACGCCGTCACGCCGCCGGTCGTCGGGTTGGTGAGCACGACGATATAGGGCTGGCCCGCTTCCTTGAGCATTTCCACGGCGACCGTGGTGCGCGGCAGCTGCATCAGCGAAAGGATGCCTTCCTGCATGCGCGCGCCGCCCGAGGCGGGAAACATGACGAGCGGGCACTTTTCGGCAATTGCCCGTTCGAAGGCCTTGATGATCGCCTCGCCTGCGGCAATGCCGAGCGAGCCGCCCATGAAATTGAACTCGTGCACGACGGCGACCAGCTTGACGCCGCGCATCTTACCGACGCCGGCGACAATCGTGTCTTCGAGGTCTGTCTTGATCCGGCTATCCTTCAGGCGATCCGTGTACTTCTTCGAATCGCGGAACTTCAGCGGATCCTGCGCGACCTTCGGCTGCTGCAGGGCTTCGTAGACGCCATCGTCGAAGAGATCCTTGAGGCGGGCCTTGGCCGGCATCTTCATGTGGTAGCCCGAGGCGGGAATGACCCACTTGTTCTCCTCGAGATCGCGGTGGAACACCATCTCGCCGGTTTCCGGGCACTTGATCCAGAGGTTGTCGGGAACATCCCGGTTGGGGCGGCCGAGCATCGAGTTGATCTTCGGCCGAACGTAATTCGTGATCCAGTTCACGGTCTAGACTCCCGTTAATCTGCGCAATTGCGGGAAAACCGCGTCATGCTTTTCCCGCAATTGCCTTTATCCGATCCCATGTGGGAATTTCACTCCGCCGCCGCAAGGCGCGCGCCGCGCACACCCGAGGCGAGGCTCATCACCAGCGTTTCGACGCCGGCGACAGTGGCGGCGCTGGCCTTGCCGTCCGCCGTCAGGCTGGAGGCGATCTGGTTGACGATCGCGGTGCCGACGACGACGCCATCCGCCGAGGCGCCGATGGCGCGGGCATGGTCCGCCGTCTTGACGCCGAAGCCGACGCAGACCGGCAGCTTCGTATGCGCCTTGATGCGGCCGACTGCGCCACCGATCAGCGAGGGATCCGGCAGGGCCGAGCCGGTGATGCCGTTCATCGATACGTAGTAGACGAAGCCGGAGGTGTTCTTCAGGACCGCCGGCAGGCGCTTCTCGTCCGTCGTCGGCGTTGCCAGGCGAATGAAGTTGATACCCTTGGCGAGCGCCGGCAGGCACAGTTCGTCATCCATTTCCGGCGGCAGGTCGACGACGATGAGGCCGTCGATGCCGGCTTCCAGCGCCTCGTCGAGGAAATGATCGACGCCGTAGATGTAGATCGGGTTGTAGTAGCCCATCAGCACGATCGGCGTCGCATCGTCACCCTTGCGGAAGTCGCGCGCCATCTGCAGCGTCTTGGCGAGCGTCTGCCCGCCCTTCAGCGCGCGCTGGCCGGCCAGCTGGATGGCCGGGCCGTCGGCCATCGGATCGGAGAAGGGCATGCCGAGTTCGATGACGTCGGAGCCTGCCTTCGGCAGCGCTCTCATGATCTCGAGCGAGCTGGCATAATCCGGATCGCCGCCCATGAAATAGGTCACAAGGGCCGGGCGACCTTCGGCGGCGAGATCCGCGAAGCGTTTGTCCATGCGTGCGGTCATCTTAGAGCTCCATACCGAGGATCTTGCCGACGGTGAAGATGTCCTTGTCGCCACGGCCGGAGAGGTTCATCAGGATGATCTGGTCCTTGCCCATTTTCGGCGCACGCTTGATCACTTCGGCAATGGCGTGGCTCGGCTCCAGCGCCGGGATGATGCCTTCGAGCTTGGTCAAGAGCTGGAAGGCTTCCAACGCCTCGTCGTCCATGATCGGCACATATTCGGCACGGCCGATCTGGTGGAGCCAGGCGTGCTCCGGGCCGATGCCCGGGTAGTCGAGGCCGGCGGAAATCGAATGGCCTTCCTTGATCTGGCCGTCGGCATCCTGCAGCAGATAGGTGCGGTTGCCGTGCAGAACGCCCGGCGAGCCGGCGGTCAGCGAGGCACAGTGTTCGTCGCCGTCAAGCCCCTTGCCACCCGCTTCGACGCCGACGATCTGGACGTTCTTGTCATCCAGGAAGGGGTGGAAGATGCCGATCGCATTGGAACCGCCGCCGACGGCAGCGATGACCATGTCCGGCAGGCGGCCTTCGGCTTGCAACAGCTGCTCGCGGGCTTCCGTGCCGATCACGGCCTGGAAGTCGCGTACCAGTTCCGGATAGGGATGCGGGCCGGCGGCGGTGCCGATCAGGTAATAGGTGTCCTCGACATTGGTGACCCAATCACGCAGCGCCTCGTTCATGGCGTCCTTCAGCGTGCCGTGTCCGGCGGTGACCGGGCGCACGTCGGCACCGAGCAGCTTCATGCGGAAGACGTTCGGCGCCTGGCGCTCGACATCCGTCGCGCCCATGTAGACGACGCAGGGGAAGCCGAAACGCGCGGCGACCGTCGCCGAGGCCACGCCGTGCTGGCCGGCACCGGTTTCCGCGATGATGCGCGTCTTGCCCATGCGCTTGGCGAGAAGGATCTGGCCGATACAGTTGTTGATCTTGTGCGAGCCGGTGTGGTTCAGCTCCTCGCGCTTGAAATAGATCTTTGCGCCGCCGAGATGCTGCGTCAGGCGCTCGGCATAATAAAGCGGGCTCGGACGGCCAATATAGTGCGCACCAAGCTCCTTCAGCTCCGCCTGGAAGGCCGGATCGGTCTTGGCCTTGTTCCACTCTTCCTGAAGATCGAGGATCAGAGGCATCAGGGTTTCGGCGACGAAACGACCGCCGAAAATGCCGAAACGGCCGTCCTCGTCCGGACCTTCACGGTACGAATTCAGGTTGGGTGACTGGTTCACTTGCCTCTCCCTGCAACGGTTTCGCGTTCCGCTTCCCGTGCCGCTTCAAAAAATGCATCCATCAGGCCGAGATCCTTGACGCCCGGGGCGCTCTCGACCCCGGAACTGGCGTCGATGCCCGGCGCGCCGGTCAGCCTTATGGCCTCGGCGAGGTTATCCTTGTTCAACCCACCGGAAAGCATGTAATCGACGCTTCCGTCAAGCAAATGCATGAGCGTCCAGTCGAAGGAGACGCCATTGCCGCCAGGAAGCTCCGAGCCCGCCGGCGGCTTCGCATCGAAGAGGAACCGGTCGGCAATGCCGATATAGGGATCGATCTTCTTCAGATCGTCCGCCTCGCGCACCGAAAAGGCCTTTATGACAGGCAGGCCGTAGACGGCCTTGACGTTCAGGACGCGCTCCGGGCTTTCGCTGCCGTGCAGCTGAAGGATATCCGGCGAGAGCTGGTCGACGATCTCGTCGAGGGCGTCATTGTCAGCATTGACAGTGACGGCAACGATCTTCACCCGGCCGCGCACCCGATCCGCAAGACGACCGGCGTCGGACGGCTCGATGTTGCGCGGGCTCTTGGGAAAGAAGATGAAGCCGATATGGGTGGCGCCGAGCGCAACGGCCCTGTCGACGGCCTCTTCGGTCTTCAGCCCGCAGATTTTGATGTCGAGTGACGTTTCACGTTTCATGGGCGCAGGGAGTCGCATGAATCACCCGAAGAGTCGAGCCGAAAGACGGCATCCGACCCTCGGGAAACGCCGCCCTTGCGCAGGCTTCGAACGGGCCCATATGGAGGGGGACCCTAGTTTGGAGATCCCCATGCGGCTCATCATTGCCATCCTGCTGCCCTTCCTCGTGTTTTTCACCATCGGGCGGCCGATTGCCGGCATCATCTGCCTCATCCTGCAGATCACGCTGATCGGCTGGCTGCCGGCGGCCATCTGGGCGGTCTATGCGCTGGGGCAGTACAATACGGACAGGAAAATCCGCGAGGCGCTGGCCGATCGCGGCCGCTGACCAGTCCTTCCGGTCAAAACCGCTTCAGCCGAAATCAACCGCATGCAGCAGGCTGCCATTGCGCTTCAGCCAGCGCTTGGCATCCTCGGTCTTCGGGCAGAGCTGCTCGCACAACGCCCAGAAGGCCGGGCTGTGGTTCATTTCCCTAAGATGCGCCACCTCGTGGGCGGCGAGATAATCGATCACGCCAGACGGCGCCATGGCGATGCGCCAGGAGAAGCTGAGTGCGCCATCCGCCGAGCAGGAGCCCCAGCGGCTGCGGGTATCGCGCAGCGTCAGCGACTTCACGCGTTTGCCGATGCGGCCGGCATGCACGGCGACGAGCCGTTCCAGCTCCAGCCGGGCCTCCTTCTTCAGGAAATCGCAGATACGACGGGGAATGCTCTCCTCCATGCCGCCGACGCGCAGCACCGCTTCATCATCGACAACCAGGGCCTCCGTCAGGCCGCGCAGGCGGCCGGTCGCCTCGATGCGGTGGGAGACGCCGCGGATCATCACGTAGCCGCCGTCCATGAGTTCGTTCGTCGTACGGAACTTGGCGAGCTTCGTCATCAGCCAGCCCTGGTGCCGATCGAGGAAATCGCGGATCTCGCGCTCGGCAATGCCGCTCGGCACCGTCATGCGCAGTGCCCGCCCGCCCGGCTCGATGCGCAGGGTCAGCCGTGTCGCGCGAAAATCCCGCCTTATGGTGAGCGGCAGGCGCTTGCCGTTGACGTCCATTTCCCGCCGCTCCGGTGGAGGCGGCGTCTTCAGGGCCTTTCTGGGCTTGCGAAGCGAGGAGAACATACTGCCTTTCATAGCCGATTCGGCTGAAACTGGAATGCCCCGACGAAAAACCGGCGCTCGAGGCGCCGGTCTTCATCTCATCCGCTCAGACGAGGTCAGGTCGCCGGAAAGCCCGGAACGTCGCCCTGGCCGTTGGCGCGGCGCTCGCGCATGAAGCGGTCGAATTCTTCCTGATCCTTTGCCCGGCGAAGCTCGCGGACATAGGAGTCGAATTCTTCACGCATCTCGTCGAGCTTGCGGCGTTCCTCGTCGAGGCGGGAGAGCTCGGCATCGCGCCAGTCGTCGAAGGCGACATTGCCGGTAGCGCTACGGAAAGCGGAACCACCGCGACGGCCGAACTTGCCCCGGCAGGAGGCGAACATGCCATCGACGGTGTCGTTGGCGTCTTTCTTGAAGGATTTCAGACGGTCGCCGAAGATGATGTAGGCGAGCATGGCAAGGCCGAGCGGCCAGAACACCACGAAGCCGAGCACCATCAGGGCGATGGTCGCAGGCGTCCAGTCCGGACGAATGAGCGCTGACTGGTTCATGTGCAATCTTCCTCACGATCGACGGAAACCACCTCGGTTTCCGGTGAATCCGATGTGGTTAGACCGCCCATCGCATTCAAGACGATGCCCTGTGAATTCGGGCAAGCGCCTGAAAGAGGACTGAAAAATCAGGCGCCGCCGCTGGCCTTGCCGCCCTTGATGACGCGCGGCACGGCCGGCTTCACCTTTGCGCTGCGGGCATGTTCGGCAATGAAGGAGAGGATGCGCGGAGCAATCTCCCGGCGGAAACGCGAACCGTTGAAGACGCCGTAGTGGCCGACATCCGGCTGCATGTAGTGCATGCGCATGTCATCGGGAATGTTGGTGCAGATCGTCTGCGCCGCCTTCGTCTGGCCGACGCCCGAGATATCGTCGTTCTCGCCCTCGACGGTGAGCAGCGCCACCTTGCGGATTGCCGTCGTGTCGACAGGACGCCCGCGGTGCATCATCTCACCCTTCGGCAGCGCGTGTTTCATGAACACAGTCTCGACCGTCTGGAGGTAGAATTCGGCGGTGAGATCCATGACGGCAAGATATTCGTCGTAGAAGTCACGATGCTTTTCCGCCGCGTCGCCGTCGTTCTTCACGAGGTGGGCGAAGAATTCCTTGTGGGCGATGACATGGCGGTCGAGGTTCATCGACATGAAGCCCGACAATTGCAGGAAGCCCGGATAGACCATGCGCATGAAGCCGGGCTGCGGCCACGGAACGGGCATGATGACATTGTCGCGGAACCATTCGATCGGCTTTTCTTCCGCCAGCTTGTTGACGGCGGTCGGGTTGATGCGCGTGTCGATCGGCCCGCCCATCAGCGTCATGGTGGAGGGCGACAGCGGGTCGTTGTCGGCTTCCATGACCGCAACGGCCGCCAGCACCGGCACTGCCGGCTGGCAGACGGCAACGACATGGGTATCCGGCCCCAGCGCATGCAGCATCTGGATGACGTAGTCGATATAGTCGTCGAGATCGAAACCGCCGTCCGACAGCGGCACCATGCGCGCATCCACCCAGTCGGTGATGTGGACCTCCGCATGCGGCAGCAGCGCCTCGACCGTACCGCGCAGCAGCGTCGCATAGTGGCCCGACATCGGCGCGACGATCAGGACCTTCGGGTCCTTGCGATGACCGGCCGGCAAACAGCGCTCGAAATGGATGAGATTGCAGAACGGGCGCTGCCAGACGATCTTTTCGTGCACGGAAACGCTCTGGCCGTCGATGAGCGTGGTGGGAAGATCGAATTCAGGCTTGCCGTAGCGCCGGGTGGTGCGCTCGAGAACCTCGAAGCCGGCAGCCATGGTGCGGCCGAAATAGGTATGGGAAACCGGATTGAGCGGGTTGCGGAAGGCGATGCGCATCTGGTCCGCCACAGCGCGCCAGGGCGCCATCACCGCATGGTTGAGTTCGTAGAGCTGATAATACATCGGACGCGATACCCCATTCTGGGTGCGGGGCTGAGCGCCCTCTGCACCGTGTCACCCCGGTTTCCGCAGATGCGAAAAGACTAACATGTTTTCGCTGCGTGGCAACACGCCGCACGGACATCCTAAACCTGTGAACCTTTCGCGGGCATGAACGGATTTCAGGCTTTTCATCGCGTTTTCGACGTTCCGCCGGCCTTTTTCAGCCCGCCACGCGCACGATGGCCTTGATCAGGCCCGATTTTTCGGTCGCCCAGCGAGAAAGGTCGACCGGGACATGCGCAAGCGTGGTGCGATGGGTCACCAGCGCCTCGACCGGCACGCGGCCGGCGCGGATGTTCTCCATCACATGCTCGAAATCGACACGTGTGGCATTGCGGCTGCTGATCAGCATCATTTCGCGCTTGTGAAACTCCGGGTCGGAAAAACGGATCTCTTCCTTCACCACGGAAACCAGCACGAGCGCACCGCCATGGGCGACATGGTGGAAGGCAGCCTCCATGGATTTCGCATAACCCGTCGCATCGAAGACCGCATCGAAGCCTTCACCGCCTGTGGCCGCGAGCACCGCGGCCGCCGCATCGGAGCCGGCAAGGATGCCCTTCACCAGGCCAAAACGCTCCGCCGCCATGGCAAGCCGCTCGGTCGAAGTATCCATCAAGGTGACGTCATGACCGGCAATACGCGAGAAGAGCGCCGTACCGAGCCCGATCGGGCCGGCGCCGATGACAAGGGCGCGCGAACCGGCGGGCGCCAGGGACCGGCGCACCGCATGGGCACCGATCGCCAGGAACTCAACGGTGGCCGCCGCCTCCAGCGAGAGGCCGTCGGCCGGATAGAGGTTGTCCGCCGGCAGCAGGATCTCCTCGCAGAAGGCGCCGTCGGTATGCACGCCGAGCACGCGGATCGCCGTGCAGCAGTTCGGTTTGCCCTGCCGGCAAGCCACGCAGGTGCCGCAGGAAAGGTAGGGATTCACGACGACGGATGCACCGGCAACAAGCTGGCTCGTGCCCGGATCGAGGACGGTGGCCGAGACCTCGTGGCCCATCACCCGGGGATAGTCGAGGAACGGGTGTTTGCCCTCGAAGATATGATAATCGGTACCGCAAATGCCGACATGGCTGACGGCGACGCGCACCCAGCCCTCCGGCAGGTCGGCGGGGCTCTCACGCTCGACCGCTTCGAGGCGACCGGGTTCCACACAGACGACGGCTTTCATCTCAACGGCTTCCGCGACGTCGCAGCTGGTCGAAATAGACGATGACGATGATGAGGAGCCCCGTGATGATGCGCTGCCAGAAGGAGTTGATGTTGAGGAGGTTCGCGCCGTTGTTGATGGTTGCGAGGATGAAGGCGCCGAGCAGCGGCCCGTGCACCGAGCCGACCGCGCCGAAGAGGCTGGTTCCGCCGATCACCGACGAGGCGATCGCCTGCAGCTCCCAGCCTTCCGCCTGCGTGGCATTGCCGATGCCGATGCGCGAGGCAAGCAGCAGGCCGACAAAGGCGGCGCAGGTCGCCGACAGGATATAGGCGAGGTAGATGGTGCGGTTGACATTGACGCCGGAAAGGCGCGCCGCCTCGCTGTTCGAGCCGACCGCGAAGAGATAGCGGCCCCAGCGCGAGAGATGCAGGAAGACGAAGGCGGGGATGGCCACCAGGATGACCATCCAGAACAGGCTCGGCACGCCGAGGAAATCGGCGCGGGAGAAATTCGTGAAACCCTCGTGGCTGATCGAGATCGTCGAGCCGTTGGTGATGAGCAGGCCGATGCCGCGCAGCGAGGTCAGCGTCGCCAGCGTGATGATGAAGGGCGGCAGGCCCATGCGCACGATGCCGAAGCCGTGGAAGGCGCCAATGGCGACGCCGATCAGCAACGTCAGGATGATCGACAGCCAGAGCGGCACGCCGGCCTGCAGCAGCCAGGCGACGATGACGCTGGTGAAGCCGACGATGGCCCCGACCGAGAGGTCGATACCGGCGGTGATGATGACGAAGGTCTGGCCGACCGCCAGGATTGCCGTCATCGCCCCCTGGCGCAGCAGGTTGCTGATGTTGTTCGGTGTCCAGAAGGCATTGGTCGAAAGACCGAGCAGCAGCCAGAGGAACAGCAGCAGCCCGAGAAGGGTGAGGCCGAGCAGGATGTTCGTGCCCTTCCTGGGGGCCGGTGCGCTTTCCGTCGTCGTTTCCACGCTCATGTTCTTCTCCCTTTTTTCGCGCGGCGATTCAGATGCCGATGGCCTGGGTCAGGACGTCCTCATGGGTGGCCGCCCGGTGGTCGTGGCTGGCGACCAGCCGGCCGCCCCTGAAGACATGCAGCCGGTCGGAAAGTTCATAGACTTCCGGCAAGTAGGACGAGATGAGGATAATGCCGGCGCCCTGCTTCAGGAGTTCGCCGAACAGGCGGTAGATTTCCGCCTTGGTGCCGACATCGACGCCGACGGTCGGCTCGTCGAAGATGAACAGCCGCGCACCGTGGCTCAACCACTTGCCGATGACGATCTTCTGCTGGTTGCCGCCGGACATGGCGGAAGCGAGCACGTGGCGCGACGGCGTCTTGATACGCAAATCGCGGATCTGGCGGTCGGCATTCGCGGCCTCGTCGCCGCGGCGGATCGTCAGGCCCGAGCTCAGCGTCCTGAAGACCGGCAGGTTGATGTTGAGGCCGATCGGCAGGTTGAGGCAGAGGCCCTGGTCGCGCCGGCTTTCCGGGGCAAGCGCGATGCCAAGGTCCATCGCCTGGCGCTCGTTGCGGATATCGACCTTCGCGCCATCCCAGAAGATCTCGCCGGCCGAGACCGGCTGGCGACCATAGAGGCCGAGGGCAAACTCGCTGCGGCCGGCACCGATGAGGCCGTAGAGGCCGACGATCTCGCCGGCGCGCACGGAAAGCGACACATCGCTGAAACCCGGACCGGACAGGCCACGCGTCTCGACGATGACCTTGCCGGCCGGCACCTTTTCCTTGTGGTAGATCTGTTCGATCGAACGGTTGATCATCAGCGCGATCAGCTCGTTCTCATTGGTCTCGCCGATCAGGCGCGTGCCGACATGGGTGCCGTCGCGCAGCACCGAGACGCGGTCGGCCAGCTCGAAGACCTCCTCCATGCGGTGGCTGATATAGACGATCGTCACGCCCTGGTCGCGTAGCCGGCGAATGAGACGGAAGAGCTGGGCGGATTCCTGGCGCGTCAGATAGGCGGTCGGTTCGTCGAAGATGAGGAAGCGGATGCCGCGCATGGCCGCCTTGGCGGTGGCGACCAGCTGCTGCTGGCCGATGGTGAGGCTGCCGAGGAGCGCGCCGGCGGGAAGCTGGAAGCCGAGATCGTCGAGCACCGCCTGAGCCGCACGCTCCATGGCCGCCTTGCGCATCAGGCCGTAGCGGTTCATCTCGTCGCCGAGAAACATGTTGGCCGCCACCGAAAGATGCGGGCAGAGCACGACCTCCTGGTGCACGGCATTGATGCCACGGGAGATCGCCTCGTTCGGGGTCGCCAGCTGCACGGGCTTGCCACACCAGAAGACGTCACCCGCCGTGCGGCGGATGACGCCGGTCAGGAGCTTGATGAGGGTGGACTTGCCGGCGCCGTTTTCGCCGACGATGGCGTGGATCTCGCCGGCCAGAAACGCGATCGTCGCCGGTTTCAGCGCTTCCACGAGGCCGTATTTCTTCTGCAGTCCACGCAATTCGAGGATGGGTGCGCCGCGCGGCACCGCTTCGGATTCGGCGAGCTTCGCCTCGTCTTCATGCCGATGGCTGAGCTCTTCCAGGCTGCTCATCGCTGTCTCCTCCTGACTGCGTGGAAAGCGTCCCGCCCGGATCCTGCGGCCCGGGCGGGCAGATCGTCAAATGCTTTGCGGCAAGCGATCAGATCTTCGGGTTGAGCAGGGCGTCGATCTTCGGATCGGCCATGTTCTCCTTGGTCACGAGGTTTGCGCCGGTATCGACGAAGGCTTCGACCTTTTCGCCCTTGGAAACGGCAAGCGCCGTCTTCACGCCGTCATAGCCCATGCGGTAGGGATCCTGCACGACGAGGCCGGCAAGCACCCCTTCCTTGAGGAAACCGACAGTCTTTTCATCGCTGTCGAAGCCGATGACCTTGATCTTCTCGCCGAGCTTGTTTTCCGCGATCGCCTGACCGACGCCCTGCGCCATGATGAGGTTGGAGGCGAAGACGCCGACGAGGTTCGGGTTCGCGGTGATGAGGTCGGTCATCATGTTGAGGCCGGTCGTGGCCTGGCCGTCCGCATATTTGTCCGCCACCACGGTCAGACCCGGATATTTTGTCTTGATCTGGTCGAGGAAGCCTTCGCGGCGCTGGTCGAGCGAGCCGACGCCCGGCAGGCTGGTGATGATGGCGATCTCGCCTTCTTCCTTGCCGGTGGCAGCCTTGATCGCCGCGGCAAGCCCGTCTGCAGCGATGCGGCCACCCTGGACGTTGTCCGTCGTCAGGAACGAGGTGAAGGCCTTGGAATCGGCGCCCGAATCGATGCCGATGATCGGCACCGCCTTGGCCGCCTCGTCGACCGGCTTGCCGAGCGCCTTGAACTCCGTCGGCGAGATGACGACGGCGGCCGGGCTGCCGGCCACGGCATTTTCGAGGATGCTGATCTGCCCGTTGATATCGGATTCCGACTGCGCGCCGAGTTCCGGCACGTTGACGCCGAGGTCCTTGCCGGCCGCACGCGCGCCGGCGAGCACGATCTGCCAGTAGAAGGACGTCGTGTCCTTGACGATGATCGGGATGGTGACATCCTGCGCGAAGGACGCGGCGGGGCTCATGGTGGCGAGGACTGCGGCACCCGCGAGCGCCGTGAAGGCGCGGCGAGACAGAAGCGATCTTACAATGCTCATCAGGTTTCTCCTCTCAAATGCTTCCCGTTCCTGTTGGGATCGTGTCGCGGGAAGCGAACAACTCGATCTTTTATCGATAAAAAACATTTTGTAGTCAGGCTACACCCGTCTGCCTTTGCTGGCAAGCGAAGGACGTTTCACCAGAATGCTGCTCTCGACAATGCTCCAGTCCATGCCATCCGTCCTCCCAAACGGTGGCCGCCGGGCGGCTAGGCCTGAAAAATCTCGTGCGGGTGCACGACACCCTTCTTCAGAATGATATTGCCATAGAGACGGAACTCCGTCGTGGCGACGATATAGGCCGCCTTCTTCGCCATCTCGTAGAAAGCGAAACGCTCGACCGCATGCACCTTGAAATCACCAGCCAGCCGATGGACGAGATCCTGAAAGGTCGCGCAGACCTCCGGCACCGCGTCGGGATCGCCGACCACCTCCATGCGCCAGGCGGCCTCCGGCACGAAGGTATCGAGCGGCATATGCGCGAGAATGGCTTCCGTGATCGACACGGCATCGACCCCATCCGCCCGGATGACCTTAGGGCCGAGGAAACTCGACGGGAAATTGGCGTCGGCGATGACGATGTCGTCGCCGTGGCCCATGGTCCGGATGGCGTGCAGCAGATCCGGCCCGAGCAACGGATGAATGCCTTTCAACATGCCCTAGCGATCCTCCCAGATCGAAACCCAGATCAAAATCATTGCCGGACGGCGTTTTCCCCGAGTTCCGGCGCAACCACTATATGCGGCTCGAAAGCCGGGTAAATCTCTTTCGGCAGATCCATGCGCGCAAGCGCCATGTTGCGTCGCAGGCTCTGCGGTTTTGCCGTGCCGATCAGCACCGAGGCAACGGCCGGATGACTGAGCGGAAACTGGAGCGCGGGCGCAGCGAGCGGCACGCCGCCTTGCTGCGCGATCGCCATCATCGCACCAACCTTGGCCGCGATATCCGGCGTTGCCGGCATGTAGTCGAAATGCGCGCCGTCCACCGGCCCCGTCGCCAGAATTCCGGAATTGAAGACGCCGCCCACCACCAGGGACGTGCCCTTCTTCTCGCACAGCGGCAGCAGGTCCGCGGCCGCCGAACGGTCGAGCAGCGTGTAGCGGCCGGCCAGCAGGATGCAGTCGAGATCGGCCTTCGCAAGCACATCGAGGCAGACCGGCACCTCGTTGACGCCAAGCCCATAGGCTTTGATCACGCCTGACGCCTTCAGTTCCTCCAGGGCTTTCAGACCCGTCTCGAGCAGCTGGCGCAGATGGAACGCGTTGCGCTCGGCGCCGTGTGTATAGACGCCGATATCGTGCACATAGAGGATATCGATGCGGTTCAGCCCGAGGCGGGCATGGCTGAGTTCGACGGACCGCATGATGCCGTCATAGCTGTAGTCGTAGCGCACGTCGAAAGGCAGCGGATCGACGTAGCCGTAACTCGGCACCTTGTCGTCGGCGACGGGAATCATGACGCGGCCGACCTTGCTGGACAGAACCCAGCTGCCGCTCGGCTTGTCGCGCAGGAAATCGCCGGTGCGGCGCTCCGCAAGGCCGAAACCGTACCAGGGCGCAGTATCGAAGTAACGCAGCCCCTCGTCCCAGGCCGCCTCCAGCGTTTCGATCGCCGCATCGCGCGGGCACGCCCGGTAGAGACCGCCAAGCGCTGCGGTGCCGAAACTGAATTCGGTCACAGCCAGGCCTGTCCTGCCGATGGTACGCATTTTCATCGAACCTCCCGTCGGCGTCCTCTCGCCGTCATTTGTCTTTTATCGACAATAGACAGATTGCCGTCAATGGGTAATATGCAAGAAGGAGGAAACGGGAGGATGACGGCACCGGCATGCCAAGCGGCCGGCGTCTGGCCTTTCGCCCGGGCAGTCAGTAAGGGACGCAACAGCAGACCACAGAACCGGCGGCACCCATGGCCAAACAGAACACCGTCTTCAAAGATGCCTTCAATCGCTGCCTGAAACTCCTGGAGCAGACGCCAAACCTGCCCTCGGAGCCGGAACTCGGCGCCACGCTCGGCGTCAGCCGCACGACCGTCCGCGCGATCCTCACCCGGCTGGAGGAGGCCGGTCTGCTGACCTGGGAGAAGCGGCGCAAGATCGTGCTGCGCAAGCCGGTCGCCGGAGATTATTTTCCGACCGAGGAAACGGATTCGCTTTCCGAGATCATCGAGCGCAGCTTCATGCGCCGCATTCTCGCCGGCGGTGCCGAGCCGGGCATGCAGATCAACGAACTGGAACTTGCCCGCGAGATCGGAATCGGCACGACGAGCGTACGCGAATTCCTTATCCGCTTCAGCCGGTTCGGCCTGATCGAGAAGCGGCCGAACAGCCATTGGGTGCTGAAGGGCTTCACACGGGACTTCGCGCTCGAATTGACGGAAGTGCGCGAGATGTTCGAGCTGCGCTCGGCCAACGCCTTCGCCCGCCTTCCGGAGGATCATCCAGCCTGGCAGGAACTCGATGCGATCGAGGCGATGCACCATGCCATCCTGGCCGATATCGAAAACCGCTACCTCGATTTCTCCGAACTCGACGAGCGCTTCCACCTCCTCGTGCACCGGGCCTCGAAGAACCGCTTCATCGTCGATTTCTACGACGTCATCGCGATCGTCTTCCACTATCACTACCAGTGGAACAAGACGAATGCCCGCGAACGCAATGCAAGGGCGCTGGAAGAACACCTTGCCTATATCGCGGCGCTGCGTTCACGCGATCCGATCGAGATCGAGCTGGCCTGCCGGCAGCACCTGAAATCCGCGCGCGAAACACTTTTGCAATCGATCAACTGACGAGGACGGCATGGGCACACCCATCCTGCAATTCGGAACCAGCCGCTTCCTGCAGGCGCATGCGGACCTTTTCATCGACGAGGCGCTGAAAAGGGGCGAGGCCCTCGGCCGCATCACGGTCATCCAGACCACGGGCGCCCCGGAACGGGCGGGACGCCTTGCCGCACTCGCAGCGCCAGGCGGCTATCCGGTGATCATCCGCGGGCGGAAGGACGGGCACGAGGTCAACCGCGAGCAGCGGATCACCAGCGTCGCGCGCACGCTTTCGGCGGCGAACGACTGGGAGACGGTAAGGAAGATCTTTTGCGACGAGGCCGAGGTCGTGCTCTCCAATACCGGGGACACCGGTTACACGGTAGGGCCAGACGATCTCGCCGGTCCTGTCCCGGCTTCCTTTCCCGGCAAGCTGCTGGCGCTTCTCCACGGCCGTTTCGCGGCGAACCGGCGCGAACTGACCCTTCTGCCCTGCGAGCTCGTTTCGCGGAACGGCGATGTGCTGAAGCGGCTTATCCTTGACCTGCAAGGCGTTCGTTACCCGGAGTCCGATTTTCGCAACTGGCTGTCCGAAAGCGTGATCTGGGGCAATACGCTGGTCGACCGCATCGTTTCCGAACCGCTGGAACCGGCCGGGGCCATCGCGGAGCCCTACGCGCTCTGGGCGATCGAGACCCAGCCGGGCCTGACGGTGCCGTGCAGACATGCGGACATCCGCCTTGTCGACGACCTGACACCCTACGAGAAGCTCAAGCTGCACATCCTCAATCTCGGCCATACGGTGCTGGCGGACATCTGGCTGGCGGAGAAAAGGCCGAAGGAGGAGACAGTCAAAGCCATTCTCGCCGACGCCGACGCCGACGTCCGGCAGAGGCTTCTGTCGATCTACCACGACGAGGTGGTACCCGGCTTTGCCGACAGGGGGCTCGGCCGGGAGGCGGAAGCCTACGTCGCAGCGACCCTGGAGCGCTTCGACAATCCCTTCCTCGAGCACCGCCTCAGCGACATCGCCAACCACCATGCGGAGAAGCGCGTTCGCCGCATCGGCGATTTCCTAGCCTGGGCACCGGGTGTGCCGATGCCAAGGCTGGCTGCAATTGCCGGTGGTCAGTAGCCACCGCCGCGCTTTTCCGTTTCCTCTTCGCCAAGGAAGCTGCGGCGCAGGGTCTCGACAGCCGATACAAGGCAATTGACGTCGGTGCCGATCGCCATGAAATCCGCACCGAGATCACGGTAGACCGCTGCCTGCGGCAGCGACACGGTCATGATGCCGCGCGCCTTGCCGTGGGCCTTCGTGCGCGCGAAGATATGGGTGATCGCCGCAAGCACCTCCGGCGCGCCGGGATTGCCGAGAAGCCCCATGTCCGCGGCCAGGTCCGAAGGGCCGATGAAGACACCGTCGACGCCCTCCACCGCCGCGATTTCATCGATCGCGGCCAGGCCAGCCCGGCTTTCGACCTGCACGATGAGGCAGATCTCGTCATTGGCGGTCTTCAGATAGTCCGCCGTGCGGTTGAAGTCGCTTGCACGGCCGAGACCGGCACCGACACCGCGAATGCCGTGCGGCGGATAGCGCACGGCGCGCACCAGCGCCTCCGCCTCCGCTGCCGATTCGACCATCGGAATGAGAAAGGTCTGCGCGCCCTGGTCGAGCAGCTGCTTCAACATCCACGCCTCGCCCATCGGCGGGCGGACCATGGCGTGGGTCGGCGAGTGGCGCAACGCACCGACCTGTGCGCTGATCAGCGGCATGTCGTTCGGCCCGTGCTCGCCGTCGATCAGCAGCCAGTCATAACCGCTGCCGGACAGGATTTCCGCCGCATAGGCACTGCCAAGCGCCGCCCACAGGCCGAGCTGGAACCGGCCTTCGCGGAGTGCGGCCTTGAAGGTGTTTTTCGGTGCTGCCACGATTTTCCCTCTCAAAACAAAACCGGCCGGACGATGCCGGCCGGATTCTTGCTACTGTCCGATCTTAGGCGATGCCGCCGAGGCAGACATACTTGATCTCGGTGAACTCCTCGATGCCGTATCTCGAACCCTCGCGGCCGAGGCCGGAAAGCTTGACGCCGCCGAATGGCGCTTCCGCCGTCGAGATCAGGCCGGTATTGACGCCGACCATGCCATATTCCAGCGCCTCGGCGACACGGAAGACACGCGACAGCTCCTTGGCGTAGAAGTAGGAGGCAAGGCCGAACTCCGTGTCATTTGCCTGGGCGATGACGTCGTCCTCGTCCGTAAAGCGGAAGAGCGGGGCGACGGGGCCGAAGGTCTCCTCGCGGGCGACGGCCATGTCGGGCGTCACATTGGCAATGACGGTCGCCTCGTAGAATGTGCCGCCGAGCGCATGGCGCTTGCCGCCCTGCACCACGCGGCCGCCCTTCTTCACCGCATCGGAAACATGCTCCTCGACCTTTTCGAGCGCTGCCTGGTCGATCAGCGGGCCGAGCACGACGCCGTCGTCGAAACCGTTGCCGGTCTTCAGCTTGCCGACCGCGGCGGCGAGCTTCTCGGAGAAGGCGTCATAGACGGCATCCTGCACATAGATACGGTTGGCGCAGACGCAAGTCTGGCCATTGTTGCGGAATTTCGCGATCAACGCGCCTTCGACGGCCGCATCGAGATCGGCGTCATCGAAGACGATGAAGGGAGCGTTGCCGCCAAGTTCCAGGCCGAGCTTCTTGATGGTCGGGGCGCACTGCTTGTAAAGCTCGGCGCCGATTTCCGTGGAACCGGTGAAGGTGAGCTTGCGCACGGTCGGGTTGGCCGTCAGCTCCGCACCGATCTCACGGGCGGAGCCGGTGATGACCGAGAAGAGGCCCGCGGGAAGGCCGGCCCGTTCGGCGAGGATGGCGATAGCGATGGCCGAGAAGGGGGTCTGCGAAGCAGGTTTCAGCACCATGGCGCAGCCGGCGGCGAACGCCGGACCGGCCTTGCGGGTGATCATGGCGTTCGGGAAGTTCCACGGCGTGATGGCCGCGACGACCCCGATCGGCTGCTTCATCACGAGGATGCGCTTGTCCTTCTGGTGGCCGGGCACGATATCGCCGTAAAGGCGGCGGGCTTCTTCGGCGAACCATTCGACGAAGCTTGCACCATAGACGATTTCACCGGTCGCCTCGGCGAGCGGCTTGCCCTGTTCCATCGTCAGGATGCGGCCGAGATCGTCCTTGTTCTCGATCATCAGCTCGAACCACTTGCGCAGCACGGCCGAGCGCTCCTTGGCAGTGCGCGCGGCCCAGCCCTTCTGGGCGGCGGCCGCGGCGTCGATCGCCTCCTTCGTCTCCTTGGCGCCGAGCTTCGGTACATAGCCGACCAGCTCGCCCGTTGCCGGGTTCTTCACAGCAATGCCGCTGCCCTCCGCCTCGATCCAGCGGGTGCCAACGAGGGCTGCCTGACGCAGCAAGCTCGGGTCTTTGAGGCTCATCGGATATCTCCCATTTCGCGATGCCGTTTCTCACATGTCGGAAGGGTTATATTGCCTCCCCCACCGGTTCGACAATGCGACAGAGACGCGATTTTACCGCTTCGCGCGACGCACCGCCGGGTCTAAGGTCGGCCGGCAGAACTGACATTCGAGGCTTGCAATGACCCATCCCACCGGCCGCACTGCGGACCACGTCATCGACCCCATCTATCTCGACCGCTGGTCGCCCCGCGCCTTTACCGGCGAGGCGATGCCGCAGGAAACGCTGCTGTCGCTGTTCGAGGCGGCGCGCTGGGCGCCCTCTGCGGCCAACGGCCAGCCCTGGCGCTTCGTCTACGGCCACCGCGGCACCGAGGCTTTCGAGCGCATCTACAACACGCTGGACGAGGGCAACCGCCGCTGGGCGGACAAGGCTGCCGTGCTCGCCGTGATCATCTCGCAGACCCACCGGGCAAACGCCGCCGGCGAAATGCGCCCGGCCTATACGCACGCCTTCGACACGGGTGCCGCCTGGGCCTATCTCGCCCTCGAGGCGACGCGCGCCGGCTACCATTCCCATGGCATGGGGGGTATCGACCGCGAGAAGGCAAGAGAAGTCCTCGGCGTACCCGAGAATTTTCGCGTCGAGGCGGCAGTGGCGATCGGCAAAATCGCGCCCAAGGAGACACTGCCGGAGGACCTCATGAAACGCGAGGTACCGAGCGGGCGCAAGAAGGTGGAAGAGTTCGTCTCCGAGGGGCAATTCGCGCTCTGAAGCGGCTTGCCCTGTGCCACCAACCTCGGGCCAAGGCCCGAGGATCTACCGTCGCGGTTGAAGCGTGGATGGCCGGGTCAGGATGACCGTGGCGCAGGAGGGGCAATATCTTTTCGATAGAAGAAAGCCGCCTTTCGGCGGCTCTCTTGCTTAGATATCGAGATTGGCAACGCTGAGGGCGTTTTCCTGGATGAAGTCACGGCGTGGCTCCACCTCGTCGCCCATCAGGCGGGCGAAGAGACCATCGGCATCCGTCGCGTCCGTCACCTTCACCTGCAGCAGCGAGCGGACGTTCGGATCGAGCGTCGTTTCCCAGAGCTGCTCGGCATTCATCTCGCCAAGGCCCTTGTAGCGCTGCATGGAAAGGCCTTTGCGGCCAGCAGCGAAGACGGCGTCGAGCAGCGCGCGCGGACCGGAAATCTCGACCTGGCCGTCCTTGCGGCGCAGTGCCGGCGGCACGGCATAGATCTCGTGGAAGCGGGCGGACAGCTGGTCGATATGGCGGGCATCGGCCGAGCCGATCAGCGCCATGTCGATGTGGGCGAATTCCTTGACGCCGCGCACCATGCGCTCGAAACGCAAGCCACCATCGGTGGCGACGGATCCGGTCCAGCCGCGCTCCGTCTCTTCCGCGATGAGATCGAGCCGGCGGGCGACGTCTTCCGCCTTGGCGGCGTAGGCCTCGCGGTCGTGGCTGAGTTCGAGGTTCAGCGCACCGGCAATGGCCGCCTGCTCGATGATCGCGCGATTGTAGCGCGAATGCAGGCCATCAAGCAGCGTGCGCAGGCGCAGCGCATCCTGGATCAGTTCCAGGATGTCCTGGCCGGCACGCACTTCACCAGAGCTCAGTTCCAGCGCCGCGTCGTCGAGGCCGGCGGTGACGAGATAGTCTTCCAGCGCCTTCTCGTTCTTCAGGTACTGGCTCGATTTGCCGCGCGCCACCTTATAGAGCGGGGGCTGGGCGATGTAGAGGTGACCACGCTCGATCAGCTCCGGCATCTGCCGGAAGAAGAAGGTCAATAGCAGGGTACGGATATGCGCGCCATCGACGTCTGCGTCCGTCATGATGATGATCTTGTGGTAGCGCAGCTTGTCGGCGTTGAACTCGTCCTTGCCGATCGAGGTGCCAAGCGCGGTGATCAACGTACCGATTTCCTGGCTGGACAGCATCTTGTCGAAGCGCGCGCGCTCGACATTGAGAATCTTTCCGCGCAACGGAAGGATCGCCTGGTTCTCGCGCGAACGCCCCTGTTTGGCCGACCCACCGGCCGAATCCCCCTCGACGAGAAAGACTTCGGACTTGGCCGGGTCGCGCTCGGAGCAGTCGGCGAGCTTTCCAGGCAGCGACGAGATGTCGAGGGCGCCCTTGCGCCGCGTCAACTCGCGCGCCTTGCGCGCGGCCTCGCGGGCGGCGGCGGCCTCGACCACCTTGCCGACAAGCGTCTTGGCATCGGCAGGATGCTCCTCGAACCAGGTGGAAAGCGCCTCGTTGACGAGGTTTTCCACGGCCGGCCGAACTTCGGAGGAAACCAGTTTGTCCTTGGTCTGCGAGGAGAATTTCGGATCGGGAACCTTGACCGACAGAACCGCCGTCAGGCCTTCGCGGCAGTCCTCACCCTGCAGCGTCACCTTCTCCTTCTTGGTGATGCCGGATGTATCGGCATAGGAAACGACCTGGCGGGTCAGTGCGCCGCGGAAGCCCGCCATGTGCGTGCCGCCGTCGCGCTGGGGAATGTTGTTGGTGAAGCAGAGCACGTTCTCGTGGTAGCTGTCGTTCCACCACATTGCGACTTCGACGGTGATTCCGTCCTTCTCGCCCCTGATAGCAATGGGCTTGGAGACCAGCGGCTTCTTCGCCCGGTCGAGATAGGTCACGAAGGCTTCGAGACCGCCCTCGTACATCAACTCGTCCTGCTTGATATCCGAATGACGGCGATCGGTGAGCAGGATGCGCACGCCGGAATTCAGGAAGGCGAGCTCGCGCAGACGGTGTTCCAGCGTCCCGTAGTTGAAATCGATATTCGAGAAGGTCTCGGTCGAGGGGAGGAACGTCACTTCCGTGCCGGTCTCGCTGCCGCACTCGCCTGTCACCGTCAACGGGCCATCGGCCACGCCATGGGTGAAGCTCATCTCGTGAATCTTGCCCGCGCGGCGGATCTTCAGCTTCAGCTTGATCGAAAGCGCATTCACCACCGAAACGCCGACGCCGTGCAGACCACCGGACACCTTGTAGGAATTCTGGTCGAATTTACCGCCGGCATGCAGCTGAGTCATGATGACCTCGGCGGCGGAGACGCCCTCTTCCTTATGGATATCGGTCGGGATACCACGGCCGTTGTCGGTCACCGTCACGGACCCGTCCGGATTGAGCGTGACCGTCACAATATCCGCATGGCCGGCAAGCGCCTCGTCGATCGCGTTGTCGACGACCTCGTAAACCATGTGGTGCAGGCCCGAGCCGTCATCGGTATCGCCGATATACATGCCGGGACGCTTGCGCACCGCATCAAGCCCCTTGAGGACCTTGATCGAATCTGCGCCATATTCGGCCGGGCCGTTGTCGGTCTCGGGTGTGTCAGTCATTCAAACGTCTTTCCAGAGTGTTCGCGGAAGGCGGGAAGCGCGGCGAATCACCGCTTTCCAAGTGCTTGAATATAGGGTTCTTGCCCTGAAGTTCCAAATCTGAGAGCGGGCAAACACGGCAGAATTCAGGGAATCAGCCGGGTTTTACCCGGTTATTGCATGCTTTTTCCAGAATACCGGCAAGACGGCGTACCGTCTCGGGCGGCAGGTCGCGGATTTCCGCCGAAAGCCGGTTGGCAAAGGCGGTGTATTCCGGCGGAAGGCCCGCCGTATCCACCACAACGCGCGGATCGGAAATCCGGGCAATGCGGAACAGTTCTTCCGCCTCGTCCCAGATGACATTGAAATATCCGGCCACCCGTTGGAGAAAATCGAAGCTCGGCGTGCCGCGCTTGCCGTTTTCCAGCGCCGAGAGATAGGCGGGGCTGACGCCGAGCGCCTTGGCCATGTCCTTCTGCGAAACGCCCTTGCGATCGCGCAGATGCCGCACCGCCTTGCCGAAAGGTGTCGTCATCGTTTGTCTCCCGGGTGCCGGGCAAGCCGCACATAGAGCGCGCCGTCGCCGCCATGGTTGCGCGCCGCCGGCTCGTAGGAGGAGATCAGCGGGCGGAACTCCGGCAGGGAGAACCACAGCGGCACCGCCCGCTTCAGCGCGCCGTCGCTGCCGAGCGAGGTGCCCTTGCCGGTGATGACAAGCACATGGCGCAGGCCACGCTCATGCGCGCGGATGAGAAAACCGAGCAGAAAACCGTGCGCCTCGCTCTGGACCATGCCGTGCAGGTCGATGCGCGCTTCCAGCGCCAGGCGGCCCTTGGCAATCTTGCGCTTGACCGGGCGCTCCAGCGGGTGGTGCCTGGTCTCCTTGTCGCGGCCGATGGTGGTCAGCGCGATGCCTTCGTCGGCCTGGACGGATTTTTTCTTCTTCTTCGGTTCCGGTTCCGGCTGCTTTTCGGCCGCCGGCTTTTGCGCGAAGGCTTCCTCGAATTCCGTCAATGCGTCGAGCCTGCCCGGCAGCGCGCGCGTGCTGCGCGCCACCTTGCCCCAGAGGATACGGTCCTCGCTTGAGAGCGTCTTACCCTTCGGCATGGAGGTAGCGCTCCGCCGCTGCCTTCGGCATGAGGATATGGAAGGTCGCCGCATTGCGCACATGGCCGGCCAGCGCGCCCGCCGCGTCGCCCGAGCCGGTGAAGATATCGCCGCGCGCCGGACCGACGATCGCCGTTCCGGTATCGAGCGCCAGCATCAGGCGGCGGAAGGGCTTGCCCTCATCCATATGGGTGAGGCTGTCGCTCGAAATGAAGAAGGGCAGCCCGAAGGTGTGGATCATCCGGTCGACCGCAAGCGAACGGCCGGCAACGAGCGGCACTTTCGCCGCGGCGATCGGGCCGAGCGACAGATCCGTAACCTCGGCCTCCTTGAAGAAGATGAAGGAGCGATTGTGCCAGAGCACGGCATCGACCTGATCTTCGTTGCGGGCCAGCCAGTCGCGGATCGAGGCCATGGAGACGGTTGCCGCATCGATCTCGCTGCGGTCGATCAGCAGCTTGCCGATCGCGGAAAACGGATGGCCGCTCTTGGCAGCATAGGTGATTCGCCTGACCGACCCGTCCGGATAGACGAGCCGTGCAGCGCCCTGCACATGGGCAAAGAAGACGTCCACCTTCGAGCGGGCATAGGCAATCTCGAGCCCGCGACCCGAGAGAAAGCCACGCTCGATCTCGCCCCGGTCGGGGTGCTCGACAATGCCATCGTCTGTCCCGAGCCCGAACGCGAAGCCCGGCGGGAAACCGGCCGGGCGATTGTTGTCGTCGATATCGACCAGGTCTTCCGGCCGGGCATAGAAGGGATGGCGGTATTCGGCGTCCGGCGTTGTCCTTACGGCGACTTCCGGCTCGTAGAAGGCGGTGACGAAACCGGACGAGCCATCCGCCTTCTCGATCAGGAACGGCACGCACTGCGCCTCGAAGAAGGCACGCACCGCGGTAGGCCCTTGCGGCTTCTCGTCGGCTGCTGCGTCCAGCAACGTCAAAAGCTCGCCGGCGGTAATGCCGAGCGAGCCTGTCTTGTAGGGTTTTACGGTGCGGATGTGATCGCGACAGCGGGCCATGGCCGAAAGAAGTGCTGTCGGATCATCCTCGTTCCAGCCGGGAAGCGCCGAAAACCGGGCCGGAACCAGGCGATAGTCCATTGGCTTTGCCTCGCTCAGCCTTCCGATTCGGTGGCGATCAGCTTCCAGTTCGGATCACGCGAGCGGGTGTCGCGGGCGAAGGTCCAGAGGTCGTTGACCTCTGCTACCGTTTCCGCATCGCCCTCGATCAGCGTGCCGGCCTTGTCGTAGGTGGCCGAGATCAGCTGGCTGACGATGCGCAGCGTCACATTCGCCTCGCTGTCCTTGGCCTCGGCGCTGACGATGTCGGCCTTCTCGATGCCGACGAAGCTGGAGCGGACGACCTCGCCCTTGCTCTCGCGGTCCGAAATGGCCGCGTCGAACCCTTCGTAGACCTCGCGTGACAGCAGGTTCTTCAGCGCCTTGCGGTCGCCATCGGCGAAGGCGACGACGATCATTTCATAGGCCATGCGCGCACCGTTGACGAATTCCTTCGGATTGAAGGAAGGATCGACCTTGACGAGCTGGCGAAGCTGCTCGTTGAGCGGCGTGCCCGGCGCGGCGAAGCTATCGACGGACGCATAGGGATTTTCGTCCGCGTCCGTTCCATCCCGACGCGGCAGGGTGACGACCTTGCCGCGATCGGCCGAATCAGTCTCGCCGGCGGCCTCGCGCTTGGAATAGGGATCGAACGGCGGGCGCTCGTTGCCGGTGCGCCGGCCGAGCACGCTGCGCAGCTGCAGGAAGATGACCACCGCAGCCACCAGGAAAAAAATCGTTACAAAGTCGAATGAGCCCATTATCGATCCGCAGCCGTTTTCGTTTTTCTTGTTCCTTCCCCATATAGTCCGCAAAACCGGATCATTCAAATGGCGATGACGTGAATGCGACCAAGGCGCGCGCAAATGGCACCGGCAGTATCGGTCCGCGCGAATCTGTGCGACAGTCAAGACCATGCTTCGACGCCTCATCCCCCTTCTCATTCTCGTGCTGCCGCTGGCGGAAATCGCCTGCTTCATTGTTATCGGTCGGCGCATCGGCCTTTTCGCCACCCTGTCGCTGGTCGTGCTCTCGGCGATTGCCGGCGTCGTGCTGATGCGCATCCAGGGCTTCGGCGTGCTCGCACGACTGCGCCAGTCCGGACAGGACGGCCGCGCGCCGGGCAAGGAAATGCTCGATGCGGCGATGATCATGATTGCTGGTATCCTTCTGTTGATCCCCGGCTTCCTGACCGACATCCTCGGCCTGGCCCTGTTTCTGCCGCCGGTGCGTACATTTCTCTGGAACCGGCTGATGCGCAACATCGTGGTTGTCGATATCGGCGGCGCGCGTCCCGGCAGCCAGCCGAAAACGGAACCCCAGCGCACCATCGATCTCGATGAAAGCGACTTCCATCGCGATGGCCGGCCCTGACGGCGGGTTGTAAGCCCCCTGCTGAAATGCTAGATGGCCTGACTTTCCAGAGTCCCCGAGGATACTTCCATGACTGACGCAGCAACCGAGAACAACGCCGCGAGCCCCTCGCTCAACATCCTGGCGCAGTACGTGAAGGACTTCTCCTTCGAAAACCCGGGTGCTCCGCGGTCGCTCCAGGCCCGTGACAAGGCGCCGGCGATCAACATCAGCGTCAACGTCAATGCCAACCCGCTCTCCGAGACGGACTTCGACGTCATTCTTTCGCTGAACGCGGAAGCCAAGGACGGCGACAAGATGCTCTTCAACGCCGAGCTCGCCTATGGCGGCGTCTTCCGCGTCACCGGCTTCCCGCAGGAGCACATGCTGCCGGTTCTCTTCATCGAGTGCCCGCGCCTGCTCTTCCCCTTCGCTCGCCAGATCATCTCCGACGCAACCCGCAACGGCGGCTTCCCGCCGCTGATGATCGACCCGATCGACTTTGCGCAGATGTTCACCCAGCGCATGGCCGAAGAACAGGTCAAGGCCAAGGTCAACGCCAACTAAGGCAGAAAACCTCACTCCAAAGAAAACGCCCGGCCACCAGGTGACCGGGCGTTTTCTTTTGTCTCAGGGAAGCTGAGCCGGATTCACCCGCCGTATTTCGCCCAGATTGCCTTGTCGCCCATCTTCTGCACCATGGTGCCATGAGCAGCGCTCTCCTCTTCGGAAAGGCGGGAGGCAAGCGGCTTCGGCCTGACACCGAGCGGCAGAACGACATCGTCCTCCATCTCGACCAGCGCCCGGCGACCGCTTTCCGCCATGCCGAGCCCCAGCGCCGCCTGCCGGCCGCCGATCATCTCGATATAGACTTCGGCGAGAAGCTCGGAATCGAGCAGGGCGCCGTGTTTCGTACGGTGCGAATTGTCGATCCCGTAGCGCCGGCAGAGCGCATCGAGCGAGTTCGGTCCCATCGGATGCTTGCGGCGCGCCAGCGCCAGCGTGTCCGTCACCTTCTCCTGCAGGATCGGCGGCAGACCGATGCGCTCGAACTCCGCATTGATGAAACCCATGTCGAAGCTGGCATTGTGGGCCACCCAGCGGGCATCGCCGAAGAAGTCGAGTATCTGCTGTGCCAGATCGGCGAAGGGCGGCTTGTCCTTGAGGAACTCATCCGTGATACCGTGCACGGCAAGCGCATCCGGATGCACCTTGCGGTCGCCGGGGCTGACGAAGAGATGCAGCGTGCGGCCGGTCGGAAAATGGTTCTCCAGCTCGACGCCGCCGATTTCGATGACGCGGTCGAGCTTGTTGTCGAGGCCGGTCGTTTCCGTATCGAAGATGATCTCGCGCATCAGTCCTCTTGTCCCTTCAGACTTTCGACAATCTCTTCCACCGCTTTGCGCGCCGCTTCAAGTCCCCTACCGGTATCGATGAGGAAATCGGCGCGCCTGCGTTTTTCGGCGTCCGGCATCTGGCGCGACAGGATGAGCTGGAATTTCTCCTCCGTCATGCCCGGGCGGGCGAGCACGCGCTGTCTCTGTATATCGGGATCGCAGGTGACGACGACAACCTTGTCCACCCGCCCCTCGCCCCCCGTCTCGTAGAGAAGCGGGATGTCGAGCAAAACGAGTGGCGAACCACGATCCCGTTCCGCATCGAGAAAGGCCTTTTCCCGCGCCCGCACGAGCGGATGGATGATCGCCTCCAAAGCGGCAAAGCGGCCCGGGAACCGCGCAAGCGTCGCCGATAGCGTCTTGCGATCGATGACCCCCTCCTTGAGCGCCTCCGGGAAGCGTTCGGCAACCGGAGCGACGGCATCGGTGCGGTAGAGATCGTGCACCGTCGCATCCGCATCGTGCACCGGCACGCCAAGATCGTGGAACATTGCCGCGGTGGTCGACTTGCCCGTTCCGATCGATCCGGTAAGGCCGAGCACGATCATCAGTGCGCCTCCATGTCCGCGAGGATCAACCGGCGCAGGTTCATATCGACGGTGGGCCGGACACCGAACCATTTTTCAAAACCCGGCGCCGCCTGGTGCAGCAACATGCCGAGGCCATCGACCGTGGCGAACCCCTGCGCGGCCGCCTGGCGCAGGATGGGAGTGACCAGCGGCACATAGACGATGTCGGTCACGACAGCGCCCCCCGCCAATGGTGAGAAGTCGAAATCCGGTGCCGCCTCGCCATCCATACCAAGCGATGTCGTGTTGACGAAGAGCCCCGCACCCGCCGAGACCTCTTGTAAGGCGGCCATGGCGTGGGCATGCACCTTCGCTCCGAACCGATCGGCGAGCTCCTGCGCCCGCCCCAGAGTGCGGTTGACGACATGGATTTCGCCGATGCCGCGATCGCGCACCGCCTGGATGATCGCCCGGCTGGCGCCGCCAGCCCCGAGAATGACAGCACGATCCGTCCTGTCCCACCCCGGTGAAGCGGCATCGAGATTGGCAAGAAAACCGAAACCGTCGGTGTTGGTCGCGTGCAGCCGGCCCTCGTCCAGCCAGAGCGTGTTCGACGCACCGAGTTCTTCGCTCAATGCATCCGGCTGGTCGGCAAGCGCGAAGGCCGTTTCCTTGTGCGGGATGGTGACATTGCCGCCAACGAAGCCGGATTCTCCACTCTTCAGCCGGGAAATGAAGCCGGCGAAGTCTTCGGATGAAACCTCCTGCCGCGTGTAGGATCCCTGCAATCCCAACGTTTTCAGCCAGAAGCCATGGATCAGCGGCGAGCGCGAATGTTTGACCGGGTAGCCCGTCACGAAGGCGTGGCGAACGAATGTTTCACGTGAATCATGCATCGATGGCACCGAGATCGCGAAGTTTAGCCAGCAACGGAAGCAGCGGCAGGCCCAGAATTGTGAAGTAGTCTCCGTCGATCCGCTCGAAGAGCTGCACGCCCTCACCCTCGAGCTGATAGGCTCCGACACTTGCCAGAACCCGCGTGCCGACCCGGGCCAGATGTCGATCGATGAAAGCATCCGTGAGCGGGCGCATTGTCAGATGCGCGATGGAAACGTGGCTCCACAATGTCGCGCCGTCCCGCACCAAAGCAATGCCGCAGTTGAGGGAATGGGTGCGGCCGGACATGGCCTGAAGATGAGTCCTGGCTTCCGCCATGTCGGCCGGCTTGTGAAACACACGCCCTTCCAGGGACAATGTCTGGTCGGAGCCGATGACGAGCGCACCGGGGCGACGCCTTGCGACATCCAGCGCCTTTTCAGTCGCCAGCGTCTCGGCAACCTGCTGCGGCGTCGGCTTGCGGGCGGCAAGCGCCGTTTCGACCGCACGCTCATCGATGGCGGCCGCCTCTGTTTCAAAGGCAAGGCCGGCATTTTCCATCAGCATGCGACGAAAGGGGCTCTGCGAGGCGAGGATCAGCAGTGTCATGAAAATCTCCGTTTGCCGCTCCGGGTTACCGAAGCTTCGGGCGAAGAGCAACGATGGCGGCGGCCGTTTCCTCGATCGAGCGCCGGGTAACGTCGATGATCGGCCAGTTGTTGCGCGCGCAGATGGCGCGCGCATATTTCAGCTCCTCGGAAATCTGCGCCCTGTCGACATAGTCATCGCCGCGAAAATCCTGCGTCTGGCCGAGCACCCGGTTCTGCCGCACCTGGGCAATGCGATCCGTTGTGGCGATCAGCCCGACGATCAGCGGTCTCGCCGCCGCCGCCAACCGCTCCGGAAGCGGTACGCCAAGCACGATCGGCACATTGGCGGTCTTGATGCCACGATTGGCGAGATAGATGCTCGTCGGTGTCTTCGAGGTTCGACTGATGCCGATGAGAATGACGTCCGCCTCGTCCAGATCGGCAGGCAGCTGCCCGTCATCGTGATCCATCGTGAAATTCAGCGCGTCGATGCGCGCGAAATACTCCGCATTCATTACATGCTGCGCACCGACCCGCCGCCGCGACGGTGCACCGAGATAGGACTGGAAGAGATCGATGACCGGTTCGAGAACGGAAACGCAGGGCACGCCCATCTCCCGGCAACGCTGGTCGATGATCTCGGACAGCTCCCGGTCGACGATCGTATAGAGCACGATGCCCGGCGCACCATCGATGGCGTCGAGCACGGGCATGAGCTGCTTGCGGTTGCGGATCAGCGGATAGACGTGTTCGAGCGCCTGGGATGATTGGAATTGCGCCGCGGCCGCCCGCCCCGCGGCAATCAGCGTCTCGCCCGTCGAGTCCGATATCAGGTGCAGATGGAAGTAGTTTTTGGTGCTTTCCACAATATCCTCCGCCCCCTGTTGATGAACCGGGAGAACGGTGAGCTAAGAACGGCAGGGACCCGGAGGCAAGGGGATAACTGCCATTTTGTCCACAATCCGCGGGAGACGGGACGAGGATTCACGGTGCATGTGGATAAGACTCATGACACGGCAAAGTGTCGCGCTTCTCCACACGTCATCCACAGGAAGGCTTTCCATGCGACATCAAGAATCCTCTTGATTCAAAATGACGAATCCGGTTTTCCGCCTTCCAGGCCAGAAATATCTCTGTGCACATTGCTTTTTCCCCAGCACTGCCGGCAAGGCTGTATCCCTGTGGAGAGGATTTAATCCTTGATAGTCACCGACTCTAAGAAATAGAAACCTTTTCAAAGAGATTATTTAAAGATTGGGAGAACCCCGCGGTGTCTGCGAAAAACCGGAAGATCGTCGATGTCCTGAACGGGAAGACGGTCTCCCCTCCTCCTCTCTGGCTGATGCGCCAGGCCGGACGGTATCTGCCGGAATATCGGCAGACGCGCGCGGCAGCAGGAAGCTTCCTCGATCTCTGTTATTCGCCGGAGCTGGCGACGGAGGTAACGCTGCAACCGATCCGTCGCTACGGTTTCGACGCTGCAATCCTGTTTTCCGATATCCTCGTCATTCCCGACGCCCTGAAGCGCAATGTCCGCTTCGAGGAGGGTCATGGCCCTCGTCTCGACCCGATCGATCCGGATGGCATTCTCGCCCTGAAGACAGACGGGGTCGCAGAGCACCTCAGACCGGTCATAGAGGCGGTTGGCCGCATTCGGGGTGCCCTGCCCGAGGAAACGGCGCTGCTCGGCTTCTGCGGGGCGCCCTGGACCGTCGCCACCTACATGATCGCCGGCCATGGTACCCCGGATCAGGCGCCCGCGCGTCTTTTCGCCTACAAGGAGCCGCGCGCCTTCGCGCATCTGCTCGATGTGCTTGCCGAACTCTCGGCTGACTACCTCGTGGCACAGATCGATGCCGGCGCCGACGCGGTACAGATCTTCGATTCCTGGGCCGGCGTTCTCGGCGAGCGGGAGTTTGCCGAGTTTGCCGTCCGCCCGGTGCACAGGATCATTGCGTCGGTGAAGGCCCGCCGTCCGCAGGCCAAGGTCATTGCCTTCGCCAAGGGGGCAGGCCTGCAGCTGAAATCCTACCGGCAGCAAACCGGCGCCGACGCCATCGGCCTCGACTGGTCCGTGCCGCTCTCCGTTGCGGCCGACTTGCAGAAGGAGGGTCCCGTCCAGGGAAATCTCGATCCGATGCGTGTCGTTGCCGGCGGCGCGGCGCTCGATGAGGGCATCGATGCCATTCTGCAGGCGCTCGGCAACGGGCCGCTGATCTTCAATCTCGGCCACGGGATCACGCCGCAGGCGGATCCGGACAACGTCACGCGCCTTGTGGCGCGTGTGCGCGGAGGGGCGCGGTGAGCGAGAAACAGGCGGGCGAGAGCGCCGGGCGCCGGGCGCGGCTGCGGGCCGCAGTGGCGCTCGCCGTCTTTGCGCTGCTGGCGCTTCTTCTCGTTCTCTATCCGCCCGAGGATCTCTATCTCTGGATCAAGGCGTTGCACATCATCGCCGTCATCTCCTGGATGGCGGGTCTGCTCTACCTGCCGCGGCTCTTCGTCTACCACACGGATGCCCCGCCCGGCTCGGCCGAGGCTGAGGTCTTCAAGGTGATGGAGCGGCGGCTCTACCGGGTCATCATGCAGCCCGCGATGGGCCTTTCCTGGTTGCTCGGTCTCTATCTCGCCTGGTCGGTCTATGGTTTCCAGGGCGGCTGGCTGCATGCCAAGCTTGCCTTCGTCGTGCTGCTCTCGGCTGTGCATCAGTTCTACGGCCGCGCCGTGAGGGCCTTTGCCGAGGATCGCAACACGAAGACAGGCCGTCAGTGGCGGCTTTGGAACGAGGCGCCGGCGCTTCTGATGATCCTCATCGTCATCCTGGTCGTCGTGAAGCCGTTTTAGGCCCTCTGCGGCAAAACGGATGAAATTCCGATGCCCCCTTGCGGGCCAGCACCGGAACCGCTATTTTCCGCGCATCTCATCTTTCGTGGCATGTGTATTCGTTCAGTGAACTGCACCGTTCCCCCGCAGTTCGGCCTTGACCCGCACGCCTTTTCCCATCCCGATGACAGCCAGCATGGACCATTCATGGCCGAAATGAAGCTACAAGACCTCAAGAACAAGACTCCGACCGACCTCCTTGCCTTTGCCGAATCGCTCGAGGTCGAGAACGCGAGCACGATGCGCAAGCAGGAACTGATGTTTGCGATCCTGAAGATGCTGGCCGCGCAGGACGTGGAAATCATCGGCGAAGGTGTGGTCGAAGTGCTGCAGGACGGTTTCGGCTTCCTGCGTTCGGCCAATGCGAACTATCTGCCGGGCCCCGACGACATCTACATCTCGCCCTCCCAGATCCGCCGCTTCTCGCTGAAGACCGGCGATACGGTGGAGGGCCCGATCCGCGGCCCGAAGGAAGGTGAACGCTATTTCGCATTGCTGAAGGTCAACACGATCAATTTCGACGATCCGGAAAAGATCCGTCACAAGGTTCACTTCGACAACCTGACGCCGCTCTACCCGAACGAGCGCTTCAAGATGGAACTCGAGATCCCCACCTCGAAGGATCTTTCTCCGCGTGTCATCGATCTCGTCGCCCCGCTCGGCAAGGGCCAGCGCGGCCTCATCGTCGCTCCGCCGCGGACGGGTAAGACGGTTCTCCTGCAGAACATCGCCCATTCGATCACCGCCAACCATCCCGAATGTTATCTCATCGTCCTCTTGATCGACGAGCGTCCGGAGGAAGTGACGGATATGCAGCGTTCGGTGCGGGGGGAAGTTGTTTCCTCGACCTTCGACGAACCGGCGACGCGCCACGTGCAGGTCGCCGAAATGGTCATCGAGAAGGCGAAGCGCCTCGTCGAGCACGGCCGCGACGTCGTCATCCTGCTGGATTCGATCACCCGTCTCGGCCGCGCTTACAACACCGTCGTTCCGTCCTCGGGCAAGGTGCTGACGGGTGGCGTCGACGCGAATGCGCTGCAGCGCCCGAAGCGCTTCTTCGGCGCGGCACGCAATATCGAGGAAGGCGGTTCGCTGACCATCATCGCGACCGCGCTGATCGATACAGGCAGCCGCATGGATGAAGTGATCTTCGAAGAGTTCAAGGGCACCGGCAACTCGGAAATCGTGCTTGATCGCAAGGTTGCCGACAAGCGCATCTTCCCGGCGATGGACATTCTCAAGTCCGGCACGCGCAAGGAAGACCTTCTGGTGCCCCGCCAGGATCTCCAGAAGATCTTCGTCCTGCGCCGCATTCTCGCTCCGATGGGCACAACGGATGCGATCGAATTCCTGATCGACAAGCTGAAGCAGACGAAGAACAATGGCGACTTCTTCGACTCGATGAACACGTAAGCGACACGCCTCGTCGTCGTTACGCTGCATGGTCCCGCCGCAAGCCGGGACCATTTTCGTTTGAAGTGGGAAAATTCGATTCTTTCCCGAAATGGATTTATCGATTCGTACCCGGAATAATGAGACCATGCATTCCACGGACACGATCTTTGCCCTTTCGAGCGGAGGCCTGCCCTCCGGCGTGGCGGTGATACGCCTGAGCGGTTCGGCCAGCGGATCAGCGGTTCAGACCCTGTGTGGTCGCCAGCCGGAGGAGCGGCGTGCCTCCCTTTGTTCGATTCGAAACCGGAACGGTGAGACGCTCGACAAGGGCCTGGTGCTGTTTTTTCCGGGTCCGAGCTCCTTCACGGGGGAGGATTGCGCGGAGCTCCAGATCCACGGGGGGCGCGCGACGGTCAAGGCAGTGCTGGCGGAACTGGCCGGGATGGTTGGTTTGCGGGCGGCTGAGGCCGGAGAATTTTCCCGCCGGGCCTTTTTGAATGGCCGTATGGATCTGGTGGAGGTCGAGGGCCTTGCCGATTTGATCGGCGCCGAGACGGAGATGCAGCGCCGCTTGGCGGCAGAGCAATCGTCCGGCGGACTCTCGAAGCTTTACGATTCGTGGGCGAAACGACTAACGCACGCTCGCGCGATGATCGAGGCAGAGCTGGATTTCGCCGACGAAGATGATGTGCCTGGTTCCGTAGCAAGCAGTGTCTGGACGGATATGCGGTGCTTGGAGCAGGAAATCCTTAACCATCTTTCCGGTGCCAGAGCCGGGGAGATTGTCCGTGACGGCCTAAAAGTGGTGATTGCCGGCCCGCCGAATGCCGGCAAGTCGAGCCTGCTGAACCATCTGGCGCGACGCGACGTGGCGATCGTCACGGAGATTCCCGGGACGACGCGGGATGTCCTGCATGTTGATCTCGACCTCGACGGCTTCGCTGTTCGGCTGTATGATACCGCTGGCTTGCGGGATACGGACGATCTCGTCGAGCAAGAAGGTATCCGGCGGACGCAGCGCTCGATGGCGGAAGCCGATCTGGTTCTTCTCCTGTCCGCGGAAGGAGACTTCGATTGGAAAACCTTCGTCAACGGCTATAGCGGCCCTGTTGTTCGCGTCCGGACCAAGGCTGATCTACAGGATGACGCATCGCCCAATTCGGGCGCTGATGTCGTCATCTCGGTTCAGACGGGGCAGGGTATTGCCGAGCTTCTTGATCGTGTGGGTACCCATTTGCCGGATCTGGGCGAGGCAAATGCCCTGGCATTGCCGACCCGCCAGCGCCACACGGACAATCTGATCATGGCGCGCGATCACATTGAATCCGCTCTGGAGGCGGATGAGCGGGGCCTGGATATACAGGCCGAATATCTTCGATTGGCCGGACAGGCACTGGGTCGGGTCACGGGACGGGTGGACGTGGAAAATCTGCTCGACGTGATCTTTTCGGAATTTTGCATAGGCAAATGATTCACGTGAAACAGCACAACGTACACGAGTCGCTTTGTACGTTTCACGTGAAACAGGTGGTGCGGGATGATAGAAGAAATGACATATGATGTGGTGGTGATCGGGGGTGGACATGCCGGCGTGGAGGCGGCTGCCGCCGCAGCGCGCTTCGGCGCACGAACAGCCCTTCTGACCCACAAGGCGTCGACGATCGGGGTCATGTCCTGTAACCCCGCGATTGGCGGTTTGGGCAAAGGGCATCTCGTTCGTGAGGTGGACGCCCTCGACGGATTGATGGGACGGGTCGCGGATCGTGCTGGTATTCAGTTTCGCCTGCTGAACCGTCGCAAGGGCCCCGCTGTACGCGGTCCACGCGCTCAAGCCGACCGAAAGCTCTATCGCGAAGCCATGCAGGCCGAGATTGCACAGCTTTCCGGCCTGACGGTTGTCGAGGGCGATGCTTATGATCTGAACTGCCGGGACGGTCACATCGCCGGAGTGATCCTGAAGGACGGGCGACACCTGGCTTGTGCTGCCGTCGTCATCACAACAGGCACGTTCCTACGTGGACTTATTCATATCGGCTCCGAAAAAATCCCGGCCGGTCGGGTCGGCGAAGAGCCTTCTTTGGGGCTCTCCGCGACATTCGAACATCTGGGTTTCAAACTTGGCCGCCTGAAGACCGGCACGCCCGCACGGTTGGATGGCCGCACCATCGATTGGGCCGCGGTCGGACGCCAGGCGGCGGACGCAGAACCGGTGCCATTCTCCTTCATGACGGACCGCATCGTCACACCGCAGATCGAATGCGGTGTGACGCGAACCACCTCGGCGACCCATCGCATCATTGAAGAGAATATCGGCCAATCGGCGATGTATTCCGGCCAGATCGAAGGTGTCGGTCCTCGCTATTGCCCCTCAATCGAGGACAAGATCGTCAAGTTCGGGGAGCGCGATGGTCATCAGATATTCCTTGAACCGGAGGGTCTTGATGATGACACCGTCTATCCAAACGGGATCTCGACGTCGCTGCCGGCGGATGTGCAGCAGGCTTTCATTCACACGATCCCGGGCCTGGAGCGCGCCCGTATCCTGCAGCCGGGCTATGCGATCGAGTACGACCATATTGATCCGCGGGAACTGTCGGCCACCTTGGAGGCACGGCGCCAGGCCGGGCTTTTCCTGGCCGGACAGATCAATGGCACGACCGGTTATGAGGAAGCAGCGGCGCAGGGGTTGGTGGCCGGCTTGAACGCGGCGCGGCGGGCGGCAGGCATGGACGGCCACGTCTTCAGCCGTACGGATAGCTACATCGGTGTCATGATTGATGATCTGACATCGCGTGGTGTGACCGAACCCTATCGCATGTTCACCTCGCGGGCGGAGTACCGCCTTTCGTTGCGCGCAGACAATGCCGATGTGCGTTTGACGCCGACGGGAATGGCGCTTGGCGTGGTCGGCGCGGATCGACGGCAGCGTTTTGATCAATGGTCTGCGGAGATGCTGGTTGCGCGCGAAAGGCTCGCGGCCTTGAGGCTCTCGCCGAACGAAGCTGCGGGCAAGGGTATCCGGATCAACCAGGACGGCGTGCGCCGTACCGCCTATGATTTGCTGGCCTATCCGGATATCGACTTCGCCCGGTTGGCGGCAGTCTGGCCGGAGCTTGAAACCTTTTCGCCACGGGTTCGGGATGCTGTCGAGATTGAGGCCAGCTATGCGGTCTATATGAACCGGCAGGAGGCCGATATCGCTGAGGCACGTCGGGAGGAAGAACGCGGAATTCCGGCAGGGTTCGATTTCAGTGCCCTGCCCGGCCTTTCCATCGAACTCCAGCAGAAACTGGCTGTGGCCCGACCGTCAAATCTGGCGCAGGCGGCGCGGGTGGACGGCATGACACCAGCAGCACTGACGCTTCTGCTCGCCTATCTCAAGCGTGTGCCCGATACGGCATCGATACAACGGACTGCCAGTGCATGAGCAACTTACCTCGAGAATTTTCCCGTCTGAATGTTTCACGTGAAACTGAAGACCGGTTGAACGTCTTTGTTGCCCTGTTTCAGAAATGGGCCAAGACCATCAATCTGGTGGCCCCTTCGACATTGGCCGAAGTCTGGAGCCGGCATATCGTCGATAGCGTACAGATTTATGCACAGTGCCCCGGTCCCCGTGTCTGGGCCGATCTTGGCAGCGGTGGCGGCTTTCCGGGCATTGTCACCGGCATTCTGTTGGCGGGGGTGGGTGACGGATGGGTCCATCTGATTGAGAGCAACAACAAGAAGGCTGCTTTTCTGCGAACCGCTATTTTGGAGACGGGCGCTCGCGCCTCGGTTCATGCGATTCGTATCGAAGAGGCGCCTGCAGTGATCGAACGTTGCGATGCGATCTCGGCCCGGGCGCTGGCGGATCTGGATCTTCTGATGGATTTCGGGCTGCCGTGGGCGGAGCGCAACCCGGACCTCAAGTTTTTCCTCCACAAAGGCCGGGATTATCGGCGGGAGGTCGAGAAAGCGCATGGAAGGTGGAGATTCGATCTGGTAAAACATGCCAGTGTCGTCGAGCCGGACTCGGTAGTGCTCGAAATCTCGAAGCTTTCGCGAAAACGCGAGTGATTGGCGGATCTCCATGGCAGGCGAAAAGAACCGGATCATCACCATTGCAAACCAGAAGGGTGGCGTAGGGAAGACGACGACCGCGATCAACCTCGCTACGGCACTGGCTGCCATCGGCGAGCGTGTGCTGATCGTCGATCTGGATCCGCAGGGCAACGCCAGTACGGGTCTCGGAATAGATCGCCGCAACCGTGAGCTCTCCTCCTATGACCTGTTGATCGGTAGCCACGGCGTTGCCGAGACGGTGTTGCCGACGGCGGTTCCCAATCTGGCGATCATTCCGTCGACGATGGATCTCCTTGGTATCGAGATGGAGATCGCGCAGCAGAACGACCGCGTTTTCCGGCTGCGGCGGGCGTTGGCATCGGTGGAGGCGCTGTCTTACTCTTACGTGCTGGTCGATTGCCCCCCCTCTTTCAATCTCCTGACCATGAATGCGCTTGCCGCGGCTCATTCCGTGCTGGTTCCGCTGCAATGCGAATTCTTCGCGCTGGAGGGCCTCAGCCAGCTGCTGGAGACGGTGGATCAGGTGCGTCGGACAGTTAATCCGTATCTCGATATCCAGGGTATCGTGCTGACGATGTTCGACTCGCGCAATAATCTTGCGCAGCAGGTCGTCAACGATGTGCGCACGCATCTCGGCGAAAAGGTTTATCACACGCTCATTCCGCGCAATGTGCGCGTTTCCGAAGCGCCTTCCTATGGCAAGCCGGCAATTCTCTATGATCTTAAATGCGCCGGAAGCCAGGCCTATCTTCAGCTCGCCTCCGAGGTGATTCAGCGTGAGAGGCAGCGTCGGGCTGCCTGATTCCAGTATCCGTGAGTAGATCCGATGAATGAAGACAATTCGAAGCGGCGCCTTGGCCGTGGTCTCGCCGCCCTGATCGGGGAAATGGATCAGCTGCCCGCAACCGATGTCGGCGAGCGACCGGCGGTCAATCCCGATCGCCTGGTTCCGATTGAGTTCGTCGGTCGCAATCCGCGCAATCCGCGGCGCTATTTCGATGAGTCGGAACTTCAGGATCTCGCGTCCTCCATTCGCCAGCATGGCATCGTTCAGCCGGTCGTGGTGCGAACGACGGCGGACAATCGTTATGAAATCATCGCTGGCGAGCGCCGCTGGCGCGCTGCTCAGCTGGCAGGGCTCACCGATATTCCGGTCATTATCCGGGATGTGGACGACCGCACGGCCCTCGAAATCGCTATCGTGGAAAACGTGCAGCGCTCCGACCTCAATCCGCTGGAAGAGGCGATGGGGTACGAGCTGCTGATTGCCGATCACGGCTATACGCAGAACGATCTTGGCGAGATCATCGGCAAGAGCCGCAGCCATGTGGCAAACAGTCTCCGTCTGCTGAAGCTTCCCGAACCGGTGCGCGATATGCTGGCGTCCGGCTCGCTTTCCGCCGGTCATGCGCGGGCGCTTATCCCGACGTCCGATCCGATCGCCCTGGCGAAAAGCGTCGTTGCGAAGGGCATGTCGGTGCGTGATACGGAGCGTCTTGCGCAGAACGATATCAAGGCGCAAAGCGATCCGAACCACGGGCAGGCGCAGCGCAAGGACGAGAAGGATGCCGATACGCTGGCGCTCGAGCGCACGCTTTCGGATGTTCTTGGGCTTGACGTGACCGTCAATCACAAGGGAAGCGGCGGGCAGCTGCGGATCGCTTACAAGACCCTCGAACAGCTTGAGGAAATCTGCCGGCTTCTCGAGCGACGGTAGAATCCTTAGCCGGATTCAGCGGCGGGCGGATTGCAGAACGGTCGCCAGCATGGTTTGCATGGCGATCGTGTCTTCCAGTGCCGGGCGCTGCCGACTTTGCAGGATGGCGGCCTGAAGACGCTGTGTTTCACGACGGATTGCCGGACCTGTCCAGCTTTTCAGCGCGTTCTCGACAATCGGCTTGCGCCGGAAATGCAGATGCCGGCCAAGGGCTGCCATGGCCTGGGCGGCGGGCGCCCGCTTTTCATCCATTTCGGCGCGCATCAACTCAAGGAGCTGGAACTGTCGAAGGCACCCTTGCAGCACAAGGAAGACCGGCGTCTTGGAGGAAACGATCTTTTGTATGGCGTGCAGGAAACCGTCCTTGTCACCCTTCAGAATGGCGTCGATGGCGTCATCCGTCGAGATCGCGCTGGCGTCGCCGACAATCTCCTCGACGTCCTGCTCCTCGATCAGTTCCCTACCCCGACAATAGAGCGCCAGCTTGCGCACCTCGTTGCGCGAGGCGAGCCGGTCTCCGCCGATGGTTTCCACCAGGCGCGTGCGGGCGGCAGGTGAAATGCGCAGGCCTTCCGAGGCCAGTTCCTGGTCGATGAGGGCCTGGAGGGCGCGCCCGTCGTCTGCATAGCAGGCAATGGCGACGGCGGCGGAACTTGATTCGGCCACCTTGCGCAGTCCGGCGCCCTTCTTCAGGTCGCCGGCTTCGATGATCAGCGTGGAGGGACCTGCGGGCTGTTGGGCAAGGATGTCCAACGCGTCGGAAAGGCCCTTTTCGCTGCCGGCATTGCGGATCCAGACCAGACGATCGCCACCGAAAAGGCCGATCGCGTTCATCTCGTCGATCAGCCGCCCAGGCTGACCGCCGATCTCGCCGGCATCGAGTTTCACGACGGAGAAGGCATCGGTGAGGTCGACGCCGCTGACGGCGGCGAGCGCCGCGGCGCGCTCCGAAACCAGGCCCCGGTCGGGTCCATAGATAAGGAACAGCCGCACGGGCAGCGGTTTGCGCTTCAGGAAACCGTCGAACTCGTGCGACTTGACTTCGGCCATGGCCGGCTCAGCGACGGCCGAGAGCCGACGCGACATCCGCGCGGATCAGCTCTGCCAGCTCCCGGGAACCGCGGTTCTCCGCATCCCTGACCGCCCGCAGCTTGGCGAATTCCTGCACGGGATAATCGACGAGAGCGACTGCGGAGCGCTTGCCCGAGGCCAGTGTTTCGCCGGAGTCGGTCTGCACGAGATTGTAGTCCGCAGAAACGACGATGCGGCCGGCGCGGGGAATGTCGTCACGCACGTCGAGCAGCACACCGATCTTGCGGACCGTCACGTTGAGTTCGAGGTGGTAAAGCGCGCTCTGCGTCTCGCCGGTGCCACCGGAGAAAAGGAAGATCAGGTCGTTGCGGACCTGCTGTTCCACGCGGTCATCGGCTTTCGAGATGGCCACGGCGGCAAGCTTGCCCTCCGTACCGGCAGGCGTGGAGTAAAGCGGCCGCACCTGGCAGCCGGCGACGATGCCAAGGATGGCGATGCCGGCAAACGCCTTGGCGAACCGCGAGAGGCCGGTTCCGTCAGACAACAACATTCACGATCCTCTGTGGTACGACGATGATCTTCTTGGGTTGCTGGCCGGCAAGGGCGGCCTGAACCGCTTCGAGCGCCAGAACGGCCGCCTGGACGGTAGTCTGGTCCGCATCGCGGGCGATTGTCAAATCGGCGCGCTTCTTGCCGTTGATCTGCACCGGCAGCGTGATCTCGTCGTCGGCGACGAGGCGGTCTTCGTAGGACGGCCAAGGGGTTGTCGCGACGAGGCCTTCGCCGCCGACCGTGCGCCAGCATTCTTCCGCAAGATGCGGCGTCATGGGCGCAACGATGCGGATCAGGATGCCAACTGCTTCACGCAGGGCGGCGATAAGGTCGCTCGAGGCTTTGCCGGCAGCAGCGGTGGTGAGCGGCGCGGCAAGCGCATTGACGAACTCGTAGATGCGCGCAACGGCCTTGTTGAAGGCAAGCTTGTCGTAGTCGGCCTGAACGGCCTTCAGCGTCTTGTGCGCCGCCTGGGAGACGGCGAGCGCTTCACCGTCCACGCCGGGGCGGCTTCCCGCTGCTTTCAGGGCCGGTGCGGCTTCGGAAACAAGGCGCCAGACGCGCTGGACGAAGCGGTGGGCACCTTCGACGCCGGCTTCCGACCAGATGACGTCGCGATCCGGCGGGGAGTCGGAGAGCACGAAGAAGCGGGCCGTGTCGGCACCATAGGAGGCGATGATGTCGTCGGGATCGACAACGTTCTTCTTCGACTTCGACATCTTCTCGATGGAGCCGATAGCGATTTCTTCGCCGGATTCGAGAAGCGTCGCGTGGCGCTTGCCGTCGATTTCCTGGATGCGGATTTCGGCGGGTGTCACCCATTCGCGCTTGCCGGCGACGGTGCGGCTATAGGTTTCATGCACCACCATGCCCTGGGTGAAAAGGCCCTTGAACGGCTCCTTCACGTCGAGATGGCCGGCAACCTGCATGGCGCGGGTGAAGAAGCGCGAATAGAGCAGATGCAGGATCGCGTGTTCGATACCGCCGATATACTGGTCGACCGGCAGCCAGGCATTGGCTGCGGCCGGATCCGTCGGGTCGTTCTCCCACGGGGCGGTGAAACGGGCGAAGTACCAGGACGAATCGACGAAGGTGTCCATCGTGTCCGTCTCGCGGCGGGCGTCCTTGCCGCATTGCGGGCAGGCGACGTGGCGCCAGGTCGGATGGCGGTCGAGCGGGTTGCCCGGCTTGTCGAAGGTGACGTCGTCGGGCAGCTTGACCGGCAGGTCTGCCTTCGGAACCGGCACGACGCCGCAATCCTCGCAGTGGATGACCGGAATGGGGCAGCCCCAGTAGCGCTGGCGCGAAATGCCCCAGTCGCGCAGGCGGAAGTTCACCTTGCGCTCGCCCTGCGGGGCGTTGCCGAGCGTTGCGGCCGACAGGCGCTTTGCCACCTCCTCGAAGGCGGCGCCGGTGCTGAGGCCGTCGAGGAAGCGGGAATTGATCATCACGCCGTCGCCGACATAGGCTTCGCCGGCGATGGCGAAGGTGGCGGCGTCGCCGTTTTCAGGCATCACGACCGGCACGACCGGCAGGTCGTATTTGCGGGCGAAGTCGAGGTCGCGCTGATCCCCGGAAGGGCAGCCGAAGATGGCGCCCGTGCCGTAGTCCATCAGGACGAAGTTGGCGACATAGACCGGCAGCTCCCAGCTGGGATCGAAGGGATGGCGCACGCGGATGCCGGTGTCCATGCCCCTCTTCTCCGCCGTCTCAAGTGCGGCGAGCGAGGTGCCGGCACGGCGGCACTCCTCACAGAACGCCATGATCTCGGCGTTCTTCGCCGAAACGGCCTTGGCGAGCGGATGGTCCGCGGAAATGGCGATGAAGGAGGCGCCGAACAGCGTGTCGGGACGGGTGGTGTAGACGGTGATGTCCTTCTCGCCGGCGAGATCCGCGCCGGTGGCGATCTCCCAGCGCACCAGCATGCCTTCCGAGCGGCCGATCCAGTTCTTCTGCATCAGCCGGACTTTCTCCGGCCACTGGTCAAGCGTTTCCAGCGAATCGAGCAGGTCCTGGCTGAAATCGGTGATCCGGAAGAACCACTGCGTCAGCTCGCGCTGCTCGACGAGTGCGCCGGAGCGCCAGCCGCGGCCGTCGATGACCTGCTCGTTGGCGAGAACCGTATGGTCGACCGGGTCCCAGTTCACCTTGGACTGCTTGCGGTAGACGAGGCCCTTCTCCAGAAAATCGAGGAAGAGGTGCTGCTGGCGCTGATAGTATTCCACGTCGCAGGTGGCGAACTCGCGCGACCAGTCCAGCGACAGGCCCATGGACTTCAGCTGGTTGCGCATGGTCGCAATGTTGTCGTAGGTCCAGCCCTTCGGGTGCACCTTGTTCTGCATGGCGGCGTTTTCGGCGGGCATGCCGAAGGCGTCCCAGCCCATCGGGTGCAGCACGTTGAAACCGCGGGCGCGCTTGTAGCGCGCGACGACGTCGCCCATCGCATAGTTGCGCACATGGCCCATGTGGATGCGGCCAGACGGATAGGGGAACATTTCCAGGACGTAGTACTTTTCGCGCGGATCGTCGTTCTTGGTCAGGAAGACGCTGTCGTCGTTCCATTTTGCCTGCCAGCGGGGTTCGGCATCGCGCGGATTGTAACGTTCGGTGGCCATGTCTTTGATGTTCCGGAAGTCTTTTGGGAGTCTTGGAGGGCGGTGCGCCCATGCGAATATGGTGCCGAGACCTTCATCATGAAACCGCCGAAGCGTCAAGTTTTCCGGCCTCCTGGCAGAAGGGATGCGACATGCGCGCGCTTGGCAAACGGCGCCGATTTCGCTAGGTCCGGAACCAGATGCCGATGGAGAGTGACCATGGACCTTCAGGACCGTCTCGAGGACGTTCGCAACCGGATCAGCAAGGCGGCCGTTGAAGCCGGCCGCAGACCCGAGGCGGTGACGCTGGTGGCGGTCTCGAAAACCTTCGATGCCGAAGCGATTCGCCCGGCAATTGCCGCCGGGCAGCGCGTGTTCGGTGAGAACCGCGTGCAGGAGGCCCAGGGCAAATGGCCCGTGCTGCGAGCCGAAACGGCCGGCATGGAGCTTCATCTGATCGGTCCGTTGCAATCCAACAAGGCGGCCGAGGCCGTCGCCCTTTTCGATGTCATCGAGACTGTTGACCGGGAAAAGATCGCCCGCGCGATCGCCACCGAGATGGCGCGGCAGGGGCGTGCGCTGCGGCTCTATGTCCAGGTCAATACCGGGCTTGAACCGCAGAAGGCCGGCATCGCGCCTGATGACACGGTCGCCTTCGTTACGCTCTGCCGTGACGAGCTCGGCCTCACCATCGAGGGGCTGATGTGTATTCCGCCGGCGGAGGAAAATCCGGGCCCGCATTTCGCGCTGCTCGCAAAGCTCGCCGAACGCTGCAACCTCGACCGCCTGTCGATGGGTATGTCGGGCGACTATGACGTGGCCATCGGCTTTGGCGCGACAAGTGTGCGTGTCGGTTCCGCGATTTTTGGAACGCGCTGACGTTCCCGCTTGACGGTCTTCAAGGGGCAATTTGCCGCTTGAGGCTTTCGTCTGGCTTTTCCGAAGCATCGTCCTCTCCTATTCTCCTCCCCATGGAGGACCGGCCGGTTTCATGGCCGGACATGGAGGATGCGATGCAGAAGACCTATGCCGAGATCTATCGGTCGTGGAAGAATGACCACAGGGGTCATTGGGCCGAGGCGGCCCGGGCGATCGACTGGTTCAGCGAACCGACGGATATTTTCGACGCGGCGCAGGGCGTTTACGGGCGCTGGTTTCCCGACGCGATCGGCAACACCTGTCACAATTGCGTGGACCGGCATGTGGCGGCCGGGCATGGCGGGGATACGGCGCTGATCTATGACAGCCCGGTGACCGGTCGCAAGGCGCGCTACAGCTACGGCGACCTCCTTTCCCATGTGAATGCCATGGCGGCAGTGCTCGTCGATCAGGGCGTAGAGAAGGGCGACCGCGTCATTCTCTATATGCCGATGATCCCGGAGGCGATCTTCGCCATGCTGGCCTGTGCGCGCATCGGGGCGATCCATTCGGTGGTCTTCGGTGGGTTTGCCGCGAGCGAACTCGCAGCGCGCATCGACGATTCCACCGCGAAACTCGTCGTCACGGCCAGCTGCGGCATCGAGCCCAATCGCGTGGTGGCCTACAAGCCGTTGCTCGACACGGCGATCGAGCTGGCCGGGCACAAGCCGGAGCGTTGCCTCGTGCTGCAACGGCCGGAACTGGTGGCGGAGCTGAAGCCTGGGCGTGATGTGGATCTCGGCCCTGCGCTTTCGGCGGCGCGGGAGGATGGGCGTGAAATCCCCTGCGTGCCATTGGCGGCAACGGATCCGCTCTACATTCTCTACACGTCAGGTACGACCGGCCAGCCCAAGGGCGTCATCCGCGACAATGGCGGCCACATGGTGGCACTGGCCTGGACGATGCGGGCGTTCTACGGCGTGGAGCGCGGCGAGGTCTATTGGGCGGCGTCGGATATCGGCTGGGTCGTCGGCCATTCCTACATCGTCTATGCACCGCTTCTCAATGGCAGCACCACGGTGCTCTACGAGGGAAAGCCGGTCGGCACGCCGGATGCGGGCGCCTTCTGGCGGGTGGTGGAGGACTACAAGGTCTCGGTGCTCTTCACCGCCCCGACCGCCTTCCGCGCCATCCGCAAGGAGGATCCGGAAGGTGTGCTCGTCAAGCGGCACGACATTTCCAGCCTGCGGGCCCTGTTCCTGGCCGGTGAGCGGGCCGATCCGGATACAATCCGCTGGGCCGAAGCGGTGCTCGGCGTGCCGGTCATCGATCACTGGTGGCAGACGGAAACCGGCTGGCCGATCGTTGGCAATCCGCTCGGCCTTGGGCCGCTGCCGGTGAAACACGGCTCCCCGACCGTGCCCATGCCGGGTTATGAGCTGCATGTGCTCGACGATGCCGGCCACGAGGTTTCGCTTGGCACGCTCGGCAACATCGCCATCAAGCTGCCCCTCCCCCCTGGCTGCCTGACGACCTTCTGGAATGCCGACGAGCGTTTCCGCTCAGCCTGCCTTTCGGAGTTCCCCGGCTACTACAAGACGGCCGATGCCGGTTACATCGACGAGGACGGGTACGTCTTCATCATGTCGCGCACCGACGACATCATCAACGTTGCCGGTCACCGTCTTTCGACGGGCGCGATGGAAGAGGTCTGCGCGAGCCATCCGGATGTCGCCGAATGCGCCGTGATCGGCGTCGCCGATGCGTTGAAGGGCCAGTTGCCGGCCGGCTTCCTCGTTTTGAAGAGCGGTGTTTCACGTGAATCATCGGTCGTGGAGCAAGAGGTTGTCGGCCTTGTGCGCGAGCGCATCGGCCCGGTCGCCGCCTTCAAGACGGCGATCTGCGTGAAGCGCTTGCCGAAAACGCGCTCCGGAAAGATCCTGCGCGGCACCATGCAGAAGATCGCGGACCGGGTGGACTGGAAGATGCCGGCGACCATCGACGATCCCGCTATCCTGGACGAGATTGCCGAGGTCCTGTCGGGTCGGCGGATCGTTTGAGCAACAAAAAACCCGGCCATTTCGGTGGCCGGGTTTTTGCTGTCTGGTGATGGACGGCGCTTAGAAGCGGTCGTCTTCATCCTCGTCCGGCGTGGCCGACTTCAGCGACTTCAGCTTGGCGAAGACGGCATCGGCGTCGATTTCCTTCTCTTCCTCGCGGTCGGTGCTGTAGGGCAGCTTTTCCGTTTCCTGCGCGGATTCGAGCGTTGCGCCGAGCTCGGCGGCGGTCGGCAGCGGACGACCCTTCGAGGCGCGTTCAACCTCGAGGTCGAGGTCGATCTGCGAGCACAGACCCAGCGTTACCGGATCCATCGGCGTCAGGTTGGTCGAATTCCAGTGGGTGCGTTCGCGGATCTGCTCGATCGTCGATTTGGTCGTGCCGACGAGACGCGAGATCTGCGCATCCTTGAGTTCCGGATGGTTGCGCACGAGCCAGAGAATGGCGTTGGGGCGGTCCTGGCGCTTGGAGACCGGCGTGTAGCGCGGGCCCTTGCGCTTGGATTCCGGCACGCGGACCTTCGGTTCGGACAGCTTCAGCTTGTGATTCGGATTGGCTTCGGCGCGGGCAATTTCCTCGCGCGACAGCTGGCCGGTCGAGATGGGGTCGAGGCCCTTGATGCCCTGCGCCGATTCGCCGTCGGCGATGGCCTTCACTTCGAGCGGGTGCAGTTTGCAGAATGTGGCGATCTGGTCGAACGACAGCGCCGTGTTGTCGACCAGCCAGACCGCGGTCGCCTTTGGCATGAGGAGCTGCTGAGCCATGGATATAGTCCTTCTGTCCGTCCGCGCCGGTGTCGCGGGCCGTGGGGTGTAACCACTATGTTCCGGGAATTCGGCCCTCTATACAATCACTGTCGCAGAAATGCAATTCTTCAAGCGCAAATGACCTTTTGTCTAATTGCCCGAAGGATTTGACCTGATATGTATGGCGACGGAGATGCGGGGGACCGGAGGAGACACGGCTTGCCCGCCCATGCGCAGTGAGGAGGAATCCATGTCCGCAAAGACCTATCCGGTGCTGAAGTCCGCGAAAAGCCGCACGCTGATCGACAACGAAACCTATCAGAACTGGTATCGCGAAAGCATCGAGAACCCGGAGCGTTTCTGGGACAAGCACGGCATGCGGATCGACTGGTTCAAGCCCTATACCAAGGTGAAGAACACGTCGTTCACCGGCAAGGTGCCGATCAAGTGGTTTGAAGACGGCATCACCAACGTCTCCTACAATTGCATCGATCGCCATCTCAAGGCGCATGGTGATCAGGTCGCCATCATCTGGGAAGGCGACAACCCCTATATCGACAAGAAGATCACCTATAACGAGCTCCATGAACACGTCTGCCGCATGGCGAACGTGATGAAGAAGCACGGCGTCAAGAAGGGCGATCGCGTCACCATCTACATGCCGATGATCCCGGAAGCGGCCTATGCCATGCTCGCCTGCGCGCGCATCGGCGCCGTGCACTCCGTCGTCTTCGGCGGCTTCTCGCCGGATGCCTTGGCCGGCCGCATTGTCGACTGCGAATCGACCTTCGTTGTTACCTGCGACGAGGGTGTGCGCGGCGGTAAACCCATTCCGCTGAAGGAAAACACCGACACGGCGATCGACATCGCCGCCAAGAACCATGTCATCGTCAACAAGGTGCTCGTCGTGCGCCGCACCGGTGGCAAGATCGGCTGGGCGCCGGGCCGTGACATCTGGCATCACCAGGAAGTGCTGACCGTGCCGCGCGATTGTCCGCCGGCCAGGATGAAGGCGGAAGACCCGCTCTTCATCCTCTACACGTCGGGCTCCACCGGCAAGCCGAAGGGCGTTCTGCACACCACGGCCGGCTACCTCGTCTATGCCTCGATGACGCACAAATACGTCTTCGACTACCAGGACGGCGATATCTACTGGTGCACGGCCGACGTGGGTTGGGTCACCGGCCATTCCTACATCGTCTACGGTCCGTTGGCGAACCGTGCGACCACGCTTATGTTTGAGGGCGTGCCGAACTTCCCGGATGCCGGCCGCTTCTGGGAGGTGGTCGACAAGCACAAGGTCAACATCTTCTACACCGCTCCGACGGCGATCCGCGCCCTCATGGGCGCTGGCGATGCCTTCGTGAAGCGCTCGTCGCGTTCGTCGCTGCGCCTGCTCGGCTCGGTCGGTGAGCCGATCAATCCGGAAGCCTGGGAATGGTATTACAACGTCGTCGGCGAAGGTCGTTCGCCGATCGTCGACACCTGGTGGCAGACGGAAACCGGCGGCATTCTGATCACCCCGCTGCCGGGCGCCACGGAGCTCAAGCCCGGTTCGGCGACACGGCCGTTCTTCGGCATCAAGCCGCAGCTTGTCGACAATGAAGGCAACGTGCTGGAAGGGGCGGCCGACGGCAACCTCTGCATCACCGACAGCTGGCCGGGCCAGATGCGCACAGTCTATGGCGATCACAAGCGCTTCGTCGAAACCTATTTTTCGACCTACAAGGGCAAGTATTTTACCGGTGACGGCTGCCGCCGTGACGAGGATGGCTATTACTGGATCACCGGTCGTGTCGACGACGTGCTCAACATTTCCGGCCACCGCCTCGGCACGGCCGAAATTGAATCGGCCCTCGTCTCGCACCATCTGGTCTCGGAAGCCGCCGTCGTCGGCTATCCGCACAGCCTCAAGGGCCAGGGCATCTACTGCTATGTCTCGCTGATGGCTGGCGAGGAAGGCACCGATGCGCTGCGCCAGGACCTCGTCAAGCATGTGCGCAAGGAGATCGGCCCGATCGCGACGCCGGACAAGATCCAGTTCTCGCCCGGCCTGCCAAAAACGCGTTCCGGCAAGATCATGCGCCGCATCCTGCGCAAGATCGCCGAGGACGATTTTGGCTCTCTCGGCGATACGTCCACCCTCGCTGATCCGGCCGTGGTGGACGACCTGATCGCCAACCGGCAGAACAAGGCTGCGGGTTGAGCCTGAAACATAAAGCGAAACGGCGGCCACTGGCCGCCGTTTTCGTTTGAGGTGGTTTTGTTTGAGCGGGAGTTTCCTACCCTCGGTCGCTATCCTCGGGTCTGTCGGGGATCCTGCTGTGTGGAGTGCCGGCCGAGTGGTAGGGCGGATCACACCCCACCGTGATGAAGGAGACACGCCGGGCGTATCCGGTCAAAAATCGATCGCCCGGCCTTTGATCTCCCAATCACCGAAGCGGGCCGGATCGGCTCCGCCGCGTCCACCGGTCTCCGGGGCGGGTTCCGCCTGCGGGGCGGCCTTGCGGCGTTCTTCTGCTTCCTGAAGGGCCCGCTGGGCGGCGGGGGACAGCACTTTCCGGCCGTCCGTATGATTGTCGTTGTCGCTTTGCATGAAATTGGGCATCCTTCCCGGATATTGAAGAATTCCTGTTCGCTTCCCATCCTATAAGGCATGTCGCGCAAAAGTGTGCAGCGGTTTTGCGAGAACGACATGTAAAAAGCTGGGTGTGAAGGCGTTGTGGAAAGCGCTGATTCACGTGAAACATTCCCTTGACAACAGGTGAATGGCAACCCGGCAAGAGACCAGACAGGAGCCGAAAACGTATGAACATCGTTCGCACAGCCATGCTTCTCGCCGTGATGACGGCGCTTTTCATGGGCGTGGGCCTGCTCATCGGCGGCAAGGGCGGCATGCTGATCGCGCTTCTCGTCGCCATCGCCATGAACTTCTTTTCCTACTGGAATTCCGACCGCATGGTGCTGTCCATGTATGGCGCCAAGGAGGTCGATGAGCGTTCGGCGCCGGAATATTACGGCATCGTGCGTGATCTTGCCAAACGCGCTAGCCTGCCCATGCCGCGCGTCTATGTCATCAACAGCGACCAGCCGAATGCCTTTGCCACCGGCCGCAACCCGCAGAATGCCGCGGTTGCTGCTTCGACCGGCCTGCTGCATGCCTTGACTTATGAAGAGGTGGCGGGCGTGATGGCGCATGAGCTCGCGCATATCCAGAACCGCGACACCCTGACCATGACGCTGACGGCGACGATTGCCGGCGCGATCTCCATGCTCGCCAACTTCGCCATGTTCTTCGGCGGTAGCGGCAACCGGGAAAACAACAACCCGCTCGGCTTCATCGGTGTGCTCATTGCCATGATCGTCGCCCCTTTCGCTGCCATGCTGGTGCAGATGGCAATCAGCCGCACCCGCGAATATTCTGCCGACAAGCGGGGTGCGGAGATCTGCGGCAATCCGCTCTGGCTCGCCTCCGCCTTGAAGAAGATCGCGGTCGCTGCCGGCCGCATTCGCAACGACGGCGCCGAGCACAATCCGGCGACAGCCCATATGTTCATCATCAATCCGCTGTCGGGCGAGCGCATGGACAACCTGTTCTCCACCCATCCGAACACGGAGAACCGCATCGCCGCGCTTCAGGAAATGGCCCGCGGCAAAGAGATGCGCTCGACGGAGCCGGTGCGGGCTGATAATCCGTCCCGCAAATCGCGTTCCGTCCCATCGACCGGCTGGGGACGCGGAGGTTCCGAACCGCCCAAAGGTCCCTGGTCTTGAACGACGACAATCGAAAAAACAGATCGCATCCGAAACGCCATCGCCCCAGCAAGGGGCCGTCTGCGGATGCCGCAGCCAACCATCCGGAAAAGCCGGGCCTGCGCGCCCGGCAGGCCGCGGCCAAGATCCTGGCGGCTGTCGTCGATCGCAGGACGCCGCTCGACGGCATGCTTGACCTCGAAAACGGCAACCCGGCCTATTGCCAGCTGAACGATGCCGACCGTGCGCTCGTCCGCGCCATCCTCAACACGGCGCTGCGCCACCTCCCCCGCATCGAGGCTATTCTCGACACGCTGGTCGGCACACCCCTGCCTGATGGCGCCCGTGCGCTGCATCACGTCCTGACGGTCGCGGCGGCACAGATCCTCTATCTCGACGTGCCCGATCACTCCGCTGTCGACCTCGCGGTCGAGCAGGCGCAGATCGATCCGCGCAACCGCCGTTTCGCAAGCCTCACCAATGCGGTGCTGCGCCGCCTGTCGCGCGAAAAGGCCTCGCATTTGACGGCGACAAAAGCCGTTTCCGTCATTCCGGCCTGGTTCCATGAGCGGCTAGCCGCCGTCTACGGACATGACCACGCCGCGCGCATTGCCGATGCCTTGCTCGAGCCCTCCACTGTCGATCTGACGGTCAAGTCCGATGCCGAAGGCTGGGCCGGGCGGTTTGGCGGCCTGATTCTGCCGACAGGATCGGTCCGCCTTCCGGTCGCCTCCGGTGCCATTCCGGCACTCGAAGGCTTTGAGGATGGGGAATGGTGGGTACAGGATGCCGCGGCAAGCCTGCCGGCAAAGCTGTTTTCGAATCTTGCGGGCAAGCGGGTCGCCGATCTCTGTGCTGCGCCCGGCGGCAAGACCGCGCAGCTCGCCGCAGCGGGGGCCAGGGTCACCGCCCTCGACCAGTCCGGCAACCGTCTGAAGCGGCTTGTCGGCAATCTCGACCGGCTCCGCCTCTCGGCCGAGACCGTTGAGGCGAACATGGCGGAATACCGCCCGGGTGAACCCTTCGATGCCGTTCTTCTCGACGCACCCTGCTCCTCGACAGGCACGATCCGCCGTCATCCCGACGTGCTCTGGACCAAGGGGCCGGAGGATATCGGCAAGCTGGCCGGCCTGCAGGAGCGCCTGCTGCGCCACGCGCTGACGCTGGTGCGCCCTGGCGGCGAGCTGGTCTTCTCCAACTGCTCGCTCGATCCGAGCGAAGGCGAGGAGATGGTAGCCCGCGTTCTCGCCGACAATCCGGACTGGCGCATTGCGCCGGTCGATCCTGCCGACTGGCCGGGTTTGGAAGAGGCGATTTCCCCGCGCGGCGAATTCCGCACCACGCCTGCGATGCTGCCCGCAACCGCCAGCCATGCCGGTGGCCTGGATGGGTTCTATGCCGTGCGGCTCGTCCATGCCGGCTGATCTGCAAGGGCGCCTGGGAACGGCTTCCACCGTCGTCAACAGTCCATCGACCGGCAGTCAATTGACGTCGCTTGCCTTCTCGGCCTAGCTATAGGCCAAGGAGGCATTCGTTAACCATGCAGCTTTCCGACAGGCAGCGGCTTCTCTATCTGTATATGCGTGAGGGTTGGCGCCGGTTTTCTCGGAGGCTCGCCCTCGGGCGAATCAGTGCCATGCGCTTTTCCGGCGGTACGCCGGACCGGCTGGTCGTCGCGCCGACAGACCTTCACCCGGCTGATTCGTTTGCCGGCGAAGAAATCGTTGCCGGCCGCTTTCCGCTGGCTGGCCGCGTTCTTGAATGCGACGGCGAATCACCCTTCGCGCTGGAGCTTCCCTCGGAGGAGTTCGCGGTGCGCCTGCATTCCTTCGGCTGGCTGCGGCACATGCGGCTGGTGGATCCGGAAAAGGCGGCCCATACCGCCCGCTTCGTGGTGGACGACTGGCTGCAGAGCCATGGACGCGTCATCGGCGGGCTTGCCTGGCGGCCGGATGTCGCCGCTCAGCGCATCATCGCCTGGTTGTCCCATTCGCCTGTTGTCCTGAAGGATGCCGATTATCCGTTCTATCGCCGCTTCCTGAAGAGTCTCGCCTTCCAGGTTCGGTATCTGCGCCATGTCGCCGATACGACGCGCGATGGCGAACCGCGGCTCAGGGTGCGTATTGCGCTCGCCATGGCCTCCATCGCCATGCCGAGCTCGGCCTCTCGCATGCGCAAGGCCGCCCGCCATCTCGACGAAGAGCTCGACCGGCAGATTTTGCCGGACGGTGGTCATTCCTCCCGCAATCCGCGCGCCGCGCTTGATGTGCTGCTCGACCTGCTGCCGTTGCGCCAGACCTATGTCAATCTCGGCCACGACATGCCGGCGCAGCTCATCCCCTCGATCGACCGTATCTTCCCGGCGCTGCGCTTCTTCCGCCATCAGGGTGGCGAGCTCGCGCTGTTCAATGGCGCGACCTATACGCTCGCAAATGAGCTGATGTCGGTGCTGCGGTATGACGAGACCGGCGGTGCGCCCTTCAAGGCATTGCCGTTGAGCCGGTATGATCGCCTGGCGGTCCAGGAAACGGTCGTTCTGATGGATACGGGCGTGCCCAAATCTGTCGATCTGTCGGCGACAGCCGCCGCCGGTGCGCTTTCCATTGAAGTGTCCTCGGGCAAGAACCGCTTCATCGTCAATTCCGGTCGTCCGCGTTTTGCCGGCGAGGCACTCAGGCAGATGTCGCGTACCACCGCAGCCCATTCCGTCGCCACGCTCAACGACACATCCTCCTCGCGGATTTCCACCTCCCGCTTCCTGGGGCCGATCGTCGTCGGCGGCATCAGCAAGGTAGACGTGGCGCGGGCCGAGCGTCAGTCGGGCGCCGACAGCGTGACGGCGACCCATGACGGTTATCTCAAGCGCTTCGGCCTGCTCTACGAACGGGATATCCTCGTTGCGGCGACGGGCGGTGAGATCCGTGGCCGGGAGCGCTTCTACAAGCCCGCCGATCCGGACGGCGCGATCGAGAAGGGCACGGCAGTGGTGCGCTTCCACATCCACCCGACGATCCAGCTCTACAGGGTATCGGCCAACGAGACGCGGCTGATCGCCCCTGACGGCGAGGCCTGGGCGCTGACCTGCGTCGATGTCGCGGTGGCGGAAGAGGAGGATGTCTTCTTCGCCGATCCTTCCGGTGTCAGGGCCTCGCGCCAGCTCACGCTGACCATGCCGCTTGCCAAAGTGGCCGAAGTTCAGTGGTCGTTGGTGCGGCAACGCTGAGAATTCCCGGCGTTTGGCGGTTTTCTCGCGGCCGGGCCTGTGATAACGGGGCGCATGACCATCCGGCCCGCCCTTCCGGGCCGTCAGAACGGAGCGCCCCCAATGGCCGTCATTTCCAAGAAGATCCCCGCCCCCGACCGTGTCGCCCTGCGCACGGCCCTGCTGTCCGTCTCCGACAAGGCCGGCGTCGTCGACCTCGCCCGGGCCCTTGCCGAGAAGGGCGTGCGGCTGCTGTCGACCGGCGGCACGCACAAGGCGCTCCGCGACGCCGGGCTTGACGTCACCGACGTTTCCGAGGTTACGGGCTTTCCGGAAATCATGGACGGCCGCGTAAAGACGCTGCATCCCACCGTGCATGGCGGCCTGCTGGCGATCCGTGACGATGCGGAGCATGTCGAGGCGATGAAGGAACACGGTATCGGCGCGATCGACCTTGCCGTCATCAACCTCTATCCTTTCGAGGAAGTGCGCGCCAAGGGGGGGGACTATCCGACGACGGTCGAGAACATCGACATCGGCGGCCCGGCGATGATCCGCGCCTCGGCCAAGAACCATGCCTATGTGACCATCGTCACCGATCCTGCCGATTATCCTGCGCTGCTTGAGGAACTCGCCGACGGTTCGACCTCCTACGCCTTCCGCCAGCGTATGGCGGCGAAGGCCTATGCCCGCACGGCGGCCTATGACGCGGCCATCTCCAACTGGTTCGCCGATGCGCTCGACATCGCGATGCCCCGCCACCGCGTGCTCGGCGGCGTGTTGAAGGAAGAGATGCGTTATGGCGAGAACCCGCACCAGAAGGCAGGCTTCTACGTGACGGGTGAAAACCGCCCGGGCGTCGCGACCGCCATGCTGCTGCAGGGCAAGCAGCTTTCCTACAACAACATCAACGACACCGATGCGGCCTTCGAGCTCGTCGCCGAATTCCTGCCGGAGAACGGCCCGGCCTGCGCGATCATCAAGCATGCCAATCCCTGCGGCGTTGCCACCGGCAAGACGCTGAAGGATGCCTATGCGCGGGCGCTCGCCTGCGATCCGGTCTCGGCGTTCGGTGGTATCATCGCGCTCAACACCACACTTGATGGCGAGACGGCGGAGGAGATCGTCAAGCTCTTCACCGAGGTCATCATCGCGCCGGACGCGGACGAGAAAGCCCGGGCCATCATTGCCGGCAAGCCGAACCTGCGCCTGCTGGTGACGGGCGCCCTGCCCGATCCGCGTGTGCCCGGCCTTTCCGCCAAGACCGTGTCGGGCGGCCTGCTCGTGCAAAGCCGCGACAACGGCATGGTCGAGGACCTTGAGCTGAAGGTCGTCACCAAGCGTGCGCCGACCGCCCAGGAACTGGTGGATATGAAGTTCGCCTTCAAGGTTGCCAAGCACGTCAAGTCGAATGCTGTGGTCTATGCCAAGGATGGCCAGACGGCCGGCATCGGTGCCGGCCAGATGAGCCGTGTCGATTCCGCCCGCATCGCCGGCCTGAAGGCCGAGGAAGCGGCCAAGGCCATGGGTCTTGCCGAGCCGCTGACGCGGGGTTCGGCTGTCGCGTCGGAAGCTTTCCTGCCCTTTGCTGACGGCCTGCTCTCGGCGATCGCAGCGGGCGCGACGGCGGTGATCCAGCCGGGCGGTTCGATGCGCGACGCTGAGGTGATTGCCGCGGCTGACGAGGCGGGCGTCGCGATGGTCTTCACCGGCATGCGCCATTTCCGTCACTAGACCGTTTTGTCCTGCGCAATTCCGGAAGGCCGCCTTTTGGCCTCGTTGAGTAGTTAGCCGGATTCTTCACCAGATAGAAACGCCCCGCTTGCGGGGCGTTTTGCGTTTCAGACCTCCACCTTCGCCGCCGGATAGGGCGTGCGCAGCAGGAGCAGGAAGCCGACAAGGAGGAAGGCGATGAGCGCCATCATGCCGAGGCGCGCCGAGCCTGTCGCCGTGGTGACGAGCGCGACGGAGAGGGGGGCGAGAAAGGATGTGGCGCGGCCGGACAGGGCATAGAGGCCGAAATAGCGACCCGCCTCGTCCGGATGGATGCTCTGGGCGAGATAGGACCGGGCGGAGGCCTGGACGGGGCCGAAGGCGATGCCGATCAGAAGGCCGTAGACGATATAGGCCTTTTCCGCTGCGGTGCCGAACAGGCCGCCGGAATCGGCGGTCGGCAAGGGCAACAGGCCGAACAGCGTGAAGCCCGGGCCGGTGGAGACGATGCCGATGGTGGCCAGCGTCAGGCAGACGAGGCTTATCACCACCACGGTCTTCGAGCCGAGACGCCGGTCCATGCGGCTGGCATAGAGGCAGCCGCCGATAGCCACCACATTGAGGATGATGCCGTAGATGCCGAGTTCGAAGGTCTGCCAGGCGAACATGCCGGCGGCGAAGGTGCCGCCGAGCGCCAGCAGCCCATTGACCCCGTCCTGATAGATCATCCGGGCAATGAGGAAGCGCAGGATGCCCGGTTTTCTGCGAAGGTCGCGCAGTGCGAATGTGAGATCGGCGAAGCCGGCGCGCACCGCAGCTACAATGGGCAGCCCCCGGCTCTGGTCCGGCGTGAAGAAGAACATCGGCAGGATGAAGACGAGGTACCACAGCGCCGAGATCGGCCCGGTGATGCGGGCATCTTCGCCTGCGGCAGCGTCGAGGCCGAAGAGCGGGCTGATGCCGATCGCCGTCCGGCCTGTCTCCGGATTTGCGGCCAGCAGGGCGACGACGGCAATCAACACGATCATGCCGCCGAGATAACCGAGGCCCCATGCGATGTTGGAGATGCGGCCGGCATCCGCGGGGCTCACCAGGCGCGGCATCATCGAATCGTTGAAGACGATGGAGAACTCCGCCGCCACGGTGGCGAGCACGATCATCGCCATGGCGAAGATGAGGCTGCTGCCGGGCGCGGCATACCAGAGGGCGAAGAGAGACAGGATCTTGATGGCGGCGAAGGCGGCGATCCAGGGCTTTCGCGCGCCGGAGGCATCGGCGATGGAGCCCATGATCGGGGCGAGCAACGCAATGGTGACGCCGGCGATGGTGAGCGTATAGCTCCAGGCCGCCTGCCCGGCCGCGTGGTCCTCGGTGAGGCGCGAGACGAGGTAAGGGCCGAAGATGAAGGTGGTGATGACCGTGAAGAACGGTTGCGCTGCCCAGTCGAACAGCATCCAGCCCGTTATGCCGAGGCGGCTCGTCCGCCCTGCCGCTGCTTCCGCCACGCCTATCCCCGCTTTTCGAATCGCTGCGGCGGGTTTTCACGCCGGTTTCGCCGGGAGGCTAGCATTTGCCGGTGACGGGATTCAACGGGTGCGGTGAGATCCTCTCTGCCTGGCAGGCAGAGAGGGCAGTTGCGGTTGCGCGAAGGCGCGATAGCCACGGCCGCACGGAAGGTGGCCGCGATGAGGCAAGGGCGTGCCTTACCGGGCCCGTTCCTGTGCGAGGTCGCTCAGGATGCCAGCGGCGACGCTGACCTTGGCGAGCGTGGCTTCGCCTGCTTCCGTCAGCGCCGAGAGGTTGGCGGTGACGCGGGCGAGGCGCTCGCGGTCACCCTGCTGCCAGGTGGCGAGCGGTGCCTTGTCGCCCTTGTGGCGTGTCAGCACCACCGTGGCGAGGTCCCGGCGGGCATTGGCGATGTCGGTGAGGCTGCGCTGCAGGGCGAGCGCTTCATAGAGATCGCCGGTCGGGATGCGGCTGGCCGCCGAAAGCAGCCGGCCGATATTGAGTGCTGCGCTGATGCCGGCGAAGGTCTGCGCCGTCTTGCCGAGCGTGTCGCCCGTCGCCCCGGCGATCAGCATGACCTCCGGCACGAAGGTCAGCATGGAGAGCGTGGCGATCTCCTCGGCCAGCTCCGTCGGCACGCCTTCGTCCTCATAGGCATGGGCCTTGCGGCGGGCCTCGTCGCCGGCCTGCTCGGAGATGAGGGTGGTAAGATGCGGACGCAGCTGCTTCAGGGCCTGCTTGAGCTTGTGCACCGCCTGGTCCATCGGGCCGGAGACCGCACCGGTGGTCAGGAGCAGGCTGGTGACGGAAGCGTAGATACGGCCGATTTCCTCGTAGAGCTCGTTCTGCACCGATCCAGAAACCTGGTTGTCCAGAGCATCGACGCCGGCATAGAGGGCGGCGAGGCCGTAGCCGTCGCGGGCGATGACGGCGGCTTTTACCGCATCCGCCGGACCGAAACCGGTGCCGTCGGTCAGCGTGTTGACGAAGGCCGGGCCGCCGCGGTTGATCACCTCGTTGGCGAGGATCGTTGCAATGATCTCGCGGCGCAGGCGGTGCGAACGGATGTCGTCTGCATAGGCCTTCTGCATCTTCGCCGGGAAGTAGCCCATCAGCGTCGGCTCGAAATAGGGCTCGTCCGGCAGATCGGTATGGACGAGTTCATCGAACAGCACCAGTTTGGCATAGGAGAGCAGCACGCCGATCTCCGGCCGCGTCAGCGGCTTGCCGGCCTGGTAGCGTTCGGCGACCGTGCGGTCGTCGGGCAGCGTCTCGACCTTTCGGTTGAGCTGGCCGGCGGCCTCGAAGCGATCCATCAGGCGGGTCAGTGGCGCGCGGTTGGCGGCACCCTGCTTTTCCGTCAGCGAGATCGCCAGCGATTGCAGGTAGTTGTTGCGCAGCACGAGGTGCCCCACCTCGTCCGTCATCGAGGCGAGCAGTACGTTGCGCTTGGCGCGCGGCAGCCGGTCGTCGCGCATGGCCGAGGCGAGCGCGATCTTGATGTTGACCTCGACGTCCGACGAGTTCACGCCGGCCGAGTTGTCGATGGCATCCGAGTTGCAGCGCCCGCCCTTGAGGCCGAAGGCGATGCGGCCGCGCTGGGTGACACCGAGATTGGCGCCCTCGCCGATCACCTTGGCGCGCACGTCGTCGGCGACGATGCGGATCGGGTCGTTGGCGCGATCACCGACCTCGGCATCCGTCTCGTTCTGGCCGCGGATATAGGTGCCGATACCGCCGAACCACATCAGGTCGACCGGCGCCTTGAGGATCGCCGTCATGATCTCGAAGGGCGTCGCCTTGGCCTTGTCGATGCCGATCACGGCCATGGCTTCCGGCGTGAGCGTCACGGATTTTTCCGTGCGCGGGATGATCATTGCGCCCTTGGACAGGACCGAGCGGTCATAGTCCTGCCAGCTGGAGCGCGGCAGGTTGAACATGCGGCGCCGTTCGGCGAAGGACGTGTCGGTGTCCGGGTTGGGATCGATGAAGATGTCGCGGTGGTCGAAGGCGGCGAGGAGCCGGATCTTGCGCGACAGCAGCATGCCGTTGCCGAAGACGTCGCCCGACATGTCGCCGACGCCGGCGACGGTGAAGGGCGTCTTCTGGATGTCGATGTTCATTTCGCGGAAGTGGCGCTTCACGGTTTCCCAGGCGCCGCGGGCGGTGATGCCCATCTTCTTGTGATCGTAGCCGGCCGAGCCGCCCGAGGCAAAGGCGTCGTCGAGCCAGAAGCCGGCTTCCTGCGCCAGGCCGTTTGCGGTGTCGGAGAAGGTTGCGGTTCCCTTGTCGGCGGCGACGACGAAATAGGGATCGTCGCCGTCGAGGCGCACCGTGTCTGCCGGCGGCACCACGTCCTGGCCGACGATGTTGTCCGTGACGGAGAGGAGCGTGCGGATATAGGTCTTGTAAGCCTCGGTGCCGGCCTTGAAGACGGCGTCGCGGCTGCCGCCGACCGGGAGCTGCTTCGGATAGAAGCCGCCCTTGGCGCCGACGGGCACGATGACCGAGTTCTTGACCTGCTGGGCCTTCACGAGGCCGAGCACTTCCGTTCGGTAGTCCTGCGCGCGGTCGGACCAGCGCAGGCCGCCGCGGGCAACCTTGCCGAAGCGCAGATGCACGCCCTCGACCTCGGCGCCGTAGACGAAGATCTCGCGGAAGGGCCGTGGTTCCGGCAGGCCCTCGAGAGCCTTCGGGTCGAGCTTGATCGCCAGCGTCTTGCGCGGTTTTCCGTCCGCATCGCGCTGGAAGTAGTTGGTGCGCAGTGTTGCCTCGATGGCGTTGACGTAGCGGCGCAGGATGCGGTCCTCGTCGAGGCTCGGCACGTTCGCCAGCGCGGTCTCGATCGCCGCTGCGATCTCTGCGGATTTCTTCTCGCGCTGGCGTTCTGAAAGCTTCGGATCGAGGCGGGTCTCGAACAGGCGGAAGAGGTCGGCGGCGATAAGCGGGTACTTGTTGAGCGTATCGGCGATATAGCCCTGCGAATAGGCGATGCCCGTCTGGCGCAGGTAGCGCGAATAGGTGCGCAGCGCCATGATCTGACGGGCGGAGAGTCCACCGGTCAGCACGAGGCGGTTCAGCGCGTCGTCGTCCACATCGCCGTGCCAGGCCGCGAGGAATGCCTCCTCCAGCATCGGGCTCAGCTTGGCAAGATTGATCTCGATGCCGTCGCGGTGCTTCAGTTCCATGTCATGCAGGATGACGCGGCGCTCACCGCCATCGAGGCCGGCATGTGTCAGGTCGTGCGTCTGCTCACTGATGACGTTGAAGCCGAGATTTTCCAGAAGCGGCACGCGCTGCGATAGCGAAACGGGTTCGCCGGCATGGAAGATTTTCAGTTCGACGGAGGCGAGATCCGTGTTCCAGGCCTTGCGGTAGAAGGCGATGCTGATCGGGTTCTCGGGCGTTGCCGTGGTGATGAGGGAAAGATCCGCATGGGCCTCGGCGGGGGTGAAGTCCTCCTGGTAGCTGCGGTCGGTGACGAGCCGCACGCCGTCTGTATTGGAGAGGGCCTCGAACCTGTCGGTCCAGCGGGTGGCGATCTCGCGCACCGCCTGTTCGAGCTTGCCCTGCGGGATGCGCGGAGTCTTGCCGCCGGAGCGGCCGATGATGAAGTGCACGCGCGCCAAGCCGCCTTCCGGGAAGGCCGGATAATAGGCCGAGACGCGGCCGTCATAGGCCGATTTCAGATAGTTGCCGATCTTTTCGCGCACGTCGGAATCGTACTGTTCGCGTGGCACGTAGACGATGACGGAGACGAAGCGGTCGAAGCGATCGATACGCGGCAGCACGCGGATGCGCGGCCGGTCGGAGAGTTCGTTGATCTGCTCGCAGAAGGCGGCAAGCAGACTGGTGTCGATCTGGAAGAGGTCGTCGCGCGGATAGGATTCCAGCGTGTTGATCAGCATCTTGCCGGAATGGCTTTTCGGGTCGTAGCCAAAATGCTCGATGACCGCGGCGACCTTCGAGCGCAGCAGCGGAATCTGGCCGGCGGCGTGGGTGTAGGCTGTCGAGGTGAAGAGGCCGACGATGCGCAGTTCCCCGATCACCCTGCCCTTCTCGTCGAAGCGCTTGAGGCCGACATAGTCCATATAGGCCCGGCGGTGCACGAGCGATTTCACATTGGCCTTGGTGACGATCAGGAAATCCGGACCTTCAAGGAATTCAAGGATTTCCGGCGTCGTCGTCACTGCGTCCTTGCCAAGGCGCAGCACGCGCACATCGGGGTCGGAGAGGATGCCGAGGCCCTCCCCTCCGCGTTCGACGGTTGCCGCTTCGCCCTTGCCGGAATAGCTGTATTCGCGCATGCCGAGGAAGGTGAAGTTGTTGCCGCGCAGCCAGGCGAGGAAGGCGAGCGCTTCGTCCTTGCCGGGCTTCTCCTTGGCGTAGCGCTCCACGTCGGCCATGGTGCTGTCGAGCTTTTCCACCATGGCGGGCCAGTCATCGACGGCCAGATGGACCTGATCGAGCACGGTTCCGACCCGTTCCGCAAGTGCGGCGGCCTCGCTCGGCGCGAGTTCGGACAGGTGGATCTCGATATGGCTGACCCGCTGCGCCGGATCGCTTTCCTCGTCGGGCGAGAAGAGCTTCGGTGCCTCACTGGGCGTTACGACGAGGATCGGGTGGATCGCCAGATGGATGTCGCGATGGGTGCTCGTCACCTCGCCCATCACTGAATCATAGAGGAACGGCTGGTTGCGATCGGTGACGGAGAGAACCGAAACGGGCTGGCTCTGCGGCGTCACACCGGCAAGCGTGGTGACGGTGACGCGCGGCTCGGTGCCGTCCCAGGCCTCGATTTCGGCCATGGCATGGGCTGCCGCGACGGCCAACATCTCGCCGCTATAGTGCTCGAGGTCGTCCTTGCTGGCGCGCCCGAAGAGGATGTCCGGGTTCAGCGTCTTTGCGCCGAGGGCGGCAGCTGCGGCCTTTGCGGCCTCGATGTGTTTTTCTCGTTTCACGTTGGTCCTGGCACCCATGGAATTCTCCCTCGAATCCGATGGCCGGACGTTAGCAGAAGAAAAAATACGTGCGACGGAATTTGTGCATTTGCGAGAAAATTCAATCGATTTTGTCCTAGATAGGTCAGTTTCACTGTCGTTTTGTCACGAATCTCGTGTTTTTTCGTCGAAAAGCAGCCAAAAACCGGCCGGATCTGCTTTTTTCATCTTTTTCGCCAAAGGCCGAAAACGGGGTGGGCGTTGACAGAAAATGACCCCCTTGTCATCACTCGGCCGGAACCAGGAGAGCCTGATATGAACGAGAGCGACAAGGGCGCTGTCATCGTGATTTCGAGCCATGTGGTGCGCGGCACGGTGGGCAACCGCGCCGCCGTCTTCGCGCTCGAGACGCTTGGCCATCCGGTCTGGGCGCTGCCGACCGTCATTCTGCCCTGGCATCCCGGTCGCGGGCGTTCGACGCGTGTGGCGATTTCGGCCGACGATTTCGATGCGATGATCTCCGATCTCATCCGCGCACCCTGGCGGGGCGAGGTGAAGGCGGTGCTGTCGGGTTATCTCGGCAGCGCGGCGCAGGCCCATTCGGTGGCGCGGCTGGTTGCGGCCCTGCGGGCGGAAAATCCCGACCTTCTCTACATGTGCGACCCGGTGTGCGGCGACGATCGCGGCCTCTACGTGCCGGAGGAAACGGCGGTGGCGATCCGCGATGCGCTGATCCCGCTTGCCTCGATCGCCACGCCCAACCGGTTTGAACTCGCCTGGCTTGCCGGCGCGCCGCTCGAAACGAACGGGGCGATCATGGAGGCGGCGCTGTCGCTTGGGCCCGCCCGTATGCTCGTCACCTCCTCGCTGCCGCTGATGGCGGGGAGCACCGGCAATCTCTATCTTTCCGGGCGTCACGCGCTGCTGGCGGAGCACCGGCTCGTGCCCAACCCGCCGAACGGCACCGGTGACCTGCTGGCCGCCATCTTCCTCTCCCGGATTATGGAGGGCCTGCCGGAGGAGCGCGCTCTGATGATGGCGACTGCCAGCGTCTTCGAGATCGTGGCGCGCACCACAAAACGCGGTGCCGACGAGTTGACGCTGGAACAGGACGCCTCCAGCATTTCCACGCCCATGGCAATGGTGCACATGCGCCGCCTCGTGCATCCGGCCCAGTCGCGGCGATCCTGAACGATCCGGCCTTGCGCGGTGCCTTTCGGAGTGGTTTATGCAGGGTCGGATGGGGCCTCATCCGGTAGATTGTTACACGGGGGTATTCCGACACCATGAACCGCTTTCCCGATCGTCTTCTGAATGGCTACCGCAACTTCATGTCCGGCCGCTACGCCGAGCAGTCGGCGCGCTACAGGGCATTGGCCGAGACGGGCCAGAAACCGAAGACACTCGTGATCGCCTGTTGCGATTCCCGTGCCGCACCGGAGACGATCTTCGACAGCGGCCCGGGTGAACTCTTCGTCGTGCGCAATGTCGCGAACCTCGTGCCGCCCTATGAGCCAGACGGCAATTTCCATGCGACGTCGGCGGCGCTCGAATTTGCTGTCCAGTCGCTGAAGGTCAGCGATATCGTGGTGATGGGCCATGGCCGCTGCGGCGGTATTTCCGCGGCGCTCGACCCCGATGCCGAGCCGCTGTCACCTGGCGATTTCATCGGCAAGTGGATGGGCATGCTGAAGCCTGTCGCCGAGCAGATCCAGGGCGCTGAAATCCTCACGCAGGCCGAGCGCCAGCGTGCGCTGGAGCGGGTCTCGATCCGCAATTCGCTCGCCAACCTGCGCACCTTTCCCTGTGTCCGGATCCTCGAGGAGCGCGGCCGTATCCAGCTTCACGGTGCCTGGTTCGATATCTCGACGGGTGAGTTGTGGATCATGGACGGCAAGACCGGTGATTTCCAGCGCCCCGGCGCATAAAGCGATTCCGCTTTTCTCCAAAGCGCGAAAACGCTCTATCTTTTTGTTTCCAGGCAATCCCGCTTCGCGCTTTTGCTGGAAGTGCTCCAACAAAAAACCCGGTGCGAAGGCTCGCACCGGGTTTCTTCAAAACCGGAGTCTACGACCGGCTCACTCGCCGTCGATTTCCGCGCCGATAATGGCAATTGCGCGCTGGTAGACGCTGGCTGCGTTCCAACCCTGCAATGCGCCGAAATTGCCCTGGCCCGGCTGGTAGCCGCCGCCGGCGCTCCAGCCGTGGCCGCGCAGGAAGTTGGCCGTGGAGGCCAGCGCGTCGGCCTTCGAACCGACGAGGTCGATGCGGCCGTTGCCGTCGCCGTCGACGCCGTACTTCAGGACGTTGGCCGGCAGGAACTGCGTCTGGCCGATTTCGCCATGCGCCGCGCCGCGGGCCGAGGTCGACAGGACGCCCTTCTGCACGAGCTGGAGCGTGGCGTAGAGCTGGGTGGTGAAATAGTCCGAACGGCGGCAGTCATAGGCGAGCGTCGCGACGGCCGAGATCGTGTGTTCCTTGCCCAGGAAGCCGCCGAAACCGGTTTCCATGCCCCAGATGGCGAGCAGCGGGCCGGCGGGCACGCCGTAGCGGGCCTCGATGCGGTCGAAGAGGGCAGCGTTCTGCTTCTTCAGGCTCTTGCCGCGGCGAATGATCGCCTGGCCGCCCCGCTTCTGCATGAACTGTTCGAGCGAGAGCTTGAAGCTCTTCTGGCCGCGGTCGGCGCGGATCGTGGCGCGGGCATAGCTGACATTGGCGAATGCCTTGTCGAGCGTTGAACGGCTGATGCCCCGGCCTGCCGCCTCGTCCTTGAATGCCTCTACCCAGGCCGGAAAACCGCCCCCATCGTTGCCGCAGCTGGCGGCGTTGGCCGCCGCCGGCACTGCTGCCGTGGCGATCATTGCGGCCAGCACCTTGGCCACGCTCTTTGTCATGCCCATGAAAAACCCCGTGATCTCGTCAATTCCGCTGGGGAAGCATGTCATGCTCCCCTGTTTCTGTCACCGCACCTTGCCGTGAACCGTTCCGGCGATGCCGCCGGGACCCGCTTCAAAGCGAAGTCCCGATTGTCCTCTGACGGAACAACCGGGACTTTTATTTAAAATTGATTAAGGGAGCGTTGCCAATTTTCTCGAAAAGGTGGCGAACGCTCCGCTTTTTGTGCCGTCAGGCGGCCTGCTTCTTCGCCTTGATCAGGCCGCGGTTGACGAGCAGTTCCGCGATCTGGATGGCGTTGAGGGCGGCACCCTTGCGCAGGTTGTCCGAAACGACCCACATGTTGAGGCCGTTCTCCACCGTGGCGTCCTCGCGAATGCGCGAGATGTAGGTGGCGTCTTCGCCGGCCGATTCGTAAGGCGTGATGTAGCCGCCGTTCTCGTGCTTGTCGATGACCTGGCAACCCGGTGCTTCGCGCAGGATATCGCGAGCCTCGTCCGCCGTGATTTCCTTCTCGAATTCGATATTCACGGATTCGGAATGGCCGATGAAGACGGGAACGCGCACGGCCGTGCAGGTGACCTTGATCTTCGGGTCGAGCATCTTCTTGGTTTCTGCGAGAACCTTCCACTCTTCCTTCGTGTAGCCGTCTTCCATGAAGCTATCGATGTGCGGAATGACGTTGAAGGCGATGCGCTTCGTGAACTTCTTCGATTCGATCGGATCGGCGACGAAGACGGCGCGGGTCTGGTTGAAGAGCTCGTCCATGCCGTCCTTGCCGGCGCCGGAGACCGACTGGTAGGTCGAGACGACGACGCGCTTGATGGTGGCGCGGTCGTGCAGGGGCTTCAGTGCGACGACGAGCTGGGCGGTCGAGCAATTGGGGTTCGCGATGATGTTCTTGCGGGTGAACTGCGCGATGGCATCCGGGTTCACTTCCGGAACGATCAGCGGAACGTCGGCGTCGTAGCGCCAGGCCGAGGAGTTGTCGATGACGACGCAGCCCTGCGCGCCGATCTTCGGCGACCACTTCTGCGAAACCGTGCCGCCGGCCGACATCAGGCAAATGTCCGTGTCGGAGAAATCGTAGTTTTCGAGGTTCTGCACCTTCAGCGTCTTGTCGCCGAACGAGACCTCGGTGCCCTGCGAACGCGAGGAGGCGAGCGCCACGACTTCGTCAGCCGGGAAACCGCGCTCGGAAAGGATGTTCAGCATTTCACGGCCGACATTGCCGGTCGCGCCGGCGACTGCGATCTTGAAACCCATGTCTAAAGCTCTCTTTCTCTGTCTCTCCGCGGGTTCAGGAGGTGAAACCCGTCGGCCATGACGCGGGTTTCGGTCCCCGGCCATACCGGGGAGAGAGCGGTGGCCAGAGACGTCAGACGGTTTTCGTCGTCGTTTTGGCCATTGTTTTGGAAATCGATACGCAATGACGAACCCGCCCGGCGGTGAAGGCCGGAGCGATCATGCGGGCGATGGAAAATCCAAGGCGGTTCATGTCGGTTCCCTTGCGTAGGGTGCTGCATACGCTCATCTGCCGAAGAGTCAAGCCTTGCTTGATGGATCAGGCCTTTCAAGGGCGAGCCCCCTGCTCGACTTAAGTCGTACACCCAAAGTCATAAGCCCAAAGCAGCGCTGATGTCACAAGGCGTTTTCTGCCATCCTTCCATCAGGCGCACCCCGTCCGGCGTTTTTAGGGAGAAATTCCGGACCTCATAGGGCTGCCCCGCTACGCCGTTTTTGTGGAGGACAATGAAATGGCAAATGTTTCGACCGTGGGCAACGCCAAGTCGGCGCCCATGACGGGCGAGCAGAAGAAGGTGATTTTCGCCTCGTCGCTCGGCACCGTTTTTGAATGGTACGATTTTTATCTTTACGGCTCTCTGGCGATCTATATCGGCGCCACCTTCTTCAGCCAGTATCCCGAGACGACGCGCAACATCTTCGCGCTGCTTGCCTTTGCTGCCGGCTTCCTCGTGCGTCCGTTCGGTGCTCTGGTCTTCGGCCGGCTCGGTGATCTTGTCGGCCGCAAATACACCTTCCTCGTCACCATCCTCATCATGGGCGTCTCGACCTTCGTGGTCGGCCTCCTGCCTGGCGCGGCCACCATCGGTATCGCCGCCCCGATCATCCTGATCCTCCTGCGCATGCTGCAGGGCCTGGCGCTCGGCGGTGAATACGGTGGCGCTGCGACCTATGTCGCCGAGCACGCGCCGGACGGCAAGCGTGGTTACTTTACCTCCTGGATCCAGACCACGGCGACGCTCGGCCTGTTCCTGTCGCTGGTGGTCATCCTCTCGGTGCAGTTCATCGTCGGCAAGGAAGCCTTTGCCGAATGGGGCTGGCGCATTCCGTTCCTGCTCTCCGTCGTCCTGCTCGGCGTATCCGTCTGGATCCGTCTGAAGATGAACGAATCGCCCGCCTTTGCGAAAATGAAGGAAGAGGGCAAGGGCTCCAAGGCCCCGCTGACGGAAGCCTTCGGCCAGTGGCGCAATGCCAAGATCGCCCTTCTCGCACTGTTCGGCGCTGTCGTCGGTCAGGCCGTCGTCTGGTATTCCGGCCAGTTCTACGCACTGTTCTTCCTGACGGGTGTTCTGAAGGTCGACGGCCAGTCGGCCAACCTGATGGTTGCCGCCTCGCTGCTGCTCGGCACCGGCTTCTTCGTTCTCTTTGGCTGGCTGTCGGACAAGATCGGCCGCAAGCCGATCATCATGGCCGGCCTGCTGCTCGCCATGCTGACCTACTTCCCGCTGTTCAAGGCGCTGACCTGGGCCGGTAACCCGGCGCTCGCCACGGCACAGGAAACGGTCCGTGCGACCGTCACGGCTGCTCCTGGCGACTGCAAGTTCCAGTTCAACCCGACGGGCACGGCGAAGTTCACCACCTCGTGCGATATCGCGACGTCGTTCCTGACCCGCAACTCGGTGCCCTATGACGTCGTCACGACGGCGGCTGCCGGTACGGCGGCAACGGTCAAGATCGGCGAACAGACGATCACCGGCTATGACGCGACGGCTGCGGGCGACCAGGCCAAGGCCCTCGACGCCGCCTTCCAGAAGCAGACCAACATGGCGCTTCACGATGCCGGCTATCCGCTGGTCCGCGGCGCGGCCAAGGTTCCGGAATCGAAGCTCGACGCCTTCGTTGCGGCCAACCCGGAACTCGCCCTCGATGCCGCCGCCATCCGCGCCGGCGAGAAGGCCACCCTGCCGGCGGCGGATCTCGTCTCGGGCAAGCTGCTGACGGCTGATGAAGCTGCCGGCGTCACGGATATGGCCGTCTACACGATCGCTGGTGGCGGCGCCTTCACCATGGTCGCCGATCCGGCAAACGTGAACTGGATCACGATCATTGCCGTGCTGACCGTCCTCGTGATCTATGTCACGATGGTTTACGGTCCGATCGCCGCCCTGCTGGTCGAGCTCTTCCCGACCCGCATCCGCTACACCGGCATGTCGCTGCCCTATCATATCGGCAACGGCTGGTTCGGCGGCCTGCTTCCGGCGACGGCCTTCGCGATGAGCGCGGCCCAGGGCGATATCTACTATGGCCTCTGGTACCCGATCGTCTTCGCAGGCATCACCCTTGTCATCGGCCTTCTCTTCCTGCCGGAAACGAAGGACCGCGACATCCACGCCATGGATTGATCTCCCCCTTCCGATAGTTCATGGCGCGCCCGGCTCGTGGTTTCCACGAGCCGGGTTTTTTATGGGGTCCTGGTGGGGAACATGGATTTCGGCAGCGGCCAGCCGCGGTCGTCGAAACGGAAGAGCCATTCCCTGCTGGCGAAGAAGAAGGCTGCGGCGATGGCGGTCCAAAGACCGAGCAGGAGGCCGGCGGCGACGTCGCTCGGATAATGCGCGCCGACGATGACGCGAGAGGCGCCGATCGCCAGTGCGCCGATGAGGAAGAGTGGGCGCAGCCGGGGCGCCAGCATCGAGAAAGCCCCGAAGAACGCGCCAGCCGCTGCCGAATGGCCTGACGGGAAACTGGCATAGAGATTGTCGTAGGCGAAGGGCGTCAGACTGTAAGCGCCGAGATCGGTGAAGAGTTCGGGGCGCGCTCGGCCGATGATCAGCTTGAAGAGATGCACGAGCGCGCTCGTCGCGCCGATCGTCAGGAAGAAGTAGAGCGACAGCCGTCGCGCCGTTCGTGCCCGACCGGCAAAGGTTTCGTTCCGGCTCACCCGGCGAGTGATGTAGGCGAGGATCACGATCAGGCCCGAACCATAGATCATCCAGGAGAAGGTGCCGAAATCGGTGATGCGCTCGTTGAAGGTCACGATGGCGCCGGGAAGACCCTGGGCGCGCTGCGACAGCATCGGATCGAGAGGAACGAGGGCCACGACAAGGATGGCGGTGGCGGCGAGGATCCAGAGCGAGGAGGTCGCGAACGATCGGTTCATGGGTATCCCTAAAAACAGCGTTGCCTCCATGTGTTGGCGAGAGCCGGTATTTCAAGGGAGGCGAACGAAAAAGGCCCCCGGTGCAGGCGCGCCGGGGGCCTTTTCATGAAAATTTCAGGCTCAAGCCGAGAGCTTCCTGAAGGCGGCGAGGATGGCGTCGCCCATTTCCGCGGTGCCGACCTTGCGGCAGCCTTCGGCCATGATGTCGCCGGTGCGGATGCCGCTGTCGAGCACCTCGGCGATCGCCTTTTCGAGGTTGTCGGCATCCGCGACCATGTTGAACGAATAGCGCAGGCACATGGCGAAGGAGGCGATCATGGCGATCGGGTTGGCGATGCCCTTGCCGGCGATATCGGGCGCCGAGCCGTGCACGGGCTCATAGAGCGCCTTGCGCTGGCCCTTGGCATCCGGCGCGCCGAGCGATGCGGACGGCAGCATGCCGAGCGAGCCGGTCAGCATGGCGGCAACGTCCGAGAGCATGTCGCCGAACAGGTTGTCCGTCACGATCACGTCGAACTGCTTCGGCGCGCGGACGAGCTGCATGCCACCGGCGTCGGCCAGCATGTGTTCGAGTTGGACGTCGGAATAGCTGCGCTTGTGCGTTTCCGTCACCACCTGGTTCCACAGCACGCCCGACTTCATGACGTTGCGCTTTTCCATGGAGCAGACGCGGTTCTGGCGGGTGCGCGCCAGTTCGAAGGCGACGCCGGCGATGCGCTCGATCTCGTAGGTGTCGTAGACCTGCGTGTCGATGCCGCGCTTCTGGCCGTTGCCGAGGTCGATGATCTCCTTCGGCTCGCCGAAATAGACGCCGCCCGTCAGCTCACGCACGATCAGGATGTCGAGGCCTTCGACGAGTTCCGGCTTCAGCGAGGAGGCGTTTGCCAGCGCGGGGTAGCAGATGGCCGGGCGGAGGTTCGCGAAGAGCTTCAGATCCTTGCGCAGGCGCAGGAGGCCGGCTTCCGGGCGGACCTCGTAGGGCACGTCGTCCCACTTCGGGCCACCGACGGCGCCGAACAGCACGGCGTCGGCCGCCAGTGCCTTCTCCATGTCGCCTTCCGAGATCGCCGCGCCATGGGCGTCATAGGCCGAGCCGCCGACGAGGCCTTCGTCGGTCTCAAAGCCAGCGCCCCGTTCGGCGTTCATGTAAGCGATGATCTTGCGGACTTCCGCCATGGCTTCCGGGCCGATGCCGTCGCCGGGCAGAAGGAGGAGGGTGCGCGCTGTCATGGGATTGTCCTTGATGTCACGGAATGGTCGCGCGCTTCTTAGCGCAACTTCCGTTCAAGGAAAATCGCCGAAAAGAAAGAATTTTGCGCGGAGCGCTTCGCCTTTCGGCTAGCTTGCGCGCAGGGCCGTGACCTCGATCTCGATCAGCATTTCCGGCCGGATGAGGTCGCAGACCACCATCGTGGCCGCGGGACGGATCGTTCTGAACGTTTCACCGAGGATGGGGAAGATGCGGTCGGCGAAGGCAGCGTCAGTCACGTAATAGTGGCAGCGAACGACTTCGGCGAAGGAGAAGCCGGCCTCCTGCAGAACCTCGCCGATGGTGGCAAGGCAGGTGCGCGTCTGTGCTTCGACGCCTTCCGGCATGGTCATGGTTGTATAGTCGTAGCCGGTCGTGCCGGATACGAAACACCAGTCACCCTGAACGACGGCGCGCGAATAGCCCGCCGTCACTTCGAAGGGAGAGCCGGAGGAGATCAGTCGGCGCATGGCCTTCAAGCCCAGGGGCGCGAGGTCGCGTTCTGCTTCTCGAAACTGTCGATCGAGGTCGCCTTTTCCAGCGTCAGGCCGATGTCGTCGAGACCGTTCAGCAGGCAGTGGCGGCGGAAGGCGTCGATCTCGAAGCCGATACGGCCGCCGTCGGGACCGGTGATTTCCTGGGCTTCCAGGTCGACGGTCAGGATGGCGTTGGAGCCGCGGCTGGCATCGTCCATCAGCTTGTCGAGGTCATCCTGGCTGACGACGATCGGCAGGATGCCGTTCTTGAAACAGTTGTTGTAGAAGATGTCGGCGAAGCTCGTGGAGATGACGCAGCGGATGCCGAAGTCGAGCAGGGCCCACGGCGCATGTTCGCGCGAGGAGCCGCAGCCGAAATTGTCGCCGGCGACGAGGATCGAGGCGTTCTGGTAGGCCGGCTTGTTCAGCACGAAGCTTTCGTTGACGCTGCCGTCTTCGTTGTAGCGGGCTTCGGCGAAGAGGCCCTTGCCGAGACCGGTGCGCTTGATCGTCTTGAGGTAGTCTTTCGGAATGATCATGTCCGTGTCGATATTGACGACGGGAAGCGGCGCGGCGACGCCGGTCAGCTTGACGAACTTGTCCATGCGAAAACCCTCGAAATGCGGTGATGTCGGTTGGCACAAGCGTTTAGATGAATTTTCCGCGGATTTGAAGGAGAATCTTCCGGAAAGCCGGGCATCAAACGCTAGTGCCAGGCGCGCAAAGCGCCCGGAGCGTCCCTTTCGGGAGCGAACCTTTTTTAGAGGTCGATGATCGTGCCACGGCCGTCGTTCCAGATGCGCGGTTCGCGCTGGCCAGGCGCCCGGCGATCGTTGCGCGCTGTGGCGCGGACCGGAGCCGGCTGGAGCTTGGCGGCGAGCATGGAACCGAGCATCAGCACGGCGACGATGCCGGCGATAGCGAGGCCCACGGAGGCGGCGAAAAGGAAGGTCGCGCCTGCGACAAGCATGGTGAAGACGGTAAAGACGATGGAGCGGATACGCTGCATTTTGATTGACCCTTTCTCTACGAGAGAATGTGGGGGCGGATTTTGTCCATTGCAAGGCCGAACGCGCGGGATTCGCTGTGCCACAATGTCCTGAGGGCGTGCGCAGTGCCATGGCGCTTGCGGGCTGCGGCAAAGCGCGGCAAAAAGGGCGGATGAACAGGACACCGCATCACCATCCGCTCCGCCTGCGCCGCTCGGTGCTCAGTGTTCCCGCCGTCAATGCGCGGGCGCTTGCCAAGTCCGCTGCGCTCGATTGCGACGCCATCATCTTCGACCTTGAGGATTCCGTGTTGCAGGAGAAGAAGGCGGAGGCGCGTGCCGCCCTTGTCTCACATTTCAAGACGCTCGATCGGTCCAAGGGCTGCGAGCATGTTATTCGGATCAATTCGCTCGACGGGCCCGACGGCGTGCTCGACCTGGAGGCGGTGCTCGATTGCATGCCCGAGGCGGTGCTGCTCCCGAAAGTGTCGGAACCGCAGGATGTGCTGACCGTCGCCGACTGGCTTTCCGAGGCCGGTGCCGACGAAGGGCCGCGCCTGTGGGCGATGATCGAGACGGCGGCGTCCCTCCTCAATCTCCCCGCCATCGCGGAGACGGGCCGTACCCATGGTGGTCGGCTGGATTGTTTCGTTGTCGGTCTCAACGACCTTCGTAAGGAAACCGGCATCGCGGATATTGCCGGCCGGCCGTTCCTCGTACCGTTGCTGTTGCAGGTGGTGGTCGCTGCGCGGGCGTCCGGGCTCGATGTCATCGACAGCGTTTTCAACGATTTTTCCGACGACGAGAATTTCGTGCTGGAGTGCCGACAGGGCCGGCAGATGGGGTTTGACGGCAAGATGCTGATCCATCCGGCACAGATCGCCGCTGCCAACGAAGCCTATGGCGTTACCGAGGCAGAAGCGGCCGAGGCGTTGGCCGTCGTCTCCGCCTTTGCCGCACCCGACAATGCCGGCAAGGCCGTCATCGCCCTCGCCGGCCGCATGGTGGAAAAGCTCCATGCCGACCAGGCCGGGCGTATTCTGGCCAAGGCCGATCTGATCAATGAGAGAAAGAAGAAAGCATGAAAGTCTACCGCTTCCTGACTGGTCCCGATGATGCCTCGTTCTGCCACAAGGTGACGCTGGCGCTGAACAAGGGCTGGGACCTGCACGGTTCGCCGACCTACGCCTACAATGCCGAGACCAAGCTGATGCAGTGCGGCCAGGCGGTTGTGAAGGACGTTCCTGGCAAGGAGTACACGCCCGATATCAAGCTTTCGGAGCAGTAATCGCGTAAAGCGATCGCGGTGTGTGTCCGTCACATCTTTCGATGAACAATGCCTATTCACCTGCGTGATCCTCGGCCTTGAGCCGAGGAGCCAGGCTTTGGGTCCGGTGTGGATGGTCGCGTCAGGCCCGACCTTGAGCGAGGAGAGGGTACGCCTTGTTGGCCGCCCAACGCGCGGCGGTTAGCCCGCGGCGATTTCCGCACTCGCCTCGATGCGCTCCATATCGTCGTCCGACAGGCCGAAATGGTGGCCGATCTCGTGGATGAGGACATGGGTGATGATGTCGCCCAGTGTCTCCTCGTTCTCTGCCCAGTAATCGAGGATCGGGCGGCGGTAGAGCGTGATGCGGTTCGGCATCTCGCCGGTCTCGACGGTGAAGCGCTCGGTGATGCCGCGGCCCTCGAAGAGGCCCAGCAGGTCGAACGGGGTTTCCAGCGCCATGTCCTCGAAGACGTCGTCGCTCGGGAACTCGGCGATCTCGATGATCAGGTTGCCGGTGAGTGCGCGGAATTCTTCCGGCAGGTGGCCATAGGCTTCCAGCGCCAGGGATTCGAAGGTGCTGATGGTCGGGGCGTGGCGCGTGCGCCAATCCTCGGTCTGGTCAATGCGGGCCATGGGCTCTCCTTTGCCCGTCATATAGACGATTTCCAGGGTTTTTCGAGGGACGAAATTGCATGCCCCGCGTGCATCGATGCGCGATCGCACCGCTTTGCCGGCCGATTCGACACCTCGCATTGAAAGCGGATGGCGGCGAGCGTGATGGAATCCGGCACCAGGGCGGATTTGCAACAAAACGTGATCGGTCAGTTTGCCGCAGTCGGATGGCTTTCCATCGGCAGAGTACGGGCGGTAAGTCCATGAAAAGACGATATTTATAATCAAGATTAGAATGACTCTAAATTAATGAGTCAACAAGACTGACCTGTTCATTCTTGACAGTCAGGGTCGCCTTTTGCTTAATCCCGGAAACTCAGTACTTTGCGTATGGCAGGCGAGACGAAATGCTGGTTTGCAGCTGTAATTTCATCACCCAAAAGGAAATCGTTGACGTGATCAATGGTCTCCTCGACGAGGACTGTTGGCAGCTCATCGTGCCTGCAAAGGTCTATCACGCCATGCAGAAGCGCGGCCGCTGCTGCGGCTGTTTCCCCAATGTCGTCGACATCATCATCCGCACGACCGAGCAGTATCACGCCGGCCGCCACTCGACGGATGACGAGATATTTGATTTCATGACCCGCCTCAAACAATTCCATGAAGAAAACAGGAGAGCGGACCTTGAAAGGCGACAAAAAAGTCATCGAGCAGCTTAACGAAGCGCTCCATCTCGAACTCGGTGCCGTCAACCAGTACTGGCTTCACTATCGCCTGCTGGAAGACTGGGGCTACACGCTTCTCGCCAAGAAGGAGCGCGCCGAGTCGATCGAAGAGATGCAGCACGCCGACAAGCTCGTCGCCCGCATCATCTTCCTCGAAGGCCACCCGAACCTCCAGACCGTCGCGCCGCTTCGCATCGGCCAGAACGTCAAGGAAGTGCTGGAAGCCGATCTTGCCGGCGAATATGACGCCCGCAAGGCTTACAAGAAGTCGCGCGACATCTGTCATGACGCCGGTGACTACGTCACCATGAAGCTGTTCGAAGAGCTGCTGATCGACGAGGAAGGTCACATCGACTTCCTCGAAACCCAGCTGGAGCTGCTCGGCAAGCTCGGCGAGGAAAAATACGGCCAGCTCAACGCCGCGCCGGCGAACGAAGCCGAATAAGGCGAAAGCCCTACGCCCGATACAGAAAACCCCGGTCTTGCGACCGGGGTTTTTTCTTGGGGCCCATCAGGGTGCCAGATGCGCGAAGGCGGCGACGACCTCTTCGTAGACCCCGCGTTTGAAGGGCACGATCAGGTCCGGCAGGTCGCGCATCGACTTCCATTCCCAGGCGTCGAATTCCGCAGCGTGGCCGCCCGGCGGCGGGTTGATGGCGATCTCGTCTTCGGCGCCCTCGAAGCGGAAGGCATACCAGCGCTGCGTCTGGCCGCGGTATTTGCCCTTGAGGCCGACGCCGATCAGGTGGGCGGGCAGATCGTAGTTGATCCAGCGGCCGGCATCGCCGAGCAACGAGACGTTGCGGATGCCGGTTTCCTCGTAGAGTTCGCGGTAGGCGGCCTTCAGCGGGTCCTCGCCCTTGTCGATGCCGCCCTGCGGCATCTGCCAGAGCTGCGGCGAACCGTCATATTCGGAGTTGCCGACAGGGATCCGCCGGCCTGCCCAGACCTTGTTCTCGCTGTTCAGCACCATGATGCCGACACAGGGGCGGTACGGCAGGTCCTCGGCCCTGATCACCTTGTCCTTTTCCTTGCCCATCGAAAATTCCTATTGTTTGGCGGGAACCGCTGCGAGCGACGCGACGCCGACGATCTCGATGCCGCGGCCGCTCGCTTCCTCGCACCATTCGCGGATCGCGTCCACACTTTCGTCGAAGGCCGAGGCCATGCCGATCGCCGTGCCGTTGCGCCGGGCGACGCGCTCGAGTTCGTCCAGCTTCTTCAGGATCGCCTCGCGTGAAAGATCGCCGTCGAGCTGGAGATCGGCAAAGGCGTGCGGGGCCTCCACGGCGCCGGCAATGGTGCCGGACAGCGACTGCGCCGAGCTGCCGTCGTCGAGGAAGAGCAGGCCGCGGCTGGAAATGTCCCGGATCACAGGCTCCAGCGCATCGGCATCGGAGAGGAAGCGGCCGCCCATGAAATTGACGATACCGGTATAGTTTGTGACCTGCGCCATGGCGCGGTGCAGCTCGGCAAGGTTCTTGGCTTCGCCGAGATCCGTGCGCAGCGTGTAGAGGCCGGGGTCGTTCTGCGGATAGTCGAAGGGCTCGAGCGGCATCTGCAGCAGGATTTCGTGGCCGCCACGGCGCGCTTCCTGCATCCAGCGCGACAGGCTGTTGCCGCTGGCGGCGAAGGCGAGGGTCACTTCTCCCGGCAGTTCGCGGATGGCGCGTTGCGTGCCCGTCTGGCTGAGGCCGAGGCCACCGACCACGATGGCGATACGCGTGCCACGCGCGCCGGACCAGGGCCGGGCGTATTGATCCATCGGGCGGGTGCCGTCGAGGCCGATGATCGGGATCTTGCCGTCGGAAGTCTCCTCCAGCAGGTCTTCGTTCGGGAAGGCGGCCGAGCGGGCATCCTGTCCGATGCGGTTCGCCTCGATGATAAGCGGGCCTGTACCGGTGCGCGTGCCGGGTGTGAACGTGCGCACGACAGTGCCGTCGTCGGTCAGCGTTTCCTCGACACGGGCACCGGAAAGGCCGTTCGCGCGGCGCACGCCGTCCGTCGCAGTCGCCGTCTTCTGGTCGGCCTTGCCCTCGGTGGTCGCCTGGGAGGCGGTCTCTTCTGCCGGAGGCGCGTAAGGTGTAGTGCCGAGGCCGCTCGGGGCGGTTGCGGTCCAGCCTGAAAAGCCGATGAGGCCGATGGCGGCAAGGGTGAACAGGATCGTGCCAGCCGGGAACCGCGACGGTCCCGTCGGTCGGGGCCTTGCCTTGCGGTCCTGGCCGAGAGGTGCGTGAATGTCTGTGCCCAAGGTCAGTCCGCGCCGGCCGCTGGAGCATTTCCAGCCGGGGCGGTGCCGCGCCGGCGTCGGAGATGCGGTAAAAACTAGCCTCTAGGGCATGTCGCGCAAAAGCGTGCGGTAGTCAGCGATCACGACATGCGTCTGGTGCATGGAATTCCGGGCCCGCGTGGTCGCGGGCCCGGAGATGGCAGGTTACTTCTTCAGCTCGGCCTTTTCCGGATTGGCCGGGAAGGCCTTGTCGGTCTTCTGGCCGCGCAGCAGTTCCAGCGCATACTGAAGCTGGAGGTCATCCTTGGCTTCCGGCGGGACATAGGCCGAAGAGCCGGAGCCTGCTTCCGTTTCGCTCTGGCCCTGGATATGGCCGCGCAGGTTGGATTCGCCGGCAGATTCCAGCTTGCCCTGCAGCTCGGGCGGCAGCGGCTGCTCGACCGTGATGTCGGGGGTGATGCCGGTGCCCTGGATCGATTTGCCCGACGGCGTGTAGTAGAGCGCGGTCGTGAGGCGCAGCGCGCCGGCATCGCCCATCGGGATGATGGTCTGGACCGAACCCTTGCCGAAGGACCGCGTGCCGAGCACGGTGGCGCGGCGCATGTCCTGCAGGGCACCCGCAACGATTTCCGAGGCCGAGGCCGAGCCGCCGTTGACCATGACGATGACCGGCTTGCCGTCGGTGATATCGCCCGGCGTCGCGTTGAAGCGGCGGGTCTCGTCCTCGTTGCGGCCGCGGGTCGAAACGACCTCGCCGCGCTCCAGGAAGGCGTCGGAGACGTTGATCGCCTGGTCGAGCAGGCCGCCCGGATTGAGGCGGAGATCGAGCACGTAACCCTTCAGCTTGTCGGCCGGAACCTCTTCCTTGATCTTGATGATCGCGGCTTCCAGGTCGTCATAGGTCTTTTCCGTGAACGAGATGACACGGAGGTAGCCGACATCGTTCTCGACGCGCGACTTGACGGCCTTCACGGCGATGATGTCGCGCATGATGGTCAGCTCGATCGGCTTTTCGGCGCCCTTGCGGATCAGCGTCAGCTTGATCGGCGTGTTGACCGCGCCGCGCATCTTTTCGACCGCTTCTTCCAGCTTCAGGCCGCGCACATCGGCGCCGTCGATCTTCGAGATGAAGTCGCCGGCAAGGACGCCCGCGCGGGCGGCCGGCGTATCGTCGATCGGGGTGATGACCTTGACGAGCTCGTCCTCCATGGTGACCTCGATGCCGAGGCCGCCGAACTCACCGCGCGTCTGGGTGCGCATGTCCTCGGCGTCCTTCGCATTCATGTAGGAGGAATGCGGGTCGAGCGAGGTGAGCATGCCGTTGATGGCATTCTCGATGAGCTGGTCTTCCTTGGGCGGCGTCACGTACTGCGCACGCACGCGCTCGAAGACATCACCGAAGATGGAAAGCTCGCGATAGGTCGACGAGCCGGCGGCTTCGGCCGGCAGAGTGGCCGTGTTGATGACGCTCATCGCCGTGGCACCCATGAGTGCACCGACGAGAACAAGAGAAGCCCTACGTATCATTGCGTGCCTTTCCAGAATTTTTTGCGGACCACCATGGCCGGGAATCAACCGGTTTTCCGTTCTTTCGGAATTCAATGTAAAGTGTCGGCTTGTCCGTTTCCAGCGTCAAAGCGTTGACACTCGCCACCCTTTTTTCACCCATCACGGCGAGTGGTTCTCCCGCCACGACGAACTGACCCTCCCGCACGCTCACCCGATCCATGCCCGCGAGGACCAGATGGTAACCCTCCCCGGCGTTCAGGATGATCATGCGCCCATAACTGCGGAACGTGCCGGCAAAAACGATCCATCCGTCGGAGGGGGCCGTGACGAGTGCGCCGGGATTGGCCGCCAGCGTCAGGCCCTGCGAATCATGGCCGGTGCCGTCCGCCTCGCCGAATTGGCGCAGAACGTCGCCGGCCACGGGAAAGTCAAGTTTTGCCTGCAGTTCGGAGAATTCATATGCCGGAGCAATGCGGTTTTTGTCGGGCACGCTGTCGCGGGCGAGGGCTCTCGCCTTCTCCCGCTCCGCCTCGCTCAGGTTGCGCCGCTCCTCTTCCTTGGCGCGGGCGAGCGCGGCGGCATCGCGTACGGAGCCAATGTCGCGCTCCAGGCTGCCGATCAGGCCTTCAAGGCTTGTCGCGCGGGCGGCGAGCTCCTCGGCGCGCCGGCGTTCGGCGGCGAGCGTGCGGTTGTTGGTCTGCGTCAGGGCCTCGTTCTGGGCGACGAGCAGTTCGGAGCGCTTTTCCTCCTCGATGCGCAGTTGCATGGCATCGGTCAGCTCCGTTCGCTCGCGGTCGATATCGCTCTTGATGTCCATCAGCGCCGTCAGGTCATCGACCAGCTCTTCCGTTTCCTTGCGGATGCCGGGCACGACCGCGCCGAGGAGGATGGCGCTTCTGACCGAAGACAGCGCGTCTTCCGGGTTGACGAGCAGGGCCGGCGGCGGGTTTCGGCCCATGCGCTGGAGCGCGGCGAGAACCTCCGCCAGGAGGCCGCGGCGCTCGTGCAGCGAGGCCCGAACGCCCGCCTCCCGCTCCCGCATGCCTTCCAGCCGTTTTTCGCCGGCAAGGATCTTCTCTTCCATGCTCTTGCGCATGGCGGCTGACTTGACGATTTCCTCGCGCAGGCTCTGGCGCGTCTTTTCCAGCTTGGCGATCTCGGCTTCGAGCTCTTTCGTCTTCTCTTCGGAAACCGTGATCGACTGGGAGAGCGTTTCAAGCTCGCGCCGCGTACTGTCGCGGCGCAGGGTCAGGGCCGCGGCCGGATCGGGCTCGGCCCTTGGCAGCGAACCGGTCTTTTCCAGCGCGACGCCGGTTTCGTTCGGTTCGGCGGCGATGGGATGGGGGAAAAGGGCCAGCGTCAGGGCAGCACAAAGCCAGGCCGGCCGCAGCACGCGGGCGATGCCTTTCCCTGGATTGACTCTATGGGCTGTCCTCATCGCTCCCCGAACGTCCGTTCTCTCCCGCTCTATGCTGATTTGGCGCTTTCGCCAAGAATTTCACTTGGCCAACAAACCGTGCCGAAAATACGGCTGCGCCCATTCTGCCCTTCCAGCCTTGCGTGGCGGTGACGCCTGTCTCAGCTGCGGTGGTAGGGGTGGCCGGAAAGGATGGTGACCGCGCGATAAAGCTGTTCGGCGATAAGGATGCGCACGAGCTGATGCGGCCAGGTCATCTTACCCAGGCAGAGCGTGGCATCGGCGCGCTCGTAAAGGGCGGGGTCGAGCCCGTCGGCGCCGCCGATGGCGATCATCAGCTCGCGCTTGCCCGCATCGCGAAACCCGCCGATGAGATCGGCGAAAGCGGGGGAATTGAGCGCCTTGCCGCGCTCGTCAAGCAGGATCAGTACGGCGCCGTCGGGCAGCGCCTTCTGCAGCATGGCCGCCTCCTCGCGCTTGCGCGTCTCGGCATTGCCGGCGCGGCTTTCGCCGACCTCGGCAAGCTTGCCAAGCTCGAGGCCGATCGCGGGGCCGGCCTTGGCGAAACGGTCCATGTAGCGGGCCGCAAGATCCTTCTCAGGGCCGGCCTTCAGCCGTCCAACCGCAAAAAGTCCAACCCGCATCGCCCAAAGCCCTGTCCGTTCGGGTGACGCCTGAAGCCACGCCACCGTTTTTCCTCGCCGGACAGGCGCCCGGCGTCATGTCAATGGACGGTACCGTCCTCGATCTCGGGAGCTGCCCACATCCGTTCGATGTTGTAGAACTCCCGGACTTCCGGCCGGAACACGTGAACGATGATATCGCCCGTGTCGATCAGCACCCAGTCGCCCGCCTCCAGGCCCTCGACGCGGGCATTGCCCAGGCCTTCGTCCTTGAGATCGGAGATGAGGTGATCGGCAATCGCCATGACATGACGGTTCGAGCGTCCGGACACGACCACCATGTAGTCGCCCAGCGCCGATTTCCCGGCAATGTTGATGGTGACGATATCTTCTGCCTTCGAGTCCTCGAGGCTTGCGAGGACCAGTTGAAGGGCACGGTCGGCGGCATCGTCGCCCCTTCCCGCGCTCTTTGAGAAAACGCCGATGACGTTTCCCTTCGCGTGCACTGTTGTCAGGTTCGTTCCTTTCTGTGTAACAGGACAAGCACGTCTTGTACCGGTGTGTCGGGCCGGCACCTACCAAATGTAGGCATCAAAGGTTACCACTTTCAAGACGTCACTTCTGAGGGATGGTTTTCTCTAGGGCCGCCTGGCTGCGCAGCGCGGTCGAGCTGAGCGGTGAGCGGGGGCCGTGGATGAAGGTCCAGGCCGGCGCCGGGCGCCCGGCCAGCGACATCGCATCCTCCTCGTCGATGCGCGCATAGTCGAAGGTTTTCGCCATGCGCGAGGAGAGATAGGCGAGCGTCGAGCCCGGCCGGTCGATGACGGCGATGGGGAAGGTGCGGGCGATCTTCTGCCAGTTCTGCCAGCGGTGGAAGGTACCGAGATTGTCGGCGCCCATGATCCAGACGAAGTGGACGCCGCGGTTCAGCGCCTGCACGCGCTCCAGCGTCTTGGCCGTATAGCTCTGCCCGAGCCGCTTCTCAAAGGCCGTCACCTTGACGCGCGGGCCCGGTGCGATGTCCTCGCTGAGGCGGATGCGCTCGCTGAGCGGGGCGAGGTTCCGGTGGTCCTTCAGGGGGTTGCCGGGGGTCACCATCCACCAGAGCTGGTCGAGGCCGAGGCGCCGCAGGGCGATTTCCGCGACGAGCGCATGGCCTTGGTGCGGCGGGTTGAACGAGCCGCCGAACAGGCCGATCGCCATGCCCTTTTCCGCATGCGGCATTCTCAGGTAGCGCTCTGCAACCACGTCCGACGTCACTTAGGGTCGCACCTGTCCGGTGCCGCGCACCCGGTATTTGAAGGAGGTGAGCTGCTCGACGCCAACCGGGCCGCGCGCATGCATCTTGCCTGTCGCGATGCCGATCTCGCCGCCCATGCCGAACTCGCCGCCATCGGCGAACTGGGTAGAGGCATTGTGCAGCAGGATCGCCGAATCGATTTCCGTGAAGAAACGCTCGACGACGGCGGGATCCTCCGCGATCACGGCCTCCGTATGGGCGGAAGACCAGCGGTTGATATGTTCGATCGCACCCGAGATGCCGTCGACGAGCGCGACGGAGATGATGGCATCGAGATACTCCGTCGACCAGTCCGTTTCCGTTGCGGCGACGAGGTTTTCGATGCGGGTGCGGATCTCGTCCGTCGCGCGCACCTCGCAGCCGGCGGCGCGCAGGCCTTCGAGAAGCGGTGCAAGGTGCGTATCGGCGGTGGCGCGGTCGATCAGCAGGGTTTCGGCAGCGCCGCAGATGCCCGTGCGGCGCATCTTCGCGTTGACGACGATCCGTTTCGCCATGTCGAGATCGGCGGATTTGTCGATATAGATGTGGCAGAGGCCTTCGAGATGGGCGAAGACAGGCACGCGCGCCTCGCTCTGTACGCGGGCGACGAGGCTTTTTCCGCCGCGTGGCACGATGACGTCGATCGTACCGCCAAGGCCCGACAGCATGGCGCCGACGGCAGCCCGGTCCGTCACGGGCACGTACTGGATTGCATGTTCCGGCAGGCCGGCGGCCTTGAGGCCGGCGACGAGGCAGGAATGGATCGCCTGCGATGAATTCACGCTGTCCGAGCCACCGCGCAGGATCACGGCATTGCCGGCCTTGAGGCACAGCGCCCCGGCGTCCGCCGTTACGTTCGGCCGGCTTTCATAGATGACGCCGATGACGCCGAGCGGCGTGCGCACGCGCTCGATATGCAGGCCGTTCGGTCGGTCCCATTCGGTGATGATATCGCCGACCGGGTCCTTCAGGCCGGCAATGTCGCGGATCGCGTCGGCAATGCCCTCGATGCGCTCAGCCGTCAGCGTCAGCCGGTCGATGAAGGACGCGGCGACGCCGCTTTCCCGGGCATTGGCAAGGTCGATGGCATTGGCGGCGAGGATGGCATCGCGGCCGCCAAGGATTTCGGCGGCCATCGCTTCGAGCGCGCGGTTCTTGGCCTCGGCGGTGGCGATGGCCAGCGGCCTTGCCGCAGCGCGGGCATTTCGGCCGATTTCGGCCATCAGGCCGTCGATCTCGGTTTTGACCTGGTCAAGCATGGCTCACGTCCTTTCCCGCCTCGGCGGCGAGCGGCGCGGAAAGGCCGGTCACCACGAGGTCATCCCTGTGCACCATGGCGGCGCGGCCGGCATAACCGAGGATGGCGGCGATCTCCGCCGATTTCTTGCCGATGATCATGCGCGCTTCGTCCGCATCGTAGCCGGCAAGCCCACGGGCGATCTCGCGCCCGTTCGTGCCGTAGATCGACACCGTATCGCCGCGCGAGAACGTGCCCCAGACGCCGCGCACGCCTGCGGGCAGCAGGCTCTTGCCCGATGTCAGCGCCGTTTCCGCCCCCGCATCGATCTCCAGCCGGCCGGCCGGCTGCAATTGCCCGGCAATCCACGTCTTTCTTGCCGTGACCGGCGAGCCGGAGGGTGCAAACCACGAGGACCGCGCGCCCTCTTCGACGGCGCGCAGCGGATGGTCGACCTTGCCCGAGGCGATGATCATGGCGCAGCCCGCACCCGTCGCGATCTTGCCGGCGTCGATCTTGGTGCGCATGCCGCCGCGTGACAGTTCCGAGGCGGCGCCGCCGGCCATGGCTTCGATAGCAGGTGTGATGGCGTCGATGGTCTCGAGGAAACGCGCGTCGGGATCGAGATGCGGCGGCGCCGTATAGAGCCCGTCGATGTCGGAGAGCAACACCAGCAGGTCGGCGCCGGTCATGGTGGCGACGCGGGCGGCGAGCCGATCGTTGTCGCCGTAGCGGATTTCCGTCGTCGCGACCGTGTCGTTCTCGTTGATGATCGGCACGGAGCCGAGCTTCAGGAGCTGGTTGATCGTTGCGCGTGCATTGAGATATCGCCGCCGTTCTTCCGTATCGCCGAGCGTCAGGAGGATCTGGCCGGCGACGATGCCGTCCGTCGAGAGGCTTTCCGACCAGGCACGGGCAAGCGCGATCTGGCCGACGGCGGCGGCGGCCTGACTCTCCTCCAGCTTCAGCGCGCCCGAGGGCACCTTCAGCACGGAGCGGCCGAGCGCGATGGCGCCGGAGGACACGACGAGCACCTCGGTGCCGCCGGCGCGCAGCGCCGCAATATCCCTGCACATCGCGTCGAGCCAGGCCTTCTTCAGGCCGCTCGCGCGGTCGACGAGCAGGGCCGAGCCGATCTTGATCACAATCCGGCGGTGTTTTCCGAGCGGTTTGCGGTGCGTTGTCATCTCAGTCGTCGGACCCGGAGTTCTTCGCCTGGACGATGATGTCGCGCAGCGCCCTCAGCGTGCCCGTCATGCCGACATTGGCGACGGCGGAAATCTGGAACGGCGTCTGGCCGCTCGCCTTGGCAAGCGCTTTGGTCTTCTTCTTCAGTTCGTCCTCGTCAAGCAGGTCGATCTGCGAGAGTGCGACGATCTCCGGCTTGTCGGTGATGCCGCCGCCATAGGCTTCCAGCTCGTGCTTCACCGTCTTGTAGGCCTTGGCGACGTCCTCTTCCTGTGCGGAGACGAGGTGCAGCAATACGCGTGTGCGCTCGACATGGCCGAGAAACCGGTCGCCGAGACCGATACCGTCATGTGCGCCCTCGATGAGGCCGGGAATGTCGGCGAGAATGAATTCGCCGCCGTCGATCGTCGCGACACCGAGGTTGGGGTGCAGCGTGGTGAAGGGGTAGTTGGCGATCTTCGGCCGGGCCCGCGTGCAGGTGGCGAGGAAGGTCGATTTTCCCGCATTCGGCAGGCCGACGAGGCCGGCATCGGCGATCAGCTTCAGGCGGAGCCAGATGGTCTTCTCATCGCCCTCCAGGCCCGGATTGGCCCAGTTTGGCGCCTGGTTGGTCGCCGACTTGAAATGCGCGTTGCCGAAACCGCCATTGCCGCCGGCGGCCAGCTTGAAGCGCTGGCCTTCCGTGATGAGGTCGATGATCAGCGTCTCGTTGTCTTCCTCGAAGATCTGGGTGCCGACTGGCACCTTCAGCGTCACGCTGGCGCCGTTCGCGCCGGTGCGGTTGCGGCCCATGCCGTGCGTGCCGGTCGAAGCCTTGAAATGTTGCTGGAAACGGAAATCGATCAGCGTGTTGAGGCCGTTGACGGCCTCCACCCACACATCGCCGCCGCGCCCGCCGTCGCCGCCGTCGGGACCGCCGAACTCGACGAATTTTTCACGACGGAACGAGACAGCCCCTGCCCCGCCGTCGCCGGACCGGATATAGACTTTTGCTTCGTCCAGGAATTTCATCGGCTCGCCGTTCGCTTTTCTCGTATTTTCATAGTGCCGTCTTCGATATAGCCGCTTCCGTGAGAGGTCAAAGACTATCGTGAAATTCGTCAGCTACAACGTCCAGTATGGCATCGGTCTCGACGACCGGTTCGATCTGCCGCGCATCGTTTCCAGCATCCACGGTGCCGATATCATCGCGCTGCAGGAGGTGACCCGCAATTTCAACCGCAACGGCCATGTCGACATGGTCGCCGAGTTGCAGGTGCTGCTTGCCACCCACTATTCCGTCTTCGGCGCGGCCTGCGATCTCGATGCGGGTTCGGCGATCGAGCAGGGCCGCGTGGTCAACCGCCGCTTCCAGTTCGGCAACATGATCTTTTCGCGCTGGCCGATCCTGTCGACCCGCACCATTCTTTTGCCGCGCACGCGCACCCTCGACAAACTGAACCTTCAGCGCGGTGCGACCGAAGCGGTGATCGCCAGCCCCAAGGGGCCGATCCGCGTTTACTCCGTGCATCTCGACCATGTGCATCGCGACGAGCGCATCACGCAGATCCGCGCCCTCAAGGACCGTGCCCAGCTCTACCCGGTCGAGGGCGGCGCGATTTCCGGCGCCCACGAATTCGGCCTTGCCGAACCGCCGGTGCCGGAGGACTACGTGCTGATGGGCGATTTCAACATGGTGCCGGAATCGCCGGAATATTGCGAGATGGTCGGCGGCGTCGACGCGCTTTACGGGCGACAGATTCGCGCCACCCATCCGGTGGATGCGCTGGCCGGCCTCGGCAAGCGCCACGCCGCCAGCTATAGCTGGGTCGATCCGAAGAACCATGCCGAGCGCCTCTTCCTCGATTACTGCTTCCTCAGCCACGGCCTGGTGGAGCGGCTGACGGACGCCTGGGTCGACGAGACCGCCTTCGGCTCCGACCATATGCCGGTCTGGTTCGAATTGTCCTGACGGCAGCGGTCGGGGCGGATTTCTCCGCCCCGCTCGTTTTCAGTGCCGCGGTGCTGCCGGGCGGAAGTCACCAGGCTCCAGCCGCGTTTCGATATGCGGCACCATCGCGCCGCGGGCGACGCAGAAGAGGTCGCTGCAGCCGGTGATGCGGAACCCTGCCTTCTCCTGCACCCTGAGCGAGGCGAGGTTGTCGGCGAAGATGCCGGACCTGATGTCCGTGCCGGGCATCCGCATCAGGAAGCGCGCCGTTGCCGCATGCACGGCCTCGCTCATATAGCCCCGCCCCCAGTAGAAGCGGTTCAGCCAGTAGCCGATCTCCCAGCCGCCATTGCTGCGCTCGAAGGAGACGCAGCCGATATGCACGTCGTCCCCGGCCGTGATGGCGAAGGCCCAGCCCTCGTTGAGATCGGTGGTGGTGACGGAAAGCCATTCCGTCGCATCCTGCCGGTCATACGGTGCGGGCACCCGCGCCAGCATGCGCGAGACCTGGAAGTCGTTCAGCGACTGGGCGATCGCCTCCGCATCGGACATGCGGTGCGGGCGGAGCGCCAGGCGCGCCGTCGTGATGGTCGGGCAGGGCCCGGCGCCGGTGACGCGCTCGCGTTCGATCTGGGTCTGCATGGCGTTCATCGCATGCCTCCCCAGCTCTTCAGCGAAACCCAGGTCTTGCGGTCCAGCCTGTACCATTCGACGGGCACCATGCCGCCGACCGCGAGGCTCTGCACCATGCCGGTCGCCTGGAACTGGAAGCCGCACTTCTGGATGACCCGGCGCGAGGGAATGTTCATGACCCGGCAGCGCGCATCGATCTGCTCGATGTCGCGGGTGCGGAAGACCATGTCGATCAGCGCGTGGGCCGCCTCGGTGACATATCCCTGGTTCCAGTACGGTTCGCCCAGCCAATAGCCGAGCTCGACCGTGCGCCCATCCTCATGCGGTTCGATGCCGCAGCATCCTAGGAAGGCGCCGTTGTCGGCTTTCGTAATGGCATAGACGCACTTGCCAATCGCGCCGGCGCGTGTGCGTCGCACGAAATCAGCAGCGTCCGCAACCGTGTAGGGGTGCGGCATGCGGGCGACCATGTTGGCGATATTGGCGTTGTTGGCGAGATGGGCAAGGGCGTCGATGTCGTCTTCGTGCGGGGCTCTCATGACGAGCCTCTGCGACAGCAAGATCGGGCAATCGGTCCTCGACCGTTCAGGCCTCAGCCGTTCCTTGGGAGACCGTGATTGGCCTTCCCTCAACAATTCGGTCTGCATGGTTCAGTCCTCCAGAGCAAAAAGGGGAGATGGGTCTCGCCCCATCTCCCCTTTTTTCTTCAGGCCTGAACCTGTAGCGTCAGCCGGGTCGATGAGACGCCGGCTGTTTTAGAGCGCTACCGGCTTATTCCGCTGCTTCCGCTTTCGGGGCTACAGACACGTAAACGCGACCGTTGGCCTTCGTACGGAAATTCACATTGCCAGCCGTAAGTGCGAAGATCGTGTGATCCTTGCCGAGGCCGACATTGGCACCGGGATGCCACTGCGTGCCGCGCTGGCGGACGATAATGTTGCCTGCAAGTACGGCTTCGCCGCCGAACTTCTTCACGCCAAGGCGCTTGGACTGGGAATCGCGACCGTTGCGCGAGGAGCCGCCAGCTTTTTTGTGTGCCATAGGAGTTCTCCTTTACCTGTCCGGATTATTCGGCTGCAGCTTCAGCGGCGGCGTCGGACTTCTTGGAAGCCTTCTTCGCCTTGCCGGCTGCGGCGATGTCGATGATGCGGACAGTCGTGTTGTGCTGACGATGACCGCGCGAACGCTTCGAGTTCTGGCGACGACGCTTCTTGAAGGCGATAACCTTCTTGGCGCGGCCATGCTCGACGACTTCGGCCGTCACGATGGCGCCTTCGACGAAGGGCGCACCGATCGTGGCGTCGGCGCCGACGCCAACCATCAGCACTTCGGTGAATTCGATCTTGGCGCCTGCGTCGCCCGACAGCTTTTCAATCGTCAGGACGTCGTTGGCGGCCACGCGGTACTGCTTACCGCCGGTCTTGATGACTGCGAACATATTTTATCCTTTCATGTTCGTGCCGGCTCTTTGTCCCGAAAGGGCAAGGCCGTCTTTTTATCAGTCGCGGGGATGGCGATGCATTGGCGCATCGCCGGCTCAAATGGTTCGTTGCGAGACCGGACGCTTGCAAAAGGCAAGGCCGGACGGCACAAAGAACCAGCGTCGCGGCACAAGTGAGACCTATGCCACTGCACCTTGCGCAATAGGTGAGCCGATGAAAACTGTCAAGGGGATTTCCGTCACCATGACAAATAGATGAACTTTCCGTAGCCTGGCCCCCTTGCAAGCCCGCCCGACACCCGCTATTAACCGCCCCGCGCTCAAAGGGCGCCGACCTGACCGCGGAGAGGTGGCAGAGTGGTCGAATGCACCGCACTCGAAATGCGGCATACCTGCAAGGGTATCGTGGGTTCGAATCCCACCCTCTCCGCCATAAACTTCCTTCCGGGTTTTCCTGCCTGACTTGCGTGCTTTCCTGCTGCGGGCGCATGGACTTGATGCCGTGCGTCATGGCATAGGGCGCGGGACCACGACGAGGCCCGGTTTCCATGATCCGCATCGAGAATATCAGCAAGTCCAACAGCCATCGCATCCTCTTCATCGAGGCGTCCGCCGCGTTGAACCGGGGGGAGAAGATCGGGCTTGTGGGGCCGAACGGGGCCGGCAAGACGACGCTCTTTCGCATGATCACCGGGCAGGAAGCGCCGGACGAGGGGCAGGTCTCGACGGAAAAGAGCGTGTCGATCGGCTATTTCAGCCAGGACGTCGGCGAGATGGAAGGGCGCAGTGCCGTCACCGAGGTGATGGACGGGGCAGGGCCGGTCAGTTCGGTTGCCGCGGAGTTGCGCGCGCTCGAGGCCGCGATGGTCGACCCGGACAGGCTCGACGAGATGGACGCCATCATCGAGCGCTACGGCGAGGTGCAGGCGCGCTACGAGGAACTCGACGGCTACGGGCTGGAGAGCCGGGCGCGCGAGGTGCTGGCGGGCCTGAGCTTCAGCCAGGAGATGATGGACGGCGACGTCGGCAAGCTCTCCGGCGGGTGGAAGATGCGGGTGGCGCTGGCGCGCATCCTCCTGATGCGGCCGGATGTCATGCTGCTCGACGAACCGAGCAACCATCTCGATCTCGAAAGCCTGATCTGGCTGGAGCAGTTCCTGAAGGGTTATGACGGGGCACTGCTGATGACCTCGCACGACCGTGAGTTCATGAACCGCATCGTGACCAAGATCATCGAGATCGATGCCGGCTCGCTCACCACCTATTCGGGCGACTACGGCTTCTACGAGCAGCAGCGGGCGCAGAACGAGAAGCAGCAGCAGGCGCAGTTCGAACGCCAGCAGGCGATGCTCGCCAAGGAGATCAAGTTCATCGAGCGCTTCAAGGCGCGTGCCTCCCATGCCGCACAGGTGCAGAGCCGTGTGAAGAAGCTCGACAAGATCGAGCGTGTCGAGCCGCCGCGCCGCCGCCAGACGGTCATGTTCGAGTTCCAGCCCGCGCCGCGCTCGGGCGAGGACGTCGCCAGCCTCAAGAATGTCGACAAGGCCTATGGCAGCCGGACCGTCTACCGGGATTTCAGCTTCCTTATCCGCCGGAAGGAACGCTGGTGCGTGATGGGCATCAACGGGGCCGGCAAGTCGACGCTGCTGAAGCTCGTCGCCGGGGCGGCGAACCCGGACGAAGGCAGCGTGACAATCGGGGCGAGCGTCAGGGTCGGCTACTTTGCACAGCATGCTATGGATCTGCTCGACGGCGACCAGACCGTGTTCCAGTGGCTGGAGACGGAGTTTCCGCGCGCAGGGCAGGGGCCGCTGCGCACGCTGGCGGGCTGCTTCGGCTTTTCCGGCGATGACGTCGAGAAGAAGTGCCGGGTGCTATCCGGCGGCGAGAAGGCCCGGCTGGTGATGGCAGCGATGCTGTTCGATCCGCCGAATTTCCTGATCCTCGACGAGCCGACGAACCATCTCGATCTCGACACCAAGGAAATGCTGATCAAGGCTCTTTCCGAGTACGAGGGCACCATGCTCTTCGTCTCGCACGATCGTCATTTCCTCGGCGCGTTGTCGAACCGCGTGCTGGAACTCAACGGCGACGACGTGCACCAATATCCGGGTGGCTATACCGAGTATGTCGCCCAGACCGGCCACGAGGCGCCCGGCCTTCCGAACTGATCGTCCGGTTTGCGGCGGACAGACTTCAGGCCCTGCCGAGATATTGTGCGTCCGACACCTGCTCCAACCAGGTCACCGGCGATCCATCCTGCGCCTCGGCGATGGCGACATGGGTCATCGCGGTCTTGTCCGTGGCGCCGTGCCAGTGTTTTTCGCCGGGCGGAAACCAGACGACGTCGCCGGGGCGGATTTCTTCGATCGGCCCACCCTCACGTTGCGCCCAGCCGAGGCCTGATGTCACGATGACGGTCTGGCCGAGGGGATGGGTGTGCCAGGCGGTGCGGGCGCCGGGCTCGAAGGTGACGATGGCGCCGCCGGCGCGGCCGGGGGCTTCCGCCTTGAACGGCGTGTCGAGGCGGACCTTGCCGGTGAAGTAGTCGGCCGGGCCTGGCGCCGAGGGGCTGGTGCCGTTGCGCTTGATATCCATATCCGTCTCCTGATTCTGCTGTGCGGATCATATACCGGCAAGAACGCTGGCGAAGCCGTCGGAGACGATTTATGAGAACGGCGCAGGGTTTCAAGGCGGGTGCGGAATGGACAGGCGGCGGATAGGGATCGTCGGCGGCGGGCCGGCCGGGTTGATGGCGGCAGAAGTGCTTTCGGCGCGGGGCCATGCAGTGACCGTGCTCGAAGCCATGCCGACCATAGGGCGAAAGTTCCTGCTGGCCGGAAAGTCGGGCCTCAACATCACCCATTCCGAACCCTACGACCGTTTCGCCGCCCGCTTCGGTGCGGCGGGCGCGCGTCTGCGGGCGGCGCTCGATGCTTTCACGCCCGGGGATCTGCGGACCTGGGCGGAGGAGCTTGGCACGGAGACCTTCGTCGGGTCCTCCGGGCGGGTGTTTCCGGTCGCCATGAAGGCGTCGCCGTTGCTGCGCGCCTGGCGGGCGCGGCTGGAGGGGCGGGGTGTCGATATCCGCGTACGCCATCGCTGGATCGGGTTTGCGCCCGAAGGACTGCGCTTTGAAACGCCCGAGGGCGTGGCCGTGATGGCCTTCGATGCGGTCCTGCTGGCGCTCGGCGGTGCGAGCTGGCCGCGGCTCGGGTCGGACGCGGCCTGGGTCGGTGGTCTTGCGGAACGGGGCGTCGACATTGCGCCCTTCCGTCCGGCCAATTGCGGCTTCGATGTGGACTGGTCGCCGTTCTTCGTCGAGCGCTTTGCGGGCGCGCCGGTCAAGGGCGTCACGGCGCGGTCTGCGGCGGGCACGATCCCCGGCGAATTCGTCATCTCGAAGACCGGCATCGAGGGCAGCCTCGTCTATGCTCATGCGGCGGTGTTGCGCGATGCGCTGGAAACGTCGGGCGCTGCATCCTTCCTGCTCGATCTTGTGCCCGGGCGGAGCCACGCGCGGCTTGTAGCCGATCTGGCCCGGCAGGGCGGCAAGGCGAGCTTTTCCAGCCGGCTTCGCAAAGGGGCCGGCCTCGACGGGGTCAAGGCGGCCATGCTGCGGGAATGTATCCGGGATGTTTCGGCCTTGCTGCCGGATGCGCTGGCTTCGGTGATCAAGGCCCTGCCCGTTCTGCTCATCCGGCCGCGGCCGATTGCGGAGGCGATTTCCGTGGCAGGGGGCATCCGGTTCGATGCCCTCGATGCGGACTATGGGGTGAAGGCCCTTCCGGGTGTCTTTGCGGCCGGCGAAATGCTCGACTGGGAGGCGCCGACCGGCGGTTATCTGCTGACGGCCTGCTTTGCGACCGGGCGGGCGGCTGCGGAGGGGATCGACCGCTGGCTTACCGGCCGGGCCGGCTGAAGCCGGATCCCTAGCTGCGCTTCGGCCGCGTCGGCGCCTGGCTCAGGCTGGCGGCGGCGTCCTTCAGGCAGACGAGGTAGCGATCGCGGTTGGCCAGCCCGTCGTCGCGCGGGGTGACGAGGCAGAGCGTGGCGGCGGCATGTCCCTCGTCCATGACCGGCACGGCGAAGCAATGGGTAAAGCTGTCGACGATGCTGTTGAAGGTGAAGAAACCGTCCTGCCCGGCCTGGCGCACCTCGGCGAGGAAAACCTGCGGATCGAGCCATTCGCCGCCGGGCAGCTGGAAATCCTGCGGCGGGATGAAGGTGAGGATTTCTTCGTTCGTCATATGCGCGACGAGCAGGCGTCCTGAAGCCGTCCACGGGATCGGTACCGACTGGCCGATATCGGTGGAGATGCGGAAGGGCCTTGCGCCCTCGCGCATGCGCACGACGGTATATTTGTTGCCATCCAGCATGCAGAACTGCGCGGTCTCGCGCGTTTCGTCGGCCAGCCGATCCAGTGCCGCCTCGCATTCGCGGGTGAAGTCGAAATGGTTCTCGTAGGCAGCCCCCAGGAAATAGAGTTTCCGCCCGAGATAGACCCGGCCGTCGCCGCCGGTGAATTCCAGGATGCCGTTGCGCAGGAGGAGGTTCACCAGCTCATAGACCGATGAGCGCGGCGCGCCGATCTGCGCGGCGATCTCGTTCGGTTTCAGAGCCTGCCGTTTCTGGCGCAGGAAATCGAGGATCTCGAAGGCGCGATCGAGCCCTCGGGCGCGCTTGCCGCCTGCATCATCCGCAATAGCATCCATCTCGTCCGTCCTTGCCCTTCGTCCCGTCAAGCTTCTCCCGCCGCCCGCGCCATCTGTCAATGCGCAGGACGCGGCATTGCCGTGCGCGAAATTTCCGAAGGCCCCCTCTTGCGAGGCCGAAAATTCGGCATAAGATCGCGCCAGTCCGATATATAGATCAAGTGTTCAATATAATGGACAAAGACGGATGGCAAGCTCGTACCTGCTGCCGCCAAAAAAGGGGAACGACATGAAAACTCTCGAAAACAGCTCGACCGTCTCGCTGCGCAGCCGCCTTCTTGCGGGTGCCGCCGCCGCTGCGGCCGTCCTCGTCCTGTCGGCCGGCACCGCCTCGGCCGCCGCCAATTGCATCAAGGGCGACCGCAAGGCGCCGTATACGGTCGGCTGGGCGAACATCTATTCGGTGCCGACCTGGATGAAGCAGACCGAAGGCACCATCGCCGCCGAGGTCGAGGAGCTGAAGAAGGCCGGTCTCGTGAAGGACCTGATGATCACGGACGCGCAGGGCAATGCCCAGACGCAGATCCAGCACATCCAGTCGATGATCGACGCGAATGTCGACGCGATCGTGGTCATCGCCGGTTCCTCCAATGCGCTCGACCGCGTCATTTCGGATGCCTGCGACAAGGGTATCGCCGTGGTGAACTTCGACAGCCTCGTCAACACGGACAAGGTGACGGCGAAGATCAATACCGATTCCAACGAATGGGGCGCGGGCGCTGCCAAGTGGCTTGCCGACAAGCTCGGCGGCAAGGGCAAGATCATCGTCATGAACGGTCCGGCCGGCATTTCCGTCAGCGATGACCGCCGCAAGGGTGCCCAGCCTGTGCTCGACGCCAATCCGGGCCTGGAAATCATCACCGAGACCAACACGGAATACAATGCCGCGCCGGCGCAGGAGGCGATGACCAGCCTGCTCTTCGCCAATCCGCAAATCGACGGCGTGCTCTCGCTCGGCGGCGCGATTTCGGCCGGTTCCGTCATGGCCTTCGATCGCCAGGGTCGCGAGCAGGTGCCGATCACCGGCGAAAACGCCCGCCAGTTCCTCGAACTGTGGAAGGAAAAGGGCCTGAAGGGCTGGGCCACCATGCAGCCGAACTGGCTTGGTGCGCTCTCGGTCTACACGGCCGTACAGGCGCTGGAAGGCAAGGACGTGCCGGCCTTCATCAAGGTGCCGCTGCCGGTCATCGACGACAGCACCATCGACACCTATCTCGCCCGCGCCGACAAGTTCCCGGCCGACGGTTACATCTATTCGGATTACGACAAGGCGCTGTTCGACAAGCTGCTCGCCCAGTAATTCCCTGAAGGATGCCGTCATGACGGAAACAAGACCCCTGCTGGAAGCCCGGCAGGTGTTCAAGGGATTTTTCGGCAATCCGGTTCTGAAGGGCGTCGATATCGCCCTTCACCCGGGCAGGGTCCATGCCCTGCTCGGGGAGAACGGTGCGGGAAAATCCACGCTGATCAATCTCCTTTCCGGCGCTCTCCAGCCGGACAGCGGCGCCATCCTCGTCGAGGGGCGGCCGGTCGGGCGTTTCAGCCCGGCTGCCGCCCGCGGTGCGGGTATCGCCGTGGTGCAGCAGGAGCTGAGCCTCACCGCCGACCTGTCGATCGCCGAGAATATCGGGCTCGGCGCCTTTCCGCGCCGCTTCGGCCTCATCGACTATGCCGCGCTTCACAGGGGCGTGCGGGAGGTCTGCGACATGGTCGGGCTTACCGAGCCGCTCGACATGCCGGTCGCCGATCTTGCGCTCGGCCGCCGGCAGATGGTGGAGATTGCCAAGGCGTTGTTCCGCAAGCCGCGCGTGCTCATCCTCGATGAGCCGACCTCCTCGCTTTCCGCGCATGAGGCCGGCATTCTCGCCCGTCTCATCGAGACGCTGCGCGATCGCGGCACGGCGCTTCTCTATATTTCCCATCGGCTCAACGAGGTGCAGGCGCTCTGCACGCATGTTACGGTGCTGAAGGATGGCGGCGTCACGGCGGACCAGTCGCTCGCCGGTATCGATGGTGAGGGGCTCGTTCGCCTCATGGTCGGCCGGGAGACGGGCGATCTCTTCCCGCCGCGCCCGGTTGCCGAAGCCGGTGCGACACGCATCACTGTCGAGAAATTCTCGGCCGGCCTCGTGCGCGAGATCGGCTTTTCCGCCCGCGCCGGCGAGATCGTCGGCATCGGCGGCCTTGTCGGGCAGGGGCAGGAAGACCTTTTGCTCGGCCTTTACGGTGCCATTCCCGCGAAGGCGAGCCATGCGGAGGTCTCCGGTCTTCCCCGCCTGCCGGCCCATGTCGGCGAGGCGAATGCCGCGGGCATCGTCTATGTGCCGGCGGACCGCAAGCACGAGGGGCTCGTCCTGCCCCATTCCATCGCCTCCAACCTCATCCTGCCCTCGCTCGGCCGGCTCGCGCGGGGCGGCTTTCGCGACCGCACGGCGGAGGCCGGGCTGATCGCCGACCTGGCGCGGCGCCTGACGATCAAGGGCGACGTCGCCCGGCCGGTCCAGGCGCTCTCGGGCGGCAACCAGCAGAAGGTGGCGCTCGCCAAGTGGCTGCCGCTCGATCCGTCCGTGCTGCTGCTCAACGATCCGACGCGCGGCGTCGATATCGAGACGAAGCGCGAGATCTACCTCATGCTGCGCGCCTTCGCTGCCGAGGGGCGGCTCGTCATCCTTGCAAGCTCCGACACACCGGAACTCGTGCACCTGTGCGATCGTGTCGTCGTGCTGCGCGAGGGGCGCGTCGCTGCCCGGCTTTCCGGTGCGGCAATCAGCGAGGAGGCCATCGTCGGCGCCGCCATGGGCATCCACAAACAGGGAGAGGCCGCATGAGTGCCGTTCCGTCTTCCGGCTGGCTCTACGGCGCCATCCAGCGCGGTCGCAATCGCGGCCTTGGCGGCCTCTACCTGGTCGTCGCCGCCTTCCTCGTCCTTTATGCGGTGCTCTTTCCCGGCATCCTTTCGGTCGGCGGTTTTTCCAAGTTCACGCAGAACTGGTTCCCGCTGGCGCTCGTCACCATGGCGCAGGCACTTCTGATGCTGAATGGCGGCATCACGCTCGCCATCGGCCCGCTGGTGAGCCTTGGCGCCGTGATTGCGGCGACGACGATGGGCAGCGTGTTCGGCGTGCCCGGCGGCATCCTCGCTGTCGCGCTCACCGGCCTTGCCATCGGTGCCGTCATCGGCGCCATCGTCGCGCATCTGCGGCTGCCGGCCATCATCGTCACGCTGGCTGGCTCCTTCATCATTACCGGTGTCGCGCTGATCCTGTTGCCGCGCCCGGGCGGCTTCATTCCGGACTGGCTGTCGACCACGCTCGCCGGCCACACGCCGGTTGCCTTCCTGCTGCTCGTCGTCGTCCTTCTCGCCTGGAAAGCATTTCTCGCGACACCGCTCGGCATCGGCATCTATGCCGCCGGCGACAACCCGATCGGCGCCTTCCGCTCGGGCGTTCCGGTCGAGCGGGTCAAGATCGTCGCCTTCGCGCTGTCCGGTCTGCTGGCGGCGCTGGCCGGCCTCTTTGTCGCGGCGCAGACGGGCTCGGGCGATCCGGTCATCGGCACGCCTTTCACGCTGAATTCGATCGCGGCCGCCGTGCTCGGCGGCGTCGGTTTCCTCGGCGGCAAGGGCACGATGCGTGGCGCGATCTGCGGCAGCCTGCTGCTCTCGGTCATGATCAACGTGATGTTCTTCCTCGGTTTTCCGCCGGTCGCACAATATGTCGCGCAGGGCCTGATCATCGTCGGTGCCGTCGCGGTGCCGGAACTCTTGAAACAGTGGAGGGCAAGGCGATGAAGGCCGTGAAATCCGTGTTCCGCAATCCGCCGCTCCTGACCTTCCTCCTTGTGGCGCTCGTCTGGCTTGTCGCCAGCCTCACGCTGCGCGGCTTCGGCGCCTACGGGCACCTGCGCTATCTCCTGGAGCTTGCCGCCGTCATCGGCATCGTCGCGGCCGGGCAGACGCTGGTCATCCTGATGGGCGGCATCGACCTCTCCGTCGGGGCCGTGATCACCGTCACGGCGATCCTGTTGCCGCTGATCTCGCCGGCTTCGGACCCGACCGGCCTCGTCGGCATCGTGCTCGTCCTTGCCATCGCCACCGGCATCGGCCTCCTCAACGGGGCGGGTGCGGCTTATCTGCGCGTGCCGCCGATCATCATGACGCTCGCCATGGCGACGTTTCTTCAGGGACTGCTCGTCATCGTCGCCGGCGGCAGCGCCGTCACGGTGAGCAACCCGGCGGTCATCCTGCTCGGCCAGGCGCGCCCGCTCGGCGTTCCCGCCGGCATCATCCTCTGGATCGTCGTTTCGATCGCGGTGCTGCTCATCATCCATCGCACGCCGCTCGGCGCGCGCTTCCTCGCGCTCGGGGCCAATCCGCTGGCTGCCCGGCTTTCCGGCGTCAGCGTTGCCAGGAACACGCTGCTTCTCTATGCGCTGTCCGGCTTCTTCGCGGGGCTTGCCGGCATTCTGGTGCTCGGCATGAACCGGCAAGGCTATGTCGGCATCGGCGATCCCTATCTCCTGATGTCGATCGCCGCGGTCGTGCTCGGCGGCACCTCCATCCTCGGTGGGCGCGGCACTTATGCCGGCACCATTCCCGGTGCCATCCTGCTCGTCACCACCACGGCGCTGATCACCGTCGTCAACGCCTCGCCCGGCTGGCGCTCGATCATGTTCGGTTCGCTGATCCTCGCGCTTCTGCTCATTTCCGGCCGAGAGGCGCGCCGATGACGGTGCGTTATGACGGGCCGGTCATCGACCCGCACCACCATCTCTGGGATCTGTCGCTCAAACGTCATCCCTGGTTGGAAATGGCCCGGGCGACCGGCGGCGAGATGGTCTTCGGCAGCCTGGCGCCGATCCTTAGGGATTATGGCGTTGCGGACTACAGCGCCGATGCGGCGAGCCAGAACGTGGTGGCCACCGTGCATGTCGAGGCCGGCTGGTCCGACGCCCATCCGCTGGAGGAAAGCCGCTGGCTTGCCGGTCTCGACCGGTCCTCCGGTGTGGCGAAGCGTATCATCGCCCGCGTGCCGCTCGACAGCCCGGATGCCGCGCGCCTGATCGAGGCGGAGGCCGCCAATCCCGATGTCGCCGGCATCCGCGATATCGTCAGCTGGCATCCCGAACCGGCAAAGAGCTTCGCACCCCGCGCCCGCCGCATGGCCGATCCCCGCTGGCGCGCCGGCCTTGCCCGTCTCGCCCGTTTCGGCCTCGTTTTCGACCTCATGCTCTATCCGTGGCAGATGGATGAGGCGCTCGATCTCGTGCGGGCCTTTCCGCAGATACTCTTCGTGCTCAACCATGGCGGCAGCCCGGCCGATCGCAGCGCGGAGGGTATGACGCTCTGGCGCGGTGGCCTTGCGGCGCTCGGTCGTGAGCCGAATGTCCGGTTGAAGATCTCCGACCTCGTCGCCTATGACAATGACTGGACGCCGGAAAGCCTGCGGCCGGTGATCGAGCATTGCCTCGCCTGTTTTGGCCCCGCTCGAACCATGTTCGCCAGCGATTTTCCGGTCGCCGGCCTGCACGCCTCGTTCGACGAGGTCTACGCCGTTTTCCGCGCCGCGGCCGCGCCGCTTTCGCTCGACGAGCAGCGTGCCCTCTTTTTCACGACTGCCAATGACACCTATCGCCTCGGGATCGCCGATCCCGTCGCGGCCAAGGGAGAAAACCATGCCTGACCTTTCCGTGACCGGACCGGACAATCCGGTAATCGACGACCGCATCCGCGGCTTCCCGCCGGGCCATGCGCCCCTGCCGCTGGATGCCGTCGGCAAGCAAGGCTGGAAGCCCTATGACGGTGCGATGGCGCTGCCGCTGATCTCGCTCGATCGTGCGGCCTTTGCCGGCAATGTCGCGCTGATGATGGAGTATGTACGCGATCACGGCGTCGCGATCGCACCCCATGCGAAGACGCCGATGTCGGCGGCGATTGCCGGCACGCTGCTGGCGGCCGGCGCGTGGGGCACCACGGTGGCGGATATCCGCCAGGCGGCGGTACTGCTGAAGGCTGGCCAGCGCCGGCTGATCCTCGCCAACGAGATCGGCGGGGCCGCGGCTGCACGCCGGCTTGCAGCGCTTGCCGCAAACTATCCCGATGCAGCGCTGCATGTCTTCGTCGATTCCATTGACCTGGTCGAAGCCCTGCGGGTCGTCTGGCATGGCCGCAGCGGTCTGCCGCCGCTCGGCCTTCTCGTCGAACTTGGCGCGGGCCGTGCCGGAGCACGCAGCGCCGAGGCGGCAGGCGCGATCCTCGATGCCATCCTTGCCGCGGAAACGCCCACCTTCCGGTTCACTGGCATCGCCGCCTACGAGGGGGCCGCCGCAACGGCGGATGCGGAAGAGACGCTGCGCCGGATCGACGGGCTGGTGGCGATGACGGCGGCCTTCCTGCCGGAGGTTCGCGCCCGCATTGGCGATGCGCGGCCGCTGATCGTCACAGCGGGCGGTTCGGTCTTTTTCGACCGGGTGATCGCCGGTCTCTCTGCCGCCGTCGCGGCCGATCCCGATAGTTTGCTCGTGCTGCGCAGCGGGGCGATCTTCTTCCATGACCACGGCGTTTACGAGCGCGGTCTTGCCGGCCTCGACGCCCGTGCGGGCTTCCGGTTCGGCGGGCAGGTCCGCTCCGCCGGCAGCGACTTCAAGCCGGTGCTCCGGGTCTGGGCCGAGGTGCTGTCGCTGCCCGAGCCGGCGCTCGCGATCTGCGGTATGGGCCTGCGGGATGTCGCGATGGACCAGGGCTTGCCGCGGCCGCTGGCTCTCTATCGCGACGGGGTGCCGCTCGCCGCTCTTGCGGGGGCCGATGTGCTTCGTCTCAACGACCAGCATGCCTTCGTGGCGCTTCCCGCCGGCAGCGATGTACGCGTCGGTGATGTGGTCGAGTTCGGCATCTCGCATCCCTGCACCTGCCTCGACCGGCATGCGATCCTCTACGGCCTTGCACCTGACCACACGGTCACGGCGGCCTATACCACCAGCTTCGGCTGATCCTCCCGGGAAGAAAGGAAAACACCCATGATCCAGCGTTACCAGAAGGGTTCGCGCATGAGCCAGGCCGTCAGCTATGGCGGGCTCGTCTATATCGCCGGCCAGGTCGCGGAAAACCGCAAGGCCGGCCTTGAGGACCAGACGCGCGACGTGCTCGGCAAGATCGATGCCCTTCTGAAGGAAGCCGGTACGGACCGCTCGAAACTGCTCGCTGTCAATGTCTTCCTGCCGGCGATTGTCGATTTCGAGGCGATGAACGGCGTTTATGATGCTTGGATCGACCCGGAAAACCCGCCGGCCCGCGCCTGCGTCGAGGCGCGCCTTGCCGATCCGGACCTGCGCGTCGAGATGACTGCCGTCGCCGCACTCTGAAAACCCGCCCGAACTGGAGCCACCATGCACAGCGGCCTCGTCAATCCGATCGATCTTTCCCGGGAGGGCCGGCAGGCCGGGCATCTTGCGATTCCCTATTCCGTCGACCGCTCGCCCTACTACCAGATCCGCATCCCCATCCTGCGGCTGAAGAACGGCGAGGGGCCGAGCCTGCTCCTGATGGCGGGCAACCATGGTGACGAATACGAGGGTGAGCTCCAGCTCGGGCGGCTGATGCGCCAGCTCGATATCACGAAAATCCGCGGTGCCGTCACCATCCTGCCGATGGTGAACCTGCCGGCGGTGATGGCGGCCAAGCGCTGTTCGCCCTTCGACGGCGGCAATCTCAACCGCGCCTTTCCCGGCGATCCGGCCGGCACGCCGACGGCGCGGCTGGCGCATTTCCTTGAACATGATCTTTTCCCGCACCACGATGCCGTGCTCGACCTGCACTCCGGCGGTACCTCCATGGCGCATCTGTCCTGCACGCTGATCGAGCGGCAGGCGGATGCCGAGCGCTTTGCGCGCGCGGTCACGTTGATGCGGGCGATGGGGGCCGCACATGCCTTCATCGCCGATAACGGGCCGGCCGCGCCGACCTCGATGGGCGCGGCCGGCCGGGCTGGCACGATCGGCCTTTCGGGTGAGTTCGGCGGCGGCGGCACCGTGTCGCCCGAGAGCATGGCGTTTACGGCGGCGGCGATCGACCGTCTGCTCGTCGCACTCGGCATTGCGGGAGAGCCGGTGCTGTCGCGCGGGCCGCTCGCAGCTCCACCTGCCCTGCAGCTCCTGTCGCTCTCCCGGCACAGCCAGGGCATCTATGCGGGCCGGCGCGGCTGGTTCGAGCCTGCCGTGTCGCTCGGTGCGCACGTCTCGGCAGGTGATCTGGCTGGCTGGTATCACGATCTCGAACGGCTTGAGCAGCCCGAGGAGGCGCTGCGCTTTGCCGAGGGCGGCATCGTCATCTCCCACCGGCTGCATTGCGACAGCCAGGCCGGCGACTGTCTGATCCAGGTCGCCGAGCCGATCGACGGCTGAGGCCTTGGGGTTTGTCAGGGAAAAGTGGGGCCCGCTTTTCAAGAAAAGACAACGAAAACAAAGTATTATGGAGTTCGGCAGATTCAGTATGAAGCTGACAGACTCTACGTGATCGCGCCGACGGCTTCCTTCACCCAGTCGAGGCGCTTTGCCGGAATGAGCCCGTAATTGTAGAAGTTCACGCCGTTCGCACCAGCCTCGACGGCTGCCTTTGCGCGGGCGGCAAGGATGGCCGGGCCATCGACCTCGGGATAGAAGACGCGCAGGCCCAGCCCCAGGAATTTGTCCGGGCCGAGCATCGCCCGGCCGGTGCGGATGACCTCGCCGACGGCCTCGGGCGTCATGCCGTAGCAGCAGAGGATCGCGCCGTCGCAGAGCGTTCCGACCGCCTCGAGGTCGACGCCACCGAGCCAGCCGTCCTTCAGGTCGATCAGCACGATGCGCGTCGCCGGGTCGGCAGCCGCCTTGATCTCGCCGATCAGGCTCGTCACCGGTTCGGAGCGCCAGGTGAGGAAGGCGTGCAGCTCCGGATGGTCGCGGAAGGCGTCGATACCGGCGGCGGGGAAGTCGGGGAACTGTTTTTCAGGTACCGCCCGTTCGCACAGTTCGGCGATGAAGCGCGCCACCGTTTTTTGTGCACTGTCGACAGGTATGCCGGCCTTCCGCGCACGGGCGGTGCAATGGTGGCAGAAGCAGAGCGACAGCAGGAAGTCATCCTCGGCGTTGAGGCCGACACCGTCCTTCTCATGGTGGTATTCGTGGGCAAAGCCCATGAAGTTCGGGCTTTCCAGCTCCAGCATGTCGGGCTTGTGGTTCACTGTGATGTCGCGCACCAGCGTCACGACATAGTCGCGTGCCGCCGGGCTGGAGGGGCAGAGATTGTAGTAATTGGCATTGCCGAAGGCGTTGCGGGTCACATGATCGGGGTGCAGCATGCCGAGGCGGGTGTTGTGCAGGCAGACCGTCCAGCAGGAGACGGCAAGTCCTGTGGTTGCGCGCGCTCTGGTCAGTGCTTCCAGCATGTCGCCGCGGTCGGTGACGTTCTGCGCCACCAGGGGGCGGATCGTCTTGCCCTGCCACAGCGTTTCGTCGGGCTGGAAATAGACGGTGCCGTCTTCGGGGAAGTAGGCCTTCTGCTCAGGGCTGCGCGGCTGCAGGAAGCGGCCGGCATGGTAGGAGGTCGCAAGGCTCACCGTGTTGAGGCCGGCGCGGCCGGAAAGGTCGGCGGCGAGTGCCGCGATGCCCTGGTCCTGGATGTCCCAGGGGTAGGTCCACATGGAAAGATGCATGGCGAGCTCCCGTCGAATCTGTCCAGTTTATAGAACATGTGTCCATAATAGTGTCCAGAAGGATTTTAGCCAGGCACGGACGGTCTTGCATCGATGAAAGATTCGTTCGCGAGCTTCGTCACGCCGGATCATGCGCGATGGTGCGAATCCGGTAGAGCGGGCTGCGAAGGCCCCACTTGGCAGTTTCGACGCATTGGATGTCGCGAACCGGAGGGATTCCTTGCAAGAGCCGGCGTAGCTTCTGGCCATTGCAGGGGCTTGCGCAGAGGCAAGCGGCCTGAAATATGCGCCAAGCCGTGAGTGCGGCCCGCAGACAAGGGGATCCGCCGGTGCCTTGCCCCCGCACCGGCCGAACGCGAGAAACGAACCGATGAAAAGCCACGTCCTGACCGTATCCTGCCAATCGACCCGCGGCATCGTCGCCGCGATCACCGGCTACCTCGCCGAAAAGGGGTGTTACATCTCCGACTCGTCGCAGTTCGACGACCTCGAGACGGGCCTGTTCTTCATGCGCCTGACCTTCCTCTCCCAGGAGGGTATTTCGGAGGAGGACATCAAGACCGGTTTCGTCCCCGTCGCCAAGACGTTCGCCATGACGTACCGCTTCAACGACAGCGACGAGCGCATGAAGGTGCTGCTCATGGTGTCGCGTTTCGGCCATTGCCTCAACGATCTGCTCTACCGCTGGAAGATCGGCGCGCTGCCCATCGATATCGTCGGCGTCGTGTCCAACCACTTCGACTACCAGAAGGTCATCGTCAACCACGACATCCCCTTCCACCACATCAAGGTGACGAAGGAGAACAAGCCGCAGGCCGAGGCACGTCTGATGGAAGTGGTCGAACAGTCCGGCGCCGAGCTGATCGTTCTCGCCCGCTACATGCAGGTCCTGTCGGATGCCGTCTGCAAGAAGATGTCGGGCCGCATCATCAACATCCACCACTCGTTCCTGCCGTCCTTCAAGGGTGCGAACCCCTACAAGCAGGCTTTCGAGCGCGGCGTGAAGCTGATCGGTGCGACGGCGCACTACGTCACCGAAGATCTCGACGAAGGCCCGATCATCGAGCAGGATGTCGCGCGCATCACGCATGCGCAGTCGGCCGAGGACTATGTTTCGATCGGCCGTGACGTGGAGAGCCAGGTGCTTGCCCGCGCCGTGCATGCCCACATCCACCACCGCACCTTCATGAACGGCAACAAGACCATCGTCTTCCCGCCCAGCCCGGGTAGCTACGCTTCCGAGCGCATGGGCTGATCCAAAACAAAAGGCCGGCGAATTCGCCGGCCTTTTTATGTTCGGACACGTCTGTGGCCGGTTCAGCGGTGTGCCGGCAGGCGCGGCAGGAAGATCGTGAGGATGCCGAGCAGCGGCATGTAGGAGCAGATCTGGTAGACGAAGTTGATGCCGTGGCTGTCGGCGAAGATGCCAAGGACTGCCGCACCCAGACCGCCTGCGCCGAAGGCGAAGCCGAAGAAGATGCCGGCGATCATGCCGACGCGGCCCGGGATCAGCTCCTGCGCGAAGACGACGATGGCGGAGAAAGCCGAGGAGAAGATCAGCCCGATCAGCACGGTCAGCACGCCCGTCCAGAAGAGGTTCGCATAGGGCAGCAACAGGGCGAAGGGGATGACGCCGAGGATCGAGAACCAGATGACGAAGCGCGTGCCGAACCGGTCGCCGATCGGCCCGCCCATGAAGACGCCGAGTGCCGAAGCTCCGAGGAAGAGGAACAGCATGAGCTGTGCGTCGCGCACGCCAAGGCCGAAATTCTCCATCGTGTAGAAGGTGAAATAGCTGGAGATACTGGCGAGATAGGCGTTTTTCGTGGTCGTCAGCAGCACCAGAACGGCAAGGGCCCAGGCGACGCGACCGCGCGGCAGCGGCAGTTCGCGGCTGACGGCCGGCCGGCCGGCCGCAAGGCGGCGCTCACCGGCATACCAGTTGCCGACCCAGGTGAGGATGACCATGCCAAGGAGGGCGACGGCCGAGAACCAGGCGACGCTCGTCTGGCCGAGGGGCAACACGATGAAGGCGGCGAGCAGCGGCCCGATCGCCGTGCCGGCATTGCCGCCGACCTGGAACAGCGATTGTGCAAGCCCGTGGCGGCCACCGGAGGCGAGACGGGCGACACGCGAGGATTCCGGGTGGAAGATCGCCGAGCCGAGACCGATCAGGCAGGCGCCGAAGACCAGAACCGGGAAGCTGTGCGCATAGGCGAGCATGATGAGGCCGACGAAGGTGCTGCCCATGCCGACCGGCAGCGAGAAGGGCATCGGCCAGCGATCCGTGACGATGCCGACGGCCGGCTGCAGCAGCGAGGCGGTGACCTGGAAGGCCATGGTCAGAAGGCCGATCTGCACGAAATCGAGCGCGTAGTTTTCCTTCAGCAGCGGATAGAGCGACGTCAGGAGCGACTGCATGATGTCGTTCAGCATGTGGCACGCGCTGACGGCGACGATGATGGAATAGGTGGTGGTGGCGGCGCTGCGGGGTGCCGCGGGAACGACTGTCGACATGATGGCCTCGAATGATACGCGCAGATTCCGCGTCACGGCTGCTTCCCATACAGGGATTGCTATAGGCCTGCTTTCGTGCTGAGGTCCATTTCTTACGCGAGTGGGCCAAAGATGGAAAAACTGAGCGATGCACGCCGCAGGGCGCTCGATGACGACCACATCCGCAACCTCTTCCGGATGGAACAGGCGAATACGGATGTTCTGGTGCACAGTTCGGACATCCCGGGTGGCTATACGGTGCCGCCGCACCGTCACCGCCGCACGCAGTTCCTCTGCGTTTTTGCCGGTGTAGTGCTGGTGGGGACGGAGCGTGGGCGCTGGATGATTCCACCCGGCCACGCCTTGCTCATTCCGCGCGGTCTCGAACATTCCGTCGAGATGATCAGCGATGTCAGCATGCGCTCGGTCTATATCTATTCACCGGAGGGCCGGGCCGCTTCGCAGGTGCCCACCGTGCTGGAAGTCACCGACCTTGCCCGCCAGTTGATCGCGGAGACCGTTCGGCATGATGGCCTGTCGGAGGATCGCCGGCGCAGCGACCTCGTCATGGCGCTGCTGCTTGACGAAATCGGCCGCCTGCCCGAGCGTCCGCTCGGCCTGCCGTTTCCGGCAAGTGGAAGGCTGGCGGGCCTTTGCCGCGATTTTGTCGAACAGCCGTCGCCGGTGGCCAAGATCGACGACTGGGCTCGAAGGCTGAACATGAGCCGGCGCACCTTCACGCGGTTCTTCCGCCAGGAGATGGGTGTCAGCTTCGTCACCTGGCGTCAGCAGGCCTGCCTTTTCGCCTGCTTGCCGCGCCTTGCCGCCGGCGAACCGGTGACGCGGGTGGCGCTCGATGCCGGCTACGAGAGCGTGCCGGCCTTCACAACCATGTTCAAGCGCATGCTGGGAACCGCGCCGCGGGCCTATCTGACGAGCCGCACTGCCGCCTGAGTCTCAAAAAGACCGGCAAAGGACGCGATTCGGGTACTGTTTTCCGCCGGCTTTTGGGATTAGGAAGGGGTGCGGGACCCAAGTCGGGCCGCGAACCGGGAGCGCAGGGTCGCACGGGAGACGGGTTTTTGAGAAAGATACTGGTCATCGGGATCGGCGCGGGCAATCCCGAGCACATGACTGTTCAGGCAATTCAGGCGCTGAACCGGGCCGATGTGCTGCTCATTCCGACGAAGGGCGATGAAAAGGCCTTTCTGGCCGATGCGCGCCGCGAAATCTGCGACCGTTTCCTCGACAATGCCGCTTGCCGCATCCTCGATTACACCGTACCGGTGCGCCGCGCCGACGGAAGCTACGAGGATGGCGTCAACGATTGGCACCGTGCCATCGCGGCCATCTACGAACGCACTCTCCTCAACGAGACCGGTGCGGACGAGACGCTCGGCCTGCTCGTCTGGGGCGATCCGATGCTCTATGACAGCACGCTGCGTATTATCGATCATGTGCGCACGGCCGGCCGTGTCGCCTTCGAGATCGAGGTCATTCCCGGCATCACCAGCGTCCAGGCGCTCTGCGCCAGCCATGCCATCACGCTCAACCGCATCGGCCTGCCGGTCGAGATCACCACAGGCCGCCGCCTTGCCGGCGCCTGGCCGGAATCCTCGCGCGATGCGCTCGTCATGCTCGACGGCGTCGAAGCCTTTCGGACGGTCGAGGATCCGGAAGCGGAGATCTGGTGGGGCGCCTATCTCGGCACGCCGCACGAGATCCTGTTGTCCGGCCGGCTTTCCGACGTCGCCGATACGATCAGCGAGACGCGCCGAAAGGCGCGCGCCGCGCATGGCTGGATCATGGACACCTACCTGATCCGTCGCCCGGCGCCCGAAGCGGAGGAGGGCGCGGCATGACGGTGACCTGTGCGATGCTTCCGGGCCCCCTGGGCGAGATCGGCGCGTTGCGGCGCGGCGCCTGCCCTTCCCTCGCCACTCCGATGCGGACTGGCGACGGCCTGCTGGTGCGCCTGCGCCCCACCGCGGCGGCCCTCACCGCGCACGATCTCCTTGCGCTTGCCGATCTGGCGCGGGCGCATGGCAACGGCCTTATCGAAATCACCGCGCGCGGCAATCTCCAGCTTCGCGGCCTTACGGATGCTTCCGTTCCGCACCTTGCCGTCGGGCTCGCCGCGGCCGGCATCGTCCCGCAGACGGGCGTTGCCATCGAAGTGCCGCCGCTTGCCGGCATCGATCCGTCCGAACTTGCCGATGCCGCGCCGCTTGCCGATGCACTGCGGGCGGCTCTTGCCGATGCCGCTCTTGTTCTCGCGCCGAAGCTTGCCGTCGTCGTCGATGGCGGCGGTGTGTTGTCTCTTGCCGACATGGTTGCCGATATCCGCCTCGATGCGGTCGCACGCATACGAGGTCTTGCCTGGCGGCTTTCCCTCGGTGGTGATCGCATGACGGCGCGGGCCGTTGCGCTGCTGCCCGGCGAAAAGGCTGTCGACGGCGTGATGACAGTCGCCGCTGCCCTTGCCGCCATCGGGCCGGCGGCGCGGGGGCGGGATCTCGATCCAACGCTGCTGGCGGCGGCTCTCGGTGCGGCTCCGGTGCCGCCGATTCCGGTCGCTTCACCCGTTCATCCGCTCGGTGTACACGGGATCGGAGACGAAACGGTTCTGGGGCTCGCCCCGGCCTATGGTCAGATCCATGCCGATCGGTTTGCCGCCCTGACACGGGAGCTGGTCGCCTGTGGCGCAACGGAGTTCCGCCTCGCGCCGCATCACGCGCTGCTGGTACGCGGGCTCTGCGCGGAAACGGTGGCCGCCGCGCAGGCCTGTGCGACGCGGGGACGTGTCTGGAGCACGCAGGATGCGCCGGGGCGGACCGTCTCCGTCTGTGCCGGTTCCGCCGGCTGCGCTTCGGCCAGCTTCGATACCCACGCCGCCGCCGATGCCCTTGTGGCGGGAGCCGGCGATCTCCTGGACGGTTCCTTCGACGTGCATGTTTCCGGCTGCCCGAAGGGCTGCGCCCATCCGGCCGCGGCCGCGGTCACGCTTTGCGGCACTGCCGCCGGCGTCGGTCTTGTTCTTGGCGGGCGTGCGGGCGATGGCGCCGCCGCGATCCTGCCCGCCGATGCGCTGCGGCCCGCCCTGCATCGTCTCGGTGCCCTCCTGCGCGCGCGTCGTGCGGACGGCGAGACGGCGGGAAACCTCATCGACCGCACCGCGTCCGACACCCTGGTTTCTGCTTATCAAGGCCAACAATGACCGATTACGACTACATCAAGGATGGCACGGCCATCTACGAAAAATCCTTCGCGATCATCCGCGCCGAAGCCGATCTCTCCCGCTTTTCCGAAGAGGAATCGGACGTCGCCGTGCGCATGATCCATGCCGCAGGCCTCGTCGAGGCGGCACCGCATTTCGTTTTCTCTCCCGGTTTCGTCACGGCGGCGCGCGGCGCGCTCCAGGCCGGTGCGCCGATCTTCTGTGATGCCGAGATGGTCGCGCGCGGCGTGACGGCCGCCCGCCTGCCGGCCGGCAACGAGGTGCTCTGCATGCTGCGCGATCCGCGCACGCCCGACATCGCCCGGGATATCGGCAACACGCGCTCGGCCGCGGCCATCCGCCTCTGGCTCGATCGTCTCGCCGGTTCCGTCGTCGCTATCGGCAATGCGCCAACGGCGCTGTTCTACCTGCTGGAATTGCTGCGCGACGGCGCGCCGAAGCCGGCGGCAATCCTCGGCATGCCGGTCGGTTTCGTCGGTGCCGCGGAATCCAAGGATGCGCTTGCCGAAAATTCCTACGACGTGCCCTTCGCCATCGTGCGGGGTCGCCTCGGCGGCAGCGCCATGACGGCCGCGGCGCTCAATTCTCTGGCGAGGCCGGGGCTATGAACAGGGTGGCGACGGTGACGGGACGACTTTATGGCGTGGGCACGGGACCGGGCGATCCGGAACTCCTGACGCTGAAGGCGGTGCGGGCGATCGGCGAGGCGGATGTGCTCGCCTACTTCGCCAAGGCCGGCCGCGCGGGCAATGGGCGGGCGATCGTCGAGGGTCTCTTGAAGCCCGGAATGGCGGAGCTGCCGCTCTACTATCCGGTGACGACGGAAATCGACAAGGACCACGACGACTACAAGCGCCAGATCACCGCCTTCTACGATGCCTCGGCCGCCGCCGTTGCGGAGCACCTTGCCGCCGGCCGCACGGTCGCCATCCTCTCGGAAGGCGATCCGATGTTCTACGGCTCCTACATGCATCTCCACGTGCGGCTCGCCGATCGGTTCCCGACCGAGGTCATTCCCGGAATCACGGCCATGTCCGGTTGCTGGTCGCTGTCGGGCCTGCCCATCGTGCAGGGTGACGACGTGCTCTCCGTGCTCCCGGGCACGATGGGCGAGGGCGAGCTGTCACGCCGCCTCGTCGACACCGAGGCCGCCGTCATCATGAAGGTCGGCCGCAACCTACCGAAAATCCGGCGGGCGCTGGAAAAGGCCGGCCGGCTCGGCGAGGCGATCTATGTCGAGCGCGGCACCATGCCGACCAGCCGGTCGATGCGGCTTTCCGAAAAGCCCGACGACACCGCGCCCTATTTCTCGCTGGTGCTCGTGCCGGGCTGGAGCGGCCGCGCATGACCGGCCGGCTTTTCGTGATCGGCACCGGGCCGGGCAATCCGGACCAGATGACGCCGGAGGCAAGACAGGCGGTCGAGGCTGCGCGCGAATTCTTCGGCTACTTTCCCTATATCGACCGGCTGAACCTCCGGCCGGACCAGATCAAGGTCGCCTCCGACAATCGCGAGGAGCTGAACCGGGCCGAAGCCGCACTGAAGCGGGCGGCCGAGGGTGTCGATGTCTGTGTCGTCTCGGGCGGTGATCCCGGGGTCTTCGCCATGGCGGCGGCCGTCTGCGAGGCGATCGATGCGGGACCGGACGAGTGGAAGGCGGTCGATCTCACCATCGTGCCCGGTGTCACCGCCATGCTGGCGGTCGCCGCGCGCATCGGTGCGCCGCTCGGCCATGATTTCTGCGCGATCTCGCTTTCCGACAACCTGAAACCCTGGGAGATCATCGAGAAGCGGCTGCGCCTGGTGTCCGAGGCGGGTCTTGTTGTCGCGCTCTACAATCCGATCAGCAAAGCGCGGCCCTGGCAACTCGGCCGGGCCTTTGAAATCCTGCGGGAGACGCTTCCGGCGACAACGCCCGTCATCTTCGGCCGTGCCGCGGGTCGCCCGGATGAGCGCATGCTGGTCATGCCGCTCGGCGAGGCCGAGGCGGAGCGTGCCGACATGGCGACTTGCGTCGTCATCGGTTCGCCGGCAACGCGCGTCATTTCCCGTCCGGGCCTGCCGGATCTCGTCTATACGCCGCGTTTCCTCGAAGAGCCGACGAGATGATCGGCGAGCCGCACCGCATCCTGGACGGTTCCTGCGTGGTGGCCACCCTGCGCCTCTGCCCGATCGACCAGAACGACGGGCAGGCCGAGACTGCGCGCCGCGACGATCTTGCCATAGGTGGCGTCTCCACCGGAATTCTTGCTGACGACGACATCGATACGATGGCCGCGCAGAAGTTCGACCTCCGCGTCCACGGTAAACGGGCCGCGGGCGAGCAGATAATCGACATCGGGTGCGGCAAGCGGCGGGTCGACGGGATCGACGCTGCGCACGAGATAGTGGTGCTGCGGCGCGGCGTCGAAGGCCTTCGCCTCCTGGCGGCCGATGGCAAGGAACACGCGGCGCGGCACTTTGCCGAGCGCGCCCACGGCCTCCGTCATATTGGCGACGCGCGTCCAGCGGTCACCCTCCACCATATCCCAGCCGAGCCGTTCCAGCCGCAGCAGCGGAATGCCGGTCGCCGCGCTGGCGGCGCGGGCATTGGCGGAGATCTGCCGGGCGAAGGGATGCGTCGCGTCGATCAGGAGATCGATGGCCTCGTCGCGCAGATGGGCCGAAAGCCCCTCGACGCCGCCGAAGCCGCCGGTGCGCACGGGTACGGGTTGCGGCGCGGGGTCGAGCGTGCGGCCGGCGAGCGACAGCGTGACGGCAAGATCGGTTCTGTCGGCGAGCACGCCTGCAAGGTCGCGGGCTTCCGCCGTGCCGCCCAAGATGAGGATGCGTCGTTTGTCCACGCCTGATCAGTCCCTTTCGACAGCCGCTCCCTGGCTTTCCATCGTCGGGATCGGCGAAGACGGTCTAGCGGGTCTCGGCGACGAGGCCAAGGCCGCGATCGGCCGCGCGGAGATCGTCTTCGGCGGCGCGCGGCACCTGGAGCTTGCCGATGCGGCGATCCGTGGCGACCGCCATGGCTGGCTCAGTCCCTTCGAGCGCTCGGTGGAGGCTGTTCTGGCTGCGCGCGGCAGGGCCGTCGTCGTGCTCGCCTCGGGCGATCCCTTCTTCTATGGCGTCGGCGTCACGCTCTCCCGGCGCATCGCGCGGGCGGAGATGCGCGTTTTTCCTGCCCCCTCTGCCTTCAGTCTCGCTGCATCGCGTTTGGGCTGGGCCCTGCAGGACACGGTCTGTGTTTCGCTGCACGGCCGCCCCGTCGACCTGATGCGCCCGCACCTGCATCCCGGCTGCCGTATCCTGGCGCTGACCTCGGACAGCGACGGGCCGGCGGCGCTTGCCGCTCTTCTGGCTGAAAGCGGGTTCGGCGGCTCGGCGCTAACTGTGCTGGAAGCCCTCGGTGGCGCACGGGAACGAGTGAGCCACCATCGGGCCGGGCAGTTCGCCCTCGATGAGGCCGACATGCTGAATGTCTGCGCGGTGGAGATTGTCGCCGGAGACGGGGCGCGGGTGCTCGCCTACACGCCGGGCCTCGACGACGGGCTGTTCGAGCATGACGGCCAGATCACCAAGCGCGAGGTTCGCGCGCTGACGCTCTCGGCTCTCGCGCCGCGCCGCGGCGAGCTTCTCTGGGATATCGGGGCCGGCTCGGGCTCCATCGGTATCGAATGGATGCTGGCCGACCCCTCGCTCAGGGCCATCGCCGTCGAGGGCCATGCGGAGCGGGCCGCTCGCATTCACCGCAATGCCGGGTGCTTCGGTGTACCGGGTCTTGCGGTGGTCGAGGGCATGGCGCCGGAGGCTCTGGTGGGGTTGGCCGCGCCGGATGCGATCTTCATCGGCGGTGGCGGCAGCGAGGCGGGCGTCATGCCGGCGGCGATCGACCGCCTGAAACCGGGTGGCCGGCTTGTCGCCAATGCGGTGACAACGGAAATGGAAGCTGTGCTCCTCGCCCAGCACGCCCGGTTCGGCGGTTCGCTGATCCGGATCGACATCGCGCGTGCATCGCCTGTCGGGCAGATGACGGGCTGGCGGCCGGCCATGCCGGTCACGCAGTGGGCCTGGGTGAAGCCGGCGCAACCTATCGAGGACCAAATATGACTGTTCATTTCATCGGCGCCGGCCCCGGTGCTGCCGATCTCATCACCGTGCGTGGCCGTGATCTCATCGGCACCTGCCCGGTCTGCCTCTATGCCGGCTCCATCGTGTCGCCGGAACTCCTGCAATATTGCCCGCCGGACGCACGCATCGTCGATACGGCGCCGATGTCGCTCGACGAGATCGAGGCCGAATATCTGCGCGCCGCCGCGGCGGGCGAGGATGTGGCGCGGCTGCATTCCGGCGATCTCTCCGTCTGGAGTGCCGTCGCCGAGCAGATCCGCCGGCTGGAAAAACACGGGCTCGCCTACACGCTGACGCCGGGCGTGCCTTCCTTTGCCGCCGCCGCCGCCGCGCTCGGGCGTGAGCTCACCATTCCCGCCGTCGCCCAGAGCCTCGTGCTCACCCGTGTTTCCGGCCGTGCCTCACCGATGCCGAACCGCGAGACGCTGGCGAATTTCGGCGCGACGGGGGCGACGCTGGCGATCCACCTCGCCATCCACGCACTGGACAAGGTCGTCTCGGACCTGACACCGCTCTATGGTGCGGATTGCCCGGTGGCGATCGTGGTGAAAGCCTCCTGGCCCGATGAGCGCGTGGTGCGCGGCACCCTGGCGGATATCGCGGCGAAGGTCGCCGAGGAGCCGATCGAGCGCACGGCGCTGATCTTCGTCGGCCGCTCGCTCGGCGCTGAGGATTTTCGCGAAAGTTCGCTCTACGATCCCGCATACCAGCGCCGGTTCCGGGGGCGCGACGGACTATAAAGCCATCCCAGCCAAAGTGTACGGCGGTTCGCGTTTCGAAGAAAAGCGGAAATGATCTAGGCCAGCTCGGCCTCGAAGGCGAGCGAGGCCCGGGAGCGGTAGCGCTCCTTGTGGCGGAGCAGGCGGAAGGCGCGTTCCGGCAGTTCGAAGGCGATGCGGGCCATCCGGCCGGCGGCAAGGTCGTCCTTTACGACGAATTCGGAGACCGCTGTCAGCGTCTGGCCGACGAGAACGGCGCTGCGCACGGCTTCGTTGGAAGGCAGGGAGAGCGCGATGTCGAGCGCCTCCTCGGGCAGCGCCGCCGTCAGGGCACGCCGCGTGCCCGAGCCTGGTTCGCGCAGCACCCAGCGGGCGGCGGCCAGGTCGTCCGCATCGATATCGGGCTTGCCGGCGAGCGGATGGCCCGACGGCGCGACGATGACGACCCGGTCGCGCGCCACCACGCGCTGGACGAGGGCAGGGTGGTCGATCTCGCCTTCGACGAAACCGAGTTCCGCCCGCCCGTCGAGAACCGCTTCGGCAGCTTCGTCGGTGTTGCCTCCGGTCAAGCGGATGTCGATCGCCGGATAGGTCTTGCGGAAATGCATGAGACGCGGCGGCAGCCAGTAGCCTGCGATGGTCTGGCTGGCGGCAAGCGTCAGCGTGCCGCGTTTCAGGCCGCCGATCTCGGTGAGGAAGAGGTCTGCACTGCCCGCCCGCGCCAGCGTGGCTTTCGCCTCCGGCAGGAAGGCCTCACCCGTCTCGGTCAACTCGATCCGCCGCCCCGTACGATGGAACAGCGCGATGCCGTAGCGCTCCTCCAGCACGCGGATGGCCGAGCTGACGGCCGAGGGCGTGAGGTTCAGTGCCTCCGCGGCCCTCGTCAGGTGCTCCCGTTCCGCCACGGCGACGAAGATACGGAGTTGTTCCAGCGTCATCATCTGTTCGATCCAGTCGAATGAAATGTCCGATATTTACCGATGGATCGAACAGGTTTTCAAGCGCATCGTCCGCACATGGAAAATTCGCCTAATAAATCATCATTCCTTGGAATTCGTGTACTTCTGCCCGGGGTATTGCTCTCCGGCTTCGTGTCGGGCCTCGCCGTGCTCGCCGAGCGGCTGGAAATGCACCTGTCGGGCGGGGCGTGGATCGAGGCGTTGGTGTTGGCGATCCTGATCGGTGCCGTCTGCCGCCTGCTGCTGAAACGGCCGGCGGTGTTCGATCCCGGCATCGCCTTTTCCGCGAAGTACTTCCTTGAAATTGCGATTGTGCTTCTCGGTGCGGGCGTCAGCGCCACGGCAATTGCCGGCATGGGCTGGCTGCTGATCGGGGCGATCGCGGCGGTGGTGGGCGTCGTTCTCCTTGCAAGCTATGCCATCGGGCGCGGCCTCGGCCTCTCCCGCACTGTTGCGTTGCTGGTTGCCTGCGGCAATTCGATCTGCGGCAACTCTGCCATCGCCGCGACGGCGCCGGTCATCCGCGCCGATGCGGAGGACGTCGCTTCCTCCATCGCCTTCACCGCCGTTCTCGGCATGGTCACGGTGCTGCTGCTGCCGGTGCTGGTGCCATTGCTCGGCCTTTCGGCGACGGGCTACGGCGTGATGGCGGGCATGACGGTCTATGCGGTGCCGCAGGTGCTGGCCGCCACCGCCCCGGTCTCCGCGCTCAGCATCCAGATCGGTACCTTCGTCAAGCTCGTGCGCGTGTTGATGCTGGGGCCGGTGATCTTCTTCCTGTCGCTTGCAGCAGGTAAGGAGAGCGGTCGTCGCCCGGCGCTGCACCGGCTGGTGCCATGGTTCATCCTCGGCTTCCTCGCTATGCTCGCTGTGCGCAGTTTCGGCCTGATCGATGCGGGGCTTGCCGAAGGCATGGCGCGCGCTGCGACCGTACTGACCATCCTCTCCATGGCCGCCCTCGGCCTCGGCATCGACCTCAGGCGCGTGATGCGGGCCGGCCCGCGGGTGACGGCCGCAGTCGTCCTGTCGCTCGGCGTGCTGGTCGCCGTGAGCTATGGCATGGTCGTGTTCTTGAACCTTGCGACGGCCTGAGGAAACTCAGGCCGCGTTTTCCCGTGCGGTCACTGGCACGTAGTTGAGTACCGGGCCGAGCCAGCGCTCCACTTCCATGACGGTCATGCCCTTGCGGCGGGCATAGTCCTCCACCTGGTCCCGCTCCACCTTGGCGACGCCGAAATAGTAGCTTTCCGGCGAGGCGATGTAGAGGCCGGAGACGGAGGAGCCGGGCCACATGGCAAAACTCTCGGTGAGTTCGACACCGATTTGCTTCTCGGCATCGAGCAGGCGGAAGAGCGCCGTCTTCTCCGTATGGTCCGGCTGGGCGGGATAGCCCGGCGCGGGGCGGATGCCGGCATAGGGTTCGCCGATGAGGTCGGTTGGGGAGAAGGTCTCGTCCGGCGCATAGGCCCAGAGTTCCTTGCGCACATACTCATGCATGCGCTCGGCAAAGGCCTCGGCGAAGCGATCGGCCAGCGCCTTGACGAGGATCGAGTTGTAGTCGTCATTCGCCCGCTCGAAACGTTCGGCGATGGCGATCTCCCCGATGCCGGCCGTGACGACGAAGCCGCCGAGATAATCCGGCTTGCCACTGTCGACAGGCGCCACGAAATCGGAAAGGGCGACATTCGGCCGTCCGTCGCGTTTCGAAAGCTGCTGGCGCAGTGTGAAGAAGGTGGCGAGGTCCTTGTTTCGTGCCTCGTCGGTGAAGAGGCGGATGTCGTCGCCCACGGTTCCGGCCGGCCAGAAGCCGACGACGGCTTTCGGCGTGAACCATTTTTCGGCGATGATCTTTTCCAGCATCGCCTGCGCATCGGCAAAGAGCTGGCGGGCGGCGGGGCCCTGTTTCTCATCGTCGAGGATTTTTGGATAGACACCCTTCAGCTCCCAGGTCTGGAAGAAGGGGGTCCAGTCGATATAGCGGGCGAGATCCGCGAGGTCCCAGTCCTGCCAGACGCGCGTGCCGAGGAAGGACGGCGTCTTCGGCCGGTAGGCAGACCAATCAGCCTTGAAGGCATTTTCACGGGCCTTGGCGAGCGGCAGGCGCTGTTTTTCGGCCTCGCTGCGGGCGTGGGCATCCGCGACCTTGCGGTATTCAGCCTTCAGCGTCTCGACATAACCGGGTTTCATGTCAGCCGACAGCAGGCTGCCGACCACGCCGACGGCGCGGCTGGCATCGGTGACGTAGACGGTCTGGCCGCGGTCGTAGCGCGGATGGATCTTCACCGCCGTATGCACGCGGCTCGTCGTCGCCCCGCCGATGAGGAGGGGGATGTCGAAGCCTTCACGCTCCATTTCGGCGGCGACATGCACCATCTCGTCGAGCGAGGGGGTGATGAGGCCGGAGAGGCCGATGATGTCGACCTTTTCGGCCTTTGCCGTCTCAAGAATCTTCGTTGCCGGCACCATGACGCCGAGGTCGATGATCTCGTAATTGTTGCAGGCGAGCACGACGCCGACGATGTTCTTGCCGATATCGTGCACGTCGCCCTTGACGGTCGCCATCAGGATTTTGCCGGCGCTCTGGCGCTCGCCGCTGCCGCCATTGGCGAGCTTTTCGGCCTCCATGTAGGGCAGCAGCACGGCGACGGCCTGTTTCATCACGCGGGCGGATTTCACCACCTGCGGCAGGAACATCTTCCCTGCGCCAAAAAGGTCGCCGACGACGTTCATGCCGGCCATCAGCGGGCCTTCGATGACGTGCAGCGGGCGCTCGGCGTTCTGACGAGCCTCTTCCGTATCGATCTCGACGAATTCGGTAATACCGTTGACGAGCGCGTGTTCGAGGCGCTTTTCGACCACCCAGTCGCGCCAGGCGAGGTCACGCTCCTTGGCCTCCTTGCCGGCAGCGCCCTTGAAGTGCTCGGCAATCTCCAGAAGGCGTTCGGTAGCGGTGCCGCCGGTCTTCGGCACGCGGTTCAGCACAACGTCCTCGCAGGCCTCGCGCAGGTCCGGCTCGATCGTGTCGTAGACGGCGAGCTGGCCGGCATTGACGATGCCCATGTCCATGCCCGACTGGATGGCGTGGTAGAGGAAGACGGCGTGCATCGCCTCGCGCACAGGCTCGTTGCCGCGGAAGGAGAAGGAGAGGTTGGAGACGCCGCCGGAAATGTGGGCATGCGGCAGTGTTGCTGTGATCTCTGCCGTCGCCTCGATGAAGTCGACGCCGTAATTGTCGTGCTCCTCGATGCCCGTCGCGACGGCGAAGATGTTCGGGTCGAAGACGATATCCTCGGGTGCAAGGCCTGCAACGTCGGTGAGCAGCTTGTAGGCGCGTGTGCAGATTTCCACCTTGCGTGCCTTCGTGTCGGCCTGACCCTTCTCGTCAAAGGCCATGACGACGACGGCGGCGCCATAGGCGCGCACGAGCTTGGCATGGTGAAGGAAGGCCTCTTCGCCCTCCTTCAGCGAGATGGAATTGACCAGCGGCTTGCCCTGCACGCATTTCAGGCCTGCCTCGATCACCTCCCATTTCGAACTGTCGATCATCAGCGGAACACGGGCGATGTCAGGTTCTGCGGCGATGAGGTTCACATATTCCGTCATGGCCTTGGCGGAATCGATCAGGCCCTCGTCCATGTTGATGTCGATGACCTGCGCGCCGTTCGCCACCTGGTCGCGCGCGACATCGAGCGCCGCGGCATAGTCGCCCGCGGTGATCAGCTTGCGGAATTTCGCCGAGCCCGTGACGTTGGTGCGCTCGCCGACATTCACGAAGGGGATAGCCTCGGTCAGCGTGAAGGGCTCGAGGCCCGAGAGGCGCATGTGGCGCGGTATGTCGGGGATTGCGCGCGGTGCGTGGCGTGCGGCGGCCGCCGCAATGGCGCGGATATGGTCCGGCGTCGAGCCGCAGCAGCCGCCGACGATGTTGACGAGGCCATCGCGCATGAAGCCCTCGATCTGGGCGGCCATTTCCTCCGGCGTCTCGTCATATTTGCCGAAGGCGTTCGGCAGGCCGGCATTGGGATAGGCGCAGACGAAGGTTTGCGCGACGGAGGAGATCTCCGCGAGATGGGCGCGCATGGCGTTGGCACCGAGTGCGCAGTTGAGGCCGATGGAGAAGGGATCGGCGTGGCGTACCGAGTTCCAGAAGGCTTCCGGTGTCTGACCGGACAGCGTGCGGCCCGAGAGGTCGGTGATCGTGCCCGAGATCATGACGGGCAGCTCGATGCCCTTTTCCTCGAAGACTTCGCGGGTGGCGAAGATCGCCGCCTTGGCATTCAGCGTGTCGAAGATCGTCTCGATCAGGATGATGTCGGCGCCGCCGTCGATGAGGCCGCGCAGCTGGTCCGCATAGGCGCGCTTGAGGTCGTCGAAGGTGACGGCGCGGTAGCCGGGATTGTTGACGTCAGGCGAGATGGAGGCCGTGCGGTTCGTCGGGCCGAGTGCGCCGGCGACGAAGCGGCGGCGGCCGTCCTTTTCGGTGGCCCTGAGGCCGGCGCGGCGGGCAAGGCGGGCGCCGTCACGGTTCAGTTCATAGACCATGTCCTCCATGCCGTAATCGGCCTGGGCGATGGTCGTGGAGGAGAAGGTGTTGGTTTCGAGAATATCCGCACCGGCCAGCGCGTAGCGATAGTGGATGTCCTCGATCGCGCCGGGCTGGGTTAGTGTCAGGAGGTCATTGTTGCCCTGCTGGTGACATGCGCAATCGCCGAAGCGATCGCCGCGGAAATCCTCTTCCACCAGCTTCAGCGTCTGGATTTCCGTGCCCATGGCGCCGTCGAGCACCAGGATGCGCTCGCGTGCGGCGGCCTGAAGGGCAGCGAGAATCTCGCGCCCATCGCGTGGCGGCAGTTCAGGTCCGAACAGGGTGTCCAGGTGCGATTCGGCCACGGCAAAGCCCTCCGGTGCAATAATCCTGCACCGGAAATCACATAAAGATATCTTTATGTCAATATGTCTTTATGCCTTAGCAGTCAGTGCATCGGTCGATTCGACCCGGCCAGGGAGGCGAACAGCGCCTTCAGTCTGGCGATGTCGGGATCGACCTTTTCATAGCGCGAGAGTTTCTGGACCTCCTTCAGCGCCTCGACGGCAAGGTCGGCGCCGTGTGGCTGCCAGAGCAGCCAGGAGATGAAGATGGATTCCGGTTTCCCGGCGAAACCATTGTCGGTGATGGCAAGCATTTCTTCCCCAATCGGAAAATTGGGGGATGACCGGACGCACGCTGCTGGAACTTCGCCCGGAGGCGACAAGCAAGCGCACCACTGGGACACCCCGCCCATGGACGTTACGACTGTCAGGGCAGGTCTCCTGGCTTGCGGGTCATCGCGTCTGTCTCGCCTTCCCGGTGAAATCCACCAGTGGCATGGAGCGACAGCAGCTCGCCGTTCACAGTTGCGGGGGCAGCGCCGGTCTTGGTGCTCCTTTCGGAGCATCGCACCGGCTTCCCTCTTAGCCTCCGAGCCAATCGACTCGGAAGACCCTGACGGCGTCAAACTGGCTTGGCGCCGGCACCGAGTCAATGGTGCAAGGCTCCGTTCGGCGGTTTGGACACAGCTTGGCGGGCAGCCAGATGGGCGGGCGGGAACTTTTTCCTGCCGCATCCATTTGCCATTCCCCTGCTCCTTGTGTCCGCTCGCCTCCTGCGAGGGCGCACGATTCACCAAAACCGCAGATGAGGGTCGATGCTGCGCCATCCGGTCATGTTGACATGTTGCAAGTCTCTGTCCTTACGGCTAAAAAATGCCGTTTTCATGCACCACGCGGCCAGGATGCCAACCAGCGTGTCGCTTGAGCCATGTCCATTCCAATCGCGCCGTCCGGGCGCTGTTTGGTCACATGGCTGATCGCGGCACCGAGATGAAACCTGCCCGCAAAAAACCGTTCGGCGCAAAGGCCGTCGCCGGATGGTTCCATATGGCCGGATCCAGAATCAGAAACATGCCCCTTCACAATACGCCGCAAGCCCCTTCGCGCGACGCCGACGCCAAGCAGATCGATTATAACGATTCGATCCGCGCCACCTATCTGTCGCTGGAGGAGCTCGCCGATTGCGGTGAAGCGCTGGCGCGCGACAAGACCGCGGCGCTGCCCGGCTTCCACCCTTTCGAATTCCGCGCCCGGCACAAGGAAAACGAGAAGGAAATCTTTCGCGTCTATCGCGCCACGGCCAAGGATGTCGAAGCCGGTGCGCAGATCACGCCGGCGGCCGAATGGCTGCTCGACAACTACTACGTCGTCGAAGAGGCGATCCAGGAAGTGCGACGCGATTTTCCGCGCCGCTTCTATCGCCAGCTTCCGACCATCGAGATCGAAGGGCAGGTGATGCCGCGCACGCTGGCGCTTGCCTGGCTCTATGTCGCGCACACCCATAGCGGCGTCTCGCATGAGGGGCTGACGGCTTTTGTTCAGGGCTTCCAGAAGATCGACGCGCTGAAGATCGGCGAGCTCTGGGCGCTGCCCTCCTTCATCCGCTTCGTGCTGCTTGAAAACCTCCGCCGCATTTCCAGCCGCGTCGAGCGTTCGCGCAAGATGCGTTTCAAGGCCAACGAGGTGGCCGATGAGCTGATCCGCCTCAACGATCCGGAAAAGTCCATCGCGCATCTCCAGTCGCTGGAAAGCTTCATCGAGGACAATACGTTCGTCATCCAGCTGCTTTATCGCCTGCGCGACGGCCTCCAGGCCTCCGGCGCGGTGATCCAGTGGCTGGAGCGCAAGATCGAGAGCCGCGGCAGCGACCTCGAAGAACTGATCGTCGCGGAGAACAACCGCCTCTCCTCCGGCAACGTCACGATGAGTTCGCTCATCAAGAGCCTGCGCTCGGTGGACGATACCGAGTGGCCGGTCTGGTTCGAAAGCGTCAGCCGCCTCGACGAGGCGCTGCGCCAGGGGTCCGACTACAGCGACCTCGATTTCGGCTCGCGCAACAAGTATCGCAACACGATCGAGCGCTTCGCCCGCAGATCCGGCAAGACCGAGCTTGAGGTGACCGAGACGGCACTGGCGATGACCGCGGAAGACGCCGCGGCGCATGTCGAGGACCTCGACTACGAGGCCAATGTCGCCGCCTTCCTCGTGGGCAAGAAGCGGAAGCTGCTCGAAAAGCGCATCGGCTACCGGCCGTCGATCGTCCAGCGCATCGTGCGTTTCGGCCGCAAGCTCGACTGGTTCGCCATTGCCGGACCCAATATCATCCTGACGCTGCTGGCGATGATCGCGGTCTATTATTTCCTCGATCAGCTCGACATTCCCGACGGCGCATGGCTGATCATGCTGGTGCTTTTCGCGCTGCCGGCGTCCGAAGGGGCGACGGGCCTGTTCAACACGCTTGTCACCTTCTTCGTCACGCCGTCGCGCCTTGTCGGCTACGAGTTCAAGGACGGGATTCCCGAGGATGCGCGCACGCTCGTCGTCGTGCCGTGTCTGATCTCCAAGCGCGACCATGTCGACGAACTGGTGCGCAATCTCGAAGTCCACTATCTCGCCAATCCGCGCGGCGAGATCTATTTCTCGCTGCTCAGCGACTGGGCGGACAGCCAGGCGGAGGAATCCCCCGCCGATCTCGACGTGCTCGATTATGCCAAGCGCGAGATCGCGACGCTTTCGGCGCGCTATGCCTATGACGGCCGCACGCGCTTTTATCTCCTGCACCGCCGCCGCCTGTTCAACCCGTCCGAGGGGTGCTGGATGGGCTGGGAGCGCAAGCGCGGCAAGCTGCACGAGCTGAACCTCCTTCTGCGGGGTGACGGCGACACGACCTTCCTGCCGGGCGCCAACATCGTGCCGGCGGACGTGAAATACGTCATGACGCTCGATTCCGACACGCGCCTGATGCGCGATGCGGTGACCAAGCTCGTCGGCAAGCTGCACCACCCGATCAACCGTCCGGTCATCGACACGGAAAAGAACGAAGTCACCGCCGGCTACAGCATTTTGCAGCCGCGCGTCACGCCGTCCCTGACGACGGGCAAGGAAGCCTCGACCTTCCAGCGCATCTTCTCCGCCGACCGCGGCATCGACCCCTATGTCTTCACGGTGTCCGACGTCTACCAGGATTTCGCCGGCGAAGGCACGTTCACCGGCAAGGGCCTCTACCATGTCGACGCCTTCGAGGCGGCGGTGAAGGGCCGCATCGAGGAAAACTCGGTGCTCAGCCACGACCTGCTCGAAGGCTCCTTGGCGCATTGCGCGCTGGTGACGGATGTCGAGCTGGTCGAGGATTTCCCGACGCGCTACGGCGTCGAAACATCGCGCCAGCATCGCTGGGCGCGTGGCGACTGGCAGCTGCTGCCGTATATTTTCGGCCCGTCGAGCGGCATTTCCATGCTCGGTCGCTGGAAGATGTACGACAACCTGCGCCGCAGCCTCATCCCGATCGGCTGGCTCGTCGCCTCCGTGATGGGCTGGTACTACATGGAGCCGCGCCAGGCGCTGATCTGGCAGCTCGTGCTGATCTTCCTGCTTTTCGTCGCCCCGACGCTCTCGCTGATTTCAGGCGTCATGCCGCGCCGCAACGACATTGTCGCCCGCGCGCACGTGCATCGCGTGATCTCCGACATCCGGGCGGCCAACGCACAGGTGGCGCTGCGTATCGTCTTCATCGCCCATTCGGCGGCGCTGATGGCCGATGCCATCGTGCGTTCGCTCTATCGCACGCTGGTCAGCCGCAAGCTGATGCTGGAATGGCGCACGGCCGCGCAGGCCGACAGCGCGGCGCGCGGCGGTATTCTCGCCCATTACAAGTCGATGTGGCAGGCTCCGGCGCTTGCCGCCCTTTCCGTGGCGCTTGCCATGATTTCGGATACGGGCCTTCCTTACATCGGCATTCCCTTTGCTCTCGTCTGGGCTCTGTCGCCCATGATCGCCTGGTATGTCAGCCAGACAGCCGAGACCGAGGACCAGCTCGTCGTTTCCGATTATGTTGCAACGGAGCTGCGCAAGATCGCCCGTCGCACCTGGCGCTACTTCGAAGAGTTCGTCACGGCCGAACAGCACTACCTGCCGCCGGACAATTTCCAGGAGACGCCGCAACCGGTGCTCGCCGAGCGCACCTCGCCGACCAATATCGGCGTCTATCTGCTCTCGGTCATCTCCGCGCGCGATTTTGGCTGGATCAGCTTCGAGGAAACGGTCCGCCGCCTTGAACAGACGATCGCCACCATCGACGGCATGCCGAAATATCGCGGCCACCTCTACAACTGGTATCGCACCAACACGCTGGAAACGCTGGGACCGCGCTACGTTTCGGCGGTCGACAGCGGCAACCTCGCGGGTCACCTCATCGCCATCTCCTCTATGTGCCGCGAATGGGCCGAAGCCCCCTCGGCGCATCTTCAGGGCAGCCTTGACGGCATCGGCGACGTTGCCTCGATCCTCTCCGAGACGCTGAAGGACCTGCCGGATGACCGGAAGACCGTGCGTCCGCTGCGCCGCCTCATCGAGGAGCGTATCGCCGGCTTCCAGAATGCGCTTGCCGCAGTCAAGCGCGAGCATGAGTTCGCCTCCATCCGCGTCATCAACCTCTCGGTGCTGGCACGCGACGTCAACAAGCTGATCGTCAACCTCGACCACGAGATCAAATCGGCTGAGAGCGGCGAGCTTGCCAAATGGGCCGGCGCGCTGGTCTCGACCTGCGAGGCGCATATCGCCGACAGCGTTTTCGACCTCGGCAGCATCGAGGGCCTGCGCGAACGCCTCATCGTGCTGCGCGACCGCTCGCGCGACATCGCCTTCACAATGGATTTCGGCTTCCTCTTCCGGCCGGAGCGCCGCCTGTTGTCGATCGGCTACCGCGTCGAGACCAACGAACTCGACGAGGCCTGCTACGACCTGCTCGCTTCCGAAGCGCGCCTCACCAGCCTCTTCGCCATCGCCAAGGGAGACCTTCCCACCGAGCACTGGTACAAGCTCGGCCGTCCGGTCGTGCCGGTCGGCTCGCGTGGGGCACTGGTCTCCTGGTCCGGCTCGATGTTCGAATACCTGATGCCGCCGCTCGTCATGCAGGAGCGCCAGGGCGGCATCCTGAACCAGACGAACAATCTCGTCGTCGTCGAGCAGATGAACCACGGCCGCCGCCTCGGCACGCCCTGGGGCATTTCGGAAGCGGCCTTCAACGCCCGCGACCACGAGCTGACCTACCAGTACACCAATTTCGGCGTGCCGACGCTCGGCCTCAAGCGCGGCCTCGGCCAGAATGCCGTCATCGCGCCCTATGCCTCGCTGCTGGCGACGCAATATGCCCCGACGGCGGCGCTGGAAAACCTCGAACGCCTGCGCAAACTCGGCGCGCTCGGCGTTTACGGCTTCCACGATGCCGTCGACTTTACGCCGACCCGCGTGCCCGAAGGAAAAACCTGCGCCGTGGTGAAGAACTACATGGCGCACCATCACGGCATGTCGATCGCCGCCGTCGCCAACGTCGTCTTCAACGGCGCGCTGCGCGAACGCTTCCACGCCGACCCCGTCATCGAGGCGGCCGAACTGCTGCTGCAGGAAAAGGCGCCGCGCGACATTCCTGTCATCAACGCCAAGCGCGAGCCGGAAACCGTTGGCAGCACGCAGGCCGATTTGCTGCGCCCGGAAATCCGCATCATCAAGGAGCCCTTCTCCAAGGAGCGCGAGACCGTCTTCCTGTCGAACGGCCACTATGCCGTCATGCTGACGGCCACCGGTGCCGGCTATTCGCGCTGGAACGGCCAGTCCGTCACGCGCTGGAAGCCTGATCCGACCGAGGACCGCTGGGGTTCCTTCCTCTTCCTGCGCGATACCGCGACGAATGAGTGGTGGTCCGCTACCGCTGAGCCGAAGCGCATCGAGGGTGAGGTCACGAAAACCCAGTTCGGCGACGACAAGGCGGAATTCATCAAGACCGTCGGCACGCTGACCAGCGAGGTCGAGTGCATCGTCGCCACCGAGCACGACGCCGAAGGCCGCCGCCTGACGCTGCTCAACACCGGGCCGGAAGACCGCTTCATCGAAGTGACGTCCTATATGGAGCCCGTCATCTCGACGGACGAGGCCGACAACGCCCATCCGATGTTCTCGAAAATGTTCATCAAGACGGAGATCGGCAAGCGCGGCGACGTCATCCGTGCCGAGCGGCAGAAGCGCAATCCGAACGAACCGGACATGTCCATCGCCCATCTCATCGTGGACAATGCCGGTCCCTCGCGCCGCACCGAGGTCGAGACCGACCGCCGCCGCTTCGTCGGCCGTGGCCGCTCGCTGACGACCGCCGCCGCCTTCGAACCGGGCGCGCAGCTTTCGGGCACGGACGGCTTTACGCTCGATCCGGTCATGGCGCTGCGCCGCGTGGTGCGCGTGCCGGCGGGCAAGAAGGTCAAGGTCATCTTCTGGACCGTTGCGGCCCCGAGCCGCGCGGAGGTGGATGCCGCCATCGACCGCTATCGCCATCCGGACAGTTTCAACCACGAAATGATCCATGCCTGGACGCGCTCGCAGGTGCATATGCGCCATGTCGGCGTCACCTCTCAGGAAGCGGCGAGCTTCCAGATGCTCGGCCGCTACCTCACCTATCCGGACATGCATCTCAGGGCCGACACCGGCACGATCGAGAACGGCCTCACCGCCCAGTCAGCGCTCTGGCCGCTGGCGATCTCGGGCGATTTCCCGATCTTCGTGCTGCGCATCAACGATGAGATCGACGTGGAAGTCGCCCGCGAGGCGCTGCGCGCGCAGGATTACCTGCGTCATCGCGGCGTCGTCGCGGATCTCGTCATCCTCAACGAGCGCGCCGCCTCCTATGCGCAGGACATGCAGCACACGCTCGACCATATGTGCGAGAACCTGCGCATCCGCAGCCAGTCCGACGGTGCGCGCCAGCATGTCTTCACGGTGCGCCGCGACCTGATGGACGTCACCACCTGGCAGGCGCTGCTGGCGACGGCCCGCGCCGTCTTCCACGCCCGCAACGGCACGCTTTCCGACCAGATCGCCCGCACGGTCTCCCTCTTCTCGACACCGCGCGGCGAGGAAGAGGCGAAGGCGGAAGCAACGCCGGCGCCGGTGCCGAAACTGCCCGCCCCGGTCGCCGATGAACCGGTGGAGATCGACGGCAAGGGCCTGACCTTCTGGAACGGTTTCGGCGGTTTCAACGAGGAGCGCCGGGAATATGCCGTGCGCCTTCGCGGCGGCGAGGCGACGCCTCAGCCGTGGATCAACGTCATCGCCAACCAGCATTTCGGCTTCCATGTTTCTGCAGAAGGCGCGAGCTACACCTGGAGCCGCAATTCGCGCGATTTCCAGCTGACGCACTGGACGAACGATCCTGTCATCAACCGCCCGGGCGAGGCTTTCTACATACGGGACAACGACCGCGGTACGGTCGCCACGCCGTTTGCCGCCCTGTCGCGCAAGAAGTCGGTCAAGTTCGAAACCTGGCATGGCCTCGGCTATTCCGCGTTCCGCAGCTGGGAGGACGGTATCGAACTCGATCTCGTGCAGACGGTCGATCCGGAAGAGCCGGTCAAATATTCCCGTCTCGCCCTCAAGAACACCGGTGAGACAGAGCGCAGCCTGACGGTCTATGGCTATGTCGAATGGGTGCTCGGCAACAACCCGGCGAAGACCGCGCCCTTCGTGCTGACCAGCCATGACGAGGAGAGCGGTGCGCTCTTTGCCACCAATCCCTACAGCTTCGATTTTGCGGGAAGAACCAGCTTCTTCGCCGTCGATGCGCCGGTCGCAGGCTTCACCGCCAAGCGTCGTGAGTTCATCGGCCGTGGCGGCGATATCGTGCTGCCGGGTGCGGTCGTGGCAGGGCAGGCGCTGTCGGGTGCGGCCGAGGGCATTGGCGATCCCTGCGCGGCGCTCGCGGTCGAGATCGTGCTGAAGCCCGGCGAGAAGCGTGAACTGCTCTTCGTGCTCGGCGATACGGCCGACGCCGACGGTGCCAGGGCGCTTGCCGAAAAGAGCCGCTCGGCTGATTTCGACGCAGTCATGGCCACCGTCCGCGCCTACTGGAGCGATTTCACCGGAACGCTGCAGGTCAAGACGCCGGATGCGGCGCTCGACCGGATGGTCAACGACTGGCTGCCCTATCAGGCGCTCGGTTGCCGTATCCAGGCCCGGTCGGCCTTCTATCAGGCGAGCGGCGCCTACGGCTTCCGCGACCAGCTGCAGGATACGCTGGCCTTTGTGCTTCACCGGCCGGAACTGGCCCGCCGCCAGATCCTCAATGCGGCAGCGCGCCAGTTCGTCGAAGGTGACGTGCAGCACTGGTGGCTGCCCGACAGCGGTGCCGGTGTGCGCACCATGATTTCCGACGACGTGGTGTGGCTCGCCCATGCGGTGGAGTATTACTGCCGCACCACCGGCGACCGCGGGATTCTCGATGAGACGCTGGCCTTCATCCAGGGCGCTCCGCTTGCGGAGGGCCAGCACGATGCCTTCTACACACCGGAACGCTCGGGGGAAGAGGCATCCCTCTACGAACATTGCGCCCGTGCGCTCGATCTTGCGCTTCGTCGCACCGGAGAGAACGGCTTGCCGCTCATCCTCGGCGGTGACTGGAACGACGGCATGAACCGCGTCGGCGAGGCGGGCCGGGGCACGAGCGTCTGGCTCGGCTGGTTCCTGGCCGGCACGCTCTCGGGCTTCATTCCGGTCGCCCGCGAGCGTGGCGACCAACCGCGCGCGGACCAGTGGCAGGAGCATCTCGGCCGCCTCAAGGTCGTGCTGGAAACCACGGGCTGGGACGGAGGCTACTACCGCCGCGGCTACTTCGATGACGGCACGCCGCTCGGTTCGGCCGAAAGCGCCGAATGCCGGATCGATTCCATCGCGCAGAGCTGGAGCGTCCTGTCCGCTGTCGGTGATGTGGCGCGTTCGCGGCAGGCGATGGATGCAGTCATGGCCGAGCTGGTTGACCGGGAGAACGGAATCATCCGCCTGTTCACGCCGCCCTTTGTCGAGACGCCGCAGGATCCGGGCTACATCAAGGCCTATCCGCCGGGCGTGCGGGAAAATGGTGGGCAGTATACCCATGCCTCGACCTGGGTCGTGCTGGCGCTTGCCCGCCTCGGCCGGGCGGAGGATGCCTGGGCCTGCTTCAACATCCTCAACCCCGTCAACCACGCGCTGACGCCCGAAGCCGCCGAGCTCTATCGCGTGGAACCCTACGTCGTCGCCGCCGACGTCTACGGCGAAGGTGAGCGCACGGGGCGTGGCGGCTGGACCTGGTATACGGGCTCGGCCGGCTGGCTCTACCGCGCCGCGGTGGAAGGCATTCTGGGGATCCGCAAGGAAGGTGGCCGTCTTTTCGTCAATCCGGTGCTGCCGGCCTCGTGGGACGGCTATGAGGCGACGCTCGATCTTGACGGCAGGAAACTGTCGATCCGCGTCGAGCGTGGCGGTGACGGGGGATGGCAAACAACTGTGAACGGCTCTGTCATCAAATCTTCAAACGAGGGTTATTTGCTCTGATTCACGCCATGTGGATCAGAGTATCATGACAGACAGACAAGGACCGACGGGCGTCGTGCCGCGGCAACGCGACACGCGCCTCGACGTTTTCAGGGCCCTCGCCCTCCTGACGATCTTCGTCAATCACGTTCCCGGCCAGTATCTGGAGCACCTGACGCACAAGAATTTCGGCTTTTCCGATTCGGCGGAAGCCTTCGTGCTGATATCGGGCATGTCGGTCGGCCTTGCCTATGGATCGCGCTTCGCCATCGGCGAACGGCTGGCGGTGACGCTGCGCATCTTGCGCCGCGCCCTCACGCTCTATGTCGCCCATATCATGATGAGCGTCATCACTTTCGCCATCTTTGCCGGCGGGGCGCTGTGGTTCAGCCGGCCGGATCTCCTGTCGGAGATCAACCTGCGTGCCGTCGTCGACCGCACGGAGCAGGGCGTCGTCAGCATGGTGCTGCTCGGCCACCAGTTCGGCTACAACAACATCCTCTCCATGTATGCCGTGGTCTTCCTGATGCTGCCGGGATTTCTCTGGCTCTACCAGCGCAGCGCCTACCTGTTGCTCGCCGTCTCCGGCACGCTCTGGCTCTGTGCGGGCATCTGGCAGATCGCGCCGTCGAATTTTCTCGACGACGGTTACTGGTTCCTCAATCCGCTGTCCTGGCAGTTCCTCTTCGTCATCGGTTTTGTCGGTGTGCTGCGCGCGAAGAAGAAGGGTTTTTCGCGCAATCCGGTCATGATGGCGCTCTCGGCGACCTATCTCGCCGTCTCGTTCGTCTGGGTCGTGTTCTCCTGGTGGAACATCGACTTTTCCTATGGCTTGCCTGCCGTGCTCACCGGCTTCGACAAGACCTTTCTTTCAACGACCCGCCTTCTCCATGTGCTGGCAGGGGCCTATCTGTTGGCGGTCATCCCGGCCCTTTCGAACTGGGCGGCGCTGCCGCTCTCCCACCCGCTTGTCGCGGTCGGACGGCATTCGCTCGCCGTCTTCATTTTCGGCACGATCCTCGCCATGGTGGGACAGGTGATGATGTTCGTCACGGGCAAGAACCCGATCCTCGGCACGCTCTATGCCATCGTCGGCATTGCGTTGCATTTCGCCTATGCGCGGTACCTCGACTGGCAGGCCGCCGTCATCGCCCAGAATGCGAAACGGCAGGGCCTGAAGGCCCTGCCGGTCAAAAGCGATACGCCGAAGCGATGACGGCGGTTCAGGCGGCCGTGTGGCTCTTGCGCACGTCGTCATCCGTCAGGATGCCGCTGGCGCGCAGCAGGGCGGCGAAGCGGCCGTTGCTCTGGCTGAGGTCGTCGAACGTCCCCATTTCGGCGATCTTGCCGTGATCCATGAAGACGACGAGATCGGCTTCGCGGACCGTCGACAGGCGGTGCGCGATGATGAAGGTCGTGCGGTTGCGGCGCAGGGAATCGATGGCCGCCTTGACGCGCGCCTCCGTCTCTACGTCGAGCGCACTGGTCGCCTCGTCGAGCACAAGGATCGGTGCGTTCTTCAGGATTGCACGGGCAATCGCGATGCGCTGGCGCTCGCCACCCGAAAGGCGGTTTCCGCGCTCGCCGACATGGGTCTCGTAGCCGCTCTGGCGTGAGGTGATGAAATCGCCTGCCGCCGCCGCCGCCGCCGCCGCCTCGATTTCTTCCTGTGTGGCGCCTTCGCGCCCGAGGCGGATATTGTCGGAGATCGAGCGGTTGAGCAGGCCCGCATCCTGGAACACGGTGGCGATCGAGCGGCGCAGCGATTTGCGTGTCACCGTCGAGATGTCGACACCGTCGATGAGGATCTGGCCGGACTTCGGCTCGTAGACGCGCTGCAGCAGGTTGACCAGCGTCGTCTTGCCGGCACCCGTCGGGCCGACGATGGCGACGGTCTGGCCGGCCTCCACCGTGAAGGAGACGTCGTTGACACCCTGGGTGGCGTTGGCGAAGTCAAAGCTGATGTTGCGGTACTCGACCTTGCCCTTGACGTCGCCGAGATCGCCCGCGCCGGTCGGTTCCTCGCGCTCCTTGACGGCGTCCTCCAGCGAAAAGAAGTCTTCCAGCTTCGCACGCGCTTCGAAGATCTGCGTGGCGAAGGCCTTCATCTGGTCGAGGCGACCGATCAGCAGGCCGGCGAAGCCGATGAAGGCAATGACGTCGCCCACCTTGATCTCGCCCCGCTGCACGAGCACCGTGCCGATGACGAGGATCGTCATCATCGAGATCGTCGAGGCGATGCGGTTGAGGGCGCTGGCGAGTGCCCACCAGTCGAGCACCGGATACTGCGCATTGATCAGTCGCTCGGCAAAACGCTTCAACTCCCGCGTTTCGGCCTCGATTCGGTTGTAGCTATGCACGACCGAGACGTTGCTGATCGAATCCGACACATGGGAGAAGACGGTGTGATAATGGTTTTCGACCGAAGCCTGGCCCTCGCGGGTGCGGTTCATCACGACCTTGCCGATTATGACATAGAGCACGCCGAGCACCACGAGCACCAGCGAGAGGCGGTAGTCCATCACAAATGCCGTGGGAATGAGCAGGACGAGCGCGACGGCGGTGGCAAGGTGTGTACGCATGAATTCGAGCCAGAGGCCGAACAGCGTTTCGCAGGCGCGCAGCAGGGTGTGAAGCGCATTGGAGGTGCCGCGCTGGCTATGCCAGGCGAGCGGCATGGAGATGATGCGGCCGAAGGCTTCCGTCAGCAGGCTCGCCCGCCGGCCATGCGCCAGCCTGTCGGCCTCGCGCGCAACGAGCACGAAGGCGATCGTGTTGAACAGGCCGAAACCAGCCCACAGGAGCAGCATGGGCGTCACGTCGCCCTTGGTGGAAATGGCATCGATGATGCGGCCAAACAGGATCGGCTCGGCAATGGCGATCACCGCGAGCACGATGTTGGCGGCGACGACCGAGCCGACGCGGAGCTTGTAGACCCCGAGATAGCTGAGGGCTCTTGCATAGACCTGAAACAAAGACACGAATGCGGGCCTTTCCGGCGATACCTGTTGTGCGGTGCAGCGTTGGCACCTTCTGTCCCTTGGCTCAGCGTATTAATCAGCGGAAGAGGCAAAAGTTCTTCCCAGTCAAGCAAATTTCATGACTCGGGTGAAATCTTGCGTGATTATGCGATTTCAGGTCTGCCATGCATGCAAAGCGATTGATTTTCCCGCCGCCTTCCTGCCATCTGTCAGATGGGGACAATGAATGGGGCGCTTGGGTCGATTGCGGCCGGGTTCAGCTTTATCAGTTGCTTAACAAAGCTATTCAAGCGCGGGGCACATGAAGATCAACTTGCTGGTGCAGTTTCTTGCACTGATCGACGAGTTGCGCGGCCGGGAGGAAACCACGGCCGAGTTCGAACGTCTCATCAAGTTGTATGGGTTCGATTACTACGGGCTTCTCCAGGCGCCGAAGCCGGTGGAGGATCCGCCGAGCCTCTTGCTTGCCGGCCACTGGCCCAAGGGCTGGCCGGAAACCTATATGCGCAAGCGCTATATGCAGGTCGATCCGACGGTGCGTTATCTCGGCCATGCACAGGCAGGTTTCCGCTGGCGCGACACGCTCGGTGCTTTCCGCCTCAGCCCGCATCGCAAGCGCATGGAGCGCATGATGGTGGATGCGCGCCAGAATGGGCTGGAGGATGGCTACGTCTTCCCCGTTCACGGCCGCCGGGGGCTTCTCGGCAGCCTCAGCCTCGGCGGCAAGCCGATCGATCTGGAGAGCGTGGAGGTCGGGCTGTTCGACAGCATCGCGCGACGGCTCTACTGGAAGCTCATCCATGCCGCCGATCCGGACGCTGCCGCCCGTCTTTCGGCGGTGGTGGATGTGGAATTGACGCGCCGCGAAATGGAGGCGCTCAGCCTGCTTGCCGAAGGCATGACCTCCCACGACATCGGCCGTGTTCTCGGCATATCCAGCCATACGGTGGACTGGTACATGAACGGCATCCAGGAAAAGCTCGGTGCGCGCAACCGGCACCATGCCATCGCCATTGCCTTCCGGCTGGGGCTCGTCTCCTGAGCCTTCGTGGCGAACCGCGCTTTACGAAAACGCCGTATCCCCATTGATCTGCGCAAGAGCCTTGCGCCGGCCTCGGCCTGTCTTTGCAGAAATTGCGCTCTCCGCCGCAAATCTTTCGCCGGATGGCGACTCCAAAATTGAACTTTGAAAATTACCCGCTAATAATTCTCTTCGCGGGTGCAGCATTTCCCGCTTCCAAGTCATTGAGGAGTCCGACTTGCCCATTTCCAAGATCCTTGTCGCCAACCGTTCTGAAATCGCCATTCGCGTGTTCCGCGCGGCCAATGAACTGGGGCTCAAAACGGTCGCGATATGGGCGGAAGAGGACAAACTGGCGCTGCATCGCTTCAAGGCGGACGAAAGCTACCAGATCGGCCGCGGCTCGCATCTTTCGCGGGATCTCGGCCCCATCGAGAGCTACCTGTCGATCGACGAGGTGATCCGCGTCGCCAGGCTTTCCGGTGCTGACGCGATCCATCCCGGCTACGGCCTCCTGTCGGAAAGCCCGGAATTCGTCGATGCGTGCGATGCTGCCGGCATCACCTTCATCGGCCCGCGGCCCGATACGATGCGCCAGCTCGGCAACAAGGTCGCGGCGCGCAATCTCGCCATTTCCGTCGGCGTACCCGTCGTGCCCGCCACCGATCCGCTGCCGGATGACGAGACGGAAATCCACCGTCTGGCCACCGAAATCGGCTATCCCGTCATGCTCAAGGCCTCCTGGGGCGGCGGCGGACGCGGCATGCGCGCCATCCGCGATCCGAAGGACCTGATCCGCGAGGTGACGGAAGCCAAGCGCGAGGCCAAGGCCGCCTTCGGCAAGGACGAGGTCTATCTTGAAAAGCTCGTCGAGCGCGCCCGTCACGTCGAAAGCCAGATCCTCGGCGATACCCACGGCAATGTCGTGCATCTCTTCGAGCGTGACTGCTCCATCCAGCGCCGCAACCAGAAGGTCGTCGAGCGGGCGCCTGCGCCTTACCTTTCCCAGGCGCAGCGCCAGGAACTGGCCGACTATTCGCTGAAGATCGCCCGGGCGACCAACTATGTCGGCGCCGGCACGGTCGAATACCTGATGGATGTCGATACCGGAAAGTTCTACTTCATCGAGGTGAACCCGCGCATCCAGGTCGAGCACACCGTCACGGAGGTCGTGACTGGCATCGACATCGTCAAGGCGCAGATTCACATCCTCGACGGCGAGGCGATCGGCACGCCGGAATCCGGCGTTCCCAAGCAGGAAGACATCCGCCTCAATGGCCATGCGCTGCAGTGCCGCATCACCACGGAAGACCCGGAACAGAACTTCATTCCCGACTATGGCCGCATCACCGGCTACCGCTCGGCCTCCGGCTTCGGCATCCGTCTGGACGGCGGCACGGCCTATCCGGGCGCGGTCATCACCCGCTTCTACGATCCGCTGCTCGTCAAGGTCACGGCCTGGGCGCCGGGGCCGTTGGAGGCCATCACCCGCATGGACCGCGCGCTGCGCGAGTTCCGCATCCGCGGTGTCGCCACCAATCTCACCTTCCTCGAGGCGATCATCGGCCACGAGAAATTCCGTGACAACAGCTATACGACCCGCTTCATCGACACGACGCCGGAGCTCTTCCAGCAGGTAAAGCGCCAGGACCGCGCGACGAAACTGCTCACCTATCTCGCCGACGTCACCGTCAACGGCCACCCGGAAGCCAAGGGCCGTCCGAAGCCGCCGGCCGATGTCGCCAAGCCCGTCGTGCCCTTCATCGAGGGCGATATCCCCGCCGGCACCAAGCAGAAGCTCGACGAGCTCGGGCCGAAGAAGTTCGCCGAATGGGTGCGCGCGCAGAACCAGGTCTTCCTCACCGATACGACCATGCGCGATGGCCACCAGTCGCTGCTGGCCACCCGCATGCGCACCCACGACATCGCGCGTGTCGCCGGTACCTATGCGCGGGCGTTGCCGCAGCTCTTCTCGCTGGAATGTTGGGGGGGCGCCACCTTCGACGTCTCCATGCGCTTCTTGACGGAAGACCCGTGGGATCGCCTCGCCCGCATCCGCGAGGACGCGCCGAACCTGCTGCTCCAGATGTTGCTGCGCGGGGCGAACGGCGTCGGCTACAAGAACTATCCCGACAATGTCGTCAAATACTTCGTCCGTCAGGCGGCGAAGGGCGGCATCGACGTTTTCCGCGTCTTCGACTGCCTCAACTGGGTCGACAACATGCGTGTGTCGATGGACGCGGTGGCGGAGGAGAACCGCATCTGCGAGGCGGCGATCTGCTATACCGGCGACCTTCTCAATTCCGCCCGCCCGAAATACGACCTGAAATACTACACGGCCCTTGCGAGCGATCTCGAAAAGGCCGGTGCTCATATGATCGCTGTCAAGGACATGGCCGGTCTTCTGAAGCCGGCGGCCGCGCGCGTGCTCTTCAAGGCGCTGCGCGAGGCAACGGACCTGCCGATCCATTTCCATACCCACGACACGTCGGGTATCGCGGCCGCGACCGTGCTTGCGGCCGTCGAAGCCGGTGCCGACGTGGTGGATGCGGCGATGGACGCACTGTCCGGCAACACGTCCCAGCCTTGCCTCGGCTCGATCGTCGAGGCGTTGAAGGGGTCCGAACGGGATCCGGGCCTTGATCCGGAATGGATCCGTCGCATTTCCTTCTATTGGGAGGCCGTCCGATTCCAGTACGCTGCCTTTGAAAGCGACCTCAAGGGGCCGGCCTCGGAAGTCTACCTGCACGAGATGCCGGGCGGCCAGTTCACCAATCTCAAGGAACAGGCGCGCTCGCTCGGCCTCGAGACCAAGTGGCACCGTGTCGCCCAGGCCTATGCCGACGCCAACCAGATGTTCGGCGACATCGTCAAGGTGACGCCGTCGTCCAAGGTGGTCGGCGACATGGCGCTGATGATGGTCAGCCAGGATCTCACCGTGGCCGACGTGGAAAACCCGGCAAAAGACATCGCCTTCCCGGATTCCGTCGTCTCCATGCTGAAGGGCGACCTCGGCCAGCCCCCGGGCGGCTGGCCGGCAGGCCTCCAGAAGAAGGCGCTGAAGGGCGAGGCGGCCTATACGGCCGTGCCCGGCTCGCTGCTGCCGGCCGCCGATCTCGATGCCGAGCGCAAGGCCATCGAAGACAAGCTGGAGCGCAAGGTCGACGATTTCGAGTTCGCCTCGTATCTGATGTATCCGAAGGTCTTCACCGACTACGCAACGGCCGCCGACATGTACGGTCCGGTCAGCGTGCTGCCGACGCCGGCCTATTTCTACGGGCTTGCGCCGGGTGAGGAGCTCCAGCCAGAAATCGAGAAGGGCAAGTCCCTCGTCATTCTGCACCAGGCGAGGAGCGAGCCGGACGCGCAGGGCATGGTCAAGGTGTTCTTCGAGCTGAACGGCCAGCCGCGCCTCATCAAGGTGCCGGATCGCAACCGTGCCGCCACCTCGGCCGTGCGTCGGAAGGCCGATACCGCCAATGCCGCGCATCTCGGCGCGCCGATGCCCGGCGTCATCTCGACGGTCTCGGTTTCGGCCGGCCAGTCGGTCAAGGCCGGTGACGTGCTGCTCTCCATCGAGGCGATGAAGATGGAAACGGCGCTGCATGCGGAAAAGGACGGCACGATTTCCGAGGTTCTGGTGCGCGCCGGCGACCAGATCGATGCCAAGGACCTTTTGATCGTCTACGGCGCCTGACCGACGGTGTGAGGACGTAAAATCGAGAACGGATGTGGGATGGGCGCTCCATTCCACATCCTTCTCTTGTTTTCAGGCCGTTTCGGACGCAAAACCGGCGCTCGCTTTTTCTGAAATCGCCTTCGAGACCTTGAGGCTTCCATGAGCTTCGTCATCCGCACCGCCGCCCTCGGCGATATTTCCGCCTTCACCGAAATCTACCGCGAATCCGTGCTGAACGGGGTGGCGAGCTACGAGATCGATCCGCCGTCGCTCGACGAGATGGAAGTTCGATTCAAGGCGATCACCGACAGGGGCTATCCCTACATCGTTGCGGTGGAGCAGACCGGCCTCATCCTCGGTTATGCCTATGCGTCGGCCTTCCGCACGCGGCCGGCCTATCGCTGGCTGGTCGAGGATTCGGTCTATCTGGCGCCGGAAGCACGCGGCAAGGGCGTCGGCAAGGCGCTGCTGGCCGAACTGATCCGCCGCTGCACGGAGCTCGGCTTCCGGCAGATGGTGGCGGTCATCGGTGGGGCGCACCCCGCCTCCATCGCCGTGCACAGCGCGGCGGGTTTCGTGCATAGCGGTCACATGACGGCAACCGGCTTCAAGCACGGGCGCTGGCTCGACACGGTCTTCATGCAGCGCGCGCTCGGCGACGGTGCGCAAACCGAGCCCTCGGCGGCGGTTTTTCCGGGAACGATGGCGTAAGGCTTCACGTCTCGACGAGACGGAGCACCTTGTCGAAGACCTTCAGCACCTGTTTCAGCTCATGGCCGCGCTTCAGGATGGTGCCGTGCGTGTTGATGACGCTGTAGGCACCCTGCTTGGCAGCGAGCTTGGGGTTCTTCTCGATGCGGTAGAGCGGCATTTCGCCGGAACGCTTGAAGACAGAGAACACCGCCCTGTCGCGCAGATGGTCGATGGCATAATCCCGCCACTCTCCCTCGCCGACCATGCGGCCGTAGACCCAGAGGATTGCGTCGAGCTCGCGTCGATGGAAGGTCACCGGCAGCGGGTCCCTGCCGTTTCGATAGTCCAGCAGGTCGACCACGACGTTGGAAGCCTGCAAATCCGGCTGGTCGGTCATCGAATCTCCGCGCTTGGTGCATGACGGCTCGATGACAGTGTGCCTGAGCGGTGTCGAAATGCAAGGCGGCTGGTCGATCCGGGCGGTTTCGCAAAAATCCGTCTCGCCGCAATTCAGACAAACAGACGCCCAAATTACAGGAGAGAGTTCGCCGGTCGCAGCTTGTACCGGCCCGCTGCCTTGTGCGGGAAGCCGGCGCGGTACGGGCGGCGTCTGTCGAAGTCGCCCTGTATTCCGTTGCCGGTGACTTCGTCCAGGTCCGGTCCGTCTTTCTTCGAACCCTCAAGCCCCAAGCCCCTCGAAGAAGCCGGACCGGACCTCCCCTGAAACGCTTGCGCGCTCCAGGTTGTTCGTTTTTCCCAAACTGTTTCCGCAAAGCAGCCCGCAGGCGCTGCGCCCTATGCGGATGTTATCGCGTAGCCTTGTCGCCGGTCAGCACCGTCGCGCCCAGGATGGCGCCGGGCGTATCGGCCGTGCGCATGCGCTGGAGCAGCACGGCGCAGCCGCCGGACTTCTTTTTCTTCTTCAGCATGTCGGCAGGCAGGACCAGGTTGGTCTCCTTGCCCTCCCACATGCCGATCGTCTCCATGTCGGTGACGGCGTGCCAGTAGTTCACGGTCTTGCCGCGGTTCTCGCCCTTGTCGATGTTGATCGTGCGCTCGCGCTCGAAATAGGCGATGACGATGTTGGCCTTGCCTTCGCCGGGGCCGACGCGGATGCGCAGTTCGTCGTTCTTCACCTCGACATCGACAGGCACTTCGAGGCCCTTGCTCTCGCCGGGCATGGCGCTGATCCGCGAGCGGATGCCGGTGATGTCGGCGCCGTTGATGTGCTCGCGGCCGTTCAGCACGGCTTGCGGCGTGTAGACGCCGTTGCGGCCGAACATGCGGGCATAGGCATATTGCCGGTCGGTATTGTCCTTGGAGGCGAGCGTGTCGGCCCAGCCGAGATAGTTCCAGTAGTCGACATGGTAGGAGAGCGCGACCACCTCGCCCTCGCGCGCCAGCGTCTCCAGCGCCTTGTCGGCGGGCGGGCAGGACGAGCACCCCTGGCTGGTGAACAGCTCGACGACACCCTTGGGACGAATGGTCTCCCCGGCATGGGCAGCGTCAATGCCGGCTCCCAGCATCAGCAGGATCGCCAGACAGTGCGATATATGCGGTCTCGGCATGATCATTTCCAGTGGAGCGCCGGCAATGGCCAGCCTTTTGAGCCCGTCATACGCGCTTGCCGCTTCAACAGGAAGTCACGATGGAGTGAGCTTCATAGCTGAGAAAAATGCTCCGGAAAATAGAAATGCCGGGGTTTGCAAAACCCCGGCATGAGACTGTCGATCAAGTCTGCCCAACCTCCCCTCCGTCATGGTCGGGCTTGACCTGACCATCCACAGCACGCAGGTGCCGCATGGATCCTCGGGTTTAACCCGAGGATGACGGCGGCGGGTGGGGCACTGAAACCGTTCAAGCTGCGAGGTCTCTCAGGACGGTTTGCAGGATACCGCCGTTGTTCATGTATGTGACCTCGTCGAGGGTATCGATGCGGCAGAGGAGGGGGACGTTTTTCACGGTGCCGTCGGCATAGGTGATGGTTGCGATCTTCTTCTCGCGCGGCTTGATGTCGCCTTCCAGGCCCTCGATGGTGACGGTCTC
>NZ_JARSBQ010000015.1:0-122391 GCF_029623935.1 Shinella sp. 838
CTCGAACGAACTGACAACAATCACTGCCTGCAGACCCCTTGAAACAGGGGGCGAGATCGTCCCGGAATCCGGGGGCGCAATCATCTCGGAACAAGGGGGCGGCTTCATCGGAATCGGCAGTGGCTCACTTCGCGGTGGAAAAACCGGCTCAGTTCCGCGTGGAAACCAACATTCTGGAGGCCGACAGTCCGCTGGCGGAATATCGCAAGATCACCGACGAGATCTTGAACCGCATGCCGGATGAGGACCGCTATGGGAGGCGGCATAGATCTCCTATTAAAATCTTGATGGATGTAGCACCTAGTGCTATATAGACCGATGTCAGAACGAGTGTTGAAAACAGCGTGGTTTGCCAAGGCGGCAAAGAAAGCGCGCATCTCCGACAAGGCTTTGTCGAAGGCAATCGATCAGGTTGCCCTTGGACAGGCCGACGATCTTGGCGGTGGCGTCTTCAAGAAGCGCCTCAACGACAACATGCATCGTTCAATTGTTCTGGCGAAGGCCGGGGAGTTCTGGGTGTTCGCCTATCTCTTCGCCAAGAAGGATCGGGCGAACATCGACGACGACGAGCTTCTAGCGTTCCGGAAACTCGCAGACCTCTACCGTGCCAAGTCGAAAGCCGACCTCGAAGCGGAACTCGAGATTGGCGCCTTACTGGAGATTGATCATGGCGACTAAACGCAAGTTCAAGAGCGATGCGTTCGAGGCAATCCATAGCGCTGTCGAAGGCATGCTTGCGGCTGGGACTATCGACAAGGAAACGATGCGGACCTTCGATGAGGATTGCCTTGTGATCCCGCAGGAACTGTCACCTGGCGAGATCAAGGCGCTCCGCGAGGACAACCATGTCAGCCAGCCGGTCTTTGCCCGTTATCTGAACACGAGCCAGTCGACGGTTCAAAAGTGGGAAACCGGTGCCAAGCGCCCAAGCGGGCCAGCGCTCAAGCTCCTGTCGCTCGTGCAAAAGCACGGGCTGCAGATGCTCGCGTAACTCGATCTCCCCTGCATGGGTAGCATTCGAACGTTGAGAAAGTCCGAATAGACCTATACCGTCCGCATCATTCGAGTTTCCTGGGCTTCCAGATGACAAAGCGCCTTGGCCACCAGAGCGTGCATCAACGAGACGCACAAGGCTGCCGTGTTCGCGCGATTAAACCAAGTCAACTCGTCGACGCAGCCGCATTCGGTTTCTTGCTGGGCTGCGGTTTGATGCGGATTTTGAGCACACCACCTTGAGGATGGTCGATATCGAAGGCGTTCGTTTTTCGCACGAGATCACTCAGTTTGCGGAAACCATAGGTGCGCGGGTCAAAGTCGGAGGCAATATTCGCAAGGTTTGCACCGATGGCGCCGAGCGGAACCCAGCCATCTTCGCTCTCTATCTGCATGATGACTGTCCGGATAATGGGAATAGCGGCTGATGGCGGCTGCAGCGGTATTGCATTGAGTGTTGTTTCCGGCGCGTTACCGGGCGCGCCGGGCAACAGATTTTCTGTGTAGACGAACCGTCGGCATGCCTGACGGAAACTCTCGGGCGTCTTCTGTTCGCCAAACCCGAACACATCGATGCCCTGCTCGCGGATTCGGGCAGCAAGTCTCGTAAAATCGCTATCGGACGACACCAGGCAGAAACCATCGAAACGTCCGCTGTGGAGCAGATCCATGGCATCGATCACAAGCGTGATATCGGATGCGTTTTTGCCCGTCGTATAGGCAAACTGTTGCTGAGGGATGATAGCGTGCTTCGAAAGCACATCAGCCCATCCCTTGGATCGAACGCTGGAGAAGTCACCGTAGATGCGACGAACACTCGCTTCACCTATCCTCGCGATTTCCTCAAAAAGACCATCCGCGATCTTCGCCGACGCGTTATCGGCATCAATGAGAACGGCTAAGCGGGGTGAGCGAGGCTCCGATGGCATGTGTCATCCCTCATCAGACTGTCCTGGACCCGAGGATACAGTAGGTATCTCAATTGCGACCTACCGGCCCTTGGTACCTTCGTCGAGTTCGAGCACAACATGCCCAAATACGCTTTTTGCAATGCCTAAATGCTAGCATTCTACCCGGCTTCTTCCTCCATAGGTTTACGGAGCTCCAAGACGGAATTCAACAACTTGACGTTCACTATCCAGCCTCTCTCAAACCCGACAATGACCGTCAAGGCGTGGCTTGGCGACTACCAATCATGTCGATGAACAGGTCTACCGCCTCTGACATTGCATCCTGGGCCGGCTTCTCGACGCGCCATTCGGTAAAATGACCATCGATCCACATGCGGCACAGACCGTAGATGAAGGCGCGCGCTGAGAGCATCAGCGCGTCCGGGGCGATCGCCGATGCAATCTGTCCATCTGCCTGTCCGCGGGCGATCAGGTCGAGCATGATCAGCCGGATCGCCTCTGTTTCGCCTGTCAGCTTGAGCGAGCCGTGAAAGTCGATCAGCGTGCGCGAGGCGATCACGTTGAAGTGCGTCGGATTGGCGAGCGCCCAGCCGAGATAGCCACGTGCGATGGCGCGAAGCGCTTCCACCGGATCGGCGTCACCAGTCGATGTGAGTTCGGCCTGCACTCGCTCGGTGAGCCGCCCCATCGCCTGTTCGGCCACGGCCGTCATCAAGGCCGTCTTATTGGCGAAATGACGGAAGGGTGCAGCCGGAGAGACCCCGGCCCGCTTGGCTGCCTCGCGCACCGAAACGGCATCGACCCCCTTCTCCTCGATCAGGGCGATCGTAGCGGTGACAAGCTCCTCGACGAGGTTGCCGTGATGATAAGGCGTGCGTGATGTCGATGATTTTGCCATCGCCTTTGATAGCGGCTCCCGCGCTTCGATGTAAGCGGCGTAAACATTCACTTGACAGTTTTCCCAAGATGTATGTAAACACCGCTTACATTGGAGGGAAATCATGCAGCAAACCCTGAGAAACCGATCTACCCGATCTCTCGAAAGCTGGGCGGTGACGGGCTGGCTATGCGCCGCAGTCGCTGTAGCCTGCTTTAGCGTGACGGCATTCGCTACAGATCCGACCGAGGCAGCACGCATGGCGATCCGCTTGACGGCTCGCACATCGCTATTGCTGTTCCTGTTGGCCTTTTGCGCCTCAAGTCTGGATTTTCTCTGGCCGTCAGCAGCAACGCGCTGGATAAAGGCGAACAGGCGGAGCTTTGGACTGGCGTTTGCCTTTTCGCACCTGCTGCATGCAGTTGCGATCGTGGCGCTCTCGCAGTTCAATCCGGTTCTGTTCGACGAGTTGACCGCACCGGCGGCCTTTGTTGCTGGCGGAACGGCCTATTTCGTCATCAACTTGATGACCTTGAGGTCGTTCGACCGCGTCTCGGAAATCGTTGGGGCTAGGATTCGCGGTATCATCCACAGTGGTGGTATCTGGTTTCTTCTGCTGTCTTTCGTCATCAATTTCGGCCGCCGCGCCGTGATGACCCCGGAAATGTACTGGCCCTACATGGCGCTGCTTGCCGCCGCGATTGTTGTCCGGATCGCCGCCCACGTCCTGAGGCGAACGGCGCGAACGTTGGCTTGAACCGTCGTAGTTTAACCCCGAGCCTGGCCAGGTTTACTCCGCCTCCTCACCATCCACATCGGCCAAGAGTTGCTCTTTCTGAACCGCCTGCCGGCTGAGCAGCCCCGCATCCTGCAACGCATCGATATCCGGCAGATCACGCAGCGTCTGCAGGCCGAAGGCCGAAAGGAACTGCTTTGTCGTGACCTAGGTATACGGCGCCCCGGCGTCGGGCTGCGCGGGCCGGAGGCGAGGAAGTTGGCGTTGCGCAGGGTGGCGGTCGTGTCTCGGCTGATCTCCTTGCCGAAGGTCTTTGACAGGTCGCTGCGGGTGATCGGTTGGAAGTAGGCGATGACCATCAGGATCATGGCCTCGAATTCGGGCACCGCAGGTGCCCCTCCCCGTGTCGGGGCCTTTGACGCCCGGATCGCGGATGCGAAAGCCGAACGGCTTCGGTGCTGCCAGCCGCCGGCGACGGCGACGATCTCGTAGAGGCGGGAACGAAGTTCTTTCTGCGGGTCGTCGATCAAGAGGTCGATACTGCAATCCCTACCGACGACGCGCGCGAGCGTCTCGCGGCTGACCGGCTCGGCCGAGGCAAAGATTACGACGTCGACCCGCAGCATCCATCCGCGCCAGCGCAGCTCCGGCGGCAGATCCCCCAGCTCCCGATCCAACAAGCGTTCGCTTGCGTCCATCGTCCGAGACATCCGTGTTTTGCCGGGGCATCCGGTTCCGCCATCGTCACAATCCATAGATCCGAAAGGCGCTGCGGCCGGACAACTCGCGTACCGCATCAAATGCCTCCAGCCGGTCGAACAGCCGGATCGCTGCCCAGCGAGAGAGAGGTGCCGGGCGCCGAGGCAGCCACCGCATCCTCATTTAGCAGGGCCTGGATGACAGCGCCGGCGCCTTTCGTCCGAACCTTTGGCACCGCAGCGCGCAGCGTCTCGGCGCGGCGCGCGATCTCGCCGGCGGTGCGCAGGGCCGCGCCCCTTCCCTCGATGAGGGCAAGGCAGACAGCGCGGGCAAAGGCTGGCTCGCCAGGGCGCACACGGCCCCTGCCACAAGCGTCTTGAAGGCCGGCCCTTAGCGTTCCGCCATCAGCAGCGGCACGGCATAATCCCATTTCAGCTGCGCGGCGATCAGCAGGTCGCCTAGCATCCAGGCGAGCGATTCGGCGTCCGGGCGCGCCGCCTGGATGGACGTGACCAGGTCCGCCGCAGCCAGCGGCGCCGAGCGGCCGGACTGCAGTACATCATTGGCATGGTCGACCGCCGTCGCCATCCAATCGTCCAAGGCCAGCCCCAACAGATCGGCAAGCTCGGCCACCGCTTTCGACGAGAAGGCGGGTTTTCAGGTGGAAAGCCTTTTGGTCGCCAAAAACACCCTTCCAGCCAGGCTGGGATCGCCGCCCGCGGCCGTCAGAAGAACGGCGTCGCGCAGTGCTGCCTCGTCCTCGCTGCGGCCCATCAGTCGGACGGCGACGGCAGCACATTTGAGGGCTGGCACGCGCGCCAGCAGCCGGCACCAGATGGGTGCGGAGCGGACAAGATCGTCCGGCTCGCGGCCGCGCGGCAGGGCCCAGCCGGGCAAGCCGGCCGGGAGTACCGGCGAGGCGACGAGAGGGGTGACGGGCGAATCCATGGCCGCCATCCTATAGTGAGTGTGCGGTTTATGCTATAGATTCATATAATAATCGCACGGCCTGCCTTCTCGTTAAAATGGCGGATAAGATTGCCTTATCGGTCATTCTATCAAATTTAAGGCAGATACGGCAAAATCGGTGTTGAAGCTTCCCTCGCAGCTGCCGATGTTAAACATCGGCTCGCCCATATAACGTTAATCGGCTGACCGGAGAAAGAAGTATTTCTCAAGCCGAGAGCCGAGTGCGGCTCATGCAAAGATCGCCGTTGCGCCAAGGACGAAGGCTATTGCGGTGCCGAGCGCGCATCCGACGACCGTCTTGCTTCTCGCCAGGGCGGCCGTGCAAAGCAGCGTATAATAGGTCAGGTTCAGGCTGGCCCAGAGGGCGATATCCACCGGGGGCCACGGCGTCGTGAAGGCCAAGGTGGCGGGCGGGATCTGGGTTAGCAGGTTGCTCGCCAGGACGCAGAAGGCGACCTCCCGTCGGTGCGCCATGATATGGGCATCAAGCGTGTCCGTCTCCGTGGCCTTCGGGAAAACCTGCGTGGCAGCAAAGTAGTAAAGCAGTGCGACGAGAGTTACGGCGAACGCTACCGGATAGCTGATTTCAGGGAGCTGACGGTATGCCCAGGCATTCATCCAGAACGTAATCAGATCGACGAGAAGAAGGATCCCGAACAAGGGAGCAACGAAACCAAGCTTGCGGGTGTGGCGTTCGTCATAGGCCCGCGAGAAGCCTGATACCACTTCGGCGACCGCAAAGCCGAGCAACAGTCCGTAGAAACCGAACATGAAACCGAAAGCGTCGCTCATTCAATGTTCCCCGGTGGCCTGGAAAAGTCGTGTTGGCGCCCTCTAAGGGCATTCTGAAACAGTTTTGCCATGCTGCTGGGCCGTATGCTTGTCTTGCTACCTGACAAAGAAGCCCCTCCTCCAGGTGCTCCTTACGAGAGCAAGGCAATTCCGTTGAACTGGCCTCCGCTCGGCCACTCTAGAAGCGGGCGCGAAGCCCCATCTGGAACGACATGGTTCTCAACGAGGCACCGGCGGCATTCCTGTAGAGGGTTGCGGTTCCGCTCGCTGTTTCCGTCGAATTCAAGTCCCCCTTCCTGCGAAAAAAGTTCTCGAAATTGCCAGCGATATAGAAGGACGCCGTATCCGTGAGCTGATAATCGACTGCGACATTGAGCATCAGGACCGGCGCCACCTTCATATCACCGAAGAATCGGGTCCCGGTCAGCCAGTGATCATCCTGATCGTTGATGCCTGTCGTCAGGCCACCCTTGATACTACCCGCAAGGGTCAGACGGTCGAAGCGTGTTGAACCGTCGATTCCGACAAAGACTGTCGGGATTTCTTGTTTGTAGGAAATGGCGTTTACGCCTGCGGGAAGGTCGCCAATGTCGTTGCGCAGACCACCGTCGCTGTAGATATACGAACCGCCAAAGGCTTCCCAGCGGACCTCGGTATACTTGAAACCGCCGCCAAGGCTGACATTGGTGCTTTCATCCGCGAAGATATCCCGGCCGATTTCGAGCGTACCGCTGAAATAGTAGTCGAGACGGGTATCAGGGTGAACGGAACGATCACTCCAACCGTTCATGCTCTGGTCAATGGCAAAGCCCGGGACCCAGTCGTAGTCGACCATGTGGCCGTCACCGCCAAAACCAAGGTCTACCCTCCCCTTGACGTGCCAATTTCCCTCAAGTTCAGCCCCGGCAGCTGCCGTATAGACCACCACTCCGTCCGTATCCCAGTCCAGCTGGCTGGCCTTGTCGTTCCCGAGATAGACATATTCACGCGCTTCGATCGACATGAGGCCGACACTCCCGGACAGCCAGAAGGTTCCGTCTGTAGCGCGGGTGATCAGATCGTTGGCTCGTGCACTGGATATGCCGAACACCAGGGCAATCAAGGCGTATTGAAGTGTTTGAATTTTCATCAACGATCCCTCCGGCATGGCCGGTCTACTACTGGCGACAGACGAACTCTTTCTCAACGACTTCGTCTCACGAACCTCAAGAAGACGAAGCAGCGTTGCAGATTTGCACAGGATTTTCGGCGCCACCCTCTCGAACAGAGGCGATACTTGTCATGCTCTCAGCCTTTCATCGGCGGTATTTGCCTTGAGCGCCGCCATGACCATTGGGCCAAGACCGAACTCGCCGCGTGCCGCCTTTTTCGTCAAGTCTCGAAGATAACCCCCGGCAGAGTTGATGTGCTCTGCTCGCTCAAGGATACAGGCCATGGCGATAGCTGCATTTTCCGCCCCCATCACCTGACATGCCGCTTGATAGGCAGATGGGCTGACGCCCAGCATGGAGCGAACGACGACTGCTGCCGCCATCAGATCCCGCCAATGGGCTATCTGGCCGGTCGGGGTGTAGTTGGCCAGTTGGGGGCAGGCCTTTAGCACCAATGCCAAAGGAAACGTCCTCAACGGCTCGGCAGACCGTTGCGGTTTGCGCGCTGTGATTTCGTCCAGCTCTTTTCCAAAGCGTGGTTCAAGTTCATGAGTAGAGTCAGGATCTGAATTCTGTATGTGGCATCCATTATGGATATCATTGGCGTCTATATTTCCTACATTTAGCTGTATTTCCAACCGGTTGACGATTTCCTCGCGAAGTTTTTCCATCTTGTCGAGAACGGCTTGGATCTGTTCATGGCGAGGCGAGCGTGGAAGGCTTGCTACGAGCCCGAGGAAGATGTTCTCCATTGTGGCCCAATCGCCATCGGCCCCCTCCTCCATGGCAGCCGATATGAGCTTGCGGATGTCGCGCCGGCAAAGCGTCAGCGCCTCCCTGGTGCGCTTGAACCGGAGACGTTCTGCGGCGACCCGTTGAGCATAGGCAGCGAGCTCGGCGGTGCGCGCGAGCAGGGGCGCAAGGCTGAAACCGAACGCGGCTTCGATCTCCCCTCCTCTGCCCCTGTGGGCGTAGCGTTTGCCATTTGGGCTGTCCCGGCGCTCGATCAAGCCGGCATTAACGAGCGCGGAAAGATGCCTGCGCAGCGTCGTCCCCGCGATTCCATGGGCACGGATGGATAGCTGGGCGTTTGATGGGAACACCACCAGTCCGCTTCCCTCATTGGAGAGGGTAGAACCCGGATAGAAGCTGAGCAATGCATGGAGCACGGCTAGCGACCGGTCTTGGAGGTCGAAGATATCCTTCGCCTCGCAGACGTCCCGGAAGATTTTCCACTTATCAGCCGTCTTGTTGGGGCTGCATTCGGCTGTCGCAAGCTGGTTTTTCACCAGGGCAAGCGTCATCGACCGCCGCCCGAAAGGCGTCGTCACATGTCCACTCTGCATTTCCTTCACCTTTCTACAGGCAAAAGGAAACCGCTCGCCAAAACGGCGCCAAAAACTCTTGACTGTGATTCGTGGAAATGCGATTCTCAGGATGCTACTACTGAGGAGGGCTTCCACGACGGCAACGTTTGGGGGCCTTTTCCTTTTGTGCTGGTCTCTCCTTTTCGACCGTTTTGGTCTGGTTGCTCCTTCCGCGCCCTCTTACGAAGGGTCGGAAAATTCTCCGTATTCATGCATCAGCGCCGGCATTCGTTTGGCCAACCAATGCGCAAATGCCTTCTCCTTTTTGGGGATCGTGAGCGTCATTCCCGACGCTGCATTCTTCATCCGGCCAAAAACCCGTGCGCCAAGGGTGAAATCGATCGTTTCGTCCGCTTCCACCACATCAGGCGTCACCGGCATGCTGCTTGCAGCACGCATCGCCTGGGCAATTCGCTCTAGGTTGTCCGCCTTGCGGAACTCGGGAGCCCGAACCACCTTCCGTACGGCTTCAAGCCGTCCCGGTTCCTTCAGAAGCTCCGCAAACGCCGTCCATTTTGGACGGCCAACACCCCTTGCCCTGCCGATTGCAAGGATGACATCGTCCGGTACAACGGCTGTAACCCGGAAGAGATGGGATACAGCCGCTTCGGAAAGACCCAAGATTGGGCATATCGCTCGATGCGAGAGACCGGCGCCTTTCAGCTGGACGGCCCACATCGCCTGTTCGATCCAGGTGAGGTTCTCGCGCACGCCATTTTCGAGGGACTGTTCCTCGATCAGCTGGCGATCGGTCAGATCACGCACATAGGCCTTTATCTTGATCGTCTCCGGTCGTTCGGCATCTCCCATGATCGCTTTGATTGCCGCCCATCGACGATATCCGTAGGCCAGCTGATACTGGCCGGGCTTTGTCGGATGTGGCCGGACAAGAACCGGTATCTTCTGACCTTCGCTGGCGATCGATATCTTGAGAGCCTCAAGCGCCTGATCGGCCTCCTCGTCATTGTCGAAGCGATCCTTGAACGGGGACCGCTCAACCTTGTCGGGGTCGAGCGAGATGATGCTGTCCTCGGTCAATTGGGTGAGGACCCGGCCGACATTGGAAATGACGGGCGACGAATGTCGGCGGGATGGCAACATCTTCTCCTGCGCGTCCGACGCCGGTACCGCATCTCCGCGGTTTTCGGCATCGGTCATTCGTTGAAGAATGCTCTTCTTCATGCGCTACGCCCCCATACCTTTTGGACCAGACCGAGGATTTCAAAGTTCACGCGGTCAGCGCTCTCGATGGCGCGCTTGAGCGCCTCGCGACCCACCTCCCCCGCCTCGAGTTCGTACAGTGTTTTCTTGGCAACTGCCGCGCCGGCGATTGCGGTCGATTCCAATGCTTCGGCGACAAGCACGTCGTCCCCGAACAGCCTGCGCATCACGCCGGACATGTATTTCTGTGGCCCGTCGTTGGGGTTCACACGGGTCAGCAGGAAGCGGAAGAAGTCATGCTCGAACCGTGCACCGAACTGCCCGAGAACTTCGGAGAGATCGGAGATCATGATGAGGAACTGGTTGCAGGACGCCACATCGAGCATGGCAGGATGAACGGTGATGATCAGTGAGGTGGCTGCATAGAGGGCCGCAAGCGTTGAATAGCCCAATGATGGCGGCGTATCGAGAATGACGATGTCGTAGCGATTTTCGACATGCGAGAGGGCATTGCTCATGCGCTCGAAAAAGAGGCCAAGATCATCACGGTTCCGCGAGGTCAGGTAGGACGGTGTGTCAAACTCAAAATCCATGAGCTCGAGGTTGCCCGGGACGAGATCGACACCCGGGAAATAGGTCGGGCGGATGACATCGGCCAGCGAACGGCGCTCGTTGTCATATCGAATGGCGGCGTAGGCCGTTTCGTTTTCACCCAGATCAAATTCGGGCTGGATACCGAAGAGTGCGGTCATCGATGCCTGGGGGTCCAGATCGATGCATAGGACCCGATAGCCCTGAAGACCCAGGAAGTGCGCCAAGTGGATCGACGTGGTGGTCTTCGAGCTGCCGCCCTTGAAATTCGCAGTGGCGATGACTTGCAGCTTTTCCCCGTTGCGCCGCTGGGGAAGAAGCTCCTTGGCCTCATCCGGACGAAGTGCGGCGAGAAACGTGCGGAGCTCCTTCACCTGTTCCACGGTGTAGGTCCGCCTGTTGTTTTCGGCTCTTTCCGGCTGGGGCCCCTTTCCTTCGATCGTCAGCTGTCGGAGAGTGCTCTCCGGAACTTTGAGAAGGCGAGCGAGGTCGGTGGTTGAGAATGTCCGCGCGAAGGTCTTTCTTGCCGTTGGAAAATAGGCGGTCTCGCGCATATCATGCAGTTCGGCCGAAAGCTTTGCTGTGTAGCCCTCGATCTTCGATGCGGTATCTCTGACGTTGTGAGAAGCCGAGTGAAGCATTCAATCCTCTTGACGGTTGTGGGCGCTGTGCGGACCCATTTCCGTCACGATAGGCAGAGACTTGCCGATTCTACAAGGCGTTTTTCCCTAACGAGACGTTAGTGTTCCGGCTCGGAGCTCAAGCTTTACAGTTGTAAAGTCCGCCGTGCCGGGCAGAGGACTTTACAATTGTAAAGTTCCAATTTGCCTGATCGCCGCCGGCGTCGGGAATGCGAAGGCTGCGACGGAGAAATGATGCGTGGTGTATTTCATCGACCGTGTCAGTGCGGGTGGTCGGTTGGTGGCGGCTTATTGGCCGTTCGAGTGCTGCTGTCGGTCGCTAGAGGAGCGCCGCGCAGAGCGTGCGGGAAGGGATGCCCGCTCCGTCGCCTGACCCGGATTGATGGAGTGAGATCCGAGTGGGTGCGCTGGCTATAGGGGCCAGGCAACCGTAGCTCAACGCATTCTGTCGCGCCTCCGCCAGGGGTGGTAGCCTAGGTGGAGCCCTGCGGGAGGTCGCGCCCCACGAATATGCGGGGCATTTCCTTCAGTCGATAGCGCGCCCGATGCGTGCGGCGACGCGCCATGGGATGGATCCAGCGCTTGGCGGCAGGAGATGTGGTCCTTGCACATTCAAACGCGCCGACCAGCCGCCTCGAGATCATTCCCCGAGGGCGGTCCGGTGGAGTTAGGCTATGGCGCATTTGAGAATGCCGGCGATCGTCGGCTCCAAGAGCCGGCTTGTGGCCCAGTTTTTCGCGGACTACTGCGCCGCCAGCGTCTCAAAGGCGACCTTCATTCGTTCGCCGGCCTTCGCGGGAAGCTTGACCGATTTTGCGGTGTCGAGATTGGCGGATCCGTCGCCCACGCGAATGAGGGCGACCATGCCCATGCTGTAGTGCGGCGAGCACTTGATGCCGTAGTAGCCGGGCTCGGCGACCGTCAGTACATACTCTTCGTTGACTTTGCTCCTGAAGGGTTTGACGCCTTCGGGAAGCATGCCTTTGATACCTTCGACATTGTGGCTCTTGTCGGAGGGGATGAAGCGAACCGTGTCGCCTGGTTCTGCAGCGATGGCGGCAGGCTCGAAAACCATGGCGCCACTTTCGCCCTTGTTCAGCATCTTGACTGCATGCTCTGCGGCTTGGGCTGCGCCGCCTGCAAGAACCATCAGGGCCGTCATGGCCAAAAGTCTCGTCATTACATCCTCCTCCAGATCGGATGGAGGGATGTCCCATGGTGTGGGTAGTGTCGCAATGCGACCTTGGTGCCGGATCAGCCGGCAAGCACGAAGGCTTCCAGCGCATCGGCGGCAATCGGCTTGTACATGATCTCAATACCGGCAGCTTCTGCTGCCAGCCGCGTTTGCGGCTTGCGATCGGCCGTCAGGATGCGGGTAGGGCGCGCACCATGTTGGGCGTGCAAAGCCTCTACCGTCTCGATGCCGGTAAGCGCGCCATCGAGTTGCTGGTCGATGAGGTAGAGGTCGGGCACGATGCCGATTTCGTCGAGCAGCGAAAGCGCCTCCTCGCCACTGGCCGCCTCCAGCACGCTGACCCCGCGCCGTTCCAGGAGCAGGGCAATGGCCCTGCGCAAACCCACGTCGTTTTCAACGAGAAGTGCGATCCGGTCGCTGTTGTCGCCGGGTTCTTCCGGTATGACAGGCGTTGCTTCGCGGTAGATGGGGTTGGCCCGGGATGCCATGCGGGCGAGATCGACGGAAAAACAGGTGCCGCGACCGGGTGTGGAGCGCAGATCAAGGCGGTGGCCGAGAAGAGCGCAAGCCCTCTCTACGATGGCGAGGCCAAGCCCCATGCCTTCGGAGGCTGAGGCTGATCCCTGAACCCTGTGGAATTCACGAAAGATCGCCTGCTGCTGGTCCGCCGCGATGCCCGGTCCCGTATCGTGGACCTCGACACGCACATGACCGTTCACACGACGCGGGCCAACGAGGATGCGGCCGCTCGCGGTGTACCGTATCGCATTGCTGATCAGATTCTGCAGGATGCGGCGTAGATACGTCGGGTCGCTCGAAACCGTAAGACCACAAGGCAGGATATCGAGCCTCAGTCCCTTGCGGGCCGCGATCGGGGCGAATTCGTCTGTAAGCTGCCGGAGGAGCAGGGAGAGGGGAACCGGCCCTATATCGACCGCCGTCCCGCCAGCCTCCAGCCGGGAGATATCGAGCAGGGCGCCCAGAATACCCTCTACGCTGACGAGGGCGTTGTGCGCTTTTTCGAGTGTCCCACGCATCGGGGTCGCTTCCGCGTCATCCCTTGCGGCGGCAACGAAAAGCTTCGCGGCGGAAAGCGGCTGCAGGAGGTCATGGCTTGCCGCGGCGACGAAGCGCACGCGGGCTGAGTTGGCACGCTCGGCTTCGGCAAGGGCGGCCGCAAGGTCGCCGGTGCGCGCTGCCACGCGCGCTTCCAACGAGTTGTTGGCGCGGATCATGGCGTGGATGGCGAGCCGCTCGCGCGTGACATCGGCAAAGGACATGACAAAGCCGCGCCCCGGCACTTCCTGCGCGAAGACATCGAGGATGATGCCGGAGGCATGGGTGATCTCAAAGGATAGAGGCCCGCGCGGTAGCCGGCCATCGATCCACTGACGCAAGGTGTCACCGGAAAAACCATCGCCAAGGGTGATGGCGTCGGCGATGTAGTCTGCCAGCAGCTCGAAGGGTATTCCTCGCCGTAGGAGGCGTGGCGGAATGTCGAACAGCTGCGCGACCCGGCTGTTCCATCCCACCAGTCGGCGGTTGGCGTCGAAAATGCCGACGCCCTGATTTATGTGCTCCAGCGTGGCCCGGATCATACGGGCCTGGTCATCGAGCAGCTTGCCACGTTCGGAGCGCTCCATGCGGATCAGGTCAGTAATGTCGGTCTGGAGAATGACAGTGCCGCCATCGGCTGTTCGTTGCTCGCTGACCTGAAGCCAGCGGTCACCACTAAGCCCGACATTGAAGACCTGCCGTGCCCGGTGCAGGCGCATGCGCTCGGCTACCCAGGATTTGGGGGTCACGCCGCGGGGGAGGGCGAGGTATGTGGAGCGGCTGGCGGTTTCCACATAGTCGGCAAAGGTAATGCCGGGAGCAAGTTTCTCGTGAATGTCCACGAGGTCTCGACAGAAGCGGGAATTGCAGAGCACGAGCACTTCAGCCGGATCGAAGAGCGCAAACCCTTCCTCGATGGCCTCGATCGCCTGGGACAGGTCACGGCGCGCGCGCTCCGTGGCGCTGTTGGCCTCGTTGAGCAATTTCAGCGTCGCTTCGAGATCCCGCGTACGTTGACGAACCCTTTCTTCGAGCATGGCCGCACGCCGGAACTGCTCGAAGGCGGCGCCACGGTCGCCGGTATTCTGCTCGACATGGCGCATCAGCGCGTCAGCGATGACAAGCATTTTCTCGAGGTTGCGGCTATCGCCATCGGCCGGATCAAACAGGCCGTTGGAAATCCGGGTGCTCATGAGCCACCTTCCGAAACGACGGTACCGGGTGGGTAGAAGGCGAAGCCGGTCATCGTATGGTTTATGTGCATGGGGCCGATCTGCTCACCGTAGGTGGAAAAGCCAATGACGCCGTGCTGGCGCAGAAGTTCGGAGACAGGACCTGTCATCTGCCGCTCCTGTGCCTCGATGCGCCGCAGAATGCAGTCGAAGGCGAGAACTGCGACGGGATCGGCCGGATCCTTCAACGCCTGCAGCTCTGTTGAAAGATGCCCTACCAGATCGTGCGGCTCGGCGATGGTAAGCACCATGCCCTCGTCGATCGCTGAGAAGAACAGCAGCTCGCCGGATGGCAGTACCCGCTGAATGGCGCGGACGTGGTGACGGTCTCCCATCCGCACGGTCAGCGGATGAATGGCGAAGGTGAGGGTGTTGACGCTCTCCGGCTCCATGCCGATCAGGCGGGCATATTCCCGTACCGCCGGCTCGCCATTGATACACCGCACGATGCGGGCTGCGGGATTTGCCTCGGTTACGACCATCCGTCGCTCCGTCGGCTTGATGTGATCCATCTTGAACGGGCGCAACGGACAGTCGCCACGGATCACCGAGATGACCGCAGCATTGGAGAGAAGCCGCTCTCCCTCAAAGACGAGCGTTTCCCGGAAATGGACGCCGTCTCCCGCCGAACCGCCGATCAAAGGCATCGCACCCGTAGCGGCGGCGAGTGCGGAGGCGAGTTCGTCTTCGCGCGCTGAAAGCCCGTCGACGAGGAGGAGGGCGAACTCTTGCGCCAAATGGCCGTGATCGCGGGCAAGGGTCTGGCGGATGTGTAGCAGAGTATCGGACAGCGTGTCGGCGGCAAGCGCGGAGAGGTTCTGGATCAAAAATGTTTCGGCAGCGAAATGATTTGCGCGAAACCCGACTGCGACAATGCTCTCCTCCTCATAGCCCGCCCCGGAAATTTCTCCGGCCGTGGTGCAGCCGGCGATCCTGGCACCCGGCCAAGCTCTGAAGCTCTCCGAAACGACGGCCGCGACATCGGCTTCGGGTGAAACAAAGAGCAGGACAAGCGCAAACGGGCCGGGGCCAAGACCCGCAGCCAGGCGCGCAACCGGACAGCTCTCATGCGCCGATACGAGCGCACGGGTAACGAAGTGTTCATCCACGGGCGATGGCCTCCTCCGCCGTTCCCCCGTCTCTATCTTAAGCATCCGCCGCGGGGCCGCGCCAGCGGGGAATGAAGCCGTTAGCCGATGGTCTTAGTATCCGCCAGAAAATCCCGACGAATTGGCCGATCGACACGTTCACGCACCGTCATGCCGGAAGTCCCGCACTGGCCTTCCAAAATCACCTTCAGGTGTCAGTAACCATGATTGCAAAGCTTGCTTCCTGCGCGAACAGCACCGCCTGCATGCGTGTCTGCACACCGAGCTTGCGCATGATGGCGGTGACATGCGCTTTCACCGTCGTCTCGGCGATGGAAAGCTCGTAGGCGATCTGCTTGTTCATGCGGCCAGCACAGACAAGCTGCAGGATGCGGGCCTGCTGGCGCGTCAGCAATGCAAGCCGCTTGACCGCCTCTTCCGAGGGGCTCGGTACGGATCCTTCCAGTGCCAGACGGCTTGCGTGGATCTCCCCGCGTGCGATGACGGCGAAGGCTTCGCGGAATTCTTCGCGCGAAGCATGTTTTGGCACGAAGGCATTGATGCCGGCCTTCAGGGCCGCCCGCACGATACGAACCTCATCGAGCGACGAGACGACGACGATCGGCGTCTCCGGCGCTGCTTGGCGCAGGCGCACCACGCCATCGAGGCCGTTGACGTCGGGCAGGTTGAGATCGAGCACGACAACGTCCGGCGACGGCCCGCTGGCAAGCCGCGTCAGCGCCGCTTCAAGCGTACCGACGGCTTCGACATCCGGAATGCCCACCGGTCCCGTCAGCGTCATCGACAATGCATCGCAGAACAACGGATGATCGTCGACAATCAGCGCCGACCGCAGCATGCGAAGAGGTTTTTCCGGCACTAGAACTGGTATCATGCGAAATTCCCGATAGGGCTGGCGGTAGCTTAGCATCAAATTCGTCCGTCTTCATCGGCCTTTCGGCCAGCGCCAAAGCAACAAAGCCGGGCGTTTCCGCCCGGCTCTTCATCTCAGTCCAGCGAGGCCAGTTGTTTTGGCAGACGGAAGGTCCAGACTGTACCGCCCTGGTTGAGGTAGTTGACCTTCTTCGCGACCTCTCCGCCCCACAGCGGAACGGCGCCGCCCCAACCCGAAATCACGGACACATACTGCTCGCCGTCCTGCTCCCAGGTCACTGGTTGGCCGACGATGCCTGAGCCCGTCTGGAACTTCCACAATTCCTCGCCGGTCTCGTTGTTGAGCGCGACGAAGTCGCCTTCCGGAGTACCGAAGAACACGAGGCCGCCGGCCGTTGCCATCGCGCCACCCCATAGCGGAGCACTGTTCTTGTATTCCCACTTGATTTCGCCGGTGCTCGGGTCGATTGCCTTGAGGCTGCCGATATGGTCCTCGAAGAGCGGTTTGATGGTAAAACCGGCACCGAGGTAAGCCGCGCCCTTCTTGTAGCTGATGGGCTCATTCCAGATGTCCATGCCCCATTCGTTGGAAGGCACGTAGAACAGGCCCGTCTTCGGGCTGTAGGCCATTGGCATCCAGTTCTTGCCGCCGAGGAACGAGGGCACGGCAAAAACCTGCTGGCCTTTCGCGCCGTCAGCGGCCGCGGCCGCATCGCCCGGACGGTTGTCCTCGTTGTAGATCGGCCTGCCGGTCTCATCGATACCCTTGGCCCAAGTGATGTTCTTCACGAAGGGATGGGCGGCGACGAATTTCCCGTCCTCGCGGTTCAGCACGTAGAAGAAGCCGTTACGGTCTGCAGTGGCGAAGCGCTTGTTCCCGTCCTTGTCGACGAAAGGAACGACCTCGTTCACGCCGTCGAAATCCCAGCCTTCGCGGGGTGTCGTCTGGAAGTGCCACTTGATCTCGCCGTTTTCGGGGTCGATACCGAGGCGCGAGGCGGCATAAAGGTTGTCGCCCTTGTTGCCTTCCACAGGCTTGCCAGCATTGCGCAGATGGCTGTTCCACGGAGCCGGATTGCCCGCGCCGAAGATCAGCGTCTTGGTGTCCTCGTCATAGGAACCGCCAAGCCAGGTCGCTCCCCCGCCCGTCTTCCACAGGTCGCCCGGCCAGGTCGCGTTGAGCGTCCCGGTCATCGTGCTTTCCTTGCCCTTGAAGGTTCCCATATGCCCTTCGATGACGGGACGGGTCCAGACGAGTTCGCCGGTCTCGGCATTGCGCGCCTGCACCTCGCCGACGACGCCGAACTCGCCGCCCGAATTGCCCGTCACGACGAGACCGTTCACGATCAGCGGGGCGGCGGTGTAGCTGTAGCCTTCCTTGTAGTCTGCAATCTTCTTGTTCCAGACCACGTCGCCTGTCTTGCGGTTCAGCGCGACGATGCGCGCGTCGAGCGTGCCGAAATAGATGTTGTCACCGAAGATCGCCGCGCCACGGTTGACCACGTCGCAGCAGGGGAGGATACCCTCGGGCAAGCGCGCGTCATACTGCCAGACTTCCTTGCCTGTCTTGATGTCGATGGCATAGAGTCGGCTGTAGGAGCCGGTAATGTACATCATGCCGTCATAGATGATCGGCTGGCTTTCCTGGCCGCGTTGCTTCTCACCGCCAAGCGAGAAGGCCCAGGCCGGCACGAGATTCTTGACGTTCTTGGTGTTCAGCGTCTCCATCGGCGAAAACCGTTGCAGGCCGCGGCCCATGCCGTTGGTCAAGACGTCGCCGACGGTTTCGGCGTCCTTGGCAAGATCGTCCTCGGTCACGCCGGCATAAGCGGCGCTCGAACAGGCGATGGCCGCAATCGCGGCCAATACGAGTTTCCTCATGGCATCCTCCCACTCCATGCCCGCAGCAGGACGCGGGCTCCACGAGGGGGATCATCGGTGCTGTTCGGGAAGGGTTGAATTGGACCTTGGTCGTAAAATGCCCGTTGCGGCGGGTTTCCGGCATCTTCGCCCCCCGTCAATAGGTCGTATATCGAGCGATAGGGCAGGGGGGTAGCATCTCGGGACCAAGGGGAGGAGAGCCTATGACGATCCTGAAATCGCTTGCCGGCGCGGTTGCGGCCGCGCTCCTGTCATTTACGCCGGCACTCGCCGAGACGCCCGTCGTGCGCGCCGCGCTGCAGCTTTCGGGCACGGTGAACTGGGAAGCCGACACGATCCGTCACTACGGCTTCGACAAGGCAAATGGCTTTGCCCTCGATGTGAGTGATGTTGCCGGTGCGCCGGCGGCGCAAATCGCGCTCGTCGCCGGCGAAGTGGACATGATCGTTTCCGACTGGCTCTGGGTGGCGCGCGAGCGCGCTGCCGGTCGCGATCTTGTCTTCATCCCCTATTCGCGCGCCGTCGGCGCCCTTATGGTCGCGGCCGACAGTCCGGCCAAAACGCTTGCGGATCTCAAAGGCCAGAAGATCGGTGTTGCGGGAAGCCCCATCGACAAGAGCTGGCTGATCCTGCGCGCCTATGCGCAGAAAGTGGAGGGCTTCGATATTTCCGGGACGACCGAGCAGATCTTTGGCGCTCCACCACTCGTCTACAAGGCAGCGCTCGACGGCGAAGTACAGGGTGCGCTGAATTTCTGGAATTTCGGCGCCCGCATGCAGGCGGCGGGCATGCGTCCGCTGATGACCGTCGATAAGGCAGCCGAGGCGCTCGGCCTCGACCCGCAAACACCGCTTGTGGGCTATGTGGTACGCGGTGAACTGTTGAAGGCCAATCCGGGTCTTGGTGGAGCGATCGCCGCGGCCTCACATGCCGCCAAGACAAAGCTGGCGTCCGATCCGGCTGCCTGGGCGCGTATCCGCCCGATGATGAAGGCGGCGAACGATGCCGAATTCGAGGCGCTGAAGGCGGGCTTCCTTGCTGGTTCGCCGAAGGCGGGTGCCGTTGACGAAAAGGCTGCCGCCCGCATGCTTGCCCTCATGACTGAGCTCGGCGGCGCCGACCTCGTGGGCGACCTGAAAGAACTGCCCGATGGCGTTTTCCATCATCCCGGCAGCTGAGCCGGTCCTGCGGCTCGATCTGGAGAAAGGCGGGCCGGGCCGTGTGCTTGGCCCGATGGCGCTTTCGCTCGTGCCGGGTGAAACCGTCGCGCTGACCGGCCCCTCAGGCGCCGGCAAGACGTCGCTGCTGCGCATCGTTGCCGGGCTCGACAGGCGTTTCGAAGGACGACTGGAAGCAACGGAACGCGTCGCGATGGTCTTCCAGGAGCCGGTTCTCCTGCCCTGGCGCACGGCTCTGCAGAACCTCACCATCGTCGCGCGTGTCAGCGAAATCGAGGCACGACACTGGATGGAGGAGGTTGGGCTAGCAGGGCTTGGCGGGCGCTTTCCGGGCATGCTTTCACTGGGCCAGCAGCGGCGCCTCTCGCTGGCACGGGCCTTCGCTTGCAGACCGGATCTCCTGCTGATGGATGAGCCGTTCGTCAGCCTCGACCCGGTGCTGGCCGATGAAATGATGAGCCTGTTCGAGCGACTGATTACCGCGCGGCCCTGTGCGACGCTGCTCGTCACCCATGTCCGGGCCGAGGCTCAGCGGCTTGCCGGCCGCATCCTTCGCTTGGAGGGCCGGCCGGCACGGCTTGTCGAGGAGGATCAGAAAGCCGGGGCGTATTTCCAGTTGTCGGCGTCGGGCGTCACGACGTCGAGGTCATAGCCGACCCCCTTGAGGCGCCTTGCTGACGGAAGGCCGCTGTCGGCCGCCTCGTCGATGTAACGGCGACCGAGTGCCTTGTTTTCGACGACGCCGCGCCCGCGCATCAGGTCGAGTCCATAGTTGAACTTGCCGACAGGATCGCCTGCTTCGGCTGCACGGCGGTCCCATTCGGCAGCGGCATCGGGGTTTTCAGGACCGCCGAGGCCATTGTCATCGAGCTGCGACATCCAGGTCATTGCTCCAGTCCAGCCGGCCTCGGCACAGCGCTCGAAGAGTTCGCGCGCCATCTCATGCCGGCCGGACTTGGTGATGTAATAGCCGGTCGCGCAGATTGTCATGCTGGTGCGCCCCTCGGCGATATCCTTCATGACGCGGTTCAGCGTCAGTTCCTCCGGATTGAGCGTGCCGCCGGCACCGGCATCCGCCTGCGACAGGGTCGTGTTGGCAGAAAGGAACAACAGGCTCGCGGTAACGATGACAAGACGCATGGTGGGTCTCCAGTTCAGGCCTTTCGCGCCGTCAGGCCACGGGCGGGGTCGTAACCCCAGATGGCGATGAGGCCGAACACGGCGAAGGCGGCGAGGGTGACGGCGAGCGCCGTAAGATTGCCCTTGGCGTAGAGGGAAAAGCGGATCAGCTCGACGGCATGGGTAAAGGGATTGAGCGCACACAGGTCCCGCAGGCGCGGCGAGGCTTCGGCCATCTTCCAGAGCGGATAGAGCGCCGAGGAGAGGAAGAACATCGGAAAGATCACGAAGTTCATCACACCTGCGAAATTCTCCAGCTGTCGGATGAAGGAGGAGAGCAGGAGACCGAGCGCGCCGAGCATCATCGCGGCGACCGCCATGGCTGGGGCGGCGGCAAGATAACCCAGCCAGGGAAAGCGAATCCCGTAAAGCGCGGCGATGGCGAGGAAGGTATAGGCCTGCAGCACTGCGATCAGGCTGCCGGCCAGCAACCGGCAGAACAGCAGCCACCAGCGTGGCAGCGGCGCGGTCAGGAGAAGCCGCATCGATCCCATCTCCCGATCATAGACGAGGCTGAGGGACGATTGCATCCCGCTGAACAGCAGGATCATGCCAACCAGCCCCGGTACGATGTAGATTTCGTAGGTGATGTAGGTCTGGTAAGGTGGCGTGATGGAAAGGCCAAGCGCGGCGCGAAAGCCGGTGGCGAAGACGAAGAGCCAGACCAACGGTCGTACCAGTGCCGCGACAAGCCGCCCGCGCTGGCCGAGAAACCGCAACGCTTCCCGATAGAGGATTGCCCGAAGCGCGGTGAGGGGACGGGAACGCCGTACGCCGCGAGTTTGCGGTTCGGCTCCGTCCAGAGCCTCCGTCGTCATGCCCGTTCTCCCGTCAGTGCAAGGAAGCGGGCCGTGAGATCCGCACCGCCGATTTCTCCAGCCTCGCCGTCGGCAAGCACGCTGCCACGATGGAGGATGACAAGCCGATCGGTCTTGCGCACCTCGTCCACCAGGTGGGTCGCCCAAAGCACGGTCAGCCCGTCCGTCGAGAGGTCGTGCACGTGGGCGGTGATGGCAGCGCGTGCGGCCGCGTCGAGGCCGACCGTCGGCTCATCCAGCAGCAGCACCTGCGGCCTATGCAGGAGGGCGCGGGCGATTTCCATCCGCCTGCGGTGGCCGCCGTTGAGTTTTGCGACTTTCTCCCCTGCACGCTCTGCCATGCCGAGCCGCTCAAGTGCTGCAATCGTGCGCACCTCCGCCTCGCGCCCCGAAAGGCCATGCAGCGCGGCGAAGTAGAGGAGGTTGTGCCGGACGGTGAGATCCGGATCGAGCGTGGAGGCCTGGAAGACGGCGCCCATGCGGGCGAGGGCGGCGCGTGGCGCGCGCGCCATGTCAAAACCCGCCATCACGATCCGGCCGGCACGCGGCGTGAAAAGCCGCGTGAGCATTCCGAACAGTGTCGACTTCCCGGCACCGTTCGGCCCGAGCAGGGCGCAAAAGCGGCCGGACTCGACGGAAAACGACACGTCATCGAGCGCGGGGCGCGCGCCCCAATCATGACTGATGCCCTCCACCGTCAAACCGCCCATGGTCGACTACTCTATGGTGATTGCGACCTGTTGGCTGTCGCCTGTGCTACCGGGAACCTTCAGGTGGTAGCTGCCCGGCTTGATCGCAACGAAGCTGATTTCCGCCTCGCCCGCCTCGTCGAATTCGATGGAATCGATGCCGAGGGGACGGATCTCGATACCCTCAATGACGATCTCGTTGATCCACACAGCCCTGAAGAACCCGGCTCCTTCCAGCGCCAGCTCCTGGCTGCCATCCGCTTCGATCTTCACTGTGTAGTACTTCCCCGACTTCAGCGTCAGCGGCGCCTTGGAAACCGGCTGCCCAGCCGAGAGCGTGATGTTTGGCAGGCTCTGGCGGTTGGATTTCGACAAGAGGCCGGCGAGCCCCAGGCCCGCCTCGGGTTTGGCGTCGTCTTCGTCATCCGCCTGCGCGGCGAAGGGTATGGCGGCGAGTATGATTGCGGCCAGAATTGCTTTCTTCATCTTATCCTCCCTCTCAAAAAGTCATGGACGGGTCGCCGCACCCCAGGGGAAACGGCCGACCTTGATGGATTTCACGGGTTCCAGCGTGGCGACATCGACCACGGTGACGTCCCCTGAAACACCGTTGGTGGTGAAGAGCTGCGTGTGGTCGGGCGAAAACGCGAGGTGCCAGACACGACGGCCGACAAGCACGTATTTCTGGACCACAAACGTATCGGCATCGATCACCGCCACGTGATTGGACGGTCCGAGCGCGACGAACGCCGTCTTGCCATCGGGCGTGAACTCGAAGCCGACGGGCTGGATGAGGTCGGCGTTGACACCCGTGATCTCGAAGCGGATCTTCGCCTTTTCCGCCTGGGTGGCGACATCGAAAACGGTAATCGTTCCGCCAATCTCCGAGGAGACCCACAGTTCCGCACCTTCCCTGGCGAATTCGGCATGACGCGGGCGGGAATCCACCAGTGTGTTGGCGAAGATCGCCTTCTTCTCCGTGTCGATCCAATGGGCCATATTCGTCGTTTCCGAGGTGGTGATGACGATCTTGCCGTCCGGTGAGACAGCCATGCCCTCGGGCTCGATGCCGACATTGATCTGGCCTACGACCTTGCGCGTCTCGACATCGACGACGGTCGTCACCGCGTCGTCCTCATTGGCGATCCACAGATGCCTGTCGTCCGGCGCGAGAACGAATTGCTCGGGGTCCTCCCCGGAGGGAAGGTCATGCAGGATCTCGCCGGTTGCCGGATCCATCACCTGGACCGTGTCGCTGTCGGACGCACAAATGTAGACGCGGCTGTGGTCGGAATTGAACGTGATGCCGCGGGGTCGCTCACCGGTCTTGATAGTACGCACGACCTCGAGGGTCGCCGTGTCGATTACGGAGATCGTATCGTCCTTCTCATTCGTCACCCAAATCTCGCCGGCCAGAGCCTGGAGCGGGGCAGCGACCAGAAGCGGGGCGATCAACAGGACCGGAAATCTCATTTCATCCTCCAAAGGCAGTGCAGGCGCTTTCGGGCCGGTCGAGGCCCAGCGTGTCCATTTCGTTGGTCTGGTGCAGATAGCCGTCGAGCGGTGTCAGCTCGACCAAGGCGCGGGCATTAACGACCGCCATGGGTTGGCGGAGCTGCCCGTTCCAGGCGCGATAACTGAGGCTGCGGCCCTTGAAGCCGTCGAGGGCGAATTTGTCCGAGAGGATGAAGCCGCGGATCACCGCGGGATCCGCGGTGTTGGTGCGTGTCACCGCTTCGCCGATGCTGCGCAGCGCCGTCCAGGCCGCGTAGTCGCGGGAGCCCATCTCGCGCCCGGCAGCCTTCTCGAACCGGTTCTGCAACTGCACGGCCGCCCATTGCTCGAGCACCGGTGCCCAGCCTTCGCCGCGAAGTCCGTCCGAGCCTGCGACGGGACGGGGCAGCCAGGTGTTGTCAGCGACATAGCGGGCGAAATCATCTGCCTCGTCGGCGATCAAAAGCACGTCGTGATCGGGAAAATCCTGGGTGAAGAGCGGAATTTCCTGCCCGGCAGCGCGACGCAGGTCCGTATCGAAGGACCACTCCTTCGAGGCGAGGATTTCGACGCCGAATTTTTGCGCCGAGGCGCGCAGGGTCTCGGCGAAGGCGCGATCCTCCGGTTTCGGGCCGGCGATCATCACCGTCCGTGTCCACCGGCGGGCTTTCAGCACCTGCATAAGGGCGTCGCTACGCATGGCATCTTCGGTCATGGTATGCAGCAGGTTGGGGCGGCACTCGACATCGCGCAGTCGCCGTTCGCCCGAGGCGACGTTGAAGAGAAGGGCGTTCCGGGCCTCCGGCAAGTCCGCGACTGCAAGAATGCCTTCCGGCGTGGCATCGAGGAACAGGATTTTGGAGGCCGAAAGTGCCTTGCGAGCCGCGTCGAGAAAATCGCCGCCGGGCTCCACAGAGATGACGGAGAGGCTGTAGTCGTGACCCATGAAGCTGCCGGTCGTCTTCGTATCGGTCAGAGCAACCTGCGCGCCCGCAATGCCACGATCCTCCGGGATGGGGTCGAGATTGGAGAGAACCGGCGGTGCCGCCACCTCCTGCCGAAGATAGGTCATCGGTATGGCGATCGTGGCTGCAGCCGACGAAGCGCAAAAGACGAACGCGGCCGCAAGGCAAAGCCCCTCGCGGCGCAGCATGAAGCGTACCGGCATGTCTCATCCTCCTGAAGGCGAGCATGGCGGCAGCGCACGAACCCCGAAATACGACCTTGGTGCCATGGGGCGGGGCGACCTAGGTCGCATATCGCTACGGCCGGGGCTTGCCGTAGAAAAATGGCAGTTGGAAATGCGAGGGAGGACCGCATGTCGGCCAATATTATTCGCGGCGGGATCGCTGCTTTCATCCTCTTGGCGACGACGAGCATCGTGATCGCCCATGGCGATGTGGCGCCGCAGCCTGTCAACACGGATGCCCTGCCTGACGTGGGCGAGGAATGGCTGACCGAGAATCCCTATCGCGAGGCGGCGATCGGTCACGAGGCCTGGCTGAAGGCGGTGGAGATCGGCGCTTCGGGCTTCAACCAGAACTGCGCGCGCTGTCATGGCCTCGGCGCGGTTTCGGGCGGGCTTGCGCCGGACCTGCGCTTCCTTGAGGCCGAGGAAGCCGGCGACGAGTGGTTCATGGAACGCTTCCGCCACGGCTACACCCAGGACGGCACGACGAAGATGCCGGCTTTCGGCGACATTCTTGGCCAGAAAGCAGCCTGGGCGATCCGCACCTATGTGGAAACCCGGCCAGAGGATGGGGCGCTCGACAACCATGCCCAGCGCCTGCATGAGATCCGCGACGAACTGGGCAGCGGCAAGGTGGCTGATACGGCAGCGCTCAGGAAGGAACTGGAGACGATCGCGTCCGAAGTAAAGACCGCGTCCGGCGCTCCCGTGGCCGACAGCGTGACCTACGAGGCAGCACGCATTCTCTCCGAAACGCCGGAAAGCTGGAAGAAGGCGGCGGAAGTGCTGACGGTCGGCCTTTCGGCCACGCAGTAACGCGCATGCTCCGCCGTGCTCTTCTGGCCCTTGTCCTCGGCGTCGCCCTCCCGGGCGGCGCTTTTGCGCGTTGCGAGGACTACAAGCCTCAACCCAAACCGCAGAACACTTTCGCGCAGGATGTCGGTCGCGATTTCGACCGGATTCTTGAAGAAGGCTGGATAGAATTCGCCGTCTATGCGGACTATGCGCCTTGGTCCTATGAGGAAAAGGGCAAAGCAGTCGGTGTCGACGTCGAGATCGGGCGGCTGATCGCCAAGGGCCTTGGTGTCGAGGCGAAATTCCGCCTCGTTGCCGCCGGGGAAAACCTGGAGGCGGACCTCCTGAACTATGTCTGGAAGGGCGCGACCGTCGGCGGCCGCGTCAGCGACGTGATGCTGCATGTGCCCTATGACAGTGCCCTCGTCTGCCGTATCGAGCAGGTTACCTTCACCGGACAATATGCCACGGAAAGCATCGCGATCGCCTATCGTGCGGCCGACTATGCGGAGAAAGGGCCGACGCCGCCCTTCTTCCGCTTCGATCCGGTTGCCGTCGAGAACGATTCCATCGCCGATTTCTACCTCACTTCCCTGATTGGCCCCGTCGACAAGATCCATCGGTACCGGTCGGTGGCTGCGGCAATGGATGGGCTGGCGGAGGGCGTAACCAAGGCTGCGATGGGTCCGCGTGCGGAGCTGGAAGCCGGGCTCGTGCGCCATCCGGAAAGCGGGTTGACGGTGCACGCCCCACCGCTTGTCGGCTTTGCCCGGGGAAGCTGGACGGTCGGCATCGGCATCAACTTCCAGCACAAGGACCTCGCCTATGCCGTCGACGAAGCTATCGCGGCGGCGCTCGCCGACGGTGAGATCGCGCGTATCTTCGCGGCCCACGGCCTGACCTTCACCCCGCCCACGCGCTAAGGTTCAGAACGTCGAAACATCGCCGGCGAAATCCATTGCCGTTACCCGCGTCACCGCAGGGCAGCGGTGGAGCGAGGCGCGTATCGCCTCGCCGGGCATCAGGCAAAAGGCCGTTGAGAAGCCATCGGCCAGTGCGGCGTTCTCTGCCTCCACCGAAACTGTCGACCAGCCCGGCGTTTCACCACGTGGGCCGAGGATATGGAAGCCGCCCCCGATCCGCATCGCCGTCGGGCTTGACGTGGCAACGGCATTGCCCGAAAGGCGGCGGGTGGCGATTCCGCCGAGGGCTGGATCTTCGATGGAAATGTGGAACGGCCCACCGAGTGCCGCGAACTCCCCCATATCGACGAGCGCATCGCGATAGCCTGCCTCCTGCAGCAGTCCACGCACCCGGTCGGCGGCATAGCCCTGCGCGATACCGTTGAAGGTCAATGCCTGTCCCTTGTCGAGCCGGATCGGCGGGCCGACCTGTACCCGTGCCAGGCCGATCGCGGCGTGCGCGGGCGCGGGGTCGCGCCCTTCCGCCAGAGCACGCCAAAGTGGCTGGATCGTCGGATCGAAACGTCCGTCCGTCATCGCATGCATTTCCCCGGAAAGGCGCATCAGGTCGAGAAGGACAGGGGGCGGATCGTCGAGCCGTCCTGCGGCATTCAAGCGGCTGAGGGCGGAATCGGAATTGAAGAGGCTTGCTGCAGCCTCCACCTCCGCGATTGCCGCGCCGATCCGGGTGGCGACATCCTGCGCAAGATCACGCGGGCCCCGCAGATCGACGCGCACCGTGCCGCCGAGCATGTCTGCCTGCCAGCGCGTGAACCCGGCGCGGGCGGCGCCGGGAAAGGCGGCCACCGCGGCGGTTATCAGGAGAAAGCGGCGTCGGTTCATGCCCGTGCCGCCCGCGGGCTTGGTGCACTCTTCCGGCGGGCCAGCACGAGCGGCACGCATTGCGCGCCGTCATCGTGGATCGAGACGCAGTCGAGGCATTGGAAACATTGCGAATAGGCGATCTCGCCTGTCTTGCGGATGGCGCCATAGGGGCAGCGTACGCGGCAAAGCTGGCAGGGCGAACCGCATTCTGCACGGCGGGGAATCCATCGGCGCAGCCGCAGCAGGCCACCGATGGCCATGAGCGCCCCCAGCGGACAGACATAACGGCAGAAGCCTTTGAAGGTGACCATGGCAAGCAGCAGCCAGAATCCGGCATAGGCGACATAGTACCATTCACGTTGGAACAAGGTGGTGATTGCCGTCTTGAAGGGTTCGATCTCGGCGGCCGTCTCAGCCTTTTCCGGCGCGAGCACCGCGACCGCGAGGAGGCCGGCAAGCGCAAGCCACGCGCCGGCCTTCAACCGGCTGTCCCAGACAGGGGAGGGGTTCCACTGCGGCAGCCGCAGCAGCCTGCCAACATGGTGGGCGAATTCCTGCATGGCACCGAAGGGGCAGAGCCAGCCGCAGAAAAGGCCGCGCCCCCACAGCACGAAACCAAGAATGGCAGCCCCCCAGATCAGCAGCGAGAAGGGATCGTAGAGCAACACGGCGAGACTGCCGCCATCGACCGCTGTCCGCAGCACGGCGAGCGGCGTGACGATCGAAAGCTGGCCTTGCCCCCACCAGCCGACGAACACGACGACAAGCGCCAGGAGGGCGAGCCGTGCCGGACGCAGCGTGGCGGGTTGAGCGAGACGATGCATGCCGGGGCCGACCGCCGCCAGCAGCCCTGTCAGAAGCACGCCGAGCGCGGCGAGATCCCATTTCCGATCGGCCAGTGCCGCCTGCCATGGCGCCAACGCAGCCGCAACCACCGGACGGCTGAAGAAGGCGGGGTCAGCCCTGAGGACGAGCGGGAAATGGACGGAGCCGACCTCCGGCTTCAGCATGCCATGCATGCGCACGGCCTGTGCGGAGAGCGTCCAGTCCCGCGTCGGGTCGAAGCCAAGGCGACGGTCGATACGCAGAAGCATCGTCGTGCCCAGCGGCACGCCCGTCCGTGTCTCTACCGCAAGGTCGGCATCGCGCAGCGCGACGGGCAGGCCGTCCTGCTCTGCCGCCAGGCGGTCCGGTGCCGTGTTGCGCACGAAATCCGGCGACACGAGGCCATGGCGCCCAGCCTCGATGAGGAGGATGGGCTCGTCATCGGGAGAGATGCGCGCAAGGCGCTGGAGGTCGGCAAGGCTTTCATCGTCCAGCACAGCGCGCGCGATGGCCGGCGGACCGATGTCGACCGCCCAGAGATCAAGGAAAAGCCCCTCTGGATCCGCTGCTGCCTCCGGGTCGTCATGCGCCCAGATCGTCTTGCCGAACGCCGCATCGAGCGCAGCGTTGGTAACCGTGAGGTTCCGGGCGAGGCCGCGCTCGACCAGCGTCGGCCAGTCAAGCACCTCATCGACTGCCGGATCGGGGTGTACCGGCGGGCCGCTCACCACGCCCTGCATCTTCTCGCGCACCACGTCGAGCGTTGCGGCGAGGATCGATTCATGGGCGATGCGCACCGACGCCGTCGCCTTGGTTACGCCGTCGAGATAGACGAGATCGGAGCCATTGCCGGCCTCGCCATAGGGTGTGCCGACAACCAGCGGCTCGCGGATCGAATGCCCGCGATACTGTTCGAGAAAGGCGCGCAAGGGTGCCTCTCCCAGACCGGAAACGAAGATGGGCTCGTTGTGCGAAAGGAGCCTGACATCAAGGAAGCGGCCATCCCGGTCGATTGTCACAAGCATGTTGATCGGCGCGCCTGAAAAGCCGGGCAGCGGTGCGAGCGGCCCCGTCTCGAAGACATAGCCGGCCTCCGCCCCACCGGAGTTGAGCAGCGTCCAGACGCCCTTGTCGTTGACCGGCTCTCCCAGCGCATAGGGTGGCACGATCATGCCGGCCAGCGCCTGGTGGTCGAGCACGGCCGCCGGCGCGTTCCGGCCACACAGAATAAGGCCGAGGATAAAAATGCTCAGCAGCAGGCCGCATCGCGCCAAGCCTCTTTCCATCGCCGGATCCTCCCGTCACGATTTCTATGCACCTGTCGGAAGGCCGCCATACGACCAAGGTCGCGGATCGGCGGCATGGTTCGGCGGCTATAGTCGGGGTGGGAGATTTCCGATGACGCAGATCCATGCCGAAGACCGCCCGTCGGTTGGCGTCTTCTTTCTATCCCTCGGCCTCTTTGGCCTGTTCTGGGCGGCGCTTGCCGGCCTGAAGGCCGACCCGACGGTCTTGCCGGGGCCTGTCGACGTGGCGCGGGTCTTCTGGTCGGAAACCATCGCAGGGCGCCTGCCGCGCGAGCTTTTTGCAACGCTGCTGCGCGTTGTCGTTTCCTTCACGCTCGCCATGGCGGCCGGCAGCCTGCTCGGCTTCCTTCTCGGACGCTATCGGGCCCTCAACCGCTGGGCAGACCCCTGGGTCACGATCTTCATGAACCTGCCGGCGCTCGTGCTGATCGTGCTTTGCTATCTCTGGATCGGGCTCAACGAACTGGCAGCCATCGTCGCGGTGACCCTCAACAAGACGGCCATGGTTATGATCACCGTGCGGCAGGGCGTGCGTGCCTTCGATCCGGCGCTGGAGGACCTTGCCGCCGTCGCCCGCCTGTCCGGTCACGAGCGCCTTCGCCATCTTGTGCTGCCGCAGCTTGCACCCTGGCTCGCGGTCGCCGCGCGCAACGGCATCGCCGTAATCTGGAAGATCGTTCTCGTCGTCGAATTCCTCGGCCGGTCGAATGGCATAGGCTTTCGCATCCACCTCTATTTCCAGCAGTTCGAGACCACCCATGTGCTGGTCTATTCCCTCGCGTTCGTCGCCGTCATGCTGGTCGTCGAACACGGGATCATCCAGCGCTGGGAAGCCCGTGCAGCTCATTGGAAAAACCGATAGAAAGCGAGCGCCGGTCGCTCCATCGGGGGGAGGGGTAGACATATCGTGCGGCACGTAGGAGACGGGGTGTCCCATCCCGGCGGTTCAATGTAGCCTGCTGGGCGATTCTCCGCGTCGTCACCGCTCCGCAGGCCTATGGAAACCTCACTCTACCTGCCCGTCAAAGACTTCCTCGAAAAGGCCGGCTATGTCGTCAAGGGGGAAATCGGCGGCTGTGACCTTGTCGGGCTGAGCAATGACGATCCGCCCGTCGTCGTGATCTGCGAGCTGAAGCTGACGTTCAACCTGGAGCTCATCCTCCAGGCCGTAGACCGGGCTGCCGTCTCGGACGAGGTCTGGATCGCCGCAAGGGTCTCGGCGAGGGGCAGGGGGCGGGAATCCGACAAGCGCTACCGTGACCTCTGCCGCCGGCTGGGCATCGGCATGCTCGGCGTTTCCGATGCCGATGACGTCAGCGTCATCGTCGGTTCCATATCCCCCATGCCGCGAACCAATCCGAAGCGCCGGTCGCGGCTGATGCGGGAGCACCAGAAGCGGCGCGGCGATCCGGCCCGCGGCGGCAGCACCCGTGCACCGGTCATGACAGCCTACCGCCAGCAGGCGCTCGGCTGCGCCGCGGCGCTTGCCGGTGGGCCGCTGCCCGTGCGCGCAGTGCGCGCCAATGTACCGGACGCCGGTAAAATCCTGCTTTCCAATGTCTACGGCTGGTTCGAGCGCCTCGACAGGGGAGTCTACGGCCTGACGGACACTGGGCGAGACGCGCTGCAGCGGTGGCCGCAGCCGGACACCTCGTCGCCTTAACGGTGACGGTTACCGCGTTTCAATGATCGCTACATAGAAAACGGAACGGCGGCTTTACGCATCACGACCCTCATCAAATTGCGCGCTATGCTTGAAATGGCGTTCGTACCAAAAGCCATGATAGCCGAGGCACGGGTTCTGTTGCACGCTGAGGATGACGACAACCTGTCGTCCGCCTTTCGATCTTTAGCCCGGAGAGGTGATCATAGCCAGATCGCGTCATCTGCTATTGGAATGTTTGACACATGGTTTTGAGAAGGTGCTGAGCGAACCGCGTTAACTGAGGCAATGCGTCGTCAGTTGTCTGATGGGAACAGCCGGTGGGGTAAAACGGTCTTTCCATTCGGCTCGCTCGCTACGAGCATCTTTATTCAGATAAACATGAATTGAAAGCACCACTTTTTTACTAAAATACGGCATCTTGCCAGCTGGCGTTGGTTGACCTACTCGTGGCGCATAAGAAGCTGGGCCGGCGAACATGCGGTTCGGTGGCGCTGCCTTTCAGCAGCCGTGTACCTCTAGACGTTGGGATTGCGATGAACCTGTACCTGGACTATCTGGCCGAGATCAAAAGCAGAGAAACGCAAGGGCTCGCTCCCAGGCCGATTGATGATGGCGCGCTTGTCGGCGAAATCATTGCATTGATTGAAGATGCCGGTAGCGAGCATCGCAAGGACGCGCTAAACTTCTTCATCTACAATACGCTGCCGGGCACGACGAGTGCTGCCGGGGTCAAGGCTGCTTTCCTCAAGAAGATCATCCTCGGCGAAACTGTCGTCCCGGAGATCACCCCCGAGTTCGCCCTCGAACTCCTGTCGCACATGAAGGGCGGGCCCTCGGTCGAAGTGCTGCTCGACATCGCGCTTGGCGAGGATGCTGCAATTTCCGGGCAGGCCGGTGAGGTGCTGAAGACGCAGGTCTTCCTCTACGACGCCGACATGTTCCGTCTGCGAGACGCCTTCAAGGCTGGCAATGCGGTCGCGAAGGGCATTCTCGAAAGCTATGCCAAGGCCGAGTTCTTCACCAAGCTCCCGGATGTCGAGGACGAGATCAAGGTCGTGACCTTCATCGCCGCCGAAGGCGATATCTCGACCGACCTTCTGTCGCCCGGCAACCAGGCGCATTCGCGTTCGGACCGTCAGCTGCACGGCCAATGCATGATTACGCCCGAAGCGCAGCAGGAAATCGTCGCGCTGCAGAAGCAGCACCCGGACAAGCGCGTGATGATGATTGCCGAGAAGGGCACGATGGGCGTCGGTTCGTCGCGCATGTCGGGCGTCAACAACGTGGCGCTCTGGACCGGCAAGCAGGCCAGCCCCTATGTGCCCTTCGTCAACTTCGCACCGGTCGTCGCGGGCACCAACGGCATTTCGCCGATCTTCGCGACCACGGTCGACGTGACCGGCGGTATCGGCATTAACCTGAAGAACTGGACCAAGAAGACCGGTGAAGACGGCAAGCCGATCCTCAACAACGACGGTAACCCGGTCCTTGAGCAGAAGTTCTCGGTCGAGACTGGCACGGTCCTGAAGATCGACGTGAAGAACAAGAAGCTCCGTGGCGAGGACGGCGCGGAACTGGTCGATGTCGCTGCCGCTTTCACACCGCAGAAGATGGAGTTCATGAAGGCCGGCAGCTCCTATGCTATCGTCTTCGGCAAGAAGCTCCAGACATTTGCTGCCCAGACCCTCGGTGTGGAGCAGACCCCGGTCTTTGCCCCGAACAAGGAAATCACCGTCGAGGGTCAGGGCCTGACCGCGGTCGAGAAGATCTTCAACCGCAATGCCGTCGGTGTGACGCCGGGCAAGGTCCTGCATGCAGGATCTGACGTTCGCGTGAAGGTGAACATTGTCGGGTCGCAGGACACCACCGGTCTGATGACCGCGCAGGAGCTCGAGGCGATGGCGGCGACCGTCATCTCGCCGCTCGTGGACGGCGCCTATCAGTCGGGCTGCCATACGGCGTCCGTCTGGGACAAGAAGGCACAGGCGAACATTCCGAAGCTCATGTCCTTCATGAACAATTTCGGCCTGATCACCGCGCGGGACCCGAAGGGTGTCTATCACGCGATGACGGACGTCATCCACAAGGTGCTGAACGACATCACCGTGGACGACTGGGCGATCATCATCGGCGGCGACAGCCACACCCGCATGTCCAAGGGCGTGGCCTTCGGCGCGGACTCCGGCACCGTGGCACTTGCGCTGGCCACCGGCGAGGCGACCATGCCGATCCCGCAATCGGTCAAGGTGACCTTCAAGGGCACGATGCAGCCGCACATGGACTTCCGTGACGTGGTGCATGCGACCCAGGCACAGATGCTCAAGCAATGTGGCGATAACGTCTTCCAGGGCCGCATCATCGAAGTCCATATCGGCACGCTGCTCGCCGACCAGGCCTTCACCTTCACCGACTGGACGGCCGAGATGAAGGCCAAGGCCTCGATCTGCATTTCGCAGGACGAGACGCTGATCGAGTCGCTGGAAATCGCCAAGTCGCGCATCCAGATCATGATCGACAAGGGCATGGAAAATACTGCAGGCACGCTGAAGGGCCTGATTGCCAAGGCGGATGCACGCATTGCCGAGATTCGCTCGGGCGAAAAGCCCGCGCTTGCGCCGGATGACAATGCGAAGTACTTCGCGGAAGTCGTCGTAGATCTGGACGTGATCGATGAGCCGATGATCGCCGACCCGGACGTGAACAACGCCGATGTTTCGAAGCGCTACACCCATGACACGATCCGTCCGGTTTCGTACTACGGCGGCAACAAGAAGGTCGATCTCGGCTTCGTGGGCTCCTGCATGGTGCACAAGGGCGACGTGAAGATCGTGGCTCAGATGCTGAAGAACATCGAAAAGGCCGAAGGCAAGGTCGAGTTCAAGGCCCCGCTCGTGGTGGCCGCGCCGACTTACAACATCATCGACGAACTGAAGGCCGAAGGGGATTGGGAAATCCTGCAGAAGTATTCGGGCTTCGAATTCGATGATCTGCAGCCGAAGACCAGCAACCGGACCGAATACGAAAACATCCTCTACCTCGAACGCCCGGGCTGTAACCTCTGCATGGGCAACCAGGAGAAGGCCGAGAAGGGCGACACCGTTCTGGCAACCTCGACCCGTCTGTTCCAGGGCCGCGTGGTGGAAGACACTGCCGAAAAGAAGGGTGAGTCGCTGCTTGCCTCGACCCCGGTGGTCGTGCTTTCGGCGATCCTGGGCCGGACGCCAAGTGCGGAAGAGTACAAGGCTGCGGTCGAAGGGATCGATCTGACGAAGTTCGCGCCGCCGAAAGCGGCTCCGATCGATCCCCGTTCGGTCCAGTACTGAGGGTTTCCGCTAGAGGATGGCATCGGAAACCTGATGCCGATAACGTGAAGGCCGGCGGGTATGCCCGCCGGCAGAGCACGCGGTCGAGCGCAAGCTCATCCGCCGCCGCTACCAGATAGAGAATGTCGTCCTTCCATCTACAGCGTGAACTGGATGGAAGGTGGCAGGCTGGCTCTATACGCGGCAGGTGTTTGAAACCACCGCGGTGCTATCCTTCCCCTGCCAGCCTGACGATATCGTCAATAGACATCGCGCAGGTACCTTTTTTCCCGCTTCAGCCGGGCGACATAATCGGCGGCGCGGTCGTCCGGGAGACCGCCATGGGTGGCGATGATCTCGGTCAGCGCCGTATCGACGTCGCGCGCCATGCGGCTGGCATCGCCGCAGACATAGAAGGCGGCGCCTTCCTCCAGCCAGGTAAAGAGCGCCTTGCCGTGTTCGCGCATGCGGGTCTGCACATAGATCTTTTCCTGCTGGTCGCGGGAAAAGGCGAGGTCGAGGCGCGTCAAGAGCCCGTCGCGGCTCATCTCGGACAGTTCGTCGGCGTAGATGAAATCGCTGTCGCGGTGCTGGTCGCCGAAGAACAGCCAGTTGCGGCCCTTCGCGCCCCGGGCGCGGCGCTCCTGAAGGAAGGCGCGGAACGGGGCGACGCCGGTGCCCGGGCCGACCATGATGACGGGCGCGTCATTGTCGGCGGGCAGGCGGAAGGATTTGTTCTGCGAGACGAAGATGCCGGCGCTTGAGCCTTCGGCCACGCGGTCGGCGAGGAAGGTCGAGCAGACGCCGCCGCGGTCGCGGCCATCGGCGTGATAGCGCACGCTGGCGATGGTGAGATGCACGCTGCCGGCGGCGGCATGCGGGCTGGAGGAAATGGAATAGGCGCGGTGCTGGAGTGGCTTCAGCAGGGTAACGATATCCGTAGCCGGGAAGGCTGATGGCGGAGCCAGCGCCAGAAGATCGCAGATATCCTTACCCCAGAGGAAGGCGTCCAGTGCTTCCTTGTCACCGTTGCGCAGCACATGGGTCAGTTCCTCGTTGCCGGCGCGGCGCTCCACCTCGGCGATCAGGTCGCGCGAGGGGGTGGATATCTCGAATTTTTGCGTCAGTGCGGTTTCAAGGCTGGTTTCGCCGGCCGGCGTTTGCGGATCGGCCCCGAGACGCGCGAGGAGAAGCGAGACGAGGGCGGGATCGTTGACCGGCATCACGCCGAGCGCATCGCCGGCCTCGTAGTCCAGCCCGCTGTCGCCGAGGTCGAATTCGTAGTGGCGGATTTCCTTGGCCGAGGCGCTGCCGGAAAGACGGCGGTTTACGGCGAGGTGGGACGGGTAGGGGGTCTTGCGGCTCCAACCGGCCACCTTCGGGACTGCGGCGGTGACCGGCGCGCTGGAGAGGGCGCCGCCGCCGGCGTTTTCCGCGGCGAGCGGCACGACCTGCCCGATCCAGGCGGCCGCCGGGTCCTCATAGTCGATATCGCAATCGCGCCGGGCGAGGATGCGCGTCGCGCCGAGCTGTTCGAGGCGCATGTCGATGAGTTTGCCGGCCTGGCAGAAGCCGTCATAGGCGGTATCGCCCAAGGCGAGGACGCCGAAGCACAGGTTTTCCAGACGTGGCGCGGTGGAGGCGGAAATCGCCTCCCAGAAGAGCTGCGCATTGTCGGGCATCTCGCCTTCGCCATAGGTGGAGGTGACGACGATCAGCCGCTCCATGGCGGCGAGCTGCTCTATTGTGATGTCGTCAAGGCCAGCGACTTCAGGAGCAAGACCCAGCGTTCGGGCACTCGCCGCCGCTTCCATCGCGACGCGCTCGGCGTTGCCCGTCTGGGTGCCGTAGAGGATGTGGAGGCTTACGGTCTTGGTGGGCGCAGCCGCTGCGGTGACGGGAGGCGTTTCTATGGCGAGGCGGGAATGGAGACCGGCGAGGAAGCCGGAGAGCCAGGCCCGCTGGTCGGCGTTGAAGGGCGCATCGTCAGGGATGTAGGGGATCTTCATCGTCTTTGCCTCACTGTCTTGCCGGCGCGAAGCCGGAAATCGCCTGGCGCGCGAACAGCTCCTCGAAGCTGGGGATGCGGCCGATGCGCTCGATGTTGCGGGCGGACTGGTGGAGGATCCAGCCGTAGGTGCCGGGGCTGTCGATGGCGCGCGTGTTGCGGCCTTTCAGTGCCTGCCGGTAGTCGTCGAGGCGTTTTGCTGCGACCATCACGGCCAGCGCCTCGTCGTCGTGGTCGGCGACCGCGGCGCGCGCGTAGCGGGCGAGTTTCTGCATCAGGGAGAAATCTTCCGTCAGCAAGAGGTTGCGCACGGCCTTCTCCACCGCGGGATCGGACGGCCCGCGCGCGCCAGGCACGCGGGCAAGGGCGATCGATTGCGCCATGCTGAGCACCGTGTAGTTGTTGAGGAGGACGAACATGCCTTCCGTATCGGTCTCGCCGTAGCCGGGCACATTGCCGTTGAGGACCGCCTTGCGGTCACGATAGGCGAGCTTGAACTTGCGCACCTGATGGCCGGCAAGTGCCGTCGAGAGTTCCTCGACAAGATCCTTGCGGCTCTTCGCCTTCAGGATGGCGTCGCTATCTTGGTAGAGCAGCAAAGCGCGCGGCAGGCCGTAGACGAAATTGTGCTTCTCGCTCTCCCAGTTTTCGAGAAGCCATTGCGCCTTTTTCGAGTCGGTCGCCGCGAGATGCCATTCGAGCAGCAGGCGCACGGTATCCGCATGGACGACCGCCATCGCGTCGCCCTCGTCGCCGATCGCGCCGAGCAGGATGGAATCGTGGCTCATCTTCTTCGGCAGGTCGCCATAGGGATCGTACTGGTAGACGAAGCCGCCACTCATGCCGTTGCCGAACCCTTTGCCGAAGGTGCCGAGGTTCAGCACCGCGCCGTTCGTCATGTATTCGCAGCAGAAATCGCCGACGCCTTCGACCACGGCCGTCGCGCCGGAATTGCGCACGGCAAAACGGTCGCCGGCCTGGCCTTCGACGAAGAGCCGCCCGCCCGTCGCGCCGAACAGCGCGAAATTGCCGACCAGCACATTGCCGCCCGCCTCGTCAGAGCCGCCGCCCGGCGAGCGCACGGCGATGACGCCGCCATTGGCGCTTTTGCCGACGCCGTCATTGCAGGTGCCGGTATGGGTCAGCGCCATGCCATCGTTGCAGAAGGCGCCGAAAGACTGGCCGGCCGAGCCCGAGGTGGATATGCGTACACTGCCGGCGTCGAGGAAGCGGCGGCCGCGGTCGTCCTGACGGACGGAGGGAAGGGCGTGCATCTGTTCCTCCGTCAGGTCGTAGTTGAGCAGGCGCTCGATATCGACGGCGAGCTGGCCGCCGACCGTCTTGTTGCAATTGTTGAGAGGGCGATTGCCGCCAAGTTCCACGTCGACACGCCGGCCCTCGATGAGGGCGGAGCGCACAAGCTCGATGAAACCGTCGTCGACGGCGAAATCCTTTTCCATGTAGACGGGGTCGGCGATCGTCACCTCCGCGACGACGGCGAGCATGGCGCGCAGGTCAAGCTGCCCGACGCTTGCGGGGTGATCGAGGAGGTGCAGCAGATCGCTGCGCCCGCGCGCTTCGCGCAGCGAGGAGAGGCCGAGCGCGGCGAGGATTTCCCGCGTCTCGTGCGCGATGTTGAGGAGATATTGCGCCAGCGCCCGCGGATCGCCGTCGAAGACCTCCGGATTGGTGGTGAGGCCGGCGGGGCATTTGATGTTGCAGTTCTTCGCCATCACACATTTCAGCATCATCAGCGCGGTCGTGCCGAACTCGAAACTGTCGCCGCCGAGCAGCGCCGACTTGACGACGTCGCTCGCCGTCTGGTGTGCACCGGAGCAGCGCAGCAATACTTTCTGGCGCAGGCCGTTGGCGCAGAGCGCCTGGTGCACCTCGGCGATGCCGATCTCGGCGGCGCGGCCGGTGTATTTCAGGCTGGTGACGGCGGCGGCCCCCGTGCCGCCGGTGTTGCCGGCGACGTTGATGACGTCGGCGCCCGCCTTGGCGACGCCGACGGCGATGGTGCCGATGCCCTCCGAGGAGACCAGCTTGACGATGACGCGCACGCGCGCCGCCTTGCAGTCGTGGATGAGCTGGGCAAGGTCCTCGATCGAGTAGGTGTCGTGGTGCGGCGGCGGGGAGACGAGCTCGACGCCGGGCGTGCCGCCGCGGGCGGCGGCGATCTCGACCGTCACTTTCTGGGCGGGCAACTGGCCGCCTTCGCCGGGTTTTGCGCCCTGGCCGATCTTGATCTCCAGCTCCTCCAGCATGGGATCGGCGAGATAACCGGCCCAGATGCCGAAGCGGCCGGAGGCGAACTGTTTGATGCGCGAGGCGCGGATGGTGCCGTAGCGCGAGATGTGCTCGCCGCCTTCGCCGGAATTCGACATGCCGCCGACCATGTTGGTGCCGTGCGCGACCGCCTCATGGGCGGTCGCGACAAGCGCGCCGTGGCTCATCGCGCCGGAGGCAAGAAGCGGGGTGATCTCGCTCGCCTTCTGCACCGTTTCGAGCGGAATGCTCTGCGGCGCCGTGCGGATCAGCGAGAGATAGTCCAGCGCCTCGCCGGCCGCCTGCACCATCAGCGCGCCACCCTCCAGCCAGTGGCCGAGAATATCCCCGCCGAAGCGCATGACGAGCGACTGGCCGAGCGCCGCCAGCCGGGCCAGTTCGCCATCCGTGAGGGTGAGGCGGAACGTATCCTGGCCGATGCTGTCACAGCCAAGGCCGCGCACCATGAAGTTGTTGTTGCCCTTGCGCGAGAAGCGGCCCATCTCCTTGCGAAAATCTTCGGCGGAGGAGAGGTAGGTGACGTCGGCCGGCAGCGCGAGGACGTCGCGCAGCGCGGCGGGGCGACGCGCGCGCTCGTCCGTCATCTGGCGGATGAAGGCGCGGTAGCCAGGGGTGATGGCGAAGCGGTCGATCGCTTCGGGCGTCAGTTTCTCAAAACCGTTGTTACGATAGGCAGCGTCATCGAGGCCGAAGGCGTCGTCCAGACGGTTGAGTGTCAGGAGACGCAGGAATGGATCGTCCTCCTCCGGCCTCTCGAAGCCGATCTTCTCCTCCGTCATGTCGATGAAGCCGCGCACGGCGGCGGTGCCGAAGGAGTGGCCGGCGCCTTCCGCGCGCTCCTTGAAGAGGCCGAGCAGGGGAATGTCGTCCTCCTGCTGCACCGTCAGCGCTTTGGCATGCCAGTCGGCGACGGCAGCGGCGATCACCTTGAAATTCACGCCGCCGACGGGCGTCTTGACGTTCGGGAAGTAGCGCTTGAGCACGCGGTCGTTGGTGTCGAGGAAGTTCGGCTCGAAGAACTCGCCGCCGATATAACTTTCGGCGGTGCATAGGCCGACCTTGCCCATGGTCTTCATCAACGACTTTTCGGCCGCCTTGGCAAAGCGCTTGAAGGCCTTGTCGGCCTCTCCACCGAACTTTTCCTCGGCGCGGAACTGCACGCCGAGCGGATAGACCGCCGAAGCGCCGAAGCCGAGCACAGCCGCGACATGGTGCGAGGATGCGATCTGCCCGCTCTCGACCACCAGCGACAGCCGGAGACGAAGGCCCTCCTCGATGAGCTTCTGGTTGACGGCGGAGATGACGAGGATCATCGGCAAGGCAGCGCGGGCGCGGGCGACATGCCGGTCGGTGACGACGGCGATGCCACCCTCTTCCCGCGCGAAACCTACAATGGCGGTGCAAAGAGCGTCGATCGCCTGTTCCAGCGCCTGTTCGTTGGCCTCGGCATCTTCAAGATCAGGCGTATAGAGCATCTCGAAACGCTTGACCGGCGTTTCCAGCTGTTCGCGGATGCGCAGCATGTCGAGATGGGTGAGGATCGGCGAGGGCACGACGATCTGGCGGGCGGCCTTCGCGCCGATGTTCGGCTTCGCGCCGAGCGCCACCCGCAGCGTCATGCCGTCAGCCTCGCGGATCGAATCGAGCGGCGGGTTCGTGACCTGCGCGAAGCGCTGCGAGAAATACTTCGCGACGCCGCCCTCCTGGTCGGAGAGGGCGTTGATGGCGTTGCCGTAGCCCATGGCGGAGATCTTTTCCGCCCCGGTCGCCAGCATCGGGTCCATCAGGAACTTGAAGCTTTCCTGGTTGAAGGAGTAAGCGACGTAGCGCTGGTGGCGTTCGAGATCGCCGTTGTAGCGCAGCGGAGAGCCCTGCGCTTCGGCCGGGATTTCCGGCAGGTCGGCGAGATTGACGCGCGCCTCGCGGAGGAGGTGGCGATAGGGGCGGCGGGCGGCGAGCATTTCCAGCGCCTCGTTCGTGCCGAAGGCGCGCTTTTCCGTGTGGTCGTAGCAGAGCATGCCGCCAGCTTCGATGCGGCCGCGGCGCAGCACGCTTTCCGGCGGAAAGGCGATCTGGCCGGCTTCCGACATCACGCAGAGATAGTCGGCGGTCTCGACGGTGCGCAGCGGCCGCAGCCCCAGACGATCGAGCCGTGCGCCGATCATGTCACCGTCGCCGAAGATCAGCGCGGCGGGGCCGTCATTCTTCTCCTCGTAGAGCGAGAAATATTCGAGCATTGCCACGACATCTGATGACAGCGTGTCGTCGTTCTCCCAGGCCGGCGGCATCATCGAGACGACGGCGGTGACGAGATCGAGGCCGTCTTCCAAGACACGCGTCTGAAGCGTCTGGTCGAGACGGCAGCTATCCGACTGGCCCTTCGGGCGGATGATCGAGGCGTTTTTGGCGAGCGCGATTGCGGCCTCGGAGAGCCGGTTCTTGCGGTCGGTGTTGAGTTCGCCGTTATGCGCCATCAGCCGGAAGGGCTGGGCCATGGAGGGATGCGGGTCGGTGTTTGTGGAAAACCGCGTGTGGAAATACATGGTGTTGACGGTGTGATCCGGGTCCACGAGGTCGCGGAAATAGGGCATGACTTCGTTGGAGTTGAGCCGCCCCTTCAGCACCTGCGTCCTAGCGCTCAGCGAGAGCGGATAGAGCCCGGCAAGCTGCGGCTCGGTATAGGCGCGCGCCTCGATCGCCAGCAGCGCCTTGTGGATGCGGACATCGAACTCCGCCTGGCTCGCCTTTTCGTCGTGACACGCAAAGACCCATTGACGGATCGGGAGCTGGTGGCGGATCGCCGCCGGGCGGATGGCACTGTCATCGACAGGCACGTCGCGCGTCAGAAGCAGGGAGAGACCCTGTCCGGCAAGCGCGCCCTCGATGATGTTTTCGGCCTCCTGCCGAAATGCCGGATCGTTCGGCAGGAAGAAGTTGCCGACGCCGAAGCGGCGCGGTTGAAGGTCGTCCCGGCCGGTCAGCTTGCGAAAGAAGCCAAGCGAGATATCGACCGAAATCCCGGCACCGTCGCCGACGCCCTCCGCCGACATGCCGCCGCGATGGGGCACGGCGCAGAGCGCTTCGTGGCCTTTTTTCAGGACGTCATGTGTCTGTTTTCCGTCTTTTCGCGTGATGAAACCAACGCCGCAGCTGCTCTTCTCATGAGCGTGATCGTAAAGGCCGAAGGTTTCTTCGCGATGATCCAACGTGCGTCCTCCTGTCAAGATGCGTCAGTCATGCTGACCTATATTAACAGGAGTTATCGAGTCAAGTTTTTGTTCGAAAAATTCGCATGGTGTGATCAACGCGTAATTTTCTGATCAAATGAGAGCCAAGTTTGGCGCAAACTTGCGCCGCTCCCATTTCGAGTTCGGGCAGCGCTCTCATGATAGGATCCGATCCGCTGATAGCGGTGCCGACAAGCCAGCCTCCGATTTGCCACAGAGCAGCAACGGCGCGGCTGAACGCCCATGACCCGGCAACGGCGAGCGTCGAGCAACTGTGGGAGCAGCCGGCGCCGGTTTTGAAGCAAGTCGCTACGACACGTTGATATCCTATGCCGAGGCCTCGGATGGCGTCCGTGTGCCGATTTCCCTCCTCAAGTTGCGCGCGACGCCTTGCAACGGGTCCGCGCCGCTGCTGCTCTACGGCTACGGCGCGTACGGCCATTGCTGCGAACCATCCTTTGATCCGGCAGTCCTGTCCCTTGTCGATCGCGGCTGGGTCTATGCCATCGCGCATGTGCGCGGCGGTGGGGAAAACGGGCGAGGCTGGCATGAGGCGGGCAGGGGGCGTTCGAAACCGAACAGCTTCTCCGATTTCGCTGCCTGTGCGAACGGCCTTGTTCAGGAAGGATACACCGCTGCAGGCCGCATTGTGGCCCAGGGCGCTTCTGCGGGCGGGCTCTTGGTTGGGGCGGCACTCGACTTGGCTCCGGGGTTGTTTGGCGGTGTCATAGCGGAAGTTCCCTTCGTCGATGTTCTCAACAGCCAGAGCGACTATACGTTGCCGCTCACCCAACCCGAGTGCGCCGAATGGGGTGACCCGAAAAACGTCCCAGCGGACCATGCCGTCATCGCTGCTTATGCGCCTTACGAGACCATTGGTGCAAAACCCTATCCGCCCGTTCTGGCGACGACCGGCATTTCGGACGGACGGGTTCCCTGCTGGGAGGCGGCAAAATGGATCGCGCGCCTGCGCACCCGTTCGACGGGCACCTCTCTTTTCCTCCTTGAGACACTGATGGAATGCGGCGGCCATGGTGGTGCCTCCGGGCGCCTTTCAGAGTTCCAGCATATGGCGCATGTCTACGCCTTCGCGGAATGGGCGCTCGGCTGATGCGGCTTCTGGCATTGATGCTTGCTGTCTTTCTGCAGCTCTTTGCCGGCGCTTCGGCGGCGGAGCGCATCACCGATATCCTGGGGCGTTCCATCGACCTTGCCGACCCGCCGCAAAGAGTGGTGCTGGGGGACAGCCTCGATTTCATCTTTCTCTCGCTGCTGCTCGACGATCCGGCTGCGCCGATCGTCGGCTGGGCGGGGGCCGACCGCATCGCCGCAAGCCTCCTTCCTCTGGACCGCCGGCGTTTTCCCGAGCTCGACCGCATAGCGAGCCTCGGTGATCCCAATGCCGGTGGCTTCTCCGTGGAGGCGGCGCTTGCTCTGGAACCGGACGTCGCGGTGCTTGGCCCAGGCTATACGCCCGACGACAACGTCGTCCGCCAGCTCGAAAAAGCGGGTGTCGCGGTCGTGTTCATCGGCGCGGCCTCCGATACGGTCAGCCGCGGGCGACGAGAGATCACCGGCTCGATGCGCATCCTCGGCGAGATGTTCGGCAAAGCGGACCGCGCGGGCGCCTTCACCCGATTCTATGACGAGCGCATGGATCGCATCGAAGGGCTAGTCGCCGATCGCGTGTCCAGCCCTTCCGTCCTGGTGGAGGCACATGCCAACAGCGCGGACTGCTGCTGGTCGCCGGGTTCCACGTCAGACTATGTGGCGTTCGCCGGAGGTCGGAACATTGCGGACGGCAACACAAGGCGCCTGGCACGGTCGCATTTCGGCCTGTTGGCCAAATGTAAAAGGTTCGCGGTGTTGGAGAGATGCCAGGGGCAGGCTCTGTGAGCGGCAAGCAGTCAGGCCACAAACCGCTTTTTTGAGGTCGGCCTTTGCCGTTGAATTCTAAGACTGAGGCAGCGCAACGCGCCTATGCGAAGGGATCGACAGGCCTGGCCTCTCAGATTATCTATGATTCATGTCAACCACTGCAGACGAAACTCTTTCCGAACGCATTGCCCGTATTCTTGCCGGCCGGATCATCACGGGCGAGATTCCCCCGGGCGCGCGGCTGCGGCAGGACCATATCGCCGCCGAATTCGGGGCCAGTCATGTGCCGGTGCGTGAGGCTTTCCGGGCATTGCAAACGCAGGGGTTGGCGGAGAATGAGCCCTGGCGGGGGTTTCGTGTCACGGATTTCGACGTCGCCGAATTGCGCGAGGTTGCCGAGATGCGGTCGAGCCTGGAGATATTGGCGCTGCGCCACGCCGCACCCAACCTGACGCGCTTTATTATCGAGGAAGCAGAAGAGGTTAACCGGCTCGGGGATTGCGCAACGAATGTGCGGGACTGGGAGCTTGCAAACCGTCGCTTCCACCATCTTATCCTTGCGCCCTGCCGTATGCCGCGCTTGCTTCGAACGATCGATGACCTGCAGGCGGCCAGCGCGCGGTTTCTGTTTGCCGCCTGGCGTCGGGACTGGGAAGCTCGCACCGATCATGACCATCGTGCGATTTTGAATGCTCTGCGGGAAGGGCGGATTGATTTCGCTTGCTCGACATTGGCGCGCCATGTCGGCTGGATCGGCAAGCGGAAGCCGTCTGTAAAAAATGCTGATCCCAGAGAGACTTACGAGATTCCAGGATAATTATCTATAATCCTGATTGCTCACCCATCGCCCTTCCCCAAGATTATAGATAGATTCGAAACCTATCCTTGGAGGACGCCTCGATGGCATTGTTCAACCCCTCGTTAGAACGCTCGGTATCGCTTTGGCGCGAGGCGGCAATCGCCCTTTGTGGTGCGGCGATCATCACACTCGGCGCCAAGATACAGGTCCCATTCTGGCCTGTCCCGATGACGCTGCATACCCTTGCAGTGTTCTTCCTGGCCGCGGCCCTCGGCCCAAGGCCCGGCTTCCTGGCCATGGCCAGCTATCTGGCCGCTGGGGCGACGGGCCTGCCCGTCTTTTCGGGCTCGCCGGAACGTGGGATCGGATTGGCCTATATGGCTGGTCCAACCGGTGGCTACCTGGCCGGCTATCTGGCTTCGACCGTGGTGATCGGGCGATTGGCACAGGGACGGGGCTGGATGGGACAGGCTCTGGCAATGCTCGCGGGCCTTTCCGTGGTCTATGCTGCCGGTCTTCTCTGGCTGGCGATCTTCGTGCCAGCATCCGGATTGATCGCGGCCGGTTTTGCGCCCTTCATCCTTGGAGACCTGATCAAGAGTGCGTTGGCAACAGCGTGCGTGACGGGCCTGAGCCGGCTGAAGGGGCGGATGTGATGAGCTGCTCCAAGGTCAGGTCCAACTGGACCGTGGAGGAGGCACGAACGATCCACGCGCTGCCGCTTCCGGATCTGCTGTACCGGGCACAGGGTCTCCACCGACTGTATTTCGATCCAACGGCGATCGAGACGGCCAGTCTGCTCAGCATCAAGACCGGTGGCTGCCCTGAGGATTGCGGCTACTGCTCGCAATCCGCCCACCACCAGACCGGCGTGAAGGCAACGAAGCTGATGGACGTGGATGCGGTCCTGGCGGCCGCCGGGCGCGCCAAGGCCGCCGGTGCACAACGCTTCTGCATGGGTGCGGCCTGGCGCAGCCCCAAGGACCGCGACATGGACAAGCTCTGCGACATGGTGCGTGGCGTCTCGAAACTGGGGCTGGAGACCTGCATGACGCTCGGGATGCTCAGTCCCGAGCAGGTTACACGCCTGAAGGTGGCGGGGCTGGATTTCTACAACCACAACATCGACACGTCGCCGGACTATTACCGGCAGATCGCCACGACACGGACGATGGAAGACCGTCTGGAGACCGTCGAGCATGTCCGGAAGGGCGGGATCAAGGTCTGTTGTGGCGGGATCCTCGGCATGGGCGAGACGGAAGAAGATCGCATCGCCATGCTGGTTACACTGGCCACCCTGCCGGCCCACCCCGATAGCGTGCCGATCAACCTGTGGAATGAGATCGAGGGCGTGCCGGTGCAGCGCACGGCAAGGCCGGTCGACCCGTTTGCACTTGTCCGCCTCGTGGCCTTGGCGCGCGTGCTTATGCCAGCTTCGGTGGTCCGCCTGTCGGCCGGCCGCACAGGAATGAGCGACGAATTGCAGGCATTGTGCTTCCTTGCGGGGGCGAACTCCATTTTCGTCGGCGATCAGCTGCTGACAACCGGTAATCCGGCGGCCTGGAAGGATCGGGATCTGCTGGCGCGGCTGGGCATGCATGTGGCCCCGGCCGTGAGGCCCGCTTCTCTGCTCGCGGGAGAATAAACTTGCCTAACCAGCTTCGGGGCAAGGTGCACGCCGTTCCGGCGAGCGCCTTGCCAATGAAAAGGGCTTGCCCGCGACTAGTTGCGTGAGCGTTTCAGAAACCTGTCCGCGTCTGGGTTATGAGGTTTTACGTCCTGCCGATCAGCACGAGCCGACCCGGTTCGATGACGCGGATGGCGTGCTCGACGCCGGCTTCCACGACAAGGTGGTCACCGGGATTGCAGGCGCGCGTCATGCCTTCCATGACCAGTTCGAAACGGCCGGAAACGACGATGGCGAATTCTTCGGTCTCGCCGGCATGGGACCCCTTGGCCTGCATCCATCCATTTGCCGTTCGCGTGCTGACCTTCGATCTGGCCGGGCCGGAGGTGCGGACTGGTATGTCAATCAGATCGAAATGGACACTGCCCTGCAATCCGGTTCACGATAGGAAGGGGCTTCAAGGCACGGGGAGCCTTGAAGGGTCCGGGAGTGAAGCGGCAAATGGACGAGTTCGATTATGTGATCGTCGGTGCGGGCTCGGCGGGCTGCGTGCTGGCGAACCGCCTTTCCGACGGCGGGCGCTATCGCGTGGCGCTGCTGGAGGCCGGCGGCAGCGATCTGAATTTCTGGGTGCGCATGCCGATCGGCTACGGCAAGGCCTTCTATCACAAGACGCTGAACTGGAAGTATCTGACGGAGCCGGTGCCCGGTTTCGGCGGCCGCCAGTCCTACTGGCCGCGGGGCAAGGTCATCGGCGGGTCCAGCTCGATCAACGCGATGGTGTTCATCCGCGGGCAGGCCGAAGATTTCGACGGCTGGCGCGCGCTTGGCAATCCGGGATGGGGCTATGCGGATGTCCTGCCACTCTTCCGGCGCATGGAGGACAATCTTGCGGGTGCCGACACGTGGCGCGGCAAGGACGGGCCGCTGACCGTTACCAACATAGAGGGGGTCGTGCATCCGCTCTGCCGGAACTATCTTGCCGGCGGCGTCGAGGCCGGCCTGTCGCGCAATTTGGATTTCAACGGCGCGACCCAGGAGGGCGTCGGCATCTACCAGATCACGACGCGTGACGGTTTTCGCTGCTCGACGGCGACGGCTTATCTCGCTCCCGCCCGCAGGCGGTCGAACCTGCGGGTGATCAAGGCTGCGCATGCGACCCGTGTGCTTTTTGAGGGAAAGCGGGCGGTCGGTGTGGAATACCGGCAGGGTGGGGCGGTTCGGCAGGTTCGCGCGCGGCGCGCGGTCATCCTGTCGGCCGGTGCGGTCAACACGCCCCAGCTGCTCCAGCTTTCCGGCGTCGGCGATCCGGCCCTCTTGAAGCGCCACGGCATCGATGTCGTTCACGCGGCGCCCTCCGTGGGGCGGAACCTGCAGGACCATATCGGTTTCGACCATCTCTACAGGAGCCGGCAGCCGACGCTCAACGACGTGCTGCGGCCGTGGTGGGGACGGCTGCGGGTGGGGCTGCGCTACGTGCTGACGCGCAGCGGCCCGCTCTCGCTCAGCGTGAACCAGGGCGGCGGGTTCTTTCGCACAAGCCCGGAGCGCGCGCGCCCGAACATGCAGCTCTATTTCTCGCCCGTCAGCTATACCCGTGCCATTCCCGGTCGGCGCGCATTGATGAGCCCCGATCCTTTCCCCGGCTTCCTCGTCGGCGTGTCGAACTGTCACCCGACAAGTCGTGGCCAACTTGCCATCCGTTCCGCTGACCCCTTCGCCGCGCCGGAAATCCAGCCGAACTATCTTTCGACGGAAGAGGATGTGCAGGAGCTGCTGGAGGCCGCGCATTTCCTGCGGCGCCTTTCACGGACCGGCCCGATGCGGGAGATCATCGAACAGGAGATCCGCCCGGGTGTCGGGGTCCTGGATGATGGGGGCCTGATTGCCGACATCCGCGCGCGCTCCGGTTCGGTGTTCCATCCTTGCGGCACCTGCGCCATGGGGCCGGATGCGCCGACGTCCGTTGTCGATCCGCGCCTGCGCGTCCATGGCCTGGAGGCGCTGCGTATCGTCGACGCCTCGGTGTTCCCGCGCATCACCTCGGGAAACCTCAATGCACCGACCATCATGGTGGGCGAAAAAGGGTCTGACCTTATCCTCGCCGACGCGTGCTGAGCCGCCAGGCGCGTCTCACGCACTGATACGGTTCGGGCCATCTGCCTTGCGCATGTCCTTCAAGACCGCGCCGAGCGTTTCCGCCGCGCTTGCGATCATGCGCGGCGGGGCGGAGCTGAAGCCGAGGATGAGGCCGCGCTGGCGGACGGGCGTGATGGCGAAGCGGCCGATCGGCGAGACGAGGATGTTGCGCTCGGCCGCCCGGCGCGCGACGGCGCGTTCATCGAAATCCTCGGCAAGACGCCCGACGGTGTGAAAGCCCGTTTCGGTGGGCGCGACTTCCAGAACACCCTGCATATGCGTCGCCGCACCGTCGAGCAGAGCCTGGAGCCGTTCGGCATAAACCCGCCGCATGCGCCTGATATGGCTGGCGAAATGGCCACACTCGATAAAGCTTGCGACGACGGATTGCAGGCTGGCGGCCGAGCCTTGCAATGTCGCTCCGGCGATGCGGCAAAAGACATCGACCAGACCGGGCGGCGCGACGACGTAGCCGAGGCGGAGGGCTGCGAACAGCGTTTTCGAAAAGCTGCCGACATAGATGACGCGGCCCGACGTATCGACGCTCTTCAGCGTCGGCGGCGGATGGCCGGCATAGTGGAACTCGCCGACATAGTCGTCCTCGATGATCCAGGCACCTGCCCTTTCGGCCGCGCGCAACAGCTCGAAGCGGCGTTGCAGGCTCATCGTCACGCCGAGCGGGTGCTGGTGGGCGGGCGTCACGAAGGCGAGGCGGAAATCCGGCGCGACCTCCAGCCCCTCGGCGACATTGATGCCCTCCTCGTCGATGCTGAGCGGCACCAGCCGCGCACCCGAGGAAATCAGGCTGTTGCGCGCGCCGATGGCGCCGGGGTTTTCGATCCAGACCGTATCGCCGGGGTCGAGCAGGGTGTTGCCGATGCGGTTGAAGGCGTCCTGCGCGCCGTTGAAGATGAAAACCTGTTCGGGTTCGCAGGTGATGCCGCGGTTGGCGCGCAGATGCATCGCGACGGCCCGGCGCAATTCCATCAGCCCTTCGGCCGGTGGGTAGCCGAGCAGGAGGTTGCGCGGCTGGCGCCAGTAACGTGCCACCATGCTCGCCCAGAGCGCCATCGGGAACTCGTCGAAGGCCGGAATGCCGGTGATGAAGGGCCGTGGGTTTTCAGGGTGCGCGAGGCGGGGAAAGTAGTGTTCGGAGGCATCCGCGCTGAGCTGCGCGAGACGCGGCGGGCTGCGGATCTCGTCTCCGGCCGGGCTTGCCGCGGTGGCGGCGGGCCGGCCGTCGCGCAACGTTTCGGCGACATAGGCCCCGGCACCGATGCTCGACCGGATCAGCCCTTCCGCAGCAAGCTGTTCGTAGACGCTGATCGCCGTGGTGCGGGAAACGCCGTGATCTTTCGCCAGCGTGCGGCTGGAGGGCAGGCGTTCGCCGGGCTGGAGTTCGCCCGAGAGAATCATCTCGCGTAGCGCCGTGCAGAGCTGGGCACTGATCGGCGTTCGGGAGGTGCGGTCGAATTGCAGCGTGGGCAGCAGCGCTCCGCCCGGATATTTTACCATCTCGCCCTCCCGGTCTGTCGTGTCACCGCAATAATGGTCCGCTACGAAAAGCAAAGTGGACCTTCTCGCCCGAAGTTTTTCCGATGATTGTCGGACCAGTTCGCGGCGTCAAGAGCCCATCGCTTGCAAGACGCTTTCGCCCAACAGCAGACCGGACCGCCATGAAGATCAAACGCATCGAGACCTTCTCAAACCGCTATGTCGGCTTTGTCCGCATCACCGACGAGACCGGCGCGACCGGCTGGGGCCAGGTCTCGACCTACAATGCCGACATCACGTCAGAGGTGCTGCACCGCCAGGTCGCGCCCTATTCGCTCGGCACCGAGATCGTCGATCTCGACGATCATCTCGACCGCATTTTCGAGCGTGAGCACAAGTTTCCGGGTTCCTATCTCTGCCGCGCCATGTGCGGTCTCGACACGGCGATCTGGGACCTGCGCGGCAAAAAGGCTGGCAAGCCGGTCGCGGCACTGCTCGGCGGGTCGGCCGGCCCGCTGCGCGCCTACGCTTCCTCTATGAAGCGCGACATCACGCCGGCCGACGAGGCCGAACGCTTCAAACGGCTGCGCGGCGAATACGGTTTTGACGCCTTCAAGTTCCGCGTCGGCGCAGAGTGCGGCCGCAACGAAGACGAATGGCCGGGCCGGACGGAGGAGATCATCCCGACGATCGCCAAGGCCGTCGGCGAAGGAGCCGATCTGCTCGCCGACGCCAATTCCTGCTATTCGCCCGCCCGTGCCATCGACGTCGGCAGGATCATGCAGGACAACGGCCTCGTGCATTACGAGGAGCCCTGCCCCTATTGGGAGCTCGAACAGACCAGGCAGGTGAGCGAGGCTCTCGACATCGACGTCACCGGCGGCGAGCAGGATTGCGACCTGCCGACCTGGCGCCGCATGATCGAGATGCGCGCCGTCGACATCGTGCAGCCGGATATCTGCTATCTCGGCGGCATCAGCCGGACGCTGCGCGTGGTGCGCATGGCCGAGGCCGCCGGAATTCCGGTGACGCCGCACGCCGCCAACCTTTCCATGGTGACGCTCTTCACCATGCACCTGCTGCGCGCCATCCCGAATGCCGGCAAGTATCTCGAATTCTCCATCGAGGGCGAAGACTATTACCCCTGGCAGGACGGCCTCTTCCGCAAATCGCCCTATGCCATTGTCGACGGCAAGGCGACGGTGACGGAAGAGCCCGGCTGGGGCGTCGAAATCGATCCGGAGTGGCTGGCGCGCGCCGGCTACCAGATGAGCGAGGCGAATTGAGATGAGCACGAACACCCTCGTCGGCGAATATTTTGCGAACGGCACGCTTGCCGGCCTGCCCAAAGGCCATTTCATCAACGGCGCCTTCGTCGCCGCCTCCGGCGGGCGCACGATGGAGACGTTCGATCCCGGCTCCGCCCGCGCCTACCATGCCTTCGCCGCCGGTGACGGCAGCGACGTGGACCGCGCCGTCGCCGCCGCCCGCCGCGCCCAGCGCGCCTGGGGCCGCACCAAGGCGAGCGCCCGCGGCGCGATTCTGCTGCGCGTTGCCGAACTCATCCGGGCGGAGGCCGCGCGGCTTGCCGTGGTGGAAAGCCTCGACAGCGGCAAAGCGCTGCAGGAGGCGGAAGGCGACGTCTCCGGCGCGGCGCGCTGCTTCGAATATTATGCCGGCGCGGCCGACAAGATCCAGGGCGACACCTTTCCGCTCGGCACCGACTATATCGGCTATTCCATCGAGGAGCCGGTCGGCGTCACCGGCCATATCATCCCCTGGAACTACCCGCTCTCGACGGCCGCCCGCAGCATCGCCCCGGCGCTCGCCGCCGGCTGCACTGTCGTCGCCAAACCGGCCGAACAGACGCCGCTGACGGCGCTGATGCTCGCCGATATTCTCGCCCGCGCCGGGCTTCCGGCCGGTGTCTGCAACGTCGTCACCGGCACCGGTGCGGAGGCCGGCGGGCCGCTGGTGTCGCATCCGGATGTGCGCCACGTCACCTTCACCGGCTCCGTGCCGACGGGGATCCGCGTGATGCAGTCGGCCGCCGCGAACGTCACCAGCGTCGTGCTCGAACTCGGTGGCAAGTCGCCTGTCATCGTCATGGCCGATGCGGACATGGACGCCGCCGTGGAGGGCGTGCTCGGCGCAATCTACGAGAATGCCGGGCAGATCTGCTCGGCGGGCTCGCGCCTCGTCGTCGAGTGCGGGGTGCATGCGGAACTCGTCGAACGCCTCGCCAGGCGCGCGACCGGTCTCAAGCTCGGCCATGGCCTTCGCCGCCCGCAGGTCGGCGCACTCAGCTCGCTTGCCCATCTCGACAAGGTTGCCGGCTATGTCGAGGGCGCGCGCGACCGCGGCGTCACTATCGCCGCCGGCGGCGAGCGGACGGCGGACCCCGAAAGCGGCTCCGGCTGGTTCTTCAAACCGACGATCCTCGATGCGGTGCAGTCGGACGATCCCGTCATCCAGGAAGAGATTTTCGGACCGGTGCTCTCGGTACAGGTGGTCGAAAGCGAGGAGGAAGCTGTCGCTGTAGCGAACGGCACGGATTTCGGCCTCGTCGCTGGCATCTACACACGCGATTTCGGCCGCGCCCACCGCATGGCGCGCGATATCGACGCCGGCCAGGTCTACATCAACGAATATTTCGCCGGCGGCATCGAGGTGCCCTTCGGCGGCAACAAACTCTCCGGTTTCGGCCGAGAGAAGGGCTTTGCCGCGTTGCGCAGCTACACGCGCACGAAAAGCCTGACGGCGAAGATAAGCTGAGCGTCATAATGGTCTTACGGCAAGGAGATAATGGACCTTTCGAGCAAGCCAATCTCGTCCTTTGATGCCAGTGGCTCGAAATCGGGAATGAGAGCGTCATCGCCGGGAGTGAGATGGCCCTCAGCAGAAAAGAATGCCGGAAAAAGGCGATTTTCAACAGCCAAACGGAAGAGGAGAACAGCATGAAATCGACATTCGCGCTCGCCGCGACGACGGCGCTCGCCCTGTTCATGGCAGGCACCGCACAGGCCGAAACCCTGCGCCTGCTCACCTGGGGCGGATATGCGCCCGACAACGTCATAAAACTTTTCGAGGAGGCGAACCCCGACATCACCGTCGAGGTAACGCTGTCCAACAACGAGGAGATGATCGCAAAGCTCCGGGCGACCGGCGGCGCCGGTTACGACCTTGCCCAGCCGAGCCATGACCGTATCTTCGCGGCCCAGCAGGAGTACAATATCTACAAACCGCTCGACCTCTCGAAGATCGAGACGGCAAACCTTGCGCCCAACCTTCTTGAAGGCGTGAAGGCCAATGCCACCATCGACGGCCAGCTCTATGCCGTGCCGCACCAGTGGGGCACGTCCGGCATCGTTGCGGACGTTTCCAAGGCGCCTGGTGTCAAGGGCTGGGGCGACCTCTGCAATCCCGAATACAAGGGCCGCACCTCGATGCGCCTGCGCCGCACGATCCTGCTTGGCACGGCCTTCTCGCTCGGCAAGGACCCGTTCGCGCTCTATGCCGACAAGGCCGCCTACCAGACGATGCTCGACGAGGTGACGGAAAAGCTGATCGCCTGCAAGGACAACGTCAAGACTTACTGGAACGGCGGCGACGACCTGTCGACGCTGCTTCTCTCGGGCGAAGTCGTCGTCTCGGAAGCCTGGGATTCCACGGCCTTCAAGCTCTTCGGCCAGAACAAGAACCTCGTCTACGTGCCGCCGGAAACCGGCGCGCTCGCCTGGATCGACACCTTCGTCATCCCGCGCAAGGGCGAGGCTGACGATGCCGCCTACAAGTGGATCAACTTCGTCATGAAGCCCGAGATCGTCAAACTTATGTCGGATTCAACGGGCGCCATCGCCGCCGTCAGCAACGGCATCGATCTCCTGCCCGACGAGAAGAAGGCCGCCGTCAACGCCGCCTTCGACGAGAAGGACCTCGCCAACCTCAAGTTCTTCGCCAATATCCCGGCAGGGCTCGAGGACATGGAAGGCAAGGCGCTGGAGCGCATCAAGGCCGCGACGTCCAACTGATCGCCTCCCAAGGCAAGTCTGGCCGGCCGGGGATGTCCTTGGCCGGCTGCTTTCCAGATGCCCGCGCACGCGCGCGGCGAGCAACGAGCCCTCCATGCACGATCTTCAATGCGAAAGCCTGGTGAAGCGCTTCGGCGCCTATACCGCCGTCAACAGCGTGTCCTTCAACGTCCCGCGCGGATCCTTCTTCTCGATCCTCGGCCCGTCGGGCTGCGGCAAGACCACGCTGATGCGCATGATCGCCGGCTTCGAGACGCCGACGAGCGGCGATATCCGCATCAAGGGGCAATCCGTGCTTTCGACGCCGCCGAACAAGCGGCCCGTCAAGATGGTGTTCCAGCATCTCGCGCTCTTCCCGATGATGAATGTCGGCGAGAACATCGCCTATGGCCTGCGCTGCCGCGGCGAGAACAAGGCCGATATCGCCCGCAAGGTGGCGGCGGTGCTCGATCGCGTCGGCCTGCCCGGCACGGCGGAAAAGCAGGTCTCCCAGCTCTCCGGCGGCCAGAAGCAGCGCATCGCGATTGCCCGCTGCATGGTGCTGGAGCCGGATGTGCTGCTGCTCGACGAACCGCTCGGCGCGCTCGACCTGAAACTGCGTGAGCGCATGAAGATCGAGCTGAAACAGCTCCAGCACCAGTTCGAGACGACCTTCCTCTACATCACCCACGACCAGTCGGAAGCGCTTTTGATGTCCGACAACGTCGCCGTCATGAACGCCGGCCAGTTCGAGCAGATCGGTGCGCCGCAGGAACTCTACAACAACCCGAAGAGCGGCTTCGTTGCGGGCTTTGTCGGCGACAGCAACCGCTGGCCCGGCCGCGCGCTTTCGCTCGCCGACGGCAAGGTGCGCGTGGCGATCGACGGTGGCGGTGAGGCGATCGCCTTTGCCGGTGACGCGCGCATAGCGGCAGGAGGCCCGGTCGAGCTTTTCGTGCGCCCGGAGGTCATCTCGATCGGCGCGGGCAGCGAGAACACGCTTCAAGGCACCGTCGAAAGCCTGCTATTCAACGGCGCGAGCAGCCGCATTCTCGTGCGCATGGCGAACGGTCATCTGGTCGAGGTCGGCCAGGCGGTGATGGACGGCTCGGTCAAGATCGCGCCGGGCGAAACGGTCGGGATCGGCTGGAGCCACAACCACGGCCGCGCCTTTTCCGTTGCGAGGTGAGAGCAATGGCACGCACGGACATCGGAAAACTCTCCTTCATCCTGCTCTTCGCCCCCTTCGCGCTGTGGATCGCGCTTTTGATCATCCTGCCGCAGCTCGGCATCGGCTATATCTCGCTGCGTGAAAAGGTGGGGCCTGGCGAATACACGTTCGGCTTTGCGAACTACATCGCCTTCCTCTCGGAGCCGATCTACTGGAACACGCTGCTGCGCACGGCCTGGATGTCGATCCTCGTCACCGCCATGGCGCTCGCCGTCGGTTTTCCCGTCGCCTATTACATCGCAAAAATCGCCCAGCGCCGCTCGCGCGCCGCACTCTTCCTGATGTGCCTCATCCCGCTTTGGGTGAGCGACCTCGTGCGTGCCTTCGGCTGGATCGTCATCCTGCGCGAGACCGGCCTTGTCTCCAGCTTCCTGCAGAAGATCGGCCTCGTCAGCGGCCCGGTGGAACTGCTCTACAACGACGCCACCGTCGTCATGGGCCTCGTCTATACGGTCGTGCTCTTCATGATCGTGCCGCTCGTCTCGACGCTCGACGGCATGGACAATTCGCTGATCGAGGCGGGCTACAATCTCGGCGGCAGCCGCTTCACCGTCTTCCGCCGCATCGTCGTGCCCTATGCCATGCCGGGCATCGTCGCCGGCTGCATCATCGTCTTCATGCTGACGGCGGGCAGCTATCTCACGCCCATCCTGCTCGGCGGCAAGAACAGCATGTGGTTCACCGAGCAGATCTACGAACAGTTCGTGACGCGCTACAACTGGGAATCCGGCGCGACCTTCGGCGTGCTGCTGCTCGTCTTCACCTCGTTCGTCGTCTGGCTCGGCCTGCGGCTGACGGGCCAGAGCCTCGCCTCCACCGTCGCAAAGGACTGACCATGAACGTCGCGGCCCCGCAATCGCCCCTGCTGCAATGGCTCTATCGCGGCTACATGCTGGCGTTCCTCGCCTACCTCGCCGCGCCGCTCTTTGCCGCCGGCATGTTCGCCTTCAACGATTCTATGTTCCCAGCATTGCCCTGGAACGGTTTCACGCTCGACTGGTTCTTCAGCAGCACCGAGCCGAAGATCGGCATGTTCCACGACCGGCGCCTTTTGCGCGGTCTCGAAAACTCGCTCTATATCGGCGTGATCGTCTCCGCGCTCGCCGTCGCCGCCGGCACCTGCAACGCCTTCCTCTTCGAGAGAAAGCAGTTTCCGGCCAAGAATTTCTTCTACATCCTGATGATCGTGCCCCTGGTCATTCCCGGCGTCATCCTCGGCATCTCGATCCTCGTCTTCGCCAGCATGATCGCCAACGGCCTCGAAGAAACCTTTGGCATCGAGTGGGATTTTCTGCGCCCCGGCCTGTTCCTCGTCATCCTTGGCCAGTTCTCGTTCCTGACGACCATCACCTCGCTGGTCATCGCCGCGCGCCTTCGAAAATTCGACATCTCGCTGGAGGAAGCCGCGCTCAATCTCGGCGCGACGCGGCTGCGCGTGCTGATGACGGTGACGCTGCCCTATCTGATGCCCGCGCTGTTCTCCGCCTTCGTCGTCGCCTTCCTCGTCTCCTTCGAGAATTTCAACACGACGCTGATGCTGGTCGGCTCCGATGCGCCGCTGACCATCACCATGTACGACCGCATGGTGAAGGTCGGTTCGACGCCGGTGCTGAACGCCGTCTCGTTCTTCCTGATGGTGGGGTCGGGGGCGCTGGCGCTGCTGAGCGTCGTGGTGCAGCGCGGCAAGGCGTGATCCGCCTAACCGGGCAGATGCGCCTCTTGGACGAGCGCCTGCTTGAGCCGCGCCGTCTCCAGGCCGAGCTCGATGAAGCGGTGTGCATGGCGGGCGAGGGCGACATTGTCGTCCCACAGATTGCGCCAGATCGCCGTCTTCAGCGAAAGGTCCTTGTCGACGATCGTCGTGGAGAAGGATTCGAAGGTAACGTAGTCGTCCCAGCCGATGGCGGTGAGCGCATCGAAGATCACCGTGAAGTCGATCGTGCCGGTGCCGAGATAGCCACGATGGCTCTCGCCGATATGCAGGTAGCCGATCTTGTCGGCCGCGTGGCGGATGGCAAGGCCCACATCGGCTTCCTCGATGTTCATGTGGAACGTGTCGAGGTGCAGAAGGACATTCGAGGCGCCGGTATCGCGGATGTAGGCCATGCCCTGTGCGGCGGTGTTCAGCATGTTGCTCTCGAAGCGGTTGACGATTTCGAGATTGAGCGTGACGCCGGTTGCCTTGGCCCGCTCCGCCACCTTGGAGAGCGCGGCAACGCTCGTGTCCCAGCCCTTTCTCGACAGGCTGTGCTCCTGCTTGCCGTGGGCGGAGCTGAGGATGCCGGCGAGTTTCGTGCCGCCGAGGTCGCGCACCAGCGCCACGGCCCGGTCGAGGATATCGACGCCATGGGTGACGATTGCCGGATCGGCGCTGGAAATGTCGCCCTCCGGCGGCAGGCCCATGCTGATCGCGACGTCGAGACCGAGTTCCCCAAGCCGGCGGGACAGCCATTTCACGTCGACCTGGCGAGGGTCCAGATAGGAGAACTCGATGAGCTTGTAGCCGAGCTGATGGGTGTACTCGAGCGCTTTCTCAAGCTCGCCCTGCGAAGAGCCAGCGCTCCAGACGAAGGAATGGACACCAATTTTCGACATAACCGGCCGCTCTCTGAAAGGAATGAAGCAAGGGGCGGCCGGGCACACCGCTTGCGCGAATGCGCCCGGCCTCTGGGAGGTGTGTTTAGCGAGCTGCGGTCCAGCCCTTGTAGTCCTTGATGTTGTCGGCCGTGATGAGCTGCGGGTCGAGCAGCACGACGGGTTCGGCCGGCTTGTTTCCCTTCAGCACCTCAACGCCGAGCTGCAGCGCCTGGCCAGCCATGACATAGGGATCCTGCGAGGCGGAGGCCTTGATCATGGAATTGCCGCTGGCAAGTGAGGTCTCGATGTCGGGCGCGCCGTCGACCGCGGTAAAGAAGAATTCGCTGCGGTTCAGCTGCTTGGCGGCGAGCTCGGCGCCGATCGCGGTCGGGTCGTTGATGGCGAAGACGGCGTCGATCTTGTCGAAGCGGGTCAGCAGGCCCTGCATCACGGCAAGGCCACCGTCACGCGAGCCCTGGCCGTTCTGGTCGTCGGACAGGATCTTGATGTCGGCATGTTTGCCGAGCGCGCCCTTGCAGCCCTCAACACGCTCGAGGATCGAGGAAGAGGCCGGGCCGTTGATGATGACCACGTCGCCCTTGCCGCCGAGCTTGTCGGCGATGTAGTTGCAGGCCTCTTCACCCGCCTTGACGTTGTTGGTCATGACGGTGACGTCGGCGCCGGGCGCCGACACGTCGAAGGCGGCGACGACGACGCCGGCGGCCTGCGCCTTCTTTACGGCGGGGGCGATGGCCTTCGCATCGACAGCGTTCAGCATGATGATATCGACGCCGGCGGCGATGAAGCTGTCGACCTGGGAGACCTGCTTGTTGAGGTCATAGTCGGCCGAAACGGAGATCACTTCGACATTCGGGTTGATCTCCTTGGCCCGGTCCTCGATGCCCTTGATGGTGGCGACGAAGAACGGGTTGCCGAGCAGGCCGACCGAGATGCCGATCTTGTTGAGGTCCTTGGCGGCTGCGGGCATGGCGATCGCGGCGGCCAGTGCGGTGCCGACGAGCAACTTTGGCATAAGACGCATGTTTTCCTCCTTTGGTGGCGTTTTTCGCCGTTGTTTCCGGTGACGACCGGTTCGTTCAGCCGGGCTCAGGTCCGGCTAATGCCCTTGAGCCTGTAGCGATCGAGGCCGACGGCGACGATGATGACAAGGCCCTTGATGATGTACTGCCAGATGTCGGAAACCCCGACGAGGATGAGGCCGTTGGAGAGCACGGCGATAATGAGCGCACCGATCAGCGTGCCCCAGATGGAGCCGACGCCGCCGACGAAGCTGGTGCCGCCGAGGATGACCGCCGCGATGGCGTCGAGCTCGTAGGCCTGGCCGAGCTGCAGGCCGTTGGCCGCATAGAGCCGGGCGGCCGACATGGCCCCGCCGAGGCCGGAGAGCAGACCCGACATCGAATAGACGAAGAGCAGGACCAGCGGCACCTTGATGCCGGTGAGCCGAGCGGCCTCTGCATTGCCGCCGACGGCATAGATCCAGGTGCCGAGCACGGTGCGCTTGAGGATGAACCAGGAGGCGATGATGGTCGCGATGGCGATAATGGCAAGCCACGGTACGCCGAACAGCGTTCCGTTGCCGATGAAGTCGAAGGGCAGGTCCGGGTTGAAGACGGTCGTGTCGCTGCCGAGCAGGCGCGCGACGCCGCGGATCGCCGTTAGCGAGCCAAGCGTCACGATGAAAGGCGGGAGTTTCAGCCAGGCGATGATGGCGCCGTTGAGGAAGCCGCAGGCAAGGCCCGCAGCGATCGCCGCCGGAATGCCCAGCATGCCGAGGTCGGGCACCAGCGAGACGATGACCGCGATCATCGCCGAGGCGGCAAGGATCGAGCCGACGGAAAGGTCGATGCCGCCGGTCAGGATGACGAAGGTCATGCCGGCGGCCAGCACCGTGTTGATCGAGGCTTGCTGCATGACGATCGACAGGTTGCCCACCGACAGGAAGCGCCCGGAGAGCAGATGAAAGCCGATCGCCAGCAGCACGAGCACCGGCAGCATGCCGAGCGCCGTCAGCGTCGATCGCAGTTTCAGCCTGTCCATCCGGGCGTCTTCGGTTTCGCTTGCAGCCATGGTTCCGTCCCGTTCTTTGCGTTTCGCCTCGTTCGTCAGGCGGCTTGGCCGGCTGTGCCGGTCGCCAGCGCCATGATCGCTTCCTGCTCGATCGGCTGTGCCACTTCGCCGGCGATGCGCCCCTCGCGCATCACCAGGACGCGGTCGGCGATGCCGAGAATCTCCGGCAGGTCGCTGGAGATGACGACCACGGCAATGCCGTTCTCGGCGAGCGCGTCGATGATGCGGTAGATTTCCGATTTGGCGCCGACATCGACCCCGCGCGTCGGCTCGTCGAGAATGACCGCCCGCGGCTTCGTCTCCAGGAGGCGTGCCAGAAGCGCCTTCTGCTGGTTGCCGCCCGATAGGGCGCCGACATTGATCTGCGTGCCGGGGGTGCGGATTGACAGGGCCTTGACGGCCGCGAGCGCCCGGTCCCGTGCCCTGGCGAAGTTCAGGACGCCACCGGCCTTCGCATCCTCAGCGATGACGCCGATATTGATGTTGTCGCTGATCGACATGTCGAGGAAGAGGCCCAGTGCCTTGCGGTCCTCCGTAAGATAGGCGATGCCGGCATCGAGCGCGTCGCGCGGCGTGGCGATCGCGAGCGCCTTGCCGTTCAGCATCACCGTCCCCGTCGTCCGGCGGTCCGCACCGTAGACAAGACGGGCAAGCTCCGTACGGCCCGAACCGACGAGGCCGGCGATACCGAGGACTTCGCCCGCCCGCACCTCGAAGGAGCAGTCGTGCACGCGCACACCGTCGCCGACATTGTCCACCGACAGGACGGCGGGGCGCGCGCCCTCGGCCTGCCGGTGTTCCTTCTTGTAGAACGAGGAAAGGTCGCGGCCGACCATCATGGAAACCAGCGTGTTCGCGGAAAGGCCGGCCCGTTCCAGCGTGCCGACATAGGCCCCGTCGCGCAGCACGCTGACGCGGTCGGAGAGCTGGTAGATCTCCTCCATGCGGTGGCTGATATAGATGACGGCGATGCCATCGGCCTTGAGCCGGGCGATAACGTCGAACAGCCGGTCGGTCTCGCGCGTCGTCAGTGAGGTCGTCGGCTCATCCATGACGATGATGCGCGCCCTGGTCGTCAGCGCCCGCGCGATTTCCACCATCTGCCGCTCGCCGAGCGAGAGTTCCCCGACGCGGTGGGCGGGGGAAAAGCTGATGCCAAGCTGTTTCAGGATGGGCTCGGCCCGCCGGCGCATCTCGGCGCGGTCGGCAAGGCCGAAGCGTGCAGGCTCGTTGCCGAGGAACATGTTCTGCGCCACCGACAGGTTGGGGGCGAGCGAAAGCTCCTGGTAAATGACGGCGATGCCATGGGCCTTGGCCTTCAGCGGATCGCCGAGCGTCACCGGTTCCCCGCCGATCAGCACTGCGCCACCGGGATCGGCCGTATAGGCGCCCGACAGGATCTTCATCAGCGTCGACTTGCCCGCGCCGTTCTCGCCCATCAGCGCATGCACCTCGCCGGCATGCACGGTCAGGTTCACATGTGACAGGGCCTTCGATGCGCCGAACGTCTTGCTGATGTCGCGCATCTCCAGAAGGGCAGGGGCGTTCGTCCGTTCCGTCATGCGCGCTTCTCCTTTCGGGGCGCGGCCTGCATCGCTTCGACTTGCCGGCGCCATTCCCGCCTGTAGGCGTCGAGCTCGGCAAGGGCGGCCGGCGTGGCGACCGCGCAATCGTTGACGAAGGGGTTGTGGCCACGGTCCTCGAAGACGAGGGCCGCCGCGCCGAAGGCGCTGCCTTCCGGGTTGGCGCTGATGTGCACGGTCTGCGCGGGGCGCAGGGCCGCGAGGATGGCAGCATAGAGCCCCGTTTTCACCAGCCCGCCATCGATAACGATCGTATTGTCGGAGCCGATGAGATCGAGCGAAAGATCGGTCATCAACGCGACGTAGAGCAGGGCCGCGGCCGCGCGCTCCTCGCTCTCGACGGTTGGTCCGGAAAAGTGCCCGGCGTGGCCCGGCACTGGGCCACCGGCAGCGAAGGAGGGCAAGGCGAAGGCGCGTTTTGCCATGACGGATGCCAGCGCCTCTTCGCGGACCGGCCGCGTCCAGCCGCCGCTCGCCAGGTCATACTCCCGCCCACCCATGAAGCGGATGGTTGCGATCGGTTGGCGATCGATCGTGACATTCGCCAGCATGTCGCGCGTCTGGTCGAGCCGTTCGAGGGGGCTTGCAGAATTGAAGACGATCACCCAGGTGCCGGTCGAGACCAGCGTGAAATCGGTAAAGCCGAGCGAGCGGTAGAAATAGAGTGCCGCATTGCTGTCGTGCACGCCGTTGTGCACCGCGATCTCCACCGTGCGGCCGTCGCCGAGCGTGACGGCGTGTGTGCCGATCACGGCGCCGGCGCGGGCAAAGCCAGGCATCTTGCCACGCCAGCCCATCTTGTCGACGAGGCTGCTGAAATCGTCCTTCAGCGGTGCCCAGAGATTGGAATGGCAGCCGAGATAGGAGACTTCCGAGACCTTCCGGCCGGAAAACGTCCAGCTCCAGAACTGCGGATAGGCGAGGATTGCATCGGCCTTCTCAAGGAGGTCCGGTTTACGCGCGTCCAGCCAGAGGAGGTGGCGTCCATAGTTGAAGCCGAGGGGCAGCGGAGGCGAGAAGGTCTCGCGGAAATCCGGCGCCATGGCGTCGATGCGGGCGGCGATTTCGGTGGGCGGCTCCTGCTCGTAGTCGAGGATGGGGTGGGCAAGCGCGTCGCCGGCGGCCAGCGCGAAGGTGCAGCCGTGACCGGAAAAGATGATGCGGTCGACACCATAGCCGGCGACGATGCGGGCAAGCTCCCCCTTCATCCAGGCAAGCAGCGCCGCATCATCCAGAACGTGTAGGTCAGCCTCGTCCCGCCAGACCGGGCGGGTACGTGCCTCGTCGATGACCTTTCCTTCGCTGGAAATGACGAAGAGCTTGGAATTTGTCTTGCCGAGATCGAAGACGGCGATGGGGGCGATGCTCAACTGGTCCCTCCCGTCCGTGCGATCAGGATGGTGACGCCGGCATCCTCCAGCATTCTGGCGGCGGCGTCCGTCAGGCCGTCATCGGTGATGATCGTGCCGATGCGCGAGAGCGGCAGCGCGACGTTGCGCGGCTGGATGGAGAACTTGCGGCTGTCGGCGAGCAGCACGATCTCGTCGGCGCAGGCCGACAGCTCGCCGATCACCTTGACCAGCAGCGGATGTGATTCCAGCAGCCCCTTGCTGCTGATGCCCTGCGTGCCGAGGAAGAAGCGCGAGGCGAAGAAGGCGGGCGAACCGGCGGCGCTGTCATGGATGATGCCCGGTTCGCGATAGAGTTCGCCGCCGGCAAGAGAGAGCTGGCAGGTGCCGTGCTCACCGAGATGGGCGGCCAGCGGCATGGAATTGGTCCAGATGCGCAGGTTGCGCTGCGCGAGCAATATGCCGAGCTGATAGCAGGTCGAGCCCGCATGCACGATGATGGAATCCCCGTCGCGTACGAGATCGGCCGCCGTTGCGGCGATGGCTCGCTTTGCCTCCACGGCGATGTCGCGGTTTTCGTCATAGGGTTTTGCCGATAGGCGCCCACTGTCGGCCGCCTCGCTGGCGGAGATCCCGCCATAGACTTTCCGCGCCCGGCCGAGCTCGTGCAGCTTGTCGATGTCGCGGCGGATGGTGGCGGGCGACACGCCGAGATGCTCCTGGAGATCCCGCACCGAAGCGAAGGGCGTCTCGCGCAGAAGATCTATGATGGCCTTGTGGCGCTCGGTGTCGTTCACGGCTGATCCTCCCGGCGTCTCCCTCGCCGATGAACAAAGATAATCACAATAATGTATGTCGATCAAGAATGGTGACGAAAATTCTTCACTGTTGACGATCTGCAATCACATAAATACGATCTTGAGAAAAGTTCGCTCAGATTCCGGTGAGCCGGAAAGCGGGTGGTGGACTGTCTAGAGGAGGGGCTGCATGGCTTCGGGCATTCGGGCGGAGGACAAGGCGGCCTTCGAAGCATTTCTCGCGCTCTCGAGGGAGATCGGCAGCGACATCCTGAAAACACAGGGTGCCGGTGGAAACACCTCGTTCAAGCGTGACGGCGTGATGTGGGTGAAGGCTTCCGGTACCTGGCTTGCCCATGCTGGCGAACAGGACATCATGGTGCCGGTCGAGGTTGCGCCGCTGGTGGCGGCGCTCAGGGCGCGGGACCCGAGCGCGGAAAAGGCGACGGATTTCGTTGTGACGGCGCTCAACGCTTCGGGCCTGCGCCCGTCGATCGAGACGAGCTTTCATGCGGTGCTGCCGCAGACCGTCGTCGCGCATTATCACTGTGTCAACGCTATCGCTCTTTCCGTGCTGGCCGGGCGGGAGCATATCCTCGCCGAGCGCATGGTCACGCTGCCCGATCTTGCCTGGGCGACCATTCCCTACCGCCGCCCCGGCACGCCGCTCGCCCACGAGATCGATCGCGTCGCCGCGAACCGACCGGACGTGCTGATCCTCTACAACCATGGCATCATCGTTGCCGGGGAGACGGTAGAGGAGGTGCGTACGCGCATCGCTCGCGTGACCGCGGCCCTCTCGGTGGAGGAGCGGGCAACGGTGTCGGGGAACGCCGCGCATCTTCAAACCTTGATCGAAGGCGCCCCCTTTCACGTCGCCGAGGATGCCGGAAGCCACAAGACTGCTCTCCACCCCGCCAACATCGCAGTCGCCACGGGCGGTTCGCTCTATCCCGATCATGTCATCTTCCTCGGTACGGAGATCGGTGTGCTCGGCGCGGGCGAGAGCGTGACGGCCTATGCGCAGACGCGGGGCGCGCGCGGGCTCGATATGCCCAAGATGTTGCTTGTGCCCGATCAGGGTGTGCTGCTTGCCGATGCGCTTACCGATGGCGGTCGCGTCATGGCACGCTGCCTGGCGGAAGTTGTGTCGCGCGTGCCGGATGGGGCAGCCATCGCCCATCTTGGCAGCGACCAGGAATATGAACTGACCCATTGGGAGGCCGAACAGTACCGCCAGGCGCTGGACCGCAAGGCGAGCCAGCGGGCATGAGCGCGGCGCCCGGACCCGCCGTCGCGCTCGGCATCGATCTCGGCACGTCCGGCGTGCGCGCGGCGGCCCTTGCCGCCGACGGCACGCGTGTCGACATGGCGTCCTCGCCATTCCCGGATGCCGCGGCCGGCCGCTCGCCCACCGCATGGCAGGCCGGTGTCCGCGCGTGTCTCGGCGAACTTGCTGCGCGCGGCTCGCTTGTCGCCATAACCGGCGTCGCGGTCGACGGCACCTCCGGTACGGTGCTCGCCATCGATGCCGACGGCACGCCGCTTGGCGACGCACTGATGTACAACGATCCCTGCCCCGACCGGGCTATCCTCGATCGGGTCGCGGCTTTTGCGCCGGCGAACAGCCCGGCGCGGGGTGTGACCTCGCCGCTCGCCCGGGCCATCCATCTTTCGCGCCAGACTGGCGTCCACGCCATCGTGCACCAGGCGGACTGGGTCCTCCGGCAGCTTGGGTTGGCTGCGCCTTCAAGCGACGAGAACAACGCCTTGAAGACGGGCTACGATCTCGCCGCGGAGCGCTGGCCGGACTGGATCGAAGCCTGCGGTATGGATGTCGGCCTCTTGCCGAAGGTGAAACGCGCAGGTGCGCCGCTAGCGACCGTCGGGGCGGCGGGCCGGGCCCTCGGTCTGCCGGATGGCTGCCGCTACCACGCCGGTACGACGGATGGCTGCGCCTCGTTCCTTGCGACGGGCGCCGCATCCGTCGGCGACGGCGTGACCGCACTCGGTTCGACGCTGGTCGTCAAGCTTGCTTCGGCGGAGCCGATCGATGCGGCGGACTACGGTATCTATTCGCATCGCATCCTCGATTTCTGGCTCGCCGGAGGGGCCTCGAATTCCGGCGGTGCGGTCATCCGCAGCCTGTTTGACGACATGCAGGTGAAGGCGATGACCGCGCTGCTGCGGCCGGACAGGCCGACCGGCCTTGCCTACTACCCCTTGCTGCGGCCGGGCGAGCGTTTCCCCGTCAACGATCCTGCCCTTGTGCCGCAGCTGGAGCCGCGCCCGGTCGATGACGTCGTTTTCTTCCAGGCGATCCTCGAGGGTATCGCGGGGATCGAGGCGTCGGGCTATGCGCGGCTGGCCGCGCTCGGCGGCCCCCGCGTACGCTCGGTGCGCTCGGTCGGCGGCGGCGCGGCCAATCCGGCCTGGACCCGCATGCGGGAGGCGGCGATTGGCGTCCCCTTTCTGCCGTCGAATTCGGCGGAAGCCGCTGTCGGCACGGCTGCTCTCGTCCTTGCCGGAAAGGACCGCTGGCCATGAGCCTTGCCCCGCAGACCGACCTGGCGGCGCTGGCCGCCCGCTACGATGCCTTCCTCGTCGATCAGTTCGGCGTGCTCCGGGACGAGGACGGCGCCTATCCCGGGGCCAATGATGCGTTGCTGCGCCTCAAGGCACTGGGCAAGACCGTCATCGTGCTGTCCAATTCCGGCCGCAGCGGCGACTACAATGCGGAGCGGTTCGTCAAGCTCGGTTTCGACCGGGAGGGCTTCGAGCGTTTCCTCACCTCCGGCGATGTCGCCTACGACATCCTTGCCGGCGAGACGGCCGGTTCTGCGGTCGGGACGCGATGCCTGACGATTTCCAGCGGGGGCGACCGCAACCTTGCCGACCGTCTCGGTTTCAAGAGCGTCGTTGATGCAGCCTTGGCCGATATCGTGATTGTTTCCGGCAGCGAGGCTGATCGTGTCCCGATGGCGGACTACCGCCGCCGCCTCGCCCCCGCCGCCCGGCGCGGCGTGCCCTGCTACTGCACCAATCCCGACCGGCACAAGCTCGCAAGCGGCGGCACCACGGCGCCCGGCGCCGGCAGCATCGCGCTGGCGTACCAGGACCTCGGTGGGCCGGTGCGCTGGTTCGGCAAACCCCATCCGGCAATCTACCGGCAGGCGCAGGCGCTGCTCGACGGTCTTCCGGCCGACCGGATCGTCTGCATCGGCGACAGCCTGGAACACGACATTGCCGGCGCCGCCGGCGCGGGGCTCGCCTCCTGCCTCGTCCGGACGGGCATCCTCGCCGAAAGCACCGAGGCCGATCTCACCGCCCTTGCCGGCCTCCACGGCGCGCGCCCGGATTTCGTGATGGACCGCTTCGCCATTTGAAGCCGTGCGGGGGCTTGTTACATAAGCCAAGTGTCAGGACTTGCAGGATAGATAGATTCAACCGGTCGCCGCGACACCCGAAACCAGGAGGTGTGAATGGTTACGGGAAGGCTGTGACCGGAACGATTGCTTGAACTATACAGCAGCGGCCTCATCCGGCTAAACTAGGTTGATGTGACAAGCCCGTAATACAGGCGCAGGTGCCTCAAAACCCGACGAGCACCATGTCGAGGGCAAGCATGATTTCGGCGTCCTGCCCCGCAAGGCTGGTGACCGGGTTTCGCAACAATTTACGGGGAATGGCCGCCATGAACTGAGTGACCATGGTGTGGGGTTCGTCCCCGATAGCAAATACTGGATTGAGGCGTTTGGCTGGCAGCGGCGCCTGTGCCGAAGGCAACAGCGGCACCACGATCCGCGTGTTCAACTCGTGTAGAACATCCGCCTGAACATCGAGCACATAACCCGTTCCGCCCGGATTGGCATAGACATCAAAGCGTGCCATCAGAACTGTCGATACTGATCCAGGGGCAAGCCGTGCGCCTCGCTCCATGCGTTCGAGCTGGCCAGAGCGTCGGCGTTCTCACGCTGCCATGCCCGGGCCTTCGCGTCCGCGACGGCGCGTCGCAAACCGGCCTCCGCCGCTTCCGACAGGTTTATTCCAAACGATCTTGCTTCCATCAGCAAAGATGGATCGAGTGTCAGGTTGGTCGGCTTTTTGGTGGTGGATTGGCCTTGCATGTGGTCCTCCGTTATGCGCATCTTATATGCGCACTGCAGGCCCGGCAAGGCTTGCGGCCATAACCCGCCTGGTCCTAGCGATCTGGTGCGCCGCGGCGAAGAAATACGCCGACGTCTATGGGCGAGAAGGAAGATTTGTCATCCACGACAATCTACGGGACACCGCGTGCCCGGATGGCATGATGCAGATGTATGACTGCGCTTATCGCGTATTTCCGTTGCACTGCCTGGGACGGTTCCAAATCTCCGAATCTGGAAATCAGGCGCCAGTCAAATGGCAGCGGATCTGTTGACTAGCATTGAGGGCTGATGGAGTGGATGCGGCTGACGCAGGGGCGATCGTTGAGGCGATGCCAAACGGGACTATACCAAACGGAAAAATACTGAAATCCTCGCGAAAATTAACGCGCAACCACTCCGTTGTCCGCCTTGATCAGGTCGATCTGGGCCGACCATCAAGATGCGGACCCGCGAGATCCCCGCGTTTGGCTGTACGCAAAGGCATGGTCAGCAATGCGCGAAAATGTGTCGGGGAGACCGGACCGGCGATGAGCGACCCCATTTGCGGGAAGCGGGCGCGAATGCGCTGCTCGACATTGGCAAGACCAATCCCCAGGCCGGAACGAGCAGCTCCACCGAATTGCATCGGTGTCTGCGTAACATTGTCGACGGAGAGAGCCAGGGCTTCCCCATTTTGCGCGGCCGTGATCGTTATCTTCAAGAATCCGGTTGAACAGCGAAGCCCATGCTTGATCGCATTCTCGATCAAGGGTTGCAGGATGAGGCTGGGGACGAGCGCGTCTCCAAGATCCGGAGGTATCTGGAGCGAAACGCTCATCCGGTCCGAAAAGCGTTCTTGCTCAATCATGAGATACTCTGCTTCCAGCGCAAGCTCCTCGGATAACGTGAGGTCGCGGAGCGGGTCGAGTTCAAGCATTTTGCGCAGGAACGACGAGAGCGATATGACCATGAGGCTGGCATGCTTCGAAGCACCTTCTTCGATCAGGCCGACGATGGAATTGAGAGTATTGAACAGGAAATGTGGGTTGATCTGGTAGTGCAAGGCTTGAACCTTGGCGTTCAAAGCCTCCTCGCGTGATATGGCGGACCGGTGCTGATGGGCGCGGGCTTCCAGGTTATACATATGGGCGATGAAGAAACAGGACCAGCCGAGGAACAGCGATATTCCATAAAAGAGCGTATAGCAGAAGTTTTCCCGGTCATACTCGACCGCGACTGCAGGATCGATTGCATGGAAGAGCGCGAAGTCCACGGATGTCGCCGCCAATGCCGCTAGGATGGACATGGGGAAGGATAGAAATATCTTGGATATGATGCTGGACGTTCGAACGGACACGAGAACCCTTGTCAAGACAAACGTCAACAGAAGCGATAGCAGCGACACCCCCACTTTTATCGGTAAGTAATTCAATGGATTGACGCCAAGAAGCACCCAGAGCGACGTGGACATCAAAAACTCCGTCGCCCAGAACCCCAGCATCAGCTTGATGACCACGGCAGAAGGTTCGGCACCGTTTCTGTTTGAGCCCATCATCTCAAATTGTTCGTAAGCGAGGTTCTTAACCAACATTACTCGGCTCCACAGTCAACGGATCGCCAGTATTATAAGGGAAAGAGTTTCGGCAAGCCATTGTGAGCGAAGGGAGGGCTTTTCTCGCTTCACAAGCTCTCGTCGCTTTCCCGGAATGGGAGCAGAGGTGGGTAAAGTCGTTTTGCCAGCGAGGCTCCTCTCGCCCAGCTTGACCAGCCTGAGGAGCTTAATCTGTTCGATGGTGCTGCGGATGCCGGCGGCCGTGTGGCCGGCAGGTCATCCATGACGACGACCTTCCCGTGTGCAGGGCTCGGAATCAGCATCTGCTCGGCATAAGCACGGAACACGTTTTCGTTGATCGCGCCGTCATGGATGAAGGGCACGGCCGTGCCCGGTTGGCCGACCCAGGCGACGGCGCGATCACGGTACGTCTTGTGTCCCCGTCTCTCCAACGGGCTGTTGGATTTCAGGCGTCTGTGGGGAGCGTGTGCGCAGGTCACCCTTCCTCTGCTCACCAATCGACAGCCAGAACATGGCGACCAATGCGATGATGGTCACGCCCAATGCAAGGTAGCGCACCCAGTATGGTGCACGGCCGCCGGGGTGGAGATGCTTTTCCTCGATGTCACGCTTGCGGGTGATGGATGCCGAAAAGAAGACGATCGTCGAAATAACGAACACCAGCGACCAACGTGTCTGCTCGCCGTCGGACCCGATCAGCGCAATCATGCAGTAGATCGCGCCAACCAGTCCCGCCCCGACGAAAAAGGTGTATTGGCCGTTCGACATCTTGCGATAGCCCAGCACCTTTATCGCGATCATCGAGTAGATGTACGGCAGCAATGTCATGATCACCGCCACCGACGCGATCTTGCCGAACTGCTCGCTCGCCGTGGGCGACATGGTGGCGATCACCTGTACGCTCATCAGCGCGGCCACGATGACGAGGCCGAGTGACGGCACGCCCCGCTTGTTGACGCGGGCGAAGATGCCGGGAAAAAGTCCGTCATCCGCAGCGGCTTTGGCGGATTGCCCGACTAGCAATGTCCACCCGGCCAGTGAACCCAGGCACCCGACCGCCGCGCATAGGGCAACCGCACTGCCCGCGAAATCGCCCAGGGCGATACGTGCCGCATCGGCAAATGGCGCGGAAGACGCCAGCAGCTCCTTGTTCGGGATCATTCCCATGATGACCGATGAGCTGAGGATATAGGCGACCGAAGCCAGAACCACGCCACCTACCGTGGCAATTGGCACGTTGCGTGACGGGTTTTCGACGACACCCGCTGAAACGGACGCGCTTTCGACGCCGATAAATGCCCACAATGTGAAGGTCAACGTTGCCATCACCGCACTCGCATCGCTCTTGCCAGAAACGTTCCATGCTGAGGCGTAGATGTCACCGCTGAACCAGAACCAGCCGAATACCGCCATGCCGAAGATCGGCACCAGTGCGAAGATGGTGGTGAAGGATTGCAGTTGGCCGACCAGTTTCGGTCCAAGGATATTGGCATAGGCGAAGAACCAGATGATCGCTATCGCGCCGAACGCCATCACAACCGGTTCACGCAGGACAGGGAAGAAATGCGTCAGATAGCCCAACCCCGCCACTGCCAGTGCGACGTTGCCGATCACATTGGCCAGCCAGTAGATCAGGTTGGACTGGTAGCCCATATAGTCGCCAAATGCCTTGCGGGTGTAGGCATAGGGGCCGCCCGCGGCAGGATCGATTGCGGCAAGCTTGGCAAACACAAGCGCCAGCGCCACGGCGCCAACGATCGTGAAGATCCACCCGATCAGCGCGATGCTGCCAATGGCCGACAGATTGGCCGGCAACATGAAGACGCCTGACCCCATCATGTTGCCCGCAACCATCAAGGTTGCGGGAACGACACCCATCTTGCTGCTTGCGCCTGTGGCGGCATCGGTGGTTGCGGTTGCATCAGCCATGTCGATCTTCCCCTTCAGTGCCGCACGACGAGGACGTTGTAGACGCCGTCTTCCACTTCCACCCCGTGGGTGTCATGGCCGAAGCCGGGAAAGCGCAGGTCATAGGCCTCAAGCGCCTTCAGATAACCGATCAGCGCGCCATCGGCGGGGCCGGCATTTTCGCCCGGCATCATCAGCGGAATGCCCGGCGGGTAGGGGACGATCCCTGTGGCCAGCGTCCGCCCGGCCAGTTCGTTCAGCGGTACCTTTTCGATATGGCCGCGCACCAGATTTTCATACGCAGAAACCGGGCTCATTTCGGGTTTCGGCAATATGCTGAACGCTTCGGACATGGTTCGCGTCGTCGCCAGATCGCCCATGGCGGCAAACATCAGATCGGCCAACTCGCGCAGACCCATTCCACCATATCTATCGCCATGGCTGGCGATGAGGCTGGGAATCGCTCGCTCCAGCGGTACGTTCGCATCGTAGTCCTTGCGGAAATCGAGTAGCGCGTTGACCAGCGTGCCCCATTTCCCCTTGGTCACGCCCAGCGAGAAGAGGAACAGGATCGTGAAGTCGGTGGTTTTTTCGACGATGATCCCGCGGGCGGCGAGATAGGCGGTGACGACACTTGCGGGGATGCCTACGGCACGAAGATCGCCGCTCGGGTCCATTCCCGGGGTCAGGACCGAGACCTTGATCGGATCAAGCATGCAATAGCCTGGCTCTATATTGCCAAAGCCATGCCATTCGGCTTCCGGGGCGAGATGCCAGCAGGTCGGTTCGGTCGCCAGATATTCAGGTTCGGCCTCATGAAACGGCACGGTCCGCCCGCGCGCGTCCACCACCTTTGGCGGCTGCCAGATATCGAAGAACCAGCCGTTTTCATCGGAAATCTCGGCATTCAGCCGTGAAACCGTCTGACGGAAGGCAATCGCCTCACGGATCGACATGCCCGTAAGTTTCTCTCCCGATGAATCCATCATCGCCGCCGACACGTCGTTCGATGCGATGATCGCGTAGTTGGGCGATGTGGAAGCGTGCATCATGAACGCCTCGTTGAAGCGCGCATGACCAATCGGGTTGCGCCCGTCGCGGACGTGGATCAGCGAGGCCTGCGACAACGCGGCCAGCAATTTGTGGGTCGAATGCGTGGTGAACACGCTGGGCTTGTTGCGATCGCGGATGCTCGGCTCGCCATGCATGCCCAAACGCTCCCGGTAGAGCGGATTGAACCGGGCGTAGGCATACCAGGCTTCATCGAAATGGAGCCGGTCGACGCTCTCTCCCAGCAACTCCTCCAACCGTGCAACATTGTAGCAGAGCCCGTCATAGGTCGAATTGGTGATCACTGCATGGACGGGTGTCTCATCCACCTCATCCGTCACGAGCGGATTGTCCTTCACTAGCAATCGCAGTGCCGCCGGGGTGAGTCGTTCGGGTGGAATCGGGCCGATAATTCCATAGGCATTGCGTGTCGGCATCAGATAACAGGGGATTGCTCCGGACAGCGTCATCGCATGCTCAACCGATTTGTGGCAATTCCGGTCGCACAGCGCCACCTGGTTGCGTGTCACGCTCGCCATCAGGATTACGCGGTTCGATGTCGATGAACCGTTGGTCACATAGTAGCTTCGATCCGATCCGAAGACCTTGGCAGTGTAGCGCTCGCCGGCCCCGATCGGCCCGGTGTGATCCAGCAGCGACCCCAAATCGCCCACAGAGATCGACAGGTCGGACCGGAAGAGGCTCTCGCCGAAAAATTCGAAGAAGGCGCGGCCGACCGGTGATGTCAGGAATGCGGTGCCGCCGGTGTGCCCGGGGGGTGTGCCACGAATACTCGTACGTGTTGGCAAACTGCACCAACCCTGCAAACATCGGCGGAAGCACCGTCGCGCGATACCGTTGTAGTGCAGCCAGAACGCGGCCACCGATAAAATCGGCTGTATCCTCCAACAGCCAGATAAAATCGTCCGCCTTGGTCATCGCGTCCATCGGGATTGCCGATGCAGCACTGCGGTCCGCCAAGAGAAAAATCGGCACATCGGCATTGAACGCCCGCATCGCATCCAGCACTGCGCGCGCGGACTGATGGTCCCCACTGTCATCGAGATCCCAGTCAAGCAGCATGCACTGGATCGAAGGATCAGTCGAAACGACGGCCACCGCATCATTGACGTCGGATGAGATCACCACGTCGATCTCGCGTCGTTCCAGTTCGTCGATGAGGTGGTCCACCGCGCGCCCCGCGGCGGTATCCGGACCGAACGTTTCGCGTACCAACAACGCCCTCATGGCCAGCCTCAGGCTCGATCGCGATGACATGGTGAACTCCTTTTTGTCGGGACAACAACTCGCCGTCGCACTGCCGGCGTCGTTAGAGGGGCTCGGATTGATGCATCTGGCATCGCCGAACATTTCTGAGCTCGTCAGTAAATGCGGAACTTCGGCAGAAGTCTTTTTTAGCAAACTTCACGGAGAAAATTGACAAACGCCAAATATCCGAAAAGGCTGTGTCTTCGATAGCAAAATGGTCGCCGATAGTTTGGCTTCCATGAACAGGGAGATATCCAAATCTTGATGGACTATCATCCGCACTGTTGTGAGCTCGATACAGGATGCAGATTAGAGATTTTTCAGCTGAACTCAACTGAAATAATCATGGTTTTTCTGCCGTGATGCGATCGAGCGTATGTTCAAGGGGGGTAGAGTTAACCAATGATAAAGCAACTGTTGGGGTGATGTGAGGTTAACTTGACGAAAGACAGTTTTGGCGTGCCGGCGTTGACCGGCCGGCCTGGTCAACGTTCCCCGCATCAAGGGCAGCCACAATGCGGTGCTGTCGGGCATCCTCGCCGCCGAAAAGCTGGCGGATGCGATTGCGGCCGGCCGGGCCAATGACGAGCCGATCCATCTGCGGGTGAAGAACCCGCAGCTGCAGAAGACATCCGAGTTCGACATCTATGCCGGCCCGTCCACCCGCTACTGTCCCGCCGGCGTCTGCGAATGGGTGGAGAAGGACGGCAAGGACGTGTTCGTCATCAACGCGCAGAACTGCGTGCACTGCAAGACCTGCGACATCAAGGACCCCAACCAGAACATCAACTGGGTGCCCCCATAGGGCGGCGAAGGGCCGGTCTATCCCAATATGTGAGGCGGAAGTGCATTGCGCGCGCGAACGGAAGCCAGTCAATGGCTCGCGTCCGTTCCATAGCGAACGTGAGCACACCAGCTAAAGACACGCGCGCCGTTCACGAGTAACGATGGCCAGAGAGGCGAGGGCTGGCGCGATGCCGCTGGCCACCTTAGCTGTATCGTCTCATAACGACATGGGGAGTGCCGTGAACCTTCGCCATCAGATCGTCGCGCTTGCGGTTGCTCCGCTCGTCATCGCGATCCTCACCATCACCGCCTTCATCACCTGGCAGGCCACAAGCCTTGCCCAGAGCAGCATCGACACGTTCGAGCGCAACATGCTGAAGGCGAAGGAAACCGAACTGCTCAACCTTACCAATCTCGCCCGCTCGGCGATCGAGGAGGTCTATGCGTCGGCGGGTGCCAATGACGAGGCCGCCAAGGACCGCGTGCGCACCATTCTGACGTCGTTGGACTACGGTCAGGACGGCTACTTTTTCGTCTATGACTACGATGGCAACAACGTCGTCCACCCGCGCCAGACCTTCCGGCCCGGGCACAACTGGCTGGACCTGACCGACCCCGATGGCAACCAGGTGATCGCCAGCCTGATCCAGAAGGCGAAGGAGGGGGGCGGATTGTACCAGTACAAGTGGGAAAAGCCCTCGTCCGGAACGATGGCCGACAAGCTGTCCTTTGCCATGGGGCTCGACAAGTGGCAGTGGATGCTGGGAACTGGCGTCTATCTCGATGATGTCTTCGCTCAGACGGCGGCAGCGAAAGCGGACCTTCGCGAAAAGATCGGCCACACCTTCCTCGTTGTCGCATTCATCGCTGTACCGGCCGTGATGGTGGTTTTCGCCACCTGCATGCTCGTCACGCTGCGCGAGCGGCGAATGGCGGACGGCAAGCTCAAGGCGCTGACGCAGCGTATCATCGACACGCAGGAAGAAGAGCGCGCGCGGCTCGCCCGTGAACTGCATGACGGCATATCGCAGAACCTCGTCGGTGTACGCTATGCCATCGACCTTGCGGGCCGAAAGGTCCGCAACCACACCGACGATGCGTCCGGTGCCATTGAAAAAGGGGTGGAGGCCCTGAACGGCGCCATCAAGGAGGTCCGTCGGCTGTCGCACGATCTGAGACCCCCTGCGCTGGACGACCTAGGCCTGACGGCGGCCCTAACGGCGCTCAGCAATCATTTTTCCGAACGGACCGGCATCCACACCGTGCTGGAGGCTGATGCAGGCAAAGACAGGCTGAAGCCCGAGGCGAGCACCGCGCTCTACCGTGTGGCGCAGGAAGCACTGAACAATATCGAGCGCCATTCCGGCGCCGGGAAAGTCCAGATCAAGCTCTGGAGCGCTCGTGGCCGTATGCGCATGACGGTCGCCGATGACGGCAACGGTTTTGAAGAAGCTGCCGGCGGAATCCGGGACGGCCACCAGGGTGGTCTCGGCCTTCGCAACATGCAGGAGCGCATGGCGCATTTCGGTGGCATCCTGATGGTCAGGAGCACGTCGGATGGAACGGTGCTGACCGCGATGATGCCGCTTTCGGCCAATGCCAGTGCGGAAAAACAGGTGGAGGCCGCATGAGCGGGATCAAACCGATCAAGGTTGTCCTCATCGACAACCACCCGCTGGTTCTCGACGGTCTTCGCGCCGTGCTCGAAACCTTCCCGCACATAGAGGTCGTCGGCACGGCGGGGCTGGCGCTGACGGGGTTGGAAGTCGCGATCAGGACCAATCCGGCGGTGGTGCTGATCGATATCAACATGCCGAAACTCAGCGGCATCGAAGCCATCGAGCTGTTCAAGGCGAAGCTGCGGGACTGCCGCATCGTGATGCTGTCCATGCATGACAGCCGCGAATACATCTCGGCGTCGGTGCTGCACGGTGCGTCCGGCTATGTCCTCAAGGACGTTTCCACGGATGAGATCGTTGCGGCGATCGAGACCGTTGCCGCAGGGCGGACCTATTTTTCGTCCGGCGTTTCCGACGTTCTTCTCGAACGTCGGCCGAACGAGCCGGCCAATCCGCTGACCACCCGCGAGCACGACGTGCTGATGCTTTTGGCATCCGGCAAGAGCAACCGCGAGATCGCCCAGTCGCTTTCCCTTTCCGAGGCGACGGTCGAAACACATCGCAAGAACATCAAGAAGAAGCTCGGAATTTCCACGACTGCCGGTCTCATTCGCTACGCGATCGACAGCGGTTTTAGTCCCCCAGACAGCTGATGCCGGCGCCTACCCACTACTGGGTAGGCGTTTTTATTCGGCGACCCGGCCTATCTTGTTCCCCTCACAAGGACGCCATACGACTCCCCGCGACGGCCGGCGGAGGGTGCCGGCTGGGGAGGAATTCATCATGTCCGGCCTATTGTCGCTGTCGCGCGCTGTCGACGCGCTCAACACGTTTATTGGAAAGTCGGTGTCGTGGCTGTTGCTTGTTGCGGTGCTGATCAGTGCCGTCAATGCCGTCACACGCAAACTGTTCAACCTGAGTTCCAACGCCTGGTTGGAAGCGCAGTGGTATCTGTTTTCCGCCGTCTTCCTGATCGCGGCCGCCTATACGCTGCTGAGCAGCGAGCACGTGAAGGTCGATCTGGTCTACGGCCATATGCCGCGCAAGGTCCAGCTCTGGGTCGAGATCCTCGGCACACTCTTCTTCCTGTTTCCCTTCTGCCTGATCACCATCTACCTCTCCTGGCCGATCGTGATCTCGAAGTTTCTGAGCGGCGAGGTGTCGAACAACACCGGTGGCCTGCTTCTCTGGCCGGTCTGGGCGCTGATCCCCATCGGCTTCGGCCTGCTGGCGCTGCAAGGCGTCTCAGAGCTGATCAAGCGCATCGCGATCCTGCGGGGCGATATGCCCGATGCGACGGCCCTTGCCGACGCCGACGCCCAGACGCTCTAACGCCAGGAGCCCGTATCCATGTTTGCTTTCTTCGCGGAAAATCTCGCGCCCATCATGTTCCTGTCGCTGATCGTCGTGCTGCTGATGGGCTATCCCGTCGCCTTTGCACTGGCCTTCGTCGGCTTCGGCTTCGGCTTCATCGGCATCGAAATGGGCCTTTTGCCGATCAACCTCTTCGGCGCCATACCGGACCGGATCTTCGGCCAGATGTCGAACGAAACATTGTTGGCCATTCCCTTCTTCACCTTCATGGGGCTGATCCTGGAGAGAAGCGGCATGGCGGAGGATCTGCTTGATACGATCGGGCAGCTGTTCGGCCCGATCCGTGGCGGGCTTGCCTTCGCGGTAATCTTCGTTGGCGCCATTCTTGCGGCCACCACCGGCGTTGTCGCGGCCTCGGTCATCTCGATGGGGCTGATCTCGCTGCCGATCATGCTGCGTTACGGCTACGACCGGCGCGTGGCAGCCGGCACGATCGCGGCGTCCGGGACCCTGGCGCAGATCATCCCGCCGAGCCTGGTGCTGATCATCCTTGCCGATCAGCTCGGCCGCTCGGTCGGTGACATGTACAAGGGCGCACTGGTGCCCGGCTTGCTGCTGGTCGCGATCTATGCGGGCTATATCATTTTCATGTCCTATCTGCAGCCTTCGAGTGTCCCGGCGCTGCCGCCGGAGGCCCGCACGCTGCGTGGATGGAGGCTCGCCCGCAAGGTGGTCACATCGCTGGTGCCGCCGCTCGTGCTGATCTTCCTGGTGCTCGGCACGATCTTCATCGGTCTTGCGACACCCACCGAAGGCGGTGCAATGGGTGCGGTCGGTGCGCTCATCCTGGCTGCGGGCAACCGCCGCCTCGACCTTCCCATGGTGAAGTCTGCGCTCTACGCCACCGCGAAACTATCGTCCTTCGTGATCTTCATCCTGCTCGGTGCGCGCGTCTTCTCGCTGACCTTCTATGGGGTCGACGGCCATATCTGGGTCGAGCACCTGATGACCTCGATTCCCGGTGGGGAAATCGGCTTCCTCATCGTCGCCAACCTGCTGGTCTTCTTCCTGGCCTTCTTCCTCGACTATTTCGAGCTGGCCTTCATCATCATTCCGCTTCTGGCGCCGGTCGCCGATGCGCTCGGCATCGATCTCATCTGGTTCGGCGTGATGCTGGCGATCAACATGCAGACGTCTTTCATGCACCCGCCCTTCGGCTTTTCGCTGTTCTATCTGCGTTCCGTGGCCCCCAGTCGCGCCTACAAGGACAGGGTGACCGGAGCGACCATCCAGCCGGTGACGTCGGGCCAGATCTACATGGGGGCCTTGCCGTTCCTCGGGATCCAGCTGTTCATGGTTGCCGTCGTCGTCGCGTTCCCGGGTCTTGTCACTCACTACAAGTCCGGCCAGGCAGCCGTCGATCCTGCGGCGATCAAGCTGAACGTACCGATGCCCGGTGCAGAGGGCGAAAATCCTTTCGGAACACCGACGCAGCCCTTTGGCGCCCCCGAAACGTCCGGCGACAGTTCGACGCCGTCCTTTGGAACGGAGACGCCTGAATTCGGGTCGCCGCAGCCTAGCTTCGGCCAACCCGCACAGTCCAACTGACCCCAACCAACAATCCGGACGCACATCCGTGCCGGCCGGACCACGCAGCCACCTGAGGAGGAAACGATGACTGATATCTTGAACCGCCGCAATTTTTTGACCAAGGGCGCACTCGGCGGCGCAGCAGCGGTCGCCGGCACGTCACTTGCTGCGCCCGCAATCGCCCAGGACCTTCCCACCCTGAAATGGCGCCTGACCTCTGGATTTCCGAACAACCTCGACACCATTTACGGCGGTGCCGTCGTCATGGCCGAAGCGCTGTCGAAGATGACCGAGGGCAAATTCCAGATCCAGGTCTTCCAGGCGGGTGAACTGGTGCCCGGTCCGCAAGCGATCGACGCGGTGCAGAGCAACACCGTGGAAATCGCCCACACCTGCGGCTACTACTTCACCGGCAAGAATCCGACCTTCGCGATCGGGTCGACGATCCCCTTCGGCCTCAACGCTCGTCAGCAGAACGCCTGGCTCTACCACGGCGGCGGCAACGAACTGTACGACGAGTTCCTGTCGGAATACGGCATCGTCGGCAAGCCGGGCGGTGGCACCGGTGCGCAGATGGGGGGCTGGTTCCGCAATGAAATCAAGTCGGTCGACGACCTCAAGGGGACCAAGATGCGCATTGCCGGCGTCGCTGGCGAAGTCATGTCGCGCCTCGGTGTCGTGCCGCAGCAACTTCCCGGTGGCGACATCTATCCGGCGCTGGAGCGCGGCACGATCGATGCTGCCGAATGGGTCGGCCCCTATGACGACGAGCGCCTGGGCTTCTATCAGATCGCGCCCTACTACTACTATCCGGCCTATTGGGAAGGCGGATTGACGATCCACTTCTTCATCAACAAGGCTCAGTACGAGGCACTGCCGGAAGCCTACAAGGTCGCGCTCGACACCGCCTGCAAAGCCGCCAACATCAACATGCAGGCGCTGTACGACGTGAAGAACACGGCGGCGATCCGGTCGCTGGTCGGCAAGGGCGTCAATTTGCGTCCAATGCCACGCGATGTGTTGGACGCGGCCTATAAGGCGACCTTCGAGCTCTACGCCGAATACAGCGAGAAGCATCCGGCTTGGGCGAAGATCTATCCGGCCTGGAAGAAATTCCGGGACGAGTCCTTCGAATGGTTCCGCGTCGCGGAATACAGCTATGACAGTTACCTTTACGCGGCTCAGGCCGCTGGAAAGTGATCGTGGATAAAGTTGTGTGGCGCAAACTGCGCCACACAATTTCTGAACTCTACCTGTTTCTGGGTGGCGGACCTATTTGAATTCCTCTGAAGTTTGGATGGGTTTGTTTCGGAGTTGAGTTCTCGGTACGGAGCAGCGGTACGTAATCTATTATCGTCACCGGATAAGCCAGGGCTGCATTGGAGCCGCATTTGCCAAAGAACCACCCCGGCATGTTCCGGGTAGATGATCGGAAATGCTCCATCTTTTTGTTTTTCCGCATTGTCAGATGCCGAGCAATCCCGCTTCGGTTGGAAATGCTCTGGATGCAAGGAAGGCAGGTTCCCGTCACGCCGGTTGCATTCGGAAGACGGATGCAGCAAAGCTAGGCGGCCAGGCCGGACCGCCGCGCCTCTGTTGGAAAGAGCCGTTGCATGGAACAGTCCGCCCTCATTGACATCGGCCTACCGATCGCCGTGTTTATCATCATGACCGGCATCGGCATGACGCTTGCTCCGGTCGATTTCCAGCGTGTGGCCACGCAGCCGAAGGCCCTGGTCTGGGGTATCGTCGCCGCGCTCCTGGTGATGCCGCTGGTGGCCCTTGTGCTCGCCACGGTCATGGGCCTGCCGCCGGAAATCGCCGTCGGCCTCGTCGTCGTCGCCGCCTGCCCGATCGGCACCACGTCCAGCCTGTTCTCCTATCTTGCAAGGGGAGACCTGGCCCTGTCGATTGCCCTGAGCGCCGTCGGCAGCCTGGTGGCCATCGCGACGCTGCCGCTTTTCGCCAATTTCGCGATCGAGCGCTTCAGCCAGGGCGATGCCCGGGTTTACCTTCCGGTGTTGCGCACGATCGGGGTGATGATCGCCATCATCCTGTTTCCGGTGATGGTCGGCATGGGCATCCGGCAGAAAGCCCCCGGTTTTGCCGCGCGTGCTGAAAAACTGGTCGGCGCATTCGGCCTCCTGGTGCTCGTGGCCCTGATCGTCGGTATCGGCATTTCGGTCTATCAACGATGGGTGGAGATCCTCGTCAGCGCAGGGCCGGCCGTCATCGCCCTCGTTATCTGCGCCGTCGCAGTCGGCCTCCTGGGATCGCGCGCCCTCGGCCTTTCGGCCGCCGAGGCGGTCACGGTGACCCTTTCCATCAGCATTCGAAATGCGGCGATCGGCATGGTCCTTGCGATCACGATGATGCATTCGCCGGAAATCGCCGTGCCGCCCGCCCTGTTCGGCCTTTTGATGTATGCGACCGGCTTCAGCCTTGTCGCCTATGGCCGCAGGACCATAAAAGCCCCGGCCTGAAGGCCGTGCAGCATGCCGGTCCGCCTCACCGCGCCGAGACGCGGTAGTCGTCCGGCGTTACGCCCGTCATGCGCTTGAACATCGCGATGAAAGACGAGGCGTTGCTGTAGCCGAGGGCGGCGGAAATGTGCTCGACGGTGTCGTTCGCCTCCAGCATCGACATGGCCTGCACCACCCGCAGACGCTGCTTCCATTCGGTGAACGGCATGCCGAGATCGCGCAGGCAGCGGCGGATGAGGGTTCGTTCTGCCAGTGCTGCCAGCCGCGCATGCTCGGCAAGGGAGCGGTTGTCGGCGGGGTTGTCCTGAAGGCGGGCGAGCACGGCTTCAAGCGCCGGGTCTGTCGACCAGGGCAGGTAGGTTCCCACTCGCGGCGCTGCCGCAACGAGATCGATGACGACCTGGAGAAAGCGCAGGTGCTCCGCCGCGCCCGGGTCTGCACCATCGCCGGCGCGCAGATGCTCGAGCATGGCCCTCAGAAGCGGGCTGACTTCGAGAGCGGTGGTTTCCTGCGGCAGGCGTCCGCACAGCGAAGGATCGACATAGAGCGAGCAGTGCACCGCGGCATGCCGGTTCAGTCCCCGGTGCTCGATGTCCGGCGGCAGCCAGACGGCATATTGCGGCGGCGCGAGATAGTGCCCGTCCTTCAGGCTCACCTCCATCATGCCGCTGTAGGAATAGACGAATTCGCCCCAGGGATGGCTGTGCTGCGGATAGGTGGCATTCTGCGGCATCTGCGCGGAGCGGAAGTAGAGCGGGTGGGGCAGGGCACTGCGAAAGGGCACGTCGCGGAAATGTGCACCGCGGTCCGCCCGGTTGCCTGTCAGGGTCTCGATACCGACTGTCATAAAATCATTATATCCGCCTTATCTGCCAAATGCTATCCCAGCCGCATCATCGGAGCACGCATCTTGGACAGCCGCAAATCTATCGACGTCACCGCGGTCGGCATCATGGTCGCCGTCTGCCTCATCTGGGCCTTCCAGCAGATCGGCCTGAAGTCCACGGCCGTCTTTGCTGCGCCGGTCCTGCAGATCGGTCTGCGATCGGGGATCGCCGCCATGCTCGTCTTTGCGCTTGTTTGCGCGCGCCGGCAGCGCCTGGAATTCTGGGGCAGGACGGCCGGGCTGGGCATTCTCGCAGGCCTGCTGTTTGCCGTGGAGTTCTTTCTGGTCGGTGAGGCGCTGAAGCATACGTCTGCCTCCCATGTCGTGGTCTTCCTCTACACCGCGCCGATCTTCGCGGCGCTCGGCCTGCACGGAAAGCTCCCTTCGGAGCGCCTTTCCGCGGTGCAGTGGGGCGGCATAGCCGTGGCGACGGCCGGTATCGCCTTCGCCTTCCTCGCGCCGCAGGGCAGCGGGCAGGGCCCCGCCGATCTCGGCGCCATGCTGTGGGGCGACGGTCTGGCGCTGCTGGCGGGCGCGGCCTGGGGGCTGACAACGGTCCTGATCCGGACGACGCGGCTGAGCGCGGCGCCGGCCACCCACGTGCTGTTCTACCAACTCGCCACCGCCTTCCTTGCTCTGACGGGGGCGGCGGTGCTGGCGGGCGAGGCGGGGATCGTGCCGTCAGGGCCGCTGCTTTTGAACATCGCCTTCCAGGCGGTCGTCGTCTCCTTCCTCAGCTTCCTCACCTGGTTCTGGCTGCTGACCCAGTATCGTGCCTCGCAACTCGGTGTCTTTTCCTTCATGACGCCCGTCTTCGGCGTCCTGCTGGGCGTTCTCCTGCTGGGCGAACCGCTGACGCCAGAATTCGCGATCGGCACGGCTGGCGTCGTGGCCGGGATTGTCATCGTCAGCGCCTATCCCTGGCTCGAGACCATGCTGGCCGGCATACGGTCCCGCCGCACGCCGGCAAACCTTGCCGCTGTCCGGCGCCGGAGAGATTGAACGGCCGCCACGGCGCGCTGTTGCGCTTCGGCAATGCAGGGTGCGAAACAGCGCGCCGATGCGCGGGCATGGACGCTACGGCGAGTGTCGACGGTGGTGCCAAAGGGGTGCCGTCGGCGACCGGCCAACAAAAAGAAGTGGCTTGTGTGGTAGAAGCGGCGCCGTCGATCGTCTTATCCGATGAGCACCACAACGAAAGCCCGCCTGCCTATGCCTGATCTCCTTAAGCGTTTTGCGTCCTACTACCGCCCGCACCGTGGCCTGTTCGCGTTGGATTTCTCCTCGGCGGTGGCGGCGGGCCTGCTGGAACTGGCTTTTCCCGTCGCGGTGACGTTGTTCATCGACCGCCTGCTGCCGACTGGCCGGCTCGATCTCGTCGCGCTCGCCGCCGTCGGCCTCTTCCTCATCTATCTCTTCAATGCCGGCCTGCAGGTCATCGTCACCTATTGGGGCCACATGCTCGGTATCCGCATCGAGGCGGAGATGCGCCGCAAGGCTTTCGATCACCTGCAAAAACTCTCCTTCGGCTATTTCGACAACCAGAAGACCGGTCATCTCGTGGCAAGGCTGACGAAGGATCTCGAAGAGATCGGCGAGGTCGCCCATCACGGACCGGAGGATCTCTTTATCGCGGTCATGACGCTGATCGGCGCCTTCGCCCTCATGCTCTGGGTGCATGTGCCGCTCGCCCTCATCACCGCCGTTGTCGTGCCGCTGACCGCCTTCGTCACCGCCCATTACGGTGCGCGCATGACCGCCAACTGGCATGCGCTTTACGGCCGCGTCGCCGACTTCAACGCCCGCATCGAGGAGAATGTCGGCGGCATCCGCGTCGTGCAGGCCTTCGCCAATGAGGACCACGAGCGCCAGCTCTTTGCCGAGAGCAATCGCAACTATCTCGTCACCAAGCTTCAGGCCTACAAGGTGATGGCGGCGTCCCTGTCGCTCTCCTATCTTTCCATGCGCTTCGTGCAGGTGGTGGTGATGCTGGCGGGCGCCTGGTTCGTCACGCGCGGCGAACTGTCGGCCGGCGGCTTCGTCGGCTTCCTGCTGCTGGTCGGCGTGTTCTTCCGGCCGATCGACAAGATCAATTCGATCATCGAGACCTATCCGAAGGGCATTGCCGGCTTCAAGCGCTACACGCAGTTCCTCGACACCGAGCCCGACATCACCGACCGGCCCGGCGCGACGGCGGTCAGCCGCCTTCGCGGCGATATCGACTATCGCGGCGTCGGCTTCGGCTATGCTGCCGGGCGGCCGCTCTTTTCCGGACTCGACCTTTCGGTGAAGGCGGGCGAGACGGTGGCCTTCGTCGGTCCTTCGGGTGCCGGCAAGACGACGATCTGCTCGCTGCTGCCACGCTTCTATGAGGTGACCGGCGGGGTCGTCAGCATCGACGGCACCGACATCAGGGACATGACGCTGAAGTCGCTACGCTCGAACATCGGCATCGTGCAGCAGGACGTCTTCCTGTTCGCCGGCACGGTGCGCGAGAACATCGCTTATGGCCGGCTGGGAGCGGGCGAGGCGGAGATCATCGAGGCTGCCAGGCGCGCGCGCCTCGACGACGTGATCGCCAATCTCCCTGACGGTCTCGACACCGTCATCGGCGAGCGCGGCGTCAAGCTCTCTGGCGGGCAGAAGCAGCGGCTTGCGATCGCTCGCATCTTCCTGAAGAACCCGCCGATCCTGATCCTCGACGAGGCGACCTCAGCGCTGGATACGCAGACCGAGCGGGCGATCCAGCAATCGCTGGCGGAGCTTTCGGCCGGCCGTACCACGCTCATCATCGCCCACCGCCTTGCCACCATCGCCAATGCCGACCGCATCCTCGTCGTCGATGACGGCCACATCGTCGAAAGCGGAAGCCATGCGGACCTCATCGCCCGCAGGAACGGACGATACCGGAACCTTCATGTCGTGCAGTCAGCCTAGGCCCGCGCATAGAGACGGAAAGTATCAGGTCGCCTCCACCATAGTTCGTATCGGGCGCCTGACGATGTATGAAGCAAGATTTTCTATGCCTGGTCGGCTCAGTGGCCTGTGTCGTTCCGATGGGCAGGATGTGTCTATAGATAATCGGGTGCGTCCATCGCGATCAGATCGCCAGCGTGCCGACCGGCTGTCGATGGCGCGCGGTCAGAGTTCGCGGCCTATCAGCCGGTCGAGTGACATCCCGCCGCCACCCCTCAGGGCGATATAGAAAAAGGCGGCAAACCACAGGGCGAACAACTGATAGTTCACACCCCGAGGGATCATGACGGTGATGAGGATCACGCCAAACAGTCCGACGAACATTGCCGCAAAAGGACGGGTCAGTAAGCCGATCGCAATCGCAATGCCGCCTAGAAATTCAAGCCAGATGACGAAGGAGGCCCAGATCTTAGGCGGCTCGAAGCCGATTTACCGGATGATGTCGATATCCATCTGTGCGCCGTCTTCGGTGAATAGCTTTGAGGCGCCGAAGGTGGCAATCATAGCGCCTGCAATCGTGCGCAGCACCGTGTAGCCGAGCGGCGTCAGGTTGCGGTAAAGCGTTGCGAGCGGTTGAATGATCAGCGGAGTCTTTGAATCTTCGAGCGTGGTCTCTCATATGTGTTTCGATTGAGGTCCGAGGACTTTGATAAGGGTTCCATCGACCAATCTGCCGCTCGTCAGTTCCAGTTATCGAGCGTTAGCCGGCGAGGCGGCGAGGCGGTCGTGTACGACCTTGCCATCGACGATGGTCAGCAGAGAACGGATGGTGTCGATCTCCTCCGCCGGCATGCCGAGGAACGGTTTGTCGAGCACCGCAAGATCTGCCAACTTTGCCTCGGCAAGCACGCCCCGTTGCTGCTCTGCAAAACCGATCCAGGCCGCGTTCCGCGTGTAGAGCTGCAGGGCCTCCTCCCGCGAGAGACGCTGGCGCTCCGGTTTCTGGATGGCGCCGCCCAGCGACCGGCCGGTCACGTGATATTCGATGGCCTGCCAGACGCCGAAGACGCCGATGCGTGTTGAATCCGTACCGCCGGCGACGAGGATGCTCCGATCGAGAGCCCCGCGTGTCGGTGGCGAGCTGGCCGCGACCGCTTCGCCATTCGCCTCCCGGATGGCCGGGCCCTCGAAGTAGGGTCCCATCTGGACCGTGAAGGACAGACCGAGCGCCTTCATTCGGTTCAGCGTACGCTCCGAGCCGGTGTTGAGGTGGGCTATGGCCCAGCGCAGGTCCTTCAGCGGATGGTTTTTGTCGACACCCTCGAAAACGTCGAGGATCGCGCCTGCGGCATCGTCGGTATAGGCATGTATTTCCAGTGGAATATGCCGTTCGGCAGCAAACTCCGCGACGGTCCGGAGCGCATCTCTGGCCTCCTTCGACGGGGCAAAGCCCGGCCCCATCTGCACGCCGTCGTTCATGGCGGCGACGATGGATTCGCCGATGCCGACGAAGCTGACGAGACCTGCCTCATAATGCGGTTGGCGGAACGCCATGACGTCACGAAACCATTGCGCTTCCTCACCCGGCTTCATGGCTGGGATCCGGTAGCCGGCGCGGATGGTGAGCTTGCCTTCGCGCTGCAGAGCGAAGAGCGTTTCATAGCTGGAGGCGGGCCCTGCCGAAGGATCGATGAAGCCGGTCATGCCGGCGCTGTTGAGCGCGGTGAAGAAGGCTTGCAGACTGGCTTTCCTGCGCGGTTCATCCTGCGCCGCAATCTGTGCGAAAAGGGCGTTGTAGGAACCGATATGTCCGAGCAGCTTGCCTGTCGCCTTGCCGTCCGGGCCACGCTCGATGGTAATGCCGGGCGGGACGGCAGGGTCGGCGCTGTCGAGTTTCAGCGCCTCCATGCCCTTGGCATTCACGAGGGCGTAGTCGTAGAGGTACTGGATGTAGACCGGATGGTCCGGAACAGATTGCGTCAGCTCCGTGACGGTCGGAGCTCGCTTCTCGTCGAATTGCTCAGGAAGCCAGGAGCCGACGACGGCAACCCATTCATTCTCGCCACGTCCAAGCGCCGTTTCCCGCAGCGTTTCCAGGGCCGCCGGCAGGCTCGTTTCGCCATACCAGTAGGTTTCGAACGTGTAGGTCTGGCCGCCCCTGATGGCGTGGATATGCGTATCGACAAGACCGGGGATGACGGTCTTTCCCTCAAGGTCTATGACGCGCGTCCCCTCGGTGGCCAGGGCCTTGATTGCCTCGTCCCCGCCGATGGCCGTGATACGCTGACCGGTGATCGCCAACGCGCTGGCCCGTGGCCTTTCGGCGTCCATCGTGAGGATGGTGGCGTTGTGGAGAACGAGATCCGGTCCGTTTGCAAAAGCCGCGCCGGCAAGCAGGGTTGAACCGACCGAGGCAAGCGTTGTGGCTGCGAACATAGATTTCATCATCGTCGATATCCTCGATGAATGGCGTGGGGGGACGGTCAAGCATGCTGCTGGAAAGGCGGCGGGTTTCCCCGCCGCCTTGGAGGTCAGCCGCGCTGAGAGTCGAGCTGTTCGTGGTTCTTCTCGACGTCCTGCGCCTTGAGATAGCTCTCGATCAGCAGCTGATAGGCCGGGAAGATCTTGGTGTAGATGTTCGCCCATTCCTGGGCGTCGTCACGGTGCCATGTCTTCTGTAGCTCCGAGGCGACAGCGGCCGTATCCATCGGCACAACGCCGGCTTGCACGACGCGGGCCAGGGTGATCTCCTGCGCCATCTTGGAATAGGTGCCGGAGGCATCGACCACGGCGAACACCTTGTAGCCGTCATAGGCTGCGCTGATCGAAGGGAAGGCCATGCAGACGCTGGTGATCGTGCCGGCGATAATCAGGGTCTTTCGGCCGGTCGCCTTGACGGCGGCCACGAAGTCCGGGTTGTCCCAGGCGTTGATCTCGCCCTTGCGGGCCACATACGTGGCATGCGGGGCGTTCTCGTGGATTTCCGGGATCAGCGGGCCGTTCGGGCCCTGCGGCACGGATGCGGTGGTGATGACCGGCATTTTGGACAGCGTCGCCATCTTGGCGAGCGCTGCGGCATGGTTGCGCAGGACCGGCATCGGCATGTCGGCGACGGTCTGGAACAGGCCGCTCTGGTGGTCGATCAGCAGCATGACGGCGTCGTCGACATCGATGACGGGGCGCTGGCCGTTGAAGTTTGCGGGAGTGCTCATGTCATTTCTCCTTGGTTGCGGTTGCAGGTGGAGGGAGACCGGAGATATCTCCGGCCCGGTTTGCCTCGGGCGAGGGCACCGAGGGCAAGCTTGGGGTCAGGCGGCGATCGTGCCGAACCTGCCGGCGCGGAAATCTGCGAAAGCCTGCTGCAGTTCTTCCGGCGTGTTCATGACGAAGGGACCGCGTATGGCGACCGGCTCGCCGAGCGGCGCACCGCTCAGCACCAGAACCGTTGCATCGCTTTCGGCCTCGAGGCTGAAGGCGCCGCCCTTGCGGTCGAGCAACACGAACTGGCCGCCGCGGGCCACCGACGCGCCATTCACCAGAACGGAGCCGCGCAGCACGACGAGCCCGGCCGTGTGGCTCTCGGGCAGGTCGAGTGAAACGTCCTTGCCCTGGTTCAGCCTGAGGTCCCACAGGTCGATCGGCGAGAAGGTGCGGGCCGGTCCCTTGTGACCTTGATAGGCACCGGCGATCACCCGCAGGCGGCCGGCCTCGTCGGCAAGCATGACGGTTGGAATGTCGCGATCGAGCAGTGACTGGTAGCCGGGCGTGGCATCCTTGTCCTTCGCTGGCAGGTTGACCCAGAGCTGAACCATGTCGAGCGTACCGCCCTGGCGGGTGAAGGCGGGTGAATGGAATTCCTCGTGCAGGATGCCGGCAGCGGCGGTCATCCACTGCACGTCGCCCGGTCCGATGACGCCGCCCGCACCGGTCGAGTCGCGGTGTTCGACCTCGCCCTCATAGACGATGGTCACGGTCTCGAAGCCGCGGTGCGGATGGGCCCCGACGCCACGCGGCTGGTCGGCGGGCGGGAAGGCGGTCGGGCCGGCGTGATCGAGATGCAGGAACGGGCTGACATGCTCGCCGAGCGTTGCATACGACAGCATCGAGCGGACCGGAAAACCATCACCGACCCAGTGCTGGGCCGGGCTGCTGTAGATGCCGAGGATCTTTCTCATGGGATATGGCTCCTTGGGATTTGCCGTTGGGCAATCTGTTGAGCTCAATATACGGCTGCACCAAATCTGGCAGTAGGCGGCAATGTCGTGCTAGTATGTCCTGAATTCAGGACAATGGAGCGGAGATGCAAGATCTCAACGACTTCCGTTTTTTCGTTGACGTGGTCGAGCAGAACGGCTTTTCCGCCGCTGCCCGCAAGCTTGGCATGCCGCGTTCACGGCTTAGCCGCCGCATCGGCCTTCTGGAGGAAAGCCTCGGCGTCCGCCTCGTGCAGCGCTCCACGCGGCAGTTCATGGTGACCGAGATCGGCCAGGAGTTCTATCGTCATTGCTTGGCGATGGTCGTCGAGGCGGAGGCCGCCCAGGAGGTGATCGAGCGCATGCGTGCCGAACCGCGCGGCACGGTGAAGGTCAGCTGCCCGTCCTCGGTCATCTATTTCCAGGTGGGTGAGATGATCGCCCGCTTCATGGCCAGGCACCCTCAGGTCCATGTGCATCTCGAAAGTACCAACCGGCGTGTGGATGTCATCAAGGAGGGGTTCGACATCGCCATTCGCGTGCGTTTCCCGCCCCTCGGCGACAGCGATCTCGTGGTCCGCAAGCTCGCCGAGAGCACCCAGCGGCTTGTCGCAAGTCCCAGCCTCGTGGAGGGGTGTTTCTCCCGGCCGCTGGTTCCGGCGGATCTTACGACCATGCCGAGCCTATCCTGGGGACCTTCCACCGGCGGGCACGAGTGGCGACTGGAAGGGCCACAAGGTGCAACAGCGACCGTGCCGCACGATCCGCGCTTGGTGACGGAAGACATGGTGGCGCTCCGCCAGGCCGCGCTGTCCGGCATCGGCGTGTGCCAGTTCCCGACCATGGTCGTGCAGGAGGACCTGGCGGCCGGCCGGCTCATCGACATCCTGCCGCAATGGGCGCCGCGCAGCGGCATCATCCACGCCGCCTTCCCCTCCCGCCGTGGATTGCTCCCCTCCGTGCGGGCCTTGATGGACTATCTCGCGGGCGAATATGCGGCTCTGGCCAAGGCCGAGCAGGAGCGGGCGAGCTATGTCCGTTGAACGTCCTTCTGCCGGAAGATGCCGTCAGGAATCGTCCGGCAAGCGGTCGAAGGCTTCCTGTGCCCGGGTGATTTCTGCTTCTTTTTCAATCGCCAAGCGACCGAGCCGCTCGGCCGGTTCGTAGAGAGAATAGCCGAGCGGGGTAAGCTCGTAGTCGACCCGCGGCGGCTTGGTCCGAAACACCGTGCGCCGGACGAGCCCGTCGCGTTCCATGCCCTTCAGCGTCAGCGTGAGCATGCGTTGCGAGATGGTGCCGATGGCCGGATGTTTCCACTTGTCCGGCAGTCATGCCTCGATTGTCTCACGGGTCGCCGGTGAAAGGTAGCTGCCACCGATGTCGGACAGGCCGATCCCGGCAGAAGCGACCCGCGCATTGGAAGGTCGGACCAACAGCGAGAAGACCAAGCGCCGCCCTCGGCCCTGTGCCAACGATGAATGTGTGCGGTTTGAAATGGACGGCGGCCGCAGCGATCGTTGCCACCGGATGCATGCCCTATCCCGCCCGGATAGCAAGCTGACGATGACTGCAGCGGGCGGAACGCGCAATGCGAGCGCCTTCATGTTTGTTTTCCGATGGCATCTGGGTCTGGAACTGGTGTGCCGGGCGGACAGAATGGTCGGCGCAGAGGAACCAAAACCGGGTTCCGCAGTCAACCTTTGTCGGCGAGCGTGAATGAATCGGCCCTGTTTCTGGCGTCGCCGCGGCGATGAAACTCTTGTAAATTAAAAAATACATGTGTATTGATCTCGGCATGGGCTTTGGGAGTAAGCCTCGATACGAAGCCCATGTTCCATCATTCGGCGGGAGGAAGTTGCGCCCGCTCCAAGGGAGGTCACTATGAAAAAACTTGCCATGCTGCTGGCGTGCGCCGCCGCATTTGCCTTGCCCGTCGCGGCCTCGGCGCAGGATGCCGCCGGAACCGTCAAGAAGGACAGCTACCGCTTCGTCGTCGTGCCGAAGGTCGTGCATCCGTGGTTCGACAAGGTGAACGAGGGCGCGCAGGCCGCCGCGGCCGCGATCAAGGCGCAGACCGGTTCCAACGTCGAGGTCATCTACTCGGCGCCGCAGTCCGCTGACGTCGTGCAGCAGAACCAGATCATCGACAGCGCGCTTGCGACCCAGCCCGATGGCCTGGCGCTCGACCTGCTCGATCCGTCCGGCAACCGCGCCTCGCTTGAAGAAGCGCAGAACCAGAAGATCCCGCTGGTGATCTTCGATTCGATCCCGCCGGAAGGCATGGCCATCCCCTATATCGGCTCCGATTTCTGTGAGCAGGCCAAGATCGCGGCCCGCCGCCTGGTCGAGGTTCTCGGCGGCGAAGGCGAAGTCGCCATCATGCAGGGCGTGCCGACCGCGCCGAACCACTCGATCCGCGCCGAATGCCACCGCCAGGTCTTCGCCGAACATCCGGGCATCAAGGTCGTTGCCGAAGGCATAGACAATGACAGCATCGAGACGGCGCAGCAGCAGGCGGCCGCCATCATGCAGGCGAACCCGAACCTCAAGGGCTGGGTCGCATCCGACGCCGCCGGCCCGATCGGCATCGGCCAGGCGATCGTCGAAGCCGGCAAGCAGGGCCAGGTCACCCTCGTCGGCCTCGACAACCTGCCGGAAATGCTCGACATGATCCGCGACGGCGTGGCCGACAGCTCGTCCGCCTCGCAGCCGGAGCTCCAGGGCTACTGGTCGGTCATGCTGCTCTGGGCGCAGGCGACGGGCGCCAAGGTGCCGGGCTACCTCGACACCGGCAACGCCTTCCTCACCAAGGAAAATGTGGGCGGCTGATCCGGCACGACCGGATTGACGCGAGGCGCGGGGCACTCCCCCCGCGCCTTTTCCATCTCATTCCTGTACGCAGGTGCCCCATGGCTTATCTCGAAACCCGCGGCCTTGGCCGGGACTTTCCCGGCGTGACCGCCCTCGACGGGGTCGATCTGACGATCGAACTCGGCCGCACGCACATTCTCGCCGGCGAGAACGGTGCGGGCAAATCCACCCTCGTGAAAATCCTGACCGGCACCGACCGGCCGTCCCGCGGCCAGGTGCTGATCGATGGCCGCGATCCGGCGGAGGACGCGAGCCTCTACAAGAACGTCGCCTATGTGCCGCAGGAGCTCAATCTCTTCCCGCAGATGAGCGTTGCGGAAAACCTCTTCATGCCGTTCGACAGGACGGGGCATGGCGGCCTTCTCGTCAATCGCAATGCGCTCGTCGAGGAAGCCAGGACCTATCTCGAACGCTTCGGCATCGAGGCTGATCCGCGCGACCTGGTCGCCAATATTTCCGTCTCCGACCAGCAGCTCTTGCAGATCGCCCGCGCCTGCACCAATGCCGCCATGAAGGTGCTCATCCTCGATGAACCGACGTCGTCGCTGACGCGCGTCGAGGTGGACCGCGTCTTCAAGGTCATCCGCGGCCTTCTCGACCGCGACCACGCCATCGTCTTCATCAGCCACAAGATGGACGAGGTCTTCGCCATCGGCGACGACTACACGGTGCTGCGCAACGGCGAGAAGATCGAAAGCGGCCGGATTACCGACATTGCCGAGGCGGACCTGATCCGCGCCATGTCCGGCCGGGACCTTTCCTTCGACGAACATTTCCGCCCGAAAGGGCCGGTTACCGACACGATCATGCAGGTGCGCGGCCTTTCCGGCGCACGCTTCCACGATGTCGATTTCGAATTGCGGCGCGGCGAGATCCTCGGCTTTGCCGGGCTTGTCGGTGCCGGCCGCTCCGAAGTCATGCAGACGATCTTCGGCTTCCTGAAGGCCAAGGCCGGCAGCGTGACGGTCGACGGCAGGCCGTGGACGCTCAACGACACCTCCGCCTCGGTCGACGGCGGCATGCTCTACCTCTCGGAAGAGCGCAAGCACCACGGCATCTTCCCGCTTCTGTCGCTGCGCGAAAACATCGGCATCTCCATCCTCTCGCTGACGAAAGGTGCCTTGGGCATCAGCGGCGGGCGCGAGCGTGAGGCGGTGCAGAAGATCATCGACGACTATGGCATCCGCACATCCGGCATGGGCAAGCGCATCTCGCAGCTTTCCGGCGGCAACCAGCAGAAGGCCATCATCGGCCGGGCGATGGCGACACGGCCGCGCGTGCTGATCTTCGACGAGCCCACCAAGGGCATCGACATCCGCACCAAGACCGAGATCTACAGGATCATGAAGGGTCTGGCGGAGGAGGGCGTCGGCGTTATCCTCGTCTCATCCGAACTCGACGAACTCAAGAAATGCGCAAGCCGCATCGTGACCATGCATCACGGCCGCATCACCGGCGCGTTCGACACCACCAACACCAGCAACGAAACCCTCGTAGGCGCCATCTTCGGCACGGAGGCGAAAGCCCATGCAAACTAGTTCCACGCAAACCAGGCCGATACAGGCCAGGCCCTGGGCGATCCTGTCGCGCAGCCCGCTTGCCGGCGTCTTCGTCGCGCTCGCCGTGATCTTCACGCTCTCCGCGCTGATCTCGCCCTATTTCCTCACGCCCTACAACCTGTCGGTCATCGCGCGCGGGCTCGCCTTCGTCGGCCTTATCACCATTGCGCAGTCCATGCTGATGGTGCTGGGCGAGCTCGACCTGTCGCTCGGCGTGATCGGCGGGCTGTGCGGCGTCATTTCCGGCATCCTCATGGTGCGGCTCGGCTTCGAGCCCTATTCGGCCATGCTGCTGGCGATCCTGCTCGGCGCCTGCCTCGGCCTCATCAACGGCCTGCTGGTGACGGTGCTGCGGCTGCATTCGCTGGTGCTCACCATCGGCACTGCCGGCATCTTCGGCGGCGCCAACCTGGTTTTGACGCGCGGCGTCGCGATCACCGGCATTCCAAAGGACGTGCACTATCTCGGCCGCGGCGACCTGCTCGGCGTTCCCGTGCCCTTCATCATCATGCTCGTGGCTTTGGCTGTCGCCACCTTCGTCATGCTGAAGACGCCCTTCGGCCGCTACATGTATGCGATCGGCAACAACCAGGCCGGCGCTCGCATGCTTGGCATCAAGGTCGACAAGGTGCGCCTTCTCGTCTTCACCGCCGCCGGCGCCATAGCCGCCCTTGCCGGCGTGCTGATGGTCGCCCGCCTCGGCACCGCCCAGCCGTCGATCGGCGAGACCTGGGTGCTGGCGCCGATCGCCGCCTCCGTCATCGGCGGCGTCGCCACCACCGGCGGCATCGGCAGCCCGATCGGGGCGATCTTCGGTGCGGGCATCATCGCCATCATCGAAAACATCATCGTGCTCTTCGGCGTCTCGCCCTATTGGCAGGGCATCGTCTCGGGTGCGATCGTCGTGCTCGCCATTTCCTTCGACGCCGTTTCCCGCCGCTATCTCCGCCGTGACGCTTGAAGCCGACGGCCGCATCGATCTGACGAAAGAAAGCAGAATGAACCAGGAAGTCAAAACGAAGAAGCTGATCAACGCGCCGGAAAACATCATCGCGGAGATGATCGAAGGCATGGTCGGCGCGCATCCGGACATGTTGCGCGTCGAGGGTGCGACGGGGCGGGCGGTCGTCGCCGTCGATGGCCCGCGCGATGGCAAGGTGGGCATCGTCGTGGGCGGCGGCTCGGGCCATGAGCCGGCCTTTGCCGGCTATGTCGGGCGCGGCCTTGCCGATGCCGCCGCCGTCGGCAACATCTTTGCTTCTCCCTCGCCGTCGCACATCGTCGAGGCGGCGCGCGCCGTCGATGGCGGCGTCGGCGTCGTCATGCTCTACGGCAACTACACCGGCGACGTGCTGAACTTCACCATGGCGGCCGAGGAGCTGGAACAGGCCGGCATCGCGGTGCGCCATGTCGCGGTCGCCGACGATGTCGCCTCCGCCCCGATCGAGCGCAAATCCGAGCGCCGCGGCATTGCCGGCGACTTCTTCGTCTTCAAGGTGGCCGGTGCCGCCGCCGATCTCGGTGAGCCGCTGGCGCGCGTCGAGGCGCTGGCGCAGGCTGCCAATGACGCGACCCGCTCGATGGGCGTGGCGCTCAGCCCCTGCTCGCTGCCGCAGACCGGCAAGCCGAATTTCACCATCGGCGACGACGAGATGGAAATCGGCATGGGCCTGCACGGCGAGCCCGGCATCCGCCGCCAGAAGCTCGCGCCGGTGGACGAGGTGAGCGACGAGCTGGTGGAGGCGGTTCTGAAAGAGCTGGACCTCAAGGCGGGCGAGCGCGTCGCCGTTCTCGTCAACGGCCTCGGTGCCACGTCGCAGATCGAGCTCTACCTCATCTTCCGCCGCGTCAAGCAGCGGCTCGATGCCCTTGGCATCGAGATCCACGCCTCCTGGGTCGGCGAATATGCCACCTCGCTGGAGATGGCCGGCGCCTCCGTGACGCTGATGAAGCTGGACGATACTCTGCAGGCGCTGCTCGACCATCCCTGCCGCACGCCGGCCCTCGTCGTCGGCGCCTTCGAGAAGACCGACGACATCGCGATCCGCAGCCGCAAGGCGGTGAAGCTTGCCGAAAGCGGCGCCGCCGTTGAGGAAAAGCCCCGCGAGCTGCTGACCGAGGGGGACGTGACGCCGGCGATCTTCAAGACGATGATGCATGCCGTCGGCGACGAGATCATCGCGGAGAAGAACTGGCTTTCCGAACTCGACGGCGTGATCGGCGACGGCGACCATGGCGTGACGATGGAAATCGGCTGGAAGGCCGTGCAGCGCGCGCTGGAAGATACGCAGGACGACGAGACGATCGAAGGCATCTGCAAGCGCATGGCCAAGGCCTTCCTCGATGCCGTCGGCGCCTCCTCCGGCCCGCTCTACGCCACGGCGTTCCTGCGCGCCGGCACGGCCGTCAGCCACCGCCTCAACCTCGATGGTGCAGGCATGGCGGAATGGCTGAGTGCTGCCTGCCAGGGCATTCGCGACCGCGGCCGCGCCGAACAGGGCGACAAGACGATGATCGACGCCTGGGTGCCGGCGGTCGAGGCGGGCTTTCGTGTTGCCAATAGTGGCGGCTCCACGCTCGACGTGCTGGTTGCCGCCCGCGATGGCGGGGAGGCCGGCATGAAGGCGACGGCGGCGCTCGAATCCCGGCGCGGCCGCTCGGCGAAACTTGGCGAACGCTCCGTCGGCCATATCGACCCCGGTGCGGCCTCGACCTATGTGACGCTGCGCGCCATGGCGGAGGCGCTTCGCAAGGCGCTCGCCTGATTTGAGACTTGAAAAGTTGACGCTTTTCCGGGCGCAAAAACGCTGCGCACTTTTGCTGGAATAGCTTTCAGCGCGGGCCTTGCAGCAAGGCCCGCGCAACACCTTCATTGGTGACGAGCCGGTTGACATAACCGGCGCGCAGGATCGCCCGGATGATCGGGATCTTGCGGATACCGCCGGACACCAGCACGGAAATCGGCTTGAGCTTCAGCTTGTCCGGCGGCAGCGCGATGATTGAATCGTTCAGAAAATGATCGATCGCCTGGCCGCGCGCATCGAGAAACCACCCCATGAATTCGCCGACGGCGCCGCGCTTCAGCACCGTATCGAGATTGTCCTTCACCACGCGGATCTGGGTCAGCGACGTATCCTGCGCCAAGGCTCCGCAGGAGACGATGCCGATATCGGCGATCTCGGTGCGCGCCAGCACGTCCGTCAATTCGTCGTTGAGCAGCAGCGCATTGCGGCTTTCGGGATTGGCGCAGTAGATCGGCGCCGTCAGGTAGTGACATTCGACGCCGAGCGCGCGGGCAAAGGCCGTCGCGACCTCGAACGTGTTGGTGGCCGAGCCGCTGGTGACGCCGCCGGTGAGCCCGACGACCCAGCTTTCGGATTTCGGCCGGGCGCGCAGGCTGCGCACGGCAAAGCTCAGCGTGCGCCCGGAGCCGATGCCGACGCCCATGTCGCGCCCTTCGATGAGTTCGCTCGCCAGCGAACCGGCGGCTTCGCCGATGACGCGCTTCTGCTCCAGATAATCGTCGAGATCCGGCACCACCAGCGCATCGACCAGGCCGTAGCGGGCGGAGACCTTTTCGGCGAGTTCGATGCAGTCGGTCAAAGGCAGGCTGACATTGACCTGCACGCTGCCGGATTCCCGCACCTGGCCGATGATCTTGTTGACCTTCAGCCGCGTGATGTTCATGCGCTGGGCGATTTCCTGCTGGGTCTGCCCGCCGATGAAATAGAGCCAGGCGACGCGCGCGCGCTCCAGTTCCTCATCGAAATGTCCCCAGTCTTCGTTCATGCGGCACGGTTTCCTTGATGTGTCTGATTTATGCGTCAACGCTGGCTGCCGTCCAACGCCGAGAGCCCTGAATACCGTGCGCATTCACTGTTGGCTTCAGCCATCTTCGATATTCCAATGCGTCGTTGTGGCGTTGATAAAGCCCCTCAACATTTTCCATGGGCGCGATTGGTTGCAAACTGAATAGCCCGGGGCTCCATAGACATCGTCACGTCACTCTTTTGGGTGCTTTTCGAACTCGACAGATGATAGCATTCCGTTTCTGACGTGTTTGCGTTTTAGGTTGTAGTACATCTCGATGGAATCGAACATGTCCTGCCTGCCCTCGTTCCTTGAGCATTTGACCCTTCAGTCTCTCCGCTCCCGCTTCATCGGATTGAAGAAGCTCTCAGTCGCCATCTGCCACGACGAATGGGTGCACGTTCTGACCTTTCAATGGCTTAGCTATGGCATGAAGCTCGGTAGTGGTCTTCGTTGCCAGGGTCTCGGAGATGCCACGAACTCAAGCACGGTTAGATCATGCCTGCGATCTTCAATCCCGCTCAAAATGGCGGCTGACAACATGTGAGTCGCCTTTGGGCGACCTTCCATGTGCAGCGCAGCGGCACTTCTTGTCGAACTGCCGCCGGAAGCCGTGGGCGTGCGCGAAGCATGGTTGAGGGGTTAAGAGCTTGAGTGCGTCTGCGAAGCTTGGAGCCGTTCGCTGCTCTCGGCTGTGGCTGGCTCGATCATCGGAGCCGCGGAGGCAACGTGGTCTTCCGCAATGCTCAAATCCAGTTTTCCCCAGATCGACGGTTTTTGGTTGCTGGGCTTCAGCTTCCGGGATTGCTTGATTTCAACGGTGAACGGTTTTGTCTGCTGACGCATTCTTCCTCCTGATGGCGAATCGCTGTGCAACTCTAGCGCGGCGGTCTTGTCTCGCAAGCGGACCTTGCAAAGGTCGGCGATCTGTCTTCGGGCTTCATGATAGCGGTGGAGACTGATCCCGCTTCGCGGTCGCTTCCTTGATGGTTCGGTTCATCCGTTCGACCTGGTCGTTGGTCCATGGATGATTGGGCTTTGTCAGCTGCGGTCGTATGGATGCCCACGCCATCTGGCAGTCGGACTGGAGCACTTCTTCGGCAGATCGGCGAACCGATGCCATTGTCGGTAGGGATGTATGGATGCAGTAGGGCACGACGGCGACGATTTCATCGAGGAATAGCCGGGCTGCGGCGCCGGTGGTGCGTGGCACCAATCTCGCGAAGACGAATTTGCAGGTCCGGTCGGTGGCCGCAAAGATACAAAGCTTGTCCTCGGCGCTCGTGGCAAGCCCGCGTGTCCGCCGACCATGCGGGCGGCGGCGTTGCTGGTGCCTTGATATCACGCGAGCGGTCGCGCTGATCGCGGCCAACCCCCTTTCTAAAAGCGCACGAAGAGGAGTGCCATCAGGCATGCAAGCTGTCGGCTGCGCGTTCACCGCTCCGAGAGCTGAAGGACGACTTCGACCTCTTCGTCGAACATTCCGCCAGTGGGAGAAAAGCCGAGCTTCTCATAAAATGCCTGCGGGCTGCCAGCCCCAAGGCCGTAGCTCGTGTAGAGCTCCCGAACACCCTGTGACCGAAGGCGCGTGGCGATCCTGGAGATTGCCTGCTTCCCAAAGCCCTGGCCTTGAAAAGGCCTGGCGATCATGAAACGCCATAGATACGGGCCAGGGCAGTCGATCCCGTCATCCCAATCCGATCCATCATGCACCATGACGAAACCGATCAGGACGTCATCCGCATAAACGCCGCGGAACCAGGCCGATTGCGAACAGAATCCCTCGGCAATCGAGGTCCCGTTATCCGCGACAAAATCCCTCTGTTCTTCCGAAAGGGTTTCGCTCAGCTCACAAATTTCAGAGACATTCGCAGACGTTACCCGGCGAAACGTCACCTCTGCGTTGTTCGGAGGGAGTGTCATGTTTTTTCTTTCTCAATTTATTTTATTAATATCTAAAAAATAACTACACCTGAGTGTCGGCTCAGAAAGAATAGCTCGATGCTTCCATTATCCAGATTCAGGCATGTAACGTTGCGATAAAACATTGCGCCTATGCCCGCAACAAACTGCTGAGGGTTTTCTGCGTTGTTGCCATCGCCACGCCCAATCGCACGACGGCTTTTGATGTCACCACGCCCTCCGCTGGCATATTTATGGACGGATTCCCACCAATAGCTCGGCGGCGGCCGAAATCGCGTCCTGTTGCCAGGGGCGCAGGTCCTGGCCCCGGTAGTTCAGGAAGACCGGCAGGAACGGGTCATCGATGTGGGTTCTGATGCCCGAGAGCTGCTCCATCACGGCGAGGCCGCAATAGGGCACGTAGGCGGCGGAGTAGCCGCCCTCGTGCGACATGACAAGGCGCCCGCCACACAAATCCCCGGCGGCCTCCATGAGCATCCGCGTCATCGCGCGATAGGTGTCGCTATGCAGCATCATGCGGCCAAGCGGGTCGGCGCCCGACGCGTCGAATCCCGACGGCACGACGATGAGGTCGGGCCTGTAGGCCGTCAATGCCGGAAGCACCACCTGTTCAAAGGCGGCGATGTAGGCACCGTGGCCGCAGCCGGCCGGGAGCGGAACGTTGAGATTGTAGCCGTAGCCCGCGCCCGCGCCGCGTTCTTCCCGGTCACCGCTGTCATGGGGATAGAGCCGCTCTTGGTGGAGCGAGATGGTCAGCACGTTGGGATCGGTCCAGAACGCCGCCTGCGTGCCGTTGCCGTGGTGAACGTCCCAGTCCACCGTCGCCACGCGCTCGAACCGGTGCTTCTTGCGGCTCTTCAGGATGGCAACCGGAACGTTGCCGAACAGGCAGAAGCCCATGCCGTTGTCGCTTTCGGCATGGTGCCCCGGCGGGCGGACCAGCGCATAGCCATTTTGGAGTTCGCCGGAGAGGACTTTGTCCATCAGCGCAAACGTGCCGCCGGCCGCAAGGCAGGCAATCTCGTAGCTGCCGCGACCGAAGGGCGTGAGATAACTCGCGTCGCCGCCGCGGTCGTCGCTGAGCGCCTTGATGCGGCGAATGTAGTCGCGCGTGTGGAAGAGGGCGAGGTCGTCCTCGTCGACCGGTACCGATTTGACGCTGGCGAGCTGGTCGGTAAGCCCGGAAACCTCCATGAGATTCCGGAAGCGCCGCTTCGTTTCGGCATTCTCCGCATGTTCCCCGGGTTCGACGGTCAGGCTCGCAGGAAAGAATTGCGCGGCCGCGCCCGTATCGTGCCAGAGATATAGTTCGTGGAAATTCCAGCCGGTCTTCATTGTCTGCTCCCCGTTCATGCGCCGACCGTCACCCACACGCCCTTGCTCTGCGTGTAGGAGAGGATCGCATCCATGCATTTGTCGCGCCCGTTGCCGCTTTCCTTCCAGCCGCCGAAGGGCAACTGCATGTCGCCGTTCATGTAGCTGTTGACGTAGACCATGCCGGCCTCGACATCGCGTGCAAAGCGGTGCGCCTTGCCGAGATCGCTCGTCCAGATGCCGGCTGCCAAGCCGAAGGGGCTGTCGTTGGCTATGGTGACCGCCTCGTCGTAACCCGATACGGGAATGATGCTGGCGACCGGGCCGAAGATCTCCTCGCGGGCGATCGTCATGGTGTTGTCGACGCCGGTGAAGATGGTCGGAGCGATATAGGCGCCGTGCTCCAGTCCGTCGGGCGTGCCGCCGCCGAGAATGCACTGCGCTCCGCCGCGGCGGCCGATGTCGATATAGTTCAGCACGCGCTGCTGCTGCTCGCGGGTGACGAGAGGCCCCATGGTCGTTGCCTCGTCCAGCGGATCGCCGGGGATGTAGCCGGTTCTTGCCTGCACGGTGAGCGCATCGACGAAGTCCGGGACGGCCGATTTCTCCACGATGATGCGTGAGCCCGCACAGCACACTTCGCCCTGGTTCCCGAAGATGCCCATGGCAGCCCACCAGGCAGCCGTTTCAAGGTTTTCGGCGTCCGCAAGAACGACGTGCGGAGATTTGCCGCCGCATTCCGTGGCGACTTTCTTCATGTTGGATTGGCCGGCATAGACCAGCATCAACTTGCCGACCTCGGCTGAACCGGTGAAGGCGATCTTGTCGACGCCGTCGTGCAAGGCCAGCGCTTTGCCGGCCTCTGCCCCGAAACCGTTGATCACATTGAACACGCCGGCCGGTCCGCCGGCTTCCACAAAGAGCCTCGCGAGCAGCAGCGCAGAGAGGGGGGACTGTTCGGCCGGCTTCAGCACCACCGAATTGCCGGCAGAAAGTGCGGGTGCTATCTTCCACGCCGTCATCAGCAATGGATAATTCCATGGCACGATGCAACCGACCACACCGAGCGGCTGGCGGATGACGTAGGACAGCACGTCGCTGGACGTCGAACCGACGCTGCCTTCGATCTTGTCGATACACTCGGCGGTAAACCGCAGGCAGGTAAGCGCCAGCGGGATGTCGACCGTCAGCATTTCCCGGATCGGCTTGCCCATGTCGAGCGTATCGAGCAGCGCGAATTCCTCGGCATGCTTTTCGATAAGCTCGGCGAACCGCAACATGACGGCCATGCGGGCACGCGGCGCCATGCGCGACCAAGCGCCCGACCGGAACGCCCTGCGCGCGGAGGAGACGGCGAGGTCGATATCGGCTGCCGCGCCGCGCGATACCGCCGCGATGACGCCGTCATTGGCGGGATTGACCGTCTCGAATTTCGAGCCGGACACGGCTTCGCGGAAGTCGCCGTCGATGAAGAGCCTGCCTTCGAAGGAAAGCTTTGCGGCCCTGTCGTGCCAACGACCCGTGGATGGGGCGATGTTCATGGATGCGTCTCCTTAGCCGGCGAGGATCATCTGGGCGGCACGCTCGGCGATCATGATCGTCGGCGCATTGAGATTGCCCGAAACCATCTTCGGGATGACCGATGCGTCGGCAACGCGCAGGCCTTCAAGGCCGCGAACCTTGAGCGTCGCGGGATCGGTGACGGCCATCGCATCGACGCCCATGCGGCAGGACGAGGAGGGGTGGTAGAGCGTCGTCATGTGGCCGCGGACATAGTTGGCGATTTCGGCGTCCGTCCTGCACTCCGCACTCGGACTGATCTCGTAATCGACAAGCGCGCGGATCGGCGACTGCTCCATGATATGGCGATTGATCTTGATGCCCTCCACCAGGGTGGCAAGGTCGAGGCCTTCCGGGTCGCTCACAAAGTATCTGGGGTCGATCGCGGGATGCTCTATCGGATTGGATGAGCGCAGCCTGATTTCGCCGCGGCTGTTCGGGCGCTGAAGCGTGGAGTGTGTGGTGATGCCCGACTGTCCGCCGAGGAAGCGGGCGTAGTCGCGATGCGGGCTCATCGCACCGTAGAGCTGGAGGTCGGGTTCGACGCCGGGCCTGCTGCACACATGGCCGCCGGAGGCGACCCAGGGCGAGGTGCGGATGCCGGTGCGCCGGTCGCGCCATTCCTCGAAACTGTCGGCGATCACCTCGTCGGTCCAGGCGCCGATGCCGAGGGCTTCCTTGGTGTAGAAGGTGATCGGGATGTTGAGGTGGTCCTGCAGGTCCTTGCCGACGCCGGGAAGGTTGTGGATGGGATCGACACCCACCGCCTTCAGTTCGTCCGCCGGGCCGACCCCCGACAGCATGAGGAGCTGGCAAGAGCCGACTGCCCCCGAAGACAGAACGACTTCGCTGCCGGCATGGGCCGTGTGCGGAACGCCGTCGATCAGGTAGTTGACACCCGTGGCGCGGCCATTCTCGATGATGATTTTTGTCACGAGAACGCCGGTCTTCACCGTCAGGTTGGGCCGCTCGAGCGCGGGCCGCAGGTAGGCCTTCCCGGTTCCCCAGCGCTCGCCGTTCTTGATGGTGAACTGGAAGAGACCAACCCCTTCCTGGGTTTCACCGTTGTAGTCGGGATTGTAGGGATAGCCCGCTGCTTCCGCGGCCTCGATCCAGATCCGTTCGTATTTGTCGACATAGGGCACATTGCCGATGTGCAGGAGGCCGTCGTTGCCGTGATAGGGGCTCTCCTTGATGTCGGCGTTGGCCTCGGAATGGAGGAACACCGGAAGCACGTTGTTCCAGCCCCAGCCGGCGCAGCCCATCGCTTCCCAGGCATCATAGTCCGAAGGCAGTCCCCGGATATAGATCATCGCATTGAGCGCACCGGAGCCGCCCACCATCTTGCCGCGCGGCCAGAAGATGCGGCGCCCGCGGCAGCCGGCCTGCGGGTCGGTGTAGTAACCCCAATCGGCGCCCGTGTTGAACATGGTCACCCAGTCGGACGGGATATCGGAGGCGAGGGGGGCGGCGCGTCCGGCCTCGAGGACGAGGACCTTGCGGTCCGGATCGGCGCTCAGCCGGTTTGCAAGCACGCAGCCGGCCGAACCTGCGCCGATGATGATCGTGTCGTACATGGGACCCCCTCACTTCCCGGCGGTTGCCGGCTTTTCCTGGAAATTGACGCTGGAGACGGCCGCGGCGTTGCGGTGGCGCAGCCAGAAGACGAGATCGCCGAGTCGACCGACGAGGCCTTTCGGCATGAGCAGGATCGACAGAGCGATGATGAGGCCGAGGCCGAGCGTGCGGAACTCACCCGCCTCGCGCATCAGCTCGTCGGCCGCCACGAGCACGATCGTGCCGACGAGCGGCCCCCAGAAGGTGCCGACACCGCCGACGACGGTGATCGCGATGATGAACATCAGCTGCGACATGGAGAGGATGCCGGGACCGATCGCCTGGAAATGCGCGGCGTAGAAGCCGCCGGCAAGGCCCGTGAAGAAGGCCGAGATGCCGAACACGAGAAGCTGCGCCTGGAACCGGTTGACACCGCGCGCCACCGCATAGCCGGGATTGTCCTTCAGCGCGCGAAACGCAAGCCCTATCGGGCTTTTGACGATGATGTATGTGACGATCATCGTGATCGCAAAGAGGGTTGCGACGATCGCATAGTTGCCGACGAGCCATTGGCCCTTGAGAAGCGCCCGCGTGCCGAGATCGCCGAAGCGGGCAAAGCCGACAGCGCCACCGGTGAACTGCCGGCAGATGGAGCCCACCATCGTGAAGCATTCGGTGTCCGTGACAATCAGCAGATACATGGTCTGGGCGATGGCGAGCGTGAGCAGCGCGACATAGACGCCGGTCAGGCGAAGGCACGCGAGACCGACGATCAGCGAGAAGACAACGGCAGAAAGCGCGCCCGGCAGCAAAGCCGTCCAGACGTTCCATCCGAAGTAGAAGCAGATCATAGCGGTCGCGTAGCCACCGAAGGCGAACATGGCCATCTGTGCCAGCGAGAAGACGCCGGCAAAGCCGAAAAGCAGGTTCCACTGTGAGGCAATGGTGGCGTAGAACAGGGCCAGCACGATCTGGCCGAGCACGTAGCGGCTGTCGATCATGAAAGGAAGCGCAATCGCGGCCGCGATGAGCAGCAGGCTGACGAGAAGGTCGAGACGCGCGCTGCCGGCCATGCCCTTGAAGCTTGAAGTCTGGGTCACGGCGTCACCTCACATTCGACGGATTTGGACACGGCCGAAAAGGCCGGCGGGCCGCCATATCAGGACAGCGATGACCACGAAGAGCAGCGTTGGAAAACCCCAGCGCGCGCCGGCGACGTATTGGACGAAGGCCTCGAGCAGCGCGAGACCAAAGGCGGCGGCCACCGCGCCCGGCAAATTGCCGAGCCCTGCGACCACGCACATGATGAAGGCTTTCAGCATGGGGTCGTTCCCGAGCGGCGGCGAAAGCTGGGTCATGGAACTCACCATCACGCCGCAGATGCCGGCGATCGCGCCCGACAGGACGAGGACCTGGAAGTAGACGCGGTTGACGGCAACGCCCATGAGTTGCGCTGCCTCGCGGTTCTGGGCTGTCGCACGGATGGCGCGACCCATGCGCGTCTTGCCGAGAAGAAGCGCTATGACGGCCATGAGCGCTATGACGACGAAGACGATGAGCATGTTCTGATAGGGAAGGCTCACTGGACCGAGCACGAGTGATCCCGTTGCCGAGATCGGCTGTTTCAACGGCTGGCCACCATAGGTCAGAAGAATAGCGTTTTCGAGCGCAATGCCGATGCCGACGGTTGCGATCATCACATTGGATTCGAACGTCGCCTTGTCGTTCTTCAGCAGGTTGCGCACGATCAGGACGTAGAGCAATCCGCCTGCGACGGCGCCGACAAGAATGGCGCCGGCAAAGCCGGCGATGACCGGTAGGCCGAGGACGGTGCAGAGCGTGAAGGCGGAATAGCCGCCAAGCGTCAACATGGCGGCATGCGCCATGTTGAGCATGCCCATGGAGCCCCAGACGAGGGAGAGGCCGACGGTTGCAAGCGCATAGAGAGCCCCTGTCGTAAGGCCTGCGATGAGAATGGCGGTCAGGATGTCGAGCATGATCGTCAGCCCCCCAGATACGTTGCGAGGAGTTCGTCGCGGGCAAGCAGTTCAGCAGGTGGGCCCGACCACACAATCATACCGTCATCCAGAAGGTGGAGATGGTTTGCGAGGTCGGCGACGCGGGCCGGATTCTCCTCCACGAGCAGGATCGTGCGGCCGCCTCTGGAGAGTTCCGTTATCACGCCATAGATCTGCTCGATGATCAGGGGGGCGAGACCCAACGACGGTTCGTCGATCAGGAGGATCTGCCCGCCCATCATGAGGCCACGGCCGATGCCAACCATGCGCCGTTCTCCCCCCGAGAGGGACGATGCGATCTGGTCGCGCCTGTCCGAAAGCTTGGGCAGGAGTGTATAGACTTCGTCCAGCCGGCGATCGATTTCCGCCTTGGAGGGAGCGAGATAGGCCCCCATGAGCAGGTTTTCCAGGACGCTCATTTCAGGAAACAGCATGTCGCCCTGTGGAACGTGGGCCACACCGAGCGCGGCGATGGCATGCGGTTTGGCAAGCGTCGGTGCGCCATTGATGCGGACCGCGCCCGATGTCAGCGGCACGAGGCCGGAGATGGTCTTGAGCAGCGTCGATTTGCCGTGGCCGTTTGGCCCGACGACCGTGACGAAGTCGCCGGCGGCGACATCGAAGGATATGCCCTTCAGCACCTCCAGTCCGCCATAGCCGGAGACCACGTTGGAAAGACTGAGGACGGGCGGTTTCGTGAACGCACTCACGGCTGGACCTCGCCTTCGGAAAAATAGGTCTTGAGGCGCTTGCGCGTTCCCTCTCCGAGATAGGTTTCGACCACGACCGGGTCTTCAGCGACTGCTTGCGGCGGTCCTTCGAAGATTTTCTTGCCATGATGCATGATGAGGACACGGCTGGAGAGTGCGAGCAGGAAGCGCATGACGTGTTCGATGAGAACGACGGTCATGCCGTTCGCCTTCAGCCGTTCCACCAAACGGATGATGTGGTCGATCTCGCTTGTATTGAGCCCGCCGACCGGCTCGTCCAGAAAAAGCAATTTGGGTCTGGTTGCGATCGCACCGGCAATCATCAGCAGTTTGCGGTCGAGCACGGGAAGCTGCGCCACCGTCGCATCCGCCTTGTCCGCAAGACCAACGAAAGCCAGTGCTTTTTCCGTCTGGTCGCGTACGTCCCTGCCGAGCTTCAGCCCCGGCAGCGTCCTTCGGCTACGGCCGAAATAGGCGGCGACGTCGATGTTCTCGCGTACCGTCAGGCTGTCGAATGCCGCGTTGAGCTGGAATGTGCGCGCAATGCCATGCTGACATATCCTGTCGGCGCCAAGTCCCGAAATATCGTGGCCGTCGAAGACCATCCTTCCTTCGGTCGCTGGCGTTACGCCTGTCACCACGTCGAAAAAGGTGGTCTTGCCTGCGCCGTTCGGCCCGCCGATGCCGACGATCTCGCCACGGCTGACGGTCAGCGACATACCATCCACCGCCGAAAGCGAACCGTAGCGCTTCACGACGTTTTCGCATTCCAGCAAGATTGTCCCGCTGCTTTCCATCATCCCGCTCCTTCCGCCATCGGTATCGGCCACTTTCGCGGCCGATACACAGATTCAGCGCTGCACCTGCAGGAGCCTATTTGATCCAGGGTGGCAGGACGAACGCATCGGTGGCGTAGAGCGCCGGCGCGATGAGCTTGGGGTCGGTCGTGTGGTCCTGATGCTGCAGGAACTGATGCGGCATGCCCAGCGAAGGATCGGCCGTCTGCGTCGGGTAGCAGTAGGCCGACTGTCCGGCGGTATCGGCCCGATAGGTCCCGTTGACGCCGCGATAGACATTGCGTCGCATGACGGCCGCCACCTTGCCCACTTGCTCCTTGTTGAAGGGCTCGCCCGGACCGCCGGCAATGGCGGCGGCAATCGCCCACATCCACAGGCCGTCATAGGTCTGCGATCCCGTGATGTAGGCGGAGTTCGGGCCGAACTTCGCGCGATAGGACTCGCGGAAGGGCTTCGAGAATTCGTCCGGAAGGCAGCCGACGACCGTTGAATAGATGACGCCGTTGATGCTCTCGCCGCCGATCTCGCGAAAGGCGGGAAGCGACGGGCCGTATTGCATGTAGACGAGGCTGTTCGTGGGCTGGGAAAGGAACTGCACCATGAACTGCGCAAGATCCTGCGGCAGGAAGTGCGTCACGATGATGGCGGCCGGCGGGTCCTGCCGCAGCTTTGCCAGCGTGGGCCCCCACTGGTTGGTCGGGAACGGCACGGTTTCGAACAGGCTCACCTCGAAACCGTAGTCCTTGGCCTTGTCGCGGATCGCATTGGCGATCACGATGGAATACTCGTTGGCCGAGGGAATGATGGCGATCTTCTTGTTCGGCGCCGTCCACTTGCCACCTTCCGAAAGGGTCTTCAGGAAGTTCAGGCAGCCCGGTCCATACCAGAATTCCGGAGGGTCGCCCTGGAAGGAACCGTAATACCGCTCGGGATCGGTCTTGAACTTCTCGTTGTGCGAAATGAGCGTGTTGTAGTGCATCATGATGACGTCGTTGTCGGCTGCGACGTCCATTTCGATCATGTTGGTGCCGAGGTTGTAGCCATTGATGATCACCGGCGTGTTGAAGCGATCGACCAGCCGCTGCATGGATTGGGATACGAGGTCGGCGCCCATCTCCTTGGTGTCTTCGATGTGAATCTCGACGGGCCGGCCCAGAATGCCGCCGGCGGCGTTGATCTCCTCGGCGGCAAGGTCGAGCCCGTTCTTGAACTCGATGCCGTCCGCCGCTGCGATGCCTGACATCGGCAGCGCCGAGCCCACTGCAATCGGGGACGTATCCTGCGCCCGGACGGACCTGTTCATATCGGCAAGGAGCATGCCGCCGGCCGCACCGGCTCCCAAGGCTCCCTGAAGCATTGCACGTCTATTCATCATAACGGTTACCCCTTTTATAGTTGGTTGTGTTCGTCATGCGTGGTCGGTGCTTACCTGGAAAACATCACCTCCAGGCCGGCCGCGGCGGAAAGGACGGCAGCGTCTTCGCCGCGTGCTCCGATGATCTGGAAACCGACAGGCAGGCCGGCGGAGGTGAAGCCGCACGGTATGACGCAGGCCGGTTGCTGGCTCAGGTTGATGGGAAAGCTGAAACCGGCCCATTCCGTCCAGCGGCTGAAGGCGCTTCCCGCCGGCACTTCGAGCCCCGCGTCGAAGGCAGGCAATGCCGTCCCGGGCGAAACCACGAAATGGTATTCGGCAAGCAGGCGATCCATCGCTGCGCCGTATTCGCCGCGCCGGACCTGTGCGAGAACCAGTTCCGTCGAGCTATACGCCGCGCCGGCACGAGCGATTTCGAGAAAGCCTGGATCGATCAACCCACGTTCCGCCTCGGGGATCGAGGAAAGGCGCGCCGCAGCACCGGTGAACCAATGATGATGGAAGAGGTCCAGAAGGCCTTCCGCGGGCAGCGCAATCGGCTCCACGATAGCCCCCGCGGAGGACAATCTCGAGACCGCGGCATCGACCACCGCGGCGACCTCGGGATCGAGTGTCCCGCTGGCTGGTTTCGACCAGTATCCGATGCGTTTTCCGGCGAGGCTCGCAGCTTCTCCAGGCTCGAGGCTCGCCAGCTTGCCGACGCCCTGGGCCCAGTCGCGGATGTCCCTGCCGGACATCGCCCTTAGCATGGCTGCCGCGTCGAGGGCGCTTCGCGTCATTGGCCCCACATGGGCGACGGTGCCGAAGGCGCTTGCCGGATGGGCCGGAACCCGGCCGAAGGTCGGCTTATGGCCCACGATACCGGTAAAGGACGCAGGAATGCGGATCGAGCCGCCGCCGTCTGTTCCGAGATGAAAAACCCCCGCCCCGACGGCAGCGGCTACGGCTGCGCCACCGGATGATCCGCCGGGCGTTTTTTCCGTGTTCCACGGATTGCGCGTCACGCCGAAAAGTGCGCTGTCCGTGATGGCTTTCCAACCGAATTCCGGCGTGGTGGTCTGTGCGATGAAGATCGCGCCGGCCTTGCGCAAACGGGCCACGGACGGCGCGTCATCGCCATGGGGGCGTGCCGGTGTCGTGGTGCTGCCGTAGCGCACACTCCAGCCTTCGACCCACACGATATCCTTGAGCGTTGTCGGGATGCCATCGATATCCGAAAGGGGCGCACCCTTCGCCCAGCGCTTCTCGGCTGCGTCGGCGGCTGCAAGTGCACCATCATGATCGATGAATGTGAAGGCGTTGAGCGTGGCGTTCACGTTCTCGGCGCGTTCTATGGTTGCCCTGGCGACTTCGACCGGCGAAAGCGTGCGATTGCGATAGGCTGCCGCAAGCGCTGCGGCGTCCATACGGCATAGCTCGGCCGCCCCTTCGAGAGGGTTTTGAAAAGGCATTCTATCGTTCCCTTGATTTCGTATATCCCTGCATCTTGCGGCAGGTTTGTTCGTTGAGGGCAGAATGAACCTTTCCTTCGCACGCACAAAATGTATTCTTTCGCATAACTTCATACATTTTCTGGAGCATTCGGTTCGATGAACCTGACGATCCGGCAGCTGCGCTATGTCTGCGAAGTCGCAAGCCTCGGCAGTGTACAGGCTGCGTCAAAGGTCCTGCATATCTCGCAATCCTCCATTCTTGCGGCGATCACACTCGCCGAAGGGGAGATGGGAGCACGCATCTTCGAGCGGCGGCCGGCGCGCGGAGTTCAGGTCACGCCGGCCGGCGAGCGCTTCATCAGCGCGGCCCGGATCATGCTTTCGGCTGCGACGGAGTTCGACAGGGCAATCGGCGACCTCGCCGACCGTGTGCCGAAGGTCTTGCGCATCGGCTGTTTCGAACCGTTCGGTGCCCTGTTCATGCCGGAAATGCTGCGCATGTACATCGACAATGTCGGCGATGTCGAAATCGACCTTCTCGAAGGGGACCAGGTGCAGCTGCAAACTTGGCTGGGCGAGGGGCTGATCGATCTGGCCGTTCTCTACGATATCGGCACCATCACGACAGGGACGATGACACGGATTTGCAAGGTTCCGGCCCACGCCGTCCTGCACGTCGATGACCCGCTGGCGGCCAAGGATGCCGTCTGGCTATCGGAGATTGCGACGCGTCCATTCGTGTTGCTCGACATGCCCCAGACGGCGACATATCTGCTGACGCTGTTCGATATCCTGGCGAAGCGGCCGGATGTCCGCTTTCATACCCGCTCCTATGAAACGGTCCGTTCCGCGGTTGCGTCTGGTTTTGGTATGTCGATCCTCAACATGCGCCCTATAGGCCGGGCAACGTCGGACGGCCAGGGCATCGTGAGGCGCCCGATCCTCGACGAACTCCCGCCGCCATCGGTCATCGTCCTGGATCTCTATGGAAACGCGAAGCCTCTGTTCGTGCGGCTCTTCATCGAAATCATCCGCCGGTTTTTTCGCGAGGTCGGCCCGTCCGGGTTTTCCGTTTGCATTGAGAAGAGGCATTCCGCCTTGATCTTTGGCTGATAGCGGCGAACTGGACGATGGCCGCGGCATGCACCATCGGCAACTGTACAGGACCTGATCTGCGCTTGCAGAGATTGCCTGCATCGCCTCGGCAAGGATAGATCGAGGGGGTACTATACGATCTTAACTCAACTTTGTTTGGTCGTGTTTAACCCCCAGACGCGTGGCACCGTCAATACGTCGTCCTTCCGCCGGAGAGATCGAAGGTCGCGGCGGTTGTGAAGCTGTTCTCCTTGGAGAGCAGCCAGGCGACCATGGAGGCCGCCTCGTCGACGTCCAGGAAGCGGCCCCGCGGTATGCGCGAGCGCATATATTCGATGAACTCCGGCGTCAGCTGTTCGAGGATACGGGTCTGGGCGGTCGCCGGCGTGATGCAATTGACGGCGATGTCGTAGCCGGCAAGCTCCTTGCCGAGCGACTTGGTAAGGCCCATCACGGCAGCCTTCGAAGCCGAGTAGGCAGCGGCATTCGGATTGCCTTCCTTGCCGGCAACCGAGGCGATGTTGACGATACGGCCGTAGTTGCGTTCCTTCATGCCGGGCACAAGCGCCCGGTTGACGTAGAAGGTCCCATTGACGTTGATGTCGATTATCTTTTTCCACATGGCGATGTCGTAGATATGGAGCGGCGCTGCGGCCCCGGCAATGCCGGCGGAGTTGACGAGAAGCGAGGCGGGGGCTGCGATCTCTTCGGTGCGCGCCCGCGCGCCGTCGACCTGCTCCCAGTCGGAGATATCGACGATAACTGTTGTGGCGGCGCTGCCGAGGGTCTTGCGGGCCGAGGCCAGCAGAGCCTCATCGACATCCCAGAGCGTGACGGTGGCGCCCGATGCAACGATACGGCGTGCCATGGCAAAGCCAAGGCCCTGCGCGCCGCCTGTTACCACCGCATGCTGGCCTGACAAATCGATCCGGTTCATGGCTTTCCTCCGCTATCGGGCTCTTTTCTCCGGCACCGTTGTGCTGCCTTGATCTCCGCTATTATATTAGTGTAACAACGCAAGCAAGGGTGACCGGTGATTTTCGCGCGGTCTTGCGAGGAGGGTTTCATGCGGGCTGGCGAAGCGAGGACAGTTGGCAGGACAGGGCTTAAGGTGACGGCTCTCGGCATGGGTACGGCGGCCATGGGAGGGCTCTATGCGCCGGTTTCGGCGGATGCGTCTCTGGCGGCCCTCAAAGCGGCCTGGCAGGCCGGTATCCGTCATTTCGACAGTGCACCGATGTATGGTCTCGGTCGCGCCGAACATTTGCTCGGCCATTTTCTGCGGGAAAAGACGGACGCTGCCGCAACGTTCACGGTCAGCACCAAGGTCGGCCGGCTCATGGCGCGTGAAAGGCCGGGCCGCGATCTGCCGCCCGCGCCACCGAAAAACCCGCTCGATTCCGGCTGGCACAACGGCCTGCCGTTCAGAGAGGTCTTCGACTACTCCTACGATGCCATCATGCGCAGTTTCGATGACAGCGCCCAGCGCACGGGGCTTGAGCGGCTGGACCTCCTTTTCGTGCACGATATCGGCACCGTTACCCATGGCGTGGCGCAGGCCACCCACTGGATGGCGCTGACGAAGGGCGGGGGCTTTCGGGCGCTGGAGGAGCTGCGGGCAGCCGGCCTCATCCGTGGCTTCGGTCTCGGGGTCAACGAGGCCGATATCGTGCTGGACGCAATGAACGAGGCTGCGCTCGACTGCACGCTCTTGGCCGGCCGTCACACGCTGCTGGAGCAGAACGCGCTTACCCTGCTCGACAAGGCACAGGAGGTCGGCATGGGCATCATGATCGGCGGCGTCTTCAATTCGGGCATTCTTGCCGGCGGTCCCGGTGGCCATCGAAAGTTCAACTACCAGGACGTGCCCGAGGCTGTGGGGATACGGGTGAAAGCCCTCTCGGAGATCTGCGAGCGTTTCGGTGTGCCGCTCTCGGCGGCGGCCATTCAGTATCCGCTGCGCCATCCCGCCGTTACGACGGTGCTGATCGGTCCACGCGACGCAGAGCAGGTCCGACAAAACATCGGCTGGTTCGAGCAGGATGTACCGGGGGAGCTCTGGAAAGCCCTGCAGCACGAAGGTCTTGTTGCCTGATCGGGAAGGCTTTACGCCCTTTTTTGGAGGGGGCGTGTGTGCCTTACATCGTCGCACCGATGTTCCAGGGCACGAATTCGAGATCGCCATATCCGAGTTGCTCGGATTTCGTGAGTTCGCCGGATGCCGTGCGCAGGATGAGATCGAATATCTGCCGGCCCTTTTCCTCCAGCGAAACGCCGCTTAACACGTCGCCGCAGTCGATATCCATGTCTTCGATCATCTGCTCGTAGATGTGGGAGTTGGAGGCGAGCTTGATCGACGGCGTCGGTTTGCAGCCGAAGGCTGAGCCGCGGCCCGTGGTGAAGCAGAGGATGTTGGCCCCGCCCGCCACCTGCCCGGTCGCCGAGACCGGATCGTAGCCCGGCGTGTCCATGAAGACGAGGCCGGTCGTATCGACAGGATCGGCATATTCGAACACGGCGCGCAGGTTCGTCGAGCCACCCTTTGCCGCCGCGCCGAGTGATTTTTCAAGGATCGTCGTCAGGCCGCCGAGCTTGTTGCCGGGCGAGGGATTGTTGTTCATTTCCATATTGTGGCGGGCAGTGTAGTCCTCCCACCAATGGATCCTTTCGACGAGTTTCTCGCCGACTGCGCGGCTTTCTGCGCGCCGGGTCAAGAGATGCTCAGCGCCATAGATTTCCGGTGTTTCCGACAAGATGGCCGTGCCGCCTTGCTCGACAAGCAGGTCGACGGCCGCGCCGAGCGCCGGGTTTGCCGTAATGCCCGAATAGCCGTCCGATCCGCCGCATTGCAGTGCAAGAACCAATTCCGATGCGGGCGCAGCGGTTCGCTTGTGCGCGTTCACGGCCGGCAGCATCTCGTAGATCGCATGCACGCCCGCTTCCACCGTCTTGCGCGTGCCGCCGGCCTCCTGGATCGTCAGGGTGCGAAAGGTGATGTTTTCCTCGACGCCAAAGGTTTTCATCCAGCGCGGAATCTGGAAAACCTCGCAGCCAAGACCGACCATCAGCACGCCGCCCACATTCGGATTGGTCGCAAAACCCCATTGAGTCTTCTTGAGCATGTCATGGGCTTCGCCATTGACGTCCAGGCCACAGCCCGTGCCGTGCACGAGCGAGATGACGCCATCGATGTTCGGATAGTTCCTGAGCACACCCGATTTGTTGACTTCCTCGGCGATGAAGCGGGCAGCACTCGCCGAACAGTTCACGGATGTCAGGACGGCGACGTAGTTTCGCGTGCCGACCTTTCCATTGGCGCGGCGATAGCCGAGGAAGGTGGCTCGCGCCGCTTCCGGCAGCACATGTGTCTCCTTCAGGTTTTCGCCGAACATGTAGTTCCGCTCAAAGGAATCGACATAGACATTGTGTTCGTGAACCCAGTCGCCGGGTGCGATCGCATCCTTCGCAAAGCCGATGACCTGACCGTATTTGATGATCGGCTGATCCTTGCCGATCGCTGTCATCGCCATTTTGTGACCGCGGGGGATGCGGGTCGTTGCCACCACGCTCCCCGCAAGGTCGCCCGGATTGAACGGGTCGGTCACCAGGACGATGTTGTCGGCGGCGGAAAGCTGGATGAAACGGGCCATGATATGCTCGGGCGGGTGACGCAGGCGCGCTCCGCGATGGAGTTTGTGATATTTGAATACTAATATAATAGTAGCGATGCGGTCAAGCATGGCAATGCCCTGGGAGCTGCATCGAAACCTCGCGGTGCGAGATGGAGGGGATTTACGTTCCCGGGACGTCAGTCGTGATGGAAGACTTCGACCATGTCCGCCCACCACTCTCCGTCCTTGCGGGTGGCAAACGGCTGCTGCAGCGGATCGCAGATCTCCCACCATTTCTGCATGGCCGGCGAGCGTGCCATCTCGGCGGCATCCACCTTGAAGTCGGCGCCGTGATATTCCCAGTAGGCAAAGAGCAGATTTTCCGGCTCGCGCAGAAAGATCGAATAGTTGCGAATGTTGGCCACGCTGATGACTGCCAGCACCTCCGGCCAGACGGCTGCGTGCAGCGCCCTGTATTCGTCGATGACGTCAGGCTTTAGCCCGATGCACAGGCCCATGCGCTGCATGCTGCACTCCTTGAAGAGAGGTGAGGGCGGGGCGGCTGAACCCTTCAGCCGAATGCGTTGTTTGCGGCGGCAACTTCCAGCGTGTTGCGCAGGGACGTATTGAGGTGCTCGCGCATGGCGGTGGCCGCTGCCTCGCTGTCATGGCGCTGCAGCGCCTTCAGGATCGCCTGATGCTGCAAAATGGTCTGGTCGCCGTAGCCGGGCTTGGGAATGGCGAGGTAGCGGCCACGATCCATCTGCGCCTTGGAAATGTCGACTGCGCGCCAGAGCATGTGAAAGCCGTTCACTTCTGCGATGGTGCGATGAAAGATGTCATCGAGTTGGATGGCATCGCTGAAGCGGCCGCGGGCGATCGCCGTCTTGTGGGCGGCGATGTTGTCCTCCAATGCCTCTGCCTGGGCCGGGGTCAGTTTCTCGGCGGCGCGGCGCGCGCTTTCCATTTCCAGCGCATTGCGAATGACGTAGGCTTCCTCGATGTCGCGGATGCTGATGCGCGCGACGAAGGTGCCGGTCTGGGCGAAGACGTTGACGAGGCCCTCGTCGCTGATGCGCTTGACGGCTTCGCGCACGGGTGTTCGGGAGACGCCAAGCGACTGGGCGATCGCCATCTCGTTGATCGATTCCCCTGGTTTCATCTGGCCGCTGACGATCAAGCTGCGGACCTTGTGATAGATCTGGTCGCGCAGCGGAAGGGAGCGGTTGAGATTGGATGCGTCGATGTCCATGGCCACCGTGACTTGTGAGAACGATTGAAGCGATATTTCAGATTAGCAGCTTGCGAGCGAGGGGCGCCAGTCTCCGTGCAGGCATATCCTGTGGTCTGAATTCTTCCTGTCCTGTGTGTTGGTCTGCACGAATCCGCATTGCGGATGTGTTCATTATAATACTAGTGTTATGCACAAAAGCCAATATGGGCGCCCGAAGCAAGGGGAAGCAGGTTGATCATCGACGCGCATCATCATCTGTGGCGGGCGGATCGTGGTGACTATCACTGGATGTCGCCGGATGTGCCCGTACTGGCACGCGACTATCTCGCGGACGACCTCCGTCCCGTCCTGCGGCGCGCCGGTGTCGACCGGACCGTGCTCGTCCAGGCCGCGCAGACCGAGGCCGAGACGGATTTCCTGCTTTCTTTGGCGTCGGATGCGGATTTTGTTGCCGGCGTGGTCGGCTGGCTCGATTTCGAGGACGCGGCGTTTCCCGTCAAGCTTGAGGCGCTGATGCGCCGTCCGAAATTCGTCGGGTTGCGGCCCATGTTGCAGGACCACGCGGACGACGATTATATCCTTCGCCCGGCGGTTCTGGCCAATATCGGCCATTTGGCAGCCTCGGGTGCGGCGTTCGATATTCTCACGTTTCCCCGTCATCTGTCCCGGATCGCACGCATGCTCGATGCCGTGCCTGACCTGCGAGCCGTCATCGATCACCTGTCGAAACCACCTGTGGCGAGCGGCAGAATGGAGGGGTGGGCCGAGGATATCGCGCGGGTGGCTGTGCATCCCCACGTGCATTGCAAGGTCTCCGGCCTCGTTACCGAAGCGCGGCATGCGGACTGGGTGCCGACGGATCTCGCCCCCTATGTCCATCACGTCTTTCACGCCTTCGGTGCGGACAGGCTGGTGTTCGGCAGCGACTGGCCGGTCTGCCTTCTTGCCGCCTCCTATGCAGAGGTGCTGAACGCCGCGCGGGGCATCCTTGATCCGCTGCTCGATGCTGAAGGCATGGCCAAGGTGTTCGGTAGCAATGCGGTGAAATTCTACCGTCTCTGACCTCGCCATGGCGGGATGCCGTCGTTAGGGCGGCATGCCGGATGGATGCACAATATTGATTGGCCGAGGTCGCTTGTCACTACTGTTATATTAGTGTAATAGAACTTCGCCGGCTGGAGGAACGAGGCATCGCGAGCGATGCGAGCCGGGCTGGGGAGGGGTGAAATGCCGTCGGCCGCAAACGCACTGCACATGAGGGGGATCAGCAAGGTCTTCCCGGGCGTGAAGGCACTCTCCGGTGTTGATCTCGCCGTTCGCTTTGGAACCGTTCATGCCGTCGTCGGCGAGAACGGGGCCGGCAAATCGACCCTGATGAAGATCCTGAGCGGTGCCTATGCGCCGACAACCGGCACGATCGAAGTGGCGGGCGTGGAAGTGCGGATGAAGCGCCCGGCCGATGCCCAGAAGCTCGGTATCCGCATGGTGCACCAGGAATTGAACCTCGTGCCGGATCTTACGGTCGCCGAAAACATCTTTCTCGGCCGTATGCCGAAGCGGTTCGGCTTCTTCGACCGCGGCGGCATGGTGCGCCGCGCTGGCGCAGTCCTCGGTGAGCTCGGTGCGTCCATCGATCCGCAACAGCGGCTGGGCGACCTGACCATCAGCCAGCAGCAGCTGGTGGAAATCGCCAAGGCCCATGCCGCCGCGCCGCGCATTATCGTGCTCGACGAGCCGACCTCGAGCCTCAGCGAGCACGAGACGGCGGCGCTCTTCCGCATCCTGCGCAAGATGCGTGACGACGGCATTGCCATTATCTACATCAGCCACCGCCTCAAGGAAGTGCTTGAAATCGCCGATGAGGTGACGGTTCTTCGCGACGGCAGCATGAACGAGACGCGGCCCGCCAGCGGCATTACCGCCGCGCAGATGATCCGCCTCATGGTCGGCCGGGAGGTCAGCAACGTCTTCCCGAAAACACCGGCGGCTATCGGCAAAACTGTTCTGGCCGTGCGCGGCATCGGTGATGGCGACCGCTTCCATGACATCAGCTTCGATGTGCGCGCCGGCGAAATCCTTGGCCTTACGGGGCTTGTCGGCGCCGGGCGCACGGAAGTCGCGCGGGCCATTTTCGGTCTTGCGCCGTTCACCACGGGCACGGTCGAAATCGACGGCGTGCCGGTGAACATCGGCTCGCCGGCTGCAGCGGCCCGGGTCGGCATCGCCTATGTGCCTGAAGATCGCAAGGGCGACGGCATCGTGCCGGCCATGACCGTGCGGGAGAATATCAGCCTGCCGGTGCTGCGCCGTCTTGCCAATGGTTTTGGTCGTGTCCGCCGTGGCGACGAGCGCGAACTTGCCGGCACCTATGTCAAGAAGTTCTCCATCGTGCCGCCGGATGGCGAGCGTCGCATCGGCCTTCTCTCGGGCGGCAACCAGCAGAAGGCGGTCATCAGCCGTTGGCTCGCCACCGATCCGAAGGTGCTGATCCTCGACGAGCCGACGCGCGGTGTCGACGTCGGCGCCAAGGCGGAAATCCACGGCATCATCGGGCAGCTCGTCGCAAACGGTATGGCCGTCGTGATGATCTCCTCCGAGCTGCCGGAAATCATGGGCGTATGCGACCGCGTGGTCGTCATGCGTGACGGGCGGGCATCCATGCCGATCGCCCGCGAGGGCCTGAGCGAGGAGCGCATCATGGCGCTCGCGACGGGTGAGGAAAGTGCAGAAGGAGAGGCCGCATGACGGATGTCGCCGCCATGGGACAGACAACGAAGGTGGCCGATCGCTTCAGCCAGGGTAGCCGTGCGGTTGGGCTTCTTTCGCGCGGGGGCCTGTTGCTCGCCATCCTCGCCGTCATTGTTTACGGCACCATCGCCAATCCCGTCTTCTTCACGGCCGGCAACTTTGTGAACGTGCTGACTTCCATGTCCATCGTCGGCATCGTGGTCGTGGGCATGACCTTCGTGCTCGTCGTTGGTGGCATGGCGGACCTCTCGGTGCCTGCGACCATCGCCTGCGGTGCGATCCTGTCGCTCGCCCTCCAGCCCTATATCGGACCCGTTCCCGCCTTTGCCGTCGCGGTCCTGCTGGCGGGGCTCACCGGCCTCGTCAACGGCCTTCTCGTCGGCTATGTCGGTATCAATCCCATCATCGCGACACTCGGCATGGGCACGATCGTTCTCGGCTTCGTGCAGGCTGCCGTTGGCGGCGTCATCGTCTACGGCGCGGACCCGAGTTCGGCGGATTTCGTCAAGAGCCGCGTTCTCGGCGTACCCATGATTGCCATCATCTTCATCGCGATCGCCTTTCTCGGCAATTTCGTGCTGTCGCGCTCCTTTTGGGGGCGATGGACGATTGCGACGGGTGGCAACTACAGTGCGGCACAAGCGAGCGCCGTGCCGGTGCGTGCGGTTCGCGCCGGTGCTTTCGTCATCACCGCCTTTGCCGCAGGGTTCAGCGGGGGGCTGCTCGGCCTGACCTTGCAAAGTGCGCGCCCCTTCGTCGGCCAGGGTTACGAGTTTAGCGCCATTACCGCCGTCGTGGTAGGCGGTGTGTCGATCATGGGTGGTTTCGGCTCCATTCCGCGCGCGATGGCCGGTCTCGTCTTCGTGCAACTGCTCACCAATGTCATGGTCCTCCAGGGTGTGCGCACGCCGATACAGGGCTTTGTCCTCGGCCTCCTGATTGCCGGCGCCGTCGCGCTCGACATTGCATTGCGCAAGCGGGGGGTTGCCTGATGGCCATGCTCCTGCGCTATCGCGTCGCCGTCATCCTCTGTCTCACGCTCATCGTGGCAGCGCTCCTGGTGCCCGGTTTCGTCAGCCTCACGACGCTCAGCCTCGGCCTTGATCGCGGTTCGACCATCGGTCTCATCGCCATCGGTCTCACGGTTCTTCTGATCGCCGGCCAGATCGACCTTTCCGTCGGTTCGGTCTTCGCGGTTTCCGGTATCGTAGCGATCATGCTCCAGCCGGCGCTCGGGATGGGATGGGCTGCCGTTGCCGGTGCGCTGGCCGGCGCGGCTGCCGGCGCCGTCAACGGCTTCCTCGTCGTGGTGCTGCGCATCAATTCGTTGGTCGCGACGCTGGCCACTATGCTGGTCTTCCGCTCGGTCGCGCACTGGATGACGGCAAGCCAGCCGATCCCGGGCACCGACATCATGTTCTCGATCACGCTGAGCGAGATCTATCTGGAGGTCTTCACCGTCCGCAGCGGCCTGTTCCTGATCGCCATCCTCGCCCTGCACGTCTGGCTGACGCGCACGGTCGCCGGCCGCAACCTCTTTGCCGTCGGCTCCAATGCCCATTCGGCGGAGGCGAGCGGAATTTCGGCGGATCGCGTCATGGTCCTGTCTTTCGTCTTCGCGAGCACGCTTGCCGGCGTGGCCGGCGTGCTGCAGAGCCTTGCCACCAATACCGGCTCTCCCGTCTACGGTTCGGAACTGACCGTGGCTGTCATCGCGGCGGTCGTCGTCGGGGGGACGCGGCTGGAAGGCGGGCGTGGTTCGGCGCTCGGCACGCTCGGCGGTGTTCTCACCATCGCGGCACTGACGACGGCAATGGAGTTCCAGTCGGTCCCCGCCTACATGCAGCAGGTCGCCTCCGGGCTGATCCTGCTCCTGCTCGTCGTTCTCGACCGAACCGTTCGCAGCGGCCGGCGCAAGCCTGCCGCGAACGCTGCCCCCGCCTGATATTTTCCAATCGATGAAGGAGGAAAACATGATTGGTAAGACTGTAAGATTGCCGGCTGCCATTGCCGCCGCCCTGCTCGCTTCGACGGCTTTCGCCAGCGCCAAGACGGTCTGTTACGTCACGGCCGCCGATTCCCATGCCTATGCGACCCCGGCAAACGTGGCCCTCAACGAGCGTGCCAAGGAACTCGGCATCGAGATCCTGAGCCTCAGCCAGAACTTCGACGTGCAGACCGGTACCGAGCAGGTCAGCACCTGCATTGCGCGCAAGGCCGACGGCATCATTCTCTGGCCGCTCGACCCGCAGGCCTATATCCCGGCGCTCGCCCGCGCCAAGCAGGCGAACATTCCGGCGATCCTGATCAATTCGCCGATGGCGGAGCAGGCAAATGACTTCATCAAGTCCTTTACCGGTCCTGATGTCTATGAAGAAGGCAAGCTTGCTGCCGACTCGCTGAACGAGGCGATGAAGGGCGAGGGGGCTGTCGTCGTTATCGCCGGTCAGGCCGGCAATGGCACGACCATCGGCCGCGTCGGTGGTTTCGTCGATCGTCTCAAGGAGACCGGCAGCAAGATCGAGGTGCTGGAAACTGTTAATGCCGACTTCGACCAGCAGAAGGCGCTCGTCGCCAGCCGCGACCTGATCACCCGTTTCGGCGACAAGATCACCGGTGTCTACGCCAATGACGACACGATGGCGCGCGGCTTCATCGATGCCTGGAAGGAAGCGAATGCCGGCAAGCCGACGCCGCCGATCGTCGGCATCAACGGCCAGCGCGATGCCTTCGATTCCATCCGCTCGGGCGAGATGTATTCAACGATCGTCCAGTCGCCGGTCGAGGATGGCAAGCTCGCGATCAACACCATGGCCGAGATCCTCGACGGCAAGGAGGTCGGTGCACGCCTGCCGATTCCGCTTACCGTTGTCACCAAGGCCAATGTCGATTCTGTCGAGCCGGCTTTCTGATACACCGTTGTGAAGGCCTTCTGCCGCGCAGCGCCGGTGGCGCTGCGCGGCCTTTCCTGTTGTGCTACCGCGTCGACAATTGAAACCGCCCCGGCGTGCCGCGTCTCTATGCACAGACGGTAGGCCGGCATCTGTCATGCCACCACCGCAGAGCATTGCTCCAGCTAACCCGGGGGGGGGGGCGTGGAGCCCGGGGCTTCTGTGGTTGCCGCCCGTAATGCAAGAAGTTTCTGACCCATTAGGTGTGATCGAGTGCGGTCTTCTGTCAGGCCTTTAAATGCGGTACTTCGGAAGCCGCTGGCCGATATGGTGATCAGCGGATCAGGTCCAAATCTATTCAGCGAGCTGAAGGGCTCTATGCCCCGAACTGGTTTTCCTGATCCAGATCTGTTCGATCATTTTGCCCATATGGGGCGTCGACTTTCTCACACCTCCGTCACCGACGTTAAACTGCCTTACGCCACACCTTTGTCATGCAGCGGCAGTCTGTGCCGGATTTTGATAATCCTTGCCTGTTGTCAGCATGGCCCAGATCGCTCTGGCCATTTTGTTTGCAAGGGCGATGGCCACAAGCATTCTGGGTTTCCG
>NZ_JARSBQ010000016.1:0-120878 GCF_029623935.1 Shinella sp. 838
TAGGATCATTCATGGCGGGTGTGGTCTCCGGAAACGGCACGGATCGGCGTAAGCAACCAAATCCTACGTCATTTCAACGGTTTGAACCATATCCGCCAACCCCTCGTGAATTATTCGGGCTAGAGGAGGAGCGTTATGGCGACGCGCTGCTGACGGCGCTGCCGACCCGTCTCGTCAAGGCCGATGGGCTTCCCTCGCGCGGCGAGTCGCGGGGCGCCCTGTGGGTGGAGGTGCCCGTCGATGACGTAGTACTACAGATTTTCGTCACCCATCTTGGCCTGCTTGGCGCCGAACGTGTACGCCAGACCGAAGCTCTGATCGGGCCGGGATGGCTGGGGGCGCCGATGGCGGAGGATGCGCGCGTCATCCTTGCCGGTGATTTCAACGCGGTCTCGCGCTCGCCGTCCTATCGCATGCTCGCGCGGCGCTTTCGGGATGTGCAGATAGATGCCGGCGGCCGGCCCGTCTCAACCTTTCCCTCCCGCCTGCCGCTGCTGCGCATCGACCATATCTTCATCGGTGAGGGGATTTCCGTTCGCCGGACCTTCGTCCACGACACACCACTCGCCCGCCGGGCATCCGACCACCTGCCGCTCTGTGCGGACCTGGAGATCGCGTGATGCGGCACAATGGGCCTTTCATCGCAACAGCCGCTTGGTCGATCCCCAAGACGGTCGCGGGCCGTTTTCCAAAGACGGGCAGTGGCCTCGAACGCTATGCCGCCGTCTTCAACGGCGTCGAGATCAACTCGACCTTCTATCGCCATCACCAGAAGAAGACGTTCGTGCGCTGGGCAAGTGCGGTGCCAGCGCATTTTCTTTTCGCAGTGAAAATACCGCGCGATATCACGCATGAGGCGCGCCTACGGAACATCGGCCCGCTCTTCGATGTATTCGTGGACGAGATTTCTGTGCTGGAGGGAAAACTTGGCCCTTTGCTGTGCCAATTGCCGCCGAGCCTCAGATTCGACGCCGCCGAAGCCGAAGAGGCTTTCTCGGCCATGCGCCGCATTTTTACCGGCCCGCTCGTGCTCGAGCCTCGCCATAAAAGCTGGGCGTCCGCACCCGCCCGCGTGCTTCTTCAGAAATACGCTATCGGTCGTGTTCTGGCCGATCCGCGCCCGTATGGCCCGTATCCGATTTTCGTGAGGCGCCGGAATATGTCCCGTTGCACGGCACGACCCAAATTAATCACTCCAGCTACGACGATGCCGACATCCGTCGCATCGCCGATCAATTCGGTGCGGAGAGCTGGTGCGTCTTCGACAACACGGCCTCGGGCGCCGCCATCGAAAGTGCACTGGTGATGCGGGATTACATGGCGGGCCGGCGGGATGGATGAACATTTCTTTGCGCGCGACGTGGTTGCCGTCGCTGCCGATCTTCTCGGCGCGCGTCTGCTGGTCGATGGCGTCGGCGGGCTCATCGTTGAAACGGAAGCCTATAGGCAGGACGACGACGCATCACACAGTTTTCGCGGGCAGACGACTTGGAACGCGGCGATGTTCGGGGCGCCGGGACGGGCCTACGTCTATCGCTCCTATGGCCTGCACTGGTGCTTCAATATCGTGTGCGAGCGCGGCAGCGCCGTGCTCATTCGCGCGCTCGAACCGACACACGGGCTGGAGACGATGATGGCGCGGCGGGCAGTCGGCGAGGCACGCAAGCTGTGTGCTGGGCCGGGCAATCTGTGCAAGGCGCTGGCCATCACCGGGGAAATGAACGGGTTGTCGGTTCTTGCCGATCCTTTTTCCCTGGAGGCTTCCTCCGACGTGCCTGCTTTGATAAGTGGTGTGCGTATCGGCATCACCAAGGCTGCCGAGCGCCCATGGCGCTTCGCCGTCAGGGGATCGCGTTATCTGAGCCGCCCGACTTGAGCCACGCTCCTACGATTCCACGATATCAAGCTCGGCGGTGAAAGTCGTTCCATCACTTCCGTCGAAGGTGTGGGTGCCGTTCAACTGATTGACGACGCCTCTGATCAGGCGGCTTCCCATGCCCTGTTGCATGGTCTGCGGATCGAAGCCGACGCCGTTGTCTCGCACCGTGAGGCGGGCGCGGCGCTCCCCGATTGACTTGAGCGCGATGGAAATTCTTCCCTCGCGGCCATCGGTAAAGGCATATTTCAGGATATTGGTCAGAAGTTCGCTGATCAGCAAAGCGAGTGGGGTCGCATTGTCGGTGGAGACGGCGATCTCGTCGATGTCGTAGTCCACGGTAACGGCAGCGCCATAGGCGCTTACAAGCTTCTCGACAACGGAGGCTATGAGGTCCCGTGCGCAGAGGCGGGAGAATTCGTCGTGCCGGTAGATCTGCTCGTGCACCGCGACCATGGAGGAGATGCGGTCAGCAAGCGACCGCTGGATTTCCGCTGGCAGACGCTGAAGCTGGATGATGCTCTGGACGGCCTGCAGGTTGTTCTTGACGCGATGGTGTATCTCGCGAAGGAGCAGCTGGTTTTCAGCGATGGCATTTTGCAGCAATTGGGACTGGGCGGCTTCGCGCCGCCGCAGATGACGAATCCACTGGCCGGCGGCCAGCAGGCTGACGCTGGCGAGGACCAGTACCGAGATTGCTACCGTCACATCCCGCCAGAATCGCTGGATGCCGAAATCGTGGTCAGCCGAAGCGAGCGCGATCAGCCGGGTACCGTCGACAGTTCGATAGGCGACGATGCGGTGGGCGCCATCGACCGGCGAGATGGCCTCGTAGGTGCCATCCTGCGTGTTGATGAGGTAGTCCGTGAACAGCACGTATTTGCTCATGTCGAGCGGCCCGTCGGCGAGCGGATAGCGCGCGACGAGCTGGCCATCGGAACGCACGAAACTGACGGTGGAGTTCGGGCCGAGATTCACCGCCTCCCAGACATCGGCGAGAACCGCACCAACCTCGAAGGAAACGACGGCGGCGCCGGCGAAGCGGCCGTTTCGCTCCAGCCTGCGGCTGAAGGCAAAAATCTGTTCGCCGTTGAGGCGGCTGATCAGCAGGCTCGAAATATGCTGTTTCGCGCCCTTCGCCAAATCCGAAAAATAGGGCCGGTCGACGATGTTGATCGGCTTCACCATGGGATCGGTCGAATAGAGGGTAGTACCCTTCTCGTCGACCACATAGGCTTTCACCTGACCAGGCAGGTTCGCGACCGCCTCATTGATGTTGCGCACGGTGGCGGAGGCCTGTGGCGTGAGGCTTTCGCCGAGCGTCTCGTCGATGCGCTGGAGGGCTTGTCGCGCGAGGGAATCGAGCAGCGAAACATTGCTTGCGACGATCTTTGAGGCTGCAATGGCCCGCTCCTCGGTGCGGCGAACGGCGTCCCGGTAGCTTGTGTTGAGCCACAGGCCGAGCATCAGGAGCAACGAGACGAACATGGCGATGATGATCATCGCAGCCGCCCTCGCCAGCGTGAAATGGATGTTCAGCCCGCGCAACACCACTATCCCCCAAGTGCGTCGGTCAACCTTAGCCGGAAGGTTGAGTTCTGTCCCGCCTTTCGTAAAGCCGACCGTGGTCGGTCATCTACCGTACCTATCGCCTCGATAGCCTGGTGTCGCCGGACATGGCCCGCTTTATGATATCTTCCAGTTGCCGCTCGCCGAAGGGCTTCGACAGGCGAAGCAGATCGGCGCGGGCCTCAGGCGGCAGTTCCGAATAGCCCGTAGCGAGCACGATCGGGATGCCCGGCCAGCGTTCCCGCACGATGTCGGCAAGTTGGGAACCGGTCATCTGCGGCATGGCCTGATCGGTGACGATGAGGTCGATGTTCCGTTCGGCGAGGAACGTAAGGGCCTTGGTACCCGAGCTGGCCTCGCAGACGCTATGGCCCATATCTTCCAGCATCATCACAGTGTTCATCAGCACAAGCGGATCGTCATCGACGGCAAGCACGCTAAGCGCATCGACCTTGTCCGGAAACGGAGGTGGTACAGTATGCTCCTCCTGCTTTTCCTCCACGCCGGCCTCAGCGATCGGGAGCCACAGTTCAGCTGTCGTGCCTGCGCCTTCGACGGAGTGAAGCACCAGCTTGCCGCTGGACTGCGCCATCAGGCCCTGCACCATGGAGAGCCCAAGCCCGGTGCCTTTGCCGACGCCCTTCGTCGTAAAGAACGGCGCGGTGGCGTTCTTCAGCGTGTCCGGGTCCATGCCATGTCCCTCATCCTGGATGTAGAGGCAGAGATAGGCTTTCTCCCGCAGCTCGGGATGGGCTTTGTGCGCATGGGTCTCCAGCCGCGCGCCGATGAGCAGGCGGCCACCCTCCGGCATTGCATCGCGTGCGTTGATCGCCAGATTGAGGAGGGCGTTCACCATCTGGTTGGGGTCGGTTCGCACCGAAGGCAGATTCAGCGGAAAATGTGTTTCGACGACGACCGCCGGGCCGATGGACCGTTGCAGCATGTCCGTCATGCCGCGAATGAGCACCCAGAGATCGACGGGTTCGAAATCCAGATCCTGACGGCGGGAAAAGGCAAGCAACCGTTGAGTCAGCGATGCTCCGCGTCGCGTCGCCTGCAAGGCATTGTCGATCAGGGACTGGGCCTCGGGCGTGGGTGAGATGCGTCGTTTCAGAAGATCGAGGCTCGCCTGAACCGCCATCAGCAGGTTGTTGAAGTCGTGGGCGACGCCGCCGGTCAGCTGGCCGAGAGCCTCCATCTTCTGCGCCTGGAAAAGCTCTTCTCTCGCCAGTTCGAGCGCCTGTTGCGCATCGCGTTTTTCCGTTATGTCGCGCGTGATCTTCGCAAAGCCGATCAGCGAACCGTCGTCGCTGCGTATAGCGTCGACGACGGCGTTGGCCCAGAAGCGTGTTCCGTCCTTCCTCAGCCGCCAGCCTTCCGACTCATACCGGCCATCCCGCCGCGGTTTCGAGCGCCAGCTGTGGAATGCCGGCAAGCCTGTCCTGTTCAGGAAAGAAGTTGGATAAGTGCTTGCCGATGATCTCATCCGGCCGGTAGCCCTTGATGCGTTCCGCGCCGGCATTCCAGCTCGAGACGTGACCGTCGGCATCCATCATGTAAATCGCGTAATCCGTGACGCCCTGCACGAGAAGGCGGAACTGCTGCTCCGTCTTGCGAAGCTGTTCCTCGGCCTGTTTCCTCTCTGTCAGGTCGCGGGTGATCTTCGCGAAGCCGATAAGATCGCCGCCGTTATCGCGTATGGGATCGACGATGACATGCGCCCAGAATTCGGATCCATCCTTGCGCACCCTCCAGCCTTCACCTTCAAAGCGGCCTTCTTCAGCGGCATATTTCAAGGCCAACGAGGGAAGACCCCTGTCTCGATCGTCGGAACGGTAAAAGCGGGAGAAATGCGTGCCAAGCACCTCTTTCGCCTCATACCCCTTGAAGCGGCTCGCACCGGCATTCCAGCTGACGATATTGCCCTGCCGATCCAGCATGTAGATGGCATAATCCGTGATCGCATCAACCAGCAGCTTGTACCGGTCTTCACCGACAAGGGCCGATGCCCCATCCCCATTCATGCTGTCCCCCACCAAAGCCAACTGCATCAAACGTGGAAGGTTGGGAAAGGTTCCGCGGCCCCGATACTTTTTCGTGCTCCGAAGGCCTGTGCAGCATTGGAGCCAAAGGGATTGAAACATTCCGTGTCGCCGACCGTTTCCGCCTTCGAGTTCACGGAGGAAGCGATGGATTTCACAACCTTCATGCAGAAGCGGGAGCAGGCGGCCCTTGCCTATTGCCAAGGCGAAGCGTCGGCTCTGCCACGCCGTCCAAAAAGGAGTTTTCATGACCATGCATAAGCCCGAACAAATTCGCCGACGCGCTTATGAAATCTGGCAGGCTGAGGGGTGTCCGCCAGGTGGCGAGCTGCGGCATTGGCTCATCGCCGAGTCGGAATTTGATGAGGAACACAAGCCGGCAGGTCCCTTCAGGGGATTTTCCGTGCTGGGCGAGAGAGCCGGCGGTAATGCAGGCGCTGTCGAAGCAGTGCCGGCTGCCGCCACAGATGAGGTCGTGATCACGACCGGGAAAGAGCCGGCGCGCCGGAAGATCAAGCGCACGGAAGGGCCGTAGCTTGCGCGGGACCGGTGCAGACCGGCCGCCACCGGGACGTAAAATGGCGGCCCTGCGAGGATTGGCTCTGTTCCGGTTGCGCGCATCCGCGGCAACAAATGGAACAATCGTTCACTCCTCCCGTTTGCGTTCTAGCTCGGGAGGCGTGCATGGCCGGCGAAACATCAGCCCATCTGGAAGGCAGGATCAACGCGCACCGACGGCTGCTTGTCGAACTCGTTTCGATCCTCGGCTCGATTCCCGAAGCGCGCGACGCCCTGATTGCCATGGCGCGAGATAACGAGACGGTCATCGACCATCAGGAGGATCCGGGCGTGGAGCCCGATACGGCCTTTGCCGCCCAGCAGATCGCGGATGACGAGATCAGGAGAATTCTCAAGGCTGCGATAGCGCGCCTCGAAACCAGGACATGAGGATGAAACTATGGGTATGATCGAGAAGATTTCCGGCTATTTCAAACAACTGGCTGGCGAAGTCACGGGTGATCAAGCGCTGCATGACCGAGGCCGCCGGGAGACAGAAGGCGCGTATCGGGAGCAGGACGATCAGGTTGTGCCGGTTGCTCCTCGCGTGATGCCGGGCGCAGATAGCGTTGTCTCGGCGCAGACTGGCCGCGAAAAAATCATTCATGCCGATGCGGTGCCGCAATTCAAGGTTTCGCAGGCGGGCCGGACCAATGACGGCGTATCCAGCGCGAAGCCGCGCGTCATCACGGGCAGCGACGATGCCACAATACATCGCACACCGCCGGGTGTGGAAACGCCCAGCCAGGACTGGTCCGTGGGTTTCGACGAAAATGCTCCGCGCCAGGATATGCCGACGCCCGTCCCCAACTATTCCGATCCTGAAGAGCTGAAGCTCTTCCGGCTGGTTCCGATCGCTTCCGCGACGGACACCAACTGGGACATTGCACCCAATCACGGCGAAGTGGTTGTGCGCGCCCGCTCGAGTGGTGATGCGCGTGTTGTGGCCGCGGAAGCCGAGCTCGACTACATGGAAATTGATGCCCTGCCAGGGGACGGCAACTCCACGACTTCTTCGAGCGCGTTTCGCAACGAAAAGCTCTACACGGTGGTTGACGAGCGTAACCCCTCATATTCGGTCGACGGACCGCGCGAGGTCGTCGCCGGCACTGTCCGCGTCGACAACATTCGCCCAACCGAGATTTGAGGAGACCGGCCATGGCCCGCAGTCAAACCGCCCGTACAGCGGCGAAACAGCGTGATATTCAGGCAGAGGTCGCGGAGGCTGACCACAAAGGAGAGGTCGAGAAGCCGCAGGCCATGCAGGCCGGCGCGCGCCTCTATCCTGTCCCTCCCTTTCCCAAGCAGCATCAGCCTAAGCCGGGTGATGAGGCGAAGCTCGACCCACAACCGATGTACGACGCGCCCTTCTACAAGGGCTCGGAGAAGCTTAAGGGTAGGGTGGCGCTGATTACGGGCGGGGATTCCGGCATCGGACGAGCGGTTGCGGTCCTCTTTGCCCGAGAAGGTGCGGATGTCGCGATCGCACATCTTGCGGAAGGAAACGACGCCACGGAGACGATCGCTGCCGTGGAGGCGGAAGGGCAGCGCTGCATCGCCTTTGCCGGCGACGTCAAGGACAAGGCGTTTTGCGCCGATACGGTAAAGTGCGTGGTCAAGGATCTCGGCCGCCTCGATATTCTCGTCAACAATGCCGCCTTCCAGGTTCACAGCAGGGACATCGTCGATCTTTCCGAAGAGCATTTCGACGAGACACTGAAGACCAACCTTTACGGCTACTTCTTCATGGCGCAGGCGGCGGTACCGCATATGAAGCCCGGGTCAGCGATCATCAACACCGGCTCCGTTACCGGTCTTAAAGGGTCGAAAGACCTCTTAGACTATTCCACCACCAAGGGCGGCATTCATGCCTTTACGCGTTCGCTCGCCGGCCAGCTCGTGCCGCGCGGTATCCGTGTCAATGCCGTAGCGCCGGGACCGGTGTGGACGCCGCTCAACCCTTCGGACAAGGAGGCGGCGGACGTTGCAAAATTCGGCGCTAACACGCCGATGAAACGACCTGCCCAACCTGAGGAGTTGGCCCCGGCCTATGTCTTCCTCGCGTCGCCGCAGTGCTCCAGCTACATCACCGGCGAGGTGCTCCCCATCATTGGCGGCTATTGAGCAGCCAGGTACCAGGCCGATACCTGGAAACAACTTTCAAAGGATGTTGTCTGTGCATTGAGGCCCCCGTCGAGCGCGGGAGCCTTTGTTTGAGGCAGGGTGTTGCGCAATGAAGCGGTGGGCGGTTCCTGCATTTTTTCAACCGAACTGCCCACCCCGCGCGTTCAGGCAGCGTTGGCCTTGCCTTCGCGGTTCACCTTCGTTTCGGCGAGTTGGCTCAGCGCCTGGTTGGTTTTCATTTCTTCCGAAAGTGTCTGTTCGAGCAGCTGGGCGACATCCTTGTGCCCCAGCTGCAGGGCCCATGACTTCAGGGTGCCGTAGCGGGCGATTTCGTAGTGCTCGACGGCCTGTGCGGCTGCCAGCAGACCGGCGTCGAGCGCAGGCGATTCCTTGAATTCCTCCAGGATCTCCTGGCCTTCTTCGAGGATGCCGTCGATGGCCGGGCAGGTTTTGCCGCCGGCAGGCTTGCCGAGGATTTCGAACACCTGAACGAGGCGCTCGATCTGGTCTTCCGTTTCCTGCAGGTGTTTGCCAAACGCGGACTTCAACTCTTCGGCCTTGGCGCCGCGGATCATCTTCTTGAGCGCCGCGACGATCTTGCGTTCGGCGTAATAGATATCCTTGACCCCATCGAAGAAGAGGTCCTCCATTGTTTTCGTGGGCATTTCAATCTCCTCGCTTGGAATGAGCCGTTGATCAGCTCCGGTTTCATCAAGTGCTTTCCGTGATTGTTCCGGGTGCCGGACAAAGCGCTATCGGAAGCGCGCAGGCCGTTTCGTAAGATTCATCTGGATTTCAAGCCTGCTCGCAAAACGGCCGACAATGAGCACGAGCTTTCTGGTCTCCCGCTCATCGATGTTGTGCGATCGGCAGTACGCGATGACGTCGAACACGTTGACGGATAGTTTCGAACGCTTCTTGTCGAAATGTTGCATGACGTCGCTCCCCCGCTGGTGGTGTCACGTAAATGAATTGGGGAAGGGGATGTTCCTGCCGGCTGAGTGTTTGTACGGAACCGTACATGTTCCGGCTTCTGTCCAACCGAAAGGTGCTGCAATTCGGCGGGTCGGTACGGTTTCGTACGGAGCCGGCATAAGTCGGCACACCGCTTCATCTCGCCTCTTCGTCGTGACACATTCCGCTCTCCCGCAAGGGAGGGCGCAGTTGCCGTTTGGCGATTGGGCGGAGGCCTCAAGTCCTTCGTTGCCAAAGCTCCCCCGAGCGTTGGCCGCCCTATCCTTTGCGCGGCGTGCTCGGTTACGGAACGTTTGCCCCGCTTTGCCATTGTCTTCTCAATCCGGGAGGCGGCAATGGAACGGTATTATTTCAAGATCCAGGATCAGGACGGCGTACTGCAGCCTGATCGCGGTTTCGAATTCGCGGATATGGAAAAGGCCAAGGACGAGGCAAGGACGCTTCTCGCCGAGATGGCCATCGATGGTTTGCCGAATGAGCCGGTGGACAGTATTTCCGTCGAATTGCAGGATGCCAACCGCGTGCCCATCGTCACCTTCCGGCTGGTTCTCGAAGCGATCCCGCACGGCGCCCAGGAGGTGTGACAGCGGGGGCAGGCCCTTTCGCCGACGCGGTCACTCACCGCAGGCGAAAACCGGCGTGCCATCTTCGCGGCCCATGCCGACCAGCGCACACATTTCCGTTCCTCTGTCCGCTTCCGTACCGACGCCAGACTCTGGGTTGTCTCGCCGATTTTATGGTCATAGATGGACAGCCATTGACTTTAGGAAGACCGAAGCCTCTGGCGGATATGCGGTCGCTTAACCGCATGGGATCGTTGGATGGATGACGTATGGCAGGGCAGGTTTCGAAACACCCTGTTACGGCGTTTAGCGGAAGCAAGCCTGCAGCGGTTCGCCGCGCAATTGGAGTGCGTCGATCTCCCCCGTTCGCATCAGCTGTCTTGCCCCCATCAGCCGATGGAACACGCCTATTTCTTCGAGAGCGGCATTGCATCCGTCGTCATCCGCTCGCCGGAGGGGCAGCGTAGCGAAATCGGGATCATCGGAAGGGACGGCATGTGTCCGGTATCGGCGGTCCTTGATGTCGACGCCGACCCATTCTCTATCCACATGCAGATGCAAGGCCAGGCTTACCGTCTTCCCGTTGCAGACTTAAAAGCGGTTTTGACGGAAGATCGCGAGGTTCAAAGGCTGCTTGCGCGCTACACGCAGGCACTGGCTGTCCAGCAGGCCTATACCGCGCTTTCCAATGCCGTGCACCATATCGACGAACGGCTCGCCCGATGGATATTGATGTGCCACGACCGGGTGGACGGTTCGGATATCAGCCTGACGCACGAATTCATGTCGATCATGCTCGCCGTGCGACGCCCCAGCGTGACGACGGCGCTTCATGTGCTGGAGGGTAAGAAGCTCATCTACTCCGAGCGCGGCGTCGTCAGCGTGCGTAACCGGGCTGGCCTGGAAGCCTTTGCGCGCGACGCTTATGGCGAATGCGAAAAGGAATACGAGCGGCTCATCGGCGCCGTCGTCTCGCGGCCGGCTAGCTGATCGCTTCCTTGAAGGGCACCTGCGCCATCAGCTCCCCCCGTTCATCGACGATTTCGAAGAGACGCGTTTCATCGACGTGCCCCTTTCGCAAATCCTCGGCCAGAATCTCGCGCGCTGCAAGACGGGCCTCAGCGAGGGCGGCGTCCAGCGTATCGAAATCCGCACCCTCCCGGTCTTCGATCCGTTCCGTTCGGCTGCAGATGTGGAAGAAGTAGTGGGTCATGGATCGCCTCGCAGCGTCATTGCTCCCATAGGGACTGGCGAAGCCGCCAAGTGTTCCATTTTCTTTCCAGCCCCATCTGTACGCTATCGTACGGCAACCTCCGCGGGCCCGTCTCGTTTCCTTCGAAATGGAGGAATGAATGGACGCCTTGGTCTCCGAACCCGTTTCTCAGACGGTCTACGCCGGCATAGAAGCCCAGCTGCCCGCGCTCAGGCGCTTCGCCCAGCAGTTGACCCGTTCGGCGAGCGACCGGGAGGACCTGATCCAGGAAACGGTGATGCGAGCGCTTCGGTCCTCGCAACAGTTTCACCCCAATACAAAACTCCGCTCGTGGCTCTTCACGATCATGCGCAATAGCTTCAACACGGAATATCGCCGCCGCTGCCGGGAGCCTGTCGGACTGGACGACGGCCTGCTAGAACGGGCGAGCATCATGCCGCCGCAGGAATGGGCGGTTCGCCGCAGCGAACTGCGCTGCGCCCTGCGTCGCCTTCCGCCGCGCTCGCGCCGTACGTTGCTGCTCGTGGCGATGGGCGTTAGCTACATCGATACCGCACGGCTGTGCGACTGCGAGATCGGCACGGTGAAAAGCAGGGTCAACCGTGCGCGCAAGATGCTCGAAGACGACATCGGCCGACCCGGCGCGCAATGACGAAATAGCGGCGCGGTCGCGGCTGTTCTCTGGAACAAAGGCCGGTCTGAGCGGTTGGCTGTCATCATTCCCAGATCAAACCGCGGAGCAAGACGATGGCCGATCGCAAGACAGTATCTCGTAAGGAGGATTTTCGAGACTACGAGGAGCGGGACACCCGCGACGGCTGGCCCTATCCGGACGATGACGATGCACGTCGAGCCGCGCAGAACTTGCCTTACGCAAGCCCCGGCGCTGATTTGGATCAGCTGGGCAACGGGGGAGTCTCGATCACGCGTGATCCCGCTGCACGCGATGTCGACGGCGCGCCACTGTCGTTTGCAGATGAGACGGGCGATATCATCGGCGACGACGATCTCGAGGCGCGCATTATGGACACGCTCGAAAACGACGCCAGGGTCGATCTTGCAACGCTGGAGCTCACGATCCGCGACGGCGTCGCGGTGCTCGACGGCGCCGTCGATAGCGAAGAGGACCGCCGCCACCTCATCGGCTTCCTGCGCCGTGTGAAAGGGGTGCGTGACGTAGAGGCTGACGGGCTTCTCGCGCGTGGTGTCGACAGCCATTTGCCTCGCGACGTTACGGATTGAAGTTCCTCCGTACGATTTCGTACCATGATGCCGCTTTGAATCGCACCTATACGGACCTAAACTCATGCCTGTCGCACAGAGGAGGCGGGCGTGGGCAGCTACACTTCCAAGGGGACTTTCGAGCCGGACGAGTTGGGCGCATTGAAGTCGGTCTTCGATGAACTCACCTCGCAACCCTGGTTCGATGCGTCGGAGGAGGCGAGGGAGAGTTTTGCCAAGTATCTCTTCGAGACATTCCCCGCCGTCACCTTCGACCCCGTCAAGCACCGCTCCATCATCGAGGCCACTGCCCGCATGTTCTACACGCGGGATAGCGCCTAGCACTCTATTCTGAACCATCGCTCCCTTGCCGCGTTGCAACCCTGATCCCTGAAGAAGAGGAGAAGGTGCAATGTCCGATGACAGCACGAAAACCATGTGGGCGACATTCGCGACCCGAGAGGCCGCCGACCGCGCTGTCGAGCATCTCGTACAGCAATGCGGAATTGCCCGTACCGATGTGTTCGTGGAGCCCGATACGGACGCAAACACGGCTGGCACGGCGCCTTCCGGCGGTGACGCCACCCGCGCCGACGCGCCGCTCCACGGCGAAATCCGCGTTTCCGCCGATATCGCGCGTTTCGATCTTCTCAAGGCCGAACGGGCCTTCCGCCATGCCGGCGCGCGCAATGTCAAGGCGCAATAGGGGCCTGTCAAACCAGTAAGGAGTTTCCCATGGTTATTATTCCGACCGAACCCGGCCCCGGCCCGAATCCGGTTCCCGACCTGCCGCCCATTGGCGAGCCAAGCCCGCCGATCAAGGAGCCGGAGCCCGAGTACCTGCCCGATGAGGAGCCCAATCCGAACCCCGACGAGAACGACGAACCGGCCAAACAGACTGGCCTTCGCTGACCTGGAAAGCCCGTTGGGCCTCGCCGAATGAAACACGTCGGCGGGGCACGTTTGTCCTCTGGGCTGGACGGTGTTGCTGCCGGCTCGCGCCAAGTGAAAAATCCGGCATCAGCCTGAAGTTATTTTAAGAAATCTCAAAATTTACGCGGAACCAAACGCCCGTATCCCGGTTTGCTCCTTGCCTTCAACGGCTGAACACGAGGAGACATCATGAAAAAGCTTTTGCTCGCCGCTGCATTTGTCGGCGCATCGACCCTTGGCGCCTTCGCTCAAACCTCCACGGCGCCTGCCACCGATGGCGATACCCCGGCGATCGCGACTCCGGACGACAAGAACGCCACTGCGCCGGTCGAAGGCGCGAACAGCTTCACCGAGGAACAGGCCAGGGAGCGCATCGTCGAAGCGGGCTATGCCGACGTCACCGGGCTCACGCTCGATGACAAGGGCCTCTGGCGCGGCACCGCGATGAAGGACGGAAAGTCCGTCAACGTCGCGCTCGACTACCAGGGCAACATCGTCGCCAACTAAGAGGATATTTCCATGAAGAAAACCGCTACCGGACTTTTTGACAACTACTCCGATGCACGCGCCGCTGTCCGCGCCCTCGAAGCGAGGGGCATTCCCTCGGATGACATCAGCATCGTCTCGAACAACGTGGACGAACGGCAGACCGGCGACACGAATGCCGCCGAAGGCGCCGGAACGGGTGCCGGGATCGGTGCAGCCGTCGGCGGCGTCGGTGGCCTCCTGACCGGCCTTGGCATTATGGCCATACCGGGTGTCGGTCCGGTGGTCGCCGCCGGCTGGCTTGCCGCAACCGCGGCCGGCGCTGCCGCAGGTGCGGTCGCGGGGGGCGCGGCAGGCGGCATCATCGGTGCAATGACGGAATCCGGCGTGCCGGAGGAGCATGCCCATGTCTATGCGGAAGGCGTGCGCCGCGGCGGCACGCTTGTAACCGCCCGGGTCGAGGAGAACCTCTATGCGGAAGCCGAGGCGGTTCTGCGCCAGTCGAACTGGGTCGATCCGGTCGAGCGGCGCGCGGCCTATACCGAACAGGGTTGGACGCGCTTCGACGAAACGCTCGATCCCTACGGACCCGCAGAAATCGAGCAGGAGCGTCTGCGTTATCGGCGCTGACTGCAAACCGTATTTCTCGCTTTGAAGAAGGCCGGTCCGCGAGCTGCGGACCGGCCATCCTTATATCCCGTCGATCAGTGTGCCCGGTTCTTGCCCGCCCTTGCCAGGGCGGCGAGAAGGCGTAAATTCGTTCCATTATCTCTGGGAGCCGGAAGCGCCGAAACAAGCCTCGGCCAGAAACTGGAGGCGTGAACATGACTGCCCCATTGCGCTCAGCGCCCCTCAACAATCTCCTGCAGCTTCTGCCGGAAATCGATTTCCAGATGCTGGCGCCGGATCTGACACACAATGTCTTTCCAAAGGGCACGCCACTGGCGCATCGTGACAAGCCGATCGACACAGTGCATTTCCTGACCTCCGGTATAGGGTCTGTGGTGATCATGACGCCGCTCGGGCGGCGCGCAGAAGCCGGTATCTTCGGCTTCGACGGATATATCCCGACTGCCGCGGTCACCGGTGCGCGGATCAGTTCCTACGACGTCACGGTTCAGCTCGATGCCGAAGGCTACAGCATGGAGTTCGATGATTTCCGTCGCTGGATGGACCAGAGCAAACCTTTCGTGCAAATCATGAACCGGTCCATGGAGGGGTTCGCCGTTCAACTGGCGCACACGGCGGTCTCGAACGCGGTGCATGACGTCAACGCGCGCCTCGCCCGCTGGCTTCTCATGTGCCACGACCGCTCCCGCAGCGATGAGATGGCCGTAACGCACGAACTCCTCTCGGTGCTCCTCGGCGTCAGGCGCCCCAGTGTGACGACCGCGCTCCACGTCCTGGAAGGCGAAGGCCTCATCCGCTCACTGCGGGGCAGTGTCGTCATCCGCGATCGCTTGGCCCTCGAGGCTTTCGCACATGATTGCTATGGTCGACCCGAAGCGGAATATCGGCGTTTGATGAGTGATTTATCGTCGGAGAAGGTGAAGTGATAAGCAATCCGGAGGAGAGTTCGTTTAGATTATGAGCTAGTGCAAATTTGCAACGCGTTTTGCGCACGTTCGGCCCGCAGTCATTTGTTGCTATGGGCCGGCCTAAATCTGGCGTACTACGCCCTGCTTTGCATTGCCGCGCTGGCGGAGAGTAAGACCAATCGCCGGCATAGCTTGTTGTTGCGCTATCCTGTTTGTCGTGGGCGCAACAGCAATCTTTGCGTGAGTGAATATTCATAGCCGGACCGAGCGCGCAAAGATTGTGCAGTTGCCCGTGAACGCTCCGGCCAGAAGTCGGATCATGGGGATTGGCGGGCCGGCCTCGTCGAACAGCTAGCGCGACCTATTTTCAATTTAAGATCAATGTGTTCTGGAGGTATGGCAGGGGCATCGGTTCGTATCTCTTCAAGTGCCTGCCGCACGGCAATCAATAGTTTGACAAACTTTGCCATTGGCGGATATCGTTACCCATCAAGGAGATTCAAATGGCGACGATGAACGTATCCCTGCCGGACCCCATGAAAGATTGGGTTGAAGCCCAAGCTAAGACCGGTCGGTATTCGAATGCGAGCGATTACGTCAGAGACTTGATCCGCAGAGATCAGGCCCGTACCGACAAGATTGCCGAGATGCAGCGGTTTGTCGATGACGGAATTAGAAGCGGCGTTGGGAGCCGTTCAGCGGACGAGCTGTTTGCTGCAGCCACCACGCGAGCCGAGATCAGCCGCGGACGCGCTTGATGCCATTCATCCTATCGGTCCAAGCGGAAGAGGATGTAATCTCAATTGCGGAAGAAGGCATTCGCATCTTCGGAGCATTGGTTGCTAAACGATATCATGATGAGCTCTTCAATTTGTTCGAGCTAATTGCCGGCAATCCACGAATGGCGCGTGAGCGCCATGAGATTTCTCCGCCTGTTAGGATCCATCCCTTCAAGGCACACCTTGTAGTTTATCGCATCAAAGAGGACGGAAGCGTCTTTGTGATCCGTATCAGGCATAGCCACGAGGATTGGGCAGCAGATTCGCCCTAGTCAATTGTTTTGTCGAGTTCATGACTTGCTGGTCATAAGTTCGAACCTCATCAACGCCACCCTTGGTGCAGTCACCGATAGCGTGCTCGTCTATCTCCGCGGCCTTACCGGTCTACTTTCGCGATGGTTCTTCTGACCTCAGCACCGACAGTTCAGGCATCACGCTTTGCGGTGGTATTTGAGAAACGGGGATCGCCCAGGACGAAGGCGTCCCGTTTCACGGCCCACCGGCCATAGACCCGACAACGACCATCACAAGGGCATCGACGTCAATCTCGCCGCGGACATCCACGCGATCGCCCTGCCGCTGAACCCTGAGGCGCTGCGGAGCGTCTGCCGCCTGCCGTTCAAGCTCCTCGATTACGGCGTTCGCAGCTTTCGCTTCCATCGTCTCTCCAACTATATCGCGGGAACCCATTTCCAGAACACTCCTTCCTTACGCTCTTCATAGTGCTTGAATTCACATTCGAACCGTCGACCGTAGACGCGAGCGGCCTCAAGCGCCGCTTTGTTCGGCGGGTTCATGCCCGTTCCAGGCGCAAACCAGTCTTCCAGAAGGTCGTCGGGAATATAGGCCCCGATCCGCAGGGGCAGATATCGCAACACGTCGTCCATATTCCTTGGAGGTGCCATACCGTCTCCTCAATCGCTCCCTAGCCGGGTGCGGATCGCGTTCATCTGTTCGATTTCTGCACGTTGCCCGCGTGCGATTTGCGCGCAAAGGGTCGTCAGTTCGGGATCGGTGAGGGCCGCTTTCCTGCACATGAGAACCGCGCCGGAATGGTGGGGGATCATCGAGGCGATGAATTGCCGATCGCCGATCAACGCCTGTGTGCGTATGGCTGCGAAGCCGCTGATGAACAGGATGACGAAACCCGCAATGAGCAGAACGTTCAGCGTCCGTTTCGGATACATTCCCTTCATGGTCACAATCATGAGAACGCCCATCGGCGCGACCATGGTCAGCGCCATGTAGAGCATGTTGAGATTGTTCCTGAAATCGATCCAGCCATCGATCATGGAGAACATGACGACGTACATGGCTACAAGGCTGAGGATCATGTTGACGGCGAAAGCGACATAAGGATGCCCATTCATCCGATGCTCGGCCCGGGGTTGATCTTGCATGGCTAGGGCTTCCTGTCCTGTGAGACCGGCGGTGCGCGCCGGCCTCATTCTGTTAGAGGGTGCCTCAATGGGGCTGCGTGCCGGACTGGCTGTGCGCGCCGCCCGGACGGGAGATGGCGGCCAACGCCTCGCCGGCGCCATCTCCGCCGGTTTCTACGGCCACGTCGCCGAGCGACAGGATGCCCACCAGCTGCTTGTCGCGGCCAAGAACGGGGATGCGGCGGATTTTCTGACTACCAAGATTGCTGCAGACGTGATCGAGATCCTCATCTTCGAAGCAATATTTCACCTCGGCCGACATGACATCGCTCACTTTCGATCCGGGGCCCATGCCTTGGGCAACGGCCCGGATTGCAATATCCCGGTCGGTGAGCATGCCGACCAGTTTCCCGTCCTTTCCAACCGGCACGACGCCGGCATCGATTTCCGCCATGATGCGGGCGGCGTCCTGGATGGTCTCGTCCGCATTGGCGATGCGCACATTGCGCGTCATGACTTCGCTGACTTTCATGGTTGGAACTCCTCGTTCTCTCCGGCGCACATCCATCAATGATGCGCGTGCTGCTCGTTGCGCTTGCGGGTGGCGGCCGCTTTCTTTGCGGACGCCGAGCGTTCGGCCTTCGACCTCGCGGCAGACGCCGCTCCACCCTTTCGACCACCTTTTTCTGAGGAGGCGTGATTTTCCGCATGACCGCGGCCGGAACCAGATTTGTTGCCGCCACCGCTTTCCTTGTTGACGGTGGCCCAGGCACGCCGTTCGGCCTCTTTTTCCGAAACGCCGCGATCCTCATATCCTTCCTCGATATGTTCGGCTTTGCGCTTCTGCTTGTCGGTGTAGGAAGACTTGTCGCCGCGGGGCATTGCTTCTCTCCTCCTGATTTGGGTGAATTGGTTCTAACTCTGGTCGCCGGGCGTTGTTCCTCGCGGCTTCAGATCGCTTTGGGTCCGGTCCAGCAATGTCGAGAGGCGCTGATAGGCCTCCTTTGTCCCATGCGGGTGACGATATAGGGCTGGGAGATGGTCTGCCCCTCGGCAATCGGCAAAGGGGAATCCTCGTAGGCAAACTCCTGATAGCCCTCTCTTCAACGAAGCACTCGCGCGGCACGGCTTCCATGGCCTTGAGCACGCGTTTGTCCGCGATGCCGCGGCGGGCCAGTTGCCTCTTGACCATCTGAGATCGTGCGTCGGCATAGTCGAGCATGGCAGCCTCCCGGAGGGGGCGGCCCCTGCTGGGGCCGCATTGGCTTCAGTGGCGGAACGACTCGGACGGGGTCGCGGACGCATTCGCGGTGCGCGGTGTGTCGGACGTCGTCTCCATGGTCGTTGTCTGAGGTTCGGAGACGCGCAGGTTGTTCTGCACATGCTTCACCCCGGAAACCCGTTCCGTGATGTCCTCCGCATGACGCTTGGCGAAGCGCTCGGTCACCGTACCGTTCAGCGTGACTTCGCCGCTGCTGACGGAAACCTCTATGTCCGAGGCATCGATATGCGCATCGTCGGCAAGACGATCGTTGACGTCTTCGGCAATGCGTTCGTCCGACCGGGTGTAGTTCTTCGGGCCGCGGCCACGATGGCGTGCGTCCATTTCGCGCCGGCGCTGTGCATCGTCGTCGCCGAACCAGGACGCGACCTCGTCACCAGCGCGTTCGAAGAAACCGCGATCGGCATCCCATCCGGCCCTGTTGCCACGGTCGGAAGAGCCATAGCCGCGTTCATTATAGCCGTAGCCGGAACTCCAGCGGTCATCCGATTGGCGGCGCGGATAACCATAGGCATCGCGGTTGACGCCACCTGCGGGGCTGTTCGACCAGGGACGGTCATATCCCGGATAGTTTTCGCGCCCGGCGAAGGGACGCATACTGCCCGAGCGATCCTCCCGGCGATCGCTGCGGCCCGTGTCACGGCGATAGTCACGTTCGCCGCGATACTGGTTATCCATCATGCGGCGGCGTTCGGCGTCCTCGTCGCCGAACCAGGAGCGTGCCTCGTCGCTTGCCTTGTCGGACCAGTCACGCTCGCGCCGCCAGTCATCGCCGCGCTCACCATATCCGCGGTTGCCTTCACGGCCTTCCCAATCCCTTGCCATGGATCATTCCTCCTTGAAGTGCTCTTCAGAAAAATCACGCAGGCAGGTCCTGCCTGCGCGATACCAACTGGCGGCGGGAGGCAAAGTTCCGTTAATTGATGGGAAGCGCGGGCCGCGATATGCGACAGCACGATCGCTGGGCACTCGGCCTTCGTAAGCGCCAAGCATCGACATTGTCGCATATCGGCGTATGATGCTTGTCATGGACGGCAAATGCTACGGGCGCTGTCTTGGGAGAGTGACACCTTTCGCCCCAGTTCGGAGGCGGAGCCATGGGTTTCAACTCGGTTCGGTTTCTTCAAAACTCATCCTTGTCGAATGCTCCAAGGACTTCCGTTCGCCCATAGCCGACCCCGCCGCGCGATCAATAGGCAAGCTTGGAACCTCAAGCGGCCTTTGTCGCCAGCCGCGTCGAAGGAGACGTCGATGGATCATCTATATGTCAAGACGGTCTTCCAGCCACAGGAGCTGAAGAATCTCAAATTGCTGTTCGACGAGATCTCATCGCAGGTCTGGTTCGATCAGTCGGACGGCGCAAAGGAAGCCTTCGCCAAATATCTCATCGACACGTTCCCGAACGGTGCGTTTGACGCGAGAAAGCATCGTTCGGTTGTCGAGGCATCGGCAAGAATGTTCTACAGTCGTGAAACAGCCGTTTGACGCTCACCGGCCGGCCTACGCTAACACGGCTACGCTGCTTGGCCGTCACTTGCCCTTCTTCGACTTCTTGCCGAAATCCTTGCGCAACTCGTCCTTGGCGCTTTCCAGCGTGGCGCGGCGACTTTTGGTAAGTTGGTCGCCCGCCCGATTGATGTAGAATGTCAGCATGGACATGGCGGAGCGGAACGGGCTGGATTTGCGCCGGTCGCTCTCTTCCGCCGATTGCTTCAGGGAATGCGCGATTTTCCTGGCGCTGCCCTCCTTGAAAACGCCCGCCTTGAGATCCAGCGCATCGCTGTTTTCGGTCACGTCCTGCGACCATCTTTTCTTTTTCTTCGCCATGGTCATTCTCCTTCGCCGGGATAGGGCCGGTCCTTGAAGAGACGGGCGGCGTGCACCGTGTTGCGGGCAACGAGATCGAGCGTGGAGCGCACGACATCGGGAATTTCCTCGAGATCGATGAAATTGATCGAGCCCATCGCCTCGCCCACCCAATAAGTCACGGCATTGGCGGGAATGGTGAATCCGACGTCGTTCAACGCCTGGAACAGCTCGGCCGAGACGTGATGGGCACCATCCTCGTTGCCGACAACGGCGACGGCGGCGACCCGGCCGTAAGAAACCATGCGGCCCCTGTCGTCCTTCTCTTCCAGGAAGGCATCCATCCGCTCGAGCGCGCGCTTGCAGACGCTGGACGGCTGACCCATCCAGATTGGCGTACCCATCACGAGGATGTCGGCGTCGAGGATCTTCCGGCGTATACCCGGCCAGGCGTCACCATTTCCTTCGTCGGAGGTGACGCCAGGCTTGATGTCGTAGTCGGCGAGTTGCAGAAATTCCGTCGTCACGCCGAGCGGTTTCATCGCCGCGGCGAGCAGCCTTAGCATGCGATCGGTGGAGGAGGGGGTGCCGGCGGTTTTCGTTTTCAGGGTGCAGTTGAGGGCAAACGCAGTAAGGGTCATTGCGCGCTCCCGCTTTCCAGGATCTTGTCGATGGTGATCGGCAGGGTGCGAATGCGCTTGCCGGTTGCATGGAAAATTGCGTTCGACACGGCCGCGGCAACGCCGACGATACCGATTTCGCCGAGGCCTTTCACCCCGATCGGGCTTGCCTTGTCGTCTTCCTCCTCAACGAAGATCACATCGATGTCGTGAATGTCCGCGTGGGCGGGGATATGATAGTCGGCCAGATTGTGGTTCATGATGCGGCCGGTACGGTGGTCAATCATGCCTTCTTCGTGCAGCGCCATGCCGATGCCCATTACCACGCCGCCGAGAATCTGGCTTCGCGCCGTCTTGGGATTGAGGATGCGGCCGGCGGCAATCGCGCTGACGACGCGCGTGACGCGCACGACACCCAGTTCCTCGTCCACCTTCACCTCGACGAAGACCGCCGAATGGCTGTAGGAGGCATAACGCATCATGGACAGCATGTCCGGGCCGACCTTGGCATGTTCCTCGATCATGTCGAGATCTGCCGCGGCCATGATGTCGGCAACGGCGATACCGATCTGGTGATTGTTCTCAAGAACGAGGCGCCCTTCGGCTATTTCGACCTGCTCCTTGCGAGCCTTAGCGAGCGGCGAATTCTTCATTGACTTGGCATGGCCGAAAAGCGTCTTCACGACGGATTTCGCTGCGGCCTGAACGGCCGAACCGGTCGTTGCAGCGGTCCACGAGCCCCCTTCGACGCCGGTTTTCGGAAGGTCCGACTTGCCGATGTCTACCGTTACCGCCTCGATCGGACAGTCAAAGACCTCTGCTGCGAGCTGGCCGAGGATCGTGTACGTACCGGTTCCAATGTCGGAGGCGGCCGCGCTGACGGTGATCTTTCCGTCGGCTGAAAGACGAACTTTCGCTTCGCCCTTCGACATCATCGCTTCCCATACACCGCCCGCCATGCCCCAGCCGACGAGGTCGTTGCCGTCGCGCATGGAGCGCGAAGCGGGCGAGCGCTTCTCCCAGCCGAAACGTTCGGCACCCTCACGGTAGCAGGCATGCAGCGCCTTGGACGTGATGGCTTTATCTTGGTTCTGATCGCGCTGCACGAAGTTACGAACCCTCAGTTCCAGCGGATCGATACCGACCACGTAGGCGAGTTCGTCCATGGCAGTTTCGAGTGCGGTGACGCCGGTCGCCGCGCCCGGCGCACGCATGTCACCGGGTGTCGCGAGGTCGAGTTTGGCGATCTCGTAGGAAATCTTCACATTGTCGCACCGATAGGCGAGGCCGGACCAGTTTGCGACATTCTCCTGGTAGTCCTCGTGGCGGGAGGTGGCGTGCACGGCATGGTGCATGACGGCCTGCAACTGGCCGTCGGCATCCGCCGCCAGCGAGACCGTCTGCACGCAGGAGGGACGCCAGGAGAGGTAGAACATTTCCCGCCGGGTCATCTCCACCTTCATCGAACGGCCGAGGTCCAGGCTCGCCATCACGGCGAGGAAAAGATGGTGTTTCGGCCTGAGCGCCTGGCCGAAGGCGCCGCCGACGAAACCATTTTCCACGATCACCTTTTCGGGGTCGAGGCCGAACACGCCGCAGACGTAGTCGCGGCTGTTCTGCGAGCCCTGAGTCTTGTCGTGGATGGTGAGCGCACCGTTATCACCGACGCGCACGGTGGCCGCAAACAGCTCCATCGGATTGTGATGTTCGCCGAGGAGGGCATAGTCGGCGGAAATCCTGTGTGGCGCCGCGGCGAAGGCTGCCGCGGCGTCACCGCGTGGCGGGGGCGGCAGAAACTGCTTCATGCGGGCGACCGGCGGCTCGTAGCTGTTGCGCTGTTCTGCCACGATATCCGTATGCGCCTTGCCGGCCGTGTAATGGGCATGGATCAAGGCGGCGGCCTGGCGCGCCGCCTCCGGCGTTTCCGCCACAACAAAGGCGACCGGTTGGCCGTCGAACAGCACGCGGTCGCTTTCCAGAGGGCGGAACGGATGGCCGGGCAGCGCCACGGCGTCCTTCCATTTGCTGTCGCGATAGGCTGCTTTCGGCCGGTTCTCGTGGGTGTAGATCTTGACGACACCCGGCACGCGCTCCGCCGCGCGAAGATCCAGGGCGACGATGCGCCCGGTCGCGACGGTGGCGAGCGCGACATGGCCGAACAGCATTCCGGGTTCGAAATGTTCCGCGGCATATTTGGCTTGCCCGGTCACCTTGAGCGCCCCGTCGATGCGGGAGGTGGGCAGGCCGACGATTCTGGAACGGTCGAGCATTCTTGCCTCCTATTGGATTGCCTTCATCGTCTGGCTCTGCGGTGTTCCGCTGGCCGCTTGCCGCAATGCGCGCACGATTGCCCGCCGGGCGAGCGGGATCTTGAAGTCGTTGCCGCCCTGGCCCTTTGCCTCGGCGAGGAGGCGGTCGGCCACGCGCGTGAATGTCGCCTTTTCGGCCGGCGCGCCGGCGAACTCGGCTTCGGCGAGCGGATCGCGCCAGGGCTTATGGGCCACGCCGCCGAGCGCGACGCGCAGGTCGAGAATATGTCCGTCGGCGACTTCCATCGCCGCGGCGACGGACACCAGCGCGAAAGCGTAGGAAAGCCGGTCGCGCAGCTTCAGATAGGTGTAGTGGCGGGCGAAGTGGTCGGCTTCCAGCCGGATGGCGGTGACGAGCTCGCCGCGCTCAAGGATATTGTCGCGGTGCGGTGCATTGCCCGGCAGCCGGTGGAAATCGCCGAAGGCGATGTCTCGCGCGCTATCCGGTCCCACCACTTCCACCGTGGCACCCAGAGCGGCGAGCGCCACGCACATGTCCGAGGGGTGGACGGCTATGCAGCGATCGCTGGCGCCGAGGATGGCGTGCATGCGCGTAACGCCGCCGATGGCCGCGCAACCGCTGCCCGGCTCGCGCTTGTTGCAAGGCGTGGAGGGGTCGTAGAAATAGGGACAGCGCGTCCGCTGCAGCAGATTGCCGGCGGTCGTTGCAGCGTTGCGCAACTGCGGCGAGGCGCCGGCGAGAATGGCGCTCGCCAGTAGGGGATAACGCGTCTCGATCCGGGCATCATAGGCGACGGTCGAATTGCTCGCCAGCGCCCCGATGCGCAGCCCGCCATCGGCAAGCTCCTCGATTTCCCTCAAGGGGAGGCGGTTGATGTCGATGATCGCTTCGGGCCGCACCACATCGTATTTCATAAGGTCGACAAGGTTGGTGCCGCCGGCCAGGACGTGCGCCTGCGGGCGATCGGCGAGTGCAGCTACGGCGTCGGCGACGGTTTCTGCGCGGGTGTAAGAAAAGGGGTTCATTCCGCGGCCTCCCGCAGGGAAGCCCGCGTCGCGAGCACATCCTCAATGGCGTCGGCGATGTTGGTATAGGCGCCGCAACGACAGAGATTGCCGCTCATCAATTCGCGAATGTCTTCCCGCGTCCGGGCATGACCTTCTTTGAGGAGGCCGATGGCTGAACAGATCTGGCCAGGTGTGCAGTAACCGCATTGGAAAGCGTCGTGTTCGACAAAGGCCTTCTGAACGGCATGCATCCTGTCCAGTGTCCCCAGCCCTTCCACGGTGGTGATCGCCGCCCCGTCCAGCGTAACGGCGAGCTTGAGACAGGCATTCATGCGCTGCCCGTCAATGAGGACGGTGCACGCGCCGCACTGACCATGGTCGCACCCCTTCTTGGTGCCGGTCAGTTGCAGATCGCTGCGCAGGAGGTCGAGAAGCGTCGCCCAGGGATGGATATTGAGCGTATACGGCGTGCCATTGATCGTCAGCGAGAGGGGAGAGGCGGCAAGACGGCCTGTGAGCGCGGTGTCCATCGGTTCTGCCTTTCATTGCGAGGATGGATCGCTAACGAGAGGCAATGGCCATTGTTCCGCAATTAGGCTGCGAGCATGCCGCGGGCCGATGACACAACGGCAGGGCTGTCATTGTTGCGGATTGCTGATGCCACGCGTTGCGAAATAGGCGGCGAGCGCGACAATGTCGCTGTCCTCGAGATTGGTCGCCGCCTGCGTCATCAGCGCGCTGAACGGGCCGCCGCCGCGCTTCTTTCCCACAAAGAGCCGCAACTGATTGGCAAGATAGGCTTCGGTCTGGCCGGAAAGGCTGGGAAAAGCTGGATTGGCGCCAGTCTTGTCGTGACAGGATAGGCAGGCTGGAATCCGCTTGGCGGGATCGCCCTTCAGGGCGAGTGCTTCGCCGCGGGCCGCGTCTGCGGACGCCGTTTGGCGGAGGGCGGCCGTCCGGCGCGCAAAGTGACGAGCGATGGCACGGCGTTCCTTGTCGTCCAGTCCCTCGATCGCGACGGCCATGACGCCGCTCCCGCGCGTTCCGCCCGCATAGGCGGCGAGGGCCTGTTCCAGATAGGTGACGGATTGCCCGGCAAGCTGCGGTATGAGGCTTTGCCCGTCGAGCCGGTCCGGCGCATGGCAGCCGTTGCACGTCTCGATCACGCTGTCCATCGTTGTCGACCGCGCGGCGGCAAAGCCCGCGAGGTCGCGATAGCCCGCCGCGTCGAGCTGAGGATAGCGGCGCAGGAAGGCGACCATGGCCCAGGCTTCGTCTTCGCGCCCCGCCACCGGCCAGGCCGGCATGCCGGTGAAGCGCACGCCGTGCTGCACGACCTGGAAAAGCTCGGCGTCGCTCCATTCGGAGATCTTGTCCTTCAAGTCCGGCGGGGCGGGCAGCATGTTGCGGACACTCGCCGGCGGCGGCAGAGCGGGCGAACCGTGACAGAGGGCGCAGCCTTTCTCGAAATGGCCCGCCGCCATCGGCAGCATGCCTTCGGTGAAGGCCGGGACCGGCGTTCCGATCGCCGCCGTGCGCACGGAGGAGCGCATCACCCAGTGCAGGAACCAGTCGGTCGCCTTCCAGTGGCCCGTGCTCGCGCCCACCCCGATGATGCCAGACCAGGCAACGAGGAAGGCGGCGACCATGCCGGCAAGGACGAGGCCGGCGATCTGTTTCCAGCCGATCAGCATTGCGCCCCGTCCTCCCGCAGCAGCCCGGCCAGAAGCACGATCCCTCCGACGAGATAGGCGCAGGCGCCAACCATCAGCATGACGACCCCGCCGATCTGCTGGTCGGCGGCGGCCGAAAGCGAAAAGCCGAAGCAGGAGACGTCGCCCTCGCCGTAGAGAGGACGCGGGGCGAGCGCCAGCAGCACGCCGAGCAGGGTCATGTGCATGGAAGTGAACAGCAGCCCGGCCGCACCGGCAAGGCGGCCTTCCCCCGGCCGGAAGCAGACCCGCCAGAGCAGGACGCCCGCCGCCAGGAAGCTTGCCTGCTCGATGAGGGAGAGGGCGAAACTTGCATCGGCGACCATGCGCAGCGCCGGCAGGTGCCAGAACCAGACGGCGACGAGCTCGACGAACGATGCGAGCATGGGCGTCATCCGGGCGACCCCCGGAAACGCATCGAGCCGCGTGCCGGGCTTGCCGCAGGCGATGAGCGGCGCGGCGACCGCGACGATGCCCATATGGACGACCATATGGACGGTGAACGAGCCCCCGCCGAAGCTCGCCACGAGGACGGCGCCAAGCACGGCGAGGAGGAGAAGGCCGATGATGCGCGCGGACCTCTTCATGGCTGGCAGGCCTCGATGAAGACGAGTGGTACGGCGACGAAGAGCACTGCCACGAAGCTGAGGCCGGAGAGCAGCAGCGTCGCGAAGCCCTGGAAGAGCAGACGATCCCTGCGGGTTGGCTCGTCGTGCGGCGGATCGCCGGAGCCGAAGCCCCATTGCCGCCAGGCGAGAAAGGCGGAGAGGACGATCCCGCCAAGGGCCGCAACCGTGACGGCGCCGAGCGCGAGGCGCATCGTCTCGAAGGAGAGCGGCGCGGCGCCCGCTTTCGCGCAGTAGGTCGCGGCAGTGATGTAGCAGGCAAGGAAATGCAGCGCCCAGATGGTCGGCGCGGTAAAGAGGGTCCAGAGACTTTCGATTTCCTTCGGGATCAGGCGCATGGGCATCACCTCAATTCCGGAAAGAGGCCGAGAACGCCGAAGGACGTGATCGCCGTGATGACGAGGAAGTGCCAGTAGAGCACGACATTGCGCAGATCCATGTCGTATCGGGCGCTCATCCGGCCCGCGAGGCTCCGCGCCAGGCAATAGGCCTGCATGATCACGCCGACGCCGCCATGCACGACGGTCCACAGGGCGACGACCCAGACGATGGCCGGATAGACGTGTGCGGTCGGATCCATGCCGGTGAGATAGGGCCCGGCAAGGCTGGCGCCACCGGCGGCAAGCGTCAGGAGGGCGGAGAGCACGAGCCAGAGGCGCGTTCGCGCGTGGCGGTCGCCTTTGTTTGCCCTGCGGGCCGCCAGCATCGCCAGCCAGGCGAGCGTGAAGAGGCCGGCGGCGGCGAGCGGCCAGAGCAATCCCGGCCCCCCATGCCCGCCGGTGAAATCGTCATGGATGGTCCAGTAGAAGAAGTAGCCGAACATCAGGCTGGCATAGGCGGTGCCGTCGCCGGCCATGGTGATGAACATGGCCCACCAGCCGACCGATTGTGGGCCGGACGTGTAGAGCGGCAGCGTCTTGCCAAGCCCGACGTTGCGCATCTCCTCTCGGGAAATGACTGCTGTACCCGTCCAGAGCCAGGCAACAATGGCCACCAGCGTTATCACCGCGCAAGCGGCGGTAATGATCCACCAGTGGAAGGTCAGCGCGATGAAGACGCCGCCCAACGAGAACGCGGCGAGGATACTCAGAATGGTAGTGCCACCGACGCGCAGGCACTGGATCGGCTCGGCATCGAGCACGGACGTAACCAGCGTTTCGCGCGCGCCATCCTTGGCGTCGGGCAGATAGTAGCGGCCTGCCTTGATGTCCTCGACGAGGCCGGGCTGGTCCCAGATCGGATACCGGCTCCTGATGATCGGGATGGAACGCACGCCCCATTTCTCTTCCGGTTCGCTGATCCATTCCAGCGTGCCGGCGTTCCAAGGGTTCTGCTCTTCCTTTGGCTGGCGATGTTTGGGTCTCAGCACGTCGACGACGACGATGGCCACCCCTGCCGCGAAGATGAAGGCGCCGATGGTCGAGATCAGGTTGAACCAGTCCCAGCCGATATCGGCCGGATAGGTGAAGACCCGCCGCGGCATGCCGCGCAGGCCCGCCAGATGCATCGGGAAGAACGCAACGTTGAAGCCGATGAACATCAGCCAGAAGGCGATCTTGCCCAGATTGTCGGAGAGTTTTCGGGCGTTCAGCAGCGGATAATAATAGTAGATGCCGGCGACGACAGGAAACAGCATGCCGCCGATCAGCACATAGTGCAGATGGGCGACGATGAAATAGGTGTCGTGCGCCTGCCAGTCGAAGGGCACGAGCGCCACCATGACGCCGGTCAGCCCGCCGATGACGAAGATTGCGAGACCACCGGCGCCGAACAGCATGGGCACGGAGAAGATGACGCGGCCAGCGAGCATGGTGGCGATGAAGACGAAGATCTGCACGCCGGTGGGGATCGCCACGGCCTCGGAGGCTGCCGAGAAGAACGCGAGCGAGATCTGCGGCAAGCCGGTGGTGAACATGTGGTGGACCCACAGGCCGAAACTAAGGAAACCTGTTCCGACGGCGGCCAGCACGATCCAGGAATAGCCGACGATGGGGCGCTGCGAGAACGTCGGCACGATCATTGCCATCAGTGCGATGGCGGGCAGGAAGATAATGTAGACCTCCGGATGGCCGAAGATCCAGAAAAGATGCTGCCAGAGCAACGGGTCGCCGCCGCGTGTCTCATCGAAGAACGGCCAGTCGAACATCCGCTCCATCTCGAACAGGATGTCGCCGGCAATCAGCGGCGGAAAGGCGAAGAGGATCATGCCGGCGACGATGAGGAGATACCAGGCGAAGAGCGGCATTATGTTGATGCGCATGCCGGGTGCGCGGCACTTCATGATGCCGACGATCAACTCCACGGCGGCGGCGATGGAGGCGACCTCGATGAAGGACAGGCCGAGCAGCCAGATATCCGCGCCGATGCCCGAATATTCCTTGTCGGTGGCGAGCGGCGGGTACATGAACCAGCCCGTATTGGGCGCTGCGCCAAAGAAGATGGAGCCACAAACGAAAACGCCGCCGAGCGCGAAGCTCCAGAAGCCGAAGGCGGAGAGGCACGGGAAAGGGAGTTCGCGCGCGCCGAGCATCGAGGGCAGCAGAAAGATCGCCACCGCCTCGAAGATCGGCACGGCGAAGAGGAACATCATCACCGTGCCGTGCAGGGTGAAGGCCTGGTTGAAGGTGTCGGCGGAGAGGAAATCGTTGTCGGGAACGACGAGCTGCACACGCACCAGAAGGGCCAGCACCCCGGCAAACAGCATGAAGAGGAAGGCCGCAGAGCCGTACCACAGGCCGATCTCGGTATTGTTGACCGACGTCCAGTAGCGCCAGCCGGAGGGTGTGCGCCAGACCTCGCGAAGCTCGCCTTCCTGCGCCTTTCGCTCTTCGACGGAAAGCTCGGAAGGGGCGGTCATTTGAGCCCCACGAGATAATCGGCGATAGCAGTTATTTCCGTGTCGGGAAGCATATCGAAGGTCGGCATTTTCGCGCCGGGTTTGACGGTCTGCGGGTTGCGGATGAAACGCGCAACGTTTTCGACCGTGTTGGCAAGCGTGCCTGCCCCGACAGTTTGGCGTTGTCCGAAGGAGGTCAGGTCCGGGCCAAGGCTTGCCGCCGGCGTCATGCTCCGTATGCCGTGACAGCCGGCGCAGCCGTGGTAAGCAAAGAGCCGCTCTCCTTCGTGATCGCTGGGCGCATTGCCCGAGGCCTGTGCGCGACGCCAGGTTTTGTAATCCGCGGACTCCATGACGATGACGGAAAAAGCCATCAGCGCGTGCGAAGTGCCACAGAATTCGGCGCAGGGCGCACGGAAGACACCCGTCTTCGTCGGCAGCAGGGACGATATGTTCGTGCGGCCGGGGATCATATCCATCTTGCCGCCGAGTACCGGAATCCAGAAGGAATGAATGACATCGGCCGCCTTGAGCGCGAAGGCAGTCCGCTCGCCAGCAGGAAGACGCAATTCGTTCGCTGTCTCGAAGGCGGGCGTACCGTCGGCGGCCGGATAGCGGATACGCCACCAGAATTGTTCCCCCGTCACCTCGATCATGCCCTGTTCCGGCGCCTGCTGCGCGAACCACGGGCGGATCACCGGCATCAGCCACACTGCATAGGCAAGGAGCGCCAGAAGCACGACAACGGGAAAGGCGACGCCGCCGAGCAGGATCAGCCTGCCTGCCTGCTCCTCGGTCCATGACGTTTCCCGGCGTCTCGCCGCGTGAAGAAGCAAGCCGACGACCGCGAACCACACCAATGCCCCGCCAAGCACCATGACGAGAAGAAGCTGGTAGATCGCAGCCGCCTCCTCACCGGCGGGCGCAAGTGCCGACTGAACGCCGGAACAGCCGCTCAACGGCACCAGCAATATGGGGATGGCGCGCCGGGAAATTGCTCTCGCTCCTGTGGATCTCCTCAATCGATATGGCCCGCTTTTGTGGACCGGCAAGGTGTGCCGGAAATCCTGCCGCGACAGGACCGCGCCTTCCGAAGAAATCTCTATGCGGAACATTCCCTCCGTTGGCGCGTAAGGGAGTAGTTCAAACGAAGCAGATTTACGCCGATGTCTTTTGACAACACGACGTCCGTCTCCCGCTGCCTGATGCGCGCCGCCTACCGATTCTTCGCGTCGTTCCCAGTCGCCTGTTTCTTCCTTACCGTACTGACAGACATCGCTTATTGGCAGACCTCGAACCTGCTCTGGCTGCATTTTTCCGAATGGCTACTTCTCGCCGGGTTGATCTTCGGCTGTTTCGCCTTCGTGATCGCGGTGCTTGTTCTCGCCATCTGGAGGAAAGGCCCTTCATGGCCCGCGCTGCTGGGAGGGATCGTGGTGCTCCTCGCGGCGGCATTGAACAGCTTCATCCATACCGCCGACGGGTGGACGGCCGTCGTCCCCTATGGATTGGCGGTGTCTATCGTGACCGTGGTCGCAATGCTCATGACCGCTTGGTTGGGCCGGAAGGAGGCTTTTCATGTCTAGGCGCGCCCTCCTTCTCGCCGCTCTTGTGGTCGCCGGCTGCAGTGGTAGCGATGACTTTGATGCCTCGCGTCAAATTGGCCCCGATCCGATACTCCCTGACCCGTCGCAAAGCCTGTGGCCGGACCTCAAGGTGGCGAAGGTGGTCGGTTGGACGGAAGGGCAAAGACCGGAAGTTCCGGCGGGCCTCTCGGTCTCCGCCTATTCCAAGGATCTCGCCAATCCTCGCACCGTGCACACGCTTCCGAACGGCGACGTGCTCGTCGTGCAATCGAAGGCGCCCGCCGGCAAGCCGCTGAACCGGCCCAAGGATATCATCCGCGGCTGGATCATGGGTATGGCGGCCGGCGGCGGAAGGGGAGGGGGCGAGACGAATCGCATCACGCTTCTGCGCGACACCAACCGCGACGGCACGGTGGATGAGCGGCGCGATCTCCTGACCGAGTTGAATTCGCCGTTTGGCGTCGCATGGCATGACGGAACGCTGTACGTCGCCGCAGCAGACGCTATCCTCGCCTATCCCTACGAACTCGGTGGCGGAGAGATCACGGCAGAACCGAAGATCCTGACGCCGCTTCCCGGTGGGCCGATCAATCATCACTGGACCAAGGACCTCGCCCTCAGCCCTGACGCACGGTTCCTCTTCGTCTCCATCGGATCGAACTCCAATGCGGGAGAGCGGGGCATTGAGGCCGAAAAAGGACGCGCAGCCATTTGGCAGGTCGACCGGCAGACCGGTGCGGCAAAGGTCTTTGCTTCGGGTTTGCGCAATCCCAACGGCCTCAATTTTCACCCGCAGACCGGCGAACTCTGGACGGTGGTCAACGAGCGCGACGAACTCGGCCCCAATCTCGTTCCCGACTATCTCACCTCGGTGAAGGAGGGTGGTTTCTACGGCTGGCCCTGGAGCTACTACGGACAGCATGTCGATCCGCGGGTTCATCCGCAGCGTCCTGACATGGTCGAGCGGGCGATCGTGCCGGACTATGCGCTATCGAGCCATGTCGCGGCGCTGGGCCTCGCCTTTGCCAACGATTCCGCCATGCCGGAGGCGTTCCGAGACGGTGCCTTCGTCGGCAATCACGGCAGCTGGAATCGAAACGCCTTCAACGGCTACAAGGTCATCTTCATCCCCTTCGCCAACGGGCGCCCATCCGGCGCCGCTCAGGATGTCGTGACCGGCTTTCTGGCAGGGGACGAGGCCCGTGGCCGACCGGTCGGTCTTGCCATGGACGGAACGGGAGCCCTGCTCATCGCCGATGACGCCGGCAATACCGTTTGGCGCGTCGCGGCCGCCGATGGGTCCATAACGGCGCAGCCGCTTTCGACGGACAGGGTTTCGGTATCGGTCTCAAATGACGGGACGTCGACGGAGCCGCTGGAAGAGAAGCCAGGGGATGCGGCGACCGCCGACGGATCTGCAATGCCCGCCCAGACAGATATCGCCCCCGCGGTTTCGCCGGAAGACGGCCAATAGGCGGCACAAGCGACAGGAGCGCACAATGTTCATCGTTCTGGGAGCAACGGGCCATATCGGGTCCGAACTCGTGAACCTGCTCGATGCGGCCGGCGAAAAGGTCATCGCGATCGTGCACGGCGCCGGAAAGGCCGACGACATCCGCACCGAGAATGTCGAGCCGATCGTTCTCGATGTGGGGAAGACCGCGCCGTTGCACGATCTCTTTCGTCGAGGCCGCCGCGCCTTTCTCCTTAATCCGCCGGCCGATCCGAGCGGCGATACGGACGCAGCGGAAACGGCGACAGCGCGTGCCATCACGGACGCCCTGCCCGGTTCGGGCCTTGAAAAGATCGTTGTCGCCTCGACCTATGGCGCCCAGCCGGGAGAGGGGATCGGTGACCTGTCCGTCCTGTTCGACTTCGAGCGGCAAGCCGAGGCAAGCGGCGTTCCCACCGCAATAAACCGTGCGGCCTACTACTACACGAACCTAGACATGCTGCTGGAACCCGCGAGGGAAGGCGTCTTGCAGACACCCTTTCCGGGCGACATGCGTTTGCCGATGGTTTCGCCTGTCGACATCGCGAAAGTGGCCGCCAGCCGGCTTCTCTCCGACGCTGGCGACGCTGGCATACGCTATGTCGAAGGTCCGCGGCGCTACACGTTCGACGATGTGGCGGCGGCCTTCTCTACGGCGCTCGGCCGCCCGGTGCGACGGGAGACCATTCCGCGCGACAAATGGCAGGAAAGCTTTCGCGCCGCAGGCTTCTCGCCGGATGCAGCCCGGGCCTATGCGCGGATGACCGCAGCTACGGTCGATGGCCCCCAACTGCCGGTCGATCCTGTACGCGGCGAGATTGCCTTGCTGGACCATATCAGGAGCCTGAGCGGACAGTAGGCACCCAGGCCGGCGCTCCGCATTAAAGCAGATTCACCACGGCCGGGAACTTAGGGCACGACTGCGGGTTCTCACAAGGTCGAGATAGGGAGGTTTCCATGAAAAAGCTCATACTTATTGCCTGCGTCGGGTTATCGCTCGCTGCATGTACGGCAACGGAACGGGGCGCCGGTGTTGGCGCCGCGACGGGCGCCGTTGTCGGCGGCGTTGCGACCGGCAATGTGCGCGGCGCAGCCGTTGGAGCAGCGGTCGGCGGTGTCGCCGGCGCGTTGATCGGCAATGTCGCGGATCAGCCAGGACGCTGCTACTACAGGGACCGGTACGGTAACAGATACGTCGATCGTTGCTAGGTTCGACCGCATAGGTGCGGACCCTGGGCATTTTTGCTGGGGTCTGCCCGCACACCGGCGTATGCATTCCACCTTTTCCCGTCATCAGGATTGCTCGGCTCGAGCTTCACATGTCAGGTGTTTGCGCTTCCCGCGGGAACATCGCCAAGGGCAGTGAGTTCGAAGCGCAAGCCCGTTGCCGATGGAGACCGAGATGTCCGAGAACGATGCGCGCCGACCCCGTCCGCCGCAGCCCGCGCAGGAGCAAGCTCCACCCGGCCTGACGAGCGCGATGAAGCCGATTCCTGACCACGGCGAGGAGAGTTATGCCGGGGCGGAAAGACTAAAGGGGAAGGTGGCATTGATCACCGGTGCCGATTCCGGCATCGGCCGGGCGGTCGCCATCGCTTTCGCGCGCGAAGGCGCCGATATCGCGATTTCCTATCTGAGTGAAGACCAAGGCGCCAATTAAACCGCGCGCTGGGTTGATGAGGCGGGACGCAAGGCCATCGTCCTTGCAGGCGATATTACGAGCGATGATCACTGCCGCCATCTTGTGCGGCAGTGCCTGGAAAACTTCGGCCAGCTCGATATCCTCGTGAACAATGCCGCTTTCCAGCGGACCTATACGGATATCGGCGATATCAGCACCGAGGAATGGGACCGCACGTTCCGGACCAATATCTACGCGCCGTTCTTCTTGGCTCGCGCGGCCATTCCGCACATGAAGCCCGGCAGCGCTATCATCAACACGACCTCGATTCAGTCACGTCAGCCGTCGCCGCATCTTCTCGCCTATGCAGCGACTAAGGGGGCAATCTCGAACTTCACCGCAGGGCTCGCCGAAATGGTCGCCGACAAGGGAATCCGTGTGAACGCCGTCGCGCCTGGACCGATCTGGACGCCGCTCATTCCCTCCACCATGCCACCCGAGAAAACGAAGGATTTCGGCAAGCAATCCCTCATTGGCCGCGCTGGCCAGCCCGCCGGACTGGCAGGGGCCTTCGTCCTGCTGGCCTCCGACCTCGGTAGCTACATGACGGGCGCGGTGATCCCCGTCACGGGCGGCGAGATCATGATCTGAGAGAGGAAACGATGACCGACATACGCAAACATGGTTTCGAGAGCGATGCGCAATTGCGCGAATATCTGCAGGAGATCGAGGAGGCGGCGCCTCTTGTCGGCGTCCTACCGGCGAGCGATCAGGATGTGCTCGATGACCTTGCGACGCTGCGCGCCGAAATCGCCAGCCTGCGAGAGCGGATCGGAATCCGACGCCACGGTAAACGGATGGTGCGGTGGCAACGCGTCGCCGGTGTGGCAGCTTTTCTTTTGCTTGCTGCCGTGGTCGGCAGACGAGAAAAGCCCCGGTAAAACCGGGGCTTTCCCGCCTTCATGTAAATTTACCCGAAGGCTCACGCGCAAAGACGGCAGTTTACCGAGAACCCGCGGGACGCCGGCAACCGAATTGAGCACGTCGATCTCGACTGTTCCGAAATGGCCTCCGCCCTGTTCCTGCCGTTGCTCTATTTGTTGCGTCCGGATTGCTTGCCTTCAGCGGACGTTGTCGGTTCCACATGCTTCTTCACCGTGGAAGTGTTCGTGGCCGAGACGGGGTCAGAAGCAGGGAACGTATCTTCCAATCCTTTTTGAAGCTTGCCTTTCGCGTCGGCACTTGCCTGACGGGCCTGCTCCTCCTGCAAAGACTTTACCGCCGGTGATTCAGTTCGGTGTTCCATGTTTCCTGTCTCCTTCGCTCCGCGCAAGCTTGGTTTCGTTGGCTTCGGAATGTGTGCCATCGGAAACGCTGCCGGGATGCGGATCCGAGATATCGCGGCCCGATTCCTGCGATTGGGGCCTCCGTCGGCCGTCAGCAGTTTTGTCGAGGTTTCTTGGGTCGTGCTTCATGGTTGCCGCCTCATGATCGGTCGGGTTGTTCGTCGTCGAAACCAACGTCCCAGTCCTTTTGTGGCTTCTTGCCGGGGGCGTTCGATTTACCGTAGCGTCCTCGGAACCGGTGATGACCGTCGGCTTTGCGCTGGCAACGCCATCGGCCCTGCGATCAGCTTGAGACGGCGCGAATGCGCCGTTCCGTTCGCGCTTATTGTCCATCGCGGCGTTCCCTCACCTTCAAGGCGTCGGACGGGCGATTGCGTTCCGGATCCTTGTTCGTCTCCCCGACGGCGTCACGCGCGCGGTCGGGATCGTCCTTGGCCGGAAGATAGCCGCGGGGCCGGCTCTCTTCAGGGCCCTCCCAGCGGGGGGATTGGTCGGTCGTGCCGGGTGCACCGTCCCGGGGTTTGTCGATACCCATGTCGGATCTCCTTTCCAGACCCTAACCCATCCGCTCCCGTGATGTTCCATCATCCCACGGGGACGGGAAGCGCGCGCTTGTGAGCGCTCGCCCTGTAGGCCGAGAGAATCCGCTCGGACGCCGCCGGCGCGATGGGCCGCCCCTCCAGGAAGTCGTCGATCTGGTCATAGGTCACGCCGTAGACGTCTTCGTCGGGTCGCAGCGGCGCATCGGATTCGAGGTCTGCCGTCGGTACTTTCCAGACGAGGTGGTCCGGTGCACCAAGCGCGGCGGCCACGGCGCGGACCCGCCTTTTGTTGAGGCCGGCAAGCGGAAGGACATCGGCGGCACCATCGCCGAACTTGGTGTAGAAGCCCATAAGCGCTTCGGCGGCGTGATCGGTGCCGATGACGATGCCGGATGCGGTGCCGGCGATCGCATATTGCGCCACCATTCGCTGGCGCGCCTTCACGTTTCCGAGGATGAAGTGATGGCGCAGGAGAGGATCGATGCCGCCGGCAAGGACGGCGGCCATCAGGCTGTCGGCAGCGGGTTTGATGTCCACGGTCAAAATGCGATCGGGAGCGATGGTGGCGACCGCGGCGGCCGCGTCGTACTCGTCCGCCTGGACCCCATAGGGCAGACGAACAGCAATGAAGGTGGCAGCGTGTCCGTCCTCGCGAAGCTCCCGCACAGCGCGCTGGGCCAAGAGGCCGGCCGTGAGGGAATCGACGCCGCCACTGATGCCCAGCACATAGGCCGCCTGGCGGCTCTCGAGGAGATAGGTTTTCAGAAACGCGACACGTTTGTTGATTTCATGCATGGCATCGAAATCGGGGCGAACCCCGAGCGCTTCGATGATTGCTGATTGCTCCATCACTTCCCATTTCTCCATGACGTCTGTTTGCACATTGCCTATCCTCCCGTTTTGGAATGGGGTGCGGCAACTGGTTTTGACTCTGGCGAGCCGCGAAAGCGCAGAAAGATCGAGAGGACCACGAGAACAGCCGTGGACAGAAACTCCGATTGCCAGTTCTGGAAGGACTCGAACCAGAATTGCGCACTACCGGCATGCTGCCAGATCGTCGGCGGAGGCTTGCCGTGGCCCAGCGCTTCGACCGCCTCGGCGGCTGCGCTGTGGTGGAGGTGAAGCGCAAAGCTCATGAGGAAGAGAGCGAAGAGCGCAAAGCCGAGGGAATAGGCATAGAGGCTGGCCGATAGGCCGCCAAGCCGGACGGGCAGTGGTACATCCGTGTTGCCGGCATGAGCGTCAGTATTTCCGTCCTGTTCTGCGCCGCCGTCCGGATCCTTGGATTCGGCCGAACCTCGCTGGAAGAGGAAAGCCGTCAGCGCGACATAGGCGGACATCTGGAGAAACTCGCTTTCCCAGTTCTCGAAGAGGGCGGACAGGAAATGCCCGCTGGCGAGGTATGCGGCCAGTGATACGCCGGGCTGGTGGTGGCGCGTCAGTTCATCGTTGTAGACTGAGATCCCTGTCGCCATCATTCCCGCGAGCGTCGTCATCGTCGCGACAGTCAGCACGATCGTCAAACCGTTGTCTCTCAGCACCTTCATTGCCCGAAACTCCGCACATGGTCCCGCCTGTCAGAAACCCGGCGTGCCGGACAATGTTCCCCGGGGCTATGTGTCGGAAAAGGCAGTGAAACGACGGCCGTCGGTGCGGTGTGGAACATTGCGTTAAGGCGGAAGTTGTTGTCCACGCGCACGACGCGTTCACGACATGAAGGAGATTTCAAAATGGGTCGCGGTATTCTTCTCTGGCTCCTGGGTATCCCCCTGCCGATCGTCATCCTGCTTGTCCTGTTCATGCGATAGGAGACGACAATGGCTAGCTACTCGACGGGCGTTTCCGACGTCGGCATCGAATCCAATGTTCCAGCTCTGGCATGGGGGCCGGTCATCGGCGGCGCGACAGCGGCGGCTGCGATAACGCTCATCCTTCTCCTTCTGGGATCAGGCGTCGGGCTCACCATGGTGTCGCCGTGGTCGGGAGAGAGCGCCTCGTTCACGACGGTCAGCGTGACGGCCGCCATCTGGTTCGTCATCGTCCAGTGGCTTTCCTCGGCGCTTGGGGGCTATCTCACCGGGCGCTTGCGCACGAAATGGGCCGGCATCCATACCGACGAAGTGTTCTTCCGCGATACCGCGCATGGTTTTCTGAGCTGGGCGCTGGCGACCGTCGTGGTAGCCGGGCTGGCCGGGTCCGCCTTCACCTCGCTGGTCGGGAGCGGTGTGCAGGCGGCATCGTCCGTTGCAGCGACCGCCAGCGTCGGCGCCACGGCCGCGACAGCCGGCGGCGACGAGGCTCCCGATCTTGCAACGGGATACTTCACGGACCTGCTCCTGCGTCCGCAGGATGCAGCGGCAAGGGCGCAATCGGACGACGCGGCTGCTACCGCCGAAGTGTCGCGCATCCTGATGCAGGGCGCAGCCAAGGGAGAGGTTCCAGAAGCCGATCGCGCCTATGTCGCGACCATCGTAGCTTCCCGCGCGGGTATCCCCCAGGAGGAGGCCCGCACGCGTGTCGACCAGGTGCTGCAGCAGATCGAGGACGCGAAGAATACCGCCCTTCAGGCTGCCGACGATGCCCGAAAGTCGGCCGCCACGGTCGCGTTGCTCGGCGCCCTGTCCTTGCTGGTCGGCGCCTTCGTTGCCTCCGCCGCTGCCGCTCTCGGTGGACGCCAGCGCGACGATGACGAGGCAGCACTGGTGGCGAAGGCGTAGATTTTACGCCGGATGACGGGCTTGCACGCGAAAAATGGCATCAGGCGCAGCATGGCGCCTGGTGCCGACGACGCAGGGCCGGACCCATCCCAATTGCCGGGACGGTTCCGTTTCAGCGCTCAATGCGGTCCTCCTCGAACTGTGCGGCGCCTTCCACGGGCTTCAGCCATCGTTCGCGTCGTTTGACCCAAAGCTCGTAGGTTGGGGTAAGGCAGGTAGGCGCATCGTCGAGAATGCCGAGCTTGACCTCGACCTCCCGGTCATCGACAGAGAACAGTCGCGATCCGCATCGCGGGCAAAAACAACGGCCCTGCAGCGCGGCTGTCTCGCCGGAATAGCGGAAGCGATCCCGCGGCCAGATGGCATAAAAGGTGAAGGCAGACCCGCTTTCCTTCCTGCAATCCGTGCAATGGCAAATCCCTATTCGCAGCGGTTCGCCATGGACAGATAGCCGAACCTGCTGGCAGAGACATTGTCCTGACAAGGTTGGCATGTGGATGTCCTCTAACGTCGATGAGGGTGCCTGCCCATAACGATCACCCGTGTCGACGGTTCCGCCTCGGCGACCCGGGCGAGATACGCCTTCGCTTCAATCCGCCACTCTGCGCCTCATCCCGTTGTTTGCCCGATGCGCGATAGCCTTTCTCGCAAACATTTGACAATGTTCCTGATTTGCCTTGTCTATGGTGCTGTAGCGATTATCTAATCGCGTTGAATGGTCCTGCCTGCGGATGGGGAATTTTGTGTCGAGTCTTGAGTTTGCTCGCCACAGGGGCGAGATGGCGCGGTTGATCGGTTCGTTCGACTGGAGTCGTACGAGCATCGGTCCCGTCACGGAATGGCCACAGCACCTTCGATCCGCCGTCGACATCATGCTCGGAGCGGATCTCCAGATCGTCATGTTCTGGGGGCCGCAGTTTCTCGCCCTCTACAACGACGCCTATGCACCGACCATCGGCGACAAGCATCCGCACGCCTTGGGCCGGCCCGCACGCGAATATTGGGCGGAACTGTGGACCGATCTCGAACCGCTTCTCAAACGGGTGTTTGAGACGGGCGAGACGGTTTCGGCAAAGGATCGGCCATTTTACATAGAGCGGGGGCGCGGGCCGGAGACGGTCTATTTCGACATTTCCTACTCGCCCGTCCACGATGCGACGGGCTCGGTCGCCGGCGTGTTCTGCATCGTCAACGAGACGACCGAACTCAGGCGGGCGCAGGTCCTGGAGCGACGTTTGGCGGCGATCATAGCTTCCACCGACGACGCCATCCTGAGCGCCGATCTCGACATGACGATCACCAGTTGGAATCGAGGCGCCGAGCGGCTTTACGGCTACGGTGCCGAAGAGATGGTTGGTCGGTCGGTTTTAATGCTCATTCCGGAAGACCAGGGCGAGGAGGAATACGACCTCTTTCGCCGGATCGGGCTGGGCGAGCATGTGCCGCCCTATGAAACCAGACGCCGGCGCCGTGACGGCACTCTCGTGGATGTATCTCTTACGGTTTCTCCCATCTATGGTGGGGCGGGCGAGATCATCGGGGCGTCGAAGATCGCGCGGGACATCACGGCGAAGAAGCAGTTCGAGCGCTTTCAAGCCATGGCCATGGGCGAGCTAAAGCACCGCATCAAAAACATCCTGTCGACGGTCACGGCAATCGCGCGTCAGACATTTGTCAACGGCGACGAGGAGCGCGATGCCGTGAGGACGTTCGACGAGCGCCTGGCATCGCTCGCGCGCGCCCATGACGTGCTGACAACCGGGAATTGGGAGGAGGCCGATCTGCGCACGGTGATCGATACGGCTTTGCAGCCCTATGCGCCGGATCGGTTCCGTATCGAAGGGCCGGCGATCAATGTCGGGGCGCATGCCGTGACGGCGCTGACGCTTGCCTTCCATGAACTTGCAACAAATGCCGCGAAATACGGTGCCCTGTCGCGAGAGGGCGGGGTCGTTTGCATCCGTTGGCACGGCAGCCGGGACACCGCGCGTTTCAAGCTTCAGTGGAGAGAAGAAGGCGGGCCGGACGTCGTCGCTCCGACGCGGCGCGGATTCGGATCGAAGCTTATCGAACGTCTTCTTGCCACCGAGCTCAACGGCGAGGTTCTGCTAGATTTTGCTCCCTCGGGCCTGATTTGCAATGTGGACGCTTACCTGAGAGCCGAGATATCCGGCCCTAGCTTGAGCCCGGACGCAAGCTGATGTCGGTAGGCGTTCGGTGGAACAATCCAGTGCACTTGCCTGTTCCCGATCCATTGGTGGTTGACGGAGACGGCATTGCATCAGTCCAGGTATCAGAGCGGCAAGGCCCTGTCGGAACGACACAAACTCTTCGATAACGCGGAAATGCGTGGTCGTCTTCAGTCCATGTATCGTGTCGAGAGCGAAGCCGACCAAAGGTTTCAGGATCTGCTCGAGCAGCTTGACGAGGCGTGCTCTCACCGACGGGCGATGCATGAACGGACCGGCCCGGGGCAAGGCCAGATTCGTCAATGATCTTCAAAGCCGGCTATCCCGGACGATGTGCCTGGCATAGTCTGTCGAAAGGAGATTCCGAGGACATCGGCGCGACGCTTCCAGGAGTGGGTACGATGGTGCTGGAGGACCTTTATAGACTGCTGAAGGCCGGCCACGTTCAGGCGCAAGGTGTCGTCGATACGATGAGCCAGGCTGTCGTCGTTCTCGACAGGAATCTGTGCGTGACCACGGCCAACAACGCCTTTGTCAAGACGTTCAGGGTCGATCGCGACGAGGTTATCGGAACGAACTTCTTTGACCTCGGCAACGGTCGCCGCAGTGATCCCGAAGGCGGCGGCGGTCGTCGGCTTCGAGGTGAAACACGATTTTCCGTTGATCGGACCGAGAACCTTTCTGGTCGATGCGCGTCGCCTGGTGCATCCGGACGACAACAGTTCAAGCATTCTCGTCATCTTCGACGATGTCACCGAGCGCCAGCGCCGGGACGCCGAAAAGGACTTCATCATATCCGAGACGCGCCACAGGATGGCGAACCTCTTCGCGGTCGTCCGAGCCATCGCCGTGCAGACGGAGACGCGGGACCGTACGGCAGGCGAATACCGCGATAGCCTGCTGGGACGATTGCAGGCGAGGCTGCGCGCGCAGGAAATCGCCGCCAGCCACGAGGCGACGGATTTTGAGGATCTGCTTCGCCAGTCTGTCGGCGAGGCGGGGGAGGGGCGTCTTGACTGCACGGGCGTCCCCCTCCAGGTACCCAGTTCGCGGGTGCTCGCCATCGGCATGATTTTCCACGAGTTGGGAACGAACGCGCCGAAATATGGCGCCTTGTCTGCAGCAAGTGGCCGGGTCCATGTCACGTGGGCCGTGGAGGAGGACCTTGAGGAGACTTCCAATCTGGTATGCGAATGGCGGGAGATCGATGGGCCGCCCGTGTCGCTCCCGAGCCGGAGGGGCTACGGAACGGAGCTTATCGAGAGAACCTCCGCGCATCTCGGCGGGCACGTGGAACTTCACTACCATCCAGGCGGTTTACGCGCATCAATCTAAATCCCGCTGTGAGGTCCCATGAGCAACCCTGCGAAAGATGCTATCGAACGCAGGCTCTCCGTTCTTGTTGTCGAGGATGACCTGTTCATCGGGCTGGAACTGAAAGCCTGTCTTGAGGATGCTGGTTTTCTGGTTCTGGGTCCGGTTGGATCGGTAAGAGACGCACTCAACCATATCGCGAAACGACGGCCCGACGCAGCAGTGCTCGACGTCAATCTCGGAAGGGAAAAAGTGACGCCGGTGGCTGAGCGGCTGAACGTGCTCAATGTGCCGTTCGTTATTGCCAGTGCCAGCGATCCCGAGGAACTGGCTCAGTATTCCGAACTCTCCAACGCTCGCAACATCGGGAAGCCGACGGATTTGAAAGTGCTCGTAAATTCGATTCTTGCACTGGCCGGGTAGCTTCGATCATGCTGTTGAGTGGCTCTTGAAAACCGGGCCACAAAAACCAAATAGGTGGCGCCAGAATTGTCATTGAAAGGAGGATTGCGATGCTGGCTGACGTCTATTTCTCTGTTCCCCTTCAGGTATCTTTCCCTAATGGGGTGACGCGCTCCTTCGAAAGCGTCCATGACACCGTCGGCTTTCTCGAGAATGAATGGCCCCTCCGACATGGCGAGCGATATAAGCGCGCTTGTCGAAAATGCCGAGCGGCGCTTTACCGAATGACGCCGGTCGCTGTTGCAAGAGAGGCGTTCGTCGCTGCTTGCCTTGAAGCCGGCCTTCCCGTTCAGGGCCTACGGCCGACTTGGCATCGGTCTGGCCCGTCATCGCCGCCGCGCATGAGCGCTTAGCGTTTGCGCATCACGCGTCGGTTGGAACATACCGGCACGACGCTGGTTCAATTCTTATGACCAGCAGGAGGTGTCCGATGACCAACGATCGTGAAGACAAAATCCGCGCCCGTGCCTATGCAATCTGGCAGCGAGAAGGCTCTCAGGATGGCGTTGCGCTTGATCACTGGATCCAGGCTCAGGAAGAGGTTGACGCTGAGCCTGGAGCCGTCGCGCAGAAGAGTGCACGAGATCCTGACAAGCTCGAGAACCGCCCGCCGCCGCCCAGTTAGGGCGGAAGGTAGACCAGGCACTTTTCAAATAGCCGCTCGGCCTATGGAGGGCCGGGCGGCTTTCCGTTCGTACGGAATCGGACAATAGGCGCCACCGTCATTTGAATTTCCAAAACCAGTCCTATTGTCACTCCATGCAGACCACGTTCTGGGAGGAAATCATGGGTATTGCATTGAAGAAACCCACTGTGGGCGTGTGGGCCGCGCCTGTCGTCATCGAATTTCAACCCGGGTGCGGCGAAACCGTCCATGGTCCGGAACAGGCGTTACACTACCTTTTGATCCGTTGGCCTGTTCAGCGAGGACGGCGCTACGAACAGGCTTGCATGGTGACTGCGATGCGCGTGGAGGGACATCACGGACTGTCACAAGCGCGGGAAGCATTTATCGCGGCTGCCGTAGAAGCGAATATCCTCTCGATGATGCGAACGACCGGTTCGCTTGGGGCAAGCTCAATTTCCAGCCATTGATGAAAACGGATTGACGGTCTTCGGCTTCCAGTCGCCCGCATCCTGGCGGGCGACGCCTATTTGCTAAGAGCCGGATGACCCGTCGCCGTAGCTTCCTAAATGCCAGTGTAAGGTTCGAAGCAGCGGCACCGCCGGCTTGTTGTCAGATCGTTTCCGAAGGCTGGCCATGGCTCGGCACCTCGGCGACCGCGTTGTGCTGGAGGTGAAGCGGCATAACCGGCGCTTCGAGTGACATGGAGGCGGTCATCTGAGCTGTTGTCCAGCATGGAAGACGGTTCGCGCCGCCGGCCCCCAACGGCAAGGTGTTCACACGGGTTGTCTGCGTGCGCTTGGTCTCATCGCGAAACTGCTATCCGGAAACCGACGATAAAAACGCCTCCGTCGATATGGCGTCCATCTGGGCAGTAAACCGGCTTTCGAGCAGTCTCAACGACGCGTCGTGCGTTTCATCCGCGCCGCTGCAGACGGCATCCGTCAGGATGATGGCACGGTAGCCCAAATCGACGGCACCGAGGGCCGTTGCGAGGACGCAGACATCGGTCTCGCCACCGGTGATGACAAGCGTTTTGACGTCCTGGCCCCTTAGAAACGCATTGAGCCGTCCGTCGATCCACGGAGAATAGGTCCGCTTGTCGAAAACGATGGCGGGCGGCGTGAATGCGGCAAGTTCGGGGAGTAGGCCATACATCTCGGCCGGGAGATGCTCGGCGGTCATCATCCACCACTTCTCATAATAGGCGCGCCACATGCCTGTCGCATTGGTTGGACGGGCGGGCGGCAAAAAGCGAGAGAAGATCGTTCGGTCTGCATAGTTGCTGGCGACTTCCAGCACTTGTGGCGAGACTCGCTCCATCCAGGTGACTTTCCAAGGCGTGTCTTCAGCAAACATGCGCTGCATATCCACGCAGATATGTCGCCACTCACCGTACATCTCCACTCCCATCGCATCGGTCCGGGCGTCTTTCGCATTTTAGGGACGGGCGGAGAGCCGCCTCTCCGCCCGTTCCGCATCATGCGGCCTTGGTCTTGCCTTCGCGGTTGACCTTGGCCTCTGCAAGCTGCGTCAGGGCCTGATCGGTCTTGGTTTCTTCGGCGAGCGTCTGATCGAGCAGCTTGGCGACGTCGTTCTTGCCAAGCTGCATGGCCCAGGACTTCAAGGTGCCGTAGCGGGCGATTTCGTAGTGCTCGACAGCCTGAGCGGCGGCAAGAAGACCAGCGTCGAGCGCGGGCGAGCCCTTAAATTCCTCGAGGATCTCCTGACCCTCTTCGAGAATGCCATCGATGGCCGGGCAGGTCTTGCCGCGCGCCGGCTTGCCGAGAAGCTCGAACACCTGCACGAGCCGCTCGACCTGTCCCTCGGTTTCTTGCAGGTGCTTGTCGAATGCGGCCTTCAGGTCTTCGGCCTCGGCGCCGCGGATCATCTTCTTGAGGCCGGCAATGATCTTGCGCTCGGCGTAGTAGATGTCTTTGATACCGTCGAGGAAAAGGTCTTCCATTGTCTTGGTAGGCATGGGTCTCTCCTGTTGTCGTGAATGTTTGCCAGAGTGGCGGGCGCGATCGCGCGGGGAGTCAACCAGCCTTTCTGACCTTTGTTCCCCGCGCACACGGCAAAGAATGCTGCCGACTAAGCAGGCGGAACGGATGCCTTGCCAAGCTTGACGGAGGGCTCGCGTGCCCAAAGGCGCAGCTTGCCGAGTTCCGCGACGAAGGCAGAGAGGCCGTTTTCGCCAGGCAGTTCGATGACACCTTCATCGAGCCTGTCGGCAATCCCGGCCACCTGCAGGAGCGGGAGGGCATCGGTGACGTGGCCAATGAACTTGCAGTGCTGGAAGGCATCGGCGACGAAGTCCCGCGCGGTCGCTTCTTGAAGAAGATCATCCATCGCCGCCTTGGCCGGCAGGAGCGCGACCGCGTCGAAAAGCACCGAAGGACCGCCGTCGATCATGAACTGCGCCGGCACCCATGAACCGTCGGACGCCGTCACGCCGCTGACTTTCGGCGCGATCAGTGCGACCTCTGCCTTTTCCGCCGCGATGGCGTCCCGCAGGCCGGTCAGAAGGTCGATATCGACGCCGTCCGTGATGAGGATGCCAAGCTTGCGTCCCTCGAAGCATTTGGGTCCTCGTTCCACAATGCTGAGCGCAGGCGAGGCCTCCAGATCCTGCCGTGTCGGCATTGCGGCATCGGCGGGTTTCGGCATGGACTGGAAGCCTAGTTTCTCGGCGACGGTGTTGGCGAGGGTCTCGTCGATATTCATCAGATGCGAGACGACGCGTTCGCGGATCACGGGCGCTTCGACCTTGCTGAGCTCGAAGGTCAGAGCGGCCGCGATGTGCCGCTGCTCGGCTGGGGTTTGGCTAATGTAGAACTGGCGCGCCTGGCTATAGTGGTCGGCAAAGCTTTCGGGGCGTAGCCTCACCTTCTGGCCCTGCTCTTCCGCAGGGAAATGCGGAAAACCGGCCGACGGCGATTCCCGCGGCCCCTCGCCCCAGGAGTTGGGCTGATAGTTGGCCCGGCCGACGGGGTTGCGCATGGCCATGTGCCCGTCCTGCTGGAAATGATGTAAGGGACATTTCGGCGCGTTGATCGGGATATGCGTGAAGTTCGGGCTGCCAAGGCGTTTCAACTGGGTGTCGAGGTAGGAGAAGTTGCGGCCCTGCAGCAGCGGATCGTTGGAGAAATCGATGCCGGGCGGGACATTCTGGGTCATGAAGGCGACCTGCTCCGTCTCAGCGAAGAAATTCTCCGGCATGCGATCGAGAACGAGGCGGCCGACCGGTTTCACCGGCAGCACCTCCTCGGGAATGATCTTGGTGGGATCGAGGATATCGAAGTCGAAGCTGTCGGCGAAATCCTGATCGAACAGCTGCAGACAGAGCTCCCATTCGGGGAAGTTACCAGCCTGAATCGCGTTCCAAAGGTCGCGGCGATGATAGTCGGGATCGGCGCCGTTGATCTTCACCGCCTCGTTCCAGGCGACGGATTGCAGACCGAGCTTGGGTTTCCAGTGGAATTTGACGAACGTGGGCTCACCCTTCGCATTGAGGAGACGGAAGGTGTGCACGCCGAAGCCTTCCATGAAGCGGAAGGAGCGGGGAATGGCCCGGTCCGACATGACCCACATGATCATGTGCATGCTTTCCGGTGTCAGGCTGATGAAGTCCCAGAAATTATCATGCGCGCTCTGGGCCTGCGGGAAGGCGCGATCGGGTTCTTGCTTCACCGCATGCACCATGTCGGGAAACTTCATGGCGTCCTGGATGAAGAAGACCGGGATATTGTTGCCGACGAGATCCCAGTTGCCTTCCTGCGTATAGAGCTTGACGGCAAAGCCGCGGACGTCGCGGGCGAGATCGAAGGAGCCCTTGTTGCCGGCGACAGTAGAGAACCGCACGAAGGCCGGGGTCTTCTCGCCGGCGCGCTGGAAAATATCCGCCCTCGTATAGGCAGCGAGGGATTCATACGTCTCGAAGAAGCCATGTGCTCCGTATCCGCGCGCATGCACGACCCGCTCTGGGATGCGTTCGTGGTCGAAGTGGAAGATCTTCTCGCGGAAATGGAAGTCGTCGACCAGCAGCGGCCCGCGTGCGCCGACGCGCAGCGAGTTCTGGTCATCAGCGACGGGACCGCCTTGCGCCGTCGTCAGAACGGGCGTTTCGCCCTCGGCAACCTGGTGCAGCTCGCCGCCATTGCCACGCGCCATCTTCTGATCGTGGACCTGCGCCGTGGTCGCCGTGGTTTTCGAGGATTTCGCTGATGCGGGTTTCGAGGATGTACTCTTGGCCATGGTGCGCTCCCTGTTTGCGGATGGCCAACAACACAAGCCGCGAAAGGTTCCGTATGCCGACACATTCGTTGTCTCGGCGACCCGGTCCGTCCGCAAACGTACAGGAACTTCGTCTCCCGTCTTCGGTTTTGACCATCCTGATAGGAGGTCACTATGCAACTCATCGAAACGAATGTTCACAGCGCAGAAGGCACGACGACGGTTGAATTTGTCGGGGAGGGCCGCGAGAAGGTATCGGTGTGCATGGTTGCGCATGATGTATCTGAAGATGCCGCGGTCACGCGCGCCAAGGAAATCATGGTCCAGCTCACCGCTTTCGATTCCGATCCACAACAGCAAGGCGATATCGAAGACGAGACTATAAGCGTGGAAGCTGTCGAGACCACTGGCTTCACGTCCGAAGTGCGGAGCTGACCCATGGGGTCTCCCGTTACGGTGATTACTGGCGCCGCATCTGGAATAGGGCGGGCGACGGCGGAACTTCTTGCGTCAACGGGCCATCGTCTCGTGCTCTTCGACCGCGACGAAAATGCTCTCTCCCAAACGCGCGAGGCTCTTGTGGCCGACGCCGAGGCAATCGCGATTGCCGGTGACGTGTCTGATGAATCTGACGTTGGTGAGATCGTCCAGAAAACGAAGGCCCATTTCGGCCGCCTGGACGCGGTCGTGGCGAACGCCGGCATCAATGGCGTCTGGGCACCGATCGAGAATCTAATGCCCTCCGAATGGGACGAGACGATCTGCATCAATCTTCGCGGCACTTACCTGACGCTTCACAAGGCCGTTCCGCTGCTGAAGCGTGCTGGAGGCGGCGCAATTGTCATCGTATCGTCGATCAACGGGGTACACACTTTCACCAATCCAGGTGCGACCGCCTATAGCGCGTCCAAGGCAGCGCAGGTGGCCATGGCGCAGCAGCTGGCCCTTGAGCTTGGAAAACATCGCATCCGCGTCAATGTCGTCTGCCCGGGAGCGATCGACACAAACATTGTCGCCGGCTCTGAAATCCGCAACCGCGCGGAAACGGAAGTGCCTGTCATTTGGCCGCAGGGCAGCATTCCCTTGACCGATGGCAAGCCGGGCCAGGCAATCGACGTTGCCAAGGTCATCCGTTTTCTGCTCAGCGCCGAGGCATCGCATATGACAGGCTCTTCGGTCTTCGTCGACGGCGGTCAGGGGTTGCTGCGATGATGGCCGTTGATGGTGGCTGGGGGCCGCATTTTTGCAAGGACGGCTCGACAGTGTTCCGGCTTTGGGCGCCGGCCGAATCCTCTTTGAAGCTGGACATCGACGGCCGCCAGGTGGTGATGGAGCGGCAGGATGAAGGTTGGTTCGCGGTCCGTCTCGACCATCAGCCTGTGGGCGCTCTCTACTGCTATGTGCTATCCGATGGCAGGCGCGTGCCCGATCCCGCCTCTCGCTTTCAGCCGCTGGGTGTCGATGGCCCCTCGTTGCTATGCGCATCCGACCGTTTTGCGTGGAAACAAACCGGTTGGTGCGGACGCCCGTGGGAAGAGGCTGTGTTCTATGAACTCCATGTCGGGACGTTCACGCGGGAGGGAACCTATACCGCGGCAATCGAGCACTTGTCCGCACTTGCGGAGATCGGCTTCACCGCGATCGAACTTATGCCGATCGCCCAGTTTCCCGGCCGCTGGGGCTGGGGTTACGACGGTGTATTCCAATTTGCACCGCACAACGCCTATGGCACGCCGGACGATCTCCGGCACTTCGTTGACGCTGCTCATCGGTGCGGGCTGATGGTCTTCCTTGATGTGGTCTACAACCATTTCGGACCGGAAGGAAACTTCCTGCCGCACTATGCCCCCGAGTTCTTCCATAGTGAGGATCCCACGCCGTGGGGACCTCGTATTGCATTCGATGAGCCGGCAGTACGATCCTACTTTATCGGAAACGTTCTTCATTGGCTGCAGGCGTATCGGTTCGATGGCCTTCGGCTCGACGCCGTCGATCAGATCGTCGATGCCGGAACGCCGCACATTCTGCAGGAAATCTCCGACACGGTGCATTCGGCGTTCACAGATCGTCATGTGCATCTTATTGTAGAAAATTCCAGCAATGGCGGCGATTTGCTCGCGGCAAATGAAAATGGCCATCGCCTGTTTGCGGCGGACTGGAACGACGAATTCCATCACGCCATGCACGTTGCTGTGACCGGAGAAGCCGAGGGCCACTATGCGCCCTACAAGGAGCGGCCTTGGCGGCAGATCAAGCAGGCGCTGACGGAGGGCTATCTGAACCAAGGCAAAGCCACGGTCGGTTCAGTCTTGCCGCATCCTGCATCCTTGGCACCAACAGCCTTCGTACACTTTCTTCAAAATCACGATCAGGTCGGCAACAGGGCGCTGGGTGACCGGCTACACGCGTCACTCGACCCGAGGGTTCATCGTCTCCTGACCGAAATTCTCTTCCTGTCGCCGCAGATTCCCCTGGTCTTCATGGGCGACGAACATCTCAGCGACCGTCCGTTTCGCTTCTTTGCCGACTATAGCGGAGATCTGGCCGCCGACATCCACCGGAACCGATTCAGGGAGGCGGAGAATTTTGGAGGCTATCCCACCGGGGCAGGGCCGGAGGATATCGTGGATCCGAACGATTGGACGGCCTTCACAGGGGCAAAGCTCGACTGGTCAAACCTGGACGCGCCGGAGCGCGAGGACTGGCGAGCATTCATGACTCGGCTGATCGACATCCGCCGTCAGTACGTGGTCCCATTGCTCGCAGATGCCCAGGGCTACGCGGGGACCATCGTATCGGACACGGACGCGGAACTCTTCGTCGACTGGCGGCTGATTGGCGGGCTGCTCCAGCTGCGGGCAAATGCCTCCGACGAGCCTCGCGACCTTGGTGGAGACCTCGGCGATCTCGTTTATGCGAGCTGCCGGGACGGGGAGCGGGATACCGTCCCCGCCTGGTCGATCCTCCTCTTTGTTCGGCCTTCGGGGAGTTTCACTGACGAGGCTGGGTCATGATGGTGTTGGCGCGGAACTTCATTGCGCCACCTCGGTTCGCGTGTCGGCGCTGCGCTGAGGACGTGCGCCATACAAGAGCTTGCGATCGATGACGAGCATAGCATCTAGATCGCCTGGCGATTCAGCGGATGAAGGAGATGCTCTGCGCGACGGCGGTTCAGAACCCGCCATCCTGAGACAGCTGGGGCCTGGGCTGATTACCGGCGTAGCGCACGACGACCCCTCGGGGATCGCCACCACCACATCCTTTGAGATACAGGCGAAGCCTTAGAGTGTGTTCCATTAGCACAAACCCCTCAGTTTTTGCGGCCTCTGCGATTGTATGGAAACTGGTGCCAAGGTTTTCGACGGTTGTCATCTGTTCATGAATGATTGTGTTAGGCGCCTGATTATTGAATCGACAAACGGTGCTCTCGATGTAGGAAACATCCACGGGTGGCATTTCGTACCGGGCGCTTTCCAGGTTGGCTGAAACGCTTGCACCCGCAACCAAATGAGGTGCGCCTTGCCCTGGCCAGCTAGTACTGGTGCTTTCCAGCCCGAGGAACTCGCAGCGCTGAAAGCGCTTTTTGACGAGATCAGCTCGAAACCGTGGTTCTCGAAAGACGAGCGGACGCGGAAGAGCTTCGCGAAGTACCTCTTCGATACCTATCCGGGATCGACCTACGTCCACTCAACATCGAGCTCTTGTGTAAACGGCCGCACGCACGTTTCACGGCGTCAACGAGTAAGAACGGCGCCAGACTGTCAAGCATTGGTCGTCCCAGCCGTGGTCGAAGGAGTTTCGTTTCGCGGGGTGGACTTTCGCCTGGTTGAGCGTATCCTGTATACGGGGTGGCAATTGATACGGGCGCCATCCGTGTGAGCAGTAGCGCGCTTCCGCCCCAGGCAAAAAGGGGGCGACGATGAACAGTCATCCCTTGAAGGGGACGTTCCAGCCCGAGGAACTGAGGTCGCTGCAAAAGATCTACAACGAGATCACCCCGCAGCGACGGAACCCATAATGCGCAACGACACCGATCCACTGTCGAAGCATCCGCGCGGATGTTCTATTTGGCCGACGCGGTCGATTGAGGTGGATGATTTCTCGAAGAGGCTCATTTCGAGCCTCCTTTCGGGTGTGAAATCTCAAGGCAATCCTGGCAAGAATGCCTCTCGTTGGAGGTGAAATAATGGAACACAGTGAACTTTTGCGGAAGGAGAAGTCCGCGTGGGGCAACATTGACGAAAGCACCCAGGCTGCACGCGAAATAGTGACCTCCGAACGAAGGATCCGCGAAGAAAAAACGCGTCGTTTGCGAGAAGCGCGGCTGAAGAAGGAATGCTCTGGAGCGTGCGAGAAAGGTTGAGGTTGGGCGGATAGAACGCCTCTTCGGCCAAGTGGCGCGGAGTCGGAACCACCGGTATCTATCGCCCCTCTTGACGGGAAGAAGTTCTCCGGAACAATAGCTTTTGCCGTAAGTTTCCTTCCTGTCTCGATTTTCAGGGAGTACCAGCCATGACTCATCAGCAGGATGAACGCGGCGATCCGTTGACACGCACTCACGATCCCGCGCGGCAGGAATACACCGCGCGGGAAACCCGGCAGGGTGGCCTTGGCCGGCCGGTGATGAAAGTGCTCGCCATCAGCTTGGCGCTTTCGTTCCTTGTCTGGGGAGCGGTGGAGATTTGGGGCGAACGCGTCGACCCCAAAGTTGATACGGAACAGACATCCTCGACCTCGAAAGACATGCAGCCTCCCACCCAGGATACTATTGACAATACCGTCCCGGGCGGCGGCGAAACGGTTCCTGCCGATCGTGATGCGACCCAACCGTCGAGCACCGGCGGTGATAGCAAGAGCGTTAGCCCAGACGGTACGGAAAATTGATGCGGGCGCGTTCGGTTCGTTGCGAAGGAATCCAATGATGCCGCTCTGGTCAAGAATGGTAGCCTGCTTCGTTTTGAGCGTGCCGTAGCCGGAGTAGATCGACTGCGACCAACGCAAGTAGGTATCGGGCAGCCCGGTGTCGACTGCGGCCCCTTGAGCCTCGTGACCGTCTCCGGTCGATTCGATGACGCAGCGCTGGAACTGTCTCGCGATGGCGAGACGCGCGATCAGCATAGAGCGGATCTTTTGGCTGGCCTTCTTCTTCACCGCAACCTCGCGATACCAACCGATGCGAACCCGCTCGGCCAAGCCGCGCGCGTCGTACTCAGAGCTTCTGTTCATCGGGACGACAACACTGCATGGGCGCGTCGCGCGTCGATGCAAATCACCGGCACGCCGATCCGCCTCAGGTCATGCCAGAGCCAGCTTGACAAAGGACCTGTCTCGAAGCCGACGCGTTCCGCATGTGGGGCCTTCTTCGCGACCAGATTCGTCCACGACGCAAACGGCGGTCTCCTTCTGTGAGATGTCCAATCCGACATACTGTTTCATCATGATGTCCTCCAGTTGATACTGGGACCAGTCTGCCACCAACGAGGAGACTGAGACATGCCGGCAGCAACTACGTCATCGTGCGCAATCTTGGCTCTTCTCCGCTTCTTTTGGCTTCTTAATGGGGATTGGGCGCAAGCCTCGTGATCCGGCCTTTTGTGCCTAATTCCGATCCTGCCTGAATGCATCAGCGAAGTGGCGCATCAATCGCACCAGATCAGCAATATCAAGTATCGAAGTTCGCCCGGCTCATCCGCTCACGCGTTGCATCGATCTTGTCCGTCATGAGCTTTCCTTCGGCCGTGATAATCGCTTCGGCACCAGATAGTAGGGCTTGTCGAAATAGACGTCATCGTCTTGTTGCTCTCCGGGATGGTAGCCGCGACCTCTTCAGGATCGATCATGATGTACTGGCCGTTCTCGATCTCAAAGCCCTTGGTCTGGTCCTCGCGCTCGACCTCCTTGCCGGTGTCGCTGTCGATGAAGACGCGATTGACGCGATTGCCGGTCTTTTTGTTGATCGTGTGGAACGCAATGCGCTCGGACGTGCTCGCCGCTGTGTAGAGGCCGACACCGCAACTCACCTCGCCGAACTTGATGAAACCCTTCCACTGAGCACGATGACCGGCCATGTCCAAACTCCCGACTCGACGCAACCAAAACGAGTCAAGCGAATCATTTGCGAATTTGCTCCGCATCGAAAAGAATCGGAAATCAATGACTTAAGCGATCTCCGCCTCTCCTTTTGCGAGTCTCGATCATGCCTTTGATTCGCTGCATCTTTTCGAGAAGGCGTGCGTTTTGTGAGGATTGTAACTGGAAGACAATGGGATGGTTGACGGTGACGACATTGGCCATGACGCCATAGAGGACGACGAGCGCGCCGCCGTCTCGTTTCCGTTTGACCGGATGACGGTACAGCGGTTTCGCGAAACCTTTCCACACGCCCGCTGGAGCGACCGGCGGATGGCGTGGCTCGTCCCTGGAAAGACCGCGCGACGGCGCATAGATCGCTGGATGGCAAGGGAAGAGTCGCGTGTCGATCCGTATGCCGATGCGAGGGGCAGGGATGCCTTCGAGTTCGAGCCGATCCTTAGCCCCTATCTTGGCGTTGACAAAGAAGGGTTCCGCATCAAGACGCCCTATTCGCGCAAGCTGGTCGAGGAAATCCGTCAGGTGCCGTTCGCGCGCTGGGATGGCGAGCACAAGGTCTGGCGGGTGCCTTTTGCCTCCTATGACGATCTCGTCGAGCGCTGGCATGACATCGAGACGGAAGCACAGCGGTGCGAGCCTGAAGAACGACGCAAGCGCGCCGAGGCGCGTAGAGGGACGGACGAGGAGAGGACCTCCCGCCTCCGGGCGGCCGAACGCAAGCGCCGGCGCATCCCGATTCCCGTTGACGATCTGCCACCGCCGGATCGGCCGATTGCGACCACGGCCTACGGTATTGTCGTGGTGAGCGACAGCAACGGCGAACTGGTCGAGCGCGAAGACATCGTCGAACTCTATCCGGCCCTTCTCGAGGACCATGTCTGGGCCACATGGCGAACGCCTTCGCTTGACGAGCTTGTCCACACCTGGCCGTCGAAGGTCGAACCGGGAGAACAAGAACGTCGGCGGGGCTGGTGGCTGCCGACCCTTGAGGAGTTGCGTGAGGCGCGTCGAACGGCGAGTGCGCGCGAGCGTCGAGCGAGCAAACGCACTTCCGACTGACCTCAATCCGATGGTGGCTCTATCTCGATCATCACCGGTGCATGGTCGCTGGTGTGCTCCCAGCCTCGTAGACCACGCCGGACGCTCGCCTTCCGAAGCCAAGGCGCGAGCGTCGGGCTGAGGAGAAGATGATCGATGCACAGGCCCGCATCGCGTTCGAAGGAGTTCCGCCAGTATTTCCAGAAGGTATAGATCCGTCCCTTCGGATGCAGGTGGCTGACGGCGTCGGTCCAGCCCTGGGCGAGAAGGTCCGCATAGGCCGCCCTGACCTCGGGGCGGAACAATGCGTCGTCGCGCCAGCGCTCCGGTGCATAGACGTCGAGATCGGTCGGCATGACGTTGAAATCGCCGATCAGCGCCACGGGAAGATCGAGAGTCAGCAGATCGGCCGCATAGGTGTGGAGCCGCTCGAACCAGCGCAGCTTGTAGTCGAATTTGGGACCGGGCGCGGGATTGCCGTTCGGTAGGTAAAGGCAGCCGACCAGGATGCCGTCGACGGCGGCCTCGATATAGCGACTGTGGCTGTCGTCAGGATCGCCGGGCAGGCCGCGGCGCGTCAGGATGGGGGTTGCATCCCTGGCGAGGATCGCGACACGGTTCCAACTTTTCTGCCCATGCCAGACGGCGTCGTATCCCAATCGCTGGAGTTCGCGCCGGGGAAAGCGCTCGTCCGGCGATTTGAGCTCCTGCAGGCAGACGATGTCGGGCGCGTCTTCTTCCAGCCATCGCAGAAGGACGGGAAGCCGGCCGTTGATGCCGTTGACATTGTAGGTGGCGAGTTTCACGAAGCTGCTCCTCGCGCGGAGATGGTCTAAGGGGAAACCGTCCCGGAATTTCAAAGGTTCCCCGCGCCTTTGGAGCTCCAGGGACGCGTGCGGCAAGATGATCTCGCCGGACGTCTTTCCCTGCCATTGCAAAGATTTTGAGCGCTCCTATCTGTGCTCAAGATCGTTGGAGACGACCGCGATGAAGACAATTCCCATCGATACCCTTTTTGACGACACGACCGAATTCATTCTGCCGCGCCGGTGCACCAAGGCCGATCGACAGGCCACGTCCTGCATCTGTTGCGGAAGAACGGACCAGGCGATGGACGATGATGGCTGCGGTATCTGCGATGCCTGCCTCGATGCGCCGCTCCAGGCGAGCGGCAATCCCGACGGCCTTGATTTCCCGGATGCCTTTCCCCATCTATCGCTCACTGCCCGTCATCGATGAACTGCCTGCAGCGACGATATCCGTCGCGCGTTTGCACTCGTCCGGGTCAGAAGGGCGCTCCCCGAAAGGGTCGAGCGCCCTTCGTCATTTAGGCGAGGGACTTTCGACGGGGGCGATCACGCGGATCGCCGCGAGCGCCAGGATCCCACCTTGTCCTTGACCAGCCGCCAGCGGCGAGCCTCGACATCCGTGCCGCGGGCCGTGCGATAGGCCGGGACCGAGAGGTGAATATCGTCGCCGTCCGGGTGCCATTCTCCGATCATGGCGATCCCGTCTCCGAACTCCACAACACACATCCCTTCCGCAGCCTCCGCATCTTCGACGCGGACCTCGCCGCCGGGAAAGGCGTGACTATGCGGGAAGGAGAAACGCATCAGCCAACCTGCTCCACGGAAAGCGAACCAGCCGGAAGCGGTCTGATCAGCGATTTCGCCGAAACCGACGGATCGAGCCAATCTGCCCATGCCTCGCGTTCGAGGATGACGATCTGGCGGTCGTGCTAGGGTGCGATATCGGGACCGGGTTCCATCGTGAGCATGGTGAAGGCCTCGCCGACCTCCTCCGTCTCGCGCCAAATGCCGGTAATGGCGAAGACCGGCTAACCGACCTTCCGAAACAGCCATTTGTCCTTCCGCTTCTTCCCTCTCTCGGTCGGATCCGTGAATTCATAGAACCCATCACTGAGGATCAAAGCCCGGTTCGAGGCGAACTCGCGGCCCTCTGACCGGAAATTAAAGACCGGCTTCTCGCTCGGTCCGGGCCAGCTCCATCTGCGCTGGACAAGCTCGCCGGCCCCGCGCTCGCCTTCGACCGAGCGAACGATCGGCGCGTTATCGGTGATCTTGATATCCTCGCGCGCCTCGATGTTCGGCCTGCCCTCAGGGAAGCGGATTTTGATCTTAAGATGCTCGAACTCTTCGATCACCGAGGCCAGTTCGACCGTCAGGCGATAATCGTTGCACATGATCCCTCCAGCAGCTCCGTCATATCTTGGCTCGGCAATAATCTAGCGCGGGCACTGAGGATTTCGATGCGATTGGCTGCGCCAATCAATGATCGCCTAGATCTCCAGCTGGAGCTGATCGTCCGGTCCCCGTTCAATATCATCGCCGAAGGATGACAGGGTCACGCCGAGAAGGCGGATCCCTTTCGCCGTGGGAAACAACGGAGCAAGGAGGGAGTGGACGGTAGCGACGATCTCGGCCGCCGATCCGAACGGCGCAGCTTCGGTCCTGCTTCGCGTGATGATCTGGAAATCGGTATATTTCACCTTCAGCGTGACGGACCGGCCGTGCAGGTTCTTCGCCTCGCAATGCCGCCAGACCTTGTCGACCAGCGGGGAGATTTCGGAACGCGCGGCTTCCAGCTCGAAGATATCAGTCATGAAGGTATCTTCGGCGCCGACGGACTTGCACTCCCGATCTGGTCGAACTGGCCGATCGTCGATGCCACGGGCAATGTTGTAGTACCAGGCGCCCGACTTGCCGAAATGCTGCTGGAGAAATGCAAGGGACTGTGCCTTCAGGTCCGCGCCGGTCAATATGCCGAGCCGCTGCATCTTCGCGGCGGTCGCCGGCCCGACGCCATGAAATTTCTTGACGGCGAGCCCCTCAACGAAAGACGGTCCGTTCTTCGGCGTGATGACCGCCTGACCATTCGGCTTGTTGAGGTCAGAGGCCATTTTGGCGAGAAACTTGCAATAGGAAATCCCGGCCGAAGCGTTGAGCCCGGTGACCTCCTTGATGCGGGCACGGATCCTGGTGGCAACCTCCGTCGCGACCGCTATTCCCTGCTTGTTGTCGGTGACATCGAGATAGGCCTCATCGAGCGATAGCGGCTCCATCAGGTCGGTATGCTCGGCGAAAACCCCATGGATCTGGGCTGAAACGGCTCGATAGACTTCGAAGCGGGGCGGAACGAAGATCAGATCCGGGCAGCGCCGCTTGGCAGTGATCGATGGCAAAGCGGATCGCACGCCGAACACACGCGCTTCATAGCTCGCCGCCGCCACGACACCGCGGGCGGCCGCGCCGCCGACAGCAACGGGCTTGCCGCGCAGTTCCGGATTGTCACGCTGTTCGACGGAGGCATAAAAAGCATCCATGTCCACATGGATGATGCGCCGGACCTGCTCCTCCCGGTCCGGTTTCTGCTCCATCATGTCGATCGGCGTGACTTGTTGCATGGCTCATTTCCACATCGACCGCATGCGCTCTCGAACATCGACGCGGATCTGATTTGCGCTGCGCTCGCTTGCGGCGGCCGAGACCTTCGGCCAGGTTACCGTCTCGAAATACTGCAGGAGCGTCGCAGGAATGAAGCGGGTCCGTGACGCATAGACATGGCGGTCGCCCTGGGCGTTCTGGCCGTGGGTGAAGAAGCGTTGCGGGGTGACAAGGGTGAGATTGTCGCGCGCCCGAGTCATGCCGACATAAAGCAGCCGGCGCTCCTCTTCGAGTTCGGCTGTGGTGCCGGCGCCGAGGTCGGAAGGCATGCAGCCGTCGACGACGTTGAGCATGTAGACGGCGCGCCACTCCTGTCCTTTGGCCGAATGGATCGTGCTCAAGATCAGATAGTCCTCATCTAGCAGCGGCACCCCGGCCTGGTCGCTGGTCGCATCCGGCGGGTCCAGTGTCAGTTCAGTCAGGAACCGCTCGCGGCTCGCATAGCCGCTGGCGATCTGTTCGAGCTGCAGCAGGTCGTCCTTGCGGGTGTCGGCATCCTCATGGATACGGCCGAGATGCGGCTCGTACCACATCCGCACCGTGCCGATCTCCGCCGGCCAACCAGCCTCCGCCTTTCGCAGCGCCGTGACCAGCGTGACGAAGGCGGGCCAGTCGTCGCCGGTCTTGGCCGGCGGCGGGATTTCGGCGAGCGACTGCAATGGCTCGGGATCAGCCGCGATCGTGTCGAGGATCTTGCCAGCGATCTGCGGCCCGATACCGGGCAACAGCTTCAGCACCCGGAAGCCGGCAACCCGGTCGCGCGGGTTTTGGCTAAATCGCATGACCGCCAGCATGTCCTTGACGTGCGCGGCGTCGAGGAACTTGAGGCCGCCGAATTTGACGAACGGGATGTTTCTACGGGTGAGCTCGATCTCCAGCGCGTTGCTGTGGCTGGAGGTCCGGAACAGCACGGCCTGCTGCTTCAGCGTCATGCCCACCTCGCGGTTGGCGAGCACCTGCTCGACGATATAGGCGGCCTGGTCGATCTCGTCCTTGACAGTGACCAGCATCGGCCGCTGCTCGGAGGCGCGGTCCGTCCAGAGATTTTTTGTATAGCGTTCCCTTGCCAATTCGATCACGCCATTGGCCGCTGCAAGGATCGGTTGGGTCGAACGATAATTGCGGTCGAGCGTGATGACGTCCGCCTGCTTCGGCGAGAACTCCTTCGGGAAATCCAGGATGTTGCGGATGGTTGCCGCCCGGAAGGAATAGATCGACTGTGCGTCGTCGCCGACAACGGTCAGGCCGCGGCCGCCCGGCGCCAGCGACATCAGGATCGACGCCTGCAGGCGATTGGTGTCCTGGTATTCGTCGACGAGGATGTGGTCGAAGCGGTTGCCGACGTCCTCGGCCAGCTCGGTTTCGGAAACCATTTGCGCCCAGTAGAGCAGCAGGTCGTCGTAATCCAGGACGTTCTGCGCCTGCTTCGCTTCCGTATAGGTGGCAAAAAGCTGCTTCAGCTCCTCCTCCCACTCCAGCACCCAGGGATAGGACGACTTGAGGATCTCCTTGATCGAAGCCTCGGAATTGACCACGCGGGAATAGATCGCGATGCAGGTGTTCTTGGTGGGGAAACGGCTTTGCTTGGCAGAAAAGCCAAGGTCGTGCCGGACGAGGTTCATCAGATCGGCGCTGTCCTCGCGGTCGTGGATAGTGAAGTCGATGCTGAGACCGATCTGCTCAGCATACATGCGCAACAGCCGTGCGCCGATCCCATGGAACGTTCCGGCCCACGCGAGTGCGTCGGTCATGATGGCGACATTGTCGCCGAGCACCTGACGGCAGATGCGCTGCACGCGGCGCGCCATTTCTGAAGCTGCCCGCCGAGAAAAGGTCATCAGCAGGATGCGCCGTGGGTCGGCGCCATTGACGATGAGGTGCGCGACGCGGTGCGCCAGCGTGTTGGTCTTGCCGGAGCCCGCGCCGGCGATGATCAGCAGCGGGCCGCCGGTCTTTCCGTCCGGCAGGCCGATACCGTGCTCGACGGCTTCGCGCTGCCGGTCGTTGAGTTTTTCAAGATGCGCCGCCGCCATTTGTCCCCAGACACCATAAGAAAAATTTCCTACCCCTCCGATCGCCGGATATCTCCTTGATACAGCTAAGGGATTCGTTTCAACGACTTAGCCGAGGGGCAACTTCCGGAGCGGAGGCCCGATTGACTCAGTTAGGCAATCGGAACAAATAATGAACATATCAGCCTAAAGAACCGCTGAAAACCCTAGGGAGTAACAATTCTGCCGTGGCAAACCATGCCCACAACCCCGTGCTGGCCGAGCTTCGCGAGCGCATCGAGCAGCTCGAAGGCGGCGCCCGGCGCGCGCGTCAGGTGCTGCCTTTCGGGGTTACCGAGGTCGACCGATCCTTGCCGGGCGGAGGGCTCGCCTTCGGGGCGCTGCACGAAATCGCCGGCGGCGGGGGAGGGACGGTCGATGGGGCTGCAGCAGCACTCTTCGTGGCCGGCGTCGCGGCGCGGGCGGGCGGCAAGGTGCTCTGGTGCATGGCGCGCCCGGACCTGTTTTTCCCGGCAGTGACGCAGGCCGGTCTCCCTCCGGATCGCGTGGTGTTTTGCGAAAGCGACCGTGAAGAGCAGGTGCTGGACGCGATCGAGCAGGGCTTGTCGTTTCGTGGCCTCGCGGTGGTCGTCGGCGAACTCGTCCGTCTGCCGATGACGGCCTCGCGGCGCCTGCAGCTGGCGGCCGAGAAAACTGGCGCCATGGGCATCGTGCTCCGGCGATGGCGACGACAGAACGAGGCATCGGACTACGGGCAGCCGACGGCCTCGACGACACGGTGGCGCATCAGCACCTTGCCATCGCAAAGACTGCCGGTGGCCGGCGTCGGAAGGGCGCGCTGGCTGGCGGAACTGATGCGCGTCAAGGCCGGCGAATGCGCCGAATTCGAAATTGGAGCCCCCGATGCCAAGGGTCGTATCTGTCTACTTCCCACAGCTATCGACCGAGCGGATCAGACGGCGCGCCGGCGAAGCCTTGCCGGCTGACAAGCCGCTGGTCGTGGTTGCCCGCAGCGGCTCGAAACGCTGGATCTCCGCCGCCGATCCGACAGCTCAGAAGCTTGGCCTGCGCATTGGCATGGCGGCCAGCAAAGCTCAGGCCATGGTCGCCGATCTCCTCATGGTCGATGCGGCCCCGGCCGAGGACGCCGCGGCCCTGGAGCGGCTGGCGCTCTGGACGCTCCGGCAATATAGCCCCGTCGTCGCCGTCGATGGCGCCGACGGTCTCGTCATCGATACGGAGGGAGCCGATCACCTGCACGGCGGCGAGGCGCTGCTCGTGTCGGGTCTCGTCAATCTGTTGCGCGGCCGCGGGCTGACAGCGCGTGTCGCCTTGGCCGACACCTGGGGCGCCGCGCATGCGCTCGCCCGGCTGCTGGCGGCAGAAACGACCGTCGTGCCGGTGGACAATGTGACGAAAGCGGTCATCGACCTGCCGATCGCCGCCCTGCGGCTACCGGCGGAGATCGTCCAGGGCCTGCGTGTTCTCGGGATCGATACGGTCGGCCAGCTTTCCGCCATGCCGCGCGCACCGCTGACGTTGCGGTTCGGGCCGGAACCGGCACGTCGCCTCGATCAGATATTCGGCCGCATCGCCGAACCGATCGAGCCGATCCGCACGCCGGAACTGATTGAGGTCTCGAAGAATTTTGCCGAACCGATCGGCGCGCCCGAGACCATCGCCAAATATGTCCGCCGGCTGGTCGGCCAGCTCTCGGCGCGGCTGGCGGAAAACGGCCTTGGCGCGCGACGCTGCGATCTCTTCATCCATCGCGTCGACAATACGCGCCAGCATCTCCGCGCCGGTCTTGCCAAACCCGTTCGCGACCCGGCGCGGCTGTCGAAGCTGCTCTGCGACCGCATCGAGACCATCGATCCCGGTTTTGGCATAGAGAAGCTGGTGCTGGTCGCCGTCTTCGCCGAGCCGCTGGAGGAGCGTCAGGTCGCTTCCTCGCTGATCGAGGAGGAGGTTGCCGACATCACCCCGCTGGTCGATATTCTCGGCAATCGCGGGCACCGGCTTTTTCGGGTCGCGCCCGTCGGCTCCGATGTACCGGAGCGTTCAGTCCGGCGCATCGCGGCGACCGCGCCTGACGTCGGCGAGGCCTGGGCCGTCAAATGGCCGCGGCCGACGCGGCTCTTCGCGCACCCGGAGCACATCGAGGTGATCGCCCTCCTGCCGGACCAGCCGCCTGCGGTGTTCACCTGGCGCGGCAAGCGCCGGAAGGTTGTGCGCGCCGACGGCCCGGAACGGATTTTTGGGGAGTGGTGGCGCCGGCCGCGCGAGTTCCAGGCGGTCAGGGACTATTTTGTGGTCGAGGACGAGCTTGGCGAACGCTACTGGCTCTATCGCGCCGGCGACGGCATCGATCCGGCAACCGGCTCGCATCTGTGGTTCGTGCATGGGGTGTTTGGATGACACGCTATGCCGAGCTGCAGGTCACGACGCATTTCTCGTTCCTGCGCGGGGCGTCCAGCGCCGAGGAACTGTTCGCGGCGGCGGCCGCGCTTGGCATCGAGGCCGTCGGCGTCGCCGATCGCAACAGCCTGGCCGGCATCGTGCGCGCCTGGGAGGCGGCCAAGGCCACCGGCATTCGCCTGGTCGTCGGCTGCCGTCTTGATCTGACCTACGGCATGTCGATCCTCGTCTATCCCATGGACCGTCCGGCCTATTCGCGCCTGACGCGACTGTTGTCGCTCGGCAAGGCCCGCGGCGGCAAGGGCAAGTGCCTGATCGATTTCGCAGATGTTGCCCTGCACGCGGCTGGCATAATCGGCGTGCTCGTACCAGACGAAGCCGACGAGACCTGCGGCGTGCAGCTGCGCAAGATGGCCGAGCTGTTCGGTGATCGGGCCTATGTCAGCCTGTGCCTGCGACGCCGGCCGAACGACCGGATGCGCCTGCATGGCATCGCCACTATGGCCGCCCGCGCCAGAGTGAGGACCGTCGTCACCAACGACGTGCTGTTCCATGAGCCAAGCCGCCGGCAGTTGCAGGATGTCCTGACCTGCATCCGCACCCGCACGACAATCGATGATGTCGGCTTCGACCGCGAAAGGCACGCCGACCGCTTTCTCAAAACGCCGGAGGAAATGCACCGGCTGTTTGCCGAGTATCCGGAAGCCTTGGCGCGCGGGCGCGAAATCGTCGAGCGCTGCAAGTTCGACCTTAAGGAACTGCAATACCAATATCCGGAAGAGGCGATCGTCCCCGGTCTCGATCCGCAGCAGTCGCTGGTCAAGTTCACCTGGGAGGGGGCGGCCGACCGCTATCCCGAGGGTGTTCCCGACAAGGTTCGAAAGTCCCTGGACGACGAGCTGGAGCTGATCCGGGCCATGAACTATGCGCCCTATTTTCTCACGGTCTTTTCGATTGTGCGCTTCGCCCGGTCGAAAGGGATTCTTTGCCAGGGCAGGGGCTCGGCCGCCAACTCCGCCGTCTGCTATTGCCTGGGCGTCACCTCCATCGACCCCGACACCAACGACCTCCTCTTCGAGCGCTTCCTCAGCCAGGAGCGGGACGAACCACCGGATATCGACGTGGATTTTGAGCACGAGAGGAGGGAGGAAGTCATCCAGTGGATCTACAACACCTACGGCCGCAGCAAGGCCGCGCTCTGTTCGACCGTCACACGATATAGGGCGAAGGGCGCCCTGCGTGACGTCGGCAAGGCGCTTGGCCTGCCCGAGGACATGATCGGACAACTGTCGTCCGGCGTCTGGGGCTGGTCGGAAGGCGTGTCCGAACGCCAGATCCAGGAAAACAACCTCAACGCCGCCGATTATCGCTTGAAACTGACGCTGGAACTGGCGCGGCAGCTTATGGGCACGCCGCGTCATCTCGGCCAGCATCCGGGCGGGTTCGTGCTGACGCATGACCGGCTCGATGATCTCGTGCCGATCGAGCCGGCGCGCATGGACGATCGCCAGGTGATCGAATGGGACAAGGACGACATCGAGGCGCTCAAGTTCATGAAGGTGGACGTGTTGGCGTTGGGCATGCTGACCTGCATGGCCAAGGCCTTCGCCTTGATGGCCGAGCACAAGGGCGAGGTGTGGGATCTCGCGTCCATTCCTTCCGAGGATCCTCGCACCTACGCGATGATCCGCAAGGCAGATACTTTGGGTACATTTCAGATCGAAAGCCGGGCGCAAATGTCGATGTTGCCGCGCCTGAAGCCCCGCACATTTTACGACCTGGTGATCCAAGTGGCGATCGTGCGACCGGGGCCGATCCAGGGCGACATGGTGCATCCCTATCTGCGCCGGCGCGAGGGCAAGGAGCCAGTTGACTATCCGACGCCCGAATTGGAGGCGGTGCTGTCGAAAACGCTTGGCATCCCGCTGTTTCAGGAGTCGGCGATGAAGGTGGCGATGGTCTGCGCTGGCTTTTCCGGCGGCGAGGCCGACCAATTGCGGAAATCGATGGCGACCTTCAAGTTCTCGGGCGGCGTCTCGAAGTTCAAGGACAAATTGGTCGCCGGCATGGTCAAGAACGGTTACTCGGCCGAATTCGCGGAGAACACGTTTTCGCAGCTCGAAGGCTTTGGCTCCTATGGCTTTCCGGAGAGCCACGCCGCCAGTTTCGCGTTGATTGCCTACGCCTCGAGCTGGGTCAAATGTCACCACCCCGATGCCTTCTGCGCCGCGCTCTTGAACTCGCAGCCGATGGGATTTTACGCGCCAACCCAGATCGTGAGGGATGCCGCTCAGCACGGCGTCGTGATCAGGCCCGTCTGCGTCAATGCCTCGCGCTGGGACTGCACGCTCGAGGAAATAGAAGGAGGCCGTCATTGCGCCGTCCGTCTCGGCATGCGGGTGGTCAAAGGTCTCTCGACGGCAGATGCCGCTCGCATCGTGGCCGCACGCGCTGACGAACCTTTCTCCTCTGCCGATGATCTCTGGCGGCGATCGGGCGTGCCGACGGCCGCGCTGGTGAAACTCGCCGAGGCCGATGCGTTTCTTCCGTCCCTGCAGCTCCAGCGCCGCGACGCGCTATGGTCGATCAAGGGCCTGCGTGACGAGCCACTTGAGCTTTGGGCGGCGGCGGCCGAGCGCGAAGCGCGCAAGGTCGCGGAAGTGCTGGAGCCCTCTGTCGCCCTACCCTCGATGAGGGCAGGGCACGAGGTCGTCGAGGACTATGCCCACACCGGCCTCACCCTTCGTCAGCACCCGATCGCCTTCCTCCGCAATGACCTTCGCCAGAAGGGCATGGTCACATGCGCCGAGGCCATGGGGACGCGCGACGGTCGCTGGCTGATGACCGGCGGCCTGGTGCTCGTGCGCCAGCGGCCGGGCTCGGCCAAGGGCGTCATGTTTCTGACCCTCGAGGACGAGACCGGCATCGTCAACGCGGTGGTCTGGCCGACGCTGTTCGAGCGCCAGCGCCGCGTTCTTCTCTCGTCTTCGATGATGGCGATCAACGGTAAGATTCAGCGGGAAGGGGAAGTCGTCCATCTTGTGGCGCAGCGGCTGTTCGACCTGTCGGACGATCTCGGCCGGCTCGGCGAGCGGGATGAGCAGTTTCCTTTGCCTCATGGCCGAGGAGATGAGTTCGCACACGGTAACGGTGCGCCCGATCCTCGCGAGCGGCCGAAGGCGGCGGCGCCATCGCGTGATATCTACCTACCGGACCGCTTGATAGATCGGCTGAAGGTCAAGAGCCGGAATTTTCATTAATTCCCAACTCAAGCCGATCATTGCGGAACGAATCGAGTGCAGTTGCAGCGGATGCCGAGGAGCTTTGCAGTTGTAGGAGCATAGGGCCAAGGCGAAGCGTACAAACCCCTCTCGGCCCCAAAACAGTATCGCCTACTAGGCAGCGACGTCTCCAATCAGCGCCCCAGCTGGAATATTCCATTCCTTGCTGAGCTTTCGAATCTGCTCGAGATTGATCTCCCGCTTGCCGTTCAGAAGATCGGCAGCCCGCGCTTTAGAGCCGATAACGGCTACGAGATCCGCACGAGTGTAGTTGTTAGCGGCCATCACCGACTTGACCACCTCCACCGGGCTCGCAGCCGGGATCGGGTAGTTTCTGCCTTCATACTGTTCGATCAGAAGAACGAGCGCGTCAAAATGAGCCGCTTCTTCAGTGCCTTCTTCAGGTTCGCTCTCGAAATACGGCCGGACTTCCTTCAATGCGGCGTTGTACTCGTCTTCGCTCTGAAGGGTTCGGAAAGCTTTCAAATTCAACATGTCGACTTTCCTCCCATCAGAGTTTTGCTACGTCAATCGCGTCATACTGGGCATGCGTCCCGACAAACAGAACGAAAATCCGCTTCGTCCGAAATGCGACCAAACCCACAATGCGATATTTGTTGCCACCCACGTCGAAGATGACTTTGTTGCCCGCGACGATGTCGGCCGAGTTGAAAGTTTTTTTCAGCTCACTGAAATTGCCCCAGCTTGCCTTTGACGCGGTTGCATACCATTCCGTCATTGCCGCTTCAGCAGTCTCTCTTGGCGCTCCTTTCGGCAGGTCGCTCCAGAAATTGACCAACGCAGACTTAGCGATAACGTTCACGTTGGCTCCTATATATCGCGTTCCCAATTTGGAAACAAGCTCTAAATTCCCAATTTGGAAACCCGCATCCGGATCCAAAATAGCGCCGCATGAAATCTCAGTCGGACTTTCCGATCAACCCCTTCCAAGGCATCGTCAACTTAACGAGGCGTGAAATTCGTTGTGCGATTATGGGCTATGACCTACCGTAATCCCCTCTATCGCCGCCATCGCTTTCCTGCCGAAATTATTGCCCAGGCTGTTTGGCTTTATTTCCGCTTCCCTCTCAGCCTGCGGATGGTCGAGGACATGGTAAGCCCACGGTGAGGGCCGCCTTGTGAGGTGACGCTGAACATCGGAAGTCCTAGTACAAACACTAGGGATAGTCCTATGACGAAGCATCCGATTGAAGTGATCACGTCTGTTGAGCGCCGTCGACGCTGGTCTCGCGAGGAGAAGGAGCAGTTGGTCGCTGCCTGTCTTGAACCTGATGCGGTGATCTCAGAGATTGCCCGCGCGGCCGGCATCCATGTCAGCCAGCTCTTCCGTTGGCGCAAGGAGCTTTGCCAGGTCGATGGGCCGTCGGCAGGAGCGGCAAGCATGTTGGTGCCGGTAATCGTGTCTGAGACCGCTTCGGCAGGCTCGCCCGCTATACCGGAGCCACCCGCACCATCCCATCCCCGACGCAAGCGCAGCGATGTAACGATCGAACTTGGTCGTGGCCGACGCGTCCGCGTGGATAGCGACATCGATACCGAAGCGCTTGGCCGTATTCTCGACTGTGTGCTGGGACTGCGATGATCCCGGTCCCTACAGGTGTAAAGGTCTGGCTGGCGACAGGCCATACCGACATGCGCAAAGGTTTTCCGGGTCTGTCGTTGCTGGTGCAGGAGGCGCTGAAGGGTGACCCGATGTGCGGGCACCTGTTCGTATTCCGCGGCCGAGGCGGCGGTTTGATCAAGGTGATCTGGCATGACGGCCAGGGAGCTTGCCTGTTCACGAAAAAGCTTGAGCGTGGACGCTTCATCTGGCCATCGGCAGCCGATGGCACGGTGGTAATCACGCCTGCGCAGCTCGGTTATCTGTTGGAAGGCATCGACTGGCGAATGCCGCAAAAGACCTGGCGGCCGACGTCCGCCGGGTGAGCGAAAGCACTGGAATGGCGGGGTCGAATATGATTCCATCCTGTCATGAGCGATGCGACCGAAGAGCTTCCGGACGACCTTGCCAGTGCGCTTGCACTGCTGGCCCAGGAACGCGCTCGACGTGTTGCAGCCGAAGCAGAAGCGGCGACCGCCAAGGCTGAAGCCGCCAGCGCAAAGGCACTCGTGTCGCATTCCGAGGCGCTGATCGCGCGGCTGAAGCTGGAGATCGACAAGGTTCGCCGTGAACTTTACGGCAGCCGGTCCGAGCGCAAGGCGCGGCTCCTTGAGCAGATGGAGCTGCAGCTCGAAGAGCTCGAAGCGGACGCCGGTGAAGATGAACTGGCTGCGGAGATCGCAGCCAAAGCTTCAGCCGTCAAAGCCTTCGAGCACAAGCGGCCATCACGCAAACCGTTTCCCGAACATCTGCCGCGCGAACGCGTCGTCATCGCCGCCCCGACGGCTTGCCCTTGCTGCGGCTCGGCCAAGCTGTCGAAGCTCGGCGAGGACATTACCGAGACCTTGGAGGTCATTCCGCGTCAGTGGAAGGTCATCCAGACGGTGCGGGAGAAGTTCACCTGCCGCGAGTGCGAGAAGATTGCGCAGCCGCCGGCCCCCTTCCATGTGACGCCCCGCGGCTTTGCCGGGCCGAACCTGCTGGCGATGATCCTCTTCGAGAAGTTCGCTCAGCACCAGCCGCTCAATCGCCAGAGCGAACGCTATGCCCGCGAGGGCGTCAACCTCAGCTTGTCGACGCTGGCCGACCAGGTTGGTGCTTGTGCCGCGGCGTTGAAGCCCATCCATTCGCTGATCGAGGCGCATGTTCTGGCGGCCGAGCGGCTGCATGGCGACGACACCACCGTGCCGATCCTGGCGAAGGGAAAGACCGATACGGGCCGCATCTGGACCTATGTCCGGGATGACCGGCCGTTCGGAGGGCTATCACCGCCGGCGGCACTCTACTATGCATCGCGAGACCGGCGGCAGGAGCATCCGGAACGCCATCTGAAGACCTTCACCGGCATTCTGCAGGCGGATGCCTATGGCGGTTACAATCCGCTGTTCAAGGTAGACCGCGATCCCGGTTCCTTGACGCAAGCACTGTGCTGGGCGCACGCGAGGCGCAAGTTCTTCGTGCTCGCCGACATTGCGGCAAACGCCAAACGTGGAAGGAACGCCGCGCCGATCTCGCCCATGGCTCTGGAAGCGATCAAACGGATCGATGGTCTGTTCGACATCGAACGGGAGATCAACGGGCTTGCCGCCGACCAGCGCCTGGAGCGCCGGCGCAAGGACAGCCAGCCACTCGTCGAAAAGCTGCACGGCTGGCTCCAAACCGAGCGGGCAAAGCTATCGCGCAGTTCTCCCGTCGCAGAGGCGATTGACTACATGCTCAAGCGTTGGGATGGCTTCACGTCATTCCTCGAGGATGGCAGGATTTGCCTGACGAACAATGCGGCCGAGCGAGCCCTGCGAGGCTTCGCGCTCGGCAGGAAGTCCTGGCTCTTCGCCGGATCGGACCGTGGTGCTGACCGTGCCGCGTTCATGGCGACACTGCTCATGACCGCCAAGCTCAACGACATCGATCCGCAGGCATGGCTTGCCGACGTTCTCGCCCGCATCGCCGACACGCCGATCACCAGGCTGGAGCAATTGCTTCCGTGGAACTGGCAGCAAGACACGCTGAACGCTCAAGCGGCATAACCCGCGGCCTCCACCGGAGGATTACAGGACATGCTGGCTGCCCGTGGGAGCATTGTTTCGCATCAGACGGTCCGGCTGTGGGCGGAGAAGTTCGGTCGGCATTTCGCCAACGACATCCGCTGGCATTCGGCTGGTCGACTCGGCGACAAATGGCACCTCGACGAGGCCGTCATTTCGATCCGTGGCGAGAAGCATTGGCTTTGGCGTGCGGTGGATCAGGACGGCTTTGTGATTGATGCTCTCGTGCAGCGCCGCAATGCGAAGGCGGCCAAGCGCCTGATGTGCAAGCTCTTGAAGGGCCAGGGCCGAACGCCACGCGTGATGATCACGGACAAGCTTCGATCCTATGATGCCGCAAAGCGAGAAGTTATGCCAGGCATCGAGCATTGGTACACAAGGGGCTTAACAACCGGGCTGAAAACTCCCACCAACCGACGCGACGGCGATGAAGCGTTTCAAGTCAGACCGACATCTCCAGCGCTTCGTCTCCATCCATGACCCGATCGCCAACCTGTTCCACATCCCGCGCCACGACATTACCTCCAGCCATCATCGCAAACTGCGCGCCGCGGTGATGGACCTATGAGCGAAAATCGCTCGGGCGTGAACGATAAATCGGCGAGCATCATGCCCCGTGACCTAGTTGCAACTAAGTTTACGATACCCAAGCCGCTTCCAGATACCTCAACATCATCGAGCGCGTGTTTGGTAGACTCAAAAGCTGGAAGCGCGTCGCAACACGATACGAGCGCCTCGCTGTTCACTATCTCGCGGGCATCCCCTGCTTGCTGTTGCGACGCAGTGGCCTAAATGAGCTCCCCACCCAAGCAGCGGGTGAGGCGTTCGCCCCATTCGGCGACGCCCTTGAGCGTGCCGATCAGATCGTGCTGCTCTGCCCTCAGCCTGGCGGAGGATTGCAAGGATTTGCGGTTCGCTAAATCTGCTCGTCTTCATCAAAATCTCCTCGATCATAAAGCCCGAGAAAATTCTACTTTTGAAGCCGTTAATTCGCAGGGGGACTCCCCCTGAAACAGAAGGTCTAAGCTGCCTTCCTGGCTGTCGTTGTCTTGTTGATGGCCGTGATGGCGAGGTTCGTCAGCTTGTTGTTAGTCGCCTTCTCCTGGTCGAGGATTTCACTCAGGAGCTTGTGCGCCTCGTCATGTCCGAGATCCTTCGCCCACTCACGAAGCGAACCATAGCGGGCGATCTCGTAGTGTTCTACGGCCTGACAAGCTGCGAGAAGGCCGGCGTCGAGCGCGGTGCCCTCAGCCTCTTTCATGAGACCGTCGGCTTCCTTGATCAAACCTTCGATCGCGTCGCACTTCTCGCCGGCCGCCTTTTTACCGATCGACTTGAAAACCTGCTCAAGTTTCTTGATCTGGTCCCTGGTTTCCGCAAGGTGATCCTCGGCCGCCTTCTTCAGTTCGGTACTCTTTGCGGCCTTCGCGACGTTGGGCAAGGCCTTCATGATCGCGTTCTCGGCGTAGTAGACGTCCTGAAGGGTATGCTCGAAAATATCAGCCAGCGATTTCATGACAAATCTCCTTTGAAAGATGAAATACTGGAGAGAAATCAGGAAGGCAGGCAAACGTTCCCTGGCCGAGGCATTTCATGAAACCAAGAGAGTTTTGCACCAATTCCCAGTACAATCGCAATACCCCCCGTGGTTCAGCGTGTAGCGTCTTCATCAACAGCCCACGGAGGCTCTCGGCGTGGTTGCGGCGATTTCGCCCGATGTCGAACCATTCCTTCGGCCGGCGAGCTTGCTCGCTTTCGAACTCGTCAGCCACGATCTGATCATCAGCGTCTCGTGCAAGCGAACCGGGCCGACATGTGCTACTGCAAGAAGGTTGTGTTTTAGCACCAGCATCTGCTATTTGATCGCCTACGGGCCCTAGGGCGCCACATAGCTTCATGATCTGAGATATCTTCATGCGCTCGCAGCAACGCAACTTTGTCGTTGAATTCAAGTCCCGATCCCGGCAGAACAAGTCAAAGCCCACCTCTATATGGGGCGATACTGACCTGAAAGCCGTTGCACGTCAGGTCGAAGATCAATCGGCGCACCTGTTTAAACGGTTCGAGGAAGCCGAACTGAAGAACGATACTCTTTTGACGACCTATACGCTGCCTCACTTGTCCGCTGCGGCGGCGATTGAATGTCCCCCCGATTTGTTGGAGGGCAATGCGCCAGAGGTCGCCACAATATCAATCGCGCATGGCCCCGTAGACGCCCCTGTTGTTGAAACGCATCAGGCGAGTGAGCCCACTTTCATCGAGGCTTCCAAGGTTACAGCAAGAAGGAGAGCGACCCGACAGAAGCAGGCAAAGCGCTCTGTCGACTTGCCCTCAGAACCGATGGATACGTCAAGTTCAATTGCCGAACTTGCCGACCTAGAGGCGCAAAACAAGCGCTTGAAGGCATTGCTTCGCGAGCATCTGCTTGCAAGCAACAGGCGCCTCAAGGAAATGCTTCTACGCTTTTCCTGACACGGTTACGGACGCTCTCAACCTTACGGCCCGCCGAAACGTGAAAGCATGGCGCGCAGTTGCGCATTCTGGTGCCGCAGCTTTTCAGTCAACGCACGGGTCAGGGCGCGTATCTCTTCATCGACATCGGCAACCTCGATCTGAAATGGGTCGGCCTGTTGCCTTTCCGACGTCTCACGGCTCATCGGCCGCATCGTCATTCCAGTCGCGTCCTTGGCCGGGCTTCGTTTTCTTCGGTTGCCTTCCTTGGGCTTCGGTCTCGGTGTTCTTAAGGCCGCCTCTTGATCAAGTCCGTTCGAAGGCTTGTCTACGGGGGCGCTGCCAGATTGGCGTTCCACAGGCGCTCCTGGCCGATCATCGGGGACAGCATTCGAACCTGGAGCGCTGTCACTATCGATCAGGCTGAATAAAGGTGGAGAGGCCACTTCACCCTCAGGCGTCTCATCTGGTGCCAGTACCGAGATATATGGCGGTGCCTCTGGCGCGTCCGAAGTATCTGCCGATGATGTGGCGCCGTCAGCCTTGACCGAAACCTGCTCTTCGGGCGCTTGACGCCTCGAAATCAGATTACTGATGATCTTCCAGGGTGACTTCATTGTGTTTCAACCTCGAGTGGGATCGCAACATGAAGTCGCAAATCTCCCCTCTGGCTCACAGGGAAATCTCTTTGAGCACCCGAGCTGTTCCCAGTCGCGATTTTCGCCTCTTAAGCGATGCCCAGCCGCTTGCGCAGGTCCGTGTTTTCCGAGCGGAGCTTTTCAGCAAGAGACTGGCGAAGACGCTTATTTTCTTCTTCCAGCTGCAAGAGTTCTGCCATCTCATCCATCGCCGACGCAGGCGCGATTGCGGCAGCAGCTTTGGTGGGTTTTCCAGGAGCGCGCCCTCGCTTCGCCTTGACCTGAGCCGGCTTGCTCACAGAAGCCGCCGAGTTGCCGGCTTTAGCGCCACGCTTCTTGCGTTCCTTAACGGGCGCTTCCACTTTGGGTGCTTCCTCAGTCGCTGTTGTTTCAGCGATAGCTTTCGCGCGGCGCGGCGCACGCGGTTTTTTTGCTACGGGCACCGCCGCATCAATCGATGCCACCTCGGCTACATCTGCCGTATTCATTTCGTCAGCCATAATCGGTCTCCCTCAAGCACCCCATCCTTGTCCACCGCACGGAGCGTCGTGTCAATACGCCCATGGAAGCGCGGCTCATGGCGCGGTTCAAGACAATGGTGAACTATGCGATTGGACTATGCGATTCAATCAGGATGGGGCCTGGCGCTGCAACGAAACGGCCACGCGTGGATTGGAAATGACCAGCGAGGATGCCCGCTTCTCCAACGCGGTCGTTTGAGAAGAAGCGATAGGCCGCCTTCGTGTTGCCCAGTCCTGGCATGCCAGAGGGATGCTTGCTCCGATAGAACCGACCATCCTCTCCACCAATTGCCGCGGTCGTCGGTCAAGGCGCTTGTCGGAAAGGCTGCAACCGGCAAGTTCTCTATCAAACCATGGTGTCGCTGTTCCGTCCATGCACCGGCGCTCCTCGATTCGGTGCCAGACAAGGAATCACACGAGATTCAATCAGGGCAAGAGTTGTGGGTAATTGAAAGCTCCACCGGAGGATTACAAACGATCCGCCGCTGGGGAAGGAAGTTCGGGCCGGATTATGCGCGTCGCTTGCGCCGCAAGGAGCCCAGCGGCAACGATGTGTGGCACTCGGACGAGGTCGTCGTCACCATCGCTGGCAAGAAGAACTGGATATGGCGGGCCGTCGATCAGGACGGGTATGTACTCGACGAAGTCGTTCAGAACCGTCGGAACACCGAGGTTGCCAGGCGATTGCTGGCCCGTCTTTTGAAGAAGCAGGGTATCGCACCGAAGCGGATGATCGCTGACAGATTGCGCTCTTATGGAGCAGCCCGGCGGCAAGTCATGCCGCACGTCGAACTCCGATCCCACAAAGGTCTGAACAACCGGGCCGAGAATTCTCATGTGCCCCTTCGAAAACGGGAGCGGATGATGCAAGGCTTCCGTTCACCGGGAGGCCTTCAGCGCTTCATCTCCGTCTTCTCTGCTATCCGTAACCTCTTCGTCTCGCCCCGCTCACAACGTTCCGCATCCCAAAATCGCGTTCACCGCATCCAGGCGAACGCAGAGCGGAAAGCCGCGGCGGCAGCCATAGCCATGGCCTGAGATTAATCTCAAGGCCGAATGTGTCTCAAATGCATCCAAATTCAAGTTAAAGTGACAGCGCCCTAGCAGCTCCATTCATCTAAAGTCTAGCCGTTGGGGATCAGAGCACTAAAAGTCCCAGGAAAACGGATACCGGTGGATCGCATTCAAACATTTAAAAGTCTATTGACGCATGACCCTCGATGAAAAATATACAGTTTCCTTCCAGTTCGACACGGTCGCCGGATAGACGACACCTCACTTCGCCGCCGCGTCGCGAAGCCTGATGGGCTCGGAAGGCCGTCTTGCCGGTCTTGGCAGCCCAGTAAGGTGCCAGCATGCAATGAGCGGCACCCGTGACCGGATCTTCCGACACACCCTTGGCGGGAGCAAAGTATCGGCTCACAAAATCGAATCCCTCATCGCCTTTGGCGGTAACGATCAGGCCAGGACGATCAAACCCGGCTATAGCAGCGAAATCTGGTTTCAGCTCACGTAGTACCTTGGCGCTGTCCAGCAAAACAAGATAGTTGTATTGGCTGCTGTAAACCTCAATTGGCGTTGCGTTCAGCGCAGAGGCCATGTCCGCTGGGATAGGAATCGCTTCAGATTGCCTGGTTGGGAAATCCAGGGTGTAACTCCCGCCCTTGCGCCAGACCTTCAAAAGGCCGCTCGCCGTGCTGAATGTCACAGTATCGCGCCCGATGTCGAGACGCTCAATCACAACGGCCGCACTTGCAAGGGTAGCGTGGCCGCACAGCGGCACCTCTACCGCAGGTGTGAACCAGCGAAGGCTATAGTCCGTCTCCCTGGGAACCAGGAATGCCGTTTCTGCGAGATTGTTCTCGGCTGCAATTGTTTGCAAGAGCGTGTCGCTCGGGAAGCTGGGTAAGACCATGACCGCCGCGGGGTTTCCCTTGAAACGGGTCGAGGTAAACGCATCGATCTGAAAAAATGGTACTTGCATCTTATAAGTTCCGTAGCTGCCAAAAAGGACTTTTCACGAATCCGAAGCTTGCCGCGGCATCTGGGGGCGTTAAATCCCGTGAATTGAGCCACCATCGACCCTGACTTTCGACCCGGTCACGTATGATGCGCGCTCGGATGCCAGAAAAACGGCAACGTCAGCAAACTCTTCAGGGCGTCCGTAACGGCCGACAGGAATGCTCGCGGCAGATGCGGCAGCCACATCGGCAACACTTCGTTCTGATCGTTTTGCAGCGCTTGCGTCAAGCTCGTCGACGCGCTGTGTATGAATGCGGCCGGGCAGGAGAACGTTTACAGTCACGCCATCGGCGGCGACTTCGTACGCGAGCGTTTTCGACCAACCGACAATGGCGGAGCGGATGCCGTTGGAGAGTGCTAGCCTGGGGATGGGTTGCTCAACGCCGGAGGATGTCAAGGTGATGATCCGGCCCCACTTTTTTGTCTGCATCTTCGGTAGCAGTCGGCCTGTCAGATGAAAGATGTTTGCGGCCATCGTTTCGAATTGAGCAATCCAGTCGGTCCTGGAAGCATCAAGAGCGGTGGCCGGCGGCGGGCCACCGGTGTTGTTGATCAGGATATCGACGCCACCCTTTGCCAGAAGGCGATCGCAAAGGTCATCGATGCTGGTAAGATCTCTGAGATCTAACTGGGTGGGTGTGACATTGCCAGCGCCCTGGGGCAAGCCGTTGGCCCAGGCTTCTATCTTGTCGATCGACCTAGCCGCGGCAAATACGGTTGTGCCTTCCTGCGCGAGGCCGGCCGCGATGGCGGCGCCCAGGCCGCGGCTGGCGCCGAGCACGAGCGCTGTCTTGTTCTCAAGGCCGAGTTTCATTGCTCAAGCTCCTGCAGGCGTTCGGTCTGTCGTTCGATAAGCCGTTCGATTTCGCGGATGTCGTCCTTCGAAAGGCTTACACCAGGTTTGCGCAGAGAAGCGGAGGCGATCGCGCCGCGCTTGGCCATGATGTACTTGCGGATGGAAAGTCCGAGGCCGGGCTGCTGTTCGTAACGTGCCAGCGGCAGATAGGCATCGAAGATATCCTGTGCCCGTTCAAGGTCACCTTCGCGCTGGAAACGCACGACATCTCGCATCATCTCGGGATAGGCAAAGCCGGTCATCGCGCCGTCGGCGCCGCGCGCCATCTCTTCCGGAAGAAACATGCCGCCATTGCCGCAGAGGATCGAGATGCGGCGTTTACCCTGCGCTTCCGCAGTCTGGCGCAAAGCGGTGATCTTGCTAAGCCCCGGCCAGTCTTCATGCTTGAGGCATACGCAGGTTGGAACTTGGTCGACGATGGTCTGTATCACCGAAACCGGGATTGTAACGGAGGTGACGAGGGGGAAATCCTGAAGTACGAACGGCACATCGCCGAGAAAATCGCCGGCCTGCCGGTAGTAGCTGACGATCTGGTGGTCGTTTCGCAGCATCGACGGCGGGGCGATCATCACCCCCGCTGCACCGTCGCCCATCATCATATCGGTTAGCGTCTTCATAGGGGCGAACCCCGAGGACGATACGCCAGCGACCACTGGCACTCGGCCATCGACGCGCTTGAGGATGCGCTTGACGTAGGTCTGCGATTCCTCCGTCGTCAGCTTTTGAGCTTCACCCATCATTCCAAGGACCGTCAATCCCGTGGCGCCGCGTTCCATGTAGAAATCGACCATGCGATCTGCGCTGTCGAGATCGAGCGCTCCAGTGTCTGTGAACGGTGTCAACGCGATAATGTAGACGCCGTTAGCGTCCTCTGTCAGTCTTGCCATTATATTCCTCATTCGACGGAAGGGATTGCATTCGGATAGCGGGCTGCGCCGAAGAAGCCCTCTGGCAGGCCGATCATCGATTTCAGGTTCATACGTGCAACAAGCGCATCCGCTTCGCGATTGGCTGCGGCAAGGATTGCAGTTGTGTCCGCCTTCACCGGCCGACCTGCCTCGAGCAGCACCTCACCATCAATCACCACAGTATCGACATCATTGCCGTTTGCGAAGTAAACGGTGCGGAAGACCGGCATCTGGAACGGCGCCAGATGAGGGCGGGCCATGTCGATGATGACGATATCCGCCTTCTTACCGGCCTGAAGAGAGCCGATTTCGCCATCCAGACCAAGCGCCGTAGCGGCATCGATGGTTGCCATCTCAAGGACTTTGCCGGGAGGCAGGATAGAGGGGTCGCGGAAGAATGTCCGATGATAGTGCATGCATTGCTGCATGTGGCGGAACATGTCAGAGGAGCGGTCGGGCGCAGTGGCGTCGGAGCCGAGTGCCACGATCGCGCCGACTTCAAGGAGTTCGACGGCGGGACATCGTCCAAGAATGGAGGCAATCGCGCTTGGATTATGGGCGATGCGGGTGCCGGTGTCCGCCACGATCCGGATCTCATCTGCGCTAAGGTCGATCGCATGTGAGAGCAGGGCATCAGGTCCAAGCAGGCCGATATCCTTCGCGCGCGAGACCGAGCCGCGCCAGTGACCGTCCTGGGTAAAGACGACACCGGCTTCACGCGACAGGGCCCGCATTGTCTGCGTCTGGGAAACAGCCATTTCATAGTCGCTGACGGAAAGTGTTTGGGCGTGTTCGTCGCGCAGGACGGGCGTCAACAGGGCGATGCGTATGCGCTCCTTGCCGTGCCAGTCTCTTAACAGCGACCGCGAGACTGCAAGCTGATCCTCGAACATGACGGCGCGCTCTTGGCGCTTGATTCCATTTCCATCCCAGCAGGCGTAAGTGCGCGGATGGGGCGGGCGTGTGGTACCGACAGCAACCACGGAACGCGTGCCGATCGCAGTTACGGCCTCACAATGGGCATGACCGTAAACAGGATCGTCGGTACGCATGATCGTGTCGCCGCCACCGAGCAGCGATACGCCGCAGGTCACACCGAAGCGAAGCCGTTCCAGGGCGGCAAGCCGCGCCTCGGCATACCAGAATTCCGGCGTTGTGCCGACGGTGTAGGCTGCGTTGACGATCTCCTCCCAGCAATCGGCCTGTTCCATGCCCAACGTTTTGATCAAGCCGTGCCCGGCATGGGCGTGGACGTCGATCAGGCCGGGCATGATAACCTTACCCGACGTGTCGATGGTGCGACCAGCACGGTAGCGCACCGCTAAGACATCTGCGGGGCCGACATCTACAATCCGGTTGCTGACCACCGCAACGGCGCCATCGTCGATCACCCGGCGGCTGGCATCCATGGTGATGACGGTTCCGCCAGAGAAAAGCAGATCGATATCAATCACGACAATTTCCCTTCCTGACCAAAACCGGGCAGCGCCGTGACGTCAAGGACGGCGTCTGGACGGATGCGCCAGTCCGGATGGTCGCCGGCCAACCCCGTTATGCGCAAGGGATTATACAGATAGAGCCAAGGCGGATCTTGTTGCAGCAACCGATAGGCGTTCTCGTAAATAGACCCGCGTGCAGTGTCGCTCGTTGTGCGTCGACCTTCGTCGACCAGCCCCTCGACCTTGCTGTTTTGATAACCGAGCCACCAGGAGCCGCGGGCGCGCGCGTCAATCTTTTCGGCCAAAACCCGGAAAGTGCTGAGCGGACTTGAATCGAAAACGCACATGTCACGCACCTGTTTCAGGCGCACCCCATGTGCATACGCCTCACGATCGTTGTGGCGATGGACGTGGAAGGATATACCAATTTGCGAGAGTTGCCGCTCTACGGCAACCGTCAGCGCTTCCGCTTCGTCCGGCAGGCGCGTAGGGTAGTCGACCTCGATGCGGAGACCGTCGGCATGGCCCGCCTCGGCAAGCAGGCGTTTTGCTTCCGCAAGATCGCGTTCCAGGCCACCGGAGGCAACCGGGACGCCGAAATGTGCGGGACTGACAAAACCTGTCAGCGGCCGGGCGGCACCTGCGACGACCGTGTCGATCAGCGTTTGTCGGTCGAGCGCGAGATTGGCAGCTCGGCGAATGCGCGGGTCCGCGAAAGGCCCGCAGCTGCTGTTGAAGAGATAGATTATCGAGACAGGAACCAGCGTGACAGCGCGAGTAAATTCATCGCCGTGATCAAGGACATGGGACTGCTGGAAGTCGAGGCAACTTGCGACCTGCGCTTCCCCATCGACCAGCATGGTCTGGCGTCGACCTGCGTCCGGTTCGAGAACGAAACGGATTTGCGCGTTTGCGGGTTGCTTGCCGTGCCAGCCGTCAAATCGGCGGCCGGTGATGTCGTGGCCACGACGGTAACTCTCGAAACGATAGGGTCCCGTCCCGACCGGTGTCGACACATCGCCGCTTTCGTAGCGATCGATGGCACGCGGCGCGATCACGTAGCCGTAGACGAGGACATCCAGAAGATCCGCCATGGGGCGGGCGAGCGTTATCTCGACCGTCTGGGCATCCGGAGCTATGATTCGCGCATCGCCGAGATATTGGTGCCAGACGCCAGGTGCGCCGAGTGTGTACCCCTTGTCCGCGCGTGACATGCGGCGCAGTGAAAGGATGACTGCATCGGCATCGCACTTGGTGCCGTCATGGAAAGTCAGGCCCTCGCACAGGCGGAATGTCCAGGTGCAGGCGTCGCCCGACACGGTCCAACTCTTCGCAAGTGCCGGTACATAACCACCGTCCTGGCCATGACGCACGAGGCCGTCGAAGAAGGCGTCAAAGACGCACAGGACGTCGGTTGCGTCCGTGCAGTCGTGCGGGTCTTCAAGACGTAGTCGCGGTTGGGCTATTGTCGCAGTGTTCATGACGCGGGGGACTCCGTGGCAGTATCATGCAGATGGCAGGCAACGCTGCCGCCGCTCGGCTGCGAGCGAAGCGCAGGGCGCTCCACCGCGCATCGCGAGTAGGCGAGGGGACAGCGGGTTCTGAAGCAGCAGCCTGATGGCAGGTTCAATGCACTGGGCACTTCGCCGGCGATTTCCACCTCGGGCTTACGCAGCGATTTGTCGACGCTCGGCGCTGCGGCCAGCAAGGCCTGCGTATACGGGTGTCGCGGATTGGCAAAGAGCTGGTCGCGCGAAGCCGTCTCGACCATGAAGCCAAGATACATGACCGCAATCCGGTCGGCGATATGGTGAACGACCGACAGGTCATGGGACACGAAAAGATAAGACAGCCCGAGCTCATCACGCAGATCCATCATCAAGTTGAGGATCTGCGCCTGAATAGAAACGTCGAGAGCAGACACTGGCTCGTCGGCTATGATTACCTTGGGCCGCACCGACAGCGCACGGGCAATCCCAATCCGCTGGCGTTGGCCACCGGAGAATTGATGGGGATAACGGTTTGCCTGTTCGGCGTTGAGACCGACACGTGCGAGCAACTTGATCGCCTCCGCATCGAGCTCCCGGCCGCTCAATCTCCTGTCCGATTGCGCGCGCATCGGTTCGACGACGATATCTTTTACACGCTGCCGCGGGTTGAGCGACGCATATGGATCCTGAAAGATCATTTGGAGATTCCTCCGGAATGGCCTTAGCTCCTTCTGGCTGAGGCCGGAGACTTCCGTTCCGTCTATTTGGATCTCGCCTGACGTCGGGGCGTGGATGCGCGCGATTGTCTTTGCGACCGTCGATTTTCCGCAGCCGGATTCACCGACGAGCGCTAGCACTTCGCCGGGTGCAATTGACAACGATACACCGTTGACCGCGTTAAGCACTTTTGCAGGTGCAAGCAGCTTCCTACCGCCGAGCTGCAGGCGATCGAAAAAGCCGCCGCCGATGGAGAACGCCTTAACGAGGTTGCGGACGTCAAGTACGGGTGGTGTCATCGTACCGCCTCCTCAAGTGGAAAATGACAAGCGGCGTTGAGAGATCCGCGGATATGTGCAAGACTCGGTGACCGTTCTGCGCATATAGGCTGGGCCCGGAAGCAACGAGCTCGGAACGAACAACCGACCCCGATCGAGCGTATATCTGGGACGGTGCCTGGGATTTGTCGCAGGCGATGCTGTCTGTCGGCAATGCGGGGAATGCTATCCAGCAAACCGCGCGTGTAGGGGTGGGCCGGATTTGCAATGATTTCGTCGGTTTGTCCGCATTCGACCACCTTGCCGCAATAGAGCACCACGACGCGGTCCGCCATTTCCGACACCACAGCAAGATCGTGCGTAACAAGGATCATGGCTGCGCCGGTGTCCTCGACCTGACGCCGCATGAGCTTGAGGATCTGCGACTGGACGGTCACGTCCAGGGCAGTCGTCGGTTCGTCGGCAATGATGAGGCGCGAACCGGCAAGAAGCGCGATGGCGATCACAACACGCTGGCGCATGCCGCCGGAAAACTGATGCGGATAGGCATCCAGCCTCTTGTCGGCTTCGGAAATTCCGACGTCCTCCAGTATGCGAATGCAGCGCGCGCGCCGGGCGGCCGGATCGAGATCAGTGTGCAGGCGCAGCACCTCGTCCATCTGCCGACCGACGGTATAGACCGGATTTAGGGAGGTCATGGGGTCCTGGAAGACCATGGCGATTTCGCGCCCGCGCACGGTGCGCATCTCGCTTTCGTTGAGTTTGGCAATGTCACGGCCATCAAAACGGATCTCGCCGCCGACGATCTTTCCCGGCGCATCGATAAGGCCGAGGATCGAGTATCCGATCACGGACTTGCCGCCCCCTGACTCTCCGACAAGACCCACGATCTCGCCGGCTTTGACGTCGAAACTGACGCCGTCAACGGCCTTCACCAGGCCGCCAAATGTGTTGAAATGGGTTTGCAGGCCTCGGATGTCGAGCAAAGGTTCTGCCATGCACGCGTCCTCCCTCATGGCTTAACGGAGCCTCGGATTGAGTTCGTCGCGCAGAAAATCGCCGAACAGGTTGATGCCGAAGACGAGGAACATGATGAAGAGGCCTGGAAAGGCCGAGGTCCACCAGATCCCGGAGAAAAGAACATCGAAACCTTCCTTGACCAGGAGGCCGAGCGAGGGCTCGGTAATCGGCACGCCGACGCCAAGGAAGCTCAGCGACGCTTCGATCAGAATGAAGCTGCCCACCTGAATGGTCGAGACGACGATAAGCGGTGTCAGTATGTTTGGCAGCACATGGCGTCTGATGATCTGGGCATCGCTCAGGCCAGCGACACGCGCCGCCTGGATATATTCCTTCTGGATTTCTCCCAGTGTCGAACCGCGCACGGTGCGTGCGTAGACAACCCAGCCAACTGCGGTCAGTGCAATCAGGATCATGCCGATGCCATTGCCGAATGCCGACATCAGGAACAGTGCGATCAGCATCGAGGGAAAGGAGAGCTGTATATCGGCAACCCGCATGATGACGGCATCCAACATGCCGCCATAATAGCCAGAGATCAGGCCGAGGGTCGTGCCGATCACACATGAACAGATCATCGCCGCGAGACCGATAAACGCCGAGATGCGCGCGCCGTAGATGATCGAGGCCAGCACGTCGCGGCCTTGGCCATCTGTGCCCAGCAAGTAGCGCGGGTCGCCGCCTTCTATCCAGACAGGGGGCGTGAAACTGTCCATCAGTTCGAGCTGCGATACGTCATAGGGATCCTGCCAGACGATAAACGGTCCAATGATGACCAGGAGCGCGAAGACGAGCACAAGCGCGCTGCCAACAACGGCAGGGATGTTGCGACGGTAGTTGTAGACGAACTCGGAGGAAAGCAGGCGGTTCATCTGGGGCCTCACTTGACCGTTATACGAGGGTCGATCAGCGTGTAGATGATATCGACGAGGAAATTGATCACGACAAAGATGAAGGCGGTCAGCATCAGGTAGACGACGATAACAGGCCGGTCGCCGCGATAGATGGAATCGATCAGCAGTTTCCCGGTTCCGGGCCAGGCAAAGATCGTCTCAGTAATGGTCGCAAAGGCTATGAGGTCACCGAGTTGCAAGCCGAAGATTGTGACGACTGGGATGAGGGCGTTCTTCAGGCCGTGGGCGAAAAGGATGTGTCGGCGCGAAGCGCCTTTCGCGCGGGCGAACTTGATGTAGTCCTGCCGCATCACTTCCATCATGCCGGCGCGGGTAATGCGTAGAATGATGGCGAGCGTAGCGAGGGCCAACGTTACTGCCGGCAGGACTATGTGCGACCAGCCGTCAGCCGTAAAAATCGACAGGCGCAGCCCCATCACTTCGATCGTTTCGCCGCGTCCGGAAGAGGGCAAAAACTGGTAGCGAACGGAGAAGAAGAATATCAGCATCATGCCCACCCAGAACCCCGGCAGCGAGATGCCGAACAGCGACGCGGCCATGATTCCACGCGAAGCGGTACGGTTCGGGTTCGCGCCAGCGTAAACGCCGAGCGGAATGGCAATGACGGTGGCGATCCCCATGGCAACGAGCACCATCTCCATCGTCGCTGGCAACCGTTCGAGGATGAGATCCATCGCCGGTTGCCGAAAGACATAAGATCGCCCGAAATCGCCCTGCAACAGGTTGGTCAGGAAAATCCAGTATTGACTGAAGAGCGATTGATCGAGGCCCAGCAGTCGGCGCGCCTGCTCGATCTCCGCGTCGGTGGAATCGATGGGAATGACCATGAACACCGGATCCCCGGTGAAGCTCATCATCAGAAAGACGATGACGGACACCACAAAGAGGACCAGCACCATTTGTAGGAGCCGTTTAATTGTATAACCGAGCAAGGTTGAGGATCCGTCAGGTTCGTGACTGGAAGAACGGGTGCCGGATCAACCGGCACCCTCGCGGATTTACGGACTATTCTTTCACGTCGATATCGTAGGCCCACAGAAATTTGTCGGCCCGCGGGGTGATGTCGACGTTGGTCTTGGCTGCGTAAAGATCCTGTTCGTAGTGGATCGGTATCATTGGAATATCCGCCATCAGGATCTTGGTCACGTCCTGCAGATAATTGTCGCGCTCATCAAGCTTGGCGGTAGCGTCTGCCTTGTCGATAAGGGAATCTACTTCCGGATTGGAGTAGCTGCCACGGTTGACCTGGCCATAACCTTCTTTCTTGCCGCGCGTGTAGAACATGACGCTGTACATCGAGCCGCCGTCGCCCGATGGCACGTCCCAGCCGCTCATGATGAGGCTCGACTTGTCGCTCGGAACCCGGATGTAACCGAAGAAATTCGATTTCGGCATCAGGTTGAGCTTCAGATTGATCTTGATCTTGCCGAGCATACTGGCCAGGGCCTGTACGATCTGCTGATCATTGACGTAGCGGTTATTGGTGGCATCGAGGGTTACGGTGAAGCCGTCTGCATAACCGGCTTCCGCCATCAGGGCCGTCGCCCTTTCCACATCGAACGGATACATGTCGCGAAAGCTAGCTCCGTCCAGATAACCGGTATGGGAAGCCGGAACATACTGCTTCGACGGGGTGGAAAGCCCGTTCATGATGACCTTGTTTATGGCGCGCGCATCGATCGCGCGAACCATGGCTTCGCGAACGCGACGATCGGCCATCGGATTCTTGTCGAGGTCGATGGTTGGGCTCTTTTCGCGCTGATCGATAGACAAAACGACATTGAGCAGGCTCGGCTGGGCAAGAACCTTGTAGCGATCATCGGCCTTTACCCGGTCGACGTCGCGTACGTTGAGATCCTGGATGACATCGACTTCGCCCGTCAGGAGCGCGGCAGTGCGGGTTGCGCCGTTGGTAATCGGACGGAAGGTGACGGTGTCGAGCTTGGCGGGGCCGGCATAGTAGTCCTTGTTGGACTCCAGCGTGATGTGATCTTCCTTGACCCATTCAACAAGCTTGTAGGGTCCCGTGCCGATCGGCTTCAGGTCAGCTGCCTCGTCGCCGACTTCCTTGACGTACTTCTCATTAAGAATGAGCACCGCGGCAAGGTCGTTCGGTAAGACTGCGTAGGGCCGGGGTGTCTTGATCTCGACCGTGTAGTCATCAATCGCCTTGAACGAGGAGATGTTGGCGCCGAGATTGGCCATCAGTGACTTTTTCAGCCGATCGAGGGTGAAGACGACGTCGGAAGCCTTGAATTCCTCGCCGTTGTGGAATTTCACGCCCTTGCGAAGCTTGAAAAGCCAGGTCGTGTCGTCCGCGAGCTCCCAGCTTTCGGCAAGACCCGGACCGAACGAGAGATCCGCGTTGCGGCGCACGAGCGGGTCGTAAATGTGATAGAAAAGGATGTTGCTCGACAGTTCCTCGCCCGCCTGAGGATCGAGGTTCACCGCGTCGGAAGTGAGCCCCACCGTGAGTGACTTTGCGTCGGCAAGCCCCATCAAGGCGGTGGAGGCTAGAAGGAGCGCGCCTGCGAATAGAGTACTTTTAGTGGCTATCATGCGTAGATTCATCATCGTGTTCCCCTTTTTTGGTTTGGTGATGAGAAGCGTGCGGAGCGATCTAAAGAAGCAAGGACTGGACCTCGATCTGATAACCCTCCGGATCTTCAAGGACGAAGGCGCGAATACCGAGCGACATGCTGTCGCGCGGGTCCGTCAGGCCCGAAGCCTGGTGGCCGGCGAGATATGCGTGCCACCTGTCAACAGCGGGCACGCGGATGCACAGCTGCACCGGCTTCACCGGATGGGCGCGATGCATGCCGCGCGTTTCATCCACGAGCCCGACATACGCGTTTTCGGCGATCCGCAAGATCTTCGACCAGCCCTGATCGATCTCAAGCGGGAAGCCCATGACCTCGGTATAAAAGGCAAATGCCTTTGGCAGGTCCTTGTAGTAAAGAAAGGTAATGGCCTTCTCGACCTGTCCGCCATCGGGGCGGGCGGTATGTGCAGTGCTCATTGGTTCATTTCTCCCGTGAACCAGCTGATGGGACCACGCGCGGCATAGCGCCCGTCGCCCGGCCGGTTGAGGACGCGCGTGCCATCGTAGGCAAGGCGTCCGGCAAGATAGGTTCCGGCAACGCGGCCGGCGAAGCGTCGGCCGTCGTAGGGGCTCCAACGCAGTCCATCCTCGGCATTTGCCGAATCCCAGACGACATCGGCCTCCTCAAAGATGGTGAGGTCTGCATCGGCGCCGGTAACGATCGCGCCCTTGCGCGGTGAAAGTCCGAAGAAGCGGGCCGGCCGCTCGCAGAGCTGCTCAACCGTCAACCGGATTGCGTCTACACCCTTCGCCTTGGCAACCGTGTAGAAGGCTGGCAGGAGCGTCTCCATTCCGGGCACGCCTGCTCCGGCATCAAAGATCGTGTCTGCGAACTTGTTGTCGATCGGCCAGCTTGAGTGGTCGGAGCTGACAAAGGCGACACGGCCAGACAGGACCTCGCTCCATAACGCATCAATCATTCCCGGCCGGATCGGCGGATTGACCTTCATGCGCGCGCCCAGTTCCGCGCCGTCGCGCTCTGGGTCAAACCAGAAATAATGCACGCAGGTTTCGCCAGTGGCCCGGTAACCATGATGGCGATAGTTTTCGACGAGCTGGAACCCTCGCGGCAGGCTGATATGAACGATATGGGCATGGGCGCCCACCGTGGCTGCAAGCTCAAGGAAATGTGCTGTCGATGCGAGTTCTGCAGCGGGCGGCCTGCTTTGGGAATGAGCCCCTATACCGTCTTGACCGGCACCACGCGCGCGCTCAACCCGGGATCGCACTATCTCCTGATCTTCGTTGTGAAGGCCAACCGGCAAGTCCGTATTGGCAAGAGCACCCAGCAGATCGAGGGTGAGCGCTGCGTCAATGCGCGGGAAACGCGTTGGGCTGCTTTCGAATGCGGATATCTTGAATGCGACGACCCCCCTTTCCGCAAGGGTATTGATGTCGTCGATGGGCTGGCTTGGCATGATGGTGGCGTAAAGAGCGACATCTGTATGTGCATACCGACTGATCGCCGCCACCTTTGCGGCCAGATGCGCCGGGGTGCTCAACGGCTCCGGATTGTCATATGGCATGTCGACGATCGTCGTAACGCCGCCGGCAATTGCAGAACGGGTCGTCGCCTCGATGCCCGGCAGGCCCAGATAACTTCCTGCATGCGTTTGCCCATCGACCACCCCGGGCATCACGTAGCTTTGGCCAGCGTCATGTGTTTGCAAGGCGTCTGGCGCCCTGCCAGTGCCGACAGTATCGATGCGGCCATCGCTTACGCCAACCCACCCGTTCTCAAGGACACCTTCCGGCGTAACAACGTGGCCTCGCACGATAAGGTCCAGCATTATCGAGCCCTCGCGGCATAGCGAAGATCTGCATGGGTGCACGCAAGCGCAACGCCAGCCTGGACGGGATCGATCACCGGCAGGCCGAGACTGTCCTGCAACGCTGCGCGGTAGGAGCCAAGACCGGCACAGCCGAGAATGATGACGTCGGCGCCATCCGTGTCGCGCAGTTGCACGGCAATCGAGGAAACGCGCTCGACGACGTTGGTTGCGATGAGCTCGACGATCGTCATGTCGATGGAACGGTCGCCGGCAAGGCGCGCATCCAGTTTAAGTTTTTCAAGATAGCGTCGATGTCTCGCGATCGATGATGGGCCGAGCGAAACAATCCCGAAACGGGCACCAAGGCCGAGCGCGGCGAGGTAAGCGGCCTCTGCAATACCGGTTACGGGCACCCGCCCTACAGCACGAACCACATCTATGCCCGGATCGGAAAAGCAGCTTACGACGATAGCGTCAGCTTTCGCATCGCGCACGGCTTCGACGAGATGGGGAATGACTTCCGCGACATGGGCGTCGGTTTCGATGCCGGGCGGCGACTTGGAAAGCTCGACACAGCGAATGGCGTGGCGCTGATCCAACAATGGCTCGAGACAAGCCGCCATGGACCGCGTGACCGCTGTCGAGCTGTTCGGATTGATTACAAGAATGTCACCCACGTCGCCTCCAGCCGCCGAAAAATTTCCGGCCATTTGATATTCCACGTGATATACTACAAAATATCTCATGTCAAAGGCCGATACGATTGATTGTTTGCCGAACTTCGACCACAACAGAAAATCAAGGGGCGCCGCAGAAATGCGCCGCCCAAAAGCCGCATGGGAAACGTATGTGGAGGTAACATTGACGAATGCTGACGGCGCTACCTGCAAACCTCGCAAGCAGTCTCTAACAGAGACGGCCTACGCATCCGTGCGTGAACAGATCCTCATGGGTGGACTTCGGCCAGGAGCAGAGTTTTCCGAACTCGAGTTGGCTGAACGACTGGCGATGAGCAAGACGCCGGTGCGCGAAGCGCTGGGGAGAATGGTGGCGGAGGGACTGATCGAAGCCTTTCCACGGCGCGGTTACCGGGTCACGCCTGTTACAGTGAAAGATATCAACGATCTCTTTGCCATCAGGGCTATGGCTGAGGGAACCGCAGCCGCCATGGCTGCGCTCAATCTCGGCGCCGACGATCTTGATCATCTCGATATGCTCGCAAACGCACGATACGAGCCTTCAGAGGGACCGACTATCCATTCTTTCGTCAAAACAAACGGGCAATTCCACATGGCCATTGCACGGGGCTCAACCAATCCAAGGCTCGTTGCGATGATATCGACACTTCTGGACGAATGCGCGCGGCTATTCTACTTGGGAGCTCGCAGTCGGGATGTGAACCCTGAAACGAATGACGATCATAGGCACATTGTCAGGGTGCTGCGCCTGAGAGACAGCGAAAAAGCCAGGGCGGCGATGGTCGAGCATAGCGAGCACACCCGTCAAGGCGTGCTCAAGGCGCTGATCTCTAGCGATGTGAGCAATCTAAGCATCTGAAGCCCTAGAGCGTTGCAGCGAAGCTCTCTGCTCTAAGCCCTGACAGCGGTCCAAGCTGCATCGACCGGCGAAAGTTGGGAACTGTCGATATCAGTGCTCACTAACTTTGATGTCGAACCTGGAGCTCCCACGTGCACTTCACGCGAAATCGATGAGGCCGCAAAGCGTAGGTGATGGTGGCGCCGAGCGCAGGGTAGACCATCGACGCTGTCGAGCCGCATCTACACAGATGTCGAACTTGCACGTGCTAGATAAGTGCCCAAGCCCTTGGCGGCGACCAACGCCTCTCCATCGGTCACTGTCTTGCCCCTCAGCATCATTCGTACCGGCCAGCCTGTCACCTCAAGCCCTTCATACGGCGTGTAGTCGGCTCCATGATGCAGGATATCATTGCTGATGATGACTGTTTTGTTCGGATCCCAGAGCGCGATGTCAGCATCCGACCCAATGGCGATCGTGCCCTTGCGCGGATAGAGGCCGTAAAGCTTGGCATGGTTGGTGGAGGACAGCGCGACGAATCGGTTGAGGTCAATGCGACCCTTGCCGACGCCTTCCGAAAACAGGATCGGTAACCGCGTTTCGACGCCTGGAATTCCGTTCGGTATCCATCGGAAGCTTCGCTTGCCCTTTTCATTAAGCTTGCCCGCGTCATCGTCATAGCGAAAGGGGCAATGGTCGGACGAGAACAGGTCGAACGTCCCGTTCTGCAGTCCCTCCCAGCAGGCAATCTGGCTTTCCGCGTCGCGTGGCGGTGGAGAGCAGACGAATTTCGCGCCTTCCAATTCCGTGGCGTCGAGGTCGCCGGCTGTGAGCATAAGATATTGCGGGCAGGTTTCACCCGCCACCTTGCTGCCGCGTGCCCTCGCTCGCTGGATTTCTTCCATTGCCTCCCGGTTCGATACGTGGACGATGACGATCGGTGTATCCACGATCTCGGCTAGTGAAAGCGCCCGGTGCGTGGCTTCCCGCTCGGCGGCAATCGGGCGGCTTGTGGCATGAAACTTCGGAGCAAGCTCGCCATTTGCTTCGTGGCGACCAATCAAAAAACGTATTGCATCCTCATTTTCGCAATGAACCATCACCATGGCTCCAGATGTCCTGGCGCTCTCGAGCGTCGCCAGGATTTCGTCGTCACGCAGACGCAGGTTTTCATAGGTCATGAAAACCTTGATCGACGTGTATCCATCCGCCACCAGGGCTGGCAGTTCCTGCCCGAGTACATGGCCCGTCGGGTCAGTCACGATGATGTGGAAGCTGACATCGACGAAACACTCGCCCTCCGCTTTTGCGTGATACGCCTTGAGCGCCTCCCGCAGCGTCGATCCTTTTTCCTGTAGGCAGAACGGCATGATCGTCGTATTCCCGCCAAAGGCTGCCGCGAGCGTGCCGCTCGCGAAATCGTCGGCCATGACGATCCCGTCGCCGGATGGCTGCGCCAGGTGCACATGGCTGTCGATACCACCAGGCATCACATAGAGGCCGCTGGCATCGATGATCTCGTCCGCAACATGAAGGTTCTCGGCCATTGCGGTGATGCGGCCATTGCGAATGCCGACATCGCATCGGAAGGTATCGCTGGCGGTAACGACGGTACCGTTCCGGATGATCGTATCGAAGGACATGTTGGGCTCTTCCGGTTCTCAGGCGGCAGTCGCGGAGTTGGCGGACGATGCGAGGATCATATCCAGCGCCTTCGTCATCCTGTCGATTTCTTCGATCGTGTTGTAGTGGACCATTGAGACCCGGACCATGCCATTGTTCTCAGTGAGATCGAGATACTCCGCAAGGCGCCGCGAATGAAAGTCGCCAAACCGGATTGCGATCCGGTGGGCGTCCATCGCCTTGCAGATTTCCGCAGAATCCCTGCCGTCGAAGACAAAGCTGACCGTCGGTATACGGGTGCCGTCACGGTTGGCGCTATGGCCGACAATGCGGCAGTCGTTGCGGCCACGCAGATAGGTCAGCAGTCGATCGACAAGTTCGTTTTCCTGCGCCGTGATCGCACCATAAGCCGCAACGATCTTCTCGCGGGCAGAGCCGGTTTCGCCAGCCATTTCGCCGATTTCGGTAAGGTAGTCAACAATGCCGCAGGTTGCATAGGCAAGCTCGTAGTTCGGATTGCCGGGTTCCAGTTTGCCCGGCACTTTGTCCTTGCCGTAGAAATAGTGATAGAGCGTATCCAGTTCCAGGAGGTGGTCGTACTTGCCGTACATTAGCGCATAGTGGGGACCATAGGTCTTGTAGAGGCTGAAGACGTAGTAGTCGACATCGAAGGCCTGAACGTCGACCGCGCGATGCGGCGCATAGGCGACGGCATCGACACAGATGCGCGCGCCCCGTGCATGAACGAAATCGGCGATCTCGCGCACCGGATTGATCGAACCGAGAATATTGGACACGTGGGTGACGCACACGAGCTTGGTGCGGGCCGACATAAGCGGCTCAAGATCGAGAAGGTCTAGCGTGTAGGTGTCCTTGTTGAGCGGCCACGTCTTGATGATGATGCCTGCGTCACGCAGCCTGTCCCACGGTCCGATGTTCGATTCATGATCGGCGATAGTGATGATAATCTCGTCGCCCGGAGCAAGTTGGCTCATCATCGCGCGGGCGAGGTTCTGCAGGAGTGCTGTCGTCGAGTTGCCAAAAACGATTTCTTCCGGCCGTGACGCGTTTACGAGATGCATGGCCGCAGTTCGTGCCTCGTAGAGTGCCTTTGCGGCTGCCTGCGAAACCTCGTAGCTTCCGCCGATCTGGACATTATTGTCGTAGAGGAAGGTATTGATCCGTTCGACCGCCCGCTTCAGAATCTGCGACCCGCCAGCATTGTCGAAAAATGTCCAGCCATGGGACAGGCCGGGAAACTGGCTGCGGACGAAATCGAGGTCGAGCGCGCCTTTTGCGGATGTATTTTGGTTTGGCATATGGTCCTCCAGACCCAATTTTGTTTTCAGTGATCGAGAACCGAGCGGAGGAAGCTGCGCGTCCGGTCTTCTCTGGGATTGTCGAAGATTTCGGAGGGTGTGCCCTGCTCGACGATGCGGCCGCCGTCCATGAAGATCACTCGATCGGCCACCTGGCGGGCAAAGCCCATTTCGTGTGTGACGACGACCATGGTCACGCCGGTGCCAGCAAGCGTCTTCATTACGTCCAGCACCTCACCGACCATTTCCGGATCAAGTGCGGAGGTCGGCTCATCAAAAAGCATGACCTTGGGTTCCATCGCCAAAGCGCGGGCGATTGCGACGCGCTGCTGTTGGCCGCCGGAAAGCTTGCCCGGATACTTTTCGGCCTGTGCGGCGATGCCGACCCGGGCTAGCAGGTCTCGGGCCTTGCGTTCGGCTTCCGCCGGCTTCGCACCGCGCACCCGCATCGGCGCCAGCATAACGTTCTTCAGCACGGTCAGATGTGGAAAGAGATTGAATGACTGAAAAACCATGCCGACTTCGGCGCGCACCTTCACCAGCGCCTTGCCAGGACCGACGGTAATGCCGTCTACGACGATGCTGCTCTCGTCGGAAAAAGCCTCCAGGCGGTTGACGCAGCGTATCAGCGTTGATTTTCCGGACCCGGATGGACCGATTACGCAGACAACTTCGCCTTCCGATATTTCGAGATCGATGCCGTGCAGGACAGTGAAGGCGCCATAGGCTTTTTTCAGGTTGCTGATCTTGATGAGGGGGGTCATGAGCGTTTGTCCTTGCCGAAACCTTTTTCCAACCGCGCGACGACGGCGACCAGCGGCCAGAGCAAGGCGACATAGATCAGCGCAGCGCCGATTAGAGGCGTGGGGTTGGCAGCCAGCGCCTGCGCCTGGGTCGCCTGCTTAAGGAGATCGGGCATGGCGACGACGGAGGCTAGGGCCGTATCCTTCAGGACGTTGATGCAATTGTTCGTCAATGGCGGAATGACGATCTTGATCGCCTGGGGCAGGATTACGTCGACCATCATGTGGCGACCTGAGAGTCCCAGCGCTTGCGAAGCTTCGAACTGCCCATGCGGGATGGCCTCGATGCCCGCGCGGAAAATCTCCGCGGTGTATGCGGCAGAGACAAGTGTGAGCGCAACGACCGCAGAGACGAAGGGCGAGAACCGGATGCCGACAAAGGGCAGGGCGTAATAGACGATGATCAACAGCACTAGGAGCGGGATCGAGCGGAAGATGTCGATGTAGATCTTGGAAAGGAATGGCACCGGGCCCGGCCCATAGAGCCTGACAAGAGCGAGGAACAGTCCGCCGGCGAGACCGGCAACGATGCTGGTGACGCCAATCTCCAGTGTGACGAGCAATCCCGATAGCAGAAGCGGGAATGTGTCGATCAGGATGGGAATATTGAAGAAGGTGTTGACGAGATTCATGGAGCCACCGGCTGTCGCTGTGGAGTTGGCGGCGACACCAGCGTGCCGCCGTCACGAGGAGGCGTGGCTTACTTGGCGACCGGCATGTCCATCACCATGACAGTCGAGGTGGTGTCCTCAGCCTTGGCGCCGAACCAGGTCTCATGCAGCTTGGCGACGAAACCTTCCTTCTTCAGCGTCGAGATCACCTCGTTGACCTCCTTGGCCAGCGGGTCGCCCTTATTGAACATGACCGAATACTTTTCACCGGTAGGGATACGCTCGACCACCTTGAGCTCCGGCTTATCCTTGACGTAGTAGAGCAGTGCCGGGATATCGCTGATGTAACCATCCACGCGACCGGCAACGAGGTCGAGCATCGCAGGCGACAGGCCTTCAAACTTGCGGATTTCGCCAAACTTGTATTGCCCACCGTTGTTGGTTGCCCACATGTCGCCCGTCGAGCCAGTGTCGACGCCCACGACCTTGCCTTCCATGCCCGAAAGCCCGGCAATCCCGCTGGCTGCCGACACCGTCAAGGACTGATCGCTGTCGTAGTAGGGCTGTGCGAACGTGACGGACTCCAGCCGTTTGTCGGTGATGGTGATTGACGATATCGCCATATTGATGCGGCCGGACTGGACGGCCGAAAACAGGCCGTTGAACGGAACATTAACGAACTCGACCGACTTGCCCAGCCGCTTGCCGACCTCGGCTATGAGGTCAACCTCGAAGCCAACCGTTTCGCCTGACGCATTTTGGAATTCCCACGGAACGTTGCCAATGTTGGCGCCGACGGTGAGGTCGGCGGCGATAGCGGAAGTGGAAAAGATTACCGCAGCAAGCAGGGCGGAGGTGGTCGTTGAACTTAAGAGTGTAATCGCTTTCATGAGGTTCCCCTTGATTTTTTGGCGATGAAACGGTTACGGTTGGTCTAACTGGTCAGACCAGTAGGACCAAAGAAGCACGCCCGTTTGGTAATTGCAAGAGATGGTGCCGATAAAATAGACTTGTTGCGAGATTAGCCCCTTAAGATCAGGCACGGGCGGTGTCGCAGGGGTATGGAAAACATACGATGCTGAACAAGACTCTGCTGCCACAATCCGTCGCCCGCGAAATCCAAAGCATGATTCAGAGCGGCAGCCTCAAGCCGGGGGAGAAAATTCCCTCGCAGCGTGAGTTCTCGCAAAAATTTGGTATCAGTCGTGCCTCTCTACGGGAGGCTTTGCTGACCCTCGAAACCCTCGGCTTGCTGAAGACCGAGGCGGGACGGGGAACGTTCGTTTCCGGTGGTGCTCCGTCCGCTTCCAATCACATGGGCCCCTGGCGCTACTCCGACAGCTATTCGGTTTTCGACGTGTTCCAGACCCGGATCATGTTGGAAGGGCAGATGGCTAGTCTTGCAGCAGGGCGGCTTATGGCAAATCAATTGGATCAGATGGAAAAAATGACCCAGCAGATGGAGCAAGGCTGGGCGCAGCAGGATCTGTTGGCCAACGTCGAAGCTGACTTGGAATTCCATGCCATCATCGCGTCCGCTTGTAGCAATACGATGCTGCGTGCGCTCTATCAAACTGTGCGCGAGCAACTAACTGCCACCCAGCGTCAAGCAATTCCGATCACCGATCCCGCTCGCATGAGTGAATCAATCGCAGAGCATCGCCGCATCGTCGCGGCTTTGCGCTTAAATGATCCCGCAGGCGCTCGGTTAGAAATGGAAACGCACATTCGAAACACGGCGCGTTGCGCGGGCTTGGAGCCCTAACTGGACCGGGCTGTCGAAGAGTGCAGGGCGATGCAGGTCGAACCAAGGGGCACGCTGCGCCTCTCGGCCTCCGTCACCTTTGGACAACGCATCACCGTGCCGCGTTTGAGCGGCTTCCGAGCACGATATCCGGCTGTGACCGTCGAGGGGTTGTTTTCGGATAGCATCATCGACCTGGTAGCGGACCGTGTCGACCTTGCCATCCGATTGGCCCCAATGATTGATGGCAACTATGTCGTGAGCAAGCTCATGGACACACGATACCGCGTCGTCGCCGCGCCGGACTGTTTGCGCCGGTCGTCTAGGCTGGAGCAGCCTGAGGATCTGGCTCATCACAGGGCCATCCTCTTTCCCTATCGGGATTACCGGTCCAGATGGATATTCCGCGACGCTGCCGGCGCCCTGACCGAGCAGGCGGTCGAGGGCGATCTGGTCCCCTCACCGGCAGGTGCCATCCACTACGCAGCCCTTGCCGGTCTGGGCCGCGTGCTCCTTCCGGACTGGCTGATTTCAGATGAAATCGAACAGGGGCTATTGCATGCCTGTATCGGGGGCTGGGATGTCACCGCGACGCGCTTCGATACGGCCGCCTGGCTGATCTATCGCAGCCGCAGTTTTCTTCCCGCCAAAGTGCGGGCGATGATTGAATTCCTTCGCCGGTCGATGGCCTAGACTTGGGTGGAACGCCTCAATCCTCAACCCCGGATTGCCGATCGTGATCCTCAGGGGTGATTTGGGGCAGTGGAAGTGGAAATGCCCTAATATAGACGGTCCGTTTTGTAGAGCGCACAACGGATAGAAAAACGACTGAAATGGGGCGCGAAGCGGCCGTTGCAAGTTAGATCGATTCCAAGCGCCATGCCAACGATCCCGACGAAATCGCGCGCGTCGGTGCGTTCATCGTCGTCGGCCATAACGGAGTTGTTCGGATCGAGCGTGGTTTCATGCGGGCTGAGGACGAGGCACCGGAGCCGGAGGCGGAAACCATCGAGGATGGCGAAACCGTCATCGACGGCGTGCGCGTCAGCGGCGATGGTGAAATCCTGGACAGCGACGGCGAGGACGGCGAAGGCGAGGACCGTCCCGAAGCCGAGCCAGAGCGGGAAGAAGAGGCCGGGGACGCTGGCAAGCCGCTGCCGGGTTCCCTCATTCGCGACCTGACCGCGCACCGCACCCTTGGCCTGCACCTCGCTCTTGGCGAGCAACTGGATATGTCGTTGATTGCCGTCATCCACACGCTGGCGGCGCAGACCTTCTATCGGGGCGGCAGCACGGCCCATTGCCTCGAAATCACCCCCACCAGCAATTACCTCGCCGCCCACGCTGACGGCATAGAGAACACGGCGGCGGCGAAGATGCTGCATGACCGCCACACCGGATGGGCGGTGGATATGCAGCGCGATGTGGCAGTGGTCGACCTCTGGGGCTTCGTCGCCGGTCTCGACCATGCGAGCCTCATGGCATTGCTCGCGCATTGCGCCTCGCTGACCGTTAATGCGGTGAAGCTCCCGTGGGAAACCAGCAAGCGCCGCGCCCATGAAACGGCGGACAAGCTGGCGACGGCGGTGACGCTCGACATGACGGCGCACGGGACGCCGACCGTGCGGTCGCGCGGCCCGATCACCTCATGCGTTGCTGCGGTTGCCATCACCATAAAGGAGAAGAACCATGGTTGCCGCGGTGCTGATGAGCGTCTTGGCTGTCGCCGGGCTTTGCATCCTGGCCGATAGGCTCGCCGCCTATCCCTTGCCTTTCAAGCTCGGCGCGAACGCCGCGCAGTTCGCCTATCAGGCGCTGGTCTTCGCCGCGCCCGCCGCCGTCGCGGGCTATGCGCTCGTCCACGGCGTCACAAGGAAGCTGTACCGTCCGAAATCTGGCCGCAAATCTTCTGCATCATCGGCGGGGCCTTGGTCGGAGTTTCCTCGTCGCTCCGCTTGGCGGGTGATATGGGTCCGCCCACGAGGTAATTCAATGTCGTCAGGAGAGCGACGCGATTAAGCGGGAGCGTATGTCAACCTGATACCTTCCCCGCCAATTCGCTCACTGGACACAAGGCGGAGCGGCGGCCGAGGGCGGGAGAAGAAGGGCTTTCCGCGACCAACCACCACGGGCTGAAGGTAGAGACGAAATTCGTCGACCAGGCCCATATCGGACAGGCTTTGCGCCAACGTCGGTTCAGAAGCGGAAATCTCTCCTGTCAGCTTAGCCTTCAGCTCGCGTATCACGACCTCTACGTCATCCGCGACAAGCGTGGCATTGGGACCGACCGACTTCGACGAGCGCGATACGACCCATTTCGGCTGGCGTCGCCACGCCACCGCGAAGTCGTGCTGTTCCGAGGTCCAATCAGGATGGTCGTCGTACCAATAGCGCACGACTTCGTACATCTGGCGACCGTAGATGGTGCCCGCCAGATCGCCGACGTGTTCGGTCCTGTGACAAAAGAGTTCGGCATCAGGCACCGGTAAACCCTGAAAATCGAAACAGCCATCGAGGGACAGGTCCATTCGGAATACGATCTTCGCCATGCTTCAAATCCTCATCGGATCAAGTCGTCTCGTGCAGCGGCCAGACTTCAACGACGCCGTGCGCGACCGCGCAGGGCACATGCGAAACCTTCTTGATGGCTTCGGCCAAGTCGGCGGCCTCGATGATTGCAAAACCGGCGATAGGCAAGGCCGACGATTTAAATGGTCCCTGACGGGTTTCAATGCCGCGAGCCTCAGGATTGCGGACCTGCACAGGCGCGCCAGCGATCCCTATCACCGCGCCTTCGGACAGCAATTTTGCATCCTGAGCATGGGCGGCGTCCCTGACTGGGCGCGGCGTGCGGTCGTAGCCAGCCTGGTCGCCATATCCGATTGTGATGAACTTGGGCACGTCATCGTCTCCTCTCAGGGGCTGGTGCAGCGGTCTCGACGATAACGGCTGCGTAAGTGGCTCGCAGATGCCCCGACACGAACGGACCGTTCTTGGGTTTCGGTATGCCGAGATGGCGCTCACGGAGCTCAGCCATGAACGCCCCCTGCAGTTCCTGGCCTCCGTCTTCGATCACCTGATTGTGGATCGCCAGCTCGGGCGCCGTCGGAAGAAACCGCCGTCCCCAGGTGCCGAGTGCAACCACCGCAGGTGGCAGTGCGATGGACTTTTTGGTCAGATTGTAGATCGCCCGTTGCCTGCGGTTCGGATCGGCGGCACTCGTCAGCAGTCCTTCCGCGACCAGCTTGTTGAGTTTGGCCCCTAAGATAATGGTCGCGATCCCTTCGAGCGAATGGCCGCGGATATCACGGAACGATCGCCCGTCGCCAAATATGATGTCCCGAAGGATTGCAAGGCTCCAGGCATCGCTGAGCACCTCGGCGGCTAGGTTGATGGGGCAGTTGGATCGCACCTTCATTGTGGGAGTATCGCAAATCTGATTGCAGTATGCAATCGGTTATTGAGCCGATACATGATGCAGGAGAGCCGTGCGCGTCTTGCCTCGCCAAGATTGTGTGGTTGAATTCGATGCTCATCAGCGGTCTCCAATTCCAAAGCTGACCCGCTCTGCGCCGACCCGCCTGAGCGTCGAGGCCACCACGAGCACGGCAATCAGCGCCGCGCCCGCCACAATGTAGGCGGCTGAACCCCAGCCAAATCGATCCAGTGCGCCGCCGATGGCTGTCGGACCAAGAATCTGTCCGAGATTGTTGCCTTGAACGATCAGGCCCAGAACGATCGGAGCCAACCCTGCCGCTGGCGCCACAAGTGGCGCTGAGGACAGCAGGATAGCCGGGATCACACCGCCGACAGCCGAGAACAATAGGCACAGGCCGAAGGCCGCACCGTCCGGCAGCACGGGGAGAAATATTCCGAAGCTGGCCAGTCCCATGACGAGGCATGCAGCGATCAGCAGCGCCGGGCGGCTGAAGCCTCTAGAGAGGAGCAGGCCCGCTGTCAGATTGCCGATGACGTTCACGGCCGAGGTCAGAGCGCTGAGCAATCCGGCCGTCTGGTGCGTCACCTGCAGCCGCTCCATCAGCAGCACCGGCAGGAAGCTGAAGACAGCGAAAAACATCAGGCTGTAGAGCGCAACGGTGATCGCCAGCCCAATAGCGCCCCGGTCGCGCGCCACGGTCATGCTGTCGCGGCGCAAACCGTTCCAGGACATGACCTGGCCTTTGCCGCCGGCAGGAATGACTAGTGGAACGGCGATGCAGATGGCTAGCGTCAGCGCGCCGCTTGCCCACCACATCGTCCGCCAATCCTCGAACAGCGGTCCCACCAGCATCGCCACCGCCAAGCCGACCGGCATGAAGCAGCTCCAGAGGGCGAAGGCCAGATCACGATCAGATGGTAGCGTAACCTCTTCGAACAAAGAGGGCGCGGCGACCGTCACCAGCAGGAAACCCGCCCCTTCGACAATTCGGCCGGAAAACACGCTGGGCAGTCCCGGTATCGCCGCGCCAAGCGCCGCGCCGGCTGTCGTGACCAAAAGCCCGATGATGAGGATGCGCCGTGCTCCGAAACGCGCGACAAACGCACCGGTCGGAATGCCGCCGACAAGACCGATGAGCGCAAATATACCCGCTAGCCAGCCGATCGCCGTCAGCCCGATTCCAAAATCATTCTGCAACAGCGGCGCTGCAATCGTCGTCTTGCCAGCCTGCAAGGCGGGTGCAATCCCGCTGCCAACGATAAGGAACACGGCAGTCCAGTGCGTGGACATTGCTCTCGTTGTTGATGGCGTGTCCATCACGAGCCCTCTGCCGCGCGGCCAGCCACGAGGGCAGCCGCGATCTCGGCGACATGGCGTCCCTGGAAGCGCGCACCCTCCAGCTCGTTGTCACTCACCTCGCGATGCCCTCCCAGTCCATCATCGGCGAGCGTTGATGCACCATAGGGCGAGCAGCCGGTGATTTCGTCCATCCGCATCTGGCCCTTGAAGCTGTAGGGCAAGCCGATAATGATCATGCCGAGGTGGAACAGAACGGTTTGCGTGGACAGAATCGTTGTTTCCTGCCCGCCATGCTGGCTGCCGGTCGAGGTGAAGACGCTGCCGACTTTTCCGACCAGCTTGTCCTCAAACCAGAGCCCGCCGGTCTGGTCGAGAAAATTCTTCATCTGGGACGCCATATTGCCGAAGCGGGTGGGCGTTCCGATGATGATGGCGTCGTATTCCGTGAGTTCGGCCACCGTTGCGACCGGCGCGGACTGGTCGACCTTGTATCCGGACTTTGCGGCAACCGCTTCGGGAACAAGCTCTGGCACGCGCCTGATCGCTACGGTCGCACCGGCCTGACGCGCACCTTCAGCCATGGCCAAGGCCATCGCCTCGATGTGCCCATAAGAGGAGTAGTAAAGCACCAGCACCTTAGTCATCTCGTTGACCTCGCATTGATCTCGTTGGGCGGAAGGTTGCATCAAACGGATGATCGAAGTAAGTGAAATAAATATGATTTAGATGATCACGGTAATAGATCATGCTGGATGCCCTTACGCTCGATCAGATCCGGACCTTCGTAGCGATTGCCGACAGCGGCAGCTTTCGCTCCGCAGCTCATAAGCTTTCACGCGTCCAATCGGGCGTAAGCGCCACCATCGCCAACCTTGAGGACACACTTGGCGTGAAACTGTTCGATCGTTCCGGTTACAAGCCGGCCTTGACGGCGCAGGGACAGGTGTTGCTCGGCAACGCACGCGACATCATTCTGCGCGTGGACGTACTGCGCGCCCAGGCACGCGGCTTTGCGCATGGTGTCGAAACGGAACTCGCGATTTCTGTCGACACACTATTTCCCATGCAGGAGGTCGCACGCGCCATCTCACGGTTGCGACACGATTACCCTGCCGTTGCCGTCCGTGTTTGGTCGGAGGCTATGGGCGGTCCGCTCGACGCGCTCAGGAACAGCCGTTGTGCGCTTGCGGTTATGGTCGGTGAAGATTTCCGCGACCCCCGCATCAAGTTCGAGCCGCTGATATCCATCAGCCAGGTTGCGGTGGTCGCCTCGTGCCATCCACTGGCCCTCCGCCATGCGGGCCATCCAATGGAGCTGATGGATGTTGCCGATCATCTCCAGATCGTTCTGACCGATCCATCCGATATATCTCCGGGCCGAGATTTCGGAGTGGTTTCGTCACGGACCTGCCGCGTCAACTCGCAGGACACCAAGCACAATCTCATCCTGGGAGGAGCCGGATGGGGGCGACTGCCTTATTGGCTCGTTAAAGGGGGCCTGGAACAAGGAACACTCGTGCGTCTCAATGTCAGCGCCATGGGCCTCAATGGCGAGGTCACCTCTAGTGCCTATGTCGCCCACCGCCGGGATGAGGCATTAGGACCTGCAGCGCAGAAACTTGCCGATCTGCTGATCAGCCATGAATATGGTGATCAGAGTTTGTAAGGACCTCCATTTTTAAAGGTCTCACATCCTGATCAGAACTTTGCGCACGGCCTCCGCTCCGCTCTGGCTGGGCCGCTTGGTTGGTTCGTATTCGCCGCCCACAACCCGAGCCATCAATGGCATTAAATGTCGGCCTCAATCGCCTGCTTTGGACGCTAGCCGAGGGCATGCAGCGCTCGAAAGGGGACGACTGATCGGGACAAGGCCGCCGCCGTTGCGGCCTTGTCGTGTGTCTTAAGACTTAAAAATTGCGGCTCGTCGCCTATGCCAACCTCGCATGCAAGGCAAGCACTGTAGGACATAGCTGCCCACACCAGGCGATCGGCAGGTCTTTTGCGGTCAGGATAAGAGGTTCTATGCGGAGGCTGACTTCGTAAAGCCGCGATCCTCATATTTCGGCGCGGTGTTCCTATGAAACACGTCGTTCCGGGCAAAACGCCAGAAAAGGATGCAATCCCTCTGGCACCGCCAGTTTGCTTACCTCAGGCGACAACCAGGTCTGCGGGTCGTCGGCGAAGAGATGGTAGCTGCCTCGATAATCGAAGCCGTACGCGGCGACCTCGTCCCGGTCGACAGCGAAGAAGACCTGCGAAATACCAGCACTGCGCGCGTTCATGTAGCACATCGCGCATGGCTCTGCTGACGCGAGCAAGGTCGCTCCGATCAGATGGGTCGTGCCGTGCGTGCGGCAGGCATCACGTATCGCCTCGACCTCGGCATGAGCGGTGGGGTCGTGATGGGCCCGTACACGATTGACCCCGCGCCCGAGAAGCTGGCCGTTGTGATCGACGACGAAGGCAGTGAATGGAATGCCGCCTCCGTGGACATGCTCCATAGAGTAGGCGACGGCCTCCTCCATGAGCTGCGCCAGGCGGGATGAAATGCCGGCAACCATCAGGATGTCCCCTGGAGCTTCGGACTGTCGGAGAGCTTCAACCAGACGACCCCGGCGATAATGACCGCGAGCCAGAATGCCTGCATCAGTGTCAGCGGCTGGTCGAGAAGGACCGTGCCTGCCGCAGCAGCGCCGACGGAGCCGATGCCCGCCCATACAGCGTAGCCAATTCCCACATCGATGGTCCGCAAGGCGGCGCTGAGGAAGTAAAGCGTAAGCAGGAAGAAGAGCAGAGCGGCCACGGACCAACTCAGGACCGTGAAGGCCTGGCTGCCGCCGACGCTGAGCGCATAGCCAATTTCGAAGGCGCTCGCGAGCATCAACATGGTCCATGCGCGTCCGCTGCTTTGGGGCTGTTCGATTGCATTTGTCATTTCAGTATCCTTTTAGATCGGAAGGGATGGGTGGAGGAGAAGTGATTGCTATGCCGCGCCGCTTAGGCGAAGACCGACGACCCCGCCGATGACGAGGGCGATTCCGAGCAGCTTTTTCACGTTTAGTTGCTGGCCGAAGAACAGGGCGCCCAGAATGACGATGCCGACGCCCGCAACGGAGGTCCAGATGGCGTAACCGACACCAACATCGAAGGTGAGCAGAGCGAGGCTGAGGAAGAAGGTGGCGATTGCGCCGCTGACCAGGGTCACGGCGGTCCACCCGGTATGCGTGAAACCTTTCGCCTTCCCGGCACTGATCGCTACGGCGATTTCAAAGATTACGGCAGCTCCAAGATATAGCCAGCTCATCGAATTTTCCTTTCATTGCTGGTTGGAATTGCTTTGAAATTATCAGGCGTGGAAAAAACGGGCCAAAGCGTATATCTCAGGGGCTGAATGAATCAGATTCATCATGGGCGATGATCAGTCTCGAAAGGTCTATCGTTGCGAAAGCTTCCGCCGCTCCACGGCTTGCGCGCCTTCGAGGCCGCCGCCCGGCATCTGCATTTCTCAGCTGCGGCCGAAGAGCTGCATCTAACGCCGACAGCAATCAGCCATCAGGTGCGACAGCTTGAGGAGATTCTGGGCGTCGAGTTATTTCGGCGCTATCCGCGCCCGGTACGGCTTACAACAGCGGGAGAACAGCTGTTCCCGGTACTCAGGGATTCCCTTGATCGCATCGCGACCGCCATCGAGCAGTTGTCAGACCGTCAGGATGGCCCACTGCGCCTTTCCGTTACAATGGCTTTTGCCAGCAGGTGGTTGATGCCTCGTCTTCCGCAACTGCGCGAAGAGACAGGACTGAGCGTTGCCATCGAGGCGGATGATCGCGTCGCGGATTTGCATGTCTCGGGTATCGATATGGCGATACGCTATGCCGAGCGCCCTGGCGCTGACGCCGAATGGCATCGGCTGTTTCCAGACCGCATCGTACCCGTTTGCGCTCCTGGCCTGTTGTCGGGCACGGAGCTGCTTTTACCGGATCAAGTCCTCGCGCTGCCGTTGCTGCACTATCGCTGGAGATCGGGAGCTGCAAATGCGCCGAACTGGGAGCGATGGCAGGCCCATGCACAGGTAGACGGCGTTTCACCGAAAATCAGCCAGACATTTTCCGAAGAAGTCCACGCTTTGGACGCCGCTCTGGCAGGTCAGGGAGCCGTGCTCGCCTCGGAACATCTCGTCGGAGACCAATTGAAGACCGGCGCGCTCTTGCGGGTGTCAGATATCGCTTTGCCGGGGCCAACCTACTGGGCGGTCTTCCTCGCGAGCCATCCGGCAAAAGAACGGCTCACAACACTGCTGGATTGGTTTCGGAAACAAACCTGACGACTACAGATGCTGATTGTCATGCCGTCGCACCCGCTACGTCGGCACAAGCCTGAGACGTCACAGACAGAAGTCTCCGCGAGAGGATTCAGTTGAGAAAACGATTCTCACGAAGGACTGCTTTAGCGAGAGCTACGAACGCGCGAATCTTCGCTGAGGCGGACCTCCCCTCTGGATGCAGGATATGGATGGGTATGCGCTCAAGGCTGCCAAAGCCGCAGGCAGGCCAGTCGATGATGGGACTGCCTGGCAAAATGGTCAGCTGGGCGACGACATCAGGCATCTGGTCGAGCAAGGCAGGACTCAGTGAGTCAATCCGCTGTCCTGAAACATCGCTCGAAACAGCGAGGCAACGCTTCCGTTAACGACGAACCATGCGGCTCGCTGTAGTCTCGCGTTGACGGGACCCCAGTCGCACGACCGATTAAGATGGCGCCAAACTGGCCGCATCGGACGATGCGGCCAGAAAGTGCTGGGTGACTAGAGTTCCAGCTCACGCTTGCGCGCGAGCAGTGCCCTGAACTCCGGATCGTCTGCGAGGGTTTGTAGTGCCCAGAACTCTTCGAGCCACTCTGCTTCGCCCTCCCAATCGCTTTCGATCAAAAGTCTCACATTTTCCAGGGCGCCTTCGCGATCGCCGGCAAGTGCCCGCGCTCCGGCAGCATGGAAGCGGCTCCAGTTGATCTGCCCGCTGGCTCGCTCGAAATGCGAGGCCAACTCGCGGCAATGATCAGTGTCGAGATCACCGACGTTCTCGGCAGGCAACCGGCAACTATAGGCCACATGCCGATCCAATTCCGAAAGGCCGATGGATCGGCCGATGGCGATGGAGCCCTTGTTGGATTCATGGCTGTGCCATTCGACGCCATGCAGGCCACGCCGCACACATTCGGCGGTGGTCATCGAAGCAACCACACGCCCGAGCCCCAGCCGGCGGAAATCGGGTTCCGTGCCGACGCCGACTTCGCACCGTTGACCGCTGACGCTGTCCGTCACGCTATGGCTGACGATCTGCCCATTGTGCAGAGCGCAGTACCCAACAGCCTGGTTGAAGAACGCCTCCGGAGAGGTCCAGCCCTCGACGCAATCCTCCACCGTTTCAAGATTGCCAGGCTTGCGATCGAATAGCGCTCGATCGATCGGCAGGATCTCAAATCCTGGACCTGGCTGACGTACTGCCGGCAAGGCTGTGCCCGCAACATGCCCCATGCGAACACGCGGATGAGGGATTGCGAACCCATTGCTCCACGCCTTCGAAAGGTGTGGAACCCAGCGGGTTTCCGCAAAAAGATAGGCCCAGTCGGGGATTGTTTCCCGCAGGCTAGCGAGAGTTTCGTCCTCGGTGTCCGGGTTGCCCGCGAGATAGTAGGCGTCCCCGTTGGCGACGACCGTCACCTGGGGGCTGATTGGATTGTCTACCCACACCTCGCCATCGATCGTACCGTCAAGGACGGATGCGATAGCAACGTGGATAGAAGAGAGTTCAGCTAAAATAGTCTGAGCGACCGAATAGGTCTCGTGCTCGAGTTTTTGCATTGATAAGCGATCCTATGGATGCGGCGGCGCTTTGCGCCTGCACCATCGATGGGAACAAGTGGAACAGATCATCTGCTCCGAAGGCAGCCGGCATACGCCCGCCGGCACTCGGCATGGTGTTGGCTGCCATCTTGGTACCTCGCTCATCACTATCGGCTACTGCGATTGGTTCGCAGTAGGGCTCCTTTAATTCGTGGACTGACGCCGGGCAAGTGGTTCACCGCGAGAATTGTCATCCTCCCTGCGGGTGGGCCGTTTGGCTCTTGGCGGCCCGATACAAAACCAACACCAAGATATTGTTGGCGAAAGCGCAATGCTGTACTGCCTCGTTCGCGCATATTTTCCTACTGAGTCAGAGAGTTAACTTAAATGAATCTTCCACTGAATGGCGCAGAGATAACGTTTCGACGGGTTACGTCTGCAAAGGTCTCTGAAATTTGCGAACTGAGCGAGACCCTGCCTGACGATCAGAGGGAATTTGTCGCGGAAACCCGCACAGTGCCGGCATAGAGGCCGGTGTCGTTCACCTGGCGCATCTGCGGGTGGGCCAGATCAATAGCTGCAGCTTTCGCGTCGGCAGTGCGTCCAAGCCGGACAAAAAGGATGGGGACTGCCTCGTCTTTACCGTTAGCTCAGTCGAGCGCGACAGCCTGCTCTTTGCGCTGAAGAATGTCGAGGAGCGCGCCAAAAGCCTGCGTGGGCGCTACGTCGCGGCACTTAAAGGGGAGATGGCACAATGACCGCCTCCCTCACCACCGCCGCCCGAATCACCATCGAGCTTTCCGACGATCTGCTCGGCATCATCAACAAGGCGCCGAGACGCGGCCTCCATCTCGTTAGCAACGCGCGCGGGAAGGCATTCGTCAAGGAGAGCTTCGGAAACTGGTTCAGGGATAGGTGCACTGGGGCCGGCGTGACGAAATCCGCTTACGGTCTCAGGAAGCTGAGCGCGACACTGGCGGCCGAGGGTGGCGCCGCCACGCATCAGCTGCTCGCCCAGTACGGCTGGACGAACATCGCAACGGCCGAAATCTACACAAAAGGCGTGTACCGGAAGCGGCTCGGCATCGAGGCCAGCCGCATCGTCGCGGATCAGATCGGGAACATAAAATTCCCTCACTCTAATCCAGATGAGGGGCTAATCCAGATGAGGGGGAAATCCGAAAAACAGAATAAAAACAAATCCTAAGTAGATCGGTTTTGACCTCTCATCCACCATCGCCACGACCCGTTCAGGACACACGCTGCGCTGCCGACGGTACGAAACATCGCCCGGGTGAACATGAACTTCCAGACCAATCTACGCCTACGTGTATAAGCAAGTTGAGCCGGGTGCATCCACACATGACCCGGGATTGCAGGAAAGAAAGATTCACCCGGTATTGACGCCATCTTCGTCCATGCGATCACGTTGAGCATCTACCTCCAAGAAGCGTAAGACTTGAGACCCGGGAGCCTCCCCTCTTATAGCTCAACCGGGTCTCTCACTGACTAGAAATGAAGAGCCAACAGATCATCTACTGTATCGACATTTCCTTGCGCCAGCGAAAAACGATGCTCACTGACAACGCGCAGTCTCACCGTGATTTTGAGGCATCGAGCTATAGATGATGCCTCACCAGCGGCCACAAGATCATCGCATAGATCGTGATGGATAGCCCGACACCGATCGCGCGCCCGATTTGGTAGATCGCATCGTCGCGATGGATCGGGCTTCTATTCGGTCGCCTTGAAGTTGCGCTCGGAGTTCTCATAGTGCCTTCGCTAAAAACGGTAGAAATAGTAGACTGGCGATGATGATGCATGCGACGGTCGCGCAAACCTCGGCGGCTTTCTCTGTTTTCGTCTTGGCCACACCCGCTCTCATGTTTTCTGATTATCTTCTTGTTCTCGATCAAAAACTGGAAATATCTGATAGTCAATCCAAGAAATACGATGATCAATTTATAGTGTATATCAGCTATCGGTAGCTTTTGTCCGTAAGCCTTCCGGGGCGCGGCGACGGCGATATAGCCCTCCCTGGAGTTTAGACTGACACCCAAAGGATAACATCATGTTTGCAACGCTATCTCTGGTACTACTGGAGCGCGCCTATAACCGTGCCTTCATCAGCGCCCAGCGCACCAATGCCTAGATGCCGTAATGGGCCGGCGTCTCACGAGTAGCCAGTTTCGTGGCTGTCCCTCAGAATGATGATGTTTGGAACGAGGTCCGAGCGATCGGCCTCAAGCATCATGCGAGGAACAGCCATGGGGTATTATGCAGGCATCGACGTCTCGCTGAAAGAGAGCAGCGTGTGTGTGGTCGACGCGACGGGCAAGCTGGTTCGGGAGGTCAAGGTAGGCAGCGAGCCAGAATGCCTGGTCGGGTATTTTGATCAACTGGGCTTTCCCGTAGAGCGCATCGGCCTTGAAGCGGGGCCTTTGTCCCAATGGCTGTATGCGGCTCTCGTTGCTGCGGGGCATGATGTGGTTTTGCTGGAAACGCGGCATGTGAAGGCGGCGCTTTCGGCGATGACGGTGAAGACTGACCGCAAGGATGCACGAGGGATCGCGCAACTGCTCCGCATGGGATGGTATCGCCCGGTTCACGCCAAATCGTCGCCGGCCCAGGACACTCCGGCTCTATTGGTCGGCCGCAAGCTTCTGCAATCCAAGCTACTCGACGTCGAGCTCAGTATTCGGGGCATCCTGCGTGGCTATGGGTTAAAGGTCGGCGAGGTCAGCCGCGGGCGTTTCGAGGCGCGCATCCGCGAACTGATTGAAGGGCATTCGACATTGTCGACGGTGATTGACGCGATGCTGACGGCGCGAGTAGCGCTGTGGAGCGAATTTACGAAGCTGCACCGCGAGATGCTCAGGATCGCCCGCGCCGACAAAGTTTGCAAAAGGCTGATGAGCGCACCAGGCGTCGGTGCCCTGATTGCGCTGACCTATCGCTCCGCGGTTGATGATCCTGCCCGGTTCGAAAAGTCCAGGACGGTGGGTGCCTACTTCGGTCTGACGCCGAAGAAATATCAATCCGGCGAAACCGATCGGGATGGCGGAGTCAGTAAGGTCGGCGACGCTATGGTGCAAACGGCATTGTTCGAGACCGCCCACATAATGCTGACGCGGGCGACGCGCTTTTCCAGTCTAAAACGTTGGGCGCTCGATGTGGCCAGGCGTCGCGGGATGAAGCGTGCGAAGGTCGCCCTTGCCCGCAAACTCGGTGTCGTTCTTCACCGCATGTGGGTGGATGCAACTTTCGCTGGAGCGTAAGCCCTGTCGCGGCATGAGGAGAGATATGTGATTGATGCAGGCAAGCACAAGGTCTGCATCTGATAAGGTCCCGTCGCTGGGACGCAGGCTTGGCAAGGTCGTGTGTAGTGCTGTGACCGCTTCGGCGAAGCACGCTCCCTAGATTGACCTGTCGGCTTGTTGATCTGATGGCATAGTGTGGCAGTCTTCGTGCTGACCACGGACAGAAGCATGACCCCAGCGACGAGATAATCATTCCGAGGGACTTGACGGACAAAGGCCCATTACAGAAGCACGACTTTGGCAGAATTTTAGAAGAGAGTGGTCGGCGGCAGTGCGGACATCGTGTTGATGGTGGCCGTTCGAGGGCGGCGATGATAGTCGCGCGGATGGCCGGAAGGGTGGGCTGGGGTGGCGGGCCCTGGCTTCTTTTTTTCCCGCTTCGCCTGCTTGAGGCGCCGAGATTGAAGGAAGGCATAAGCAATCATGGTCATGAGCGCGTGCCGATGCAGCCCCGTCCATGATCGTCCCTCGAAGTGGTCGAGCCCGAGTTCCTCCTTCAACTGCTGATGCGCCTGCTCGCGGATCCAGCGCGCCTTGATCGCGCCGGCCAGGCGCTTGAGCGAGGTGTCGGCGGGCAGGTTCGAGAGGTAATATTTGCCCTCTCCATTCGAACGATGTTCGCCGATCAGCCAGGCCTCTTCTCCCGGCAGATGCTGCTGCCCCATGTCGCCGATCCTCTGGGTCGGCCCGTCGGCCACCTTGATCCGCACGGCGGCGAAGCGGGCCTTCAGCGGCCCCTTGGTGCCACGTCGCCAACTCAGCGTGCGCCAGGGCGCGGTCGCCAGCGTCTTCTCCGCCGATACCGACTTTGCGTCGGGCACATGGTTCTTGCGCGGGCGCCCGCGCCCGGCGACGGGACAGATGAGGGCCAGGTCAACCGGATAGACCTTCTGGGTCCCCCCAACGCCCACGGCCCAGGTAAGGCCACGCTCGCTCAGCCCCTGCCGGAAGGGCGCGGAGATCGGCGTCGATCTCGTAAAGGACCCGTCGAAGGCGCTCGAGCTTCCGATCGCCGTCCAGATCCTCTTCGTCGGCATCGAACTCGGCAGCTTCACCGGGAAGGCGTTGAACGACTAAATCACCGATGGCCGGGCTGACTACGTCGGTGCCCGTCAAATCGTCAACGGCACGGACAAGGCCGAGAAAATTGCCGGCTATGCCGTAGCCTTCGAGCGGGCGCTTGTCGCTGCAGGATACAAATCCGCCACCAAACCGGCTTTGCCCGGCGCTGAACCTACCGGCCCGGCAACGAGCTTCCCGATATCGTTGAGCTCGACTGGTGGACGTGGCCGACGAAGTGCGTCCTGCCTGAGGGGCAGTTCATACTGAATACGCTATGGACGATCAGGCCGACGCTGTTTCCCGAGAAGGAAATTAGGGTCCGATCGAATGTGTTCACGGTGTCGCCCTGAAAATCCGCCGGGTGGGAACGTTGATATCGACACTCGAGAACCGCATTCATTTTAGGTGCGTCTACGACAATCTAGATGAACGAAGTAGGGATCACTAATATGCTTGTTGACGAAGGACGCTTTTCTGCTCGGCTTGAGCCGGCGGGAGGCCTGGAGCTTCCTCATCGCGTTGTTGTGGAGCAGAATTAAGGGCCAAAGCGTCGGGAGGATGAAGGATATCCAGGCGGTACCGGAAGGATTCGATCTCGGCGTTTGAGAAGCGTTCCAGATCTTGAAGTATCCACATCGAAATCGCAATCAATTCAGAATCGCTCAGATTCTGATTTTCGTTCTGAATGAGAGGAACCATAGCCACCAGTTCGCAGCTCTGCCCGGATTGATCATAAACTCGTACAAGAAAATTCTGCATAGCTTCCTCCAAATTGGTGGGAAGCGATCCATAATACACGTTTTAGCAGATTTTTTTATTTTTTAATGCGCACAATTGTGTGACTTCACTGACGTGATCGTTTACCATCCAGGCTGCCGTAGAATTTAGAGCACGTCCTGTTCAATCCGGTTCATACCCTGCTGCCCTGAAGTCGTTGGCACATTCGGCGGGTGAGAACTGGTCGAGTATGTCGCCGAGTGCATCCCATAGGGCTTTGATGGTCCGCTCGGCTTTGGCGCGCAGCAGTGCCTTGAGTTTCGAGAAGGCATTTTCGATCGGGTTGAAGTACGGGCTGTACGGCGGCAGGTAAAGCAGGCGTGCTCCTGCCGCCTCGATGGCATCGCGAACACCGGTGATCTTGTGGGCAGGCAAATTGTCCATCACGACGACGTCGCCTGACGACAGACTCGGCACCAGTATCTGCTCGACATAGGTGAGGAACACATTGCCGTTCTTGGCGTTATCGTAGACGAACGGCGCGCTCATGCCCGTCAGTCGCAATGCGCCGGTGAAGGTTGTCGTTCTCCAGTGGCCGTGCGGGATGCCGGCTCTGCAGCGTTCACCGCATGGCGCTCTTCCACGCAGACGCGCCATCTTGGTCGACAGCCCGGTCTCATCGATGAAGACGAGGCGTGCCGGATCGAGGTCAGGCTGGCCGTCGAACCAGGCGCGGCGGCGTTTCAGGATGTCGGGACGGTCCTGCTCCAGCGCGTGGGCGGATTTATTGAATGGCCCACCCATTCCCCCAGCATCGAGTACGATGCTGATATCCAGAAAGCGAAAGGAGCGAGCCAATGTCTATTGCGATCCTCGGGATTGATCTGGGCAAAAACGCTTGCAGCATAGTTGGCGTGGATGCGGTCGGCGCGGTCATTGTTCGCTGAACGATGCGTCGGCAGACGTTGATTGACTACGTTGGCAGGCTTCCGACCTGTGTGGTCGCAACACATGCCGGGCGAGGAAGCCTGGTTGGTTGGCGAATGGCGATCAAAAGACGAGCGTAAATACTACCTGTCCGACTTGCCGGCCGATGCGACATTGAAAGCGCTGGCGGCCGCCATCAAGGCGAGATGGGTTTCCGCGACAACAATTCTTCCGCATCCCAGCCATAGAATTTAGATGCGGCCTGATTTGCGTGCATGATATCCAGATTATCGCCGTCGCACAGCAACATGGGCATCGGATTTGCGTCGAACAACTGGCCAAGCCATTCCTCGCGCTGCTTCAAATCAGTGATGTCGATGCGCATGCCGATAGCGCCGCCGTCGAGCGTTCGGCGGTCGTCGTGCCGGAGCCATCGGCCGTCGCGAAGCTGCTGTTCTTCCTGTGCGGCAGGCAGCCGGAACTTCTCCATGCGCTCGACAAGCCATGTTTCCTTGTCCTCGATGAATTCCCGCATCTCGTCGCCGGCAAGGTTGATCTTCAGTATCTCCTCAAAATGAATGCCCGGCCGAAGATGCCTGGCAATGTCACTGTAGAGTTCTGCATATTTCTGGTTCCAAAGGACCTATCGGCCCTCTGCGTCAAAAACGCAGACCGCTTGAGGCAGCATGTCGAGAATGGATCGCAAGCGGATTTCTGCGACTGGAACTTCTTGTTCCTTTGTCCGCTCGACATCGATGAAAACCGTCATCATTTCGTCGGAGCGGCCCAGCCAGCGCGCGATCCTGACACATGCACGTCTTTCATGGCCTGCGCCGTCTACGATGCGACACAGCGGCATCTCTAACTCAAGCGGCCAATCGGGCAGAAGCAGCTCCATTGGGAGCCCGTCGAATTGATCGCGCGTGTAAAAGAGCCTGCGTGCACGATGGTTCCTGCGGCATCAAAAATAAAAGCTGCAGTTGGACATGCGTCGCGAGATGCATTTGTACCGCGTCAGGCATCGTCACTCCAAACGGTACGGCCTTTTTCAAGGCCGCAATTCCGTTACGGTATCGTGCGAAGGTAACGATGGCGTTGATGGAGCTGAATCCTCATTGCGCGACGGTGGCCGAAGCGTAAGGTGGCCTACGGGCTCAATTTGCCGATCCTGAGAGCGAAGCGTGCTCCTTGTCGTGCAGCGCGAACCGATCAAGCATGTGTGCACTCGCCTCGTTGACGCCGATGACGGCGACCTCGATACCCTGGCACCGGTATTTGAGGACGATTTTGTCGAGCGCGCCGACGGCCGTGATGTCCCACAGATGCGCCTGCGTGACGTCGATAGTCACCTTGCGCAGCGTCTCGGTGAAATCGAACGCCGCCGTGAAGCTTTCCGCCGACGCGAAGAAGATCTGGCCGTCGACATGGTAGGTGCGTTCCGTACCCTCCGCACCCAGCGTCGAGCGCACGTGGAAGAGCTTGGCGACCTTGCCGGCGAAGAACACGCCGGAGAGCAGCACGCCGACGAGTACACCCTTGGCAAGGTCATGGGTGCCAACCACGGTCGCGACCGTTGCCAGCATTACGATGGAGGAAGACAGAGGATTGCGGCGCAGGTCGAGGATCGAGCGCCAGGAAAAAGTGCCGATCGAGACCATGATCATGACGGCGACCAGGGCTGCCATCGGAATGATGCGCACGAGATCGTCCAGCACGAGGATGAGGAACAGCAGGAAGGCGCCTGCGACGAAGGTCGAGAGACGTCCACGGCCGCCGGAGGTGACGTTGATCACCGACTGGCCGATCATGGCGCATCCACCCATGCCGCCGATGAGGCTGGAAGCGATGTTGCTCGCTCCCTGACCGATACATTCCTGGCTCTTGGAACTCGGCGTATCCGTCATGTCGTCCACGATCTGTGCAGTCAGCAGTGATTCCAGCAGGCCGACTGCGGCGAGCGCCATGGAGTACGGGAAAATGATCTGCAGCGTCTCGAAGGTCAGCGGCACCTGGGGCAGTGCGAAGATCGGCAGCGCGGAGGGTAGTTCGCCGAGATCGCCGACCGTGCGCAGGTCCAGGCCGCCCCAATAGGCGACGCCGGTCAGCACGAGGATCGCGACCAGCGGCGACGGGATGGCCTTGGTGACATAAGGGAAGAGATAGATGATCGCGAGGCCCGCCGCGATCATCGCATAGGTCAGCCCCGGCACACCGATCAGCTCCGGCAGCTGCGCCATGAAGATGAGGATCGCGAGTGCGTTGACGAAGCCGGTGATGACGGAGCGCGAGACGAAGCGCATGACGCGGCTGAGCTTCAGAAAGCCCGCACCGATCTGGATGAAGCCCATCAAAAGCGTTGCCGCGAAGAGATATTCCAGCCCGTGCTCCTTGACGAGCGTGACCATCAGAACGGCCGTCGCCGCCGTGGCGGCGGAGATCATGCCGGGCCGGCCGCCGACGAAGGCGGAGACGCAGGCGATGGCGAAGGAGGCGAAGAGCCCGATCTTGGGATCGACGCCGGCAATGACGGAAAATCCGATGGCTTCGGGAATGAGGGCAAGCGCCACTACGATGCCGGAGAGAGTATCGGCGCGAATGTTCGAGAACCACTCACGCTTGTAGGTCGTCAGATTGAACATGAAAAGTCCGCAAGAGTAGTGCATCCAGACCGGATGATGTCCGGCATGTGAACTGGTTTGATGCTTTTGCGTTGTCTGGCGGATCGGCGGCCAGAAGAGCCACCCGGATTTTCACCGGGTCCGGGGTGAATGAACCCCTTATAGAAAATGCTGTGCAGCGGTCAACGGCGATTTGGCATAAGATTTGGTTGAACCTGGGAGAAGGCACGAATGAAACGGAAGGCTACCTGTTCCTGCGGCGCGCTTTCGCTTGTCGCGCAGGGCGAACCGGTGACAGTCTCCGTCTGCCATTGCCTGGAATGCCAGCGCCGGAAAGGCTCCGCTTGCGGGATTGCTGTGTTCTTTGCAATTGGAATGACCGAAGTCGCCAGCATATCTACGGTGTTATCCCGGATCGGCGACCGCGGCAAGCCCGTCGAGTTTCACTTCTGCCCTTCCTGCCGATTCACCCTCTTCTGGGAGCCAGACTTTCGCCCTGGCATGACGGCTTTGGCTCTTGGCTGCTTTGAGGAGAAGGATGGACTGGAGCCAACACAACGCGTCTTTGATCACCATCGGCATCCGTGGGTCATGGTACAGACCTCCTGAGAGCGTTTCCACCTTTCCTCGAAGCGGCGATCACTGTTCGTTTGGCAGGAATTACTCTGACCGGCTCATATGTCAGTCTCTCCGGAGCCTTTTCCGGCCGCCCGCCGCATTCGGATGGCGGCTGCGATAAAGACGCGGGAGAGGCCGTGATAGAGTGGCTCGCGCGAGAGAATACGGGACGTAAGATAGCCGAGCATCGAGACGGCCATGATGGGAATCACCGCCTCGTGGTCGCCCGTCATTTCGAGAATGATGACAAAGGCCGTCATCGGCGCCTGCACGACGCCGGCGAAGTAACCCGCCATGCCAAGCACGGCGGCAAGCGCGATGCTGGTTCCGAGGAGTGAGCCCAATGTGCTGCCGAGGCCCGCGCCAACGGAAAGGGAAGGGGCGAAGATACCCCCCGGAATGCCTGACAGCATCGAAAGGAAGCCAGCGGCGAACTTTTCCAGGAAGAACAAGTGCGGCAGGGCTTCGCCCTGTACGGCGCCCTTGGCCTGCTCATAGCCGGTGCCGAAGGTATCGCCACCCGAGAGCACGCCTATAGCGGCGATGGCCAGTCCGCAGCAGAGAGCCAGCAGCACCATGCGCTTCATCGGCTCGGGCTGTGCCCAGCGTCGGATGCGCTGCCCGAAATGCTGTGCCATGCCACTGAAGATCGCGCCGAGCGCTCCGCCACCGATGCCGCAGGCCAGGACCAGCGCCCAGTCCCGCATCTGAACGGGCGCGACCGACGTCGATCCGAAATAGTGGTAGCTGCCTGAAAGGCCGAGCGCTGCAAGGCCGGAGATGATGACGGCGGCAAGCACGAGACCATTGGTGCGGGCTTCATAGGTGCGGCCCATCTCCTCTATCGCAAAGACGATGCCGGCAAGCGGGGTATTGAAGGCGGCGGCGATGCCGGCAGCCGAGCCCGCGAGAATGAGGCCGCGGGCCTGCGCCATGCCGCCGAAGCGACCGGCGGCCAGCATGATCGAGGCACCGACCTGTACCGTCGGCCCCTCTCGGCCGATGGAGGCGCCGCAAAGAAGACCGAATACCGTCAGGAGAATCTTGCCGAAGGCGATGCGCAGGGACAGCAAGCGGCCGCGATCCTCCTCGTCCTTGAGATGCCGCGCGGCGATTGCCTGGGGGATGCCACTGCCCTGCGCGTTCGGAAGAAAACGCATCGCCAGATAGGCCGAGAGGGCGAAACCGGCCGGGGTTATGAGAAGCGGAATGAGATAATTCCATTCGCCAGCCGTTGTCATGCTTGTGAAGCCGTGCTGAGCGAGGTCGGCAAGCTTGGCGAAGCCGACGCTGACAACCCCGATGGCGAGCGCGCCGCACCAGAAGATGAGGCGCGGACGCCAGAGGGAAAACGAGCCCCAGAAGACGCGGGACCGACGCAGAAGCTTGGATTTGCGATAGAATGCGGGCATCGTCTTGCTTCGATCAAATTTGGCAATGGCGGGCTATCGGCTGGCGGCTGGTCCAACGTGATCGCCGGCCGGCCGGTGCCGCCGGTCTATGAACCCATACCCTACTTCACCCGAATGGCCGAGCGCGAATCCAGGTGATGGGGGTGATGCAGGTTCATTCAAAGGGCGATAGGCCTGAAAATCGCGGCCATTCGGTTTCTGGAATACATCCAGATCGAATTCCGGAAGGATCGCAAGCAGATGGTCGATGATATCCGACTGGATGCCTTCTTAGACGTCCCAGGCCGGTGTCCTGGTGAAACAGTAAACCTCCAGAGGAAGGCTGTGTGCGCTGTAGGTTACCCGAAATCGACGGAGACCATCACTCGGTCGGAAAAAATGTCCAGCAACAGTCGCGACGGGCACGACGCGCTGGCGACCGTCATAGAATTTCTGCACCCCAGCGACGAGCTCATGGTGACTCGGCTCGGCCGATTGGGCCGCGATTGTCGGTCGGGTCACCGCCTCACAGATCGCTTCCGCATCCTTTGCATCGTTCTTCTGCCGCTTCACGTACGGTTTGACGCAAGACGCCGGCATTAGCGTTCGTGGACAAAGGTTGACTGCGGAATCGGTTTTTGATTCAAGGCTTTCATTTGGAGGTAGCCTTGGGCGAACGGATCGGTTTGACGGACGAGGAATGGGCGGTGATCGGCCCGCTTCTTCCCCCCGAGCAAGGACGCGGATGCCGCCCTGCTCAGGACAATCGGCGCTATTTCGAAGGCATGATGTGGATGGCGCGCACGGGTGCGCAATGGCGACACCTGCCTGATGAATACGGCAAGTGGAACAGCGTCTTCCGCCGATATCGACGCTGGGTCGAGACCGGTGTGTTCGAAGCAATGCTCGAAACGCTGGCAGAGATGGTCGAGCGGGATCGAAGCGCCGACATGATCGACAGCACAATTGTCCGGGCACATCATTGTGCGGTCGGCATAAAAAGGGGTCTCAGGAGACCGAGGCGCTTGGTCGATCGCGCGGCGGCTTCACCACTAAGCTCCATGCCCGCTGCGATGCGAAAGGTCGACCGCTCGGCTACGTCCTGACGCCCGGGCAAACGCACGATACCCAAGGCTTTGCGCCCTTGTTCCGCATGATCTCCGATCGGATCGAGGCTTTCCTCGCCGACAAGGGTTACGACGCCGACGCCATTCGCGACGAAATCGCCAGTGCCAAGGTCGAGGCTGTCATCCCTTCAAAAAGCAACAGGCGCGAGCCGATCCCGCACGACAAAGCCAAAATACAAATGGCGCAACCAGATCGAACGGCTCTTCAACAAGCTCAAGAACTGGCGGCGCGTTGCGACCCGCTATGACAAGACCAAAGAATCCTACCTCGGTTTCGTCGCAATCGCCGCAGTCAAACTATGGATACCCTTTGTCCACGAACGCTAATCGAACCTCATGCTCGAGATTAAACAAAACTCGAGCCCAATGATGAGCAGTGGCGCAGGCCTCTATGCCGATCAGACAAGGTGAGAGCTGACTGAAAAAGCTGACGACCTCTGTCCGCCGGAGCTTCCTCCGCAAAACGAAGCCGCCATTTTAATCGACGCCGTAGAGCTGAAGAACGTGCTTAGCGATCAAGGCCGACTGTGGTAAGTTCCTTCATGGACGGTTCTCACGATTGTGGCCTTTGACAGCCACAGTATGGCACAGCGATGCCGGGTGCGGAGGCCGTCCGCCTCATTACTCCATTGGCCCCATGGTTCGTCGCGTGTATGTTGTACGAGGATGGCGTCAGCCAACAGGGCTCGCTGAAGGGCGGTAGACACAATCCGGTCTCAATGCAAACTCAAAATCGGATGCCCGTGCGTCAGATTTGGCGGGATTTTTCCAAGTCGACGCATAAGGGCGCAGGAGGAGAACGCCAGCCGCGTTTCACCGTTTGCCAGCTCACCATAGTCGCCGTATTCGTGAAGAAAGCTACCAACCCGGCAACTCCAGTGTCGTCGCGAGTTGCCTCGACGCCGCCTTTGAGATCGCGACAAAATAGCCTGCTGATTATGGGATGTCCTCGAAAGGGTGGGCCATCACATAATCAACAATACCCTGCCGTCAGTCAGTTCTGACGCAGCAAGATTTTCCCGATCATCATCTCGCATCCGAAGGCATCTGTCTTTTCTCGGTCCATTGCGGTGGAAGACCGTATTTGCCAGCGACTTTTCCAACCAAGCCTGGAGCTCGCCCGAACGCTTCGCATGCAGTATATTTGTGTCTGCCGCCCAGCCAGGATTTCAGTCGATGTCTTGAAGGAACTGAAATGTCCAACATTTTTGGCTCCTTGCCCGTAGTGAGCACTCGGGAAAAGTCACTGGCAAACTTGCTTGCAAGGCCATAGGCGTCGCCTACCTCCGAATAGCGAGGCTTGTCCTGAATGAAGTTCGCTCCGCGGCTCCACATCATCGCCGCGCGCTGGACATTCGAGCTATCGGTTGCTTCGGCCTCTACGGCGAGGCCGCCGAGGCCGAATGGTATGCGCGGTATGCCAACCAGGGGGATATTGCTTGGGATCGCGAAGCCGCCGCCGACGCTGGCGATAGTCGCTGCTGCCGCGACACCCTTGTTAGTCGGGACTATATCGGTGACCACGGAACGGACCGTAAGGTCGGCAGGTCGTCCGGAGGGAACCAGTTGATACTTATCGCTCAACGCCACACACAGTGCACGGTCCATCGCATTGGAAACGAGGAAACGGTCGGCTTGCGACTTGATCCGAGATGCGGCGTCGAAGGAGAAGCTTGTCGGGATGATCCGGACCGTCTTCACTCGTACAAGTTCCTGCCCCTCCACGAAAATCCGCTTCTTGCCCAGCTTGCCCTTTGCGGGGCCGAGCTTGCTGTAGGAGGTAAGCGCTCCACTCTCCTTGATTGGAACCGAAGTGCATCCCGATGCCGCAATGGCGGTTGTCAGGAGCAAGGCTACCATAGATCGTCTTCGGGCCGGACGGTCAAGCAAACGATGATAGAGATGAGGGTTGCTGTTCACTTCATTACTCTCCGACGCTGATCGCGTCGGGGACAGTCTGCGCGGAGGATTGCCGCAGCATTACGAGAAAGCTCCAGCCGCGAAAATCAGGAGCGAGCACTTGCGTACTGCCATCAGCTCAAAGGAAAAGCTTTACAACCGTGCCGCGCCGGTCACTCTGCATCAAAACACGTCCGCCATGGTTGTCGACTATCTGCTTGACAAGGCTCAGGCCTAACCCGGATCCTTCGCTTTTCGGGGTCACCCGATAGAAGGGTTCGAACACCAGTTCTTGATGTTCCTCTGGTATGCCCGGCCCTTGGTCGGCTACCGCAATCGAGCCATCCGCCGAAACCGAAACGGCAATCTCTCCGCGACCCTCACCGTGGTCGATAGCATTGCGGATAAGGTTGCTGACTGCTCTTGCCAGCGCCGGAGCACTACCCTCGCGCTCGAGTTTCACGGTATCGCTCTGGAAGGAAATCAGGAAGCCCGCTGCGATCGCCACGGGGGCGATATCTGCGACCGCTGTCTGTGCCACTACAACCAGATCGACCTTGCCATTCGCTTCCAGCGCCTGATCGTTGCGCTCAAAATCCAAGAGCTGTTCAGCGGTGTCGGCCAGACGCGCAACGTCTTCAAGCAATCGTGAACGTTCCGCTCCTTCGGGCATGCCGTCAATCCGCGTCTGCATGATTGCAATAGGCGTTCTGAGCTCATGGGCCGCGTCGATTAGGAAGCGTTGGCGTTTCTTGGCTTCATTTTCGAGACGATCGAGCGTTCCGTTGAACGCTGTGACGATCGGCGCCACCTCCTTGGGTATGCCGTCGACTGGAAGGCGCGCTCCATGCCGTCGCGGCTCAATCTGCGAAGCCTTGTCCGCCACATCGCTTACGCGTGCAAGTGCGCGTTTGACAATCCGTGGAACGGCGAGAAAAATTGCGGGCAACGACACGACGAGTAGCGAGACATAGATCGGGTATGCCTCTGCTAGGATCGCCACGACCGACGATCCCTTTCCAGCGACGCCACCGAATAAAATCCGCACCTCGCCAAACGGGGTCTTTATGTCGTCGATAGAGGCAATGTCTTTTAGCCCATCGGCTTTGCGGATGTCCGCAGAAACAAACAAGTAGGTAAGTGGCGTGATCGCCGCATAGGGGGCCGGGACGGTGCCGCGGGACACAGAAGCGCCGTCTGTGCCGGCTGCTACAATCCAAAGTTCGCTGTTCTCCGCAAACAAGGCTTGCAGCTGCAGTGTATCTTTCAGTTCCAGGCTCCCTTGCCCATTTCGTGAGATCGCCTGCCTGACCGCTGATTTGATTTCCCTCTCCATCGCAATGTTAGGAGAAAGCACCATAGTGGCATAAACAGACAGTCCAACGAAAACCACACCGATGACAACAGTGATCACAACGCTGAGCTGCCAACTCAGCCTCCACCAAAGCGAACTGCTGGGCGGTGAGCGCATTATTCTTCCTTCAACAGGTATCCGACACCACGAATATTATGGATCGTTACCCTAGCGCCAGCATCCAGTAGCTTCTTCCGGAGCCTGGAAATATGGGCGTCGAGAGCATTCGATTGAATTTCTTCCTCGTAATTGTAGACAGCCTCTTCCAGCGCTGAGCGCAAGACTGTCTTGCCCTTCCGCTTGGCCAGCGCCTGAAGCACCAGGAGTTCGCGCCTTGGCATATCGAGACAAGTATCGTCGATCTTGACGGTTATACGCCGCCTCGCTGACCTCGACTCTTTGGCCTTCCCAAAGTGCGGTGAATCTGAATCTCTGGTGCAAACCGGAGGTCTGCGATGCGATCAGGGATTTCATTACGCGAAGATTTTG
>NZ_JARSBQ010000017.1:0-104010 GCF_029623935.1 Shinella sp. 838
GCCTGGCCGAACGGCAGGAAGCCGTGTTCTGGATCGCAAAGTTCCCGTCAGTGATCATCGCAGAGGCGATGTAATTTGTTTTCTCGATAATGCGGAAATTTCTTCGGAAGTCAATGGATGGGGCGCAATTTGCGCATCTTCGTGTAATCTGTTTTCTCGCAATGCAGCAAAGTGAGAAATTTTCATGATACCTGTATCGACGGAAGCTGCGACGACAGTGGCGATCGGGTTGAATCCCGTATCGATTTCAACTTGTTCCGCCTTGAGATGTACATTCTGGAATGGCTGGAAGCGCAGGAAAATCAGCGGTATCATGAAAATGTGGTGGCATCTGATGGGTCTGATTTTCATCGATGGTGGGCCTTCATTCCGCACCTCACGCCGATTTGAAGGCAGTGCGTAAAAATTTTTCTGAAAAGCGGGCCCTGTTCTCCTGAAAATTCATGTCCTGACATTCGGTCGAACTGGCACCGTCATGAAAATTCGCGGCACTTCCGGTAATCATCTCCCAGAGCGCCTGGATATCCGGGCAGTCTGGGGCGTCTCTGCAAGGCGGATGGGAAAGCACCCCGGAATGATCCGGTGAATTTCATGCGGTGGCCACCAAGCCCATTGATGCAGGCCGACACTGTGTTATGACTGGGCGAACAAGAAATTTGTTTTCATTTGCGCGCCGAACCGACGCGCCGTGCAGGGGGAGGCCGCAGCCTATGGACCTTTTTCACGCCTTGTCGGATGAGGATGGCCGGTTGTCCGGGCTCGACCGGAAGCTGGCGCAACTCGCGATCGACGATGTCGATTTCGTCGTCAACTCGTCGATCGGCGAGCTGGCCGACCGGGCCGGGGTGTCGCCGCCGACCGTCACGCGTTTCTGCCGTCGGCTCGGCTGCAAGGGCTATCCGGATTTCAAGGTGCAGCTCGCCAGATTGACCTATGTGGGCCTGCGCTATGTCAAGCCGGAGGTGCCGACCGAAACGCCGGAGGAAGTGGCCGAGGATATCATCGCCAAGGCACAGAACGCCCTGTTCCAGCTGCATCGCCAACTGGATTTTGCGGCGCTCGACACCGCCGCCCGCCTGCTGCGCGGTGCCGATTTCATCCAAGCCTTTGGGGCGAGTGGCAATTCGGCGATGATCGTCAACGAGCTGCACAACCGGCTCTTCCGGCTGGGCTGCCGCATCAACGCTTCGAACGACCACAACATGAACGCGATGATCTCCGCGGCGGCCCTGCCGGGCACGGTGGTGTTCGGCTCCTCCTTCACCGGCCGCGATTCGGCGCTCGTCCACTGCCTCGAACTGCTGCGCCGGCGCGGCATTCCCACCATCGTTGTCACGCAGAGCGGCTCGCCCGTCGCGGCGGCGGCGGATGTGGTGATTGCCGTCGAAATGCCGGAGGGCAAGAATATCTTCCGGCCCACCTCCACGCGCTATGCCTATCTCGCGGTCATCGACATGCTGGCCAACCTCGTGGCCTACACTGACAGGACCAAGGCGATGAAGACGCTGCGCAGTATCAAGGAGGAACTGGTCAGCCGGCGCGACGGCGACGACCGCCAGCTCCTCGGCGACTGATCGGGCCAAACCCTCTTTCAGCGCGCGGGTTTCGGCGCTCCGGTGGAAAGCACCTCGACGCGCTGCGTGCCGACCGTACCATCGGCCTCAACGACGGCCTGCCAGCGGCGGTTGCCACAGCGCACCGAAAGCCGCCAGCGCCCGGCATCCGCGCCTTCGCCGCGCTCGACGCGCGAGGCGACGAGGCCGCGGCGCATGTAATCGCGCAGCGTCTGCGTCGGCCAGCCGAAGCGCGCGGCGAGCATGTCGGCCGGCAGGAGGAACTCTCCTGCTTCGTCCCGGCTGAGGACGAGGGGGGTGGCATCGGCTGCACTCATGAAATTGCTTCTCGCGAAATCGGCGCGATCGCCATGGAATCCTCGCCGCGGCTGAACGCGATGGCAAGGCGGAAGGAGTGCGCGATGCGCAGCGCCCGGTCAAGGAAGAGGTCGGCGACTTCAGGCGGGCAGAGCCGTTCGACGGTCATGCGGAACAGCGTGAGCCAGCGGTGGAAATGCTGCTCCTGGAGTTCGGGAATCGCGAGGTGCGGCGGCAGGGGGCGGCCCTCGTAGCGGCCGGTGCGCAGCAGCGTCGCAGACCAGAAGTCGCACATCTTGGCAAGATGCACCGGCCAGTCCTCCGGCGGGATCGCGCTGTTGAAGACCGGGCCGAGCAGCGCATCCGCACGGATCTCGTCATAGAAACCGTGTACCACGGCATGGATCATCGCTTCGTCGAGCACTTCCGGCAACGGCTTGCCGTCGATGACGATGGTGCGGGCAGGGGCGGGGCGGCCTCTCATCGGATCGCCCTGTAGCTGTGCCAGGTGCCATGGCCGAGCAGCGGGAAGATGACGATGAGGCCGAGGAACCCCGTCGCGATGGCGACAACGGTGAGCGCCAGCACGATGGCGCCCCAGGCCAGCATGACCGGCAGGTTGCGGAAGGTCAGCGAAATGCTCGTGCCCATCGCGGTGAAGGCATCCGTCTTCTCCGCCAGCAGCATGGGAATGGCAAAGGTGCTGATGGCAAAGGAGAAGGCGGCAAAAAGCCCGCCGACCGCCGTCCCGACGACGAGCATGCCGAGCCCTTCCGGGGTGGAAAGCAGCATGGCGACGATATGGTCGAGGCCGGGAAAAGGCCGGAGCCCGACGAAGAGCGCGTAGATGATGACGGCGGCACGCATCCAGACCAGCATCAGCAGGCAGAGAATCGCGCCCGTGTACCAGACCTGCGCGCCGGATTCCGTTTTCACGAAGATCATGCGCGACAGGCTTGGCGGGATGCCCTCCTCGAGGTCCCGGCTCTTGCGATAGAGGCCGATCGCCACCAGCGGGCCGACCACCATGAAGCCGGCAAGCGCGGGGAAGAGGATATAGTCGAGCTCCAGGCGGAAGAGGCCCCAGACCACTGCCAGCGACAGGAGGAAGACGGCGAAGCCGTAGGCGAGGCTCGGCAGCGGGTTGCGCCAGAGGTCGCGCCAGCCGGCGGTGAGCCAGCCGAGCGCGGCGCCGGCCGGCAGGTGGCGGCGGCGCTGTTCGGCGAGCGGCACGGGCGCACTACCGGTCTTGTCGGTCGTTCCCATGATATCCTTCCTCTCTTAGCAGGACGGCCGCGCGGCGCGGTACGCGCCGTCCCGGCCCTCCGTCTTCAGGTGTTGCACGCAATCGGGCTGGGATGTCAGCGCGACATAGACGAGATGCGCATTGGCGCCCGCGAAGACGGCAAGGCCGGCTGCGACGACGATGAACGCGGCGAGCCGCCCGGTGATGCGCCCAGGCCGGCGCGTTTCGCTTGCCGCGCCGCTCATCGTGCGCCTTCCGTCAGCGTGCCGACATAGAGCGCCAGCAGCTTGATATCGACCGGCGAAAGGCGGCCTTCCCAATGGGGCATATGGCCCTGCCGGCCGGAATAGACAGAGGAATAGACGGTCTGCGCGCTGCTGCCGTAGATCCACGTTGCATCGGTAAGGTCGGGCGCGCCGGCTTCCGTGCTGCCGCGACCGTCTTCACCGTGGCAGGCGACGCAGTTGGCGGTGAACACTTCCTTGCCGGCCTCGGCTGCAGCCGCATCGGCCTCGCTCATCGGCAGGGCCGAGAGCGAACGCACATAGGCGGCGACGGCTCGCACCTGCCTGTCGTCGAGAATGCCGTCGCGGCCGAAGGCCATCATCTGCGAGACGCGCGTCTCCTCGTTGGTGGAGTTGATACCGATGCGGATCGTCTCGGCGATGGTCTCCGGCTCACCGCCCCAAAGCCAGGCCCTCGCCGCTAGGTTGGGGAAGCCCGGCCCGCCGGTGCCGCGCGTGCCGTGGCAGGCGGCACAGTTGTCGATGAACAGCGTGCGGCCGGTCTCGCGCACATGCTGCATCAGCGTGTCGTCCGCGGCGATCTCCGCAAGGCTCGCCTCGGCGATGCGGCCGGTCCAGGCCGCACGGGCTGCGGCGGCATCCTCGACCTGCTGCGTCACGACGGTGCGCTGGTCGATGCCGAGCAGGCCCTTCGTATAGGAGACGCCGAGCGGCCAGGCCGGCATCAGGATCCAGTAGACGATGGCAAACAGCGTGGTGATGGTGAGGAAGAACAGGACGACGCGCGGGATCGGCGTGTCCAGCTCTTCGATGCCGTTCCACTCGTGCCCGGTGGTGACCCGTCCGGTTGTGGGATCGTGTCTTTCGGTTGCCATGTCCTAGTCCCCCGGCCGGTCGTCTTTGTCGAGAATGCTCGTCTTGGCGCGATCGAAGCGCTGCCGGTTGCCCGGCCAGAGCGCATAGATCACGACGCCCGCGGCAAGCAGGATCAGGTAGAACAGGCCCCAGCTCTTGGCGAAGGCGACGACGCTGTTGTGATCGATGTCCATCGCCTCACTCCGCCGTTGCCGTCTGCTGCTGTGCCGCCTTCGTCAGCTGGCCGACGATCTGGAGATAGGCGACCAGCGCGTCCATCTCGGTCAGAAGGCCGGGATTGCCGTCGAAGGCGCGCACATTGGTCGCCTCGCCGTAGCGCTCGCTGACGCCGGAAGCGCCGGCATCATCGGGGTTGGCCTGTGCACGGGCGTCGGCGGTGGCGCTTTCGATCATCGCATCCGTATAGGGCACGCCGACAGCGCGCTGGGCGGCAAGATGTTCGCCGAGATCGTCGATCCTCAGCGCATTGCGCTTCAGCCAGCCGTAGCGTGGCATGACAGATTCGGGCACCACATCGCGCGGATTGACGAGATGGGCGACATGCCAGGCGTCGGAATACTTGCCGCCGAGGCGGGCGAGGTCCGGCCCGGTGCGCTTAGAGCCCCAGAGCATCGGGTGATCGTACTTCGATTCAACGGCCAGCGAATAGGGGCCGTAGCGCTCCACCTCGTCGCGCAGCGTGCGGATCATCTGCGAGTGGCAGGCATAACAGCCCTCGCGGATGTAGAGATTGCGGCCGGCAAGCTCCAGCGGCGTGTAGAGCCGCATGTCGGGCGCCTCCTCCACCGTTTCGCCGATGGTGAAGAGCGGGGCGATCTCGACGAGGCCGCCGATGGAGGCGACGCCGACGATGGCCAGAACGAAGCCGATGGCATTGCGCTCGAGCTTGCGGTGGAAGAATTCCTTCATCGTCATTCTCCTGCCTGGGCTGCGCCGGCCTTGCCGTAGAGGGGAACGTCGCCGGCCGGCTCTGCGGCACGCGCCTGTCGCGCCATGCGGATCGTCATCCAGACATTGAACGAGCAGACGACGGCGCCGGAGAGGAACAGCAAGCCCCCGAAGGCGCGGGCGATGTAGTAGGGATGCATGGCGACGAGGCTGTCGATGAAGGAATAGGCGAGCGTGCCGCTGTCGTTGTAGGTGCGCCACATCAGGCCCTGGATGATGCCTGAATTCCACATGGCGAAGACGTAGACGACGGTGCCGGCAAGCGCGAGCCAGAAGTGCACCTCGATCAGCCTGGGCGAATACATGCGCTCCGTCTTCCACATCCACGGCACGAGGGCGTAGAGCGAGCCGAAGGTGATCATCGCCACCCAGCCGAGTGCGCCGGCATGCACATGGCCGACGGTCCAGTCGGTATAGTGCGAGAGCGAGTTGACGGCGCGGATCGCCATGAAGGAGCCTTCGAAGGTGGAGAGCCCGTAGAACACGGCCGCGACCATCATGAAGCGCAGGGTCGCGTCGTCACGTACCCGGTGCCAGGCGCCGTTGAGCGTCGCGAGTGCGTTGCCGGCGGATGCCCAGGACGGCACCAGCAGCACGATGGAGAAGGTCATCCCGAGGGTCTGCACCCATTGCGGCAGGGCCGTGTAGTGCAGGTGGTGCGCGCCCGCCCACATATACATGAAGGTGATGCCCCAGAAGCTGATGATCGAGAGGCGATAGGAGAAGATCGGCCGCTCGGCGCGCTTCGGCAGGTAGTAGTACATCATGCCGAGGAAGCCGGCCGTCAGGAAGAAGGCGACGGCGTTGTGGCCGTACCACCATTGCGTCATGGCGTCCTGCACGCCCGCGAAGAGCGAATAGCTCTTGGCATGGCCGAAGGAGACGGGCACGGCGAGGTTGTTGACGATATGCAGCACCGCCACGACCAGGATGAAGGCCATGTAGTACCAGTTGGCGACATAGATATGCGGTTCCTTGCGGCGCTGCAGCGTACGGATGTAGATGAAGAAATAGACGACCCAGACGACGACCAGCCAGATATCGGCATACCATTCCGGTTCGGCATATTCCTTCGACTGCGTCATGCCCATCAGGTAGCCGGTGGCGGCGACGAGACAGAAGAGATTGTAGCCGATCAGCACGAACCACGGGCTGAACTGGTCGGGCAGTCGCGCGCGACAGGTGCGCTGGAGCACGTGGAAGGAGGTGGCGATCAGCGCATTGCCGCCAAAGCCGAAGATGACACCCGACGTGTGCACCGGCCGGAGGCGTCCGAAGCTCGCCCAGGCACTGTCGACGAAGGTCAGTTCCGGCCAGGCGAGCAGCGCGGCCACCCAGACGCCGACGAACATGCCGACCACCGCCCAGGCGAGCGACAGGATGATGCCGACCCGCGTCGGGTCGTCATAATATTCGGAAAGCCGGCTTTCCGGCGGCTCCGGGGAAAAGAGTGCGGAGAGCACGACGAAGCCGAGGCCGACGCTGAAGACCAGCACGATATAGCCGTGCACGGCCAGCGGATCACCCCGCCCGGCCACTGCCATGGCGAGCCCCGTCAGGGCGAGCGCGCCGAGCACGAAGAGGGCCAGATGGCGCTCCGAAACCGTCAATCCCGATATCATCGATATCTCCTCTTCGCGTTTCATGCCGCTTCGGCAATGCCGAGCAGCGGACCGAGCGCGGCCCTGTTGCGGACAATATCCTCAAGCGTGTATTTGTCGAGGACTGCAAGGAATGCGGCAAGCGCCTCGTGCAGCATGCCCTTCAGCCGACAGGCCGGCGATATGGCGCAGGCCCGCCCGCCTGCCTGCATGCATTCGGCCAGCGAGAATTCCTCTTCCGTCGCCCGGACCAGCGCGCCGACCGGGATGTCGGCCGGCGCCTTCGCCAGCCGGATGCCGCCCGCCCGCCCGCGCGTCGTCTCGACGAGGCCGAGATCGCGCAGGGTCTGCGCCACTTTCAGGAGGTGGTTGCGCGAAAGCCCGTAGGCCTCGGCGACGTCGTTCACCGTGCACACGCCATCCGGCCGCGTCGCCACGTAGATCAGCATGCGCAGGGCATAGTCCGTGTGGAGCGTCATCCGCATGTCTTCGTCTCCCGCTCGGGCATAAAAAGGTATCTTGAGTACCACTTTTAACGCAAGCCCTGACCGGCCGAAAGTGCAATAGCGTCGCAGGGCCGGGAAGCCCTGCATTGGGTCAGGCGGAGCCGGTGAGGCGCTTCGTCCAGTCCTCGACCCGGTTGCTTTCCAGCCGGCGCGCGGCGTGGCTGCGCCAGCTCTCGGCAAGGCGTTCGAGCGCGGCGATGCCGGCCAGTTCCGAGCGGTTGAGCGGATCGATGTAGAAGGCGCGCCAGATGCGCGTCAGCGTCCATTCCGGCGCGCGACGCTCGCGCAGGACGAGGCGGTCGGCGGGCGAGACGGTGCCGGGCGTGAGCACCCGATAGTACCAGCCGGTCCGCCCGGTCGACTGCACCAGGCGCGCCATCTCCGTCCGGCCGAAACGCTCGTTCAGCTTCCAGCAGGGCTGCCGCCCCTGGTTGACCTCGAGGACCGCGGAGCCGAGCTCGAAGACGTCGCCGATCGCCACCATGCTCTCCGTCAGCCCGGTCGTCGAAAGGTTCTCGCCAAAGGCGCCGGGGCCGGCGAGAAGCGGATGCGGCCCGAGATCGCTCGCCCAGTCGGCATAGTGCTCGAAGGGATAGTGATGCACGGCCTTTTCCAGTCCGCCGTGCCGTACCGTATCGCCCTGCGCGTCGCCGGCAAAACCGGTCTCGGTCAGCGCAAGCGCATGGCCGACCGGCGATTTCACGATGCCGCTCGGCACGCCGCGTGCACCCAATGGCGCGACTTTGCCGATACGCAGGCTGAGCAATGCAAGTTCCGTCATGGCGTGACAACCAACGGTGTCGGTACGGCGCAGCGGCCGTCGGCGCAGGTGCCGTCCCCGGCTGCGGCGGACTGTACCGGAGCCGCGGAAAGCGCCATGGCGATCCGTGCTCCGACGGCGATGTCGTCCTCCACGCCGAACGCCTGGTGCAGGATTGTGCCGTCGCGTCCGATCAGTACGGAGGAGGGGGTTCCGCGCAGCCTGAAGCGCTGCATCGTCACCGGAATATCCGACCCCTCCTCGGCCTTGTCGATGCCAACAGGGGATTTCAGCCGGTACTCGTGGAGGAATGCTTCGAGAGTGACCGGCGACATGGCCGCATGGTGCTCGAAGACCGTGTGGATGCCGATGACCTGCAGATCCGTATGGGCAAAGACGCGCTCGATGCGCTGGACCTGCGGAATGGCCTGCGCGACGCAGCCGGGGCAGAGGAGCTGGAAACTGTGCAGGAAGACCGGCCGCCCGCGCAGGCCGGCCAGTGTCAGCGGGACCGGCGTGTTGAACCATTCGCTGATCGCAAGTTCCGGAGCAAACGCTGTCTCAGGCGCGGTCATTGGCGCCTCCCGGTATGGTGGCTCTGGCCGGGCTGTGCGTGCCCGTTGCATCGCAGGGGCCTGTGAGGGTAAATCTCGGCATGTTCTTTCCTTTCATTTGCCTGGAGGGGAGGAATGGCCGGTCCGGCAATGGCAGTTGCCGGACCGGCACCGGGTCATTCTGCCGGCACGACCTTGCCGGGCAGGCTGAGATCGCCCGAGGCCACCTTGAACACGTTGCTGACGCACAGCAGCGGCGCATGCAGGTTGCCGTTGACCTTCAGACCCGCCGTCACGCCGTCGAACGAAGCCCCCTTGATGCCGCCGATCAGCGAGAGGGGAATGGCCACATCCACCGTATCGCCCTTGAAGCTGGTCGGATATTCCGGGCTGTCGATGAGGAGCGGAACGCCAGGCCAGGTCTCGGGCACTTTCGGCTTGGTGCCTTCCGGAATGTCGATGACCTTGAGGCCGCCGCTGCAGGCCTTGTCCTCGGCCAGCACCACCCAGTGGGGATGCCAGACATGGCGGTTCTTGCCGCCCTTGGCCGCATCGTCGAAATCCGGATGGAAGGTGACGGCGAGCGCGACGATGCCCTGGCCCTTGTCGAAGCCGATTTCACCGCTGTCGAGGCTCGTCGGCCAGACATAGGCGTAGACGCTGGAGCCTTCGAACTTGCCCGTCGCATCGGGCTTGTCCTTGCCTGCTTCGCCGCGCACGCGGGTGGTGAAGATCGCGCTGTCGCCCTTGGTGACGATCGTCGTTTCGATGATGTCGAATGCGGCCTGTACCGCCTCGGCGGGCTCTGCCTTGATGGAATGGGCGGAGGCTGTCGTCAGCCATAGCAAAGCCGTTCCGGCGGCGAGTGCCCCGGTTGTAAATCTGCCGAACATGATGGTCTTCCTTTCGTTTGCCTGGAGGGTTGGGATTATCCCGTCTGAAAGGCATCCCAGGTGGCAGCCCGGGATGCGGGATCGGCTTCATCGTGATCGCGGCAATCGACGCGCAGCTCGCGCTGGCCGAAGGCGGCATCGACGAAATGACAGTGATGGGGGCGCGCGGGATCCGCATGCGCGAAGGGCGCGAAGTGACGACAGGTCACGCACATGCGCTGGACGGGGATCGCCTCCGCCACCTGTAGCTGCCGGATCATCTTGACGAGGGCGAGAAGCAGCGCTTCCTGCTCGTGTTCGTCGAGCGCGCCGAGGGCCTCGGCGGCAAGGCCATCGCCGGTGTCCGAGGCCGCAAGGGCTGCAAAGCCCGCTGCCGTCGGCACCACGCGCACCGCGCGCCGGTCGCCAGCTTCCGGCCGCTTCTCCAGATAGCTCTTGCGCTCCAGGGCGTTGATCGAATCCGTCGCCGTCGGCTGCGAAACGCCGAGATGGGCGGCAATCTCGCGCACGCCGAGACCGTCCACCCCGCGTCCTTCCAGCAGCGTCAGGATGGCGAGCTGCGTCGGGTTGAGCCCGCTTGCCTTCGACCGGTTCCACTCGTCGATGCGCATGGCCATGCCGACGCGGGAAAGACCTTCGCGAAGGCGCTCGGTGATCGAATGGGGGTCCTTGATCGTTTCCATGTGCGCAATATATAGGAGTCCTATATATCTTCAAGGGCGCCATGAAAATTGTTCAGGCCGCCATGCGGGTGGCGGCCGGACGGTGTATGTAAAAGTGGGGCAGGTGAGGCCCGGGCTGAGCCGATCCCTGGTCACACGCGACGCATGGTCGGCGTCAGAACGACGCCTTCAGCTGGCCGCCGATGTTCCAGTCCGGTTTGTCGTTTTCGCGGAACGTCGCGGAAACTGCTGTGTCGAGCTGCCAGCGTTCGTCGAACTTCCAGCCGACGCGTCCGCCGAGCGTCGCGAAATTCTGGTCGTCTGCATTGCCCCTGGCGTCGCCGACCCAATCGACTGAGGCTTTTGCGCCGTTCTTTCCGGCGAAGGTGCGGCCGACCGCGCCGAGGATCGTGTAGTCGAGCCTTTCGTCCAGCCTGCGGCTCCAGGCGAACTCCGCGCTCACCGTGTCCGAGGCGGAGCGACCACCCTTGATATGGCCCGCGAAGAGGTTCTTGCCGGAGGCATCCTCGTCATAACCGTCAAGGTCGAGCCAAGAGCGTGTGAAACGCGTGGAGAGCGCGAATTCGTTCGCGGCATCCGGTGCATAGATCACGCCGGCCCGCCCATAGGCGCTGAACAGCGAACCGGAGGCGTTGCCGCTGGCGAAGACGATCGAATCGAGATTCTGGTAGCTGCGCGAGAACGAGGCCGAAATGTCGGGCGATCCCCAGGCGCCGACTTCGCCGAAGGCGCGCCAGGTGGCCTGCGGGCTCGTATAGCGCACCGCACCGGCAAAGAGGCCGAGCGTGTCGAGCGCGACATCGGTGCGGTTCGCATGAACCATGGCGGCACCGCCGAGAACGCTGACGCCGCTGCCTGCCTCCCAGCGCCCGTTGAAGCCGGCAGCCGCATCCGAGCTTGCGAAGGCTGCGACATAGCTGCCCTCGTCGAAACGGCTCTGCTGGCCGAGCAGGTTCTGCGCGGTGTCCATCAGGTCGAGCGCGATGGACTGCCGCTGGCGGGCGATCTGGTCGAGCGAGGCGACGACCGAGGCCGTGGTCGTGTAGCCGATGCGGGCGAAATCGATGGAATCGATCGCCAGCGTGGATTCGAAGCCGTTTTCGTCGAGCGGCCCGCTCGCGCCGAGAATCACGGCGAGATCGAGCGTTTCCGAGCCCGAAACGCCCACTTTGTCGGAAATGGCGACATCGTCCTGCAGGGGACCCTTGATCTCGTATTGCAGGATCTTCTTGCCGTCCTGCGTGGTGCGCAGCGAGGCGGTCTGGCCGTCCTCGGTCGTCGTGAAGCCGCGATAGTCCACGGCGTAGACGGTATGCCCGCCCGGCTGGGTCACGGGCACGGACAGCTTGCAGGTCGTGGTCGTGCGCTTCTTGCCCGATGCACCGCCGGCCGTCGCGGAAAAATCGTCGAAGAGAATACTCGTCGCATTGCCATCGGGCGAATGCGTTGCGGAAAACGTTCCGTCGGCGCAGCCGTTTGCCGCGTGGGCGAGCCCCGGAAGCGGGATCGAGGCGGCGGCGAGGAGGGCGAGGCGGATCGGAAGACGCATACGAAAATTCCCTGGATGCAGGCCGGGCGGCGAGGGCGCCGCCCGGTTCATGAAGGCGCAGGATAGGGCGTTTTCCCTTTCAGGAAACGCACCAGACTGGGTTCAGCGGCACTTGCGCCACTGCAGCTGATAGATGATCGCGGCCTTCACGTCCTGCGTATCGACCGTCGCCATCGCTTCCTGGCCACGCGTCGTGTTGACGCGGATGCTGGAGTTGGTGCGCAGGTTGACGTCCTCGCCGCAGGCCGACCAGACCAGCGATTCCGCCGTCAGCTTGTTGGAGATCAGGTAGTCTTTCTCCTGCGGGCCGGTAAAGGTCTGGCGGAAAGCCGGGCCGCGCGTGCCGGCGAAGAAGTATTCGACGTTGAACTGCGAGCGGGCGCCGCGCGGCAGCTGGTTGAAGCCGCGATAGTCGATGGCGAGCACCGAGACGCTGCGGCCCTGCGGCACATGAACCGGGATCGCGACGTTGCAGGTCTTGCGGTCGAAGGACTTTCCGGTCTCGCCACCGGCTTCCACGACGTACTCGTCGAACAGCAGGCTGAGAGCCTTGCCGTCCGGGCTCAGGGTTGCGGCGACGCTGTTGGCCGGGCAGCCGCTACCGCCGTAGCCGGGCGTGCCGAGCGAGATGTCATCCGCCTGGGCATGGGCAGCCGTGGCAAGAAAGAGAGATGCAAGCAGGATACCAGCGGTTTTCATGGAATTTCCTCGATTTCGAACCGAACCTGACGTTCGTTCAAGATATGACAGCGGCGACCTGAACCGTCTCTGAGCACTGCGTTCATTCTGGAGTCATCCGGCTTGTGGCAATCTGTACGCTACGCAGTTAACAGCGTTTTAAAGAAAAATGTCCGTAAACGAGCCTTTAAAGGGCAAAACCGTGGCAGGCCGTCTGCTTGGGCCTGTTCGAATGCAAGGAGAAGCGAAATGCGCATTGTCCCTGGCGTTCCAAGGATTTTGCTGATCGTACTGGCAGCCGGTGCCGTGCTTGCCGGTTGCACCACGGAACGCGCGCCGGATGTGCGCCCCGGCTATTCCGGCTCGGTCTCCCCGGCGATGCGGGCGCATCAGCGCCGGCAGGCGATCCGCGCCGAGGAGGGCGGCTACCGGCGGCTCTACCGCCCGCGGGATTGCCGCTACGGCGCGCGCCCCTGTGGTGGGTATGCGACGTTCAACCCGTCCTGAGCCGCAAGGTCAGGCATAGACCACTTCGGCAAGTCGCCGGCAGCCATCGACGAGGTTCGGTTCCTGCAGCAAAGCGCCGCCGACGAGATACATGACGTCCTTGCCGTAGACCGCACGCATATCAGGCACGCGGGCGAAGTTCACGCCGCCGCCGGGTGTCGGGGCACTCGCCTTCGGCCCACCCATCCCGGTGCCGCAGGCCTCGGCAATCGACCGGCATTCTTCCCGGGTGAAGCCGAAACGGCCGCCGAAATTCGGAAAGACCACCGCGTCCGCGCCCATCAGCCGGTGTAATGTGCCGTAGAAGGCACGGTGCGAGAAGCCGCAATCCGGCGAAACGACATTCGCGCCGGAAAAGGCGGGGTGCGCGACGATGGGCAGGGAAAAATCCGGATCCGCGGCGAGCGTGCGCGCCACGTCGTAGCCGGCAAGCGCCGGGGCGATCATGACGGCGCCCGCGCCGGCGGCCTCCGCCTCCTTCGCCCGTTCGAGGATCACGCCCGCAGGGCCGGTAATGTTGGGCACGAAGCTCGTGCGCCCGCCGCTCTTGGCATTCGCCTCGCCGACCGCCTCGACGCAGGCTTTCAGCCGCTCGGAGAACGGCGCGGTCTTCTGATCAACGAGTCCATGGTCGTCCTTCACGTAGTGCATGCCGCCGAGCGCAAAATCATGGGCGAGCCGGGCGAGTTCAGCAGTGGAAAGACCGACGGGCTTGATCGCCGACATGAGGAGCGGCACATCGTCAACCCCGGCGCGTGCGCGCAAGCCCTCAATGCCATGGCGCGGTCCCCCGCAAAGCGAAAGCAGACCCGGTGAGAGGCCGATATCCTCGACCTTGAGGCCCGGTTTGATCGAGCTGTTGCCGAAGACGATGTTGAGGAACTGCAGGAAATCACCCCCGACATCGTCCTCGGAATAGGAGATCGTCGCGAGGAAGCCCGCGCGCCCGTCCGGAGCCTTTTCCAGCGTCTCCAGCCTGCCGAGGATTTCGTCCTCCACATGGCCCTTCGGCACCACGTCGCGCGGGATCTCGACCGTCTGCTCCAGCGCGATGTCGAGCGCCCGCATCTTCGCCTCCGCCGCATCGGCAGCGCGGACGAAATAGCGGACGGTGAAGCGCGGCGCCATCAGAGCGCCTCGGCCTTCTGGGCCGAATGCACATGGTCGAGGCGCACCTCTGCCAGTTCCTCCTCGCCGATATCGAGCGTCTTGCCGAGCAGCGCCTCGATGGCCGCGACGAGCGCGCCGGCATCGAGCCCGTATTTCTTCATGAGATAGGGTTTTGACGCGCCATGGGCGAAAGTATCATTGAGGCCGAGGCGCTTCAGGCGGATGCCCAGCCCTTCCTCGGCGAGGATTTCCGCCACCAGCGAGCCGAGGCCGCCGACGATCGTATGGTTTTCCAGCGTGACGATGCCCTTCTTGCCGCGGGCAGCCTTCAGGAGGCCGTCCCGGTCGAAGGGTTTCAGCGTCGAGGCGTGCAGGTGGTGCACGCCGAGGCCGCGCGTTTCCAGCGGCTGGATCGCACGCAAAACTTCCTCCGTGCAGACGCCGGAGGAGACGACGAGAATGTCGTCGCCTTCCGAAAGCGTGCGCAGCCTGTTGAATTCGAAGGGCGTCGAGAAGAGGCGGGGCACCTCGCCGCGCAGGACGCGCACATAGACCGGCCCGTCGATGCTGTCGGCGACGTCGAGCACGGTCTCGACTTCGGTCGCGTCCCCTGTTTCGAGGATCGTCATGTTCGGCACGGCCCGCAGCACGGCGATGTCCTCGATCGCCTGGTGCGTGATGCCGCCGGGTGTGGTGATGCCGGGCAGAAAGCCCATCAGCCGAACCTTGCGGTTTGAATAGGCGATGGAATTGATCAGCTGGTCATAGGGCCGGCGGTAGAGAAAGACCGAGAAAGTGTGCAGGAACGGCCGGAACCCCTGCATGGCAAGGCCGCCGGCGAAGGACAGCATGTTCTGCTCCGCCATGCCGAGCGAGAGGAACTGGTCCGGATGCCGGTCGCGAAAACCATCGACCTCGCAGGAAGAGGTGAGATCGGCGGAAAGGCAGAGGACCTCCGGCCTTGCGCTGGCGAAGGCCTCGAATGCCCCGGCATAGGGGCGGTTGACGATTTCGACCATGGTCAGGCCCCTTCCATCGCGTTCACGTCGACGCCGAGTTCGGCGGCGAGCGCCGCCTGCATTTCCAGCCGCTCCTCCGCGCTTTTGAAGCGGACATAGTGCAGGCGCGGAAAACGCTTCTTCAGAAAATCCATGCCCTGATAGGGCGAGGTGTTGGCGAGGATGACGAGCGGCTTGCCGGCCTCGGCGCTGTCCGCTGCAGCGCGCAGCGCCCCGAGATCATGGCCATCCACCGAGCGGCAGGTGACGCCGAAGGCGGCGACCCGGGCGGCAAGATCGCCGAGATCGAGCACGGAGGACATCGCTCCGTCGCATTGCTGGCGGTTCACATCGACGATGACACGGATATTGTCGATTCTGTGGTAGCTCATCGCTGCAAGGCATTCCCAGGTCTGGCCCTCCTGGAATTCGCCATCAGACATGTAGACCCAGACCTTGCCGGGCTCCTTTTTCCGAAGCCGCGCGAAGGCGACGCCCGAGGCCATGGAAAGGCCCTGTGCCAGCGAGCCTGTCGTCACTTCCATGCCGGGGCTGTGCTCGGCGCCGATCATCTCGACCGAACCGCCATCCTTGTTGAAATGGTCGAGTGCATGCTCGTCCATGCGGCCGGTCTCGATCAGCGCAGAGTATATGACGAGCGCATAATGGGCGGGCGAGATGAAGAGGCGGTCGAATTCAGGCCCGATCGGGCCATGGTAGCCGGCGCCGGTGAAGGCATCCGGATTGTGCGCCGAGGGCACGCCGCGGAAGGGCAGCGGCACCTTCGGCAGCGTCGGTTCTCCGAGCTTCAAAAACTCGTTGTAGAGCAGGGCCAGGCTCTCGGCGGCCGAGCAGGCCTGGCTGAGATAGCCGCCGTTGTTCTTCATCGTGTGGAAGAAGACGCGCCGGCGGATGCCGAGCGCGATGTCCTCGGTGGATTTTCCGTTCGTAAGGCTCATCGTCTCAGCTCCGTTCGGGGAAGAGCGCCTTCAGGCCCTCGGGCGAAGGCGTGGCGATGCCGCGCTCGGTGATGAGGCCGGTGATGAGGCGCGCCGGCGTGACGTCGAAGGCGGGGTTCGCCGCCGGGCTGCCTTCGGGCGAGATGCGCACGCTGGCGATCGAGCCGTCGGCTGCGCGGCCCTGCACGAAGTTCACCTCGTCGCCGGCCCGCTCCTCGATCGGGATTTCCTTGACGCCATCACGCACCGTCCAGTCGATGGTGGGCGAGGGGAGCGCTACATAGAAGGGCACATTGTTGTCGCGTGCGGCGAGCGCCTTCAGATAGGTGCCGATCTTGTTGCAGACGTCGCCGTTCGCCGTGGTGCGGTCGGTGCCCACGATGACCATGTCGACATCGCCGTGCTGCATGAGATGGCCGCCGGCATTGTCGACGATCAGCGTGTGCGGCACGCCGTGACCGTTCATCTCCCAGGCGGTGAGATAGGCACCCTGGTTGCGCGGCCGCGTCTCGTCGACATAGACGTGAACGGGGATGCCTTCCTCGACAGCCATGTAGATCGGCGCGGTCGCGGTGCCGTAGTCGACGGTCGCCAGCCAGCCGGCGTTGCAATGGGTGAGGATACGCACCGGCTCGCCCGGCTTTTTCTTGGCCGCGATCTTACGGATCACGTCGAGGCCGTTGGCGCCGATGGCGCGGTTGAGCTCGACATCCTCCTCCGCGATCTCCGCCGCGCGCTTGTAGGCGGCGGCCGCGCGTTCGCCTTCCGGCAGCGGACGCAGATGATCGCGCATCGCGTTCAGCGCCCAGCGCAGGTTGATGGCGGTCGGGCGCGTTTCGTTGAGTTCCTCCCAGACGGCGTCGAGATGCGCATCCGACGGGTCCTTCGCCATGGCGATGGCGACGCCGTAGGCGGCGGTGACGCCGATCAGCGGCGCGCCGCGCACCCACATGTCGCGGATCGCCGTGGCAATGTCGGCGACGGTCTTCAGCGTCACGACGCGGAATTCATGCGGCAGCCAGCGCTGGTCGATGATGTCGACGGCGCGGCCGTCCTCGTTCAGCCAGATCGTATGGTAGTGGCGTTCTCCGACTTTCACGCGAGAATCTCCTTTTCAAGCCGCTCCACGGTCTCGCGGATGTCGCGGAGGCTGTGGATGCGCTGCCGGTTGACGGCGAGGTGACGCCCGAGTTTCAGCGCCTTGGTTTCGCAGGGCGCGCGGCGATCGGGGTCGGCGATGGTTTCGAAATCGGCGTTGTGGGCAAGGCCGAGGATACGGCGGTGGATCTCGACACCGGCGAAGCCCAGCATCTCGCACCAGATCTCGTCGATGACGATATTGAGGGCCTGCTCAGCGGCAAGCGGGTCACCGCGATCCTCGAAGAGGCTTGCCTGATAGAGGATGCCGCGGCGCTCCGTGCGCCAGAGATGGGCGAATTCGGCCCGGAATGTTTCCCAGAGCGTCTCGATCGTGTCGAGCAGGTAGGCGCGCACATCGTCGCGCGCGCCGGGCGCCGTCTCGTGGCCTGCCTGCGAAAAATAGCTCATCCAGAAATTGGCGATCAGCATTCCGACGTCGAAGCTGATCGGGCCGTAGAAGGCGAATTCCGGGTCGATAACCCGTGTTTCGTCATCCGTCACCATGACGGAGCCGGTGTGCAGGTCGCCATGGCAGAGCGTTTCGGCCTTGGCGGAGAAGAGGTGTTTCAGCCGTTGCGCCTCCACCTTGAGGTCGCGGTCGGTGCGCAGCTCCGCGACGATGGGGTCGAGCTGCGGTGTCGTGTGGCGGTTGAGAGCGGCCTCGAAATAGGGATCGGAAAAGACGAGGTTTTCCGTGATGTCGCAGAGTTCGACATTGTCGGAGAACAGCGCGAGATCTGCCTTCTTCTCCCGCGTCGGCATGGAAAGATCCGAGCCGCGGAACAGCGTGCGGGCGGCAAAAAGCCCAAGGTCGCGGCCGATTTTTGGCAGTTGACGCCCGTCGATCAACGCACGCCTCAGGATAACGTGCGGTGCCAGGTATTCCATGACGATGAGCGCCTGCGCCTCATCGAAGAAGAGGATTTCCGGCACCATGCCCGGATCGCGCGCGGCCTGCCGTGTCAGCGCGTGATACTCGAAGAAAGAGCGCTTCAGCGGCAGCGGCCAGCTTTCGCCGACCAGCCGCACATAGGGCAGCGCCTGCTTGACGATCGCCGCACCCGTATCGCCCGTCACGATGAAGACGAGATTGAGGTTGCCGTCGCCGACCTCCTTGACGGTCCAGCGGGAAAAATCTGCGCCGATCTTTTCCTTCAGGGCAGCGTTGCCGCTCAGCCGATCCGGCAATGTCTCGGCGCTCAGCGCTGCGAAGACCTGGCTTTCCATGTGCTTCTCCTCCTCGGCAGGACACGGCCTCCACTGCCGGTCATCCCCCCGTTCTTGCGCACAGCTAAGGCGGCATTCTGTCAAATGTCAATGGCCTTGACATTTGATGATAGCCTATCCTAACCTGCCTTCATCGGGAGGAGAGAATGAGCGAACAGGCGGTGTTTCGCATTGGGGGCGTGCGCAAATCCTTTGGGCCGGTAACGGTGCTCCAGGGGGTGGACCTCGACCTCAAGGCCGGCGCGGTGACGGTTTTGATGGGCGCGAACGGCGCCGGCAAATCCACGCTCGTGCGCATCCTTTCCGGCGTCTACACGCGCGACGACGGAGTGATCACGCTTGCCGGCAAGCCCTTCGAACCGGCGACGCCCGCCGAGGCGATCCGTGCCGGCGTCGTCACGGTGCACCAGAACATCAACGACGGCGTCGTCGCCGATCTTGACGTCGCGACGAACCTCACGCTCGACCGGTTGAACGGGCGCGGCGCAAAACTGTTCTTCAATCCGCGCCTGGTGCGCCGCGAGGCCGCGGCTGTCGCTGCCCGCATGGGTCTTGCCATCGATCTTGCGGCCAATATCAACGATCTGACGCTCGCCGACCGCCAGATGGTGGCGATCGCGCGCGCCATGGCGCATGAGCCGAAGGTGCTGATCCTCGACGAACCGACCTCCTCGCTTTCCAGTGCCGAGGCCGATCGCCTGTTCGATCTCGTCGACCGGCTGAAGGCACGCGGCGTCGCCATTCTCTACATCTCGCACCGCATGTCGGATATCCGGCGCCTTGCCGACAGCATCCTCTCACTGCGCGACGGCCGTATCACCGGCCGGTTCGAAGGGCCGGAGCTCGATTACGAGGGCGCGGTCGACGCCATGCTCGGGCGCAAGGTCTCGGCCGGCGCGATCGCCGTGCGCGAGGCGGGCGCTCCGGTCTTTGGCGTGCGGGGCCTGAAACTTTCCGAGCAGGCGCGGCCGTTCGATTTCGACCTCGGTGACGGCGAGATCGTCGCTGTCACCGGCCTTGTCGGTGTCGGCAAGACGGCACTCGCCGAAACGCTGTTTGGCGCCCGCGCGCCGGCAGCGGGCGAAATGACGCTCGATGGCCGGTCCTACGCACCGACAAGCACGGGCCAGGCGATTGCCCGCGGCGTCTTCCTTGTCGCCAAGGACCGCGCGATCAGCGGCATCGTGCCCGATTTCAACATCTACGAGAATATCAGCCTGCCGTTCCTGCGCCGGCTCTCGGCCTTCGGCGTCGTGAGCCGACGGGCGGAAAAGGCGAAGGCGCGCCGGCAGATCGATGCGCTCGGCGTCGTCTGCCGCAGCGAGCGCGACGAGATGCAGACGCTGTCGGGCGGCAACCAGCAGAAGGTCATGGTCGGCCGCTGGCTCTCCGAGCCGTCGCGCCTCCTCATCCTCGACGAACCGTTCCAGGGCGTCGACATCGCCGCCCGCCGCGATATCGGCGAGAAGCTGCGCGCCTCGGCCGCCGGCCGCTCCACCATCCTCTTCCTGACCGAACTCGACGAAGCCTTCGAGGTCGCCGACCGCATCCTCGTGATGTCGGAGCAGACCATCGTCGGCGAGCACCGCAACGCCGACATCGACGTCGAGCGGCTGCTCTCCGAGATCGCCGGGCAATTCTATCAACAGGTCAATGCATGATGATGAGTGAAGAGAGCAAATCCGCCGCCACCGGCGCCGTTCCATCGGCGACCCTGAATTTCAGGGAAGCCGCCATCAAATATGGCTTCCTCGTGCTGCTCGCCGGCATGGTGCTCTATTTCTCGCTGGTGACGGGCGGTTTCGCCTCGCCGCAGAGCGCCGTCTTCATCCTGCAGTCCGTGTCGATAACAGGCATCCTCGCGCTCGGCGTCACCGCGACGCTGGTCGTCGGCGGCTTCGACCTTTCCATCGGCTCCGTCGCGACAACGGCGATGATGGCCTCCTCCTATGTCATGGTGGTGATGGGCGGCGATGCGCTGACGGCGACGCTCGCCTGCCTTGCCGTCGGCGTTCTCGTCGGCCTCGTCAACGGCATCATCATCGTCTACATGCGCGTGCCGGATCTGCTCGCCACGCTCGGCATGATGTTCCTCCTGCTCGGTCTCCAGCGCATCCCGACCGAGGGACGCTCAATCGCGACCGGCATGACGCTGCCGGACGGCTCAACGGCGACAGGCGCCTTCAGCCCGGCCTTCTTGGCGCTCGGCCGCCACCGGTTCGATTTCATCCTGCCCAATCTCGTGCCGGTGTCCGTCGTCGTGCTGATCGTGCTTGCCATCGTCATCTGGTTTTTCCTCGAATACACCCGCTTCGGCCGCATGATGTACGCCGTCGGCTCCAACGAGCGGGCGGCGAGCCTCGCCGGCGCGCCGGTCAATGCCTACAAGATCTCGGCCTATATCATCTCGGGCGTCTTCGCCTCGATCGGTGGCATCTTGCTTGCCGCCCGGCTCGGGCGCGGCGACATCGCCTCCGGCAACAACCTTTTGCTCGACGCCGTCGCCGCCGCGCTGATCGGCTTCGCCGTGCTCGGTGCCGCCAAGCCGAACGCCTTCGGTACCGCCGTCGGCGCGCTTTTTGTCGGCATTCTGCTGCAGGGCCTGACGATGATGAACGCGCCCTATTACACGCAGGATTTCATCAAGGGCGCGGTGCTCGTCATCGCCCTGATCTTCACCTTTGCGCTCTCGAAAAGAGGCAAACGCTGAAACCGCCTGACAGACAATCAAAAGTTCACCAGTGGAGGAGACTGACATGAACCTTACTCGCAGAACCCTGGGCAAGATAACGCTCGGGCTGATGGGCGCGGCGGCTTTCGCCGTGCCGTCCTTTGCCGCCGATATGCCGGCGCCCTTCGACAAGCCCGGCGACGTGAAGATCGCGCTGGTGCGCTATCTTTCGACCGGCGACTTCTTCCAGTCCTATCTTGCCGGCGTGGAGGCGCAGGCCAAGGCGCTGGGCGTCAACCTGCAGGTCTTCGACAGCCGCCAGGACGCCGCCCTCCAGGCCGACATGGTCGACCAGGCGATCGCGCTCGGCGTGCAGGGCATCATCATCCAGCACGGCCTGACCGAATCCATGAAAGAAGCCGCCCAGCGCGCGGTCGATGCCGGCATCAAGGTCGTCGCCTTCGACGTCAACGTCGAGAACGAGAAGATCCCGCAGATCGAACAGTCCGACCGCGACCTCGCCCGCCTTGCCCTCGAGCAGGCGATCAAGGACAACGGCGAGAGCTTCAAGGCCGGCTATGTCTATGTTGCCGGCATCGCGCCGCTCGACCGTCGCGACGAGACCTGGAAGGAATTCAAGGCGAAGTATTCGGGTATCAACGAGGCCGCCCAGTTCGGCACGATGGACAACCCGATCGCCAATTCCGTCGCCAACCAGGCTCGTTCGGTGATTTCCGCCAACCCCGACATAACCGTGATGTTCGCCCCCTATGACGAATTCGCCAAGGGCGTGAAGATCGCCGTCGACGAGGCGGGCCTCTCCTCCAGCGTGAAGATCTACTCCGCCGACATCTCGACCTCCGACATCGCCGCCATGCGCGAATCCGGCTCTGCCTGGGTCGCGACGGCCGCGACGAACCCGGCGGTGGTCGGCCAGGTCTCCGTCCGCTCGCTGGCCATGCTGCTCGCCGGCGAAGACCCGGGCAAGCAGGTCATCGTCCCGCCGACGCTGATCACCCAGAAGGACCTCAACGATCAGGACATCAAGAACATGGAAGAGCTGGGCGTGAAGCTGCCGCAGTTCGCCCACGCGGATGTGGCCATGCCGGCGTGGATGCCGAAGCCCTGAATGCTGAACAGGAGAATGCAAAAGGGGCGGTCCATAGGCCGCCCCTTTTGCATATATATTGAGGAAGGGCGGAGCAGACTGTGTGCGCCGCTCGAAACTCAGCGCATCGCCGCCGCGATATTGCCGCCGTCGACGGTGGTGACATCGGCGGTCGTGCGCTCGGCGAGGGCGTGGTGCACGAAGGCGCGGGCGACGTCGTCCGCGGTCACCTCGAGGCCGAGCAGGTTGCCGCCCATGTAATCCTTGACGGACAGGCCGCGGGCGGCGGCACGGTTCTCGATCATCTCGTCGTTGAGCAGGCCCGATCGGATGCGGTCGGCGTTGACGGCGTTGACGCGGATGTGGTCGGCTCCGTGTTCCAGTGCGTATTGCCGCGAGAGGAACAGCGTTGCCGCCTTCGGCAGGCCGTAGGCGCCGAACTTCGCGCCCGGATTGACCGCCTGCTTGGAGGCGTTGAACAGCAGCACGCCGCCGGTCTTCTGTGCCTTCATGATGCGCACGGCGTTCTGCGCCACGCTCTGGTGGGCGAAGAAGTTGAGTTCGAAGCTCTTGCGCAGCAGCGCGTCGTCCATCGTGGCGATCGGGCTCTCCCAGGCGGCGCCGGCATTGGAGACGACGATGTCGACGCCGCCGAAGGTGGCGACGGCCTGATCGAAGGCGGCGCGCACGGAGGCAGGGTTGGTGATGTCGGCAGAAACGCCGATCGAACCGTTGCCCGCGGCCTTCGCCACCGCAGCGGCCTTCTCGCCGTCGAGGTCGAGCACGACGGCATGCGCGCCCTCCGCCACGAAGGCCTTGACGATCGCAGCACCGATGGCGCCCGCACCGCCGGTAACGAGCACGACCTGGCCGGTGAAGGGTTTTGGTTTGGCGCCGGCAAGTTTTGCCTGTTCCAGCGACCAGTATTCGAGGTCGAAGAGGTCCGGTCGGCTCACCGGCTCGAAGCGGCCAACGGCTTCCGCGTCGCGCGCGGCCTCGATCCACATCTCGCCGACATCGACGGCGATCGTCGCATCCTTGTAGGTGCGGCCATGGCCGAACAGGCCAAGGCCCGGCACCAGCGTCAGGCGCGGCATCGGATCGAGCATGATGCGCTTGACGTCGTCGCGGGCGTCGTTGCTGCGGAAATACTCGGTATAGTCGGCTGCAAAGGCGGCGACCCGTTCGTCGATCACGGCGCGATAGCCGGCAAGATCGTCCTTCGCCGGGGCCGGCAGCACCATCGGGCCCGTCTTGATGCGGATCGAAAGGTCGGGCGTCGACACGCCGCGGGCGGCCATGTCCGCAACTTGCGTCGCGTTGACGAAATCGAGGATGGCGGGGGAGGCGCGGAAGACACTGACCATGCGGTCGTAGCGGCCTTCGCCCCTGTCGACGGCGACGGCGCCGCGCAGCATCGGCGCGATGTCATTGGGGTCGGCGAGGGCAGCGGGTAGGACGGCTGGTGTGAACGGATTGCGGCCGTTCCGCTTCACATGGTCCTCCGCCAGCGTGACGTAGTGGATCATCCGGTCATAGGCTTCCTTCGCCGTCTCGCCAAAAGTGAAAATGCCGTGCTTGTCGAGGATCAGGCCCTCGACCGTCGGGTCGCGGTCGAATACGTCGGCGGCCGCCTTGGCGAGTGCGAAACCGGGCATGATATAGGGCACGAAGCCCATCTTCTTCCCGAAAAGCGCGGCGCACATTTTCGCGCTTTCCGCCTGGTCGGCGATGGCGAGAATGGCGGTCGAATGGGTGTGGTCGACGAATTTGTGCGGCAGGAAGGCATGCAGCAGCGCCTCCACCGAGGGGTTCGGCGCGGCGGGATCGATGAGGTTGGCGCGCAGCAGCGTCACCATGTCCTCGTCCGAGAGTTTGGCGAGCTTGCGGCTTTTCAGGAGCGGAGTGATCTTCACGGCGGGCAGGCCGGGCGGCTCGATCGTGCCCATGTCCCAGCCGCTGCCCTTGACGCAGAGCACGGCATGGATGTCGCCGACGAGGTCCGTCATCTCCGTCTTTACGGAGGTGTTGCCGCCGCCATGCAGCACGAGCCGCGGCTCGCCGCCGAGCAGCCGCGTCGTGTAGGTGCGCAGTGCCAGGTCCCGGTTGATGCCTTTGGCTGCATAGCCGGCGACGGCCCGTTCCGCCTCGTCGTCGCGCCAGAGATTTTCCATCGTGTTCAGCCTCCCGATAAACCGGCCCGGCCGGCATCGGCGGACCAAAACTTTTGGCTCAAGCCTTGCCGAGCCCTTCGCGGTTCCAGCGATCCAGCACCCGCCGCGCCATCGATGCGGTGACGATGAGATGCGAAGCGAAGCCGCCCTTCAGCGCCGCCATCAGCGGTTCGAATTTACTGTCCTCCTGCACGACGAGCATGCGCTTGCGGATCGCGCGGATGGAAGCGAGGTCGGCGGAGATGCAGCGCCGGTTGTGTTCGCAGTCCATCCACTGGCCGTCGCCGTCGATGAGTTGTCCGGCGATGACGCCGACGGCACCCCGCTCGCCCATCGCATGCATGTCGGCGGCCGAGAGCGCGCCGCATTTGACGAGATGGCTGTCATCCTCGATGCCGCCGACGGAGTAGAGCGCGAGCTGGCAGTCGGAAATCGTCGCGAGCTGCTCCCGGATGACGGGTTCGCCGCGCAGCTCCTCGGCCAGCCGCTCGGAGGACAGCACGAGCGGCGCATAGAAATTGATGCCCTCCGCATTGAGGCGGCGGGCGATTTCCGTGGTGCACTGGTCCGGGCGATAGGAATAGGGCGCGCCGAGATTGCCGCAGAGCTGCACCACGGTGACGCCGCTGAGATCGGCGAAGGGCATGACATCGGCGATGTGATAGACGGTACGGCCCCAGGCGACGCCGATCCGGTCGCCCTTGTTGATGAGCTCGAGGAAGACCGAGGCGGCGACGACGGGCATTTCGGCGGCCGGATCCATGGCCTGCCGGTCTTCCGGCACCAGCCACGCCGTCGTCAGCCCCGTCGCATCCTCCAGCTCGCGGGCGAGGACGTCGTCGGAAAACAGCTCCGTCGAGGTGGCGATGGTGACGATGCCCATCTCGCGCGCCTTGCGCAGATACATGGCGATGGAGGCGCGGGAGATTTCCAGCTTCTGTGCCACTTCATCCTGCCGCAGCCCATGCGTATAATAGAGCCAGGCGGCCTTGTGGATGATCTGGTCGTTGGCGCGGATGGGCATTGCGGGTCTCTCGCGAAGGGCTTTTGACATTATTCATTGTCGCTGACAAAAGTCAATGCGCTGGAGCGACGCTGCCTGCGTGATGCGTGATGCGTGAGGCTTGGCAGGGGGGCGGCCTCCGACAAACAGAAACAGCGGAAGCGCGCAGGGCGCTTCCGCTGTTCCGATCGTTTGCGAGAGGGGCGGGCCCCCTTATGCGTTGGTGCCGCCGTCGATGATGTGTTCGGCGCCCGTCACGGAACGGGCCTGAGGGCCTGCCAGCCAAGCGACGAATGCCGCAATGTCGTCCGGGCTGCCATAGCGCGGGATTGCCATCGCCGCGCGCTGGATATCTGCGGTCTCGCCCGTTGCGGGGTTCATGTCCGTATCGGTGGAGCCCGGATGAACGATGTTGGCGGTGATCCCTCGCGGCCCGAGATCGCGTGCGATGCCGCGGGTGAAGCCCGACAGCGCGGCTTTGCTCAGCGCATAGAGGCTGATGCCCGGCCACGGCACGCGCTGTGCCAGGTTGCTGCCGATGGTGATGATCCGGCCGCCATCGGGCATGTGGGCGATGGCCTGCCGGGTGGCGACAAAGACGGCGCGCACGTTGATGTCGATCGTGCGGTCGAAATCCTCCAGCGTCAGATCGGAGAGGGAGGCGGCCTGGAAGATGCCGGCATTGTTGACGAGGATGTCGATGTGCCCCTCGGCCTTCGCCGTTGCATCGACGGCTGCCGCGACGGCTGCAGCGTCCCTGTTGTCCGCCTTGATGGCGACGGCCTTGCCGCCCGCGGCCTCGATGGCCGCGACGGTGGCCGCGGCTGCGGCCTCCGCGCTGGCATAGGTGAAGGTGACGCGTGCGCCCTCCCGCGCCAGCTGCCGCGCGATCGATGCCCCCATTCCTCTGCTGCCGCCGGTAACGAGAGCGATTTTTCCGTCGAGATTTGCCATGTCCTACCTTTCTGTGTTGATCGATACATAATTACTGGATCATCTTGCCGAAGCCCGTCAAGTGATTTATTTATCGATCGACACAAAAAGGAGATGAGAATGGCGTTGCGTGGCCGACCCCGGGCTTTCGACAGGGATGCGGCCCTGCGCAGGGCCATGGAGGTGTTCTGGGCGAAGGGCTACGAGCGCACCTCGCTGGCCGACCTGACCGAGGCGATGGGCATCAATTCGCCGAGCCTCTATGCGGCGTTCACCAGCAAGGAAGCACTGTTCCAGGAGGCGCTGGCACTCTACTCCACAACGGAGGGCAGCGAGATCTGGGAAGGCGTGCCCGTCGCACCGACCGCGCGTGCGGCCTGTGCGCATCTGCTGCGCGCCACGGCGGAGGCCTTTGCGAGCGATGACAAGCGCCGCGGCTGCATGGTCGTATTGTCCGCGCCTCAGATGGACGGAGCCAGCCCCTCCATATGCGACACGCTGAAACACCGCCGTGCAGCAACCACGGCCGTGCTGCGGGAGCGCTTGAGACGGGCGGTCGCAGAGGGCGATCTTCCCGCAGCCGCCGATGTCGAGGCCATCACAGCCTACATGGTCACCGTGCAGCACGGCCTCTCCATCCAGGCGCGGGATGGCGTATCCCGCGAGACGCTGCTGGCCATTGCCGACTGCGCCATGGCGGGCTGGGAGAATCTCGCCTCCGCCGGTGGCACAGCCGTCAGCGAAGCAGCTTCAGGGAACCCGTCAGGGACTTGATCCATCGGCTTTCGCCGACGAGCCCCAGCCCGTCGATGGTCTCCTCGCCAAGGTCGCGCTCGGAGAAGGTCGCCTCGTAGTCGGCATAGCTGTGCAGCGCGCGCGCAAAGGACGGGAAGGCGACGATGACGCGGCCGTCCTGCCGTGGCAGCGTCTTGGCCAAAAGCGTGCCGATCGTCCGGCTGTCCGCCTGAAGCACCGGTACGGGCATGTTGGAGCTGATGTCGATCGTCGCCTCTTGCCGGTCCGTGAGCCGGCGGCCCCCGAGCGCCGGCATCGCCGCCCCCATGCCGATCGAGACGGCCGCGATCGTGTTGGCGAGATGGCCCGGCGGCAGGTCGGGATTGACGATGATGGCGAGACGGACGTCTTCGAGCATGGCGGCTTTTCTCCTCTGTTGCAGTGCCGGCGAGACTACAGGGGGCGGGCGGGCAGGTTCTTTCTGATATTGCTGAGGAAATCGAAATTGCGGTAGAATCTACCTTGTAAAGCAAACAAGGAGGCAGAACATGCCGGAAACGCTCGCCACATCGGATGTGAAGATCCTCAAAGCGCTTCAGGAGGACGGGCGCTTGAGCAACCAGGCGCTTTCGGGTGCGGTGGGCATGTCCGCCTCGCCGTGCTGGCGGCGTGTCCGGCAACTGGAGGACGAAGGGGTGATCCAGCGCTATATGGCGGTGCTGGGGCGGCGGGAGATCGGCCTCGGGGTCCTCGCCTTCATCCGCGTCAAGATCGACAGCCATACCGAGGCGGAGGCGGAGGCCTTCGCCAGCGAGGTGATGAAGCTCGATTGCGTCGTCGCCTGCTACAGCATTGCGGGTGATGCGGATTTCCTGCTGCAGGTCGTCTCGCAGGATCTCGACACCTATTCGGACTTCGCCATGAGTGTCGTTCGGCGGCTGCCGGGCATCAAGGAAATGCAGACAACGTTCGTCCTCAAGGAAATCAAGCCGTTCAGTGGCCTGCCGCTACCTGCCGAGGGCGGGCGCCGCGGCCGGTAGGCGTTGCCGGGGCGCGGGTGGTCCCGCGCCCCGGTCCGGGCATGCGTCAGCCTTCGCCTTCGGCCTGCTTGAAGAGCAGGGCCTTCTGGCGGCGCGAGAGGAGGAGCGGAAGGATCGCGACGGCGGCGGCCATGATCCAGAGCGTGATCGAGATCGTGCTCTGGAACAGGATCGAAGGATCACCGCCGCTGATCGCCAGCGCATTGCGCAGGTTCACCTCCATCACATTGCCGAGCACGAAGCCGAGGATGATCGGCGCCATGTCGAAGCCTGCCTTGCGCAGCATCCAGCCGGCAAAACCGATGCCCAGCATCAGGAAGATCGAGAAGACCGAGGCATGGGTGGAATAGACGCCGATGACGGACAGCACGAGGATGCCGGGCACCAGCAGCCAGTTCGGCACGGTCAGAACGCGGGCGAAGATGTTGACCAGCGGCAGGTTGAGCGCGAGCAGGATGAAGTTGCCGACGAAGAGCGAGGCGATGAGGCCACCGACCACTTCCGGCCGCTCGACGAGCAGCATCGGGCCCGGCTGGATGTTGTAGAGCATCAGTGCGCCGAGCATGACGGCGGTCGTTCCCGAGCCGGGCACGCCGAGCGTCAGCATGGGCACGAAGGCGCCCGCCGCGGTCGCGTTGTTGGCGGCCTCCGGCGAGGCGAGGCCCCGCACGTCGCCCTTGCCGAAGGTACCCTCGCGGTCGGAGATGCGCTTTTCCGTCGTGTAGGAGACGGCGCTGGAGACCGAGGCCCCGGTGCCCGGAAGCACGCCGACGATGAAGCCGATAAGCGAGCCGCGCAGGGTCGCGCCCATGCTCTTCACCACGTCGCTCATGCGGGCCGTCATGCGGCCGAGTTCGCGCACCACCGTGACGCCACGGCCCTGATGCTCGAGGATCAGCATCGCCTCGGACACGGAGAACAGGCCGATGACGAGCACGACGAACTCGATGCCGTCGCCGAGTTCCGGCTCGTTGAAGGTGAAGCGGTAGGCGCCCGAGGTGGCGTCGAGGCCGACGGTCGCCAGCATCAGGCCCAGCGTGCAGCCGATCAGCGTCTTCACGGGTTGGCTGCCGACCATGGAGCCGAGGGTGGCGAAGGCGAAGATCATCAGCACGAAGTACTCCGCCGGGCCGAAGCCGATGGCAAGGCCGGACAGCAGCGGCGCGAAGAAGGCAAGGCCGATGACGCCGAGGATGCCGCCGACGAAGGAGGCGATGCCGGAAAGGGCAAGCGCCTCGCCGGCGCGGCCCTGCTTGGCCATCGGATAGCCGTCCATCGCGGTCATGACGGCGCCGGCATCGCCCGGCACGTTGAGCAGGATCGAGGAGATGCGCCCGCCATATTCCGCCCCGCAATAGACGGCGGCGAGCAGGATCATCGTGCTCTCGGCGGGCAGCCCCATCGTGTAGGCGATGGGCATGAGAAGGGCGATCCCGTTGATCGGGCCGATGGCGGGAAGTGCACCGACCAGCGTGCCGATGAAGCAGCCGATGAAGCCGATCAAGAGGTTCTGGTACGTCAAGGCGACGCCGAAACCCTGCCAGAGATAGTCGAGGTTCATGAAAATGACCTTTCAGTTCGCGGCCGGTCGATCAGCCGAAGAGGGAGCCGGTCGGCAGATAGACCTGGAGCACATAGGCGAAGACCGTCCACCACAGCAGCGTCTGGAGGACACCGCCGATAAGGGCGTGCTTGAGCGGTGCGCCGAAGACGAGCGCCGCGCCGAAGGTCAGGACGAAGGTCGAGCCGGCAAAGCCGAGCGGTTCGAACAGCGCGACCGAGAGCGCGAGGATGGCCGGGATGGCAAGCACGCGCAGCAGCGCCGGCCCCGCCGGGATCGCCTCCACGGTGCCCGGCCAGACGAGATAGAGAAGGCTCAGCCCCGCCAGCAGCGCCGCCAGCATGACCGGAACCGCACGCGGCCCCAGCGGATCCGACGAGAAGGCGTATTCGATGGTTGCGCCTCCGGCGCCATAGGCGATGGCGATGCCGAGAAGGATGAGCGCCGCGATGCGGCTCACGCGCCGGTTTTCGACCGTGTTGGACATGGTGGTCTCCCGTGTTTTCTGAAGGGGTGCCCGGGTCCGGGGCAGGCCGCCCCCGCCGCGAGGATGCGGACGGGGACGGCCGCGCCGCCTTACATGCCGGCTTCCTTGGCGAGCACCTTGAAGCGCTCCACATCCTGCTTGACGCGGGCATCGAAGGCGCTGCCGATCAGGGTGAACTCGAAGAGGCCGCGGGCATCGCGCTCCTTGGCGAATTCCGGCGTCTTGGCCATCGCCTCGAAGGATTTTACCCACCAGTCGTAGTCGGCATCGGAAACATCCTTGCCGACATAGTAGCCGCGCCAGACCGGCCAATCGATCTCGAAGCCCTGTTCGCGGGCGGTCGGCACGCCGGCAAGTTCGCCCGGCAGGCGTTCCGGCGCCATGACGGCGAGGATGCGCACCTTGCCGGCGACGTGGTGCTTGACCATCTCGGCCGCATCGCCGGAGCCGACCTTCACATGGCCGCCTTCCAGCGCCGTCAGCACGGCGCCGCCGCCTTCCAGCGCCACGTAGCGCATGGTCTTCGGATCCTGCTCGGCCGCCTTGGCGATGAGCGAACCCTTCATCCAGTCCTGCGAACCGACGGCGCCGCCACCGGCCACGGCAAAGCCGGCCGGGTCCGCCTTGTAGGCGGCGACGAGTTCCTTCAGCGTCTTGTGCGGCGAATCGGCGGCAACGACGATCACGCCGTAGTCCGCACCGAGCGCACCGAGCCAGCGCACCGCGGTTTCATCCGGCTGGCCGAACTTGCCCTGGGCGATCAGGAGCGCCGAGCCGGAAGAGGCGGCGGAGATGAGGTTGCCGTCCTTGCCGCGCTTGCCGACGACGTGGTTGTAGGCGACCGCACCGACGCCGCCCTCCATGTAGGTCACCGTCATCGGGGTCGAGATCTGCTTGGATTCCAGCAGGGCATTGGCGGCCAGCCGGCAGGTGAGGTCGAAACCGCCGCCCGGCTTGGCGCCGGCAAGGCATTCCGGCTTGGCGGGTTCGGCGAGGGCCGGCGCCATGGCGGCAAGGCTTGCAAGCGCGGCGCCGGCGAGGAGTTTCGAGATGGATCGGATCATGGTCTGCTTCTCCCGTTGTGGTTTCCGGGGAGGCGATGGGCGCACGAACGGGTGCGCGCTCGCGGTGGTCGCGGCGCGGCGTCGGTCGATACGGGAACTCTCCTCCGGGCAGCCGACACAGTCTCTCCCGTCGGCTGGCGATCCTTCCTACGCCGCTTTCCTGTCACAACGCTGTCATGCCTCGCCCGGCTTGATTGCGCCCCCTTCAGCGTGCCACGCTCACGCGTATGCGTATCCTCCTCGTGGAAGACACCGACGATGTCGGCGAAGCGATCAGCCGTCGCTTCGAACAGATCGGGCACAGCGTCGACTGGCAGGTCGACGGGCTGGCAGCCTCGGAGATTCTCGATTTCACGCCCTACGATCTGGTGATCCTGGACGTGATGCTGCCGGGCCTCGACGGGTTCGAGATTCTGCGCCGCCTGCGCCTGCAGAAAAATCCGGTGCCGGTGCTCGTGCTCACCGCCCGTTCGGAAATCGACGACCGGGTGAGCGCGCTCGATCTCGGCGCGGACGACTATCTCGTGAAACCCTTCGATTTCCGCGAACTGGAGGCGCGGGCCCGCGTGCTGATGCGTCGGCGCTCCGGCGGCGAGCCGACCAACATCATCACCTGCGGCGACGTGGCGCTCGACCGGACGAACCGCAACGTGCGCATCGGCAACCGCGAGATCCAGCTGAAGCGCCGCGAGATGAGCCTTCTGGAGATCCTCGCCTCACGCCCGGGCCGCATCTTCAGCAAGCAGGAACTGCTCGACCACCTGTTCGGTTTCGACGAGGCACCGGACCAGAACGCGATAGAACTCTACGTTGCAAGGCTGCGCAAGAAACTGGAAGGGGCGGAGAGCGTCATCGTCACCGTCCGGGGCCTCGGTTACAAGCTGGTGGCCGGCCCATGAAGACGGAAACCTCGCTCTTCTCACGCCTGCTGCTGCGCGTGGCGCTGGTGCTCTTCCTCGGTGCCGCCGGCATCGTCACGGCGGCCTGGTTCTACGCGGCGGCCGCGGCGGACGAGGCGTTCGACCGCCTGCTGCAGGGCGCCGCCTTCCAGATCGCCGAAAACATGGTGGTGGAAGACGGCGCGCTGGAGATCAACATGCCGTCTTCCGCCTTCGAACTGCTGGGGCTCGCCACCCGCGACCGCATCTTCTACCGCGTCGTCGGAACGGACGGAAAGACGTTGACCGGTTACGAGGATCTGCAACCTCCGATAGATCTTGCCGAAAGCCGGCGGGCGCCTGTCTTCGTCTCGACGCGCTACGGCAATACGGACGTGCGCATGACGATCGGCGCCCGCGCCGTCTCCGACCCCGCGCTGAGCGGCTGGGTCTATATCATCCTCGCGCAGACGACCGAGGCGCGCACGGCGCTCGCCTCGGAACTGACGGCGCGGGCGGTCATCCTCGTCGCGGTCATGGCCTGCGCCACGCTTTTCGCAACGGCGCTGGCCCTTCGGCTCTCGCTCCGGCCGGTCGTCGACCTGTCGCGGGTGCTGCACGACCGGGAGCCGCAGGACCTGACGCCGCTGGCTGTCGAGGTGCCGCGCGAACTGTCGCCCTTCGTCGGCTCGATCAACTATTTCATGCGGCGGCTGGACGAGCGCATGCGCCTGCTCCATCGCTTCATCGGCGATAGCGCGCACCAGATCCGCACGCCGCTGACGGCCCTGCTTGCCCAGCTCAGCCTCGTCGATGAAAAGGGGCTTTCGAACGAAGGGCGCCACCATCTGGCGCGGGTGCGGGCACGGGTGGAGGAGCTGTCGCACCTCACAAACCAGCTGCTCGGCCACGCCATGGTCATCCATCGTTTCGATTCGGAAAAGCTCGTGCCGATCGATATCAGGGACGTCGCGCGTCGTGCCTTCAAGCGTGCCGTGCCGCTCAGCCTCGATCCCGATATCGTCGCCGCCTTCGAGGCGCCGGACGCGCCGGTCATCGTGCTGGGCGACGCGCTCAGCCTGCGCGAGGCCATGGTCAACGTCATCGACAATGCGCTGCGCCACGGCGCCATCGCCAAGCTCGACGTGCGCGTCTCGGTGACGGGGGAGACGGCGTTTTTCGCCGTCGAAGACGACGGGCCCGGCATCCCGCCGGAACGATGGCCGGAGGTCATCACGCGCTTTGCCTCTTCCCGTTCGGAACGCCATGTCTCCGGCCTTGGCTTCGCCATCGCCGCGGAGGTGGCGAACCTGCTCGGCGGCCATCTGCGCTTCCTTGCCGCCGCCGATGGGCGCGGCTTCACGACCATCATCGAATTGCCGCTTCATCAGGAGGACAGGACATGATCCGCAAGGCGCTTGCCTGCACGCTTCTGGTGCTGCCGTTCCTCCTGCCGCGGGCCGCCGTCGCGGTGGAGGGCGACCGGCAGGTCTTTCCCGCCGCAGCGGAAAGGGCGCGCCTCGTCATCCACGGCGCGACCGACATCGAGGCGATGCGGCCGTTGCTCGAGGATTTCCGGGCGCTTCGTCCGGAGGTGACGCTGGAATATGTCGACTATCTCACCAACGAGCTCTTCCGCGAGGCGAAGGCGTCCTGCGCGAGCGGCGAGCATGCCGCCGATCTTCTCCTGTCCTCTTCGGTGGATCAGCTCGTGCGGCTTGCCAATGACGGCTGCGCGGTGGCGCATCGCACCGGGGAAACGGTGCCGTCCTGGGCCAACTGGCGCGAGGAGGTCTACGGCTTCAGCTTCGAACCGGCCGTGATGGTCTACGACGAGCGGCAGGTGCCGCCGGAGGACGTGCCGCGCAGCCACCACGAGCTCGCCGAACTGCTGCGGCAGAAGTTCGAAACCTATCGCGGCCGGGTCGGCACCTACGATGTGCGCGCCTCCGGCATCGGCTACCTGCTCGCCTATAATGACTCTCGCGTCGCGCCCACCACTTATGGCCGCCTGCTGGAGAGCTTCGGCCGGGCGGAGACGGTCACGCGCTGCTGCAACAACGAGGTGCTGGACGAGTTGCGCCGCGGCAACATCGCGATCGCCTACAACGTGCTCGGTTCCTATGCCTATGCCGCGCATCTGCGCGATCCGCACCTGCGCCTTGTCCTGCCGCGGGACTACACGCTCATCCTCTCCCGCGGCGCTCTGATCCCGGCGACCTCCCGGCAGAAGAGCCTTGCCGGCGCCTTCCTCGATTATCTCCTGTCCGAGCGCGGACAGAAGAAGGCGCGCCAGGCCTCGTTCTATTTCAGCGCCAACGGGCTGCTGCCCTACGGAGTGGACGGTCCGACCTCGCTCATCGATACCGGCATCGGCCGGCCGATCCGCATCGGCCCGGCGCTGCTTGCTGCGCAGGACCAGGCCCAGCACAAGCGCTTCACCGAGGAGTGGATCACCGTCATGGAGGGCAAGCAGCCCTGAGCGGGGCCGCTTCCCCGGAGACGATCAGACGCGTTCGCTCGTGCCGAATTCCAGCGCCTGTTTCAGGTGCTGGCGCAGCAGGGCCTCGGCCCAGTCGAGGTCGCCGTTTTCCACCGCATCGAGAATGGCAAGGTGCTCGCGACAGGACTGCTCGATGCGTTCGGCCGGCAGCTCGAAGAAAGCGGCCGATTCCTGCATGCGGCGCAGGTTGTTCTGGTGGCGGATCGAATCGGTGAGGAACCGGTTGCCGGAAAAGCCGGCAAGGTTCTCATGGAAGAAGGCATTGACGCGGAACCACTCGTCGCTGCCCGAGCGGCTGGCGGGATCGTCGATGATGCGCTCGTGCGAGCGGCGGATCTGCGCGGCGATCTCCTTGTCCACCTTGAAATGCGGCGTGCGCAGTGCCGAGCATTCGACGATGGCGCGAAACTCGTAGCTTTCCCGATAGGCGTCGTCGCCGACCAGCGAATCGACGAAGCGCCAGCCATGGCCGGGCAGGCGCTGCGCCAGCCCCTCGGCGGCGAAGCGCATCAGCAGCTTGCGCACGGTGCCGCGCGACACGCCGTAACGCGGCATGAGCTCGGCCTCCGACACGTCCTGCGGCAGGGTATCCTGCGCCCGCTCGCGCAGCATGCGCCGATAGAGGTCCTCGATCGGCGAGACCGGCAGGATTTCGGCAAGGTCGAGCGTCGAGACGTCGCGCGCCACGCGCAGGCCCCGCTTTTCCATCGGCTGCAGCACGCCCTTTTCCACGAGCAGATCGAGCGCGCCCGCTATTGGCGAGCGCGACACGCCGAAGAGCCGCGCCAGTTCCGGCGCGGAAATGCGGGTGCCGACCGTCAGGTCCGCATCGCGGATCCGGTCGATGATCCGGCGGGCCAGATCGAGCTGCAAGATGCTGGGGCCGTCCGTGTGTTCGGCGTCCGAAAGGTCCGTATCGTCCATGGGTCCCTCACTATCATTTGCATTATAGCGCGAACACAACGCAATGCGAATTGATAATTTTTCAAATTTACTGCTTTTCATATTCACAAAATGCATTAAGCTGCAATCAAAGACGGAAACGAGGCAGCGGCATATGGCAGACATCACCCCTTTCCCCCTCATCGAGATCAGCGGTCCGCCGCGGGAGCGCGGTCGCATGTATGGCGAGAAGGCGCGGGATCGTATTCATCTCTCGGCCGGCCTCTACACCGGTCAGCTCCACAAGCTCGGCTTCGACGATGCCGACATCGAACGTCTCGTCACTCTCTTCCTGCCGCGCATCCGTGATTGGGCGCCGGACCTGGTGACGGAGATGGAGGGCATTGCCGAGGGGGCGGGAGTCAGTCTGTCTGCCGTCGTGCTGGTCAATGCGCGCACCGAGGTGCTGCAGCTTGCACGGTTGGAGGCAGGCGTTTCCGACGAAGAGCCGGACGGTTGCACCGGTGCCGTGCTGCTGCCGGAAGTGACGCGCGACGGCACGGTCATCCACGGCCAGAACTGGGACTGGCGCGCCGAATGCGCCGACACGTCCGTAGTGCTGCGCATCCTGCGCGATGACGGACCTGATATCCTGACCTTCACCGAGGCGGGCGGTCTCGCCCGCAGCGGCTTCAATTCCGCCGGCATCACGATCACCGCCAACTATCTCGAAAGCGACCGTGACTACCGCGAGATGGGCATTCCGCTGCCCTTCATCCGTCGTCGGGCGCTGGAGGCGCGGCATTTCGCGATGGCGCTGCGCGTCGTCGCCATCACGCCGAAATCCGGTTCGAACAACATGATGCTGAGCACGGCCGAAGGTTATGCGGTCGATCTCGAATGCGCACCGGACGAGGCGTTCCCGATCTATCCGCAGGACGGCGTGATCGTGCATGCCAACCACTGGCAGAGCGCTGTCGCTCTCTCCAAGCTCAGGGAGACCGGTCTGCCCAACGTGCCGGACAGTCTCTACCGCGATCACCGCGTCCTGAAGGTCCTGCGGGAAGGCGGCGGCAAGCTCGGCGTCGACGATCTGAAGCGCGCCTTCTTCGACGATTTCGCCGCGCCCTTCTGCGTCTGCCGCGCGCCGCTCGCCAAGGATGGCGGCAATCTCTCGGCGACGGTCGCGATGATCCTCTGCGAGCCGGCGAAGGGCGTCATGGAGATCGCGCCACTGCCGGCGATCAACCGCACCTTCACGCGCTATGAACTGGCAATGGACGACGATGCTTTCGCCCGCGCAGCCGGCTTCAAGGATGAAACGCTCGACGGGGGGAAACGATGGTCCGCTTCCTCCTGACCCGCATCGCCACGGCAATCCCCACGCTGTTTCTCGTCTCCATCACCGTCTTTGCGCTGATGCGGGCGATCCCCGGCGACCCTGCGGCGCTGATGCTGGGCGACCTCGCCCAGCCTGGCCAGCTAGAGGCGCTGCGCGCCGAAATGGGCCTCGATCGGCCCATCGCCGTGCAATATCTCTACTGGCTCGGCGACGTGCTGACCGGCGATTTCGGCCAGTCGATCTCGACGCGCCAACCCGTGCTGCCGCTGATGCTGGACCGTTTCTCCGTCTCGGCCACCATCGTCCTCGTGGCCGTCTTCTTCGCGACCTTGATCGCGGTGCCGGCGGGCATGTTCGCGGCCTGGCGGCAGAACCGGGCCGGAGACATCGCCGTCATCGCCACCTCGACGCTGCTGCTCTCCATTCCCAGTTTCTGGCTGGGGCTGATGCTGCTCCTGATCTTCGGCCTGCAGCTCGGCTGGCTGCCTGTTGTCGGCTACGTGCCCTTCAGCCGCGATTTCGGCGGCGCGCTGCTCTACATCATTCTGCCGGTGGTGACGCTGGTTCTGGTGGAATCCGGTTCGATCACCCGCATGGCCCGGGCGAGCACCATCGAGGTGGCGCGGCTGGAATACATCACCCACGCACGGGCCAAGGGGCTTTCCGAGGCGACCGTCATGTGGCGCCACGCCTTCAAGAACGCCTTCGCGCCCACCCTGACGCTGATCGGCCTCGTGCTCGGCAGCCTGCTTGCCAACATCGCCGTCATCGAGACCGTCTTCACCATTCCCGGCCTCGGGCGTCTGCTGGTGGATGGCATCTATGCCCGCGACTATCCCGTCGTGCAGGGCTGCATGCTGTTCACCGCCTTCCTCTACGTGGTGGTCAACCTCCTGGTCGATCTCCTCTATCCGCTTCTCGATCCAAGGGTGACGGCATGATCGCACGGGCATTCGGCCTTCCGGCACTGCGTTTCAACGGCCTGATCGGCATTCTCGTCGTCGGTCTCCTGCTCCTCGTCGCGGTCTTCGGCCCGTTGTTTGCGCCCTATGATCCCCTGAAGCTCGACCTCATGGCGCGCCTCAAAGGCCCGTCCGAGGCGCACCTGCTCGGTGCCGACGAGTTCGGCCGCGATCTCCTCAGCCGGCTGGTCTACGGCGCGCGCACCAGCGCCTGGATCGCCTTCGCCACCGTCGTCTTCGCCATCGTCTTCGGCACGATCCTCGGTGTGCTTGCCGGATTCCTGCGTGGCTGGACGGATCGCATCCTGATGATGGTCAACGATGCGCTGCTCGCCTTTCCCGGCCTTCTGCTCGCGCTCGGCTTCATGGCGGTGTTCGGCGCCAGCCGCAACGGCATCATCGTGGCCCTCGGCATGGCCTACATGCCCGTCGCCGTGCGCGTGGTGCGCGGCACGGTGCTGTCGATCCGCGAGCGGGAATTCGTCGAGGCTTCGAAGGTGATCGGCAACAGCGGTATCGTCACCATGCTGCGCCATGTGCTGCCCAACTGTCTGGCACCGATCATGGTGCTGGCGACGACGATGTTCGGCTGGGTGGTCCTGTCGGAAAGCGCGCTCTCCTTCCTCGGCCTCGGTGTGCCGCCACCGGCGCCGAGCTGGGGCAACATGCTCTCAACAGGCCGCCCCTACATCAACCAGGCGCCGCATATCATCATCCTGCCCGGCCTCTGCATCTCCATCACGCTGCTCGGCGTGAATCTGCTCGGCGATGCGGTGCGCGACTGGCTCGACCCCAAGATGCAGGATTGACCCCATGGCTGGTATCGAGACCGTGCTTTCCGTCGAAAATCTCTCCGTCCGCATGGGGCAGGCCGGCCTTACCGTGGTCGATGGCCTCTCCTTTTCCCTGCCGGCCGGCGAGATGCTGGCACTGGTTGGCGAATCCGGTTCCGGCAAGACCATGGCCGCCCGCTCCGTGCTGGGTCTTCTGCCGCCGCCCTTCATGGCGACGCCCGAAAGCCGCATCCGCTTCAAGGGCACGGATCTCGTCAGCGCGCTGCCGGCAAAGATGCGGGAAATCCGCGGCGCCGGCATCGGCATGGTGTTCCAGGAGCCGATGGTCTCGCTCAACCCCGCCATGACGATCGGCCGGCAGATGGCCGAAGGTCTGGCGCTGCACAGGAAGCTCGGCAAGGCCGAGATCCGCGACAGGAGCCTTGCCATGCTGGAGCGCATCCGCATCCAGGATCCGGCGCGCTGCCTTGCCGCCTTCCCGCATGAATTTTCCGGCGGCATGCGCCAGCGCATCATGCTCGCCTCCGTCATGCTGCTGAAGCCGGCGCTTCTCATCGCCGACGAGCCGACCACGGCCCTCGACACGCTGATCCAGCGCGACGTGCTCGACCTGATGGTGGAGCTGACACAGGAGAACAACACCGCGGTCCTCCTCATCAGCCACGATCTCGGCATGGTCTCGCACTACGTGCGCAACGTCGTGGTCATGCACAAGGGCAGGGCGGTGGAGCAGGGCGACAGCAAGGATGTGCTGCATGCCCCGAAACACGACTACACGCGGCGTCTCGTCGACGCCCTGCCGCGCCGCAGCGCCGGCGGCAGCCGGTCGGCAAGCGCGCCGGCCGAGGCGCTGATTGAGCTCAAGGACGTGGTCATCGATTATCCCGGCCGTGCAAAGCTCTTCGGCCGGGCGGCGGGAAAACGCGCCGTGCATGGCGTCGATCTCGCCATCAACCGCGGCGAGACGCTGGCGCTGGTCGGCGCTTCCGGCTCCGGCAAGACGACGCTCGGCCGGGCGATCGTCGGACTGGTGACGCCTTCCGGCGGCACGATGGCCTTCCGCGGTGCGCCGCTCGCCTACCGGAACGATGCCGGCGGCCGTGCGCTGCGCCAATCGATCCAGATCGTCTTCCAGGACCCCTATTCCTCGCTCGACCCGCGCCAGCGCATCGCGGAGATCGTCGGCGAGCCCTTGAAGCTCGACCCGGCGATGGATCGCGGAAAGCGGCAGGCGCGGGTGGAGGAGGTGTTTGCCGAGGTCGGCCTTGCGCCGGAGCTTGCCGGCCGCTTTCCGCACCAGCTCTCGGGCGGCCAGCGCCAGCGCGTGGCGATTGCTCGTGCCATCGTCAGCCGCCCCGCCTTCGTCGTGGCCGACGAACCGGTTTCGGCGCTCGACATGACCGTGCAGAAGCAGATCCTGAAACTCTTCCGCGATCTTCAGGCGCGCTACGGCTTTGCCTGCCTGTTCGTCTCGCACGATCTCGGCGCGGTGGAGCAGGTGGCCGACCGGGTCGCCGTGATGGAGAACGGCCGCATCGTCGAGATCGGCACGCGCGACGACGTCTTCGACCGGCCGCAGCACGCCTATACCCGCCGCCTGCTCGACGCCGCCATGCTGCTCGACCGCACCTTCGCAGGCACGGATGGCGCAGGCAGCCACCGCCTCCTGTCAGGGGCGGCAGGCCTTTAGATTTTCGATACGGAGAGGAGACCATCCATGCGCAATGTCAGCGGTCACGGCCAGAAGCTGTCCTATTACGATTTCGGCCATACGACCGTCTATGCCTCTCGGCTCGACCAGCGTTTCCCCTATTGCGCCTATGTACCCGACGACTACGAGGAGGATGGCGAGAAGACCTATCCGCTTGCCGTCATCGTGCATGGCACGGAGCGTGGCATGCAGGCCTATCGCGATGCCTTCGCCGATTTTGCCGAAGCCAACGGCGTCATCGTGCTGTGCCCGCTCTTCCCCGCCAACATCTGCTTCCCGGGCGATCTGTCGTCCTACAAGATGCTGCGCGACGGCGACCTGCACTATGACGCCATCATGCTCGATATGATCGCCGAGATGCAGGAAAAGTACCGCATCGAGGGCGACCGGGTGATGATGTACGGCTTTTCCGGTGGCGGCCACTTCACCCACCGGTTCCTCTACCTCCATCCCGAGCGCCTGCTCGCCGCCTCGATCGGCGCGCCCGGCGTCGTGACGCTGCTCGATTTCGACCATGATTTCTGGGTCGGCGTGCGCAATTTCGAGACGGTCTTCGGCAAGCCGATCGATCTCGACGCGATCCGCAAGGTCGCCGTGCAGATGGTGATCGGCGGTGACGACCTGGAGACCTGGGAAATCACCATCTCGCCCGACGACGACTGGTACATGCCGGGCGCCGATCTGGCCGGCGCCAACCGCAACGACCGCATGCGCGCGCTGAAGAAGAGCTTCGAGCAGCACGGCATCGGCGTGCGGCACGACATCGTGCCGGGCATTGCCCATGACGACCATCAGCTCATCGGCAAGGTCAAGGATTTCTTTGCAGAAACGCTGGGCGCAATCCGCGAGCGCTCCTGACGATAACAAAGCGGGGAACACCAGGAGATCATCATGAAACGGACATTTCTGATTTCGACGGCGCTGGCGGCTGGCCTGCTGCTTGGCGTCTCGGCCGAGGCGGCAACGCTGAACATCCGCATCAATGCCGATATCCGCAGCACGGAAGGCATCGACCGTGATGCCAACACCGACACCGTGCTGCACCATGTTTTCGAGACGCTGGTCGGCTTCCGCGCCGATCTCAGCATCGGCCCTGCGCTCGCCGAAAGCTGGGCCGTTTCGCAGGACGGCAAGACCTATACGTTCACGATCCGCGAGGGCGCGACCTTCCACAACGGCGATCCCGTCACATCGGCCGACGTCAAGTGGAACTGGGACCACCGCGTCGCGGCCGGCGCCGAATGGTTCTGCAACGCCTTCTACGACGGTTCGCAGGGCCTGAAGGTGGAGGCGCTGGAAACGCCCGACCCGCGCACCGTCGTCTTCCGCATCAACGAGCCGAATGCGCTCTTCCTCGCCCAGCTCGCCAACATCCAGTGCAACGGCTGGGTCGCCAGCCCGAAAAATGCAGGGCCGGATGGCAAGTGGATCGAGGGCAGCGCGATCGGCAGCGGTTCCTTCAAGCTGAAGGAATGGGTGAAGAGCCAGTACATCACCCTGGAGAAGTACGACGGTTACAAGCCGCCGAAGGAAAAGGCGAGCGGCTATGCCGGCGACCGCACGGCACTGGTCGATGAAGCGAAGTTCATGATCATCCCCGACACGTCGGCCGCCGAGACCGCACTCTTCGCCGGCGAGATCGACGTGCTGCCGAACTTCGAATCCCAGCGCATCGAGGATGCCAAGGCACGCGGCCTGCAGGTCATGACGACTTCAGGCCTCTCGCTGACGCCACTCCTGATCCAGACCACCGATCCGCTGATGTCGAACGTCAAGCTGCGCCAGGCGATCGCCCATGCCATCGATTTCAAGCAGATCGCTGCCGCGCGCACGGCGAACCTTGCCGATTTCAATCCCTCCGGCGTACCGCAGGCGAGCGCCTTCTTCGACGAGGACTTCCTGAAATGGCCGGCCTACGATCCGGAGGCCGCCAAGGCGCTGCTCGCCGAGGCCGGTTACAAGGGCGAGGTGATCAAGATCCAGACCAACACCCGCTACCAGGGCATGTATGAAAACAGCATCCTGGTGCAGGCCATGCTGGCAGGCGCAGGCATCAATGCCGAGCTGGAGGTGTTGGACTGGGCCGCACAGCTCGACAACTACCTCGCGGGCAAGTTCCAGCTGCAGTCCTTCGGCTATTCCGCACGCCTCGATCCCTCGCAGTTCTACGGCGTCATCATGGGCGACAAGAAGGTCGAGCCGACGGCGCAGTGGGACAATCCCGAGGCCTGGCAGCTCTATCTGAAGTCGACCAAGACGACGGATTTCGAGGCGCGCAAGGCGGTCTTCAAGGAAATCCACGCGCTGATGGCCAAGGACCTGCCGATCCTCGGCCTCTATTATGAACCTGTCGTCGCGGCAGTCGGGGCCAAGATCGAAGGCTTCGACGTCTGGGCGGCCGACAAGGAGCGGGCCTGGGGCGTGAAGAAGAACTGATCCCACCCGTCGGGCGAGGGCGGCAATCCAGGAGCGATTCCCGCAACCGGAGCAATGGCCAAAAGGCTGTGGGCCGTCCTAGCCTGTCTTCATCTCGTCGTCGGGACGCCCATCGCGCCCCGACGACCGCATCCCGTCAGGAGAAAATCATGCGTACCGAAGATCTTCCCGTCATCGACTGCCCGAAGGCGCCGCTTGCCCGCGGGCGGGCGCATGGCGAGGCGCTGCGTGGCACGATCGCCGACAAGGTGGAGCGCTGGCAGGCGGCGATCGGCAAGGCCTATGGCCGGCCGGCGGCGGCCTTCCTGCCCGTCTTCCTGACGGTGACGGACTTCCGCACGGCAATCGCCGTCCATACGCCCGATCTTCTCGAGGAGGTGCGCGGCATTGCCGAAGGTGCCGGCATATCCGAGGAGACGGCCTATGCCCTCCAACTGATGGACGAGGAATGGTGGTTCGGCGGTTTCGACGGCGAGGGCCATTGCAGCAGTCTTGCCGTTGCACCGGCAGAAGGGCGCGACACGATTGTCGGCCAGACCATGGACCTGCCACGCTGGCACGATGGCGCACAGGCCGTGCTGCGGCTCGATGACGGCGACAGCGAAACGCTGGTCTACACCTCCGCCGGCCTGATCGGCCTGATGGGCGTTTCCGGCCGCGGCCTCGGCATCTGCGTCAACACGCTTGCCCAGCTTGCCTACAGCCCGCACGGGCTTCCCGTCTCCTTCGCCATGCGCGGCGCGCTGGCGCGGAAAGACGCGGCAGCGGCGGCGGACTTCCTCTCCCGCGTCCCGCATGCCTCGGGTCAGAATTTCCAGGTCGGCGACCGGAACGGCATCCGCACGCTCGAATGCGCGGCGGGTGGCGTTGCCGAGATCGCCATTGCCGATGGCCTGTCGCTTCACACGAACCATCCGCTCGCCAATACGCGCGTCGCGCCGAATGCCAGGCTGGAGGGCGGCAGCGACTCGCGCACCCGCCTTCGCAGCCTCCATACCGATTTTTCCCGCGGCGGGCCGGTGAATGCCGAAACCGCAAGACGCGCCCTTTCGGCGCAGCGCAAGGGCGGCGCCGTCTCCATCGTGCCGAAAGGCCCGGCACGTACCGACACCAAGCTCGGCCTCATGCGCCAGATGACGGTCGGTGCAGTCGTTTACGAGATCGGCAAAACGGTGTCGCTCTCCGTCGCCGCGGGGCCGCCGAGCGCCGAAAGCTGGCGGCGGCTGGCGGTGCGCGGCTGAGTATCTCGGCCGTGCCGGCACGAGATGCGCAAACGCTCCACCCCGCCTTTCAGCGGTTGATCTGATGGCGGAGGGTGGAGCGGGGGCGTCGAGGCGTCATGCGCGATGGCACGGCATGCGCCGAAGGGGCATCAGAGGCACTGAATGATGCAGATGCCGGCGCAGGCCAGCCAGCACTGATAATCAGAGCCGCAATAGATGCATTGCGGGGCGCATCTCTTGATGCAGTCCCAGTTTATCAGCGGCTGGATTTGCGAATCCGTCTTGCCGTAATCCAGGTGAACTTCACAACCCATCGGTTGTGTTATGTCATTGCATTTTATGGTGAGCGTCGCCTCGAATTTGAAAAGCCCTCCGTCGAAGGGATCAAATTTGATATCGGCGACCATCTCAACTTTCGGGTATTTTATCTCGAGCTTGCGTATTTTTATGTCAAACGCACCGAAGCTGCCCATCTTTTGGCATATGATGACACTTCTCATGTCCGACTTGTCGTGACTTAAGAATTCGATCGCAGTAACGTTTTCCGCGCTGAGAATGGAAGCTTTCAGGTTTCTGTTGTTCAGAAGGTCCGCTCTGTTGGCCAATGCCTTTTGACGGATGATGTCGACCGATTCCGGATTCAGTCTTCTGATGCTAGACTGCGATGTGCCGCAGCATCCTCCAGTTCCACACATTTCAATCCCTCCTCAAACCCTATGATCAGGGTGGGATATGATTAACACCTTGCGGTTGATTGTAAATAATACACAACGTAAAATTGTTAAAATTTTTACGCGAAATGCATGTACGCGCCGCGGGCTTTTCTGCCGGATGCTCCACCCCTTCGGCTGCGGGCTTCATGCTGTGAGGAGGCTGGAAAGGTATGCCAATCAAGGCCGTCTGGAGTTTCCCTTTTGGGCGGCATCATCTTCCAGCGAGATGCCGCCCTATACCCGTCAGGCCGGCAGGGTTGCCAGAAGGGCTTCGTAGGTCGGGGCGAGTGCCCGCAGCTGGGCAGCGGCGGTTGCATCGTCCCGGGTGACCAGCGGATATTGCAGGGAGCCGATGAGCCGGGCCTGACGGTCGAGGATGGCTGCGGCCTGCACCTCGCCGATCTGCGTGAGGCAGGTGGCTGCGTCCGCGGCGCGGCGGGCGCCGACCCGGACGGCGAAGTGGACCAGGTGGTCGCGCAACCCCTCCTCGACGCCCCGTTCGATCATTGCCGCGAGCGCTTCGGCCGCCTCGCCGTTGCCGATCGTTCCCGGCGGCACCTCGCTGACACCCGCGCCGGCCAACCATCTGCGTGCAGCGGGCAAGGCGGCGCGGATGATCTCCGTGTTGGACCTGACAGCGGTCCGGCGGAAGCCCGAGCGCAGGGTGAAGGGGGTGCCGTAGTCGAGTGTTTCCGTCTGCCAGGCCTTGAGGAACAGGTCGACCGGCAGCCGCGCATAGGGGAAGCCTTCCGGATCGTGCATCAGCACCGACGTCTCGTCCATCTCGATGACGACGACATAGTGATCCGCGCCGATCGGCCCCATCCGTCCCGGCTGGTGCCGGAGATGACCCATCTCCACGGGGCCGATCCAGACCGGCCCATCGACCAGCGCAGCCTTGAGCGCGGCGAGCGCCGATTGCGGGTCGTCGCCATGCACGAGATCGGAGGTCCAGCCCAGCGCCGCCAGCGTATCGTCAAAGCTTGCTTCCGGTGTCCAGCAGAATGGATCGAAAAACGGCAGCGTGCCCCGCAGCAAATGCATGCCGAAAGCACTGCTCGTTGCAAATTCAATGACATTTGTCGATGGTGAAGTTTCGCCTAACATCATGGCGAAGGCGTTTGAATAACAATATGGGCCGGAGCCTGTATAGGGAAAATGCTTCATTTTTACTGTCTCCTTGTTGAAAGAGACGGAGATAGAAGAAGAAATTCGCAAAAATTGTCAACGGTCGCGAATTTCTTTCTTTAAACTGTTGCTATTTCGCCATCGGCCGTGGCCTTGTTGACGGACGAAGGGCCGCAGGGCGGCGGGAGGAATCATGCGCCTCAACCAGGTGACCGTAACGATGCCGGATCTCGATGCAGGCTGGCGGTTTTATTGCCTGCTCGGCCTCAGGCCCGTCGTCGACGCGCGGCCTGGCTATGCCCGCTTCCTCTGCCCGGAGGGTGACAGCACCTTCTCGCTGCACCAGGGAGAGGCGGGTGGGAGTGGAACCGCCGTCTATTTCGAATGCGAGGATCTGGACGGGACGGTCAGGGCTCTTGTCGAAGCCGGCCTCCGGTTTGAACGCGGGCCGGAGGATATGAGCTGGCTCTGGCGTGAGGCCGAGCTGTTCGATCCCGGCGGCAACCGCATCGTCCTCTACCATGCCGGGGCGAACCGGATCGATCCGCCGTGGCGGATCGAGAGGACGTGACGGCGGTAAGCGCCTGCGTCCCTTGAATGCCGGGCCACCCGCAGGCTCGCGGGTGGCCCGGCGTGGTCTCAGAATTCCTCCCACTCGCCTTTGGTGTCGAGGGCCGCATTGCCGCTGAAGGCGGCTGCAACCTTGCGGCCGAGCGTGCGGGCAGGGGAGGCAACGGCGGAATCGGCACTCCGCGCGGTGCGCAGGCCGCCTGCACGGGCGGCAGAGGCGCCCTCCAGCCGGAACTGGCTGACCAGCTCGCGCAGGCGCACAGCCTCGTTGGCCAGCGTGTTGGAGGCGGCGTTGGACTGTTCCACCATTGCCGCATTCTGCTGGGTCGTCTGGTCCATGGCGTTGACCGCAGTATTGACCTCGGCCAGCCCGACGGACTGTTCCTTGGCCGATGTCGCAATCGCTTCCATATGCGTGTTGATCTCGACGATGAAGCCGCTGATGGTTTTCAGCGCCGAGCCCGTATCGCGCACCAGCTTCACGCCGGTGCCGACTTCGGCGGACGAGTTCTGGATCAGACCCTTGATCTCCTTGGCCGCCTGGGCGGAGCGCTGGGCAAGCTCGCGCACCTCCTGTGCCACGACCGCAAAACCCTTGCCGGCCTCGCCCGCACGGGCTGCTTCGACGCCTGCATTGAGGGCGAGCAGGTTGGTCTGGAAGGCGATCTCGTCGATGACGCCGATGATGTTGGAAATCTGCTGCGAGCTTTCCTCGATCTTGCGCATCGCCTCTTCCGCATGGGAGACGACTTCTGCGGATTCGGCCGCCGAATGGTTGGCGCGGCCGGCGACGTCCTTGGCCTCTTCCGTGCGTTTGGAGGAGTTGGCGACATTGACGGTGATCTCGTCGAGCGCCGCTGCCGTTTCCTCCAGCGAGGCGGCTTGCTGCTCCGTGCGCTTCGAAAGGTCGTCCGTGCCGGCGGCGATTTCTCGGGTGCCGGTGTCGAGCGTCGAGATGGAGCCGGAGATTTCCGAAAGCGTCGTGCCGAGCTGCGCGACGGACCGGTTGAAGTCGTGGCGCAGGGCCTCGAAATCCGGTGCGAAGGTCTCGTTGAGCTGGAAGGCGAGGTCGCCGGAGGCGAGGCGCTTCAGGCCGGCGGCAAGGCCGGATGTCGCAACACGCAGCCGCTCGGCGGCGTCGGCTTCGGCCTTCTCCTGCATGGTGATGCGTTCGGCCTCGGCCTTCTTGCGGTTTTCCGTCGCTTCCTGCTCCAGCCGCCGGTTGGCAATGGCGCCCTGGCGGAAGACCTCCAGCGCCTTGCCCATGTCGCCGATCTCGTCGTTGTTCCTGGCAAGGTCGATCTGCGTGTCCAGCTGACCATCGGCCACGAGGCCCATGGAATTGCTTAGCTTGTACATGCCGCCGATGATGCGCTTGAAGGTCACGTAGCCGATGATGGCGAGCATCAGCATCAGCGCGCCCATGGCGGCCAGGGTCAGCGACCAGAAGAAGGCGGCGCGGGCGTTGGCGGCGTCGACGGCGCCCTGGGTGCGGTGCTCGAGCTTCACGAAGAAGGCGTCGACCGGCTTCATGATCTCGGCCTTGAACTTGTGGTACTCGGGCGAATCCAGCATGTGCGCCGCCTTGTCCCGGGCCTCCGGTCCTGTCGTGGCGGCATTGTCGACAAGGGTCATCGCCTCGGTCTCAAGCTTGACGAGCGCATCGGAGCGCTTGCCTGCTTCATCGAGCAGGGCGAATTCGTCGTCGGTGAAACCGGCCTGCTTCATCAGGTCGAGAATGGAGATGGCGGGACCGTCCGGGCGGGGTTTTGCCTCGCCACCGGCGACGAAGTCCCAGTAGATGCGGTGGTAGTCTTCCGGTCGTGGCCGGGTCCCGTTGCGGATTTCGATGACCGCGTTGTACTGGTCCTTGTAGGATGCATCCCCCGTTTCGGCATAGGTGCGCACCAGGCGCGTCAGATCGTCGGACGACTGGCGGAAGCCGTCGGCGAGAAGGTAGGACCGGTACTTCTGGTCATAGGCATTCGTCACATCGCCGGCTGCGCCGGTATATTCCCACAGACTGCCCGCGAGGCCGGCAATGGCAATGCCGGTGGCCGAGGCGAGGATGAGGAATTGCGTCTTGATTCTCATGATGGACAGTTCCTGGCGTGGACATGCCTCTTCTGCCGCGTCGAACTCATTTCTGACGTCATGAAGTCATGCCGCACATGAGTGCTATACCCGACGCCATCGTCGGTATGCGTACAGGATGTGCTTTATAATGGTTAGGGAATCGATAATTCGCCCGAATTTGCCCCGAATTTCAGTATTTTAACAGTATGCATCCGTTGCGTGTATTTCAAGATTTTCGATCGATGGCGGATTTTGACGATTGTTATTTATTTGTTCCAAATTTCTTGCCATTTATTTTTTGTATTTCTAGTCAAAATTGAAGTTGTATTTTTGAATCGGCGCAATAGGTTTAATGTTGTAATATAAGAAATATGTACTTTAAATTCGCCGTATGTGTGAAGTCCCGCCTTTGTTCGGCCCTTCGCCAGTCAATGTGTTCGATTTAGAGTGTTTTACTCATCCAGAATCCCCGTCGACACGACGCTGCAACAGCTATTGTCGAAGGGTGTGAGCAGTCGGCGCTGTGCCTAGAGCATGCAAAGGCGCACGAAATCAGGAAGGGTCGGGCGACGGTGCGGGTGATGGGAGATTTTACAACGTCCGGCTGCGCGAAATTGTGGGTTTCGGCGCATTTTTCTTGTCCGGAACGAAGGGGGCATCCAGCAAAATCTTCAAGCGAGGCCTCTTTGCCGCGCTTTCTGGTTCAATGCATCCTCGTCGGCCTCAGGCGTGCCGGGCCGCGCGATAAAGGGCCGGATCGGGGATCGGTACGGCAGCCATCAGGTTGCGTGTGTAGTCGTCGCCGGGGCTTTCGAAGACCTGCCGGCGTGTGCCGATCTCGACGATCCGTCCGCCGCGCATCACCGCGACATGGTGCGACATCTTCTCGATGACCGCCATGTCGTGCGAGATGAAGAGATAGGCAAGGCCCATCTGCTCCTGCAGCTCCAGCATCAGGTCGAGCACCCGGGCGCGGACCGAAACGTCGAGCGCAGCGACGCTCTCGTCGGCGACGATGAGCTTCGGCTCCAGCGCCAGCGCCCGGGCGATGCAGATGCGCTGGCGCTGGCCGCCGGAAAACTCGTGCGGATAGCGGCCGCCGGCATCCGGCGGCATGCCGACGCGCTTCAGGAGGGCGGCCACCCGGTCCTGCCGTTCGGAGGCATTGCCGACGCCGTGGATGACCAGCGGCTCGGCGATGGCCGCGCCGACCGTCATGCGCGGGTCGAGTGAGGCGTAGGGGTCTTGAAAGATCATCTGCGCGATGCGGCGCACGGGGCGCATCGCGGCGGGCTTCAGGCCGTGCGTCTCGTGTCCATCGATCGAAACGCTGCCCGCGAAGGGAATGAGGTTGAGCACGGCCTTGCCGGTGGTCGATTTGCCCGAACCGCTTTCGCCGACAAGGCCGAGCGTCTCGCCCGCCTTGAGGACGAAGGAAATGTCGCTGACGGTGGCGGGGGCGATGCGCGACCGGTTGAACCATCCGGCGCGCGCGCCATAGGTGACACTGAGATCCTTGACGACGAGGATCGGCTTTTCCGCCGGTGGTGGCGCAGCTTCCGTCAGGCGAGGCGGCCCGTCCGTGCCGGCATGGGCGCCGAGGCGGGGAACGGCGGCAAGCAGTTGGCGCGTATAGGGTTCGGCCGGCCGCGTGAAGATGTCGAGCGCATCGCCGGCCTCGACGATCCTGCCCTGCTGCATGATCGCCACCCGGTCCGCCATTTCCGCGACCACACCCATGTCGTGGGTGATCATCAGGATGGAGGTGGAGAATTCACGCCGGAGTTCGCGCATCAGCGTGAGGATCTGCGCCTGCACGGTCACGTCGAGTGCGGTCGTCGGCTCGTCGGCGATCAGCACCTTGGGCCGGCAGGAGAGCGCCATGGCGATCATCACGCGCTGGCGCATGCCGCCGGAAAGCTCGTGCGGGTACTGCGTCAGCCGGCGCGGCGCCTCGCTCATGTGCACGGCGTCGAGCATTGCGCGGGCAATGGCTTCTGCTCCTTCGGAGAGATCCTCGCGATGCTCGCGGATCGCCTCCACCATCTGGGCGCCGATGGTCATCACCGGGTTCAGCGAGGTCATCGGCTCCTGGAAGATCATCGCGATGTCGCCACCGCGGATCTTGCGCAGCGCCCGGTGCGGAATGCCAAGGATGTTGCGGTCTTCCAGCCGGATTTCGCCGGTCGATACCTTCAGCGAAGCCTTCGGCAAAAGGCCCATGATGGCCAGCGAGGTGACGGACTTGCCGGACCCCGATTCCCCCGCAAGGCAGAGCGTCTCGCCGGCGGCAAGATCGAAGCTCACGCCGTCGAGGATGCGCTTCAGCCCTTCGGGCGTGCGCGCATCGACGGAGAGGTTGCGGACGGAGAGAACCGGGGCGGCCTGATGCGACGTCACGCGAAGACGATCCTCGGGAAGTAGAAGGAAACGACCCAGTTCGGCATGTCGACGATCTCGCTGATCCTGAGATCGCCGCAGACCGAGCAGAGCAAATAGGCATCGACGGGACTGTAGCCGTGCTCGGCGACGAGAAGGTCGATCATGCGCATCAGCGCCTCGCGGGCGCCCGTCATCAGGTCGGGGCCGATGCCGGTCGTCACCTCGTAGCCGGCGCCGTCGAGATGGCGCGTCACGGGCCCGGTCGTCGTGAAACGCGGTGTCTTGAGGTTGGCACCCTTCACGAGGTCGAGGGTGAGTTCGACATTCATCTGGCTCTCGATCGCCGTGCCGCAGACCTCGCCATCGCCCTGCGCCGCATGGGTATCGCCGACGGAGAACAGCGCGCCTTCGACCTCGACGGGCAGGTAGAGCGTCACGCCCGCCGTGAGGTCGCGGATATCCATGTTGCCGCCGACACGGCGCGGCGGCACGACGGAGTGGAGGCCAGGTTCGGCCGGCGCAACGCCGATCGTGCCGGTGAACGGCTTCAGCGGCACGCGTCCGCCGGGTCCGAAGGCGGAGGGCGCCATGCTTGCCGTATCGTAGGACCAGATATGCAGCGCCGGGTCCTTGAACTGGTCGGCGAGCAGGCCGAAGCCGGGAATGTTCGCCGTCCAGCCGTGGCCGGAGGGATGGAACTTGCGGATCGTCACCTTCAGCGCATCGCCGGGCTCCGCGCCTTCCACATAGACCGGGCCGGAGACGGGGTTCACCTTGCCGAAATCGAGCGCAGCAAGCGTCTCCAGCGTCGAATCCCGGCCGAGCTGGCCGCCCGAGGAATCGAGGCATTCGAAGAGGATGGTCTCGCCGGGCCTGGCCGTCAGCGCCGGCGGAAAGGCGCGGTCCCAGCCGAAATTATGCTGCGCGCGGTGGATGGTGTGGGTGCAGGCGACGCACATGGAAGGCCTCCCGGTCGTTTGTTGTTCTTGAAAGCTCTCCCCGCGGGTGCGAGGAGAGCCGGTGGTGAAGGCTCAGGGCTTCACGAAGATCGCGTCGTAATTGATGACGCGCGTCGGATCGATGTAGATGTTGTCCGGCCCGCCCATGCGCAGCGACTTGGCGACGACGCGACGCTCGTTGATGACGGGCACCCAGGGCGCATCCGCCATGATGTCGGTGAAGATCTTGCCCCAGGCCGCCTGGCGCTCCGCCGCCTTGGCCGGGTCGGACATGGCATCGGCCTCCGCGGCGCGCTTGTCGATCGCCTCGTTGCAGTACCACGGCCAGTTCCAGCCGCCGGAGACGGCGCCCGAGCAGCCGAGGATCGGGCCGTAGAAGTTGGACGGATCCGGGAAGTCGGCGATCCAGCCCATGCCGCCGGACCAGATCATCGGCGCTTCGCCCTCCGTGCCGCCGGCGGCGATCACGTTGCCCTGCGCCAGTGCCCGCACCTCGGCCTTGATGCCGATGGCAGCGAGATCCTGCTGGATCGCCTGGGCGATGCGCGGTTGCGGGTCGGTGTTGGTGGAATAGAGCACCGTCTCGAAACCATCGGGATGGCCGGCCTCGGCAAGCAGGTCCTTGGCCTTTTCCACGTCAAAGGCATAGCCGGTGAAGGCCTTGTCGTAACCCGGCATCAACGGCGGCAGGATTTGATTGGCCGGCGTTGCGCGGCCGTTCAGGATGCGCGTGATGCGCTCCTTGTTGATCGCCATGTTGACGGCCTGGCGCACCTTCACGTCGTCGAAGGGTTTTACCTTGGTGTTGAGCGTGATGTAGCCGGTGTGCAGTTGTTCGCCGTCGACGATCATCGCCGCGCCATCGGGCGAGTTCTTGATCTCCAGGAACTTTGCCGGCGGAATGCCGTCGCCGGCAATGTCCACCTCGCCCTTCTGCAGGCGCAGGAGCGCGACGAGAGGCTCCTGGCCGACTTCGATCGTCACCTTGTCGACATGCGGCACGTCCTTGACGAAATAGTCGGGGTTGCGTTCGAAGACGAGCTTCTGGCCGATCGTCCAGTCCTTCAGCACCAGCGCGCCGGAGCCGACCGGCTTCTTGCCGAAGTCGCCGGCCGCCGCGTCCACCGCTTCCTTCGGCACGACGGAGGCGAAGTTGATCGCCATGACGTGCAGGAAGGTCGCATCGGGCCGCGAGAGGCGGAAGACGACGGTCGCGTCGTCAGGCGTCTCCACGCCCGAAAGCACCTCGGCCTTGCCGCCCGTCAGGTCGTCGAAACCCTTGATCGCGCCGAAGAAACCGGCGCCGGGGCCCTGCGTCTTCGGGTTGACGGCGCGCTCGATGGAATATTTCACGTCCGAGGCGGCGATCTCGCGGCCGTTGGTGAACTTCACGCCCTTGCGCAGCTTGAACGTATAGGTGAGCCCGTCGGGCGCGACCTCGAAGCTCTCGGCAAGCGAGGGCACGAGGTTGGCGGTGCCGGGCTCGTAGTCCATCAGGCGCGAGAACAGGCTCTTGATCATCGACCAGTTGACCCAGTCATAGCCGATATGCGGGTCGAGCGTGGTGATGTCGTCCTTGTAGGTGACGACGATCTCGCCGCCCTGAGCCGGCGTTTCGGCCTTGGCCGAGAGTGCGGAGAAGGCGAGCACGGTCGCCGTTGTCGTTGTCAGTAACCAGCGATTGAACATTTTTCGTTCCCCTTTTTGGTTTCAATGCGAACGGATACGCGGATCGATCATCGGCGCGATGAGGTCTGCGACGAGATTGCCGACGATGATGGCGAAGGCGGAGGTGAGCGTGACGCCCATGATGATGGGAATATCGACCTGCTGGATCGCCTGCCAGGCAAGTTGGCCGATGCCGGGCCAGCCATAGACCGCCTCCACGACCACGACCCCGCCCATGAACTGGCCGATATCGATGCCGATCATCGCGATGACGGGCAGGATGGCGTTGGGCAGGGCGTGGCGCAGCACCACGCGCCGGCCGGACAGCCCCTTGGCGCGGGCGGTGCGGATGAAGTCCTGGTTGAGAACATCGATCATCGCCGAGCGCGCCATGCGCGCATACCAGCCGGCGCCGAGAATACCGAGCGTCATGGCCGGCAACACGACATGGGCGGCCGTGCCGTAGCCGCTCATCGGGAACCAGCCGAGCGTTGCGGCAAAGACGTAGAGCAGCAGCAGCGCGACGACGAATTGCGGGGCGGAAACGCCGACGAAGGCGGAGGCCATGACGAAGCGGTCGATCGCCCCGCCGCGGTTCAGCGCAGCGACGATGCCGAAGGTGAGGCCGAGCAGCACTTCGACGAAGATGCCGGCCGCCATCAGCGTCAGCGTCGCCGGCAGACGGGCGGCGATCAGCGTGGCAACCTCGGTCTTTTGCGCATAGGACCGGCCGAGATCGCCCTGGACGAGATTGCCGAGATAGCTGAGGAACTGGGTCAGCAGCGGCTGGTCGAGGCCGAGTTCACGGCGGATGTTTTCCACGGTCTGCGCCGTCGCGCTGCGCCCGGCGAGCATGCGGGCAGGGTCGGCCGGCAGCGCATAGAGCAGCACGAAGGTGATGGCGGCAACGCCGAGCAGGATCAGGCAGGACTGGACGAGGCGTTTTGCCAGAAGTTTTGCCATCAGCCGCGGCCCCGCTGGGTCGGGTCGAGGATGTCGCGCAGCGCGTCGCCCACCAGGTTGAAGGCGAGCGCCGTCAGAAGGATGACCGCGCCGGGGAAGAAGACCAGCCAGGGCGCCGCCTGGAAATAGCTCTGGCTCTCGAAGATGATGTTGCCCCAGGAGGGGTCCGGCGGCTGCACGCCGATGCCGAGGAAGGAGAGGGTGGCTTCCAGGAGCACGGTCGTCGCGATGCCGAGCGTGCCCCAGACGATGGCGGTCGGCACGAGATGTGGCAGCACATGCCGGAGCACGATGCGCGCATTGCCGGCGCCGAGCGCCCGTTCGGCCATGATGAAGTCGCGCTCCACCAGCCCGCGCGTCTCCGTATAGACGATGCGTGCCACCTGCACCCAGTTGACGAGCGCGATGACCATGGCGACGATCCACAGGCTCGGTTTCAGGATGGCGGCAAGCACGATGGCAAGCAGCAGTGCGGGAAAGGCCATCATCAGGTCGGTGAAGCGCATCATGATGCCGCCGACCCAGCCGCGCATGTAACCCGCCGTGATGCCGACGAAGAGGCCGATGGTGACGGCGACGCCATTGGCGACGAGGCCGATGATCAGCGAGGTGCGGGCGCCGTAGAGCAGGCGCGAGAGCAGGTCGCGGCCAAGCGTGTCCGTGCCGAGCAGGAATTCCCCGCCGGGCGGCATCGGCGCGCCCTCGATCGTCAGGCCTTCGAACATCTGGTTGTCAGGCGCATAGGGCGCCAGCCATGGCGCGGCGATGGCGGCGATGACCACGGCAAGAACGATGACAAGACCGAACACCGCCGCGGGCTGGCGGCACAGTTCCTTCAGCACCCGCATCAACCGACCTCGCGCAGGGATTCGGAGCCGCCGAGGAAGAAGGCGGCGAGCTGTTCGATCGGCAGGCGGCGGCGCATGGCGCAGTCGCGCAGGATCGCATAGGCACGCTCCTCGTCGATATGACGTTCGGCGGCAAGGCGGGTGACGGCGGCAAAGACGAGAGGCCGCAGTTTCAGCCGCTCCTCCAGATGGGCGATGCGGCGGCGCGTCTCCAGACGCTCTTCATGGAGAGAGACGGCGAGCACCATGGCGGGATAGACGGTCGAGGCGGAAACCGGTTTCGGGATGATCGCGCCGGCGCCGTGGCGCAGCGCCCAGGCAATGCGGCCCGGCGCTTCCGATCCGAGCAGCGCGACGACCGGGCGGGCCGGCGCGGCGTCTGAGAAGGGCAAGAGCTCGTCCCAGCCCCGGTCGGCATCGATCAGCACGAGATCCGGCAGATCGGCCGTGGAAAGCGGCGTCCACTGCACGGTCACCGAAACGCCGAGCAGGCCGAGCTGGCGACGCAGACGATCCGTGTTGCCGTCCGCCTCGCTGAGGATGACGGCGCGCCAGCCGGTAAAGTTCGGGGTCTTCAGCGTCATGACACGATCCTCAGGCGCGGGGCGGGCCGTGTCGTGGCGCCCGTCAGATAGGGATCGGCGGCGAGTGCCGGGGCGGCGGCGATGACGTCGAAGCCGTGCCCGTCGTTGATGCGGCCGAGCAGGAAGGGCAGGGCCGCATGGTTGGTCGCCGCATCTACCCGCATGTCGCCGAAGAGCGAGGGCCAGTCGCGGGCCAGCACCTCGGCGCGCACACGCTCCGGGGCATCGGAGCCGGCCGCCTCGATCGCGGCGATACACAGGCTGACGGCGGTGTAGGCGCTGGCGAACAGGCTGGAGACGATGCGCTCCCCGCCGCCCCATTCCCGCAGCCGCGCCTTGAAGGCATGGTTGTCGACCGTGTCGAGCGTGTGGAAATAGGAGGCTGCGCAGAGCTGGCCGGTGGCGACGCCCGCGCCGATGTCCGACAGTTCGCATTCCTGCAGGTCGCAGCTCGCGACGGGGCAGTTCTCCGGCAGGAAGGCGGGGTCGCGCGCGCCGAGCGCCCGCATGGCGGCAAGAAACGCGTAACTGGACGGGCCGACGAGATTGTTGAGCACGAAGCTCGGCCGCTTTTCCGCGATGTCGGCGACAATGCGTTCGACGGCGGTCTCCTCCAGCGGCAGGTAGCGTTCGCCGAGCACCGTGCCGCCGGCATTGTGGATGAGCTCGCGCGCCAGCCGGTTCATCTCCCAGCCCCAGACATAGTTGGCGCCAACGAGATAGGGCCGCGTGCCATGGCGGGGCAGCAGATAGTCGAAGAGCGGGATGAGGTGCTGGTTCGGGCAGCCGCCGATATAGATGACGTTCTCGTTGGCCTCGAAGCCCTCGTAGGGACACATGTACCAGAGCAGGCCGTCGTGCTTCTCGACGAGCGGGATGACTTCCTTGCGCGCCGTCGAGGTGATGGTGCCGATGATGTGCCGGCAGCCTTCGTCGCGGATCAGGCTGCGCGCGCCCTCCAGATAGGCGGCAAGGTCTGCTCGTGGATCGAAATAGGCGGGCTCGATACGGTTCCCGCCGCGCTGGCGGTAGTCATGGAAGGCGAATTCCGCGCCGTCGCGGGCATCCCGTCCCATCGAGCCATAGGGGCCGGTGGTCGAATAGAGGATGCCGATCTTCACGCGGTCTACCATTGGCCACCAATACAAAAAGCCCACAGCGATGATCCCGGAAGCCGGGTCGCTGTGGGCGCTGTTGCCCTTCGACGAACGAGGTCATGTGAGAGAGGCGGACAAAGCTGCCCGCGCATTGAAAACGATTGAAATACGCTGAAACCGGCTTTGTCAAGCACCCCGCCGTGCGCGGCGGGGGCGGGTCAGGCGAGGCCTTCGGCGGCTGCGTAGGCGCTGAGCACGTCCTTGATGTTGCGGTCGTCCTCGCGCGGCAGCAGGGCGCGCGTGGTGATGGAATCGAGATGGTGCGTCATCAGCTTGGAGGCGACCTCCGCCTTGCCGGCGATCAGGCTGTCGAGCAGCTCCTGGTGCTCGGAGACGGCGCAGTCGGAGGAATGCGGGCGACCGTAGAGCGCCAGGATCAGCGAGCTGCGGGCGACGAGTTCGTTCACGTAGCGGATCAGGCTGGCATTGTTCGTCATCTGCGCCAGGAGGGTGTGGAACTCGCCCGCCAGGCGGATCGAGGTCGCGTGTTCCTTCTTGGCGGCGTCCTCGGCCTGGATGTGGGCAGACAGCGTCTCGATCTGGTCCGGCGTCAATTTGCCGGCAAGGGTCTCGACCACGAGGCGTTCCAGCGCGGCGCGCGTCAGGAACAGGTTGCGGCCTTCCTCGAGTGTCGGCCGCGCCACGGTCGCGCCCTTGTTCGGCCTGAGATCGACGAGGCCTTCCTCGCTGAGGCGAACCAGTGCCTCGCGCACGAGCGTGCGGCTGACGCCGAGCCGCTCGCCGATCGAGTCCTCCGGCAGCTTGGCGCCGGGCGAAAGGGCCTGATCGAGAATGGCGCGCTTCAATGCCCGGTGAACGGCCTGCGAACGACCGCGGCCGGAATCGCCAACTGTCTTTGCCATGCGGCAGTCTCCAGAATCGCAAAAGTAGCGCGCAAATTGCACACAAACGGCAGGCCTGTCCACCGGGGCTGCATTTGGCGCGGGCTCACCTGCCCGCTTGAGTGGGCTGGCAGGTGGTGGCGTGTGGTCCGTCCTTGTCTCCGGCAGGAGATTTTTGCAGATGCAAGGTTCGGATATATTGCATACAATAATTGCATCCTTTAAATGGAATTATCGCATGCGTGACTGAGGCGGGCAATTGGCCATCTTCGGCGCCGGGCGAAGGAAAGCCGGAGAGGAGCGCCGATGGATACCCGCAGCAACGAAATCGAGAAGGGCGAGAGGACCGCCTTCGACTTCACCACGCTCAGCGCGCGCGAGCGCTACAAGCTGATGATCGGTACGATCATTCCGCGCCCCATCGCACTGGTGACGACCGTCGACGAACACGGCCGCTACAACGCCGCCCCCTTCAGCTTCTTCAATTGCCTTTCGGCCGACCCGCCGATCCTTGCCATCGGTGTCGAGAACAACCCGGACATGACGTTCAAGGACACGGGCCACAACATCCGTATGACGGAGGTCTTCACCGTCAACATCGTCTCCCATGCCATTGCCGAGGCAATGCATGTCTGCGGCACTAAGTATCCGCGCGGCATAGATGAATTGAAGGAAGCGGGCCTGACCGCCATGCCCGGCGAACGCATCGCTGCGCCCTGGATCAAGGAGGCGCCAGCGGCCTTCGAATGTCGCCGCCACGTCACGCTCGAGCTTGGAAAGTCGCGCCAGATCATCATGGGGGAGATCCTTTTCGCGCATTACCAGGAAGGCGCCGTCGACAGCGCCATGCATGTCGATCCGAACGTCATCGACGCCATTGCGCGCCTTGGCGGCGACACCTGCTCCACCATTCGCGACCGGTTCGAGATGCTGACGCCCAAGCTCGGCTGATCTGCCCGACGGATCCTCGAAGCCGTGTTTTATGCCCCGCGCCAGCCCACCGGCCCGCGGGGCTTTGTTTTTCCACCGAGGAGCGCACACGAAAATACAATTCTCTCATTGTCAGCTAATTGACAGAAAAATTGTATACGTTATAAAGCTGACATGGCCTGTCAAACGGGCCGGCCCGCGAGGAGTGCGGGCTGGAGGAGGAACAGCGATGATTGAAAAGCGGTGGCTGATTGCCTCCGGCGGAGACGGCTTGTCCGCTCTCCGGGGAGGTGTCTGATGCAGGGGCCGTCCTTCCTTGACCTTGTCGGTTTCGGCCCGGAGGGCTGGGGTGCCGCCTTGCTGATGGCGACCGGCATGACCTTGGCCGTCGCCACCGGTGGCTTCGCTGCGGGTTCCGTCATCGGTGCGGGTGTTGCCGGAGCAAAGCTGTCCCGCAGCCGGGCGCTGCGTGCCTTCGGCGACGGCTATACGACCGTGTTGCGTGGCATTCCCGACCTCCTCGTCATCTATCTCTTCTATTTCGGTGGCAGTGCCGCGCTCGGCGTGGTGGGGCAGCTCTTCGGCGCGGATGGTTTCATCGGCATGCCGGCCTTCCTGACCGGCGTCCTGGCCATCGGCGTCGTTTCCGGCGCCTACCAGGCGGAGGTCTTTCGCGGGGCGTTCAATGCGATCAGCCGCGGCGAGCTGGAGGCCGCCCGGTCGGTCGGCATGCGAACGGGGCTGCGGCTGCGCCGCATTATCGTACCCCAGGTGCTGCGCTATGCCATTCCGGGCCTCGGCAACACCTGGCAGCTGGTGCTGAAGGAATCGGCGCTGATTTCCGTCACCGGTCTCGTCGAGCTTCTGCGCCAGTCGCAGATCGCCGCCGGCTCCACCCGCCGGCCCTTCGACTTCTACATCACCGCCGCCGTGCTCTATCTCGTGATCACCGCCGTGTCCTCCTACCTCTTCCGCCAGGCGGAAGCCCGCGCCCTGCGCGGCGTCAGGAGGGCGTGATGGATTTCATTTTCCTCTCGGAAACGTTTCTCAACCTTCTCTCCGGGGTGCCGCTGACGCTCAATCTGGCGCTCGTCTCCACGGCCTTCGGTGCGCTGCTTGCGGTGCTCCTGACGTTGATGCGGCTGTCATCCTGGCGCCCGGTCGGTTGGGTCGCGCAGTTCTACGTCTTCGTCTTCCGCGGCACGCCGCTGCTGGTGCAGATGTTCGTCATCTACTACGGCCTCGGCCAGTTCCGTCCGACGCTGCAGGCCTGGGGTCTCTGGGTGTTCTTCCGTGAACCCTATTGGTGCGCCATTTTCGCGCTGAGCCTCAACACCGCGGCCTATGGTTCGGAAATCCTGCGTGGCGGCCTGCAGGCCGTTCCGCACCGGGAGGTCGAGGCGGCGCGGGCAAGCGGCATGTGGGGTTTCCTGCTCTATCGCCGCATCATCTTCCCCATCGCCATCCGCCAGGCGCTGCCGGCCTATGGCAGCGAGATCATCCTCATGGTCAAGGCGACCTCGCTCGCCTCCGTCATCACCATGCTGGAAGTGACCGGCCTTGCCGCAAAGCTCATCTCGCAGTCCTACCGGGCCGTGGAAGTCTTCGTCGTCGCGGGCCTCATCTATCTCGCGCTGAACTTCGTCATCACGCGTCTCGTCGCGCTCATCGAATGGTGGCTGTCGCCCCATCTGCGCCCCGCCCCCACCGTGTCTACCGGAGCTGCGTTGCACCATGCTTGAACCTGCGCCCCTCACTGCCGCCACCACGCCGGCCGTCTCCGTCCGCAACCTGCGCAAGAGTTTTGGCGCGCTCGAAGTGCTGAAGGGCATTTCCTTCGATGCGCGGGAAGGCGAAGTCATCTCCGTTCTCGGCTCGTCCGGTTCCGGCAAGTCGACCATGCTGCGCTGCATCAACATGCTGGAAGTGCCGAGCGAGGGCGAGATCCGCATCGCAGGGGAGGCGATCCGCCTGAAGGACGGTCGCCATGGCCGCCAGCCCGCCGATCTCAGGCAGCTGAGCCGCCTGTGCACGAATGTCGCCATGGTGTTCCAGAGCTTCAATCTCTGGTCCCACATGACGATCCTCGAAAACGTCATGGAAGCCCCGGTCCATGTGCAGAAGCGGCCGAAGGCGGAATGCCGCGAGGAGGCGCTGGAGCTGCTGGCCAAGGTCGGTATCGCCGACAAGCGCGACTTCTATCCGAGCCATCTTTCCGGCGGTCAGCAGCAGCGCGCGGCGATCGCCCGGGCGCTCGCCATGAAACCGAAGGTCATGCTGTTCGACGAGCCGACCTCGGCGCTCGATCCGGAATTGGTCGGCGAGGTGCTGCGCGTCATGCGGGCGCTGGCGGACGAGGGGCGCACCATGCTCGTCGTCACCCATGAAATGGCCTTTGCCCGCGACGTTTCCAACCGCGTCATCTTCCTGCACCAGGGCCTGGTCGAGGAGGACGGCGATCCGGCAGACGTCTTCACGGCGCCGCGCTCGGATCGCTTCCGCAAGTTCATCTCGTCCCATGGCTAGAGCAGCGAGGGCGGCGGTGCCGCTATTTCGGGCCCCGGCTGTAGCCGACGAAGCTCTCGTAGAGGCTGGCGACGCTGTTCAGCCGCTCCTCGACCGCGGGGCCCCGGTGCGCGAAGACGCTGTTGAGCAGGAGCTGCATCAGCGTCCACATACCGGAGGTCGCATCCCAGAAGAGATTGAGGTCCGTCGGAACGGCAAAGACCTCGTCGCCGTAGCTTGCCGCCCAGTCGCAATAAAGGTCAGTGACGATGGTGATCGGCATGCCGCGTTCGGCCGCCTTGGCGGCCAGCAATTGCGACTGTCGGGAGTAGCGTCGCACATCGATCAGCACCAGCGTGCAGCCGGCGGGGTCCGTCAGCAGCACCTCGGCGAAGTTGCCGCCGGCAATGTCGACCAGTTGCACCTCGTCGCGCAGGTAGCGCAGCATGTGCACGAAAGATTCGGCAAGGCCCCGTTCGGTCTGGAAGCCGGCGACGAACACCCGGTCGGCCTCCGCGATGCGCTTGGCCGCCCGGTTCCAGGCCTCCGTATGGGCATGTTCATAGACGCGAACGACCGAAGCGACCGCAAGCTCGAGGCTGCGGGCGAGCGCGTCGTCGGTGGCGCTCTTCTGTTGCAGGTCGCGCAACCGGTCGCCGATGAGCCAGGGGCTGTCGCTGATGTCGTCCTTCAGCCGCTCCTTGAGGTCCTTGAACCCGTCATAGCCGATCGAGCGGCAGAAGCGGCCGACGGTCAGTTCGCTGACGCCCACCTTGTCGGCGACGCTGCGCGAGGTCTCGAAGGGCAGGTTGCTGATATTGGCCAGCATGAAGTTCGCCAGCGCCTTGCCGGAGGCCGACGCCTCCGTCAGTGCGGCCGTGAGCCGCTGCCGCACCGAGCTGTTGTCCATCCAGTTCTCGTTCCGCATGTCGCGCCTGTCCGCCCTTCGTGCCTGCCTGTTCCCCGAATAGCACGACGCGTGGCAGGCGCCAGCATGGTCTGCGGCCGTCGGAGGAGGTCGGTGTCGGGAATGTTATATAGTTGACTTTTAGTGAAATGAAGTCAGAAAACTAACATTCTCTCTCCTCCAGAACGGATTTCTGCCATGACCCCGATAGATCGCCCCGACAAAGATGTGCTCGTGCTTGGTGCCGGCATCATTGGTGTTTGCGTGGCCCTGCATTTGCAGAAGCGCGGAAAGTCCGTGCTGCTTGTCGATCGCCGCGCGCCGGGCGAGGAGACGAGCTACGGCAATGCCGGTCTCATCGAGCGGGCGAGCGTCATTCCCTACGGTTTCCCGCGCGAGATCCCGACCCTCCTGAAATATGCGACGAACCGCTCCGCCGACGTGCGGTTCCGCTGGACCTTCCTGCCGAAGCTCCTGCCCTGGATCGCCCGCTTCTGGTTCGAATCGTCCAGCCGGCGCCTGCGCCGGGCGGCCATGGACATGCTGCCGCTGATCGAGCGCTCCGTCACCGAGCATACGGACCTGATGGCCGAGGCGGGCATCCTGCACCGCGCCCGCCGCACCGGCTGGATGGAGGCCTACCGTACGGAAAGGGCTTTTTCCGCCGCCAAGGTCGCCGCCCGCGCGCTGGATGAATTCGGCATCCGCTATGATTTTCTCGGGCCGAAGGACCTGCAGGCACGCGAGCCGCATCTTGCCGGCAGCTTCGCCGGTGCCGTGCACTGGCTCGATCCCGCGACGGTCGCCGATCCCGGCGGGCTGGTGAAGGACTATGCCGACCTTTTCGTCCGCAAGGGCGGCGAGATCGTCGAGGCCGATGCGTCGACCCTTGCCGAGGAAGAGGGCGGCTGGAGCATCCGCACCAATGGCGGCACGGTGCGGGCCCGCGAGGCCGTGGTGGCGCTCGGCCCCTGGTCGGATGCGGTCTACCGCCGGCTCGGCTATCGGGTGCCGCTCGCCGTCAAGCGCGGTTACCATGTGCATATCGAGCCGGCGGGCGATGCCGTGCTCAATCACCCCGTCGTCGATGTCGAGCGCGGCTACCTGCTGGCGCCGATGACGAAGGGCATTCGCCTCACCACCGGCATCGAGTTCGCCGAGCGGGACGAGGCTCCGACGCCCGTTCAGGTCGATCAGACGGAGCCCCATGCCCGTGCGATCTTTCCGCTCGGCCGCCGCGTCGAGCCGGCGCCGTGGATGGGTGCGCGGCCCTGTCTGCCCGACATGCGCCCGATCATCGGCCCTGCGCCGCGCCACAAGGGCCTGTGGTTCGCCTTCGGCCACAATCATCACGGCCTGACGCTCGGCCCGGCCACCGGGCGGCTTCTGGCGGAAATGATGACGGGCGAAAAGCCCTTTGCCGACCCGGCACCCTACGCAATGAGCCGGTTCGGCTGACGTTCTGGAGATTTGGAGACAGCAATGCGGGAAGAGTTCGTTCTCATCAATGTGCGGCCGAATGGCGAGGCGGCGAAGGATGTCGTCGTCAGGGACGGGCGTTTTGCCGAAATCGTCCCGCACGGTTCCCGCGCCTTTGGCGGGATGCGCGTGGTGGACGGCGAAGGGCTCCTGCTGTTGCCGGGCCTCGTCGACGCCCACACCCATCTCGACAAGACTCTCCTCGGCATGCCCTGGTATCGCAACGATGTCGGCCTCGAACTGATCGACCTCATCGAGAACGAGCGCCGCATGAAGCGCGAGCTCGGCATCGATCCGCAGCGCCAGTCCGCCGCCCAGATCGAGCGTTCCGTCGCAAACGGCACCACCCATATCCGCACCCATGTCGATATCGACACGGAGTACGGCCTTGCCGGCCTCGAGGGCGTGCTGGCTTCGCGTGAGCGTTACCGCGATATCGTCGACATCGAGATCGTCGCCTTCCCGCAGAGCGGCATGCTGATCCGCCCCGGTACGGCGGAGCTCATGGACCGGGCGATGCGCGAGGGGGCGGACGTGGTCGGCGGGCTCGACCCGTCCGGCGTCGACCGCGATCCGAAGGGCCATCTCGACACGGTCTTCGCTCTCGCGGAACGTTACGGCAAGCCGGTGGACATCCACTTGCACGAGCCCGATTCGCTCGGCGTCTTCGCGATCGAGCTGATCGTGGAGCGCACCAAAGCGCTCGGCATGGCGAGCCGGGTGACCGTCAGCCACGGCTTCTGCCTCGGCATGCTCGCCGATAAGCCGCTGGCACGGCTCGGCGGCATGATGGCCGAGGCCGGCGTGCACCTGATGACCAAGGGCGGTGCGGCAAGCCCGCGCCCCCCGGTGCTCGATCTTGCGGAAATGGGCGTCAACATCGCCTCGGGCTGCGACGGCGTGCGCGATACCTGGCAGCCCTTCGGCAATGCCGACATGCTCGACCGGGCAGCGATCGTCTCCCAGCGCAACGATTTCATCAACGATGTCCACATCGAGCTGGCGCTCCGCCTGTGCACCTATGGCGGCGCGGCGATGATGGCCATCGAGGGTTACGGCCTTTCGGCCGGTTGCGATGCGAGCTTCGTGCTCGTGGATGCCGAGACGCCGGCCGATGCCGTGGCATCCCGCCCGGTTCGCCGGGCGGTTTACCGGAAAGGGGTTCCGGTTGCCCGGGACGGCGCGCTCGTCGCGGCCTGAGGCAAGGGTGAAGGTTTTCAAACATAGGCTAGGAGGAGTTGCCATTATGTTGAAGTCGCTTGGTAAGACAGTCATCGCCCTCGGGGTGATCCTCGGAGCATCCGCGGCACAGGCCGAGGAGCGCACGATCACGATCGCGACGGAAGGCGCCTATGCGCCGTGGAACTTCACGGAAGCCGGCGGCAAGCTGGCGGGCTACGAGATCGACATGCTGGAGGATCTCTGCCCGCGCATGAAGGTCAAGTGCGAGATCGTCGTACAGGACTGGGACGGGCTGATCCCGGCGCTGAACGCCGGCAAGTTCGACGCCATCGTCGCCGGCATGCTGCAGACCGAGGAGCGGGAAAAGGTCATTACCTTCTCGCGCAACTACGGCACCGGCTCGGCCGCCTTCCTCGTTCGCAAGGATTCGCCGCTCGCCAACATGCCTGTCGGCAAGCAGGTCGACATGGGCAAGGACAAGGAGGCGGCGAAGGCCGCCGCTGCGGAAATGCTGCCCTTCATGGAAGGCACCGTCATGGGCGGTCAGGGTGCGACGACCGCCGGCCAGATCATGGCCGAACTGTTTCCGGGGATCGAGTTCCGCGAATACAAGTCGACGGAACAGCACGACCTCGACCTTGAGGCCGGCCGCATCGACGGCGTGATGGCGTCCCCCGTCGCGCTCGACCGGACGCTGGAGAAGATCGGTGCCGATCAGGTGGTCTTCGCCGGCACCGAGTTTACCGGCGGCCCGCTCGGCGGCGGCCAGTCGGTCGGCCTGCGCAAGGCGGATACCGAGCTGAAGGCGAAGTTCGACGAGGCGATCAACGCGGCGATCGCCGACGGAACGCTGTCGCGCCTCGCCGTCAAATGGTTCAAGCGCGATATCGCACCGAAGAAGTAATTCGGCATGGAAAGGCCGGGCCGCGTGAACGCGCGGCCCGTGCATGATTGACAGGACGACAGGACGAGCATCATGACGACACTTCCCGCTTCCGGCCGCATCGACGGTCCGGTCCTTCTCACCGCCCGCTGGGTCGTCGGCCACCGCGATGGGCGCCATGTGATCTATGACGACGGCGTCGTTGTCTTCGAGGGGGACAAGGTCATCTTCGTCGGGCATGACTATCCGGGGGAGGTCGCCGAGCGCATCGACTACGGCAATGCCATCCTCTCGCCCGGCTTCATCGATCTCGATGCGCTTTCCGACCTCGACACGACCGTGCTCGCCTTTGACAACCAGCCGTCCTGGAAGAAGGGCCGGGTCTGGCCGAAAAGCTACATGGACCGCGCCTACGAGATGTACACGCAGGAAGAGCTGGCGTTCCAGAAGCGCTATGCCTTCGCCCAGCTCATCCGCAACGGCATCACCACCGCACTGCCCATCGCCTCGTTGTTCTACCGTGAATGGGGCGAGACGGATGCGGAATTCTCCGCCGCCGCCGATGCGGCGCATGCGCTTGGCCTGCGCGTCTATCTTGGCCCGGCCTACCGCTCCGGCAACAGCTATGTCGACGAGAACGGCAAGATCGCCTTGTTCTACGACGAGGAGCGCGGCTTCCGCAGCCTTGCCGAATCGCTCGCCTTTGCCGAACGCATCGAAGGGTTGGCCTCGCCGCTGGTGCGCGCCATGCTGGCGCCCGACCGCCTCGAAACCAACACGCCGGAGATGCTGCGCCGCACGGCGGATGCCGGCCGCGATCTCGATATCCCGATCCGCCAGCATTGCTGCCAGTCCGGGCTCGAATTCGACCGCATCACCAGCACCTACGGCATGACGCCGCTGGAATGGATGGATGCCCTCGGCGTGCTGAACGAGCGCATGCTGCTGCCGCACGGCGAATATGTCGCGGGCACGCGCAATGTCGATCGCCCGGGCCGCGACCTCGATATCCTGAAGAATTCCGGCGCGACGCTGGTGCATTGCCCTATCGTCTCGGGTCGCCATGGCGGGTTCATGGACAGCTTTTCGAAGTTCCGCGACATGGGCGTGCGCATCGGCCTCGGCACGGACACCTGGCCGCCGGATTTCATCCAGAACATGCAGGTCGGCATGCTGCTTTCGCGGGTCACGGACGGTTCGATCGAGACGGTACGCTCCGAACACTATTTCGACGCCGGAACGCTCGGCGGCGCGGATGCCCTGCGGCGGCCCGATCTCGGACGTCTGCAACCCGGCTCGAAGGCTGACATCATCGTCATCGACATGGGACACGACCGTATCGGCCATGTCATCGATCCGATTCAGACCCTGATGATGTCGAGCTCCGGCCGCGATGTCACCGATGTGATCATCGACGGTCGCTTCGTGATGGTCGGTGGCCAGATCCCCGGTTTCGACGCCAAGGCAGAGCAGGCGCGGGCACAGCGCCAGTTCGACGGCCTCTTGGCCCGCTATCCCGAACGCACCTACGGCCATCCTCCCGTCGAGGAGATTTTCTCCGCGGCCTATCCGCGCCTTGGCCGGAAAAGCTAAGGCCCGGGCACAGGTTCCGGCGGCAAAAGAACAGCCGGAACCTGTGCCGCATTCCAGACGTTTCCTCATCGAAGATAGGGATTGATAATAGTCTATAGATTTACTGTATAAACCTCGCTAGAGTGTCGGCACAGTCTTCGCAGGAGGGAATGCATGACGCTTGAAACGGATGTGGCCATCATCGGCTCGGGTTATTCGGCGGTCGCTCTGGCGCTGAACCTCGTCGATCTCCTGCCGCCCAGGGCGAAGGTCAGCCTTGTTGGCAGGGCCGCCGGGCAGGGGCGGGGCATCGCCTATTCCACCAAGGCGGAATGCCATCTCCTCAACGTGCCGGCTGGCCGCATGAGCCTTTTCGCCGACCGGCCGAACCACTTCCTCGCCTGGCTTGCCGGGCAGGGATACCCCTGGTCGGCCGACGACTTCGTACCGCGCCGCATCTACGGCACCTATGTGCGCGATTGCCTCAACGAGGCGATGAAGCGCACCGGCAACCGTGCCGCGATCACTCTCGTCGATGCCGAGGCGCTGGCGGCGGAAGCCGGGCAGGACGGCGGTCTCGTCTTCACGCTTTCCGACGGCGGGCGACTGTCCACGCGCGTCTCGGCGCTTTGCACGGGAGCCGGCACGCGCCGCCTGCCGCTGCCGGAGGATATGGTCCCGTCCGCAGCGCGCCCCTTCGTCGTCGAGGATCCCTGGGCGGACGCCTGGTGGGAGCGCCTGCCGGCGGATGCGGACGTGCTATTCATCGGCACGGGCCTTACGACCATCGACCAGTTGCTTCTGCTCAAGCGCCGCGGCTTCCGCGGCACCATGCACGCCCTGTCGCGGCATGGCCTGTTGCCCCAGCCGCATCTTGCCCGCCGGGCCGATCCGGTGGAGACGGCGCTTGTTCCAGGCGGGGGTGAGGTCAGCACGATGCTTGCGGCCCTGCGCCGGCAGGCCGAGGCGGCGCCGGACTGGCGCACCGTCATGGACGGCCTTCGGCCGGTCACGCAGGACCTCTGGAAGGGCTGGAGCGCCGGCCAGCGCAACCGCTTCCTGCGCCATGCTGCCTCCTTCTGGAATGTCCACCGCCACCGCATGGCTCCAGCCGTCGCCGAGGAGATTGCGGCGCTGCGCCGGTCCGGGCAGCTCGTCATCCACCGTGGTCGGCTGGAGGCGCTGCATCTCAAGGACGGCCGGCTTGCCGCCGTTCTCCGCGACGGTACGCCGCTGGCGGCCCATCTCGCCGTCAACTGCACCGGCCTCGATCGATGTACGGTTGCCGCCTCGCCGCTGCTGGCGAGCCTTGCCGCGCACGGCCTCCTCCAGTCTGATCCGCACGGCCTCGGCATCCTTGTCGATGACAGGGCTGCGGTTCGTGCCGGCGAGGGTACCGGCAGGGCGCGCCTCTACGCCCTTGGCCCGCTCACTGCCGGCCACAGCTGGGAGATCACGGCCGTTCCCGATATCCGCGTCCAGGCGCGCGCCGTCGCGGCGAGCATCAATGCCGAGGTCGTCGCCGGATGACGACGAGCTCCGGCGCCCCGAGCGGTGTGCCGGCTCCACGCCCGCCGCGCGTGGCCTGACGCGATGATCGCGCTGAAATCCAAATATGCCCTGCGTGCGCTCATCGCGCTGGCGCGTGCCGGCCCGGGCGAGACCCTGCAGATCGGCACCATCGCCACACGCGAGGCGATCCCGAAAAAGTTTCTCGAGCAGATCCTGCTCGACCTCAAGCATGCCGGTCTCGTTGCCAGCCGCAGGGGCCAGCACGGCGGCTACCATCTGCTGCGGGCGCCGCAGGAGATTGCCTTTGGCGAGGTCCTGCGCATTCTGGAAGGCCCCTTCGTTCCGCTCGCCTGCCTTGGCAATGGCGGGCATCGTCGCTGCGATGATTGCCGCGACGAGCGCCTTTGCGCCGTGCGCCGGGTCTTTGCGAAGGTCGCCGTCGCATCCGGCGAAATCCTCGACGGCACGACGCTCGCGGACGTCCTGTCCGATCCTGCCGACAGGCTGGACGGTGAACGTTCGTCAATTATTCTAGTAAAAAGGTAGAAAATTATCGGACGCTGCGCTATCATGGCGGTCAGGCGTCTCGGATCTTCGCGAGGGAAAGGACAGCGCATGTTCTTCGAAAGGGCCGTCAGGGAAGAAGGCACGCGGCCGGCAGGTCTGTCGGTGATGCGCATCGCGGTGATCGGCGCCGGTCCGTCCGGCCTTGCCACGACCATCGCGCTGATGCGGCGGTTCCACCGCCCTTTCGAGGCCTGGCTGATCGACGCCGAGGACGCACCGGGCGCTTTCGCCGACGGCGCGGCCGGCAGGGCGTTGACGACGGAGCCGGCGCGCGATCTCTCCGTCGTGCCGGATCGCCCGGAGGATTTCTGCGACTGGCTGAAAACGGGTCTGCTCTCCGGCGGTGTCGTCTCGGCGTTGCGTGGGGCGCAGGACCTGCATGTGCCGCGCAGCCTGTTCCGTGACTATGTCATGGCCCGCTTCGCCGAGGCGTTGAGCCTGCGCCGGGATGTGCGCATCCGCACGTTCCGCGGCACCGTGCGCCATATCGGCGCTTGCGGGGAAGGATTGCGTGTCGCGTTTCGCGACGGGGAGCATGCGGACTTCGCCCATGTCGTGGTCGCCACAGGTTTCGGTATTGCCCAGCGCGAGGCCGCGTCCTGGCGCGATGCGCGGGCGGCGGCCGAACGGCTGTCGCAGGCAAAGGCTCCATCACCGCTGACGCTGGTTGGCAACGGGCCGCGCCTTGCCGCCATCCTGCTCGATCTGAGGGCAGGGGGGTATGCCGGCCAAATCCATGTCGCCGCCGCGGCTGGCCGGCTGCCGCAGCCGCATGGCCATGGCGAAGGCGGCATGACGCTGGGCGTGCCGCCGGCCACCCGTTCCCTGAAGGACGCCTTCCGCTACATCCGCACGGAATGTAGCGCGGCGGAAGCGCAGGGCGGCGGCTGGCAGACCGTCGTCGATGCCGCTTCCGCCCGCCTGTCCGTCGTCTGGCGCCATCTGCCCCAGGCGGAACGCAACCACTACCGGCGCCATCTCCTGCGCCTGCACCGGCACTTTTCCGTCCGCATCGCCCGGGATATCCATCGACGCCTCGCCGGCGAGTTCGAAACGGGTCGCACCCGCTTTGTGCCGCCCTGCGATCCGAAATCCGCCGGCGAAAACACCATCGACTGTCGCGAGACCCCCTCCGCCCGGGCACTTGCCGGCCTGCTCGGCCGCGACGTTGCGGCGCTCACCGTCGATGATTGCGGCCGCCTCGTCAGTCACGACGAGGTGCTGTGCGGCCTGTCCGTCGTGGGCGCCGTCGCCTCCAGTCTGCGGCCGGGCCCGTTCACCTTTGCCGAAACGGTGCGGCAGGCCTACCGGGCGGTTCTCGATATCCAGACGCAGGGCCTTGCCCACGTCTCGCAGCGCTGACGGCGCATCCGCCGCGAAAAAAAGTTTGGGCGGGGCGGCGAAACCGGCGGTTTTTCGCGGATGCTTTTTGCGCGCGAGGACGGATTGGCCGGATGAAATGTTCGCTGCCTGCCGGAAACCACAGGTCGTCCGTTGCGTGCTTCCGGCCGGTTTGAAACCCGTTTTGCGAGTTGCAGAGGCATTGTTGACTAACTCTACTAATTCACTAGGGTTTATGTGGGATAGAAATCCAAGGAGGTTGGAGATGTCGATATTGGCCAAACGGTTCGGGGCTTTGATCGTGGGTGTCGGGCTTGCGCTCGGCGGGGTGACGGGGGCGTTCGCCGAGACGACGCTGCTCAACGTCTCCTATGACCCGACGCGCGAGCTCTACAAGGATTACAACGAGGCCTTTGCCAAGCATTGGAAGGCAGAGACCGGCGAAGACGTCACCGTGCAGCAGTCGCATGGCGGCTCCGGCAAGCAGGCCCGCGCGGTGATCGACGGGCTGGAAGCGGACGTGGTGACGCTGGCGCTCGAAAGCGATATCAACGCCATCGTCGAAAAGACCGGCAAGATCAACAAGGACTGGCGCACCCGCCTGCCGAACAATTCGGCGCCCTACACCTCGACGATCGTCTTCCTGGTGCGCAAGGGCAACCCAAAGGGCATCCAGAACTGGGGCGACCTTGTGAAGGGCGACGTGCAGATCGTCACTCCGAACCCGAAAACCTCGGGCGGCGCCCGCTGGAACTATCTCGCAGCCTGGGCCTGGGCAAACCAGGAGTTCGGCGGCGACCAGGACAAGATCAAGGCCTATATCGCCGAGCTCTTCAAGCGTGCGCCGGTCCTCGATACGGGTGCTCGCGGTTCGCTGACCACCTTTGCCCAGCGCCAGATCGGCGACGTGCTGCTCGCCTGGGAAAACGAAGCCTATCTCGCCGGCGCGGAATTCGGGGCTGACTCCTTTGATATCGTCGCTCCGCCGATCTCGATCCTCGCCGAGCCGCCCGTCACGGTGGTCGACGGCAATGTCGATGCCAAGGGCACGCGCAAGCAGGCCGAGGCCTATCTGGAGTACCTCTATTCCGAGGAAGGCCAGAACATCGCGGCGAAACACTTCTACCGGCCCTCGAAGCGCGAGGTGGTCAAGCCGGAGTTGCTGCAACAGCTTCCCGACATTAAGCTGGTGACGATCGACGACCCGATCTTCGGCGGCTGGGTGAAGGCACAGCCCGAGCATTTCGGTGATGGCGGCGTCTTCGACCAGATCTACAAGCCGGGGAACTGAAACCTTTGACGACATCTGCTGCTGCTTCCGGGCGGTGGCGACTGAGACAGCCGAGTGTCATTCCGGGTTTCGGACTGACGCTCGGCTTTTCGCTCGCTTACCTGACCCTCATCATCCTCATCCCGCTCGCCGGCCTCGTCTGGCGGTCGGCCTCGCTGTCCGGTGCGGAACTCCTTGCAATCCTCGCCGATGAACGCACGCTCAACGCCCTGAAGGTCTCCTTCGGCACGGCCTTCATCGCGGCACTCGTCAATGTCGTCTTCGGCGTCATCGTCGCCTGGGTCATCGTGCGCTACGAGTTCCCTGGCCGGCGCATCGTCGATGCCATCGTCGATCTGCCTTTTGCGCTGCCGACGGCCGTCGCCGGCATCGCGCTCGCCGCGCTCTATGCACCGAACGGCTGGATCGGCCAGATCCTCAACCTCGTCGGCATCAAGGCGGCCTTCAATCCGACCGGTATCGTCATCGCGCTCGTCTTCATCGGCCTGCCCTTCGTGGTGCGCACGGTGCAGCCGATCATGGAGGAGATCGACAGCGAGGTGGAGGAGGCGGCCGCGACCCTCGGCGCCAATCGCTTCCAGACCGTCTTCCGGGTCCTGCTGCCCGGCCTTGCGCCAGCGATCCTCACGGGCTTTGCGCTGGCCTTCGCCCGCGGCGTCGGCGAATATGGCTCGGTCATCTTCATCGCCGGCAACATTCCCTATGTTTCGGAAATCGCGCCGCTGCTCATCGTCATCCGCCTGGAAGAGTTCAACTACGGCGCCGCGACGGCGATCGCCACCATCATGCTGGGGATCTCCTTCGCCATGCTGCTCGTCATCAACCTCATCCAGGCCTGGAACCGGCGGAGGTATGGCCATGGCGCATGAGACCTCCCGCCGCCTGCGCTCCCCGACGACGGAAGCGCCGTTCGCCCGTTACAGTCTGATGGCGCTCGCCTTCCTGTTCCTGGCGCTCTTCCTCATCCTGCCGCTCGTCGCCGTCTTCATCGAGGCCTTCCGCAAGGGGGCAGGCGAGTTCTTTACCTCGCTCGGCGATGCCGACACGATGGCCGCCATCCGCCTGACGCTGCTCGTCGCCGGCATCGCCGTGCCGCTCAACCTCGTCTTCGGCGTGGCGGCGGCCTGGGCCATCGCCAAGTTCGAATTCAAGGGCAAGGCGTTCCTCACGACACTGATCGACCTGCCGTTCTCGGTCTCGCCGGTCATTTCCGGCCTCGTCTATGTGCTGCTCTTCGGCGCCGGCAGCGCGCTCGGTCCCTGGCTCAAGAGCTACGGCATCGAGATCCTATTCGCCGTGCCGGGCATTGTGCTGGCCACCGTCTTCGTCACCTTTCCCTTCGTCGCGCGCGAACTCATCCCGCTGATGCAGGAGCAGGGCACTGGCGACGAGGAGGCGGCCCTGTCGCTCGGCGCCTCTGGCTGGCAGACCTTCTGGTACGTGACGCTGCCCAACATCAAATGGGGCCTGCTCTACGGCGTGTTGCTCTGTAATGCGCGCGCCATGGGCGAGTTCGGGGCGGTCTCGGTGGTCTCTGGCCATATCCGCGGCCTCACCAACACGATGCCGCTGCATGTGGAGATCCTGTACAACGAGTACAACTTCGTGGCCGCCTTCGCGGTGGCCTCGCTCCTCGCCGCGCTCGCCCTCGTCACGCTCGTCGTCAAGACGGCGCTCGAACTTCACTACGGCGCGGAAATCGCCGCCGGCCGCAAGCATTGACCTGAAAGGCACGCCCGTATGGACGTCAGTGTAAAAAACATCCGCAAGGAATTCGATCGATACCCGGCGCTGAACGATGTCTCGCTCGACATCCGCTCCGGTGAGCTGATCGCGCTTCTCGGCCCCTCCGGCTCCGGCAAGACGACGCTGCTGCGCCTCATTGCCGGCCTCGAGCAGCCGACGCTCGGAGAAATCTATTTCGGAGCCGAGGACGCCTCCCACAAGACGGTGCAGGAGCGCCATGTCGGCTTCGTCTTCCAGCACTATGCGCTTTTCCGCCACATGACGGTCGCCGACAACATCGCCTTCGGCCTCACGGTGCGACCGCGTGGCGAGCGGCCGGACAAGGCGGAAATCCGCCGCCGCGTCGGCGAGCTTCTGGAGATGGTGCAGCTCTCGGGCCTCGAAAAGCGCTATCCGAACCAGCTTTCCGGCGGCCAGCGGCAGCGCGTGGCGCTCGCCCGCGCCATGGCGATCGAGCCGAAGGTGCTGCTGCTCGACGAGCCCTTCGGCGCGCTCGATGCCAAGGTGCGCAAGGAGCTGCGCCGCTGGCTGCGCGAGTTCCACGACCGCACCGGACATACCACCGTCTTCGTCACCCACGACCAGGAAGAGGCGCTCGAACTCGCCGACCGCGTGGTGGTGATGAGCCAGGGCGCAATCGAGCAGGTCGGGTCCTCGGACGATGTCTACGACCGTCCCAACTCGCCCTTCGTCTTTTCCTTCATCGGTGACAGCGCCAGCCTGCCGGTCCAGGTGGCCGATGGCGCCGTCCGCTTCCAGGAGACGCCGATCGGCATCGCCCCGCGCGGGAGCGACATTACCTCCGGCACCGGCACGCTCTTCTTCCGCCCGCAGGATGTCGTCCTCGTCGAGGATGCCGCTTCGCCTGCGCTCGAAGGCCGTGTCGCCACCTCGCGCCGCCTTGCCGGCACCCGCATCGCCGATCTCGACATCGGCAAGCCCGGCTCGCCGCACCATGTCGAGATCGAGGTGCCGCTGGAAGCGACCGCCGCGACCGGCGCTACCATCCGCTTCCGCCCGACACGCTGGAAGATGTTTGCGGAATAAGAAAAGGCCGGCGCAGGGCGCCGGCCTCTTTGTCAGGATGACGGCGGTGGGTGGGTGTCAGCTCGACGCCTTGCCAACACCGCCGGAAACCAGGCGTCCCTTGTGGAACGTTGCGGTCCGGGCCGGCAGGCGGGCGACGGCTTCGGCCGAGCAGCTTGCCGTCGTCAGCGAGAAGCCGGCCTCGTCGCCGGCCTTCGGCCAGGCGCGATTGCCGTCCTTGTCGAGCGGCAACACGCCGCCGGTCGAGATGGCGAGCGAACGCGACAGGTGGTACTCGTCCGAACCGCGATAGAGCTGGGCGTAGAGATAGGCCTTTTCCAGCATGTCGCCGCTGCCGAAGGGCGACCAGTGGTCGATCACGCTGTCGGTGCCGGTCATGACGAAGACACCCGCCTTGGCAAGCTGCGGCAGCGGCATCATCAGGCCGCCGATCGGCACGGTCGAGGCGATGGTCATGCCGTTCGCCGCAAGCCGGGCGGCCGTCTCCTCCAGCTTTTCCGGAGACAGCGTCGTCAGCGCGAAGGCGTGGCTGATCGTCACCTTGTCCTTCAGGGCCGGGTTTTTCTCCACCGTGTCGATCATGTAGTCGATCGCCGCGACACCCGCCGGGCTCGTCTCGTGCAGGTGGATATCGACGCCCTTGCCCGTGTCGAGCGCGATCTGGAACATGGCGTCGAGCGACTTTTCCATGGCGCTGTCGACATTGGTCGGATCGAGGCCGCCAACATACTCGACACCCAGCTGCATGGCCTCGCGCATCAGCTTGTCGACCTTGGAATGCAAAAGGCCGTGCTGCGGGAAGGCGACGATCTCGCAGACGAAGTCATCCTTGTGTTTTTCCAGCGCGATCTTGAGGTGTTCCAGGCTCTTCAGGCCGCTGACCGGGTCGATGTTGCAATGGCTGCGGGCGACCGTGCTGCCCTTGGATTGCACGAGGGCGATGAGGCCTTCGGCGCGCTCGACGGAGGTCGGGAGCAGCTGCGGCAGCAGCTTCTCTTCCAGCGCGATCATGTCCATGATCGTCTTGCCCTGGCGCGGGCGGGGCGCCTGCCAGGGGCCTCCGTAAAAGGTCTTGTCGAGATGGATATGCATGTCGCGCATGGTGGGCAGCGCGAGCTGGCCGTTCGCATGGTAGGTTGGCAGGCCCACAGGCAAGGTTGCGCCGGCACCGTGCAGCGCCGCGATCCTGCCGTCTTTGATTTCCAGCGTGTAGAGCGCCGTGCGCGTGGCGACGATAACGTCGCCGTCCTTCTCGAAACCCTCCTCCAGCCGGACGTCGGCGAGCAGGTAGTGGTTGTCTCCTACAGACGTCACGGCATTCTCCTGACCACAATCGGTCGTCTCGGCTGCGGCTTCACGGCTCATGCCGCCGGCCAGGCCGGCGACGGCGGCCGCGGTGGTGAGTTGGCCGGTGCGGCTCAGAAAAGCCCTGCGGCTCTGCGATACGGCGTGCTGCAACATCGTCTCCTCGTCTGGAATGGATGGCGCCATTCTAGGAAACGCAGGCGCCTGTTGGCAGCGACATTTGAAAATGCTGGCTATTCGATTTCCCAATGACGGGGCTAGAGCTTTTCCGGCGAACACGGGTTCGCCGGAAAAGCTCTGTCTATTTGTTTTTTCCGCATTGTCCGACGCCGAAGCAATCCCGTTTCGGGTGGAAATGCTCTAACGCACCAACCGGCAGAAGGCGACGAGTCGTTCGGCAAGATCCAGTGCCACGGGTGTGGCGGTGTCTCGGTAGAACAGCGCGAGCTCGAAATCGTCGACCGGCGGCAGGCGCTCGGCAGCGCCGAGGACGCGGTGCGCGGGCAGGCGGCAGCTTGCCGGCAGCAGGCTGATGCCGAGCCCCGCGGCAGAGGCTGCCGCCAGCGCCGCAAGGCCGCCGCCGCTGTAGCTGACGCGCCAGCGGATGCCGAGCCCGTCGAGTGCACCGCACAGTTCCTCGCGGTAAAGGCCGTTCACCGGGAAGACCGCGATCGGCACCGGCGACTGCTCGATGGCAGGATGCGCCTTGCTGTCGAGCCAGAGCAGCGGCTCCGGTCGCGCGGCGCGCGGCAGGTGCACCCGGCGCTGCTTGACGAGCACGAGGTCGAGCTCTTCCTGCTGGTAGGCGCGGTGCAGGTCGGGGCTGAGCCCGCTGGTGACGTCGAGCCGCAGATGCGGATGTTCGCGCTTGAAGGCGGCGAGCAGGTCCACCGTCGGCACGGTGAAATCCTCGGGCATGCCGAGCCGCAGCGCTCCGTCGCGCCACGGGCCCGCCAGCGCATCATGCGCCTCCTCGTTGAGTGCGATGATGCGGCGGGCATAGCTGAGCAGCTTGATGCCTTCCTCGGTGAGATGCACTTCGTGCGAGGTGCGTTCGAACAGCGCCTTGCCGAGCAGTTCCTCCAGCCGGCGCACCTGCTGGCTGACGGTCGATTGCGACAGCGACACCCGGTCGGCCGCGCGCGTGAAGCTCGCGGTTTCGCAGACCGCCACGAAGCTGATCAAAAGCTGCGGGCTGAACATGGGGTAACGATTCATTCTTCCGCTGCCGCTGGTTGGGCCATGTTTCCCTCCTAATTGGTCGGGACGGTTTCCACAACGATTGGATGGGCGTGGGCAGGCGGGAACCGGCCGCGTCTAAGAACGCGGCCGGTGTTTGTCGGTCTTAGAAGCTGACGGCGCGATCGCCATCCTCATCCTGAATACGGGTCGGCAGGCCGATGCGGTTCAAGAGGTTGATGAAGGGCTTCGGCGGCAGTTCTTCCACGTTTGCCATCTTCTTCACGTCCCATTCGCCGGTCGCGACGAGCATCGCGGCGGCGACCGGCGGAACGCCGGCGGTGTAGGAGATGCCCTGCGAGCCGACTTCCTCATAGGCGTCCTTGTGGTCGGCCACGTTGTAGATGAAGACGGTCTTTTCCTTGCCGTCCTTCAGGCCCTTCACGTAGTCGCCGATGCAGGTCTTGCCTTCGTAGTTCGGGGCGAGCGAGGACGGATCCGGCAGCACGGCCTTGACGACCTTGAGCGGCACGACTTCGAGCCCCTCGGCGGTCTTGACCGGCTGCTCGGAAAGAAGGCCGAGGTTCTTCAGCACGGTGAAGACGTTGATGTAGTGGTCGCCAAAGCCCATCCAGAAGCGCACGTTGGCGCCGTCCATGTTCTTGGCCAGCGAATGCACCTCGTCATGGCCGCAGAGATAGGCGCGGCGCGTGCCGACGACCGGCAGGTCGTAGTCCTTGCCGATCTCGAACATCTTGTTGGTCTGCCACTGGCCGTTCTGCCAGGAATAGACGACGCCGGTGAATTCGCGGAAGTTGATTTCCGGGTCGAAGTTCGTTGCGAAGTACTTGCCGTGGCTGCCGGCGTTGATGTCGACGATGTCGACGTCGGTCACCGTGTCGAGATATTCGTCCTTGGCGAGTTTGGCATAGGCGTTGACGACGCCCGGATCGAAACCGGCGCCGAGGATGGCGGTGATGCCCTTCTCCGCGCATTCGGCGGCGCGCTTCCACTCGTAGTTCCCGTACCACGGCGGGGTCTCGCAGATCTTGCCCGGCTCTTCGTGGATCGCGGTGTCGATATAGGCGACGCCCGTATCCATGCAGGCGCGCAGCACCGACATGTTGAGGAAGGCGGTGCCGACATTGATGACGATCTCGGACTTGGTGGCGGCGATCAGCGCCTTGGTCGCTTCGATATCGAGGGCGTCGAGTGCATGGCCTTCGAGCACGCCGGCCTGCTTCATCGCCTTCTTCTCATGGACCGACGCGATGATCTTGTCGCACTTCGCCTTGGTGCGCGACGCGATATGGATGTCGCCGAGCACGTCGTTGTTCTGGGCGCATTTGTGCGCCACGACCTGTGCGACGCCGCCGGCGCCGATGATGAGCACGTTCTTCTTCATTTCGGGGGATATCTCCTTCTACCCGTCAGGACGCCTCAGGAGAGGCTTTCTTCGTAGTCCGCGTAGGTGAATTCACGGACGGTTTTGATCTCGCCATCCAGTTCGCGGATGGCGATCGCCGGCATTTTCACGCCATTGAACCAGTTCTTTTTGACCATCGTGTAGCCGGCCGCATCTTGAATGGAGATGCGGTCGCCCACCTTCAGTTCCTTCTCGAAATCGAAGTCGCCGAAGATGTCGCCGGCCAGGCACGACTTGCCGCAGATCATGTAGCGGTGCGGCCCCGTGTTCGGGGAAAGCTTGGCCTTCTCCCGGTAGATCAGAAGGTCCAGCATATGGGCCTCGATGGAACTGTCGACGATGGCGAGGTCCTTGCCGTTGTTCAGAAGGTCGAGCACTGTCGTTTCAAGCGTGGTCGACTTGGTGATCGAGGCCTCGCCCGGCTCCAGATAGACCTGAACACCGTATTCGCCGGAAAAGCGCTTCAGCCGCTCGGCGAATTTTTCCAGCGGATAGTTTTCGCCGGTAAAGTGGATGCCGCCGCCCAGACTCACCCATTCGGCCTTCTTCAGCAGCGGCGCGAACTTCTCCTCGATCGTGCCGAGCATGCGGTCGAACAGGTCGAAATCGCCGTTTTCGCAGTTGTTGTGGATCATGAAGCCGGAAACGCGGTCCATGACCGGCTCGACCTTGTGCACATCCCATTCGCCGAGGCGCGAGAAGGGGCGGGCGGGGTCGGCGAGATCGAAGCTCGAGGAGGAGATGCCGGGATTGAGGCGCAGACCCCGGACGATGCCGGCAGCCTTGTCGGCAAAGCGGTCGAGCTGGGCGATCGAGTTGAAGATGATCTTGTCGGCATGGCTGACGACCTCGTCGATCTCATAGTCCGCATAGGCGACGGAATAGGCATGCGTCTCCTTGCCGAAGCGTTCGTGGCCCAGGCGCACCTCGTTCAGCGAGGAGGAGGTCGTGCCGTCCATGTAGTCGCGCATGAAATCGAAGACCGACCAGGTGGCGAAGCATTTCAGCGCCAGGAGCGCCTTGGCACCGGAGCGTTCGCGAAGAAGCGCGATCTTTTCCATGTTGGCGAGCAGCTTCGACTTGTCGATCAGATAATAGGGTGTCGTCAGGGACATGCTGGACCTGTCTTCTCGGGGTGTGCCGGTTGCCGGCAAAAGCCGGCAACGCGATAGAAACGCGAGGCGAGGGAGGCGCAGGCCTCCGCTCTCGCGTGGATTTCAGAAAGGAAAACCGGAAATTACGGTATCGTCGTCCGGACACGGCGATATGACAGCGCTTTCGCGCTGTTGCCACGCTCGTGGTGTCTCGTCGGGAAAAGAGCAGGCAGACGCGGGGCCTTGACCGGCCGCACGGGGCGGGTCGGCGCAACGGCGTCAAGGCCAGAGCATGCCACCGGGGCACACATCGAAAAGCGTTCTTCCGTTCGGGGGGCGTCGACCGAGCCCATCCCCGATTGGAAGAGGGCGTCGCAAGACATGGCGTCCTCCCCAACCAGCAGATGAAACCTGCAATAAGTGGGCGCTCTCTAGCACAGCGTGGCCATGGATTTCAATGCACCTCTTTTTGCGGAATTTTGCTTTTTCGCTCTTGCACCTCTAGTCGCTAGAGGTCGTAGAACCTCCTCACGAGACTGAAGAGGAATGTACGATGTCCGATGTGAAAGAGACCCGGTTCCGGGTGGGCGGCATGGATTGCGCGTCCTGCGCGAGCAAGATCGATACCGCCGTGCGCCGTATGCCGGGGGTTTCGGAGGTTTCCGTTTCCGTTACCGCCGGCACCATGCGCGTGCAGCACGATGCGACCAGCGATCTTGAGGCGATCCGCCGCAAGGTCTCCGGTCTCGGCTATTCGGTGACGCCGGCTGCGGCCGTCGCGGAAAAGCCGGCCGCAAAACATGTTCATGGTCCCGGCTGCAACCACGATCACGGGCACGGACATGACCACGATCATCCCCATGACCATGCGCATGGCCACGATCATGATCATGAGGATCACGACCATGCCGGCCATGATCACAAGCCGAAGGCGGCGGTTGTCGAGGGGCTGCATGGCCACGACCACGGTCCCTCCGAAGGGCCCTGGTGGAAGGGCAAGAAGGGACGCTTGACGATCTTTGCCGGCGCGGCGCTCGTCGTTGCCTACGGCATCGGCCATCTCTTTCCGGCCATCGAGACCTATGCCTTCGTCGTCGCCATGTTCGTCGGCCTCGTGCCGATCGCCCGCCGGGCCATCATGGCCGCGCTGGCCGGTACGCCGTTTTCCATCGAAATGCTGATGACCATCGCTGCCGTCGGCGCGGTCGTCATCAATGCGACCGAGGAAGCGGCGGCCGTGGTCTTCCTCTTCCTCGTAGGTGAACTGCTGGAGGGGGTCGCAGCCGGCAAGGCGCGCGACAGCATCCGCTCGCTCTCCGCTCTTGTTCCGAAGACCGCGCTTCTCGAGGAGGGCGGCCGGACGACGGAAGTGCCGGCCGAGGCGCTTGCCGTCGGCGCGGTCATTCTCGTGCGTCCCGGCGACCGCATTTCCGCCGACGGCACGATCATCGACGGCGAGAGTTCCATCGACGAGGCGCCCGTGACCGGGGAAAGCACGCCGGTGCGCAAGGAGGTCGGCGACACCGTCTTTGCCGGCACGGTGAACGGCGATGCGGCCCTGCGCGTGCGCGTCACCGCGGCAGCGGCGGACAACACCATCGCCCGCGTCGTCAAGCTGGTCGAGGAGGCCCAGGAATCCAAGGCTCCGACCGAGCGCTTCATCGACCGCTTCTCCAAATACTACACGCCCGGGGTCGTCGTCGTCGCCGCGCTCGTCGCGATCATCCCGCCGCTCTTCTTCGGCGGCGTCTGGAGCGAGTGGGTTTACAAGGGGCTTGCCGTTCTGCTCATCGGTTGCCCCTGCGCACTGGTCATCTCGACGCCGGCGGCCATCGCCGCCGCGCTTTCCGCCGGTGCCCGCCGCGGCCTCCTGATGAAGGGCGGCGCGGTGCTGGAAGGCCTCGGCAAGCTCACCGCCATCGCCTTCGACAAAACCGGCACGCTGACCGAGGGCAAGCCTGTTGTCACCGACATCGTCGCCTTCGCGGCCCCGGCCGACGAGGTGCTGCGCCTTGCCGCCGCACTGGAGGCCGGTTCCAGCCATCCGCTGGCGCTCGCCATTCTCGGCAAGGCGGCCGAGGGCGGCGTCGTTCCGCCGGTCGCGAACGGCTCGCGGGCACTCGGCGGCAAGGGTGTCGCCGCCACCGTCGAGGGCAGGGAGGTCTTCCTCGGCTCGCCCAAGGCCGTCGCCGAGACGGTCGCGCTCTCCGACGAGGTGAAGGCCGCCACCGCCGCGCTCAACGACGACGGCAAGACCGTCTCCATGCTGGTGATCGACGGCGTGCTCGCCGGCGCCATCGCCATGCGCGACGAGCCACGTCCGGATGCGGCTGCCGGCCTCAAGGCGCTGAAGGATGCCGGCATCAAGACGGTCATGCTGACCGGCGACAATGCCCGCACGGCGAGGGCCGTCGGCGCGAAGCTCGGCATCGAGGTCCGCGCCGAGCTGATGCCCGAGGACAAGCAGCGCATCGTCGGCGAGCTGCAGCGCGAAGGGTATGTCGTCGGCAAGATCGGCGACGGCATCAACGACGCCCCGGCACTCGCCGCCGCCAATATCGGCATCGCCATGGGCGGCGGCACCGACGTGGCACTGGAGACGGCCGATGCCGCCATCCTGCACGGCCGCGTCGGCGACGTTGCTCTGATGACGGACCTGTCGCAGCGCACGATGCGCAACATCGTCCAGAACATCGTCATGTCGCTCGGCCTCAAGGGTGTCTTCCTCGTGACGACCGTCATCGGCATCACGGGCCTCTGGCCGGCGATCCTTGCCGATACCGGCGCCACCGTGCTCGTCACGCTGAATGCGCTGCGCCTCCTGCGGCCGATCAAGGGATGAGGCGCCGGACGCTTCTTGCCCTTGCCGCAGGTCTTGCCGCGATCGTCACCGTGACGGTCGCGGCAAAGGCGCCTTCCGGCGAGACGGCAAAACGGCGTGCCTTCGAGCTTGAGACCGTCGACGGCAAGCCGTTCCGCTCCGCCGCTCTGGCCGGAAAGCCCTATCTCGTCTTCTTCGGGTTCACCCATTGCCCGGATGTCTGCCCGACCGCGCTCTTCGAACTGTCGGGTCTGCTCAAGGACATCGGCCCGGCGGCGGATCGCATCACGCCGCTCTTCATTTCCATCGATCCCGAGCGGGACACGGCGGACCTCTTGAAGCTCTACATGACCTCCTTCGATCCGCGCATCATCGCGCTCCGGGGCGATGCTGCGCAGACGAAAGCGGCGGCGGACGCCTTTTCGGCCTTCTACAGGAAGGTGCCGACCGCCTCGGACAGCTACACGATGGACCACACCGCCGGCCTCTTCCTCATCCGTGCGGACGGGCGGCTGCAGGGCATGCTGGATATGCACGAGCCGCGCGAAACGCAGCTCCAGAAGCTGAGGCTGCTTGCGGGCTCCTGAGCACGCTCAATCGTGTTCGTCGTGGCAAAGGTCGTGGTTGGCCAGTGCCCGGATGACGTAGCAGTCGCGGATCTGGTCGGAATGGCAATGGCTGGTGATGCGCTCCAGCTCGGCCTCCAGCTTGCGCAGCCGGGCGATCTTGCGCCGCACGGTGGAAAGCTGCTCGGCGGCGATGCGGTCGGCATCGTGGCAGGGTCGCTCAGGGTGCTGGCTGAGGTCGATCAGCTCGCGGATGGCGTCGATGGTGAGGCCGAGATCGCGGGCGTGGCGGATGAAGGCCAGGCGCTCGCGCTCCTCGCTGGAATAACGCCGCTGGTTGCCCTCCGAGCGTTCGGCATGGGAGAGCAGGCCCATCTGTTCGTAGTAGCGGATGGTCGGAACCTTGACGCCCGTGGCCTTGGAAAGATCGCCGATCGTCAGCATCGTCTCTGCCTCATCAAATATACCTGGGTGAGAGATGTGCCGGAAGCGCCGGCAAATCAAGTCTTCTTTGCCCTTCGCCCCGTCCGGTGCCCCTGGAAAGTATCCGCTAACGATTTGTTGTTCGCCGTGTGATCGCCGGGCTGCGAAATTCGGCAAAACGGGCCTTGATGCTCAAGTTGCTTGAGGTTTTATGCTCCCCGCGGCGGCTGGTGCTTCGGATTCGGGGCGTTTGCCGGGGCATGACGCCGCACGGAGGCCGGTCACGGTCACAAGATTAACGAAGTTCTAAGCAATCGCTTGGAATCTGAACCCCGAGATGCGCCGCTTTCGAGCCGGCGTGCCCGGACCTCTAACAACCGAAAACGAACCATGTTTGCGCTTCGCCACCGTCTCTTCCGTGAAACCGCCCGCCTGCGCCTGCCGCTTCTTGCACGGCTTGCCGCCGCCACCGTCGCCGGCAGCCTGCTTGCCGGCTGCATGGCCATGGATGTCGCCTCGCTCGCCGAGGCGCCGGAGCTTTCCAACAAGGTGAAAGCGGAGATGTCGAAGAAGAAGATGCGGCCGGAAAGCCCCGTGCTGGTGCGCATCTTCAAGCAGGAAAGCGAACTGGAGGTCTGGAAGGTCGATACGAGCGGCCAATATGCGCTGTTCAAGACCTATCCGATGTGCCGCTGGTCCGGCAAGCTCGGCCCCAAGACGAAGAGCGGCGACCGCCAGGCGCCGGAGGGCTTCTACCATGTCTCGGCCGGCATGCTGAACCCGAACTCGCAATATTACGTCTCCTTCAACCTCGGTTATCCGAACAGGCTGGAATCGGCGCTCGGCTACACCGGCGAGGCGCTGATGGTGCATGGCGCCTGTTCGTCCTCGGGCTGCTACGCAATGACCGACCAGGGTGTCGGCGAGATCTACGCCATCGTGCAGCGGGCGCTGGAGGGCGGGCAGCAACGCTTCCAGGTGCAGGCCTATCCCTTCCGCATGACGACGCAGAACATGGCCAAACATCGTGGCGACCCGAACATGCCCTTCTGGCGCACGCTGAAGGAAGGCTATGACGCCTTCGCCTTCACGCGCAAGCAGCCGAAGGTCTCCGTCTGCGGCGGCCGTTATGTCTTCAACAAGGAGTTCGCGGACGGCGAACCGAGCGATCCGCTGGCGCAGTGCCCGGCGACGCTGGGCGACGCGACGACCGATCTCGTTGCCAAGCTCGGCGCGGAACAGAAGAAGCTGGATGCGGCGCTTGCCAGCACGACGACGGTGTCGAGCTTTGCCTACATGGACGGTGGCATGCATCCAAGCTTCCGCACGCTCCTGAAGCAAGAAGGCGCGAAGGGCATGGCCGCCCGTATCTCGCGCACGAAATATCCGGTCAGCCGGCCCGATGCCGCGCTGGCCGATCCCTATGACGATTGACGTGAGGACATGTATTGACTGGTGAAAGCGTAAGCCGCCGATCCTTCCTGCTTGGCGGGGCAGGATTGGCAACCACCGTTCTGGCCGGCTGCACGACGCCGGTGCGCGAGCGGGTCGCCATCGAACCCGAACCGGTCGATACCAGCATCTACGCCGCCATGTACGGGCCGAAGCCCGACGAGCAGTTCCCGCTTCCGGCCATTCCCTATCAGAAGATCGACCGGCGCTTCTATCGCCAGATGGTGCCGAACCCGACCGGCGAGCGGCCTGGCGTCATCGTCGTCGATACGTCCAGCCACTTTCTCTACCTCACCTACGAGGACGGCCAGGCCATGCGCTATGGCGTCGGCCTCGGTCGCGCCGGCTTCGAATGGGCGGGCCGCGGCGTCATCCAGTACAAGCGGCAATGGCCGCGCTGGACCCCGCCGGATGAGATGGTCGCCCGCCAGCCGGAACTGCAGCCCTACAGCATCGCGAACGGCGGCATGGAGCCGGGCCTGAAGAACCCGCTCGGTGCCCGCGCGCTCTACATCTTCCAGAACAAGGAAGACACGCTCTACCGCATCCACGGGTCTCCGGAATGGTGGACGATCGGCAAGTCCGTTTCCTCCGGTTGCGTGCGCATGCTGAATCAGGATGTCATCGATCTCTACAACCGCGTGCAGAACGGCACGCCCATCCTGGTGCTCGGCACCGCCGCCGTCGCTGCGGCCTATTGACTGCATACGATTTTCGCGCCTTATTGCGTACAATACTTGATCTGCCCAGAATGGGGCAGGTCGGGTCGTATGCAGATGGAGACGCGAGGCCATGGCCGAGATCGAGACCCTTTTCACCCGCGCGAAACTGGCGGATGGTTCGCTGAACGATATCGGCGTTGCGGGCGGCCGCATCGTCGCCATCGCGCCAACGGGCGCGCTTGCGGACGCGGCGTTGCAGGTGGACATTGCCGGCGCGCTGCTGGTGCCGGCCTTTGTCGAGGGTCACATCCACCTCGATACCAGCTTCTACGGCGACAAATGGATCCCGCACAAACCCTGCACCAACGGTTTTGACGTTCACGAGCGCGTCGCCTTCCAGGCGGAGAACATGGCAAGCGCCGCGCCGATGGACGAGCGTGCCCGCAAGCAGCTGGAACTCTGCGTTTCGAACGGCTCCCTCCAGATGCGCAGCCATGTCATGGTGGACGGCTCGGTCGGGCTGAAATCGCTGGAGACGGTCCTTGGTATCCGCGAGGAGTACCGCGATATCATCGACATCCAGCTCGTCGCCTTCCCGCAGAGCGGTATCCTGAGGAGCCCCGGCACGCCTGAGCTGCTGGACGAGGCGGTCGCGCTTGGTGCAGACCTCGTCGGCGGCCTCGATCCGGCAAGTTTCGACCGCGATATCGACGGCCATCTCGATGTCGTCTTCGGTGTTGCGGAAAAACGCGGCGTCGGGGTCGATATCCATCTGCACGATTTCGGCTCGCTCGGCGCCTTCACGGTGGAGGAAATCTGCGCGCGCACCGTGGCGCTCGGTTTGCAGGGCAAGGTGGCGATCAGTCATGCCTATGGCCTCGGTGATCTCGATGCCGACGCCGCCCGCCGCATCGGGGCGAAAATCGCTGCCGCAGGCGTGTCGATCATGACCAACGCCCCCGGCGATCATGTCTTCCCGCCGGTCGCGCTGCTGCGCGCGGAAGGCGTCACCGTCTTCGCCGGCAATGACAATATCCGCGATTCCTGGTGGCCCTACGGTGACGGGGACATGCTGGCCCGGGCCATGATGATCGGCTACCGCTCCGGCTTCTACACGGACGAGGAACTGACGGCCGCCTTCGACGTGGTGACATCAGCCGGTGCGAAGGCCCTCGGTCTCGAAGGCTACGGCATCGCTATCGGCGCCAGGGCCGATTTCGTGACGCTCGCCGCCGAACATGTACCGGAGGCCGTCGTGGCGGTGCCGAAGGGACGGCGGGTGTTCAAGGCCGGGCGGCTTGTCGCGGAGAATGGGGCGTTGGTGCGGTAGAGCAGCAGGTTCTCGCGCTGGCGGGTGGCGGAGCGGACGTCGGCAAACCGACCAAGCAAAAGGGCGCGCCGCTTTCGCCGGCGCGCCCTTTCCTTTTTGACGTCTCCAAAACCGATTACGTGCGCGGCTTCAGGTTTTCAGGGTCGTACAGCGGCTTGTAGCCGATGCCGACCACCTCGACCGGGTAGGTCTCGGCAAAATACTCGATGTTGAGCTTGCGACCTTCCTGGCAATAGGCGTGCGGCAGGTAGGCGAGCGCGATGTTCTTGCCGATGGTCGGGCCGAAGGCGATGGACGTCGTGTAGGAACGGCGGCCGAGGTCGTCGATGAGGACGTCGCCGGTCGCGGGGTCGATGACCGGCAGGTTGCCGAGCGGGTAGCGCTTGACACCGTTCCTGTCGGTGTTCTCGGTCATGACCAGTGTGCAGAGCATGGCGGGCTGGTGGTCGCGCGCCTTGTATTCCAGATGCTTCGCCTTGCCGCGGAAATCCGCTTCCTTGACCTTCGGGCGGGCAAGGTCGGCCTCGATGAGGTTGTACTGGGTGAGAAGGTCGGCGTTCTGCAGACGCAGGCTCTTTTCCATGCGACGCGAATTGGCATAGGTCTCGACGCCGAAGGCCATGACGCCGGCGGCGCGCAGCGCATCCCAGACGGCGAGGCCGTCCTCGTACTTCATGTGCAGTTCCCAGCCCTGCTCGCCGACATAGGAGATACGGAAGGCGGTGACGGACTTGCCCGCAATCTCGATCTGCTTGATCGCGGCAAACGGGAAATTCTCGATATCGAGGCCGGCCGGGTCCGCCACCACCTTCTTCAGGTTTTCGCGGGCGTTCGGGCCCCAGATGCCGATGGTGATGAACTTTTCCGACGTGTCGGTGATGGTGACGTCAAGGCCACGATCCTCGGCGACGCGCTTCATGTAGTGGAAGTCGCGCGGGCCGGCATCGGCGCCGTTCACCAGGCGGCAGCGGTCGGCCATGCGGAAGACGGTGAAGTCGGCGCGCACCATGCCCTCGTCGTCGAGGAAGTGGGTGTAGATGCCCTTGCCGATGTTGCCGTCGCCGCCGATCTTGGCCGCGCAGAGCCATTCGAGCAGCTCGACATGGTCGGGACCTTCGATGTCGACCATGTGGAAATGCGAGAGGTTGACGATGCCGCAATCCTCGCTCATCGCGAGATGCTCGGCATTCGAGACGCGCCAGAAATGGCGGCTGTCCCACTCGTTCTCGCGCACCGGAACGCGGTTGCCGTATTTTTCGAGCAGATGCTCGTTGGCGGCGTAGCCATGGGCACGCTCCCAGCCGCCGAGTTCCATGAAGTAACCGCCGAGTTCCTTTTCGCGCTCATGGAAGGGTGAGCGCTTGGCGCCGCGGCCGGAGGCATAGGGTTCGCGGTTGTGCACCGCCGGAAAGTAGATCTTTTGCGCGGCCTCATAGCTGCGGCCTTCGATGAACTCCTCGGTGAGCTGATGCGGGTAGAAGCGGGAATAGTCGATCGAGTTGTGGTCGATCTCGGTGCGACCGTCCGTCATCCAGTCGGCGATCAGCTTGCCGTAGCCGGGGCCGTCCTTCACCCAGATGGCGACGCAGTACCAGAGGCCCCGCACCTTCTGGCTTTCGCCGCAGGACGGGCCGCCGGCGGCGGAGACCTGCAACAGGCCGTTGAAGGAATGGCCTTCGTTATAGCCGAGTTCGCCGAGGATCGGTGTCAGTTCCATGGCCTTTTCGAGGGGCTCGAGGATCTGCTCCATGTCGAGGTCGCGCTGCGAGGGCGAGAGGCGCGCCTCGTGCTTTTCGAGAATGTCGCGCGGGTGGCAGAGGCGCGGATTGGTCTGCTCGTAGTAACCCCACTCGATCTGGCCGCCCTCGGTGGTCTTCGGGTCGCCGGTGTCGCGCATATAGGCGGAGTTGCCCTGGTCGCGCAGAAGCGGATAGCCGATTTCCTTGCCGGTGCCTTCGAACTCGTTGTACGGGCCGAAGAAGGTGAGGGGATGGTCGACCGGCATGACCGGCAGGTCCTCGCCGACCATTTCGGCGATCAGGCGGCCCCAGATGCCGGCACAGACGATGACGTGATCCGCCATGATCGTGCCGCGATGGGTGACGACGCCCTTGATGCGACCGCCCTCGACGATCAGCGACTGGGCCGGCGTGTTGCCGTAGACCTGCAGCTTGCCGGATTTTTCGGCGGCATCGACCAGCTTGCCGGCAACCGTCTGCGAGCGCGGGACGACGAGGCCGGCATCGGGATCGAACAGGCCGCCCATCACCTGATCCTGCTCGATCAGCGGGAACATGTCCTTGATTTCGGCCGGTGAAACATAATGCGCGCGGGTGCCGAAGGCCCGGGCGGAGGAGAGCTTACGCTTGATCTCTTCCATCCAGGTGTCGTCGCCGGTGCGCGCGACCTCGAGGCCGCCGATGCGCGCGTAGTGGCCCATCTTCTCGTAGAAATCGATCGAATACTGGGTGGTCCAGACCGAAAGATAGTCGTGGCTGGTCGTGTAGCAGAAATCCGAGGCATGCGCCGTCGAACCAATGTCGGTCGGGATGCCCGACTTGTCGATGCCCACGATGTCGTCCCATCCCCGCTCGATGAGATGGTGGGCGATCGATGCCCCCACGATACCACCCAAACCGATGATGACGACCTTCGCCTTTTGCGGAAACTCTGCCATGTGCTGGACCCCGATGAAATATTGCTGCCGATTTTAGGGCCTGCTCGCCTGCCAGTGCAGCCTGTCTGCGACTCGCCAGCGACCAGTTCCGACAGTCGCCGGAACCGGACCTGTTGCAGGCCCCTCACGCCGGCGGCAAGACCCTAGCGGATCACCGGGTGGGCGCAACGCTTTTCCTTCAGGGATTCAGGCGGCCTCGCCGAGGGGAGCGACGCCCTCCTTCACCAGCACGGCCCTCACCGACGGCGGCGCGTCTATCCTGCCCGCCAGCGCCTGCAGGCTCTCCGGCAGGGCGATGCCGCACATCGCGGCCCAGCGCGCCATCACATAGAAGAAGGCATCCGAAGCGGAAAAGCGCGCGCCGAAGAGATAGTCGCCCTCGATGCGCGTGGCGATCCAGCCGAAGCGGCGGCCGAGCGTTTCGGTCAGCCAGGCCTTCTCCTCCTCGTTCTCGGTGAAGAACAGCCGCACGAAGGGTTTTTGCAGCTCGGTCGAGAGGAAGGCGAGCATCTGGAGGTGGCGTGTGCGGCCGAGCGGCCCGTCCGGCACAAGGCCGTCGCCGGCAAGGGCGATCCAGTCGAGCAGCGCGACGTTTTCCGTCAGGAGCAGGCCTTCATCGAGGCGAAGGGCCGGCACGTAGCCGTTCGGATTGACCGCCTCGTAGCTGCTGCCGTCCTCAAGCCTGTGCTGGAAGATGTCGACCGTGTGCGACCGGAAGGAAAGGCCGGCTTCATGCAGCAGGATATGGGCGGCCTGGCTGCAGGCGGTGGGGGCGTAGTAGAAGTCCATGTTGCGTCTCCTCGTGTTTCGATGAGACGAGTGTGCCGGCGCCGGGGCCCGAAGGTCAGAGGCAAACGGGCTGGTTTCGGGGCAAATCGGCCATTGTCAGCCGAGACCGCGCTGGCGGTTGCGCTGGCGATACTGTGCCGGCGTGACGCCGACGCGGCGGCGAAAGAGCTTTCGGAAGAAGGTCGGATCGCCATAGCCGACTGCGACGGCGATGTCCTCGATGGCGTCCGGCCCGGTCTCCAGCATCTGCTTGGCCTCCTCGATGCGCATGGCCTGCACATAGTCTACGGGCGCATAGCCGGTGGCGGCCTTGAACTGGCGCTTGAAGGTGCGCTCGGCCAAACCGGAGCGCGCCACCATGGCGGCCACCGGGTTGGGGGCGGCATAGTTGTCGGCAAGCCAGGTCTGCACGTCGGCGATCGCGGCATTGCCGTGCTGGCGGGGTCGGGCCATGGAGGCGAAGGGGAGCTGCCCGTGACCCCGGTCGCCGATGAGGAAGAGCCGGGCGATGCGCGTCGCTTCCTCCGCCCCGCAGAAGCGGCCGATGAGGTAGAGCGCCAGATCCTGCCAGGACGTGGCGCCGCCGGTGGTGATCAGCCGCCCGTCGCTGCCGCTGTCGCAGAGAATGCGCTCCGGCCGGAAGGCGACCTTCGGATAATGGTCGCGGAAAAGATCCGCCATGATCCAGTGCGAGGCGGCTTCTGTGCCGTCGAGCAGCCCGGCCTCGGCCAAAAGCACCGCGCCGCTGCAGGCCGAGCAGACCAGCGCCTGCGCCTCGATATGCCGGCGCACCCAGGCGATTTCCCGCGGCCAGCGCCCAGCCGGCGAAAGGCCCGGGTCGAGATGGATGTCGCAGACGACGACGATATCGGCAAGATGGCCGGAAAGCCCCTGCTGCGGGGTCACGCTGAGGCCGCTGCCCGTCTCCTGGGGGCCGCTCTGCGCGGCGACGAGCACCGGCTTGAGAGGACGCTGAGCCTTCGGGCCGCGACCGGCCTCGCCGAGGATCTCGTGCAGCCCATAGGGCGCCATGGTGCCGCTTTCCGGCAGGGCGAGGATGGCGACGGTGAGGGGAGTGGTCGGCTTCGGGCGTGTCGGCATGGCGCAAGATTGGCACATCTGCCCCGAAAGTGTCGAGAACGTCTCTACTGGTCGTAGCCGGGTGCGCGCATGCTCTTCCCGTTCCACCAACAGGAAGGAAAAGGCCATGTCCATCGAACTCGGCACCGTCGATATCACCAGAACCTTCGCCGTGCCGGCCGCGGCTGCCTTCGCAGCCTGGTCGCAGCAGGCGGCGCAGGAAGCCTGGGGCGATCCCGGACCCGACTGGCAGATGCGCTTCGAGCGTTTCGGCTTTGCGGTCGGCGAAAGCGATCTCTGCCGCTTCGGCCCCAGGGGCGGGCCGGTCTATCTCAACGAGAACCGCTACCTGCAAATCCTCCCGGAGGCGCGCATCGCCTATGCCACCCTGCTGCGGGAGGACGGCACGCTCTCCTTTTCCGGCACGGTCGTCGTGACCTTCGAGCCGGTTCCTGACGGCACGCGCATGCGGCTTGTCGAACAGGGCATCTATTTCGATGGTCGCGACAGGGCGGAGGACCATCAGGCCGGCTGGCAGGCCATGCTGGGAGCGATGGACCGCTACCTCCAGCAACAGGCCCGCGCGGCGTGAGATCAGAGATGGGCGTGGTGCGGCGGCGGATTTTCGTAGTCGTCCACCATGCCGTTCTCGTAGATGACGGGTGCGGCGCTGAGGTCTTCTTCCGACACGTCGTCCAGCGTGCCGGCATTGATGCAGTAGAAATGCCCCATGAAGGTTTCATGGTAGCCGCGCGAGAACGAGCGGACGCCGCAATTCCTGCAGAAGTAGTGGTCGACATCGCCTTCCGGCCAGTTCGAATTGGCGGCGCGGTAGGTGAGGAGCTGGTCTTTGCCGGACAGCAGCTTGAAGTCCTCGCGCTTCGAGAATGTCTTCAGCATGCGCGTGCGCCGGCAGAAGGAGCAGTTGCAGCGCCTCAGGCCCTCGTCGAGATCGAGCACGCATTCGTAGCGGACGCCGCCGCAATGGCAGCTGCCGTGATAGGTCTTCTTCATCGCTCTTCTCCTCCGGGGTGCTGTTGCAGGGCATAGGCGACCAGCCGGTCGAGGCATTCGCCCCAGCCTTCGGTATGACTGTCGCGGGACTGGACCGTCTCGAACGGCGTCTGGGTGAAGGTCAGCCGGGTTTTGCCGGCAACATCCTCGAAGGTCACGGTCACCAGCGTTTCCGGCTCGTCCTCCGCGGTCCAGCGGAAGGTGAAGACGAGGCGGCGGTTTTCCGCGATCTCCCGGTAGATGCCGCCCATCGGATAATCTTCGCCATCGGGCGAGCGGATCACCGCCGACCAGGCGCCGCCCGGGCGGACGTCCATGCGCACCGCATGGGCGGTGAAATCCTTCGGCCCCAGCCAGCGGGCAAGGTGCTCCGGCGCCGTCCAGAGCTTGAAGACGAGGGCGACGGGCGCGTCGATCAGGCGTTCGATGGCAAGGCCGATAGGCTCGGCGGCTCCAGCGGTCTGTTGCATGATGGTCGTCCTCCTCAGTTCTTCTTGTCCGGCTCGCCGGCCTGCAATTGCCTGATGTAGTCGTCGAGCCGGTCGAAGCTCTCATCCCAGAAGCGCCGGTAGTTAGCGATCCACCCGTTGACCTCTTTCAGCGGCCCCGCCTCCAGGTGGCAGGGGCGCCACTGGGCGGTGCGGCTGCGGGTGATCAGGCCCGCAGCCTCCAGCACCTTCAGGTGCTTCGAGACGGCGGGCAGGCTCATCTCGAAGGGGGCGGCGATTTCGTTCACTGTCGCATCCCCTTCGGAAAGCCGTGCGAGGATCGCCCGGCGAGTCGGGTCCGCAAGGGCGGCAAACGTCATGCTCAGCGGGTCGCTCACGTCATTTATCCATTAGGTTAATTAACTGATGAGTTTAATAATACCGGTACCCACGCCCGTCAAGTCCTCCGCCGCCTTGACAGGGCAGGGGGACGCTGCAATCGATCGCAGCGACACGGGGAAAGGACATCCGATGAACGACGGCGCGGCGACACTGCCCGATCCGGCCACTGCCGAAGGGCACGGCGTCTCCTTCGGCGAGGCGCTCCGCGTCTGGGCGCGCGTGGCGGCGCTCAGCTTCGGCGGCCCCGCCGGGCAGATCGCCGTGATGCACCGCATCGTCGTCGACGAGAAACGCTGGATCGGCGAGAAGCGCTTCCTCCACGCCCTGAACTATTGCATGCTCCTGCCCGGACCCGAGGCCCAGCAACTCGCCGTCTATATCGGCTGGCTGATGCACCGCACGGCGGGCGGCCTTCTTGCCGGCCTTCTCTTCATCCTGCCCGGCTTCCTGTCGATCCTCGCGCTGAGCTATGTCTATGTGCTCTTCGGCGATACCGGCGTGGTCGAGGGCCTGTTTTTCGGTCTCAAGGCGGCGGTGCTCGCCGTCGTCGTGCAGGCCGTGTTCCGCATCGGCAGCCGCGCGCTCGTCAATCCGGCGATGATCCTTCTCGCCGCCGCCGCCTTTGTCGCCATTTTCGCCTTCAAGGTGCCGTTTCCGCTCATCATCGTCGTTGCGGCGATCGTCGGTTACCTCGGTTCCAGATCCGGCTCCCGTCTTTTCCGCACGGCGGGCGGCCATGCGGGGGCGGGCGCAAATGCCCTGAAGGACGAGGAGTCGCTGCTCGGCGAGGCGGCACCCGCCCATGCCCGTCCGCATCTCGTCTGGTCGCTGAAGATCTCCGCGGCGCTGCTCTGTTTGTGGCTCGGGCCCGTTGCAACGATCTGGTTTTTCGCCGGCGGCAACGACGTCTTCACGCAGGTCGGCGCCTTCTTCAGCAAGATGGCGGTCGTCACCTTCGGTGGCGCCTATGCGGCGCTCGCCTATGTCGCGCAGGAGGCCGTGCAGCACTATGGCTGGCTGCGGCCCGGCGAAATGCTCGACGGGCTCGGCATGGCCGAGACGACGCCGGGGCCGTTGATCATGGTGCTGCAGTTCGTCGGTTTCCTTGCCGCCTACCGCGATCCCGGCGGCCTCGATCCGCTCGTGGCGGCAACACTTGCGGCGATCCTCACCACCTGGGTCACCTTCGTGCCCTGCTTCCTCTGGATCTTCCTCGGGGCGCCCTTCATCGAGAAACTGCGCGGCAATGCGGCGCTTTCCGGCGCCCTGTCGGCAATCACTGCCGCCGTCGTCGGGGTCATCCTCAACCTGGCGGTCTGGTTCGCCCTGCACACGCTGTTCGGGAAGGTGACGGTTCTTGCCGCAGGCCCGCTGCGTCTGGAAGTGCCCGTTCCATCGACACTCGTCCTGCCATCGGCCTTGCTCGCCGCGGCGGCGGCCTATGCGCTGTTCCGCCTCAAGGCCTCGGTGCTGTTGACGCTGGCGCTGTCCGCGCTTGCCGGCATGGCCTGGATACTGGCAACGGGCTGAGGATCAGGAGACCACGTTGCGCACGAAACGCACGGCCACGGTGCCGGGATTGGCATAGGCATAGGCCTGGTCGGTGGCGTAGACGGTGAAGCTGCCCGCCGCAAAATCTCTGGCGACGCCCGAAAGCTCGAGCCGCAGCGTGCCTTCGGTCACGAACAGCATTTCGTGCCAACCGGTCGGGTCCGGCTCGGCGGCGTAGCGCTCGCCGGGGCCGAGCGACCAGAACCACATCTGCGCCTCCGCCGTTGCCGGTGCCGTGCCGAGCAGCACGGCCGTGCTGCCCGCATCGGTTCCCCGCCAGGTCACCTCGTTGATTTCCGCTGAAGGCGCACGGGCTGGATCGCGCACGAGATCGACGAAGCGCATGCCCATGGCGGCGGCCAGCTTGTCGAGGCTCGACAGGCTGATATTGGCATCGCCTCCCTCGACCGCCACGATCATGCGCCGGCTGATGCCGGAGGCCTGCGCCAGCGCGGCCTGGCTGAGCCCGGTCGCCTGGCGAAGGCGACGCAGGTTGCCGGAGACATGGGCGAGCACGTCGCCGCGTTCTTGACCCTGCAGAATGTCGCTCATGTCGTTCCGTCATCGAGAAGGGCGGCGCGGCCGCGGGACGCCTTCTTAGAGCAAGTCCGGCGAAAGTGCGAAGGGCTTTTGCCGTGGATATCGGCAAAACGCTAGGGACGGCGAAGGGCGGCATTCCGGACGCTGCAAAGAGAAAGAGGCGTACTTTCGCGCGATTCTCCCACGGCGCCGGCTAAAAAGTCGTACTTTTTGCCGAAAACAGCCTCCGAATCCGAATTATGCGCGAAATGGAACCTTAACAGAAGATGACCATACCCATGCGTCATATGCATGGGTGGCGTGCTCGCTTGGCGCTGTTCTGCATTGCAGCATAAGCCTATAAGACGGCCATCGAAAGACGCGGCGCCACGGACCGGTGCCGAACAGAGAGCCTCCGGAAAGGGGATCATCATGAACATGGCACGTTCCTTCAGCAATTGGCGCAAGTACCGTCAGACCGTCAACGAACTCGACCGCATGACCACCCGCGAACTGCGCGATCTCGGCATCGAGCGTTCGGAAATCAAGGCCGTCGCGCGCGCTGCCGTCGGCTTCTGACCGACCCGCCGCCATCTGGCAGAATTCGAAGACACCCGCCTCCGGCGGGTGTTTTTGCATGTGCGAAGAAGTGGCGGTGCGGCGGGGCAGTTCGATAGTGTTGAGGCATACGCTCCGCGCATAGCGCATAGCTGCCCTGCAAAACGATGCCTATCAAATAATCAGGAATCGGCTATAGTCATATTTATCGAAGCAACGTACCTCCTCCCACGAAGCTTCGATGATTGCAGAAGGCCCACTCCTCCTCCCAGGGCCGACTGCGGGAATGGCGGCACTCCTCCTCCCAGTCGCCATTCGGTTCTATCGGAAAGCCTGCCGCACCTCCTCCCGCGGCAGGCTTTTCCATTTATGGACCTTGGCTTCCTTCTTCCGAAAACAGCAATCGCGACCGGCTACGCGCGGCATCGGCGCATCGCGGGTGTCAGATCGCCTGCCGATAGTGCTGCCAGCGTGCCTTCCCGGTTCGGTGGTGCGCGCCATCTGTCTCCAGCCCTGCAAGGAAACCTGCAACTCGCAAGGAGCCCGGGCTTTCATGGCGAGACGTTAGGGCCCGTAGGCTACCGCCGCCGGGGCGTCACCGCGCAGTTTCTCCGGCAATCCTCCGGCGCTGAAACGCAAAAAGGCCCGCCGGCGAAAACCGGCGAGCCTTTTTGGCGAATGTGGATCGATCAGGCCTGCGGCGTCGTGTTGTCTTCGACAGGCGCGCCAGGACCGTTCTTCTTGATCGAATCGATGGCGTTCTGCGCGCTGGCCTTGCTGGAATAGCCTTCCGTGGAGAACATCACTTCGCTGTTGTACTTGAAGCGAACACGAAACTCGCCAGCCTTGTCCTTGTAGATCTCGAACTTGTGCGCCATGGGTTTTCCTCCACGCAGATGGGAATCAGACACAAGCAACGTGCCAGCCGAGAAAACCGCTGGCAAGGGATGAGGTGAAGTCGGTCACTTGTTTTTAAAGGAGTTTGGCTAGGGAGCCTGGATTCTCACACTATTTCAATAGCTTAATTGAAAATCCCTGAAGTTCCCTCTGTTTTCCCACTGCGAGCGACCGTGGATGCCACCTTTGTGCCCTGGCTTTGGGCATCAGTCAACAGGACGGGCGAGCGGCAATAATTTCCGCGTGCGGGCCTGATGATTGTGGTCAGGAGGCCATAACACGCCCGGCGGCTTCGGGCCTTCGACACAGACTTTGTGGGGTCACATTACGGAACTGAGCTGCACACGTGGCCATCCGGCAAAGTTATTGTGTGGCACAAGTTGAACGTTGACCTTTCCCTAAACGCACGACCGATGATCGCTCATCGTTTCATCACGTGAATGAAAAATTGATGCATCTGGCCGAGCCTTTCCAACTCTTTCTGCAGCGTTGCGTTTCGATCGACCTGGAAGTTGATCCTGCAGCCGCAAGCATCTTCGCTTTTGCGGCCGTGCGCGATGATGCTCGTCCCCCGATCTTGGCAAAAAACGCGATCTCGTGATAGCCCTCGACCGCCTGGAGGCAGAAGCAACAGAGGGTGTGCATCTGCTTGGCCACAACATACTTCGGCATGACTTGCCTCATCTGTTCGCGATGCGGCCTGGGCTGGCGAATGTTCTGCGATCACCGATAGACACTCTATGGCTTAATCCCCTCGCATTTCCGCGTATTCCCTACCATCATCTGGTCAAGCACTACCATGACGGACGCCTGCAAGCAGGCCACGTCAACGATCCTGAACTGGATGCGCGACTGGTGTTTCAGGTGCTGCGCAATCAACTGGCGGCTTTGACGCAGCAGAACGCCGACGAGCCCGATGCTGTTGCAGCCTTTCATTTCCTTACGACGAGGATGGAGAATTCAGGTGGGTTCGACGCGGTGTTTCGGGAGGTTCGCGGAGCTCCCGCGCCCGATCCTCTCGCGGCACAAGAAGCGATTTCCCGGCTTCTGGCGCGGCGCGCCTGCGAGCGGCGGCTCGATCAGACGCTGAACCGCCTTTCTAATCTCAGCTCGGTTGGCCGATGGCCTATGCTTTGTCCTGGATCATGGTCGCGGGCGGGGATTCCGTCATGCCGCCCTGGTTACGGGCGCAGTTCCGTGAGGCTTCACTGATCGTGCGGCACCTGCGCGACGCTAATTGCAAAAGCCCGGATTGTGCCTGGTGCAGCGAGAAGAATGATCCGTTGCGCGCGCTCTCGCGCTGGTTCGGGTTCGATGCCTTCCGCGCCGAGCCAGTAGATGACATGGGGCGCCCCCTGCAGGAGCGGATCGTCGATGAGACGATGCGCGGGTCAAGTGTTCTCGGCATTCTGCCGGCCAGCACCGGCAAATCGGTCTGCTATCAGATCCCCGCCCTTTCGAAGCTCGACAAGACCGGAGCGCTGACAGTGGTGATCTCGCCGCTGGTCGCGTTGATGGCTGACCAAGTGCAGGGTATGGCGCGGGCAGGGATCTCCTCTGCCGTAACCGTCAATGGCATGCTTTCGATGCCCGAGCGGCAGGATGCACTGGACCGTGTCCGCATGGGAGAGGTCGCAATGCTGCTGATCTCACCCGAGCAGTTGCGCAGCAACTCGGTGCGATCGGTCCTGGCACAGCGCGAGATCGGGCTCTGGGTGCTGGATGAAGCGCATTGCGTGTCGAAGTGGGGCCACGATTTCCGGCCTGATTACCGATTTGTCAGCCGCTTCATCAAGGAATCTTCGGGCGATGAAGCGCCTGCCCAGGTGCTCTGCCTTACCGCCACCGCCAAGCCAGAAGTGGTGCGGGACATTCGAGATCATTTCAAGTCACGGCTTGGACGCGAACTTTTGCTGCTGGACGGTGGCGCAGTGCGCACCAATCTCAGCTTCGAGGTCCGGGCGACGCAGCGCGGCACCAAGCTGGCGGACATCCTCGATGTGATCGAGACCAAGCTACCACAGGTGGCTCCGGTGCGCGCTTATGCCGAAACGCTTGGCATTCCGGTGGAGATGGCAAATGAGAGCCTGCCCAGCATCTGGCGTCTGCGCGAAATGCAGCAGTTCATCGACGTCCTACGCCGCGATAATACACGTTTGCTGGGCGTCCGTGATCTGGTGAGCGTGCTGAACGCGATACCGTCCAATCGCTGGACTGATCTGATTGGCGAAGGCATCGCCGCTTTGGCAAAAGAGCTTGCGAACAAAGCCATGCCCCTGCCTGATCTTGTCGAGTGGTTCGCCGAATGGACCAACGATGCCCGCGGCGATCAGCGTGGCCTGTTGCTGTTGACGGCACATCGGGCGAAAGGCCTGGAGTTCGACGATGTCGTCATCCTGAATGGCGGTTGGGACAGGCCCTCCAAGGACGAGGATCCTGATGCGCCGCGCCGACTCTTTTCTGTCGCCATGACCAGAGCGCGACGTGGCCTAGCCATCATCGGCGAAGGACATCATCCGTTCGTCCCGGACGGCGAAGAGCATGTGCTGCGCCGCGCAGCGCCAGACATTTCTGACGCCGCCGATTTTCCCGCTGCGCTATATCAAGTGCCGAACCTCAAGACCGTGGATCTGTCGTGGGCCGGACGCCTCGGCCCCGGTCATCCCTCGCTTACCGCAATCTCGGCGGCAAAGGCACGAGACCCACTTAAGATCGTGCGCGATGGCTCCAATTGGATGATGCGGGATTCTCGGGGGCAAGCGCTTGGACGCATGGCCAAAAGCTGGTCGCCTCCCGAGGGTCTCAGCTTCCTCCGCGGCGAGGTCGGTGCCATCGTGCGCTGGCGCAAGGCCGACAACCAGGAAGAGTTCCGGGTGTACCTTCACCGAGATGTTTGGGAGGCGATCGTACCGGAGCTCGTCTTCGGACAAGAGATCAGGCTTGAGCCCGTTTGAGACCTTTGCGATTACAGACTAAACGTCTGCTTCCCGCTCGGTAACACTGGAGCTGTCAAGCTAGGTCGGCCGTGACATTGTCGTTGGTCGCCGCCCTTTTTGAATGCAGCAGAAAAAGGTCCCCAGCCAACATTACCAGCCATCCTCGAACACGATGGATGGCCCAAGGGACTGCGGCTGAGATCGCCCAACTTATTGAGAAGACGCCACTTTTTCATGCGGGAGATAGTCGCCAATTTGGATCGAAAAATCGACCAAGAATGACTTTTTGGTGAATTTCACATGATTTCAATGGCTTAAAGGAAAATCCTTGAAATTCCCTATATTTTCCCGCCGCGAGCGACTGTGGATGCCACCTTCGTGCCCTGGCTTTGGGCATCAGTCAACGGCAGGCGCTTGCGGTAATAATTCCGCTTCTGGAAGACGATCTGGCATCTAGCGACCGATGACACATAGTCGCTTGCGCCTTCAACTGGCTCCGCTACTCGTTATGGACGTGCCCCGTCGCGTGAGGAAAGGGCACAAATTGATTTCCTGCTGAAGCGCGATGAATAAAACCTCCCGATCGGGATGATTTTACAGAACGAAAGCCCATACTTCCCGAGCGGGAAGAGTCGCATTGATCTCGGAATAAACTTCCTGTACGGTAAGCTATTAGTAAGGGTGTTCAATGTTTAAGTCTGCACGCGATTTCGGCGCTGCCGTCCGAGAGAAACGCAAAGTCCTTGGCTGGACCCAGGTTGAGCTGGCCGTTCGTTCCGGCACGGGCGAGCGCTTCATCGTCGAACTCGAATCCGGAAAGCCGAGCTGCCAGCTCGAAAAGGCGTTGATCGTTGCACGCGCCGTCGGCATAAAGATCGGCGATCTAAATACAGCCACGGTGACTTCAACCGCATCGGACGACGACCTCGACTTCCTGCCGACCTTCGGTGATGGTCGATGATAACCATCTTCTACGAAACCTTCCCCGTCGCGCAAATGACTTTTGAAGGCGAGTGGAGGCTTAGCTACGATTCGTCCTGGGAAGCGCGCCGCTCCGCTTTTCCGGTTTCGCTGACGATGCCAATGCGCTTAGGAGCGGTCGGCGCTGATGTGCTGCTGCCGTGGCTTGCCAACCTTCTCCCGGAAACGCATCTCGCCGAGATCGGTCAACGACTGAAGGTCTCTCCTCAAGACATCGTTGGCCTGCTCGGTCATATCGGCCGTGACACCGCAGGAGCGTTATCGATCGGCAAACCGCGGAAGGCGGGCGTAAATCTGCAACCCATTCCGGACGGGAAGACACTTGAGCGTATTCTCAATGAACTTCCGGCCAAGCCCTTCCTGGTGGGGGAGCGAGGTGTCTCAATGTCGCTTGCAGGGGTTCAAGAGAAGCTGCCCGTTTTTGTTGATCAGGGCGGCGCTATCTCGATCCCCGTCGATGGAACACCATCGACACACATCATCAAGCCGGACACAAAGCGGCTTGCGGGAAGCGTCGAAAACGAAGCCTTCTGTCTCGCCCTCGCGCGGGCATGTGGTTTGGATGCTGCCGACGCAACCATAGGGGTAGCCGGAGCGCGACGCTATCTGCTGGTAAAGCGCTATGACCGGTTCATTGATGCGGAAGGTGAAATCCGGAGGCTGCATCAGGAAGACCTCTGCCAGCTAACGGGTCATTTCCCATCGCAGAAATACGAGCGATCCTCGACAGCTCGTGGTGTGACCCTGAGATTGATGTTCGGCGCCGTCAGCGATCTCGTTTCACCTGCCGAACGTTTAAGGCTCCTAGATGCAGTGATCTTTAACGTACTGATCTGCAACTCGGATTCGCACGCAAAGAACTACTCGATTCTGATTGGCGCCGGTGGATCCGCGAAGATGGCACCCCTTTACGATTTGATGTGTGCCGCAGTGTATCGTCAGGTTGACCAGAGCCTGCCTCAAGGCATTGCCGGACGTTTCATCGCGCCTGATTTGAGGAATTCTGACTGGAAGGCATTGGCCGAGGAGCTCGGATTGAGCGGCGCATCAACCGTTAAGAGGGTTGAAGAGCTTGCGGAACTCGTAAGCCGCGCTTCTGAGGATATAGCCCCGCAAATCGCTGCTATGGCTGGCGATCCGACGAGGGTCATTGAGCGCATCACTCATAATGTTCGGAAGAGATGCAGACGAATTCAGGTGCACGCCCGCGGTTGAAGAGGGGATCAGGCACAGCCCACTTCGACAGCGGAAATGATTTCCGCTTGGGCCGCAGCGAGTGAGCAAAGGCAGCATATTTCCTATGGCTTGTTGATTTCCACTGAGAGCTGACCCGGCATTTCCACCGAGAAGTGACCCGCCTTAGGTATCGTTCGTGTTGGTCGTGGTGGTCAAGTTCCTGCGTTTTTCCTTTGTCGTTTTGGGCGCATGAGCTGAGCTGTTCTTGAAGCGGAAGCTGTCGTTTCCGGTTTCCAGGATGTGGCAGTGATGGGTAAGCCGGTCGAGCAGCGCGGTCGTCATTTTGGCGTCGCCGAAGACACTTGCCCATTCGCTGAAGCTGAGGTTCGTCGTGATGATGACGCTGGTGTGTTCATAAAGCTTGCTCAGCAGATGGAAGAGCAGCGCACCGCCTGAAGCACTGAACGGCAGATAGCCCAACTCATCCAGAATGACGAGATCGGTATGGACGAGGCGATTGGCGATCTGCCCGGAGCGCCCCTGCGCTTTCTCCTGTTCGAGCGAGTTGACCAGTTCGACCGTCGAGAAGAACCGGACCCGCTTATGGTGATGCTCGATGGCCTGGACGCCGATCGCTGTGGCGATATGTGTCTTGCCCGTGCCGGGACCGCCGACCAGGACGATGTTGTTGGCGTCGTCGAGGAACTCGCAGCGATGGAGTTGCTGCACGAGCGCCTCGTTGATCTCGCTGCTGGCAAAGTCGAAGCCATTCAGATCACGATAGGCTGGGAAGCGTGCGGTTTTGAGCTGATAGGCCGTTGATCGAACCTCTCGTTCTGCTGTCTCCGCTTTCAAAAGCTGGGACAAGATCGGAATGGCAGCCTCGAACGCTGGAGATCCCTGCTCGGTCAAATCACCGATGGCATGGGCCATGCCATGCATCTTCAACTGTCGCAGCATGATGACGATAGCGCCGCTTGCCGGGTTATGACGCATGGCGAACCTCCGTCTTTCTCAAGGTATCGTACCGTTCGACATTGGCCTTAGGCTCATTGGTGAGCGTCAGGGCCTGAGGTGCGTCGAGGGTTGGCGGATTGAAGGATTTGCCGTCAACAAGGCGATGCAGCAGGTTCAACACATGGGTCTTCGTCGGAACACCGGACTTCAGCGCCATGTCGACGGCCGATAGGACCGCTTGTTCGTCGTGCTGAAGAACGAGGGCCAGGATGTCGACCATCTCGCGGTCGCCGCCGGGCTTCTTGAGCAGATATTGCTGCAAGGTCCGGAAGGCTTCGGGAAGCTCGACGAATGGAGCACCATTGCGAAGAGCGCCGGGCTTGCGTTGCACGACTGCCAGATAATGCCGCCAGTCGTAGACGGTCTGCCCAGGCCGATCATGGGAGCGATCGATGACGCGGCGGTGCTCACAGACGATCTGACCTTCTGCGGCAATGACGATACGATCCGGATAGACCCGGAGGCTCACCGGACGATTGGCGAAGGATGCAGGGACGCTGTAGCGATTGCGCTCCAGATGCACGAGGCAGGTCGGCGTGACCCGCTTGGTATATTCGACGAAGCCGTCGAACGGCCTGGAAACCGGCATGAGAATTGGCGCTTCCTCGGCCCAAATGTCGGCAATGCTGCCGCGCATCTGACCGTGTGGAGTCTTTGCCCAAAATTCCTTGCAACGCTGCTCGAGCCAGTCGTTCAATGCCTCCAGCGTCGGAGCACGCGGGACGGGTTGAAAGAAGCGATGCCGTGCGTCCTGCACGTTCTTCTCGATCTGCCCCTTCTCCCAGCCAGACGCCGGATTGCAGAATTCGGGCTCAAACACGTAATGGCTGGCCATCGCCATGAAGCGGACGTTGACGTCACGATCCTTGCCACGGCCGACCTTGTCGATTGCCGTGCGCATGTTATGGGATGGACGCCTCCCTCCGAACCTTCAGAATGAAGGGCCAGCTAAAGGAGGAAGTCATGACATTCGAATTGCTCGCAATCGATCTCGGAAAGTCGTCGTTTCATCTACAT
>NZ_JARSBQ010000018.1:0-91075 GCF_029623935.1 Shinella sp. 838
ATCATTCATGGCGGGTGTGGTCTCCGGAAACGGCACGGATCGGCGTAAGCAACCAAATCCTACGTCATTTCAACGGTTTGAACCATATCCGCCAACCCCTCGTGAATTATTCGGGCTAGGAAGTCGAGAAGCGCAATCATCCTCTCAATCTTTGCTTCCAGTTCGCGCCGGGCTATGGAAACGGGCCGCGGCATCATGCTCCCTCACATTGCATTGCAAAGGCGCGGAGCAAATCCTCCCGCTCCAAATCATCCCAGTTCGTGAACGGCCGCAGGCTGAGCATGACTGCAGCCTTGTGGTGCATTCCAGCTAGGGTTTCAGGCCGATAAGCGAGGAGAGCAGAGCGGGTGACATCTACCGCGATTTCGATTGCCGGAGTGAGTTCTTCCGCTAGATCCCATGTCGTCAGCGCTGAACGCAGGGCATCCGCAAGGGTGTCGATCGCATGTCGGTCGCGGTCATCGTCTCGGACCTTCACCCAAGGATGTCCAGCAAGGGTAGTCCCCATTGGCATAGCTTCAACGGCCTCGATGTCGATCAGGGAGCCCAGGAACCCGAGGAAATCATGCTCACGGCCAACCACCGCATCATAGGCATCCTGTGCCGCAGCCGTTTCCCTGTGATAGATGTAGCCAATCTTGGCGAAGATATCTGCCTCGGATCGGCAAGGTGAAAAAAGGAACCGAGTTTCGGCTTCGAAAGCGGCTCTGTCCTCCGGCGTATCCACCGGTAAATCCCCGTCTCCCGGCGCGGTTGCCATCCATGCATGAAATGCAGCTTCGTGCTCTTGGATAGCATTGAGTAGGTCTCGATTGGCAACGGCCCTACCTTCGGCATGAACCTTTGTCAGCATAGCAAGGCTAGCGACCGCCTTGATGTCCCTCGTTTCTGTGGCGCAACTGACGCCTCCAAACTTCTTTTTATCCATCGGTGCCATTGTTCAACATCCTCTATGACTAGTTGATCTCGGATTGGGTTGTTCAATCAAATGGAGACCGCCATTCTCCGCCGGGATAGTCGAAAATGCTCGCTCGATCCGCGAGCCGTTCCACTTGATCTGAAACCACGCGGCAAAGTGCAGCCACCCGGTCAAGAGTATGATTGCGCCCTTCTCCTGTCCCGTAGTCCATGTCGAACAAAACTTCCCCGACCTGCTTCGTGAGGTGATGGAGATCAAGAAGGGAGTAATATAGGTCAGCGGGATCGAAATTTTGATGGTTAGGCGGTGTAGTTTCAGTGCGCCTATCTGATGACTTTTCCGCCAAGTGGATGCTCGCCAGCGCTGCGAGATTTGCAGCTAGGCTTGCTTCGGTTGCAGCGGCGGCGGATTTTGTTTTTACACTCATGTATTCCTCCAGAGAATTGAAAGATCTATTCTGACGTCATGGCGCGCCGGCAACGCGCAATTTGGAACGTCGTAACGGCGCGGTTGATTTCCACAGGCGGCTGTGCCGACCCGGCAAAAGTCTTCGTGTGGTCGCTTATGCGGCCTGCTGATTGCCGGCCTCCGCCAAGGCTTCAATTTCGTGGATGATGGCGCCGGGGTTGCCGGCGAACTGATGGGCGCGGGCCTTGATGAGCAGGCCGGCGAAACAGGTGGCGCGGATCGCCGCGATTGCCTGCGCCAGATCCTCCAGCTTCTCGTAAAGGCCGTTGACGTGGTGGACCGTGCGGCCGGTGACGGCGAACCGATGGGCAGACCACGCCGAGGAGCCGTAGACCAAGCCGGCTTCGGCGGCGGTGCGGTCGGCCTCGTGCTGGAGCGCCGAGAGCTGAGATTGTGCCGCGCGATAATCGGCCATGAGGGCGGCGAACGATGCGCCGATGCGAAGGAGTGTATCAGTCATCGCGCAATCTCCGGCTTGGGCTTGACGGGGCCGCGGTCGCGAAGCCGGGCGACCGTTGCGAACTGGTGCTCATGATCGACCTGGATGCGCCAACGCCCGCCATGGGCGCGCTCCATGGCCTCAGCCAAGCGTTTCGCAGCAGTTCGGACTTCGACGAAAACAGCGTCGGCAGTACACGCGGCTCTAATGAGGGCTTCATGCATCACGCGGCCTCCAGCTTTGACAGCTCGACCACCAGCGCCCGGCGCTCTGCTCCAATGCGGATGCCGAAAGGCTTGTAGTCGAGATTGAGGATTTCGGATTTCAGGGCATCGATACGGGCGACCACGGCGGCATCGCGCTTCGCCTTGGCGGCCTCAGCCTTCGCGTGCTTCCACTCTGCCTTGAGGCAGTCGCCGAAACGAACAAGGGAGCCGCGCAGGTAGGGATTGCTGGCGACGTAGGCCAGTGCACGGCGGTAGTGTGCCCATGCGGATTTCATGATCTGCGAGCGGTTGAACATTTGAGGGCCTATCCAAACCATTTCCGTTTGTGTATAAGCTCTTTTAGCTTACGCATTAACCATAGTCAACCTTTTTATTTTATAGGGGAGCTATTTTAGTTTATGTGCGGGCTGTGGTAGTGTTTTCGCAGGAGAGAGCAGCATGATTGATGCCGAACAGATCCGGGCCGCCCGCGCCCTTTTAGGCTGGTCGCAAAACGACTTGGTCGAAAGGTGCGGATTATCGTTCACGACCATCAAGCGGATGGAAAGTATCGGAACCGGGCGCAGCTCGGCCGATAATGTGATGGCAGTCCAAAAGGCGCTGGAAGAGGCCGGCGTGACCTTCATCCCCGAAAACGGAGGAGGGGCCGGCGTGAGGCTCGCTAAGCCGAAAAACAAGTAGGCGACAGCGGGACAGAGCCTCGCAAACTTTCCCCCGCTGCCGTGCCCATCAACATACAGGGATGCTGAAGAGCATGAACGCTAAAGCAGAGCCATGCGCGAGAGTCCACACCAGGAGGATTGATGCCCCCTAGATTCGACCCTCGCGACAAGAGCCGAACAAGCGGCGGCAAGACGCACAGCCTTGTCGCGAAGCACACGGCGCCGCCACGCGACCAAGGCGGATGGATGGCGATAACGCGCGAATTCCTGGAAAGCCCGGCCTACCGCACGCTTTCCGTAAACGGCCGAAAGGCGCTCGATCGTCTAATCATCGAACATATCGCCCATGGTCGCCTGGAGAATGGAAGGCTGATTGTCACACATGACCAGTTCTACACCTACGGTGTCACCGCCGAGAACACCGCCGATGCCCTCGACGAGCTTGAGTTCAAGCGCCTTATCAGGATGGACAAGGGGCGCGCAGGAAACGGCACTCCATATGCGACGACATACACACTGACTTTCGACGGCACCCATGAAGGCGCGGCGGCATCCAATGGCTGGCGAGCAGTCACCATGGAAGATGCGAAACGATGGTCGGAAACCGTTCGTAAGCAGAGAGCGGAAGCGCGCGCGGCGGCTTCAACGAAAAAAAGCCCGCTTCGGAATTCCGAAGTAGCGCCGCTACGGAAACCCGTAGTGCCGAAGCTCTCTCAGGCGGGCTGAATCATGGGAAATGAGGCTTTATCAACAGCAGCCGCCGCTTCGGGTTTCCGTAGTACTATATATATTCTGGGAGGGAGTGCAGCGTGACGCACCAAGCAATCATCATCCCGTTCCCCGTTACCGCCAGGGTGCGCAAGATCCGGGACACAGCCCTGAAGCTCCTGGAGCGGCCCACTGTGAAGAGCGCCGACTATTACCGCGGGCAGGTTCTGGAGCCGATGAAGGCCAACTTTTTGCGGATCGGCTTGTCCGAAAAGGAAGCCGACGAGCAGACGCGGGTTTTCTGGATGGCCGTGCAGGTCGAAGCAGCAAGGATACAGGGGACGGGCGCCACCGCGTGATTAACCGATATCTGGTTAACCATCCATTCCGCGGGACCGTATAAATCCAATGTCGAAACGACAAGGCGCGGCACACCGCCAGCATATTCGCCCGAGGTGACTCGTGGGCGCGCTTCACGGTGGTTTCCGCTGTGGAACACCGGGGCTCCTCGAAAACGCGCTGGTGAGCTCCTCTGAGTCAAACAAGCACGGGCGTGCAAACGACAAGTTGTCGCTTGCAAACTGGCAGCGCACGGTAGGGCAACCAAGAAGAGTGGACAAGTCGTCCACTCTTTCGCTGACGCTACTGTCAGGAAGGCAATGGAACAGCGGCAAAGTTTTCCGCCGCTCCGGCCTTCGCGGTGCCCACTGCTGTCATGGGCCACGGGGACGTAACGGACAACTTGTCCACTACGTTCATCTCAAGACCCAACGGGAACTGCGCACGGCGGCAAGCGTAGCAAGTCGCAAACTTTGCGACTTGGTGATGAGCCGGGGTAAGGCAATATCCTGCAAATGTAACAGCCCATGGACTCGACTCTTGCGCGAGCGTTTGGTTCACTCTCCCGAAAAGAGGGAGGAACTGCGAAATGGCCTTCAATCTATTCATTGCCTACGACCTGCTAGGGCCAGGTCGATCGGAAGAGGACTATGAGCGTGTACACGAGGCGATCGAAAGCCTCGGCTCGTGGCATCCCTTTCAGCGGTCAGTTTGGTACGTTCACACCCAATACACTCCCGGCGAGGCCTACAACATCGTCTTGAGGGCCATGAGAGCTACCGACAGGCTGGCTGTTATTAACGCGCAAAGCGGGATCGTCTCGAACTGGGACCACCCACCCATCGAGGCGATAAACGCCATTTGGTTCGAGCCATAACGTTCCGCTGATCTGACCAACGATTTTGGAGTATCGCGCATTCGGATCGATTGCCTGCGACATGGGTTTTTCCTTCCGGCTGCAATAAAATGCCTGTTTCGGCGGCGCAATCCATAATCCTAAGAGCTCGAGCACGCTAATTCCCGATGGTGTGCCCACCGGCGGCGCTGTGCTTCTGCGATACTCTGCCGACCCTCGACTGTCTTCGGCCCCGTGCTCTTGCCGCCATGGAATTTGCAGCGATGCTTGCCCGGCTCGGGCTTCATCGCGCACGCCTGCCCCTTTCGGTTCCGAGCGCCGCAACGCGTGGGCTGATGGGGCACGGTCGGCGACAAATCTTTCACCGTGAAAGATTTCGCCAATGGCAGGACATGGGTCTGGAGATCGACGCCGAGGACGACGGCCATTCTGCGAACCGCGTAAGCCCGAAAATCCACATGGTCGCTCGTCTCCCAATAGCTGACAGCATGGCGGCCTATGTGGGCGCGGTTCGCAAGCTGCGCCTGGTTGAGGCCTGCCGCCTTTCGGAGGGCTGCCAGTTCCTTTCCGGTGAGCTTCTCTTGGCGCGGCATCAGTGCACCATCGCGGTTGAGACCTTATCCACGCCAGTGTAGGTCGCAATGAATTCCACGGCCTTGCGCATATTGACGCCGACTTCCTCCAGCAGCGCCGGGTTCACAGGCTCCCCGAGGCTGAGACTGTCAGCCGCCTTGGAGCGGAAGCGCTCGGCGAAGTAAAGGGCCGCTAGCGCATCCTCCAGATCCTCTATCTTGAGGTTCTTCAAGAGTTGCATGGCCTCCGCCACCTCGGCCGTCACCTCAATGCCCATGTCATCCATGCGCAGTAGCGCGTCGAGGGAGGCGACGAGATCGAGACCCGATTTGAATTTCGTGCGGTTCAATGTCATGTTTGCCTCTTCAATTCACGGCTGAGACGGAATGGCTGAACCACCGACGATCGATCACGATCCCAACGAACCGAGCCCACGCGGCCGGGTGGTCGTCATGTGGCTTACGCTGCTCATCACCCTTGCCATCCTCCTCGTCCTGAAATTTGCATTGGTTGGCGTGTTCAAGGAATTGCCCACCAAGGTCGTGTGGTTGATATTCGGCCTGGGTGCGGGGCTTTGCATGGGTTTCTTCCTTGGCTGGTATGACCATAAGCGCTACTCCCGAACACCTGGCAGCAAGGGGTAGGCCGCCCGGCCGCCGATCTGGAGAAGTGCGCGTGCCATCGCCTCCAGCTTCGGATCGGTCGATTTCACGCCGCCCGTCCTGGATGCCGGATCGATCAATTGGCGGATAAGCTGCTCCCGGCGGTCTCCTGTCGCGGTCAGCACCGGCCCCAGCTCTGCCGCCATGCGTTCCCGACCGCTGGCGCCAATCCCTTCAATCTCGCGCTGAAGCAGCCGGCGGCCGGCCTGATACATGGATTGGGACACGTCCATGTTTCGGCCGCTTTTGGAGAATGGGTTATCCAGCCGGCGGGCAGAGGCGGAATTGCCGGCAACCTGCCCAGCGGTCTCCGCCATGGCCTGTTCGGCATTCAACGCGTTGATGAGCTTTCGCCCTTCGTCCTTGCCGAGAACGGTCAGGATTTTCCGCTCGTTGAAATCGGCGTCGAGAAGCTGCCGACCCTTCAGGGCGCCGTTGCGGACGCGGCCCATGGCCTCATCTGCCGCGGCCCTCACACCCAACTGAAAGGCCTCCTTCTGACCTTCCGACATCTTCGAGAAATCGGAGGAGAGGAAATCCGGGTGGATCCTGGAGGAGAAGATATCCCGGCCTTCGTTGAAAGCGTTCATCTCCTGCGTCCCGCCGGCCCAGGATTTCCGCGCGGTCGCATAATCGGGGTTGATGTCATCGAGTTTTCGAACAAAGGCGTCACGGGTTTTCGACAGGGCCACTCCCTTTTGGGTGAGGCGGCCGAACTCGTTCTTGTTGTCATCGACAAGTGCGTCCATGCCCTTCTTGATGACATCGAGCGTGCGGAAGTTGGGAACGCCCGAGATAATCGGATCGCCCGCGTCATTGAAGCCCGTGATGGCGTAGTCTTCCGGGTTGAACGGGAGACCCTCCGCCAATGACTCCAGGCGCTGGATCTCGACGCCCTTTGCCAAACCCGTCTTCGACATGGGGTCTGAAAGGAATTGCTGAAGACGTTCGTCCCAAGCTACGGGACGGGCCATAGCCTGTTTGTAAAGCGGGCCGGCCTCGGAGGACCGTCGCTTAAACATGTCCTCCAGCGTGGCCTGTACGTTCGGATTATCGCCTAGCGCCTGGTCGTAGATGCCGGCGATCCTGTTCCCGGCGCCAGCGCCTCGATCCCTGATGGCGCCAAGCACACCGGAGCGGGCCGGGTTGTCGCTCTGCGCAATCTGCTCGGCCCGAAGCCGGAGGATATCGCTCACGTCGGCCAGCATGGCGTCGTCGCCAAGTTCCCGAGCGCGGGCCGCAACGGATGCAAGGTCCGTCCCTTCCGCCGCAAGGTCTCGAGTCAAGACATCCATCGCACCACGGCCGATACCGCTGCCACGGTTGGCGACACGAGAGCGGGCGGCGTTGATGCCCTTTCCAACGAGGTCGCCAACCGGGGCAGCGAGCCCGCCAAGGCCAAATCCAATTCCGCCCTCAAGGAGGGACTGGTCAAGTCGATTGTCTACGCCTCCTTCGCCTGCGCCGAACCCCTGCAAGGCACCTGTGGCGCCACCGGCTGCCGCACCCGCTCCAATACGCATTCCGAGCGTCGTTCCTGCATTGCCCAGCGCGTAATTGCCGATGACAGGCGCAGCCTTGAGAAGGGCGCCGCCGGAGGTCAGGCCGCCACCGATCTGCGCGACCGTCGAGCCGATCGGGTTTTCCTCGTCAAACGCACGATCCTTGCCGCGCTGGATTTCGAGCGCCTGGTTATAGCGTTCGTCCCAGGTCTGTCCGGGCAGCTTCTCGAAGCTATCGGGAAGCAACGGGTCAATGATGGGCGCCAAGGTCGCATTCGTCGCCGCGTCCAGTTCATCGAGATACGAGCCGATGCCGAGGACACCGCGAGAGGCAGCGCGCAGCACGCCGCCAACGCCGCCGGTTTCCATGCTGTCACCGGCCTGCCTCTTCTTCGGGATCAGGTCGTCAAAACTGATCGCGCTGCCGGTATTGCCTGGAATCAGATCATCAAACATTCCAGCCATGTTAGAGGCCCCCCGCGTCGATGCCGTTTTCCTTGAGGCGCTGAATTACCGCATTCCGATCGGCGCCCTTGCTGATTGCCTCGCGCGCCTGCGCGAGAGGATCGGCCTTTGCTTCGCCACCTCGCACGTCGATGCCTAGGGTCTTGAAGGCGCCTTCGATCTGCGGCGACATGATCGAGCGACTGTTGAGCGCCGCCAGTTCGCGCCGGGCCTGCGCCGCTGAAATTTCCTCGTTCTGATAGCGATCGATGACGGCGGAACGCTCCATGTTGATTTGGGCCTTCGCCTTCATCATCTCGGAAATCGCCGCGTTGGCCTCGGGGTAATTGGACAAGGCGGGCAAGCTGCGCAGCATGCCGTCATATTCGATATCGGAGGTGGCACCGGAGCCAGGAGCCCGAAGGGTTGGTGCAACGCGCTTTACGATGCTTTCGAAGGCGCTGCCCGCCGTGCTGAAGCCGGGGAACGCCTGTGCAAGGCGCCCCTGGAGCGGGCCTTGCGGCGCCTGCTTAATCAGCTCGTCGAGAAGCTGCATATCCTGCACCGTCCCGGCAGAAACCGTTCCCGCTTCCTTCAGCGCCGCCCAGGCCTCGCCCTCCTTGCCGGAGAGTTTCTTGCGAAGCTCTGCGTCTGCGCCGCTCTCGCCAACGCTGACGTTTGTCGTGTTCGCGCCGGCCTTCTTCTGCGCAAGGTTCCATTCGAGCGGCCCAAGAGGCTGACGGCCGGCCTGGCGCTCACGCTCGGCGTAATACTCGTAGTTCTGGATCTGCGGCGTCGTCTTCGTGCCCGTCCCTGGAGCCGTGAGGAATTCGCGCGTATTGGGATCAAAGAGCCGGCCGTCGCCAAGATTCATCATTGGCTGACCGCGCTGCATGTCCTGGCGCATCTTCTGCATTTCCAGCGCCCGCATAGGATCGTTGGCAAGCGCGCGCTGCTCCATTTCCTGAAGCAGAAGGCGCTGGCCGATTTCCTGTGTCGCCGGGTTGCGCATCAGGTTTTCGATAAGCTGACGCTTGTCGCCGCCGGCCGGTGTCCCATTGTCCATGCCCTGTCCGCTCATGCCAGCGGCGCGGGCTTGTGCGAGCTGCCCAGGGTCTGCTGCCTCTCCGCCCATCAGGGCCTGGATAATCGAGCCCTGGGGCCGCTGCATCGCCGTCTGAAGCTGTGCCGAGCGCTGGAACTCGGGCGGTAATCCTGCTTCGCCACCATGGCCTTCCATGAGGGCTTGGGCTAGCTGCTGCTGTCGTGGCATCCCGCCCTGATTTCCCTGCTCACCACTCACCAGAGCGTTCGCCAGCAGCATGTTGCGCTGGTCTGGCTGTCCACCCGTCGCCATGGCGTTGACGGCATCAAGCGAAGTCTGAGGGCCGCCCTCGGCAACGGCATTGCCGGCCGGGGAATTATAGGCGTTCACGAGCCATTCCGGTGCGTTCTCACCGCTACCGCCAGCGCCCCATACGGCGGGATCCCCGAAGCCGATATGCATGCTGCCGGGCTGCATATAGCCCTCACCAGCACCAAAGCCTGTGATGCCAGCCGCCTTGCCGCGCCGGACAATCTCTTCAAAAATCGGCAGGTCTTCCGGGTTTGCCCAATCGAGGCGCCGGCCGTCCTTCGAGAAAAACACGTCGGCGGCATTGCCGTGGTCGTGGCGGGTCGAGCCGGTACGGGCGCCCCCCTCGTCCTTTCCAGGCTGGCCGCCCGAGAAGACTTCTGCCGTGATCCCCATCTCCGGAAGGAAACCGAGCGCTGAAGCAAGCTCATTGCTGAGAGGCCGGTTCCGGGTGGCGTTCTGGTTGGCGTAGGACAGGTAGGCCGGGCTGTCGCCATTTGCCGAACCACCCGCCGTCGCATCACCGCCGCCCTGAAACTGCGGCAGGAAGCTGTTTGCAAATCCCATGCGGCGCGCCACTTCCTTGCTCGGCTGGTCATAGCCGGCAAATTTCCAAGCCCGGTTCATGAACCGCATGGCGTCGTCAACGCTTTCGGTGCGGTTCAAGGCCTCGATGAGAAGCGGGTCTTCCTGGAGGAAGAACTTCGCCTGCGTGCGTGGGGAAATGCCGCCGGCATCCTCTCCGGCCATCGCCGCGTATTTTTCCAGATTGCCAAGACGTTCGTTGCGCCACGACATGAGCGCGCCAGACGTGCCGCCCTTGCCACTCTCGCTAGGATCGCTCCAGCGACGATTGACGTTCTGTGGCGAAAATTCGCTCTCCGCCTGCCCTGTCGCGGCGATGGCCGCAAGTGCGTAGGGATTGGTGACGCCGCCCTTTTTCACCTCGTCCATGAATTCGGAGAAGACAGGGTTATTGCCAGACGGCTGTTGCGTCGTGCCTGCACGGGTGCTCGTCGCTCCGGTCGTGGTGGGCATATCACCCGTATCGGAACCGGCATTGACGCCCCCGCTGAAGGCATAGTCGAGAAGGGCTTTGTTGCCCGCCTGCCGATCGGCTTCCTGAAGCTTTTCGGCCTCATCGAACTTGCGAAGCTGCATTCCGCTCATGACGGTCTCTGCAAGCTGGGCAAGGCCCTGAAGCGGGTGGCGGATCTCCCGCGGCCCTGCTGCCTGTCCAAGCAGGGCTTCAGCAAGTCGGCGGCGCCGGGCGAACTCCTCCGGGCGCATCTTGGCGAGGTCTTCGGCAGTGAAACCAGATTTGATCGCCATCGTCACACCTTATCGTAATCAACCATGAGATAGCCCGCCGGATGACGTGCCACCGCTTCAGGCTTCTTTTTCTTCACTTCTTGGGCCATCACGCCGAGCTGCATCATCGGGGAGCCCTTGAACCGGTACTGGTAGACACCGATGCCGTCAGGGGTTTCGCCCATTTTCTTCTTGTCCGTCTTCAGGCGCTCGTCAGACGGGAACATGCCCCCGAGGAAGGCAGAACCGAGCCCGAACAAGCCTGATAGGCCCGCGCCGTAGTTAGCCATATCGGCTTGGTATTTTTGCCCGACGAGGCCGGCATAATTGACGGGGTCGATCTGCGTGCCCGGCGTGTTGACGAAATTCGGCTGTTGGACCTGTGATCCGGTCGCTAGGCTGTAAATCTCATTGATAGGCCCAGTCCGGTTGGTAAGGTACTCATTGTTAAGCTGATTGCGGTTCTGCATGGCTGCATTGTAGGCCGCCAACGCTTCATTGGTCTGCACGCCGCGACCCTGCATCGCGGCATTGTAGCCGGCCATTCGCTCATTCATGAGCTGACCTCGGCCCTGCATGTCGGCGCCGTATTTCGACATAGCTTCGTTGACGGCCTGGTTTCGACCAGTCAGCGCCAACTGGTTATAGGCGTCGTTTTCGCCTTCCGAGACCCCGCGCATGGCATTTTCATACGCGGCCGAACCCATCCGAACGCCACGGTTATACAGATCCTGTTCGGTGGACTTCCGGCGAGCGTCAAGAGCGGGGTCGAGGCGCTTGCGGCCAAGCTCCATCAGCCGGGACTCGACGGCCTCGTTATCGAGATTCAATTCAGGCATCGCGCCGAAATTGGTGTCGAGCGTCGGGATAGCCCCCTTCGGAAGATTGAGCGTCGGCATGGCGCCGCCGGGCAGTTTGAAATCCGCGCCCATTATGCCTTGCAGACGCTTGGACTGCGAGACGCCCAACTCCCCAAGATTGATACCAATCTGGTTGGTCAGGTCGTAAAGGCGCTGCTGCGTCGGCGAAAGCTCCTGATAGGCCGTAAATGTCGGGGTGTTGAAGCCCTGCACCTGCGTCCAGTCCTCAGGCTTCCCGAAGTCGGTCTTGCCGCCAGTCGTGCCGGGGCGCGTACTGTTCGTGATGCCCGCCATGGAGCCGCCGGTGCCGCCTGGAGCACCTTTCGAAGCGTAGGTCGGAGGAAGCCCCATGCTGCCGCCCGTCCCGGCCGGCGCGCCTCCAGAATTCCGGGCACGAGAGAAGGCGTCAGTTGCTACGGTGTCGCCCGTGGAGCTGGTGGTGCGCGATTTGGCAAAGGGGTCGTAGTTCAGATATTGCCCGGTGCCCTTGTTAAACCAGTACTGATCCCCCGTCTTCGATGGCTGGAAGGTGGATCCGGTCTGCTTGTAGGTCAGGGAGCCATAGGGAGTGACCTGATTCACCGCGTTCATGAGAAAATTCGTCATGGCGGTGTCGCGGTTCATCTGCGACTGAGAGGTGGCAGTCTGCCACGGATCAGGTGCTTTTGGGGGGTCCATCCATCCCATTTTCAATCCTTCGTATGCTCGGACAAATAATCTTCCAAATTGTCCGTGGTATTCATCGATCGGAAAAGGTAGGCCGCTTCATCAGCAGCAGAAGGGCCGGCAACACACATGATAACGGCGACAAAGAAGTCGTATGGGCTGCATCGCAGGGTATATGCGGTTATTCTCTTCTCCCGCTCTTCTTCACGTTCCAGCCGGTTCGCTGCAAACCAATTTGAGATGGTCAAGCGCAATACAAACGCGAGGTGCGGATTTTCTCGATAAACACGGTTATTTTGGAGATCGAAGAGCGCCCACAGAAAGCAATCGTTTATCTGCTGTTCCGTTGGAACATTGTCTTTATCGATCAAATCGTCCCAAACTGAGCACGCTTTCCATGCACCATGGATGAGATCGAGCGCGTCTTTGTCGCCGCTCGCAAGTCTGTCGATCTCTTCTTGAACGTTAAGCCGCATGATCTGCGCTCCCTCAGTACATGCCACCGTTGTTCCCGCGAGAGACCATGTTGCGGATCTGTGTTCCGATTGACGGCATGGCGCCGCCGGGCGCTTGAGGGAACATCGCGTTCCGTTGCTGATTGCCGGTCATGGCCGTCTGCGCCATTTGGGCCAGACCCTGCATGGGGTGATTGATCTGTTGAGGCGCACCGCCTCCGATAAGCGCGTCTGCAAGAGCCTGTCGCTTACGCATCGCTTCCATGCCCTGGAGGTCTTCGGCCGTGTAGCCTGATTTAATCATGATCTTGTCCAACCATTTCGGTTTCAGGGAGAGTTTCGAAATGGCTGGCCTCCCGCCCATCGGCGGTTTCGGCTTCCACAAGCTCGTCACAGGGAGCTGACCTGTCTACAGCCGGCGTCGGAAACGCCTGCGGAAAAGGTTCGCCTCGGAAAGGCTCCAAAGCGTCTGCCACTCGCTGCATACCCTCAAGGGTCGGACGCTTCAGAATTTCTGGGATGTCGTTCCAATGGGGGTAAACAGAGACGGGCGCGACGGCGAGAATGCCAAGACGATAAGCCTTCCAGAATTCGGCGGCGCTTTCGGCGACGTTTTTGAGCGGTTCACCGGTTTCCCATTCGTCGTGGAACGCTTCGACCGCGTGGCGCAAGCAACGCTGCATCTCCTCCTGCGCAATCCTGCTGGTCAGGATACCGCGGTCGAAAGCATAGCTGGCGAATGGCAGGGCGTTCATCAAAGCACCTCGATTAGATGCTTGATTCTACAGGCTATATGCGCCCTCCACCATTTGACATATGAGGACAAGTCCGGACATTTGCGGACATTTGGAGAAGAAAATTACAGGACTATTCCGGTAATCCTGCGATAAACTGCCAATGCCTCGTGCTCATAGTCACCGTTTCGCAGATGCATAAGCGCCTCGCCGTCACCCGCTAGATAGGCATTGAGTTCTGTTATCGAGAACATCAGCCGTGCGTTTGGGCCGCCAATACGCTTGAAACCCAGACCATGATTTTTGTGCCACCGTCGCATGGTGCGCTCGTCCACCTGCGCATATTCAGCGGCGGCCTTCAGTCCGATGCACTCCGACATCGGCGCAATCGTTTTTCTGGCCTCGGTCATCATGCCGCTTTCCTGTCTTGGCGCTTTAGGGTCTCCAGCGCCTTACCGGCCAATTTATCAGCACGAACGTTGCCGCGGATGCCGCTGTGTCCCTTGCACCAGGTCAAAGCCTGCGGGCGATCTACGAGCGCTGCGTCAATTGCCTGCCATAGATCGGCGTTGAGCACGGGCGCGGCTCCACGCCGCCAGCCCTTCCGCTTCCATCCGTGCCGCCATTCGTTGCAGCCTTTCACGACATACTGGCTATCGCTGTAGAGGGCGACGGGCCGGCCGGCTGCATTCTCGGAGATCCATTCCAGTGCGGCGAGGACGGCGGCCAATTCCATCCTGTTGTTCGTCGTCGATGGGGCCGCACCAGACGCGCTGTGGACCTCCTCGCCGTCCACGATGACGATATAGGCCCATCCGCCAGGGCCGGGATTAGGCTCGCAAGCGCCATCCGCGAAGACGTGGATGCCCTGGCTGTCATTGATGGAGGGTGCCTTGCTCTTGCCGGTGGGCTTGCCCTTGCGGCGCCTATTGGTCGGCCGCTTTGCATTGCGCAAAATTTCATCGGCCATGAGGGACAGCAAGTCCCGGTGCTGAGTGGAACCGTTCTTCATGCTGGCTGGTCCTCTTTGTGACTGACAACGATGATGCGGCCCGACTCACGTTGGACGGCCTGCCAGAAGAGTTGCGACTGAATTTGAATTTCCATCGGAGTTTGGCCGAAGCGCGCGCCATCCTTGGCTATAATCTCGCCCATGGCCTCGCAGATCGCCGCGCTGCCTTCCGGGCCTAGCTTAGCGTCAGACACACATGCCGCGATGGTCGCCACGACGGAGTGGCGCCGATAGTAGGGGTAGACGAGGATCGTTCTCACGCCGCCACCTCGCGATACTGATTGATGAGGCTCTCAGCATTTGCCGGGGAAAGGGTTCCCTTTCTCAGCATGAGCCCCATTGCGTTGACGACGTAGTCTGCAACGTCACGGTCGCAGACGATCTGCCGAAGCATGTCCTCGGCTTGGTCGTCGGTCTCAGGAATGGGGAAAGGGGCTTTCCGATCGTCGCCCTTGGCTTCGGAATAAAAGCTATGAAGCCCTATAAGGTTTTCGCCCGCTTCGTAGCTAGAACCTCTAGGGTATTGTTCTAGGGTATTGGGTATCATTTCTTTACAAACGGGGGTTAAATTTTGATACCCCCAAGCCATTTCAGGGGGTATCATTTTTTTACACCCTGTCTTCTCGCGCGCCCTCTCGTACTGCTTCTGAAGGCGGCAATCTTCCTTCAGCTTTTCGCGACCGATGACGAGATGGTCGTCGATCTGAAGCTTGCGTGCGTTCACGAGGCGATACTGAATTGCACCATCGCCTACAGTGCCGCGCGGCACCATATACCCAAGAGACTTCAGCTTCTCGCGGGCGCGGATAATGGTAGGCCGGCTAAGGCTCGTTCGCAGGCATAGTTCGGACGTGGCAACAAAGGCGGTGGGGGCCGCCTCCGACGCGAAGTTGAGATAAACCTTGATGACCTTCAGGCACGCTGGAGTGCATGCCGGATCGGCGTTCACGGTATCGAGGAAGTCAAACTTCCATGAAGCGCTCGACGAGGCGGTGCGGTCGTCATGGCCGGTCGGGGGAACAGTCGCTGTCACGCGGTCGCCCTCCCTGCCTCACGGAAGCGCTGGGCAAGCGCGCATGCCTGGCATGCCTCGGCCGCTGTCAGCGAGAACCGGGAGCGGACGGCCGGAATAATCCGGCCCCCCTCATCGTCGTGGCGTTCTGCGATCCATCGGGCGGCGGTAATGACCTGGGGGTTATCGGCCTTGTTCATGCCGGATCCCCATGATTATCCTGCACAACCTCAATGTCGGTTTTCAAAAAATATCGGCCGTGAATGCCCGGAAACGCGCCCTTGTGCGCCTCCCGGACCATGTCGATGTTGATGCCGAAGTCCTTCTTGAGGAAGTGGACGTAGGCCGAGGTTCGCGGCGCCGGGTGGTCGATCGTCGTCAGCCCGCGCGATCCTGCATCGATAAGGCGCTCCAGGGTCCATGCCTGCCGGCCTGGCACAATGATTTCCCGGCCGGTTTCCTTGATGCGGAAGGTTTTGCGAATGATCTTGCTGTTAGCCATGGGTCAGGCTCCATAGGTATGCGAGCCGGCGAACGGCTGCGGAACGGCGGTGAAGGGGAAGACGGCTTCGCGGTCGTCGCGAGGGCCAAGGCCGGCAAGCTCTGCGAGCAAGCGGGCGGTGCTAGCGGGTACTCCGAAACGCTGGGAGAGCTTCCGGGCGGCTAGACTTTCGGGGGCAATTTCGGTAGGGTTCCGGCTGTCCATGCTGTTGCGAAATGCGTAGACTTTCGGAGCCCTGCCACGTGCCACCGTGGCGGGGTTCTTCGTTTTCATGGTTGCCTCCGTTAAGCGGCAACCGGAAGAGAATTCAGATACTCTTCGAGGTCTTTGACAAGGATGAGGGTGCGCTTGCCCGACTTGCGCGGGGTGAGCTTCTTTTCGTTGAAAAGTACGTAAATCGACGTACGGCCCAAGCCAATCATCTTGGCTGCTTCTGAGACGCCAACGGCCATTTTGGTCATGTTGTCCTCGCTTAGGAACAACGGCTAACAGTCCGGTTAGCCCCGCCACCAGCGCTTTACTGCGCTAGGTCCGTCCGACAATTTACGCGCATGTTCGTCCGTGTCAGCAATAAGCCTCCAGACAAACAGGATGAATGTTTTTGGAAAATGTCTGCTGGTTAGAGCCGTCAGGGCGTCTTGGTCTTGTTGCCCAGCCCCGCGCGTACCAAGGCCTGCTGAATGGCGCCTCGTTTCGGCGGCTTTTCTGTCGATGCTTCCGTGTACGCTTGCTCAATGAAGGCGACAAACGGCCCATCGATTATCCGGTCTAAATAAACCGCTCGCGCAGCCGCCTTGAAGTGTCTCTCATAAATTCCGGCAAGTCGTGTGAGCAGGGCGGCTTGTGCAGTAGCACCCTTCTCCAGCGGGGCTTTCTCGCCCAAAGACATGCGATCGAGATCCGAAATCGCGGACTCGATGCTTTTTGCAAACTGCCTCATATTTTCGGCAGCCGCGATCACCTCGATGCCATGGGAGTGGAGATGCGACTTCACCGCGGCCGCAAGTGCTCCGAGTTTTGCCACGTCTAGTCGTTCGGCCAGCTCTACGGCGTTCTTGCGCATCGCGGTAAGCTCAGCCCGCCGGATACGGGCGGATGCATCGCTAAAGAATGCGCTATGCATTTCGTACACATTGAAGGCGTGCTCGATGTCTTCTGCAAGACTGCCGAGGTGCGCCCGGACCTGGAGCGATGGGGGAATAGTACCCCCGGCCTTTTCAACAGCCGAAAGAATGCGCTGAAGCTGGTTGTCGTCGAGCATCGCTAACTCGCTGCTGGAAATGCGACGACGTTTTCGCCTTTTGCGCTTCCGAGATATTTGGCCCACGCCTCCAGTAGCTTTCTGCGCTTTTCAATCGCGTCGGCGCGGCGGTAGGCTCTTTCGGTTGCGTCTCCGACGGTGTGGGCCAGCGCCATTTCGGCTATCTCGCGGGGGAAGCTGGTCTCATCCCCGCACCAATCGCGGAAAGAGCTACGGAAACCATGAATGGTGAACTCTTCCATGCCGACCCGGCGCATGAACATGGCCATAGACATATTGGATAGCGGCTTTTCCGCCTTTTGACCGGGGAACACATAGTTGCCCCGTCTCTCCTGATGTAGCTCCTTGAGGATCGTCACGGCGCGGGCCGACAATGGGACGCGATGCTCTTTGCCCATTTTCATCCGAACGGCCGGGACAATCCATAGCTTTGCCTCCAGATCGAATTCATCCCACTCGGCAAACAGTACCTCGCCCGAGCGAGACGCGCAGAGGATAAGCAGCTCAAGCGCCCTTGCTGCCAGTGCCTTGGCCTTCCGCACCTTGACGAGGAAATCGGGAAGATCTGCGTAGGGCATGGCTGCATGGTGCCCACGACTCAGTTTCTTTGGGGACGGGAGCAGCGATTTCAGGTTTCCTCGCCATGCCGCTGGATTTTCGCCCGTGCGCCAGCCTCTGACTTTGGCAAAGTCGAGCACGCGCTCTATCCGTCCGCGCAGCCGTGATGCGGTCTCCGCCTTCGTCGTCCATATAGGGGATAGAACCTTGAGGATGTGGTCCCCCCCAATATGCGAAACCTTCATTGCCTGGAGGTCTTTACAGTACGCAGGGCCTAGGGTCATTTCCCACTGGGCGCGATGCTTAGCGTTTCGCCACGCTGCGCCCATGGACTCTAAGAATAAAGTTACGCACCGCTCAAACGTTGGCTCTTCGTCTTTGGATCGATCGGCGAGGGGGTCGCCCCCTTGTGCGACTATCGTTCTGCACCTCGTCGCAGCCTCTCGGGCCGACGCCAGTCCGATTGCCGGGTATGGCCCTAAACCCATCTCTCGGCGCTTGCCGTCCCTGGCCCACATGAAGAGCCAGCTTTTCGTCCCCGTTTTCGAAACGTTGAGGTAAAGGCCGCCGCCGTCGCTCGTGCGGCCGACCTTCTTCGCGTTCTTAATCTTCACCTCATTCAGGATGTTTATCGCCCGAGCCATGCCTTCCCCATTTCCTTCCCCACTTCTAATCGCGGTTGCCCGTGAACAGATGTGAACGCCCAAGAACATGCCATGAGTGGAAGGTAAGGGGAAGAGCCGGCTGCGCGGACGGTCTCGAATATTGGCGAACCGTGGTTAGGCGGACTCTCTGTCCGCCATTTTCTCAAATCGCCTCCTCATGCTAGATTTCCGTTCATCTGGTGCCCGGCGCCTTTCGTCGTCGGATCATTGCAAACGCTGCCTGCGTATTCGGGCGCAATGCCTGGCACGCCCTTGAAGACTTTTGCCGAACCCGGGGTTCGACAACCCCCCCTCACGAAGAGGCGCCACAGCAACGCTGCAGTTTTCGAACTGGCCAGCCTTGGCAGAAATGGTTTAATGGCTTCCACCTGCGGGCAAAATGCTGAGTATCCGCTCGATCCTGTTTCGCTGTACTGGCTCTGAGATAGCCGGAAAACTTCAACTTTTCGCTGCCTCAGAAAATTTATCCCACAAGTCAACATCTGTTCTTCGACAAGAAACCAGCCATTTCACCCGACCGAGCAAGGGTTTGATTGGCCGGCGCATTTGTCGAGCGTATTGATTTCAAAATTTCCATCCTGAGTGGAACCATTGTCTGCCTACAACAGTTTACTGAAGAACAACCGGTGGTGGTGGGGTCCGGCATGCACGATATTGTTGTTCGGGTCTTCAGCAGGAATGGCCATGAGCTTCTCGCCATGATTCCTCTAAACAGCATGGCCTTCGTTCGTCAGGACGGCATTCCCGGCTCGGACAGTGAAATCATAGCGGGCGCCATGCTGTTGCTTCGCGACCAGAGGCGGTTTTCAGATGCGGAGATCGAGTCCTTTCGCTACCGGGTGGAGCACCCGCGACGCCCTGACGTCTCGGCCTTCAACGCTGACGGCGCCTAGCTTCGTTTGACATCTGAATTTCCGGACATCCAGGACCATTGATGGCGGGGCGCAAGACGTCACGCGACGCGTTTTGAACCTGCCGACCTCGACCCGCGCCACACGGTGCTGCACGCAGGCGTTCTGGGTGGATTTCGGCATGCTCCATCTGCCGGCCGCTCCTTGGCAGGCGCCCCGCTTCAGGAGCCGATCCTTGCCAGTGCGATCGGCATCGCATGAAACGCGCCGTTTCCCATTCGCTCTCCTGCACGTCCCCGGCGCGGCCTTTGCAAGCGCCGCCAAGATTTTAGATCGAATTTTCCACGCACCCCATCCATCACGAAAAGTTTTCATGGGATTTCTGGATATATCGAAAGAGCCGCCCTACAATCCTTTGAATCAATAGAAAGGTTGCATAGATCGCTCCGCACAATCTTCAAAAATGAGCGGTCAGATATACCACAAACCGGGAAAAGCTCGTTGGTCGTTACCATAGAAAAACTAAAGGTTGCATATTTTCCGGTGCCGAAGGCTGCGAATACCTCGATGAAGCATCTGCTTCACGGCATCAAGACTGGGAAGAGATTTACAACGACTACGGATCAGGCAACCGGCGCTGTCCGCCACATCCACAGGGAGTACAGAACGCCGAAATTTTCGTCCATCAAATCCGAGGATTATCGTGGGTTCTTCAAAATCGCGATCGTCCGGGACCCGGTCGAAAGAGTGGTCTCTGCCTGGCGGAACAGGGTCATGCATCACAAGGAGCTGGAAGACGGAAGTACAGCGGAAAAAATCCATCATGTCGGCCTCCCCCAAAAGCCGACACTGCCGCAGTTTGTCGAGTACCTGGAAGAATACCGGGCGGTGAACAAGTCCATTGCCGTTCATACGGCGCCGCTTGTTGATTTTCTTGGCCCATCCCGAAATTACTACGACTTGATCTTCGACATTTCCGAATCCCGCCAGATCGAAGTTTTCTTCTCGACCCTCACCGGTGAAGACAGAAAGCTGCCGGTCAAGCAGATTGGCGGGCCACCGGCGAACCGGGATCAACTGTCTGACGAACTCGTTCAAAAACTGGAAGGCACCTACAAGGACGACTACCGGCTTTTTGGAGATGTTTTCGGCAGGCAGACCGATCTGCAGCTGATCGCCAAGCGTGCCAAAAGGCACAAGGCTTCCCTGAATGGTTTTCTTGCCCGCCTGAAATCAAGGCTGCTGAAATAGAAACACACACCGGGTGGGCCGCTTGCTTCATGCGAGAACACCCGAGATGCGAGTCCACACATACTCGCCTTGCTGACGCCCGCCGGGGCATTGTTTTCCGGTCAGGAGAGCCAGGATGGCAGGCGAGGCGGCACGCGGGCGGTCAGAGCCGCCTCGATACAGTCGGAAAGATTGCCGAAGCGAACGGTGCGGCCGGAAAGGCCCGGGCCGTAATGGGCGTATTTGCCGGAATTGGTGAGGAGTGTGCGGGTCCTCGGCGGGAAGACCGGCTCGGAGATTGAGCACCAGCAAAGGTCGGGCAGGACCTGGACGCCGCTTTCCCTTAGCCGGGCAACAATCGGGCCGGCTTCCGCCATGACATCACGGCCGGCGGTGACGATCACGGCGACGTCCGCGTGGCAGCTGCGGCCGGCAAGGGCATCGGCAAGGGCCTGGCATTCCGAGAGCGAGGCATGCGGGCTGCCGATGGCAACGAGCTCGACCTCGGCCGGCCCCTCATTGAACATCGTCCAGACCTCGGCCATGTCGGCGCGGGTGATCGTCACGAAGTCGGCGGCAAGCGATGCCGCACCGCGCGCTTCGGGCGTGACACCCTCGATATGCAACATGGGGGCGGCGGAGGTGGTGCCGAAGGCGGCGCAGAGGGCCTTGAGATCGTCCCGCGTCGGCTTTGCGGCGGCAAGGCCGCGCAGGAGCGGGATGCGGTCGGGCGCGGCGCGGCCGGCGAGATAGCCGATGAGCGGCCAGAAGGCATCGTCGATCCCATCGGGCAGATCGACATCGACAATCCGCCTGGGTTTGCGGTGTTCGTCGAGATAGACGCCGGACAGTGGCGCGCGGCCGGTAAGCGCGATGCAGAGGTCGAGGAAATCGGGGTGCTTTGCCGTGCGGGCGCCGAGCACGGTGTTGGCGAAGATCACCGCATTGGATTCGGCCCAGGCGATGGCTTCGCCAGCCTTCGGCGCACTGTCGAGCAGGTAGGGCGAACAGGTGAAAGTTGGGCGGCAGCCCATGCGGACATAGGCATCGGCGAGGCGAGCGGCAGGGTCGCCGAAGGACGGCGGCACGCCCTGGGCCTGCCAGTTGGCACGGTCGACCGAGATGGCGTTCATCGTGGTCGGCACGCGGACCGTCGCACCCATCTCGGCCATCTTTTCCGCAAAGGTAAGATTGGCGGGGCTGGCGTAGATGCAGCCGTCGATATGGCCCTGCACGACATCGACGAGTTTCAGGGCACCCTGCTGGGCCGCCATGGCGGTGGTGATGCGCATGGCGAGCGCCACGGCGATGCCGTCGCGACCCTCAAGCATGGCGCGATCGTCTTCCGTCAGGTCGAGCGCGGCGGTGGCGGGCGGAGCGACGGGGATGGTGAGACCGTCGGCCTCGATCATGGTTTCACCGATCCGGGCGCTCTTGGCACGACAGAGTGCCTCAAAGGCCGCTGGGGAGAGGCGCAGGACCGGCAGGGATTTGCCGAACATTTCCGCGGCGATCAGCGCGCCAAGGGTCAGAACGTCCTCCGCCTCGCTGAAGACGAGGGCTGCGGGGGCACGGCCTGTGAGGGCGAGATCGAGCAGCACGCCGGAGCCGGTGCACGAGCCGCGGCTCGACGGCATCATCAGGATGCCGCCGGTGATCGTCACGCCATGCAGCGGGTGGTGCACGTCGATGACGCTTCCGGTGGCGGGATCGACACCGCCCCAGAAGCTCAAGGCCTCGCCGGTTGCGATAACCGGACCGGAGGCGGTGCCGGAAAGGATGCTGTAGGCAGAAAGGTCGGCCATGGGACGGTTCCTCTATTGCTGGGGCTATTCCATCAAAGCGACGATGCAGCGCTACCGGAAAACCGGAGAATGCAGCCTGCCCGCACCCCGAGGAGCGCGGGCGTGGCCTAGAAGCGCTGCGGCGAAAAGGACACGATGTCGATCGCCGGCGGATGGCCGGCCACGAGATCGGCGACGAGCCGCGCCGTGCCGGCGGACTGGGTGAGACCGAGATGGCCGTGGCCGAAGGCATAGACGACATTGGGGGTGGCGCGGGCGCGGCCAATGGCGGGCAGGCTGTCGGGCAGCGAAGGGCGGAAACCCATCCACTGCACGCCGCCCGCCGGCTTCAGGCCGGGCAGGAAGGCTTTCGCCTTCTCCAGCATCGCCTCGGACCTGCGGAAATTCGGCGGCAACTTCAGCCCGCCGAGCTCCACCGCACCCCCGACGCGGATGCCGGTCGATAGCCGGGTAACGACAAAGCCATGGCCACCGAAGGTGACCTGTGTCTTGAGGTCGAAGGCGTCGGCTGGCAGGGTCGTGTTGTAGCCGCGTTCGGTTTCGAGCGGGATGGATTCGCCAAGCGTACGGGCGACCTGGTGCGAGAAGGCGCCGGCCGCGAGCACGACCTTTTCCACCCGGCGCGTGCGGCCGTCCGTCGTCGTGATCTCGACACCGCCTTCGACGGGCCTGAGGCCGGACACCTCGGCCCGCTCGATCCTGCCGCCCCTGGCACAAAAATGATCGGCAAGCGCCAGCGTGTAGAGCTTCGGGTCGGCGATGGAATACCAGCCGGGCGTGAAGGTGCCGTGCGTGAAGCGCGGTGCGAGGCCGGGCTGAATCGCGGCCATCTCGGCCGCGTTCATGTGGCGGAACTCGATGCCGTGCGCCTCGCGCGCCTTCCAGCCGGGCAGCGATGCATTGAGTTCGGCCTGGCTTTCATAGACTTGGAGGTTGCCCTCCTTGCGCAGCATGGGAAGCGTGCCGGTCTCGGCGAGGAAGGGTTCCAGCTCGGCCCTCGAAAGGTCCATCAGCGCGGTCTGCGCGGTCGTGGAATGGGCGACGCGGCCTGCCGAGCAGGCGCGCCAGAAGCGGAACATCCAGGGTGCGATCTGCAGCGCGTAGGACGGCGGCACGCTGAGCGGCCCGAGCGGGTCGAGCAGCCATTTCGGCGCTTTCTTCAGGATGCCGGGCGAGGCCAGCGGCAGGATGTCGGTGAAGGCGAAGGCGCCGGCATTGCCCGCAGAGGCGCCGGCGGCGGGGGCTTCACGCTCGATGACGGTAACGGCAAGGCCACGGGCCTGGGCGGCAATCGCCGCGGAAAGGCCGACCACGCCGGCGCCGATGACGACGACGCCGGGTTCGATTCCAATCTGCATCATGGCCTCAGTGCGTCGCGGCGAGGAAGGTCTTGAGGTCGGCATCCTTCGGGGCGCCGAACAGCTCTTCCGGCGGCGCGATTTCGGCCATCACACCCTTGTGGAAGAAGGCGACGCGATCGGAGACCTCGCGGGCGAACTTCATTTCGTGCGTGACGCAGATCATCGTCATGCCCTCGGAGGCGAGCATGCGCAGCGTGTCGAGCACTTCGCCGACGAGCTGCGGGTCGAGTGCCGAGGTCACCTCGTCGAACAGCATGTAGGCCGGCGACATGGCAAGCGCGCGGGCGATCGCCATGCGCTGCTGCTGGCCGCCCGACATGCGGCTCGGATAGACCTTCAGCTTGTCGCCGAGGCCGACATGGGTGAGCTGCTTGACGGCCATGGCCTCGGCCTCGGCCTTGGACTGGCCGAGCACCTTGACCGGCGCCAGCATGACGTTTTCGAGCACGGTGAGGTGCGGGAAGGCGTTGAACTGCTGGAAGACGATGCCCAGCTTGCGGCGCAGCTTGTTGAGATCCGTGCCCTTGGCATGCACGTCCGTGCCGTCGACGACGATGCGACCGCCGTCGATGGTCTCAAGGCCGTTGATGCAGGTGAGCAGCGTGGATTTTCCCGAGCCCGAGCCGCCGATGATGGTCAGGACCTCGCCCTTCTGGACGGTCAGGTTGATCCCCTTCAGGACTTCCAGCGAGCCGAAGGATTTGCGGACGTTTTCGATCTCAATCATTGGACCACCGTCTTTCGAGATAACCGCCGAGCCGGGCGATGGGGAAGCTGATGATGAAGTAGATGGCGCCGCAGATGAGCAGGATGAACAGCGGCTCCTGCAGGCGCGTGACGAGGATCTGCGAGGCGCGCAGAAGCTCGATGAGGCCGAGCCAGAGCACGAGGGCCGAATCCTTCATGACGCCGAGCGTCAGGCCGATCCAGGCGGGCAGCGAGACGCGGGTGGCGAGCGGGGCGACGATGTAGCGCATGTCCTGCCACCAGGTCATGCCGAGCGACCGCGCCGCGCGGCGCGTGGTGGCCGGTACGGAGGAAATGCCGCCGCGCACGATCTCGGTGCAATAGGCCGCCGTATAGAGCGACAGCACAACGCAGGAGGTGGTGAAGGGCGCCCAGCCGAGCTTCATGATCGATTGCAGCGCATTGCCGAGCACGAGCTGGATGAGCAGCGGAACGGAACGGAAGATATCGAGCACGAAGGTGAGCGGCATCGACCAATAGGGGCCGGCCTGGTTGCGGATGACGCCGCACAGGATGCCGAGAACCGTGCCGGCAAGGACGGAGACGGCGGTGACGGCAAGCGTCATGGCCGCGCCCTTGGCGAGGAAGCCGAGATCGGCGAGGGTGAGAGCGGTGTCGAACATGGTGTTTCCCCCTCTCAGTAGCGGAACATGCGCGCGGCAGCGAGGCGTGCTGCCAGCGTCACAGCCTTGGCGATCAGGTAGTAGATGACCGCGGCAAGAGCGAAGAATTCGAATGTGCGGAAGGAGACCGCGTTCAGCGCCTGGGTGATGCCGGCCAGATCCGTGTTCATGCCGACGGTGACGCCGAGCGAAGTCATCAGGATCGCCCAGACCATCTGGTTTGTGGCGGGCAGGAAAGCGATGCGCAGCATCTGCGGCATGACGATATAGCGGAAGGCCTGCAGCGGCGTCATGCCGAGCGAGCGGCCGGCGCGGGTCTGCGTCTCCGGGATCGCCTTCAGGGCGCCGCGGAAGTTTTCCGCGAGATAACCGGCATTGTTGAAGGCGATACCGACGAGCAGCGCCGTATAGGGGCTGAGGTGGATGCCGAAGCTGCCGAGGCCGAAATGCGCCATGTAGATCTGGAAGAGGGCCGGCGTGTTGCGCGCGATCTCGACCCAGGCCGTGGCGAAGCCGCTGAGAATGCGGTTGCCGGACAGCCGGAAGAGCGTCAGTGCCAAAGCGACCACGAGGCCGATGGCCATGGAGAGAAGCGCGATCTGAAGCGTGACCAGCGCGCCGTCCAGCATCTGGGGCAACGCCTTCAGCGCCTGGTTCCAATGGAAAGTGTAACTGAACATTGCCGTCTCACCCTTCGGAAACGATGAACGGCGCGGGACGCATGTCCCGCGCCGCCAGGGAAGCGGCAGATTAGCGATAAACGCCGTTCACGGACAGGTCCGGCACGTCGCCGCCGACCCACTTTTCGTAGAGTTCGTTGTAGCGGCCGGTGCGAACCTGCTGGTTGACGAAGAGGTTCAGGTAATTGATCAGGCCATATTCTTCGCGGTTGGTGAAGAGCGCGACATAGTCGATGTCATAGGGCGCCTTGCCGACGACGGAGATGCCGGCGAACTTGCCGCTCTTGACGTTGGACTGGGCGACCGTCGAGGTGGAGACCGTGGCGTCGATCTGGCCCTGGCTCAGTGCCAGGAAGACGTCGGCCTGGGTCTGGTACGGGCGGAATTCACCGGCGCCCCATTCCTTGACCGACTTTTCGAGCGCGATGGCCTCGAACGTGCCGGCGGTAGCGCCGACCGTTTTACCCTTCATGTCCTCGAAGGACTTGACGCCCGACTTGTCATTGGCCGTGACGGCCATTTCGAAGGCGAAGTAGGGGATCGACATGCCGACAGTCTTGGCGCGCTCCAGCGTGTCGGAGGTCGAGGCGACGCCGACGTCGACGCGGCCGGACATCAGGGCCGGGATGCGCTCCGGGAAGGGCGTTTCAACGATCTCGGCGGTGACACCGAGGGCCTTGGCCAGATCGTTGCAATAGTCGACGTCGAAACCGATCGGGTTGTTGCTCTCGTCGCGCGCGCCCATCGGCGGGAAGTCGAGAACGACGGCGCAGCGCAGCGTGCCGGACGAGATGATGTCGTCCAGCTTGTCGGCCTTGGCCGGGCTGGTCAGAGCGGTGGCGGCCACGAGGCCGAAGGCGAGGACCGAGGTCTTCTTCATAACTCTCTCCCTGGGTTGGTCTGTCGATTCACGCGGCGGAGGTCCGTCCTGCGCCAGAACTGTAAACCGCCACTAAAATACAACTAATATACAAAAAGTATATACCCGGAAGGAGAAAATATGCGGGCCGGGCTTCCCTCACGGAAAACCCGGCCCACAGGACGCATACGCTATTGAATCAGTTGATAAAATCTTCCGGCAGAAGACCTTCCGGCATGTTCTGGTAGGAGACCGGGCGCAGGAATCGGCGGATTGCCATCGTGCCGACGCTGGTGGCACCGAAATTCGTGGAGGCCGGATACGGGCCGCCATGCACCATGGAATCCACCACCTCGACGCCCGTCGGGAAGCCGTTGACGAGCACGCGACCAGCCTTGCGCTCGAGCGCCGGGCGCAGGCGCTTTGCGTCTGCAAGATCGCCGTCATCCATGTGGATGGTCGCCGTCAGCTGGCCTTCGAAATTGCGGGCGAGCTTTTCCATCTCGTCGACCGAAGAGACGCGCACGACGAGGCCGAGCGGACCGAAGACTTCTTCCGACAGAGCATGGTCGGCGAGGAACTGTTCGCCCGAGATTTCGAAGAGGTTCGGCAGCACCGTGCGGCCGGTGGATGCGGTCGTCAACAGCGGCTTGACGGTGTTGCGGCTTTCAAAGCGCGCCTGACCGTCCTGATAGGCCTTGGCGATGCCGTCGGTCAGCATGGTCTGCGGAGCGACCTTGCCGAGGGCCTCCACGGCGGCTGCCGTGAAGCGATCGGCATCTGCGCCGTCCTGGACGATGGCAATGCCCGGATTGGTGCAAAACTGGCCGGCGCCCATGGTGAGCGAACCCGCCCAGCCCTGGCCGAGGCCTTCCGCCCGGGCCTTCATGGCCTCCGGGAGCAGGAACATCGGGTTGACCGAGCCGAGTTCACCGAAGAACGGGATCGGCTCCGGGCGCGCGGCGCACAGGTTAAAGAGGGCGCGGCCGCCGGCGAGCGAGCCGGTGAAGCCGACAGCCTTGATCAGCGGATGCTGTACCAGAGCCTCGCCGACCTGGCGGTTGCCGCCCTGGATGAGCGAGAAGACGCCCGGATGCACACCGGTCTTGCGGATGGCGGCCTCGATCGCCTCGGCGATGATCTCGCCCGTACCCGGATGGGCGGAATGCCCCTTGACGACGACGGGGCAACCGGCGGCCAGCGCGGCCGCCGTGTCGCCGCCGGCTGTGGAGAAGGCGAGCGGGAAGTTGGAGGCACCGAAGACGGCAACCGGGCCGATCGGCCGCTGGATCAGGCGGATCTCCGGGCGCGGCGCCGGCTGGCGATCGGGAAGAGCCGCATCGAAGCGGCGGTCGAGATAGTCGCCCTTCTCGATATGGTCGGCGAAGAGGCGGAGCTGGCCGGTGGTGCGGCCGCGCTCGCCCTGAAGGCGGGCGACCGGCAGGCCGGTTTCCTGCGTGCCGATCTCGGTGATGGCCTCTGCACGCGCCTCGATCTCGTCGGCGATGGCGCGCAGGAACGTGGCCCGCTCGCCGCGGGAGGAATAGCCGTAGCTGAGGAAGGCCTCTTCCGCGGCTTCCGCGGCCTTGTTCACCAGCTCCACCGTGCCGACGGCGAAATCATGCGCCGGGCCATGGGCGGGCGAGGAGGTGAACGTGCCGTTTCCGTCAAGCCATTGCCCGGCGACGAGATGTTTACCGTTGGGGGTGAAAGCCATTAGACGTACCTTTCTCACGGGAAGAGGGATTCGCCCCCGACATAGACTCTTGCGGGGTGAATTGCACTTGTCGAAATCTTGTATACTCTATGTATGCAAATGATCAATCGCCAACCTGACCCGGTCGGCAAAAGTGGAAGAGACCAGAGATGACGCAGACCTCCACCCTGACGATTGCCGCCCTTCACGAACGGGTAGAAGCGATCTTCCGCAAGGCCGGCCTCAACGCCGTGCAGGCCGGCGCGCTTGCCCGCGTCATCGTCGCCGGGGAGCGGGATGCCTGCAAGTCGCACGGCATCTACCGGATCGAGGGTGCACTGCGCACCGTCAAGGCCGGCAAGGTGAAGCCGGACGCCGTGCCGGTGCTGGACGCCAACGAGGGCTCGGCGATCGTCAAGGTCAATGCCAGCGGCGGCTTCGCCAACCCGGCCTTCGAACTCGGCGTGCCGGTACTTGCCGAGCGCGCCCGCAAGCTCGGGATTGCCGCGCTCGTCATCAACGACTGCACACATTTCTCCGCCCTCTGGCCGGAGGTCGAGGCTGTCACCAATGAAGGGCTTGCCGGCCTCGTCATGTGCCCGAGCTATGCCACCGTCGCGCCCACCGGCGGCAACAAGCCGCTGCTCGGCACCAATCCCTTCGCCTTCGGCTGGCCGCGCAAGGGCGATGCGCCCTATGTCTTCGACTTCGCCACCTCGGTCGCCGCCCGCGGCGAGATCGAGCTGCACCGCCGCGCCGGCAAACAGCTGCCCGAAGGCTGGGCGATCGACGCAGACGGCAACCCGACCACCGATCCGGAAGCCGCGCTCGCCGGCGCCATGCTGCCCTTCGGCGGCCACAAGGGTTCGGCCATCGGCACGATGATCGAACTGCTCGCCGGCATCATGATTGGCGACCTCACGAGCCCTGAGGTTCTCGACTATCTCGGTACCACGACGCTTGCTCCCTTCCACGGCGAGCTGATCATCGCCATGTCGCCGGAAGCCTTCTCCGCCGGTCGCCCTGGCGATCCCTTCGCCCGCGCCGAAGTGCTGTTCGAGGCCATCGTCGGCCAGGGTGCCCGCCTGCCCTCGCAGCGCCGCTTCGTGGCGCGCAGGACGTCCGAAACGGACGGCGTCACGCTCACGGCTGCCGAACTGGAACAGCTCGACCGCCTGCTGGAAAAGGGCCTCGACGCCATCGCATAAGGGGTTCAGCCCCGCCGCCGCGGCAAGACATTGCCGCGGCTTCAGCCCTTCTGCAGGGCGAGATGGGCACCGAGGCCGACGAGGATCGTCCCGCCTGCCCGGCGCACCAGCGCCTGCACCCCGCTCGACCGCTTCAGCCGCGCCAGGATGACATCAGCCAGGAGCACGGTGACGATATCGGCGAAGGTGAAGATGAGGTTCACCATCGTTCCGAGAATGGCAAGCTGTACCCAGACCGGCAGGCTGGCGCCGCTGTCGACGAACTGCGGCAGGAAGGCGAGGAAGAAGATCGCCGTCTTGGGGTTGAGCACCTCGACGGTGATGCTCTGGATAAACGCCCGCCGCCCACCCTTCGGCACCACGGTGACATCACCCTCTTCCCGCATATCCGTCGATCGGAAAAGCGAAATGCCGAGCCAGACGAGATAGGCGGCTCCCAGCAGTTTGACGACGGTATAGGCGACCGGCACCGCATGGAACAGGGCGGAAAGCCCGGCCGCGGCGGCGATGATATGGGCATAGGATCCCAGATGGATGCCGAGCACCGCCATCAGGCCCGCCGCGCGACCGCCCGCCATGGTCCGGGCGGCGGCATAGAGCATGGCGGGGCCGGGAATGAAGGCGAAGATCGCCGTGGTCACGGCAAAGGCAAGCAGCACGTCCAGGGAAGGCATTTCCGGTTCCTCGCGATCGATTTTCGCGACTGTCGCAAAAGCGGACCACGACGGCAATGCAAAACGAAACGCCGCCCGCAGCGTGGGCTGCAGGCGGCGTGAAATGCCCGTAGAGGGGTGATCGGAGGCTTACGCCTTGTAGGTCTGCACGGCGCCCGGCAGCTTGCTCCATTCGGCATACCAGGTATCGAACAGCTTCAGCTGGCTTTCGACATAGCCGCGCTGGCTGTCGGAAAGCGCGTCGGTCTCGTAGAAGTGCAGCGTGTATTCCTTGTCGCCCTTCAGCACCATCATGTGCTTGAAGTAGAGAACGAGGTCCGGGCCTTCGTCGAAGGAGGAGAGCACGGCAAGCGCCGATTCCAGCTCCAGCGCACGGGCGCGGGCATCCGGGTCGCCCTTGGCGGCAGCCTGGGCGAGGTTGCACATGTGGATGACTTCCTTCGGCAGCACGCAGCCGATGCCGGTGATCGCGCCGACGGCGCCGCAATCGACGAAGCCGGTGAAGACGCAGGTATCGACGCCGATCATCAGCGAGACGTCATCGTCGCGGCTGGTGATGTTCTCGGCCGCATAGCGCATGTCGGCCGCACCGCCGAATTCCTTGAAGCCGACGAGGTTCTTGTGGTCTTCGCGCAGCGCGAAGAACAGGTCGGCGCGGGTGGCGAAGCCGTAGTAGGGGCTGTTGTAGATGACGGCCGGCAGATCCGGCGCAGCGGAGAGGATCGCCTTGAAGTGGTTCTTCTGGGCAGCGACGACGGAGCCGCGGGAGAGGACGCGCGGGATGACCATAAGACCCTGTGCACCGACCTTCTGGGCATGGGCGGCATGGGCAACGGCCGAGGCGGTGTTGACGGCGCCGGTGCCGACGATGACCGGGATGCCCGCCTTGACGAGGCGCTCGACGCCCTCCATGCGCTGCGCGTCGGTCAGCAGCGGCCAGTCACCCATCGAGCCGCAATAGACGACAGCCGACATGCCCTTTTCGATGAGTTCCTTGCCCTTGCGCACCAGCTGGTCGAAATCCGGCGTGCGGTCGTCCTTGCAGGGGGTCATCAGGGCGGGAATGACACCGGAAAAAATCTTGGCCTTCATGTCGGTCTCCTTTGGCGGTTCATCGGATGGTCGGCCGGCACGATGCACTGGGCCTCCCCTCTCTCTGATGATGGGTATAGCATCTTGTATTTTATTTGTCGACAAGAAAAATACAGCGCTCGTCAGAGCGCGATGTCGAGCCTGTCGTTGCGGCTGAACAGCTTCTGCACCTGGGCGACGATCGCCTCGGCGTGGGCCTTGCCGAGCCGGTCCGCCTCCTCGATGTCACGGGCCTCGATGGCGGCAATGATCGCGGCGTGCTCATCCACGAAGCGCTGGGGAAACTGCTCGTCGTAGGACTGGTAGTAGAGCTGCAGGATGCGCCGTCCCTCGTCGAGCAGCCGGCGGAACAGGCTGGTGAAATAGGGGTTGCGCCCGGCCTCGGCGATCGCGGCGTGGAAGGCCGCATTGGTGGCGATCATCGTCAGGGCGTCGCGCGCCTTGAGCGCCGCCGCATAGTCCTCGTGAAACCCCCTGATGATGGCGAGGTCCTCGGGGCGGTGCGCCTGCGCCGCAAGCCGCGTCGTCACCCGGTACATCAACACCAGCGCGTCGAAGAAGGTGTGCAGGTTGAGGAAGTCGATGTTCGAGACCATGGTCGAGCGGTTCGGCAGGGTCTCGATCAGCCCCTCGCCGGCAAGCCGGACCAGCGCCTCGCGGATGGGCGTGCGCGACATCTTGAACCGCTCGGCAAGCTGCACCTCGTCGATCGGGCTGCCGGGGGCAAGCTTCAGGTCGAGGATCTCGTCGCGCAAGAGGTCATAGACCATCTTCACACCGGAGCCTCGTTTGCGTTCGGGCAAGGAACTGGAATCGGTATCGGTCATCGAAAATCCTCTTGTCGACAAAAGAAATACAATTGTCCGGCAACGCTATCAATCGTTTAAAGTGGGCATTTTGACGAAAGTGTCGTCAAGTCTCCGAAGCGCGGGATTCCCCGAAATCCTGCGGCTCCCCCGCACAAAGACGAAAAACGCGTGCGAAAGCCCGCTGGCGAGACGCCGGCAGCCGCTCTTTTGTCCTGAAGGATGCCGTCACCTCGCGCTGACGTTATGCCTCGTCCTGCCGTGGCGGATAGGGATGCGTTTGCCCGCGAAAATCACGAAGACGGAAACAGCCATCGTCCCCCTCTTCGACCGCCGCCGAATCCGCACGCACCTTGCCGTGCCCGCCGGGGATGTCGAGGATGTAGTCCGGCTGGCAGAGGCCCGAGACATGGCCGCGCAGGCTCTCGACCAGCGCCCTGCCCTCGGCGAGCGTCAGGCGGAAATGCGCCGTGCCCGGTGCAAGGTCGGGATGATGCAGGTAGTAGGGCTTGATCCGGTTCTCGACGAAAGTGCGCATCAGATCGGCCAGCACCGCCGCATCGTCGTTGACGCCTTTCAGCAGCACCGTCTGGCTGATCATCACCATACCGGCATCGACGATGCGGGCGATGGCGGCACGGGCCTCGGCGGTGAATTCGCGCGGATGGTTGGCGTGCAGCGCCACATAGGTCGTCTTGCCGGAGGCCTTCAGCGCCGCGATCAGCGCGGCGTCCACCCGCGCGGGATCGACGACGGGCACGCGGCTGTGGAACCGCACGATCTTCACATGGGGGATGGCGGCAAGCCGTTCCATCATGGCCTGCAGCCGGCGCGGCGAGAGCACGAGTGGATCGCCGCCCGTCAGGATCACCTCCCAGATCGCCGGCCGCGCCGCGATATAGGCGATCGCCGCATCGAGTGCCTGGGCGGACAGGGTGCCGAGCCCTTCGGGCCCGACCATCTCGCGGCGGAAACAGAAGCGGCAATAGACCGGGCAGACATGCACGGCCTTCAGGAGGACACGATCGGGATAACGGTGCACGATGCCCTCGACCGGGCTGTGCGCGAGATCGCCGATCGGATCGGCGCGCTCCTCCGGCAAAGTCTCGAGCTCGGCGGGGTCGGGCACGAACTGGCGGGCGATCGGATCGTCGCGGTCCGCAGGATCGATCAGCGCGACGAGCGGCGGCGTGACGGCGACGGCATAACGCGCGGCAACGGCCGTCGCGCCCGCCCGTCCCGCCTCGGGAACGAGACCGGCCTCGACGAGTTCGGCCACCGTCGTCAGGCTGCGTGCCGCCGTCATGGCGCCGTCTCCGCGACCGGCGCCCAGATCACCTGGTCGATGCGCGCGGCGCCCGTCGCCAGCATGACCAGCCGGTCGAAGCCGAGCGCGATGCCGCTCGCCTCCGGCATATGGGCGAGTGCGGCAAGGAAATCCTCGTCGAGCGGATAGGTCTCGCCGTAGACGCGGACCTTTTCCGCCATTTCCAGCTCGAAGCGTCGGCGCTGCTCGTCCGCATCGGTCAGCTCGCCGAAGGCATTGGCCAATTCCACGCCGCAGGCATAGAGCTCGAACCGCTCGGCGACCCGCCGGTCCCGCGCCGCCGGGCGGGCAAGCGCCGCTTCCGCGGTCGGATATTCGCACAGAATGGTGGCGCGGCCGAAACCGAGCTGCGGCTCGACCTTTTCAACCAGAATACGGCTGAAGAGATCGGCCCAGGTGTCGTCTTCCGCCACGCGCAGCCCGGCCGCCCGCATGGCGGCGGCAAGGCGCGCGCGGTCCGTTGCGCCATCAGGGTCGATCGAAGCGAGAAGGTCGATGCCGGCATGCCGCCGGAAGGCATCCGCCACTGTCAGCCGCTCCGGCAGCAGGGCCGGATCGCAGGTCGCACCGCGATAGGTGAGCATCGATGCGCCCGTCACTCCGGCGGCCAACACGAGGATTTCGGCGCAATCCTCCATCAGCACCTCATAGGCCTCGCCTGCCCGATACCATTCCAGCATGGTGAATTCCGGGTGATGCAGCGGCCCGCGTTCCCGGTTGCGGTAGACATGGGCGAAGCACGCGATGCGCTGTTCGCCCGCCGCCAGCAGCTTCTTGCAGGCGAATTCCGGCGAGGTGTGCAGGTAAAGCGGCGTCCTTGCACCGGAATGGCCGATCGCAGCGGTTTCGAAGGCGTGCAGATGCGCCTCGTTGCCCGGAGAGACCTGCAGCGTCGCCGTATCCACCTCGGTGAAGTCGCGCGCCGTGAACCAGCCGCGCAACGCCGCCTGGATGCGGTTTCGCGCCAGAAGGAACGGCCGGCGATCGGCATGGACATCGGGCGTCCACCAGGGCGAGGGCTTCAGGCTCATGACGTTCCTGTGGCAGGTTTCTTCGCGCTTGCCGGCGGACAGACTGGTCTTTTGCCGGAATATAGGATAGTTGCGGCCCCGAAAACACATTTTCGGCACTCGGGGAAGGCGTCTCACGGCGGTCCTGTACGCCGCGATCCATCCAGTTACAAGGAAGACTTATGGTAAAGATCATCGCCTCTTCCGTCCGCAAGGGCAATGTCCTCGAGGTCGAAGGCAAGCTCTATGTCGTGCTGACGGCGCAGAACTTCCACCCGGGCAAGGGCACGCCGGTCACCCAGGTCGACATGCGCCGCATCTCCGACGGCGTGAAGGTTTCCGAACGCTACCGCACGACCGAACAGGTCGAGCGTGCCTTCGTGGAAGACCGCGAGCACAACTTCCTCTATGAGGATGGCGACGGCTACCATTTCATGAATCCGGAAAGCTACGACCAGCTGACCATGTCCCACGAGGACATCGGCGACCTCAAGGCCTATCTCCAGGAAGGCATGACGGTCATCCTGTCGGTACATGAAGGCGTTGCCATCGCCATCGACCTGCCGCGCCACGTCACGCTCGAGATCACCGAGACGGAACCGGTCGTAAAGGGCCAGACGGCCTCGTCGTCCTACAAGCCGGCGATCCTGTCGAACGGCATTCGCACGCTGGTGCCGCCGCACATCACCGCCGGCACGCGCGTCGTCATCGCGACGGAAGACGGTTCCTACGTGGAACGCGCCAAGGACTGATCCTTTTTAAGGGCGCACAGTGCCTTTCCTTCGATCCACACCGATCGAAAGGCTTATGCGCCGCACCATAAGAAGCTGCCCGCCGGAGACGGCGCGGCGGCTTTTTTTCTTCCAACTTGCGGAAAATCCGTTAAGACCAACCCCCGGCTCTTACCACTTGTTTTGGCGCATGCCGTCGTCGCAAAACCGCTGAGCACTTTTGCGCGGCATGCTTAGGGAGACGGGAACCCCGCATGACCAAATTCGACGTGCTGACGGTCGGCAATGCCATCGTCGACATCATCGCGCGCTGCGATGAGAACTTCATCACGGACAACGGCATCATCAAGGGCGCGATGAACCTCATCGACGCCGAACGGGCGGAACTGCTCTATTCCCGCATGGGTCCCGCACTCGAAGCCTCCGGCGGCAGCGCCGGCAACACCGCCTCTGGCGTTGCCAGCTTCGGTGGCAGGGCCGCCTATTTCGGCAAGGTGGCGAACGACCAGCTCGGCGAGATCTTCATCCACGATATCCGCGCCCAGGGCGTGCATTTCGAGACGAAGCCGCTGGCCGGCCCGCCGCCGACCGCCCGCTCGATGATCTTCGTCACACCCGACGGCGAGCGCTCGATGAACACCTATCTCGGCGCCTGCGTGGAGCTCGGCCCCGAGGATGTGGAGGAAAGCGTCGTCGCCGAGGCCAAGGTCACCTATTTCGAAGGGTATCTCTGGGATCCGCCGCGCGCCAAGGATGCGATCCGCGATTGCGCCCGCATCGCCCATGCGAGCGGCCGTGAAATGTCGATGACGCTGTCGGACAGTTTCTGCGTGCACCGCTACCGCGGCGAATTCCTCGACCTCATGCGCTCCGGCACGATCGACATCGTCTTCGCCAACAAGGCGGAAGCCCTGGCGCTCTATGAAACCGAGGATTTCGAGGAGGCACTGACACGCATCGCCGCGGATTGCCGGCTGGCGGCAGTGACGATGAGCGAGGAAGGCTCTGTCATCCTGTCGAAGGGCGAGCGCATCAATGTGGACGCGATCAGCATCCCCAGCGTCGTCGATACGACGGGCGCGGGCGACCTCTATGCTGCCGGCTTCCTCTATGGCTATACGGCCGGACGGTCGCTGGCCGATTGCGGCCGGCTCGGCAGCCTCGCCGCCGGCCTCGTCATCCAGCAGGTCGGCCCCCGCCCGCTGCTGTCGCTGGCGGAGGAGGCCAGGAAGGTCGGCCTTATTTGAAGGCCTCGCCGGGATAGGCACCCCAGATTTCGTTCTGCGAGACCCAGCCGGCCGTGCCATCCGCCTCGGCGCGGCACCAGTCGCCATTGCATTCGCCGACCTTGACGACGACGCCGGGCTGGATCTTCGCAATGACCGACGAGTTCGACATGGCGTCGCGGCGCATGTTGACGAAGATGCCCTCGCCCTTGCCGCGCATCCACGGCGCGGTTACGGCCGTGCGCTCGCCTGACAGGAGCGCCTGGTTGACCCAGCCCTCGGTGCCATCCGCATCGCGGATACGGCGCCAGTTGTCATACTCCTGGATGATTTCGACCGGCACACCGGACTTGAGGTAGCGCCAGGCGACGGCATAGTCGACGCTGGGGCCGACGCGCAGGTTGACGCTTTTCGCCTTGAGGCTGACGAAGCGGGGCAGCGGCAGGCCGCTCGGCCCCTTGGCCGCCTGGGCATGGGCGTACTGGACGCCGGCAACGGAAACGAGGATGCCCGCAAGGGCGGCAAGGCTGAGACGCAGGACAAGGTTACGCATGGACGATCCGCACAAACTGGAGAGGGCATGATACTGCCGGACCGGCGCAAAGTGGCAAATCGCGGGAACGCCAAAGACGGCGGATTGTCTTCGCGACCGGGTCTGGTAGAAAATGCCCCTGATGAAGCAATCCTTGCCCAACTTGGTTAAGGACCCGTCAACAGGACGCCGGAACAGCCCATGACCCAGAAGAAAAAACCGAAGGTCTACATCACCCGCCGCCTGCCCGAGGTCGTGGAGACCCGGATGCGCGAGCTGTTCGACGCGGAACTCAACATCGACGACACGCCGCGCAGCCAGCCCGAACTCGTCGCCGCCGTCAAATCGGCCGACGTTCTGGTGCCGACGCTGACGGACCGGATCGACGCCGCGCTCATCGAGCAGGCCGGCCCCCAGCTCAAACTGATCGCCTGTTTCTCCAACGGTGTCGACAATGTCGACGTGGAGGCGGCGGCCCGGCGCGGCATCACCGTTACCAACACGCCGAACGTTCTCACCGAGGACACCGCCGACATGACGATGGCGCTGATCCTCGCCGCCCCGCGCCGGCTGGCGGAAGGTGCGCGCATCCTGACGGACCGCAAGGGCGAATGGGCCGGCTGGTCGCCGACCTGGATGCTCGGCCGACGCATCTGGGGCAAGCGCCTCGGCATTGTCGGCATGGGCCGCATCGGCACCGCCGTCGCCCGCCGCGCCAAGGCCTTCGGCCTCTCCATCCACTACCACAACCGCCACCGCGTGCGCCCGGACACGGAGGACGCGCTGGAGGCGACCTATTGGGACAGCCTCGATCAGATGCTGGCGCGCGTCGACATCGTTTCGGTCAACTGCCCCTCGACGCCGGCGACCTATCACCTGCTGTCGGCCCGAAGGCTCGAGCTGATGCAACCGACGAGCTACATCGTCAACACGGCGCGCGGCGGCATCATCGACGAGACGGCGCTGATCAAGTGCCTGCGCGAAGGCAAGATCGCCGGCGCCGGCCTCGACGTCTTCGAGAACGAGCCGTCGGTCAACCCGAAGCTGCTGAAGCTTGCCGCCGAGGGCAAGGTCGTGCTGCTGCCACACATGAGTTCGGCAACGCTCGAAGGCCGCGTCGACATGGGCGAGAAGGTCGTCATCAACATCCGCACCTTCTTCGACGGCCACCGGCCGCCGGACCGTGTGCTGCCGAGCCGGGTGTGATCAGACCAGCGTCTTGCGCATTTCGATCGAGGTGGGGCGCGCGAAGCCGGGATGAGATTTCTCGGCTGTCCTGACGAAGCCCCACCGGGCAAAAAGGGCATGGTTGGCGGCCAGTTCGACCCGCGTTTCGAGCCGGAGCGTCGCCAGGCCCTTTTTCCGCGCCAGCGCCTCGGCGTGCTCCAGGAGAGACCGCCCCACGCCGCGTCCCTGAAAGGACGGCAGGACAGCGAGCTTGCCGATATAGAGGCTTTCTTCCTCCGGCTTCAGGAACATGCAGCCGAGCAGCATTTCCCCCTCCACGGCGAGAAGCCCGATTTCCTCCCGCGCCTTCTTGGCAAGTGCGTCGGGTGTCAGCCGATGGGCGGAGGATGGCGGGTCTATGAGACCGTCCATGAAGGCGAAAGCCGAGAGGATCAGCGATAACAGCGCGTCCCAGCCGTCGAAATCCGGTCCAATCGAGCGGACTTCCGTCATTGCCCGCCCTTGCGACGCTTGTATTTCAACGTCTCGAAGCGCGCAGCCAACCCGCCATAGAGCAACAACCGCCCGACCAGCGGATCACCGGCGCCCGTGACGAGCTTGATCACCTCCATCGCCATCAACGTGCCGACGACACCCGTCAGCGCACCGACGATACCGGCTTCGGCGCAGGCCGGCACGACGCCCGGCGGAGGGGCCGTGGGGAAGAGATCGCGGTAGCCGGGATTGAGCATGCCGTCCGGCCCGGCCTCGTAGGGCTTGAGCACGGTGACCGAGCCGTCGAAGCGGCCGACAGCGCCGGTGACGAGCGGAATGCGCGCAATCTCCGCGGCATCGGCGGAGGCATAACGCGTGTCGAAATTGTCGGAACCGTCGACGAGGAGGTCGTAGCCGGCGAGGAGACGTGCGGCCGTATCGGCCGTCAGCCGCTCGGCGATGCCGGTGAAGGTCACGTGCGGGTTGAGACGGGCAACGGCGGCTTCGGCGCTCGCGATCTTCGGCGTGCCGAGCCCGGCGGTGTCGTGGATCACCTGGCGCTGGAGATTGGAGAGGGAGACGCTGTCATCGTCCAGCACGCCGATATGGCCGATGCCGGCAGCGGCAAGGTACTGGATGACCGGCGCGCCGAGCCCGCCGGCGCCGACGATCAGCACGTTCGCCTGCTTCAGCTTCTGCTGCCCCGCACCGCCGATCTCTGCGAGCACGATATGCCGCCGGTAGCGGTCGATCTCTTCGGGACTGAGCGGATCGGTCATGGCACGATGCCTCCATGCGAGACGGTGAGGAACTGCGCACGATCGCCGAGCGCATCGAACATCGACCGGTCGGTACCGGTCATGAAGGCCTGTCCTCCGAGTGCATCGACCCGGTCGAACAGCGCGGCCCGGCGGCCCTCGTCGAGATGGGCGGCGATCTCGTCGAGCAGCAGCACCGGTGCATGGCCGGTCATGCCGCCGACAAGGCCGGCATGGGCGAGGATGAGGCCGACGAGCAGCGCCTTCTGCTCGCCCGTCGAGCAGCGTTCGGCCTCCATGTCCTTTTCGCGGTGGCGGATCAGGAGATCGCCGCGGTGCGGGCCGTCCAGCGTGCGGCCGGCGGCGGCGTCCCTATAGCGGCCATCCTGCAGCATGCCGAGATAGATGTCCTCGATCTCATAGGCCGGGCGCTGCCATTCTCCGTCAAGGAAGCCGGAGAGACGCATGCTCGCCGACGGGAACGGTCCATCGTCGCGCGCCGCCTCCACGAGGCCGGAGATGAGGCCGACGAGTTCGTGGCGGGCATGCGCCATGGCGATGCCGAGCTCGGCCATCTGCTTTTCCAGCGCCGTCAGCCAGGCAGGATCCGGCCGCGGTTCGGAGAGCAGCCGGTTGCGACCGCGCATCGCCTTCTCGAAATCCGCCGCCCGGCGGCCGTGTTCGGGATCGAGCGACAGCACCAGCCGGTCGAGGAAGCGACGGCGATCGGCGGAAGGACCAGTGAAAAGGCCGTCCATGGACGGTGTCAGCCAGACGACACGCAGGTGGTCCAGCAGTTCATCGACGGTGCGAGCAGGCGTGCCGTTCAGCCGGAGTTTTCGCGCCTGGCCCTCGTCGCCCCCCTCCGTGCCGGTGCCGATATCGACCTCGCCCATCATGCCGTCGAGCGTGGCGAAGATCGTGAAGCCGCCGCTGGCGCTGGCGCGCACGACATCGCCATAGGGCGCGCGGCGCAGGCCCCGGCCCGGCGAAAGCAGGGATACGGCCTCCATGAGATTGGTCTTGCCCGCGCCGTTCTGTCCTGTCAGCACGACGTGCCGCCCGTCGAGCGGCAGCGACAGGCCCGCATAGTTGCGGAAATCCGTGAGCTTGAGGCGGGAAAGGGAAACCTTGTGCGGCATGGGGTGAGAGCTAGAGCATTTTGCCGCCAAGGGGAATCACCCTGCGGCGCATAAATCGGGCAACAACAGAAAGATGGGCAGGCGCCTGGCGCCACGCAAGCCGTAAGGGCTAGAACAGCGGGCGGAACCCATGCCAGGGACAGCGCTCCACCGGACAGGGCCGTGCGGAAAATCCAGCAGTTCAAGCCGGTTGCCTGCATGGCCGGGAGCAGGTAAGCCAGGACATCCCGCCGCGCTTCGCATCCTCCCCTCCCAGCCCGCAGGTCCTTGCCTTGTCCTCTTCCCTTCCCGTCTTCGACCGTTCGTTTTCCGCCTTCCTCTTCGACATGGACGGCACGATCATCAACTCCATTCCGGCCACCGAACGCGTCTGGACACGCTGGGCGCTGAAGCACGGGCTGGACGTCGCCACCTTCCTGCCGACCATGCATGGCGTGCGCGGCATCGATACGATCACCCGGCTCGGTCTGCCGGGCGTCGATCCCATTGCCGAGGCCAAGGAGGTCGAACGCGAGGAGATGGAGGATATCGAGGGCGTGCTGCCGATCCCGGGCGCGATCGCCTTCCTCTCCGCCCTCCCAGCCGGCCGCTGGGGCATCGTCACCTCGGCGCCGGTGGCACTCGCCCATCGCCGCCTCGCCGCCGCGGGCATCCCCCTGCCGACAGTCATCGTGACGGCCGACGACGTGACCCGCGGCAAGCCGGCACCGGACGGCTACCGGCTCGGCGCCGAGCGTCTCGGCTTCGATCCGGCCGATTGCCTGGTCTTCGAGGACGTGCCGGCGGGCATTCTGGCCGGCGAGGGCGCCGGCGCCCATGTCTTGGTGATGACGGCGACGCACCATCATCCGATCGAGACCGGCCATCCGACGCTGCAGAGCTACGAGGGCGTCACGACGAAGATCGACGCCGATGGCCGCCTGACGCTGCTGCGAGCCACGGGCTAAGCCATCAGTCGGCCGGCTTCACGGCGATGCCGGCCAGCACCGTCTCGATCACGGCGTCGATTTCCGCCTCGGAGACATCGAGCCGTTCGGTCAGAAGCCGACCCCAGGCGAAGCTCGACAGAAGTTCGGTGACGAGCTCGGGGCTGGCGTCCGGGCGCACCTCGCCGCGCGCCTGCGCCATCTCGATGATCCGGCTGCTCTGGCGGCGGCGATCGCGCATATAGGCCGAAAGGGCGGCGAGCGCATCGGGCTCGCCCTGCGCCTTTGCCACGACGCAGCGGAACACCTCGCCGCCCGTGCCCACGCGCCATGTCGTCAGCAGGCCAGAAAGATGGGCCCGCAGGTCGTCGCGAACGTTGCCTGTGTCCGGGAAGGTGAAGTTCGCCCGCTTGCGACGATGATAGACATCCAGCAGAAGCGCAGCCTGCGACGGCCACCAGCGATAGATCGTCGGCTTTCCGGCGCGTGCGCGCCGCGCCACCGCCTCGATGGAGAAGCCGGAGAGCCCGTTTTCCACGAGTACCGCCTCCGCCGCAGCCAGGATCGCCTCCTCGCTTGCCGGATTGCGCGTGGCACCGATTGAACGGCGGGCGGGTCTGGTCTCTGCCTCTGACATCCGATCTTCCATTTTTGCCGTTTCTAGCATGGGCGACACTTGAACGGAACGTTTCGTTTCTATATAAACGAAACGTTCCGTTTTATAAAGGTTGCTTCCATGACCGACGATTCTCCGGCCCTCCGGCTGTCCAAGCCGCACCTGGCACTCGCCCTGCTGTTGCCCGTCTACCCGCTGATCACCATCCTGCTCTACATCGTGCTGCCCCTCACCGAGGGCTGGACGACCTGGCAGCGCACCGCCGTGATCACGCCGATCATGGTGTTCGCCATGGTCTTCGTCGTCTCACCCTTCGTGCAGAAGCGCTTTGCCGCCTTCATCCTGCGCGCCGCATGAAAAAAGCCGGGGCGTTTCCACCCCGGCTTCCATTGTCCATCAAACGCCGACCGAAGCAGCGCGCGAGAACGCGGCGATCAGCCCTCGAAAAACTCCTTCATCCGCGCGAAAAAGCCCGCGGATTCCGGGTTGTTGTCCTTCGAGGAAATCTCCTCGAACTCCTTCAGCAGCTCGCGCTGGCGCTTGGTCAGCTTTTGCGGCGTCTCGATCTGGATCTGGATGTAGAGATCGCCGACCTGCGTGGAACGCAGCACCGGCATGCCCTTGCCCTTGAGGCGGAACTGGCGGCCGGCCTGGGTGCCCTCGGGCACCGAGACGCGCGACTTGGTGCCGTCGAGCGTCGCCACGTCGAAGGTGCCGCCGAGCGCTGCCGTCGTCATCGAGATCGGCACGGTGCAGTAAAGGTCCGCCCCGTCGCGCTGGTAGAACTCGTGCGGCTTGACCGACAGGAAAATATAAAGATCGCCCGCCGGCCCGCCGCGCACGCCTGCTTCACCCTCGCCCGAGAGCCGGATGCGCGTGCCGTCCTCGATGCCGGCCGGAATGTTGACGGAGAGCGAACGCTCTTCCGTGACGCGGCCATGGCCGTGGCACTTGGTGCAGGGATCGCTGATCGTCTGGCCGCGGCCGTGGCAGGTCGGGCAGGTGCGTTCGATCGAGAAGAAGCCCTGCGCGGCGCGCACGCGGCCGGAGCCCTGGCAGGTGGCACAGGTCTTCGGGCTGGTGCCGGGTTTTGCGCCCGTACCGGTACAGACGTCGCAGGTGATCGACGTCGGCACACGGATCTGCGCCGTCTTGCCGGCATAGGCCTCTTCCAGCGAGATCTCCATGTTGTAGCGAAGATCGCCGCCGCGTTCACGCCCACTGGCAGAGCGCCGCTGGCGCCCGCCGCCCATCATCTCGCCAAAGATGTCCTCGAAGATGTCCGAGAAGCCACCGCCCTGGAAGCCGCCGCCACCGCCCATGCCGCCCTGCTCGAAGGCCGCGTGGCCATAGCGATCATAGGCCGCCCGCTTCTGCGGGTCCTTCAGCGTCTCATAGGCTTCGTTGACGTTCTTGAACGTCTGTTCGGCGGAGGCATCACCCGGATTCTTGTCGGGGTGGTACTTCATCGCCATCTTGCGGAAGGCGCTCTTCAGCTCCTTCTCGTCGGCGGTCTTGGAGACACCCAGCGTCTCGTAAAAATCAGCTTTTGCCATTCGGGTTCACGTCCGTTTCGTGGGAACGGTCTTCTTGTTATGGACCTGGAAGCTTGCCTTAGCCTGCGTTTGCAAAGCACGCACGCAAAGAGGCGGAAGCCGGTGCGAAGAAAAGACCATGACATCGTCACCGCTTGCAACGGGAGTGATCATCTTGGCCTTGTTCCCTTCGCGCTGACTTCCGCCTTCTTGCTATCCGTTGCACCGGCCGCCTGGGCGGCCGGCTTTTCAGGAGAATTAGGCCGACTTCTTACGGTCGTCCTCGTCCTTGACTTCCTCGTAGTCGGCATCGACGACATTGTCGCCGGCCTCACCCGAGGATGCATTCTCTTCAGCTTGCTGAGCCTCGTAGATCGCCTGACCGAGCTTCATGGAGACTTCCATGAGCGTGTTGGTCTTCGCCTTGATGTCGTCCGCGTCGGGCTCGGAGGCTTCGACGGCGGTCTTCAGTGCGGCGATCGCGTCCTCGATGGCCTTGCGATCGGCTTCCGTGACCTTGTCGCCATATTCCTTGAGGGACTTTTCCGACGAATGGATCAGGCTTTCGGCCTGGTTCTTCGCCTCGACGCCCTCACGGCGCTTCTTGTCGGCCTCGGCATTGGCTTCGGCGTCCTTGACCATCTTCTCGATGTCGGCGTCGGAGAGGCCACCGGAGGCCTGGATGCGGATCTGGTGCTCCTTGCCGGTGCCCTTGTCCTTGGCCGAAACCTGCACGATGCCGTTTGCGTCGATGTCGAAGGTGACTTCGATCTGCGGCATACCGCGGGGTGCCGGGGGAATGCCGACGAGGTCGAACTGGCCGAGCAGCTTGTTGTCCGCAGCCATTTCACGCTCGCCCTGCGAGACGCGGATGGTCACGGCCGACTGGTTGTCCTCGGCGGTCGAGAAGGTCTGCGACTTCTTCGTCGGGATCGTCGTGTTGCGGTCGATCAGACGGGTGAAGACGCCGCCCAGCGTTTCGATGCCCAGCGAGAGCGGGGTCACGTCGAGGAGCAGGACGTCCTTGACGTCGCCCTGGAGAACGCCGGCCTGGATGGCGGCACCCATGGCGACCACTTCATCCGGGTTGACACCCTTGTGCGGCTCCTTGCCGAACAGCTGCTTGACGACTTCCTGCACCTTCGGCATGCGGCTCATGCCGCCGACGAGAACGACTTCGTCGATCTCGGCCGCCGTGACGCCGGCATCCTTGAGGGCTGCCTTGCACGGTGCGACGGTGCGCTGGACGAGATCGTCGACCAGGCTTTCGAACTTGGCACGCGACAGCTTCATCGTCAGGTGCTTCGGACCGGAGGCGTCCGCCGTGATGAACGGCAGGTTGATTTCGGTCTGCTGCGAGGACGAGAGCTCGATCTTTGCCTTTTCGGCAGCTTCCTTCAGGCGCTGCAGAGCGAGCTTGTCGTTCTTCAGGTCGATGCCCTGGTCCTTCTTGAACTCGGCTGCGAGATATTCGACGAGACGCATGTCGAAGTCTTCACCGCCGAGGAAGGTGTCGCCGTTGGTCGACTTCACTTCGAAGACGCCGTCGCCGATTTCCAGGACCGAGATGTCGAACGTGCCGCCGCCAAGGTCGTAGACGGCGATGGTCTTGCCGTCCTTCTTGTCGAGGCCGTAGGCGAGCGCGGCTGCGGTCGGCTCGTTGATGATGCGCAGCACTTCAAGACCCGCGATCCTGCCGGCGTCCTTGGTCGCCTGGCGCTGCGCGTCGTTGAAGTAGGCGGGAACCGTGATGACGGCCTGGGTGATGGTCTCGCCGAGATAGGATTCGGCGGTTTCCTTCATCTTCTGAAGGATCATTGCGGAGATCTGCGAAGGGGAATAGCCCTTGCCGCGGGCATCGACCCAGGCATCGCCGTTGTCGCCCTTGACGATCTTGTAGGGAACGAGACCCTTGTCCTTCTCGACGAGCTTGTCGTCGTAGCGGCGGCCGATGAGGCGCTTGACGGCGAACAGGGTGTTTTCCGGGTTGGTGACCGCCTGGCGCTTGGCCGGCTGGCCGGTCAGCCGCTCACCGTCTTCGGTGAAGGCAACCATGGAAGGCGTCGTGCGCGCGCCTTCGGCGTTCTCAATGACCTTCGCGTCCTTGCCATCCATGACGGCGACGCAGGAATTGGTCGTCCCGAGGTCGATACCGATTACTTTAGCCATGTCATTCTCTCCTTGAAGCGAACTGCCGGAACCCATTCAGGCGTTCTTTTGGCAGCCCCTAATGGTATGGTCTTATCGAAAGCACGGGCCTCAGCCCTGCCTTGCGGCGTATATAAGGAGCCCTCCAGACGACTGCAAGACATTGCCGGGCCGCAAAGCTCGCAAAATCAGCGCGTCCGTTGGAATTGGTGTACCGCCGCCGCAACCCGCAATCAACCACAATCCTCTCAGGTGTCTCAAGCGGCGGATTGCGGTTTTGGTGGCTATCGGAGAGATAGTATCTCCCGGCTCGGAAATGTAGAGCCTCCAGTACAAACGGAGATGCCGAAGAGAGAATGGCCGAAGGAAATATATAATACTTCCCTTCACTTGAACGCATCGTGAAATTTTTCCCGGGGTCAATTCATCCCCGTCGCCGCCACCTCGCCCACACTTGTTCGACTGAATCACGAGCGGATTGTGTGGCAAATAATCTCGACGGACCCGATCGAACCAGCCTTTTTACAATCGAGCTACCGACATGCGGCGATATTAGTCGAAATCCGCGCGCTGGCTCTATCCCTCCGATTGAAGGCCGGTTCCGCGCCGACCAGCCGCGCATCCCCGCAGGCAATCCCGACGGCGGGCAATGGGTCGACGAAGGTTCCGGCAACCGGCCGATCCTCGTCAGCCGCCGCGGACCTCGCGGCGGGAGACAAGTTCGCATACTCGGTAGGTTGCAAACTATCACGCCCGCGCAGGAGGTGCGGCTGGCGATCAGTACAAGTCGCATGCAAGAGGCGCTACGCGCCGTTCATAGGCGTGAACCGAACTGGAAACCAACCCCGCAAATCTACGAGACGGTTGAGGGGTTAATACGAGCCAACGAAGCGACAACGCAGGAAGCGATGCTCCGCGCGCTCCAGGCGAAGCTACCACAAACTGGGCTTGGCCCCTATGCAAAAGAGTGGGTTGTTGCACCAGAAACAAATAGACGATTTAACTGGACGGAGCAGTCCGAGATTGATCGCATCGGTCGAACCTATGGATGCCATTGGTGTGGTAGAAAGACTTCGGGAACACCTCGCGGCCATTTTATCGGTGACCATCAGGTACCAAAATCAGTTGGCAAGCCAAGCAGGATTTATCCACACTGTTGGTGGTGCAGCAATTCACAGGGCGGACTTTTATCGAAGAGGAGATTTTGACACTATGGCCGTTCAACATCTATCGATCGCCCCGGAATATGTAAGCTTCTACGTCGCAGGCCGTCAAAATGTAGACATTCCAGTTCATATGGACAGGCAGGGAATCTTTGTTTCCAATGACTGTGTCAACATTCCAGCCTATTATTGGAGCGATGGAGACACTCATGTGACCCTCGGACCCTACTCCGAGGTTGCGGAGGCAAGAGAGCCGGATTCCGACACCATTCTGAACACGCCCAACCAACAGCTCATTCTGTTCGATGCGAACGAGCCTCGATACGCCATTGCACAGGTGCCATCCACGAAAACACGCATCCGGGTCTGGATGGATCACCCGGTCGAGCCGTCAAACGTCACCATCGCCTTTGGATAAACGGACGGCCGTCAGCCGCCCAGAAGCACGTCGAGGAGGGTCGTCCGGCGCGTGCCGGTCTGTCCCTGCTGGCCGACATCGGCGGGCGGCGTAAAACCATCGTCGAGCGGGACGGCGCCCGTCTGTTCGTCCGCCACCGCCTGTCCGTCGCGGGCGGGTTCGTTGCCGAGCGTGCGGGAGATGATGTCGAAGAGCTGGTCGCCTTCCGGCGCCGGCTCGGTTCCGTCCATGACAGGCTCACCGCCGCCTGCGGTTCCGAAGAGCGGCGAAGGTGACAGGCCCTCGTGGGCGGCGGTCATGAACTGGCTCCAGGCTTTTGCGGGAAGCCCGCCGCCCGTGACCTTTTTCATCGACTTGCCGTCATCGTTGCCGAACCAGACGCCGGTCGTGAGGTTGCTCGTGTAGCCGACGAAGAGCGCGTCGCGGAAGGATTGCGTCGTGCCGGATTTGCCGGCGGCCGACCAGCCGGGGATACGGGCGTTCTTGCCGGTGCCCTCGGTGATGACGCGCATCATCATGCCGTTCATCATCGAGACGATGTTGGGTTCGAGCACACGCGGCGGGTTGTCGTAGGTGTTTTCGTAGAGCACCTTGCCGTCGGCCGTCGAGATGCGGCGGATGATGTGCGGCGTCGCCTTGTAGCCGCCGTTCATGAAGGGGGCATAGGCAGAGGTCAGCTCGACCAGCGTCACTTCGGACGTGCCGAGCGCGATGGAGGCATTCGACTGCAGCTCCGATTCGATGCCGAGCCTGCGCGCGAGTTTTATGACCTCGTCCGGGCCGACTTCCATGACGAGCTGGGCCGCGATCGTGTTCAGTGACTGGGCAAGCGCAGAGGAAAGCGTCACCTCGCCGCGATACTTCTGGTCGTAATTCTCCGGCGTCCATTTGCCGATCCTGACCGGTGCGTCGTTGCGCACCGAGAGCGGCGAGCGACCGGCTTCGAGCGCTGCGGCATAAACGAAGGGCTTGAAGGCCGAGCCCGGCTGGCGCTTGGCCTTGGAGGCGCGGTCGAACTGGCTTTCAGCATAATCGCGCCCGCCGACGAGCGCGCGGATCGCGCCCGTGCCGTCGATCGAGACGAGCGCGGCCTGCGAGGCGTTCGATTTTTCGCCGTCCTTGTCGAGGAGCGCGGTGATCGCCTCGTCGGCCTTCTTTTCGAGATCGAGGTCGATCGTCGTGTCGATGACGAGGTCTTCCTTGATGTCGCCGATCATGCCCGGCAGCTGGGCCATGACCATGTCGGCGGCATAGTGCTGCGCGCCGGACCAGTAGCTCTTCGCCCGGGCCGGCGTCTGGGACATCGCCGTCGTGATTTCGGTGTCGGTGACGAACCCTTCCTCGCGCATCGCGCCGAGGACGACCTGGGCGCGGGCTTCGGCGGCTTCCGGATCGCGCGCCGGCGAAAGGCGGGACGGCGCTTTCAGGAGGCCGGCCAGAAGCGCGGCCTCGCCGAGGTTCACGTCGCGCGCCGACTTGTTGAAATAGCGCCGCGATGCAGCCTCGACCCCGTAGGAATTCGAGCCGAAGAAGACACGGTTGAGATACATCGCAAGGATCTGGTCCTTGGAATATTTGTGCTCCAGCCAGAAGGCGAGCAGCACTTCCTGCACCTTGCGCTCCAGCGTGCGCTCCGGCGAGAGGAACATGTTTTTCGCGAGCTGCTGGGTCAGCGTCGAGCCGCCCTGCACCATGCGGCCGGTCGTGATGTTGGTGATCATCGCACGGGCGAGGCCGAGCGGATCGATGCCGAAATGCGAATAGAAGCGCCGGTCCTCGATGGCGATGACCGCCTGCGGGATATAGGGCGACATGTTTTCGAGCGACAGCGCCTCGCCGCCGGTGAGGCCGCGGTTGGCGATGGCATCGCCGCTGACGGCGAGGATCTTGATGTTCGGCGGCCGGTCGGGGATCGACCAGCTCGTGGCGCTCGGCATGCGCGCACCGTAATAGAGCACGAGACCGCCGACGCCGATGGCGCCCCAGATGCCGAGCACGACGCACCAGTAGAAGAGCCGCCGGAACAGGCCGAAGAAACCGCCGCCGGACGACTGGCGACGCCGGCCGGAACCGCGCCGCGGTCGCTCGGCCTTCGCCGGCTTGCCGCGTCCCTTGCGCCCGCCCGCCACGCGATCCCCTGCGTCGACGTGGAAATCGTCGTCGTGGCGGCCTCCCGATCCCTGGAAGGACGGTTCGATGCGCTGGGATTTGCGGTTGGCTGCCATAAGCGGTTGGATACACCCTTAAAAATATCGCCGTCCGGTGGACCTTAAATGCGGCGATTTAAGGGGTCGTTAAGAAGCGGTGAACGTGCGGGCGACAGTTTGAGGGGCATTTGAGAGAAAGATCGGGCGGCCGATGGGCCGCCCGGAAAATTGCGCCGGTTTGCCGCGCCGTTTCCGGCGCGGAACCACTCAGACGGCTGCGCCTTGCTCAATAATAGGGCGAATAGCACTGGCGGCGGCCGCCATAGTTGGGCTGGAACGTGTTGTCATAGTCGCGATACGAGCGATAGCGCGCATAGCACCATTCGGTGTGACGCGGGTTGATGCCCTCGTAGCGCGGCTGCGAATAGCCGTCATTGGCGATCGCACCGCCGATGATGGCGCCGGCGCCGAAGGCTGCCAGCGGATACCACCAGCCGTCCGAGTGGCGGCGATAGCCGCGGCGTTCATAGCGATAGCCGCGATGGCCGCCATACCAGCCGCGACGCTCGTGGCGTTCGCGACGCCACTGCACGTCCTGCACATCGCTCGCCTGAGAAGCGCCGACCTTCGGCATCGGCATGGCGAAGGCCGGTGCGGATACGAATGTCGTGGCGAACATGGCGACGGCCATGGCAGCGGCAATGCCGCCCTTGATCGTTGTCTTCATGTCGGTCTCCCTTGGATAGTCACTGTTTTACAGTGATCAAGACGGATGACAGCATGAAACAATTCGACTGAATGCAAGATGAACCAAACTTCTCCATCGCCTCAATCCTCGCCGTTTCTCAGCCGGCTGAGAAACCGCTGCCGTTCGAAGATGAGAATGACCACCAGCGCCATGATGAAGGGGATGATCAGGTAGAACAGCCGGAAGACGGCAAGCGCCGCCAGCACCGCCGCCGGATCCATATCCGGCAGGCCGGCGATGAAGACGAGCTCCAGGACGCCGATGCCGCCCGGCGCATGCGACAGCAGCGCAACCGAGAAGGAGGCGAGGAAGATGCCGAGCACGACGAAGAAGCCCGGATTGCCCGCCTCCGGCAGCACGAAGTAGATGATCGCCGCCGCGCCGATGAGTTCGATCGGCGCGATGAAGAGCTGGCGGAAGACCAGCGAGGGTTTTGGATATTCCAGCTTCAGCCAGCGGGTATCGATCGGCCGGAAGCCGACGAGACTGCCGACCACGTAGAGCGCGACCAGCGCAAGAATGAAGATTCCCGTCGAAAACGCCGCCTCGATCGGCAGAAGATGGGAGAAGCGCTCGACGATCTCCGGTTCCAGCACCAGCACCAGGCCGAACAGCATGACCGTGCCGAGCGCGAAGGTGAAGGAGCAGAAGGCGACGAGAACGCCCACCTCCGATCCGGTCAACCCCTTCGACGTATAGGCGCGATAGCGCACCAACGCGCCTGAAAACACCGAAGCGCCGATATTGTGCGACAGCGCATAGGTGGTGAAGGAGGTGATGGTGATGAACCACAGCGAGATGCGGTGACCAAGGTGTTCGAGCGCCAGATGGTCATAGGCGGCAAGCGCCGCATAGGCGAGCAGGGTCGCGCCGCAGGCGAGCAGCCAGCCGGAGACCGGAATGGCATGGAGGCTCGCCATGAACTCGTCGAGCGACAGGCCCCGCAGGTCCTTGTAGAGGATGTAGATCGACAGGATGATCGCGGCTGTGCTGACGAGCGGCCAGAAGAACTTTTTCAGCCGCTTCATCCTGCCTCCCCCTCTGCTCCCGGCGCGCCATAGCCTGAGCAGCGAGGGTTTCTCGCAATCTTTCCTGATGCCATCCTCACCCTTCCCCATATCCGGGCCGTCGTCGCCTGTCCGCGCGCGGCCCTTGTTTTTTGAAGAAACCAGCATTTCCGTTCCGTCCGGTTAATGCTGGCCTCCCATCTCATCACATCTGCGTCAGCGCGCTGCGAGCGCCGAAAGAATGCGCACCCACGAGCGGATGCCCTTTTCGAAGGAGCGCAGCTCGTATTTCTCGTTCGGCGAATGGATGCGGTCGTCCGACAGCGCGAAGCCGACGAGCAGGGATTCCATGCCGAGCATCTTCTGGAAATCGCCGACGATCGGGATGGAGCCACCCATGCCGATGACCACGGCGGGCTTTGGCCATTCGTCCGACAGTGCGCTCTTCGCCTTGCCGAGCAGCGCGGAATCGTAAGGGAGCTGGATGGCCGGCGAACCGCCATGGGCGTGGAACGTCACCGAGCAATCGGCCGGCACCCGTGCCCGCACGTAGGCGCGGAACGCGTCGCGGATCTTCGCCGGATCCTGCTTGCCGACGAGGCGGAAGGAGACCTTTGCCGAGGCTTCGGCGGCGATCACCGTCTTGAAGCCTTCGCCCGTATAGCCGCCGGTGATGCCGTTGACCTCGGCGGTCGGGCGCGCCCAGGTGAGTTCGAGCACCGAGCGGCCCTTTTCGCCCGAAGGGATCGACAGACCGATCTCGCCAAGGAAGCTCTCAGCCGTCTTTCCGAGCGTTTCCCATGCCGCCTTGATCTGGGTCGGCGTCTCCTCGACGCCGTCGTAGAAGCCGTCGAGCGTCACGCGGCCGGTGTCGTCGTGCAGGCCGGCGAGGATGTCCGACAGGATGTGGATCGGGTTTGCCGCAGCGCCGCCGAAATAGCCGGAATGCAGATCCCGGTCAGCCGCCTTGATGACGATCTCCTCGCCGACGAGGCCGCGCAGGCCTGCGGAGATCGCCGGCGTGTCGGCGTCCCACATGCTGGTATCGCAGACGAGGGCGAAATCGGCCGTCAGCTCGGCGGCATTGGCCTCGAGGAAGGGCTTCAGCGAGGGCGAACCCGACTCCTCCTCGCCTTCGAAAAGGATGGTGACGCGGCAGGGCAGCGCGCCCGTCGTTTCCTTGTAGGCGCGGCAGGCTTCCACGAAGGTCAGGAGCTGACCCTTGTCGTCGGAGGTGCCGCGACCGGTGATGACGCGCCGGCCCTCGCCCGCATCGCGCACCGCCGGCTCGAAGGGATCATGGTCCCACAGGTTCAGCGGATCGACCGGCTGGACGTCGTAGTGACCGTAGAACAGGACATGCGGCGCATCGGGTTTTGCGCCATCGTGATGGGCGACGACCATGGGGTGGCCGGGCGTGTCGCGCACCGTCGCGTCGAAGCCGAGCGAACGCAGCTCCGTGACCAGCCACTCGGCCGCCCGGCGGCACTCCGCCTTGAAGGCCGGATCGGTCGAGATGGACTTGATGCGCACCAGTTCGAACAGGCGTTCGAGGCTGGCCGGAATGCCGGCGCTGGCACGATCGAGGACGGGCAGGATATTGGTCATGGATGAACCCCTAGAACATGATGCGGTCGCGCTCTTGCGATGCAACATGCGGCAAATCAAATGAATTTCGGCGCGACATTAGACCGATCGGCTCGGTCAGGGCAAATCGTATGACGATCAGATGCGCGGATCGCGGCCGAGATTGGCAAGCACCAGGCGCATATATTCCAGAAGCAGCTCCCGCTCGAAACGCCGGAACCCCTGGAACAGCGTGTCCTCGGTGGCCGAGGCCGCCGCCATCGCGGTTTCGCGCAGCGCCTTGCCACGGTTCGTCAGGAAGACGAGCTGGGCCCGCTTGTCCTTCGGGTGACGCCGGCGGGAGATGAGCCCGTCGCGCTGCATGCGGGCAAGCGTGTTGGCCATGGTCGCCTGCTCGATGTCGAGCCGGTCGAGCAGTTCGCGCTGGGTGAGACCGTCGCCGCTCCAAAGCTCCAGGAGGACCGGGAACTGACCGGGCGCAAAACCAGCCCCGTCCGCCCGCACCTGAAGGGCGCGGGACGCCGCCTTCGCCAGGAGATTGGCGAGGTATGCTGCCGACTCCTTCCGGTCAAATTCCATGGCGGGAAGGTATGCCGCTTTCTGGGGGAAGGCAACTATGGATCGCAGGCGATCCATCTGCCCCAAAACGAGAAGCCGCCGACGACAGGAGGCTTGTCGCGGCGGCTTCTTCGAATGATGGACAAAGGCCCGGAGAGGGGGATGAGGCCTTTGTCCTTTGTCTGGCGCGGCGGGGGACAGGCCGGGTGCCAGACAACGGCTTTGATCAGGTGCCGATGACCAATATCTGTGGGTTCGAATGTGGCTTTTCAAGGGATTCAGGAGGCCTGGAAAATTACAAATTGGTAACGTTCGTGTGAGGCTTTCCAAGCCCCGGGAGCGCCCGTTTTCCCACAATGAAAGATGGACGCGGAAAGCCGCCCGCGCTATCCATTCACCCCATGAAAAAAGGTGATCATCTCTTCCTCGTCGACGGCTCGGGTTTCATCTTCCGTGCCTTCCACGCCATCCCGCCGCTCAACCGCAAATCGGACGGGCTGCCGGTCAATGCCGTCTCGGGTTTCTGCAACATGCTGTGGAAGCTCTTGAAGGATGCGCGCAACACCGACGTGGGCGTGACGCCGACCCATTTCGCGGTCATCTTCGACTACTCCTCGAAGACCTTCCGCAACGAACTCTACGACCAGTACAAGGCGAACCGGTCGGCACCACCGGAAGACCTGATCCCGCAGTTCGGCCTGATCCGCCATGCGACACGCGCCTTCAACCTGCCCTGCATCGAGAAGGAAGGTTTCGAGGCCGATGATCTGATCGCCACCTATGCCCGCCTTGCCGAAGCCGACGGCGCCGGCGTCACGATCGTCTCTTCCGACAAGGACCTGATGCAGCTCGTGACCGAGAACGTCTCGATGTACGACGGCATGAAGGACAAGCAGATCTCCATTCCCGAAGTCATCGAGAAATGGGGCGTGCCGCCGGAGAAGATGATCGACCTCCAGTCGCTGACCGGCGATTCGACCGACAACGTGCCCGGCGTGCCCGGCATCGGCCCGAAGACAGCCGCGCAGCTTCTCGACGAATATGGCGACCTCGATACGCTGCTCGCCCGCGCCGAGGAGATCAAGCAGGCCAAACGCCGCGAGAACATCATCGCCAATCGCGACCTCGTGCTGCTCTCCCGCCAGCTCGTTACGCTGAAGACGGACACACCGCTCGATACGCCCCTCGACGACCTGATCCTGCACCCGCAGGACGGGCCCCGGCTGATCGCCTTCCTGAAGGCGATGGAGTTCACCACGCTGACACGCCGCGTCGCCGAAGCCTGCGATTGCGATGCCGGCGCCATCGAACCGGCGGACGTGCCGGTCGAAGGGGGCACCGAGGCGCGCGGCCCGGACCTCGACAAGGGCGACAGCGCGGCAGCCCCTGCCGGCGCGGAAACGGCTGCCGCAGCGCCGCCGCCTGCCGCGGCTGCGGACGGCGATACGCCCGCCGCGCTCGCAGGGGCGCGCGCCGAGCGCTTTGCAGCCGTACCCATCGACCATGCCGGCTACGAGACCGTCCGGGACCTCGAAGCGCTGGACCGCTGGATCGCCGCCGCACGAGAGACCGGTCTCGTCGGTTTCGACACGGAGACGACCTCGCTCGACGCCATGCAGGCCGAACTCTGCGGCTTCTCCCTGGCGATCGCCGACAATGCCAAGGATCCGGCCGGCACCGCCATCCGTGCCTGCTATGTGCCGCTCAACCACAAGACCGGCGTCGGCGACCTGCTCGGCGGCGGGCTTGCCGAGGGGCAGATCCCGATCCGCCCGGCGCTGGAGCGGCTGAAGAGCCTGCTGGAGGATCCGTCCGTCCTGAAGGTCGCGCAGAACCTCAAATACGACTATCTCGTCATGCGCCGGCACGGCATCACCGTGAAGGGCTTCGACGACACGATGCTGATGTCCTATGCGCTCGATGCGGGCACCACCACGCACGGCATGGACACGCTTTCCGAACGCTGGCTCGGCCACAAGCCGATCGCCTACAAGGACGTCGCCGGCTCCGGCAAGGGCGCCCAGACCTTCGACATGGTCGATATTTCCCGCGCCACGACCTATGCCGCCGAGGATGCCGACGTGACGCTGCGCCTCTGGCACGTGCTGAAGCCGCGCCTTGCGAGCGAGCGCATGACCACCGTCTACGAGCGGCTGGAGCGCCCGCTGGTGCCCGTGCTGGCGCGCATGGAAGAGCGCGGCATCACCATCGACCGCCAGGTGCTGTCCCGCCTTTCCGGGGAGCTAGCACAGGGCGCTGCCGCCCTTGAAGAAGAGATCTACGAGCTTGCCGGCGAACGTTTCAACATCGGCTCGCCGAAACAGCTCGGCGACATCCTGTTCGGCAAGATGGGCCTGTCCGGCGCCTCCAAGACGAAGACCGGCCAGTGGTCGACGTCCGCGCAGGTGCTCGAAGACCTTGCCGCACAGGGTATTCCGCTGCCTCGCAAGATCGTCGACTGGCGCCAGCTGACCAAGCTGAAATCAACCTATACGGACGCCCTGCCCGGCTTCGTCCATCCCGAGACGAAGCGCGTGCACACATCCTATGCGCTGGCCGCGACGACGACCGGCCGCCTCTCCTCCTCCGATCCGAACCTGCAGAACATTCCGGTGCGCACCGCGGAAGGCCGCAAGATCCGAACGGCCTTCATCTCGACACCCGGCCACAAGCTGGTCTCGGCCGACTACAGCCAGATCGAGCTGCGCGTGCTCGCCCATGTCGCCGACATCCCGCAGCTGAAGCAGGCTTTTGCCGACGGCGTCGACATTCACGCGATGACGGCCTCCGAGATGTTCGGCGTGCCGGTCGAAGGCATGCCGTCCGAAGTCCGCCGCCGTGCGAAGGCGATCAATTTCGGCATCATCTACGGCATCTCGGCCTTCGGCCTTGCCAACCAGCTCTCCATCGAGCGCTCGGAGGCCGGCGACTACATCAAGAAGTATTTCGAGCGCTTCCCGGGCATCAAGGACTACATGGACCAGACCAAGGCCTTCGCCCGCGAGAACGGCTATGTCGAAACCATCTTCGGCCGCCGCGCGCATTACCCGGAGATCAAGTCGTCCAATCCCTCCGTGCGCGCCTTCAACGAACGCGCCTCGATCAACGCGCCGATCCAGGGTTCTGCCGCCGACATCATCCGCCGCGCCATGATCAAGATGGAGCCGGCACTTTCCGCCGCCGGCCTCTCCGCCCGCATGTTGCTGCAGGTGCATGACGAACTGATCTTCGAGGTCGAGGACAGCGAAGTGGAAAAGGCGATCCCGATCATCGTCGACGTGATGGAGAACGCTTCCATGCCGGCGCTTGCGATGAAGGTGCCGCTGAAGGTGGACGCCCGTGCGGCGACCAACTGGGACGAGGCGCACTGAGGGACGCAAGGCGGCCCTCATACCGCTGCCGCGACCTTCTCCCCGCAAGCGGGGCGAAGGGACAGGAGGCGAAGCCTTATTCCAGCATCGACGGTTCTTGCCTGGGAATATCGGTGCAACACACCCCTTCGCCCCGCTTGCGGGGAGAAGGTGCCGGCAGGCGGATACGGGGCGCTTATGCCGTCTCGTTCATCTCCGCATGCCCCGTCTGGATGTTCCATAGCGTGCGATAGAGCCCCGGCCGTTCCACAAGCTCGTCGTGCGCGCCCGACTGGATGACCCGCCCGGCCTCCATGACGTGGATCGCATCCGCATGTACCACCGTGCTCAGCCGGTGCGCGACGAGGATCACCGTGCGCTTGCCCTTCATCCTGGCGAGCGAGCGCTGGATCGCCGCTTCCGTCTCGTTGTCGACGGCGCTCGTCGCCTCGTCGAGGATGAGGATCGCCGGATCGATCAGCAGCGCTCGGGCGAGCGCGATGCGCTGACGCTGGCCGCCCGAAAGTTTCTGGCCGTATTCGCCGATCTGGCTTTCGTAACCCTCCGGCAGGTCGCGGATGAAGTTGTCGGCCTCCGCCATGCGCGCCGCGGCTTCCACCTCTTCGCGGCTCGCCTCCGGCCGACCGTAGGCGATATTGTCGGCGATCGAACCGGAAAACAGCGTCACCTCCTGCGGCACCCAGGCCATGCTCGTGCGAAGACATTCGCCGGACCAGTCGGCGAGCGGCACGCCATCAAGGGAAATGCGCCCCCTTTGCGGGCGGATGAAAAGGCCGAGGAGCTTGATAAGGGTCGACTTGCCGCTGCCCGTCGGGCCGACGAGGGCGACTGTCTCGCCCGCCTTGATGGCAAGGTTGATGTCCGTGACGCCGCCGGGGCTCGTCGCATAGCGGAAGCCGACACCGTCGATCTCGAAGCGGCCGGAGACCTTTGCCTCGTGCGTCCCGTGCGGTTCGCCGCGCGGCTCGTCGAGCAGGCGCAGGATGCGCCGCGTCGAGGCCATGGCGCGCTCGTAGAGGTCGGCGATCTCGGCAAGGCCGGTCATCGGCCAGAGCAGGCGCTGGGTGAGGAAGACGAGCAGGCCATAGGCGCCGACCTGCATCTCGCCGTTCAGCGTCAGCCAGCCGCCGATCAGGAAGGTAGCGAGGAAGCCGGACAGGATCGCCATGCGGATGATCGGAATGAAGGCGGAGGAGACGCGAATCGCCGCCCGGTTCGCCTCGACATAGCCACGGCTTTCCACCGTCAGCGTCGCCGTCTCGCGCGCCTCGGCACCGAAGGCGCGGATGGTCTGCAGGCCCTGCAGGTTGGTGGTGAGCCGCGCGCCGAGCCCGCCAGCCCGCGCCCGAACCGCATCGTAGCGCGCCTGCGCGCGGCGCTGGAACCAGAAGGCCCCGGCGATGATCGCCGGCACCGGCGTAAACGCGATGACCGCGATCAGCGGGCTGACGATGAAGAACACCGCGCCGACGAGCAGGACGGCGGCGAAGGTCTGGATCAGCTCGTTCGCCCCGCGGTCGAGGAAGCGTTCCAGCTGGTTGATGTCGTCGTTCAAGACGGCGACGAGATCGCCGGAACGGTTCTCCTCGTAGAAGCTCGTCGGCAGATGCTGGGCATGGTCATAACAGAGGATGCGGAGGCGATGCTGCACGTCCTGCGCCAGCCCCCGCCAGAGGATCTGATAGAAATATTCGAACAGCGATTCGCCGAACCAGATGAGGAAGGTGGCGATGCCAAGCAGGGCGAGCTGGTGTACGGGATCGGTGATGCCGACCTTGGCGACGAAGGAATCCTTCCCGCGCACCACCACGTCGAGGGCGATGCCGATCAGGATTTCCGGCATGACGTCGAAGATCTTGTTGATCACCGACGAGGCGACAGCCCGCACCACACGACCCTTCTCGTCGCTGACGAGCGACAGGAGAACACGCAGTGGATGGCGATTGCCGGAGGGCGGGGGAGCGGACGTCGCGGGAGCGGGCATGGAAAGAACCTGTTGTCGAGGCCTGCCGGTCCACCGGCGGCGTCCCCGCCTCTAGAGCATTTTACGGCCAAGTGGAATCACCGCTCCGCCCGCGTGCGGCTGACGGCAGCACGACGGTGGCATTCTCTTAATCCATTTCGCGAAAAGGCGAGCCGCCTTAACACCGCCTTAAGATCGTGCGCGTCTTGATCGGCTCTCATAGGCGGGGTGCAAGACCCCAGGAACGAACCGGCACCCGGCCGGAACGGAGGCAGGCGTGCAATCCCTATCCGGCGCGGCAGCGCGCTTTCGACTGCTGGCGGCTGCAATGGCCGTGATGCTTCCCGTTCAGGCGAGCGCAGCCTGCCTCAGCGGCGTGAACCTCGCCGGTGCCGAATTCGGCGAGGGGCGCGGCACGTTCGGCAAGGACTACACCTATCCCTCTGCCGAAACGATCGCCTATTTTGCCGGCAAGGGCTTCAACGCCGTGCGCCTTCCCTTCAAGTGGGAACGGCTGCAGCCGCGATTGAACCGCGGCTTCGACAAGGCGGAGCGCAAGCGGCTCGCCGACACCGTCAAGGCATTGCGCGGCGCCGGCATGACCGTCATCCTCGATCCACACAACTATGCCTATTACGGCGACAAGCAGATCGGCTCGCCGGACCTGCCGGACAGCGCCTTCGCCGATTTCTGGCGTCGGCTCGCCGAGGACTACAAGAACGACGGCGGCGTGCAGTTCGGCCTGATGAACGAACCGCACGACGTGCCCGCCACGCAATGGCTCGCCTCCGCCAATGCCGCGATCGCCGCGATCCGCGAGACGGGCGCAAAAAACCTCGTCCTCGTGCCCGGCACGATCTGGACGGGCGCGCACAGCTGGGAAGAGGAGCGCGAGGGCGGCGCCAACGGCACCGTCATGCTCGACGTCAAGGACCCCGCCAACAACCACGTCTACGAGGTCCACCAGTATCTCGACACCGATTTTTCCGGCAAGGCGGATACCTGCACGCGGGCGGACGACGCTGTCGCCGCGCTGGAGCGCTTCACCGACTGGTTGAAGCGTAACAACAAACGCGGTTTCCTCGGAGAGTTCGGCGGCTCGGCGGACAAGACGTGCCTGGACGGACTGGCCCGCATGACGGCGCTGGTCGGCAAGGAGCGTGCAGTCTGGACCGGCTGGGCCTATTGGGCGGCCGGCGACTGGTGGCCGGCAACAGAACCGCTCAACATCCAGCCGACCGCTGACGGCGACCGGGCACAGCTAGCCGCCCTCATCACCGGCGGCGGGCTGCCGGCCAAGCCCGGGGCCTGCCCGGCGCTTCCCTGACATGCCGGTTCCGGCCCCGCGGTGAAGCAGCTGCGCCCTTTGTTTCTGCTCGACTACAAAAAATCATCGATGACTTTCTGCAGTCTCCCCCGATTCAAAAGAAGACGTGCAACGGCCACTGGACAGGGCGACGGGAGAAGGAAAGCCGGCTTCCTTCGAGCGGCAGCCTGTCTTCCGTCACGCGGCCAGCCGTATCCTCCGAACGGGATTGCTCTTCCTTCGGCTGGAAGCCGACGGGATAGAGGTTGAAGTAGCCAAGCGTCACGCCGCCCAGATAGATCATGCGGAAGGCTCCCGTTCTGTTTAACGTCCCGGCCGACATCATGGCAAAATCGTGGCGCCTGTCAATAGTCTATAGAATTAGTGCTCTATTCCGCGCTTGATATGAAGGGCGCCGAGGGGGTACGAGGCGGCCAGACGCCACCGGGAAGATGCCTTGTACACGCTGGACCAGACTGCGCTGTTCGAAGAGGAGATCCGCAAGAGCCGGTTCCGCGCGATCGCCTGTCCCGTCGAGAACGAGGCGGAGGCGAAGGCGCGGCTGGCTGAAGTGTCGGATGCTGCGGCGAACCACAATTGCTGGGCCTTCCGCATCGGCCAGACCTACCGCTTCAGCGACGACGGCGAACCGAGCGGTACGGCCGGAAAGCCGATCCTGCAGGCGATCGACGGCCAGGCGCTCGACCGCACGCTCGTCGTCGTCACGCGCTGGTTCGGCGGCATCCTGCTCGGCAGCGGCGGGCTCATCCGCGCCTATGGCGGCACCGCGGCCGCCTGCCTGCGCGCGGCGGCCAAGACCGAATATGTCGAACGCATCGCGCTCTCCGTCTCGCTCGGCTTTTCCGACCTTGCCCTCGTCAAGGCGCGGCTGTCCGCCCTGGCGGGCCTGGTGATGGACGAGGAGGCCTTTCACGAGAGGGGCGCGCGCCTTTCCTTCCGGGTACCGGTGGAAAAGGCGGACGAGATCGGCCGGATGGTCGCCGACCTGACAAGCGGGCGCGCCGAGATCGACGAATAAACGGTTTGCGCGCAAAAACCGCCGCCTCCATGCATGGACGGGGTTCCCGCACCGGATTCCGCCCTCCGGCCAAAAGAAATCGTCTTCCACATCCCGTCGGCTTCGCAGAACGGTTTGGCGCAGCATGCCCGAGCGGCCGAAAGCCTTCATCCCGCCGGCGAAAAGGGCGCAAAGATGCGCTCCTGCGCGGGTCGCCAGCGACGGTGTGCCGCTATAGGCAAGGTGGTTTTTTCGTTCTATCTACCAGCCCGGACATATTTTTCGCGGGGGCTCCCCTGCGATCCCCGCACGAAAGAGAGGACGATCCCCATGAGCCTTCGCATCAACGACATCGCTCCGGACTTCACCGCCGAGACCACCATCGGCCCGGTCAGCTTCCATGACTGGATCGGTGACGGCTGGGCCGTGCTCTTCTCGCACCCGAAGAACTTCACCCCGGTCTGCACCACCGAGCTCGGCGCTATGGCCGGCGTCGAGGGCGAGTTCCGCAAGCGCGGCGTCAAGATCATCGGCATCTCCGTCGATCCGGTCGACAGCCATGTCAAGTGGAAGGCCGACATACGCACCGCCACGGGCTTCGACGTCGAATACCCGCTGATCGGCGACAAGGACCTGAAGGTGGCCAAGCTCTATGACATGCTGCCCGCCGCCGCCGGCGACACATCGGAAGGCCGCACGCCCGCCGACAACGCCACGGTGCGCTCCGTCTTCGTCATCGGCCCGGACAAGAAGATCAAGCTGATCCTCACCTACCCGATGACGACGGGCCGCAACTTCGCCGAGATCCTGCGCGCGATCGATTCGATCCAGCTCACCAGCAAGCACCAGGTGGCGACGCCTGCCAATTGGCAGCAGGGCGACGACGTCATCATCACCGCGGCCGTTTCCAACGAGGACGCCATCACCCGCTTCGGCGCCTTCGACACCGTCCTGCCCTACCTGCGCAAGACGAAGCAGCCGGCCGCCTGATCGGCCCCGGCCAACATGTGAAATCCCCTCCGCCCTGCCCTCGCGTGGCGGAGGGTGAGCCGGCTTTAGACCGGCTCCCAGCCATCCTTCTCGCTGGCGCGGTAGATGGCGTCGATGAGCCTCTGGTTGAGGCGCGAATTTTCCAGCGACACGACCTCCTCGTCCCCCCCGAGCGCCGCCCGGGTGAAGGCCTCGGCTTCGCGCCTGTACTGGCGGGCATCCTGGAAGCGGAAGAACTGGCTTTCGCTGTGGCTCTGGTTGGTAAGCTCGATCTCCTCCGCCCCGTAACGATCGGCATTGAAGGGCGATTTCACCTCGATGAAGCCCTTGTCGCCGTGGAAGACCATGACCTGACGCTGGGCGAGCTGGGTGGAAACGTAGAAGGAGAGCTCGAAATCGCCGAAATCGGCGCGCACGCTGGAATAGACGTCCGTGCCGAATTCCGGGTCGCGATCGGTGCTCGCCTGCACGCGGACCGGCTCCTTGCCGGTGGAAAAGCGCGTGGTGATGGTCGGGTAGACGCCGATATCGGGCAGGCCGCCGCCGCCGAGCGCCGGCACGTTGCGCATGTTGCCGGGGTCGCGGTTGAAGTAGGTGAAGGCGCCCTGCACGTGGCGCAGCCGGCCGATTGCCCCTTCGGCCAGCAGCGCGCGGACCTTGCGCCAGACGGGGCTGTAGGTGACCATGAAGGCTTCCGAGATCAGCACCTTGTTGCGGTCACGCGCGGCGATGAGCGCATCGATCTCCTCGGCCTTGAGTGCGATCGGCTTCTCGCACAGCACATGTTTCCCCGCATCCGCCGCCTTGATCGACCATTCCACATGCTGGGACGTCGGCAGCGGGATATAGACGGCGTCGATCGTGTCCGAGGCGAGCATCTCCTCGTAGGAGCCGAAGGCATGCGGCACCGAGAAGCGGTCGGCCATGGCGCGGGCCTTGGCGAGGTCGCGGCTGGCAATGGCGGTGATGACGCAGTTTTCCGCATCCTGGATGGCCGGCACGACGAGTTCGCGGCCGATCTTGGCCGTCGACAGGATTCCGAAACGCAGCATGATGATCTCTCCTTGATTGCGACAGGAGACTAGTCGCGAGGTACGTTCCTCGCAAGCCGAGCCGCCCGGCAAAAAGTCGGATCCGCTGCGTGCAAAGGCGCCGGCTGCGCCCTATGTTGCAGGAAGCCTTTTTTCAGCACGCACCCTTTGGAGGACCCCATGCAGCTTCGCGCCCTCGGCAAGACCGGCCTTTCGATCGCTCCTCTCGTCTTCGGCGGCAATGTCTTCGGCTGGACGGCTGACGAGAAGACCTCCTTCGACCTGCTCGACGCCTTCACCGGCGCCGGCTTCAACGCCATCGACACGGCCGACGTCTATTCCCGCTGGGCGCCGGGCAACCAGGGCGGCGAATCCGAGGCGATCATCGGCAAGTGGTTGAAGCGCTCCGGCATCGCCCGCGACAGGGTGGTCGTCATCACCAAGGTCGGTTCCGACATGGGCCAGGGGCGCCGGGACCTGCGCAGGCGCTGGATCGTCGAGGCCGTCGAAAACTCGCTGAAGCGGCTCCAGACCGATCATATCGACCTCTACCTCTCGCACTGGCCGGATCCGGAAACGCCCTATGAGGAAACCCTGGAGGCCCATGCGAGCCTGGTGAAGGCCGGCAAGGTGCGTGCCTTCGGCGCCTCGAACCTCGATGCCGGCCAGTTGCAGGCCTCGTTCGAGGCCGCCGACAAGGCCGGCCTGCCGCGCTATGGCGCGCTGCAGCCGGAATACAATCTCTATGACCGCGCCGGTTTCGAGGGCGCGCTGGCCGACCTCTGCCGGAAAGAGGATCTTGGCGTCATCACCTATTACAGCCTCGCCTCCGGCTTCCTCACCGGCAAGTACCGCACGAAGGCGGACACGGAAGGCAGAACCCGCGGCGAGGGCGTCGTGCACTATCTCGACGACAAGGGCCGGCGCATTCTCGCCGCGCTCGACACGGTAGCCGCCGACACCGGCGCGACACAGGCCGAAATCGCGCTCGCCTGGCTGATGGCCAAGCCCGCCGTCACTGCGCCGATCGCCAGCGCCACCGGCCTCGGCCAGCTCGCAAGCCTGACGAAGGCGGCGACCCTGACGCTGAGCGCGGAGCAGATGGCGGCGCTCGACGCGGCGGGGGCGTGACCCATGGCCATCATCATCCGCGATGCGCTGGAAAGTGACGAAGCCGCCTGGAGAAAGCTCTGGGCCGGCTACCTCGCCTTCTACGAGACCGACGTGCCGGAGGAGGTCACCGCCTTCACCTGGGCCCGCATCCTCGACCCCGGCTCCCGCGTCTCGATGCGCCTTGCCGACGAGGACGGGACGGTGCTGGGTTTTGCCATCCACCACTATCACGATTCCACCTGGGACATCGCACCTGAAGGCTATCTTGAGGACATGTTCGTCGATGAAGACACGCGCGGCAAAGGCATCGGCCGGGCACTGATCAACGATCTCGTCACCATTTCCCGGCGCAACGGCTGGCGCGGGATCTACTGGCACACCCGCCATGACAACGCGCGCGCCCGCAAGCTCTATGACAGCTATGTCGAGACAGACGGGCACATCCGTTACCGGCTGGAGACCTAGAGCTTTCCCGCATTGTCCGATGCCGAAGCAATCCCGCTTCGGCCGGAAACGCTCGAGCATAACCTGCCGAGCCGGGGTCAGCCGCGGAACCGGAAGAAATCGACGAAGGCGCGCAGCGCCGGGCGCATCTGCCGGCGCGAGGGGTAATAGATCGAAAAGCCGTCGAAGGCCGGGCACCAGTCTTCCAGCACCGCGACGAGACGCCCGGCCTCGATATCGTCGGTGACGCGCTGGTCGAAGACATAGGCAAGGCCCGCGCCGTCGATCGCGGCCGCGCGCATCAGCCGCTGATCGGAGACGATCAAAGGGCCGGTAACATCGACCGTCACCAGCCGCCCGCCCTTTTCCAGTTCCCAGCGATAGACCCGTCCGCTGGAAAAGCGCCGCCGGATGCAGCGGTGCTGCATGAGATCGCGCGGCTGGACAGGTTCCGGATGGTTTTCGAAATAGGCAGGCGCGCCGACGATGAGGCCGCGCCAGGGACCGCTCGCCCTCACCGCGATCATGTCGGCCTCCAGATGTTCGCCAAGCCGCAGCCCCGCATCGAACCCCTTCTCGACGATGTCCTCGAAGCGATCGTCGGTCCTCAGGTCCAGCTCGATCTCCGGATAGGCGGCGAGGAAAGCGCCGAGCCGCGGCATGACGATGTCTTCGGCGGCGATCAACGGCATGGTGACGCGCAACGGCCCGGCAGGGCGGCCCTGCCGGTCGGCAAGCGCCTCCATGGCCGAACCGATATCGGAAAGCGCCGGCGCCAGCGTGTCGAGCAGCAGGCGCCCCTCCTCGGTCGGCGCTACCGAGCGGGTGGTGCGCGCAATGAGGCGCACGCCGAGGCTTGCCTCCAGCGCGGAGACCGCATGGCTGACGGCGGAGGGCGCAATGCCGAGTTCACCCGCCGCCTTGCGAAAGCTGCGCGTCTCCGCGACGATGGCGAGCACCGCGAGTTGAGAAAGCTGGGTCCGGTTCATTGTTCCAACAAATAGAACAAGCTGTTGGCTTTTGCAGCAATTTTCCGATGAAGCACCGCGCTCTAGATTGGCCTTGTCCGGATGACGGCAGATCGTTCGCCGTCCGGCCGTGCGGCCCCGCCTCCGGGGTCCAGAGAAAAAGGATTTCGCCATGAAACACAGACAGCTCGGCACGCTCGACGTTTCCGCCCTCGGCCTTGGCTGCATGGGCATGAGCCATGCCTATGGCCCCTCCGGCGACGAGACGGCGGCCATCAACACGCTGCACCGCGCCGTCGATCTCGGCATCACCCTGTTCGACACCGCCGAGGTCTACGGCCCCTACAGAAACGAGATTCTTCTCGGCAAGGCGCTGAAGCCGGTGCGCGACAAGGTGGTGATCGCCACCAAGTTCGGCTTCCGCATCGACCCCGCAAAACCTTCCGCCGAGATGATCACCGGCACGGACAGCCGGCCGGAAAACGTCAGGGCCGTCGCCGAGGCCTCGCTGAAGCGGCTCGGCATCGAGGTCATCGACCTCTACTACCAGCACCGCGTCGACCCGGCGGTACCGATCGAAGAAACGGTGGGCGCCATGGCGGAGCTGGTGCAGGCGGGCAAGGTGAAGGCGCTCGGCCTTTCGGAGGCCGGCAGCGAGACGATCCGCAGGGCCCATGCCGTGCACCCGATTGCCGCCGTCCAGAGCGAATATTCGCTCTGGACCCGCGACGTCGAGGAAAACGGGGTGCTGGAGACCTGCCGCACACTCGGCATCGGCTTCGTGCCCTTCAGCCCGCTCGGCCGCGGTGTGCTCACCGGCGCGCTGAAGAAGCTGGACGGCCTTGCCGACGACGATTTTCGCCGCTCGCTGCCGCGCTTTGCAGCGGAGAATTTCGACGCCAATCTCGCGCTGGTCGCCCTCCTTGAGGAAATGGCGGCGGAAAAGGGCGTCGCCCCGGCGCAGCTGGCACTGGCCTGGGTGCTCGCGCAGGGCGATTTCATCGTGCCGATCCCCGGCGCCAGCAAGGTGCCGCACCTGGAGCAGAACGCTGCCGCCGCCGAGATCGTCCTGACACCGGAGGAAGCCGCCCGCCTCGGCGACCTCCTGTCACCGGCCAAGGTGGCCGGCGGACGCTACTCGCAGCGCATGGCCTCGATGGCCAACCGGTAGCGCGTTCGCAGCCGGGTGACGGCTTTCCCAACGGCAAAGGGTCGCGGGTCACTCCGCGGCCCTTCCTGTCTTTAGCCGGCTTCTTCCACCCTACTGAATGAGGATGGCCCGGAAATCGTTGACATTGGTGCCGGTCGGCCCGGGCACGAAGAGGTCGCCGAGCGTGTCGAAGACGGTCCAGCTGTCGTTGCGGCCGAGAAACTCGGCGGCGTCCTTGCCCTTGTCGGCAAGCCGCGCGACGGTGGTGCCATCGGCGAAAGCGCCGGCATTGTCCTCCGACCCGTCGATCCCGTCCGTATCGGCGGCAAGTGCAAAAAGACCCGGCAGACCATCGATGCCGCAGGCGAAGGACAGAAGGAATTCGCCGTTGCGCCCGCCCTTGCCCTTGCCCTTGATCGTCACGGTCGTCTCGCCGCCCGACAGCACGACGACGGGCTTGCGGAACGGCCGATCGCGGCGAACCACCTCGGCGGCGATCGCCGCATGCACGCGGCCGACCTCGGCCGCCTCGCCCTCGATGGCATCGGAGAGGATGACGGCCTCGACACCCGCCTCGCGCGCCGCTTCGGCGGCGGCTTCCAGCGAGACGGCGGCGGACGCGACGAGCTTCACCTCGTTGCGGGCGAAGGCGGCATCGGATGGCAGCGGCGGCTCGTCCTTGCCATCACGGATGTGGCGCATCACGGCTTCAGGCAGGTCGAGGCGGTAGCGCTCGATGAGGCGCAGCGCATCTGCGCGGGTGGTCTCGTCCGCGATGGTCGGGCCGGAGGCGACGAGGGCAGGGTTGTCGCCGGGAATATCCGACACGACGAGCGAGACGACGCGGGCCGGATGGGCGAGCGCGGCGAGCCGGCCGCCCTTGATGCGCGAGACCTGCTTGCGCACGGCATTCATGGCACTGATCGGGGCACCGGAGGCGAGCAGCGCCTTGTTGACGGCGATCTCGTCGGCAAGCGTCAGGTCGCCGGCCGGCGCCGGCAGCAGGGCCGAGCCGCCGCCGCAGACGAGCGCGACGACGAGGTCGTCCTCCGTCAGGCCACGCACGGCGGCCATCAGCCGGCCGGAGGCGAGAAGCCCGCTGTCATCCGGCACCGGATGGGCAGCCTCGAGGATTTCGATGCGCTCGCAGGCAACCGCGTAGCCGTAGCGCGTGACGACCACGCCGGTGAGCGGTGCGTCCCACAGCCGCTCGAAGGCACGCGCCATCTGCGCCGCGCCCTTGCCGGCGCCGATCACCACCGTGCGGCCCTTCGGCTTTTCCGGCAGATTGGCGGCCAGCACCTTGTCCGGATCGGCGGCGGCGACCGCGACGGAAAAGAGGCTTTCGAGAAAGGCGCGCGGATCGGCGATGGGCGGCATAGGTTCCTCCGGGTCATGCTGCCGCCCGACCACCTCGAACACGAGGGATTCCGGCAGCAGATTCAAAATTCTACAGCGGCCGTCGCCGCGCGCGGGGCGGCAGCGCTTCAGGCCGGGCAGTTAAGCACAGCCCCTCACCCGCCCGCCAGCACCTCCTGATGAAAAAGAGCCGCGGCGAGGGATGAGGGGCTGCGCCTCCTCCTCCAGAAAGGGTGGCCGGGCGGGGCTCCCCTCCCCGCCCGGCCAGGCCGTCATGCGACGGCGTGGTTCGCCATGCGCTCCAGCGCCTTGACGAGACCTGAGTGATCGAGCCCAGCTTCGCCATGGGCGGCGCACTGGTTGAAGAGTTCCTGCGTGGACGCGGTGTTCGGCAGGGCGACGCCGAGTGCCTTGGCTCCTTGCAGCGCCAGGTTCAGGTCCTTCTGGTGCAGCGAGATGCGGAAACCCGGATCGAAGGTGCGCTTGACCATGCGCTCGCCGTGCACTTCGAGAATGCGCGAGGAGGCAAAGCCGCCCATCAGTGCCGAGCGCACGCGCGCCGGATCGGCCCCGGCCTTCGACGCGAAGACGAGGGCTTCGGACACCGCCTCGATGGTCAGTGCGACGATGATCTGGTTGGCGACCTTCGTCACCTGGCCGTCGCCGCAATCGCCGACGAGGGTGATGTTCTTGCCCATCAGCTGGAAGAGCGGCAGCGCCCGGTCGAAGCTCTCCTGCGAACCGCCGGCCATGATGGAGAGCGAGGCGTTCTTGGCGCCAACCTCACCACCCGAGACCGGGCCATCGACAAATTCGGCGCCGGTTGCGCGGATCTTCTTGGCAAATTCCTTGGTGGCGATCGGCGAGATCGAGCTCATGTCGATGACGAGCTTGCCGGTCGCAAGGCCGTAGGAGACGCCGTTCTCGCCGAAGAGCACGTCTTCGACCTCGGGCGTATCGGGCAGCATGAGGATGATCGTGTCGACGGTCTCGGCCAGTACCTTCGGGCTGTCGACGATCTCAAGACCGTTGTCGAGCAGTTCCTGACGCGGCGGGATTGCGAATTTCGAGGTGATGACCGTGTGGCCGGCGTCCTGAAGGTGACGGGCCATGGGGGTGCCCATGATGCCGAGGCCGATAAAACCGATAGTTGCCATGATTTAAACTCCCAGACTTTGAATGCGTTTTGTCTTCAGCGACCGACTTCGGCCAGCCAGCCGAGGCCTTCCTGCGTCGTGGTGCGCGGCTTGTATTCGCAGCCGATCCAGCCGTCATAGCCAAGCGCGTCGAGCGTCTTGAACACGAAGGGATAGGCGATCTCGCCGGTACCCGGTTCGTTGCGGCCCGGATTGTCGGCAAGCTGCACATGGGCGATCTGCGCCTGGTGCTTCTTGAACGTGCCGATCAGCTCACCCTCGGTGCGCTGCTGGTGGTAGAGGTCGTACTGGATGAACAGGTTGTCGCTGCCCACCTCGGCGATGATGGAAGCCGCCTGGTCCGGGGTGTTGAGGTAGAAGCCCGGAATGTCGAAGCGGTTGATCGGCTCGATCAGAAGCCGGATTCCGTGCTTGCCGAGCTCGCCCGCCGCCAGCTTCAGGTTGGCGACGAAGGTGGCGCGCAGCTCCTTGTCCGAAACACCCACCGGGGCGATGCCCGAGAGGCAGTTGACCTGCTTGCAGCCGAGCGCCGTCGCATAGTCGATCGCCGAGGCCACGCCGCGGCGGAACTCGTCGACCCGGTCCGGCAGGACCGCGATGCCGCGCTCGCCGCCGGCCCAGTTGCCGGCCGGCAGGTTGTGCAGCACCTGCGTCAGGCCATGAAGATCGAGCGCCGCACGCAACGCCTCCTTGTCGAAATCGTAGGGGAAGAGATACTCCACCCCTTCGAAGCCGGCCTTTGCGGCCAGCGCGAAGCGCTCGAGGAACGGCGCCTCGTTGAAGAGCATGGTCAGGTTGGCCGCGAATTTGGGCATGGTGTTTTCCTTCTCTTCGTCTCAGTCCAGAAGAGCCAGCGTGGCGGTCGGGGCGTCTTCGCCGCGTTCGGCCAGGTCTTCGAATTCGACGACGGCATTGATATCGGCGCCCATGGCGATGTTGGTGACGCGCTCGAGGATGAACTCGATGACGACGGGAACCTGGTGCTCCTTCATCAGCGCCTGCGCAGTGTTGAAGGCTTCCTGGAACTCGTTCGGGCTGCGGACGCGGATCGCCTTGCAGCCGAGGCCTTCGGCAACGGCAACATGGTCGACACCATAGCCTGCTTCCGAATCGCCCGACGCATTGATGTTATCGAAGGCGAGCGAGACCTCGAAGTCCATGTTGAAACCGCGCTGGGCCTGGCGGATGAGGCCGAGATAGGAATTGTTCACGACCACATGCAGGTAGGGCAGCTTGTGCTGGGCGCCGACCGCAAGCTCCTCGATGAGGAACTGGAAGTCGTAGTCGCCGGACAAGGCGACGATCGGACGATCGGGATCGGCGGCCCGCACACCGAGGGCAGCGGGCAGCGTCCAGCCGAGCGGGCCGGCCTGGCCGCAGTTGATCCAGTTGCGCGGCTTGTAGACATGCAGGAACTGCGCGCCGGCGATCTGGGAAAGACCGATGGTCGAAACGTAGCAGGTGTCGCGGGCAAAGGCCTTGTTCATCTCTTCGTAGACGCGCTGCGGCTTCAGCGGCGTCTGGTCGAAATGGGTCTTGCGCAGCATGGTGCGCTTGCGCTCCTGGCATTCCTCGGCCCAGACCGACCAGTCACGCAGCTTGCCGGCGACCTTCCATTCGGTCGCGACGTCGAGGAACACCTTCAGCGCGGCGCCGGCATCCGAGACGATGCCGAAATCCGGCGTGAAGACGCGGCCGATCTGGGTCGGCTCGATATCGACGTGAACGAAGGTGCGGCCTTCCGTATAGGTCGGGATATTGCCGGTGTGGCGGTTGGCCCAGCGGTTGCCGACACCGAGAACGAAGTCGGAGGCGAGCAGCGTCGCGTTGCCGTAGCGGTGCGAGGTCTGCAGGCCGCACATGCCCGCCATCAGCCGGTGGTCGTCCGGGATCGTGCCCCAGCCCATCAGCGTCGGGATGACGGGAACACCGGTGATCTCGGCGAACTCGACCAGAAGGTCCGAGGCATCCGCATTGATGATGCCGCCGCCGGCGACGATCAGCGGGCGCTCGGCCGCGTTCAGCATGGCGAGGGCCTTTTCGGCCTGGGCGCGGGTAGCGGCCGGCTTGTAGGGCTCGAGCGGCTCGTAGGCGTCGATGTCGAACTCGATCTCGGCGAGCTGGACGTCGATCGGCAGGTCGACCAGGACCGGGCCGGGACGGCCCGAACGCATCGTGTGGAACGCCTTCTGGAAGACATAGGGAACAAGGCCCGGCTCCATGACCGTGACGGCCCACTTGGTGACGGGCGCAGCGATCTTGGCGATATCGACCGCCTGGAAGTCTTCCTTGTCGAGGCGGGCGCGGGGTGCCTGGCCGGTGATGCAGAGGATCGGGATCGAATCGGCGGAGGCCGAGTAGAGGCCGGTGATCATGTCGGTGCCGGCGGGGCCGGACGTACCGATGCAAAGGCCGATATTGCCGGCGCGGGCCCGTGTATAGCCCTCTGCCATGTGGCTTGCGCCCTCGACGTGGCGGGCGAGCACATGGCGGACCGTGCCGCGCGCCCTTAGCGCCGAATAAAAGGGATTGATCGCAGCGCCCGGTACACCGAAGGCACAATCGATGCCTTCCTTTTCCAGAACCAGGACCGCTGCATCGACAGCACGCATTTTAGCCATGGGATTTCCTCCGTCTCTCGAGAAGGAAGGTAGCGCATCTGTTTCTGCGCGCAATCATAAAATGGAAATCAATCCCATCATGCGGAAATAAACATTTTCAACGAAACTGGAACAATCGCCCCGGGCCGGCTATGTCATGAATGCGCAGAGACGGAAGAGAGGGACGCATGGCGGAGCAGCAGGAGAAGATGCGGGGGCGACCCGGCCGCAAGGCCGGCGAGAATGCGGCACCGTCCTCGGTGCAGGTGCTGGACCGCAGCCTGAAACTTCTCGATCTCGTGGCGCGGGCGGACGGCGCGGCGCTCACCGACCTTGCCGACCAGTCGGCCATGGCGCCCTCCACGGTGCACCGCCTGCTGACCTCGCTTTCCCAGCACGGCATGGTCGCCCATGACGCGGAGACCGGCGCCTGGACGATCGGCGTGAAGGCCTTCGAAATCGGCACCGCCTATCTGCGCTTCCGCAAGCTCGGCACGATCAGCAGGCCGTTTCTCAAGCAGCTGATGGAGGGGTGCGGCGAGACCGCCAACATCGCCATCGAGGACGACGGCGACGTGGTCTTCATCTCGCAGGTCGAAAGCCACGCGCCGATGCGCGCCTTCTTCCGCCCCGGCCGACGCGGGCCGATCCATGCCTCCGGCATCGGCAAGGCGATCCTTTCGACCTGGCCGGATGCCCGCATCGAAGCGTTGCTCACCGGCCGCACGCTGCAGCATTTCACCGACAAGACCCGCGACACGATCCCGACGCTGCTGGAAGACATCGGAAAAATCCGTATCCGCGGCTGGTCGATCGACGACGAGGAGCACACGCTCGGCATGCGCTGCGTGGCCGCGCCGATCTTCGACGAATATGGCGAGGCGGTTGCCGGCATTTCCGTGTCCGGACCGGCGGTGCGCCTGCCCGACAGCAAGGTCGATGCCTTCGGCCCGGTGGTGCGTGCTGCGGCGGAAGGGCTGACCAAGGCGATGGGCGGGCGCCTGAAAGATCCCTGACGCTATCTCACTCAACAGGCCGGTACGGTAAGCCGTTCCGTCTTGCCCAAGGCGGAAAAACGTTCTTTTCCTTGATTTCCCGCAAGCCGGCGGCACCGTTGTGGCGTAGTCTGGCGGCAACTCTCTCGCACAAGGAAGGACGATCCCATGACCCCCATCCGGATTGCGGCCACGGCCGCATCGCTTCTATTGGTCGCCAGCCCCGCCCTGGCTAAAATCCCGCTCGTCAACGCCACCTGCCCCGGCAATATCGAGGTGCATGCCGACGAGGGCGGGCCGATCTACATCAATGGAAAGGAAGGCAAGCTGCACGTCTTCAACGACAACTACTATGAGGCCAAGGGCGGCGGCGTGACGATCTCGCTCAGCATCAACCCCGACGGCACGGCCGCCGTCTCCTATACCGGACACGGCGGCGCGAACGGCATCTGCACCGTCAAATGATCAGGCCGTCTCGAGCAGGCGCTGCCTTGCGGCATCCGCCTTGCCCTTCCCCTTCATCGCCTTGCCGGCGACATAGACCTCGGCGACGCAACGGTCGTCGCCCATGGTCTGGAGGATGAAGAGCTCTTCCGCGAGCGAGGTGGCGGTGCGCATGCGGTACTCCATCGCCGACTTGCCGGACGAATCGAGCACGACGATATCCGCATCCGCCCCTGCATGCAGCGAGCCGATATGCGTCTCGAGCCCGAGCGCGCGGGCATTGCCCAGCGTCAGGCGGTAGAAGGAATTGAACGGCGTCAGTTTCTGGCCGTTGAGGTGCAGCACCTTGTAGGCCTCGTCCATCGTTTCCAGCATGGAGAAGCTGGTGCCGGCACCCACATCCGTCGCCACCGACCAGCGCGCGCCGAGCCGGTCGAACTTGTCGCGATCGAAGAGGCCCGAGCCGAGGAAAAGGTTTGACGTCGGGCAGAAGACGCCGACGGCACCCGTCTCGGCGAGCACGGAAACCTCGCGGTCGCTGAGATAGATGCAATGGCCGAGCAGCATGCGGTCGTTGAGCAGGCCGTAGCGGGCATAGATATCGGTGTAGTCCTTCGCCTGCGGGTAAAGCGAGGTGGCGAACGCGATCTCGTCGCGGTTCTCCGAAAGATGCGTCTGCACGTAGCAGGAGGGATGTTCGGCGACGAGCGCCTGGCTCATCTCCATCTGCTCCGGCGTCGAGGTGATGGCGAAGCGTGGGCTGATCGCATAATGCGCGCGGCCGCGGCCATGCCATTTCTCGATGAGCCGCTTCGTCTCGTCATAGCCCTGCTGCGGCGTGTCGCGCAGGGCGTCGGGCGCGTTGCGGTCCATCATCACTTTGCCGCCGACCATGCGCATGCCGCGCGCCTCGGCCGCCGAGAAATAGGCCTCGACGCTCTCGGGATGCACCGAGCAATAGGCGACGGCGGTCGTCGTGCCGTTCGAGATCAGCTCGTCCATGAAGCGATCCGCGACAGCGGCCGCGTGGGCGGCCTCGGCGAACTTCTGCTCCTCGACGAAGATGTAGGTGTTCAGCCATTCCAGAAGCTGCGCGCCATAGGACGCGATGGCCTGGGTCTGCGGAAAATGCAGATGCGTGTCGATGAGGCCCGGCAACACGAGGTGCGGGCGATGGTCGGCAACCGCGACGCCCGGGCCGGCATGCCTGCTGACCTCGGCATGCTCGCCGATCTCCACGACCTTGCCGCCGCGGACGAACACCGCGCCATCCTCGATGTAGCGCCAGGCGGCCGTATCGTCGATGCCCTGCGGCTCGGCGAGAAAGGTCAGCACGCGGCCGCGGATCAGGAGTTCGTTCATTGGGTCTTCTCCCCACTGACGACATTTTCGTACCAGGCGACGAGCAGGCGGCGCTCCTCGTCGGAGATCTGCGTCACATTGGCCGGCGGCATGGCATGCGAGCGGCCGGCCTGCAGGTAAATCTCCCGCGCGTGGTTGGCAATCTCGCCGTCCGTTTCCAGGACGACGCCCTTCGGCGCCGTGATGATGCCTTCCCAGCCCGGCTCCTTCGCGTGGCACATGGCACAGCGCCCGAGGATGGTGTCGCGCACCTGCGGGAAGCCGTCCGCCGAAACGAAGGTCTGCTGGATGGCCGAGACCTTGGTTTCCGCCGGTTCGCCTGTCAGGATCTTCGGCACGGTGGACAGCCACATGATGGCGACGAAGAGCAGGGCGGTGACGAGCCAGGTCCAGGTCGGATTGCCGGCATTGGCGGACGTGGTGTTGAAGTAGTGGCGGATCGTGACGCCCATCAGGAAGACCAGCGAGGCGATGATCCAGTTGAATTCCGTGCCGAAGGCGAGCGGATAGTGGTTCGACAGCATCAGGAACAGCACCGGCAGCGTCAGGTAGTTGTTGTGCGTGGAGCGCTGCTTGGCGATCTTGCCGTATTTCGGATCGGGCGTGCGACCGGCGATGAGGTCTGCGACGACGACGCGCTGGTTCGGCATGATGATGAAGAACACGTTGGCCGACATGATCGTCGCCGTGAAGGCACCGAGATGCAGGAAGGCGGCGCGACCCGTGAAGAGCTGCGTATAGCCCCAGGCCACAGCGACGAGGATGAAGTAGAGCGCCACCATCAGCCGCGTGTTGTCATTGCCGAAGGGCGACTTGCAGATCAGGTCGTAGATGATCCAGCCGAAGGCGAGCGAGGCCAGGGAAATACCGATCGCCACCGGCTTGGAGACGTCGAGCACGTTCGGGTCGATCAGATAGAGGTCTGCGCCTGCATAATAGACGAGACAGAGCATGCCGAAACCGGAAAGCCAGGTCGCATAGCTTTCCCATTTGAACCAGACGAGGTGCTCGGGCATCTGCGCCGGCGCGACCAGGTATTTCTGGATGTGATAGAAGCCACCGCCATGCACCTGCCATTCCTCGCCGTGGGCGCCCGGCGGCAGCGCGGGATGCTTCTTCAGGCCCAGATCGAGCGCGACGAAATAGAACGACGAGCCGATCCAGGCGATCGCCGTGATGACGTGCAGCCAGCGGACGGCAAACATGAACCAATCCCAGGCTATGGCATATTCGTACATAGGGACCTCCTCCCACTTTCCATGGGCTTGTTTGCCATCAAGTGATTTTCCCGGAAATCCCGGTGAATCCCGAACACTTTCAAAAAAATCTAAAAGATGACCGCCTCTTTGCTCTGCACGCCAATGTGGTAGAAAGGGCCATGTCCTATCTCGATAATGTGCGCGTCTTCGTTCGCGTGGTCGAACTCGGTACCCTTTCGGCGGCGGGGCGCGACCAGCGCGTCACTCCCGCGGTCGCCAGCAATCGCATCAAGGAGCTGGAACGCCATCTCGGCGTGCGGCTGTTCAACCGCACGACGCGCAAGCTCTCGCCGACCGAACATGGCCGCGTGTTCTACGAGGGCGCCGTGAAGATCATCGAGGCGGTGAACGAGGCGGAGGCGGCGATCGCCGACCTCTCGCGCAATCCCAAGGGCTCGCTCCGCATTACCGCGCCGCTCGGCATCGGCCGGCGCCTCATCGCGTCGGGCATTCCGGAGTTCCACGACAAGTATCCCGACATCGAGGTGCGGGTACGTCTGTCGGATCACAATGTCGATATCCTCGCCGAGGGCGTCGACGTCGCCTTCAAGCTCGGCGTGCTCGAGGATTCGAACCTGCGCATGCGCGGCATCCTCAATTGCGAGCGTGTGCTCTGCGCTTCGCCCGCCTATCTTTCCCGCCGCGGCACACCCGCCACTGCGGACGCGCTGATCGCCGAAAAGCACGACTGTCTGCTGCTGCGCTATCCCGGCTCGAAGGAGTATTACTGGACGCTGGTGACGGCCGAAGGCGTACGCAAGTTCGAGGTCGCCGGCCCCTATGACAGCGACGACGGCGACGTGCTCACCCAATGGGCGCTGGAAGGCCGGGGCATCATCAACAAGCCGCTCTTCGAGGTGAAGGCCCACCTTGCCGAGGGCCGCCTGGTGGAAATCCTGAAGGACAGCCCACCCGCCTCCGTGCAGCTCGCGGCAATCTACCCGCACAAGCGCTTTCAGGATCCGAAAGTGCGGCTGATGATCGATTTCATGGCCGAGCGATGTCAGCGGCTGATCGGCCGGCTGATCGGAGAGGAACCGGTCGCTGACGGCAAAGCCGAGTTTGTTGAAGTGAATGGCGAAAAATAGTATATTTCCTGCTGGAATATACTAGGTGGAGAAGCCTATGTCCTTCGCCTCCATGACCAGCGCCGACTTCAACCAGAATCCAAGCAAGGCAAAGAAGGCGGCAAACGAAGGCCCCCTCGTCATCGCCGAACATGGCGAGGCGAGCTATGTGCTTGTCCGCTACGACGATTTCAAGGACCACTGGCGAAAGTCGAAAAGCCTGTACGACGCCCTCAATAACAAGGGTTCAGAGTTCGATGACGATTTTACGCCCGAACGCGTCAGCTTCGAGGGACGGGACGTCGAATTCTGATGGCATTCCTGCTCGATACGAACGTTGTTTCCGCATCCCGCAGGGCTGAGCGTCAAGCCATTGAATTTCAGCAGTTCCTCCATACGTTCGATGTCGAGACCGCTTATCTTTCGACGATAACGATCATGGAGATCGAATTCAGCATACAACGCGAACGTCTTCGTAATCCCGATTTTGCCGATGACCTTTCTCTATGGCTGACGGCCCACGTGCTGCCGGAATTTTCCGCAAGGCTTCTGCCATTCGATATGCAGACGGCCTCGATCGCAGGCCGGTTGCCGACACCCGGAAAGAAGCCGACCGCCGACGGCATGATTGCGGCGACAGCGCTCGCCAACAATTTGGTCGTCGTCACACGCAATCTTTCAGATTTTCAGCCGCTCGGGGTCCCCTGCCTCACCCCTTGGGAAACGGCTCCCAGGGAATAGACCGCATCACCCCTTGGCAAGGACCGCCTTGTTGCACGCGCCCGTCCAGGTCAGCGCCGCCGTCATGATCTCGGCGGCCGCAAGCGCTGCGATCACCGTCGGGCGTTTGTCCTTCACGACCGTACCGCCGATCGGGCAGACCAGGCGATCGAAAAGGTCCGGCTGGCCGATCTCGCGCGACAGCCAGTTGCGGAAGGTCGCGCGCTTGGTCTTCGAACCGATCATGCCGACATAGGCTGCATCGCTGCGCTTCAGCGCCTCGGCCGTGATCAGGAAATCCAGCGCGTGATCGTGGGTCAGGACAACAAAACTGCTGCCGGCCGGCGCATCGCGCACCACGGTCTCGGGCATGGCGGTGAGGCAGGTCTCGATGCGTGGCACCGTCGAGGCGACGAGCTCGTCCTCGCGCGTATCCACCAGCACGACGCGCAGCGGGGCGAGCGACAGCGCCATGGCGAGCGCATCACCGACATGGCCTGCGCCGAAGACATAGACATGCGGCCGCAGGGCCATCTCGCGGTCGCTGCGGGCGACGAGATCACGAGCCAGCACCGGGTTCATAGCGGTGAAGGACAGCCCGACGCGCCCGCCGCAGCACTGGCCGATCTCCGGGCCGAGCGGCACGCTCATCGGCTCGGCGGCAGCGCCCAGGCGCAGTGCTCGCCGGGCCTGATCGATCGCCATGTATTCGAGCTGACCGCCGCCGATCGTCGCGAAGATCTCCCGTTCCGAGACCAGCATGAAGGCATCCGTGTCGCGCGGCGTGGAGCCCGCCGCACCCGTCACCTCGACCAGGATCGCCCCCGGCGCCCGGCGCAGGAAATCCCTGATATCTTCGCGCGCGGCAGGCATGGACTCACCCCTTGCTTTCTTTGCCGCAATTCAGGACGGAAAACCGCATCACACTTTTCCTGGAACTGCTTGGGCCGCCTTGAGACGCTCGATCGCCATCAGCACGCATTCGGGTGTCGCCGGGGCGTCGAGCCGTGGGCAGATCTGATGGTCCGCCACGCTCGCCACCGCATCCGACAGCGCATGCAGCACAGCAAGGCCGAGCGGCAGCGGCGGCTCGCCAACCGCCTTGGAGCGGTGGATTGTCGGCTCGTAGGCTTCCGACCAGTCGGTCAGCGCGACGTTGAAGATCTTCGGGCGATCCGAGGCAAGCGGGATCTTGTAGGTGGAGGGCGCGTGGGTGCGAAGCCGCCCCTTGCCGTCCCACCACAATTCCTCCGTGGTCAGCCAACCCATGCCCTGGATGAAGCCGCCTTCGACCTGGCCGATGTCGATGATCTTGTTCAGCGACCGGCCGGTATCGTGCAGGATGTCGGTGCGCTCGACGACATATTCGCCGGTCAGCGTGTCGACCGAAACCTCAGAGCAGGCCGCGCCATAGGCGTAGTAGTAGAACGCATGGCCGCGGCCCTTCGACCGGTCCCAGTGGATCTTCGGCGTCTTGTAGAAGCCGGCCGCCGAGAGCTGGACGCGCGCCATATAGGCTTTCTTCACGAGATCGTTGAAGGACATCTCGGAATTGCCGATCCGCACGCGGTTCGGCAGGAAGACGACCTGATCGCGTGGCACCTGATGGCTTTCCGCAGCGAAATCGATCAGCCGGTCCTTGATCTGGCGCGCGGCGTTCTGCGCCGCCATGCCGTTGAGGTCGGCGCCGGACGAAGCCGCGGTCGGTGAGGTGTTCGGCACCTTGGCCGTCGTCGTCGCGGTGATTTTCACCCGGTCGAGATCGATCTGGAACTCTTCCGCCACCACCTGCGCCACCTTCAGGTGCAGGCCCTGGCCCATTTCCGTGCCGCCGTGATTCATGTGCACGGAACCGTCCGTGTAGACATGCACCAGCGCGCCGGCCTGGTTGGATTCCGTCTTGGTGAAGGAGATGCCGAACTTGACCGGCGTCAGTGCCAGGCCGCGCTTGACGATGCGGCTCTTCGCATTGAACGCCTGGATCGCCTTGCGGCGACCGGCATAGTCGGCGCTCTCTTCGAGTTCGGCGACTATGCGCTGGATGATGCAGTCCTCCACCTTCTGGTGGTAGGGCGTCAGGTTCCGGTCGCCATCGACGCCCATCGCATCGTAGAAATTCAGCTTGCGGATATCCAGCGGGTCCTTGCCGACGGCGAAGGCCACCTCATCGATGACGCGCTCCGCGCCCACCATGCCCTGGGGGCCGCCGAAACCGCGGAAGGCGGTGTTCGACACGGTGTTGGTGTGCAGCAGCGCCGTCTTGGCGTGCACATGCGGGAAGAAATAGGCGTTGTCGCAGTGGAACAGCGCGCGGTCGCCCACCGGACCGGAGAGGTCCGCCGAAAAGCCGGCGCGAAGCGCGAAGGTATAGTCGATGCCGAGAATGCGGCCCTCGTCGTCGAAGCCGACATCATAGTCGATGGCGAAATCGTGCCGCTTGCCGGTCGCCACCATGTCCTCGTCGCGGTCAAGGCGAAGCTTGACGGCGCGGCCCAGCTTCTTGGCGGCGATGGCGGCGAGCGCAGCGCACTGGTTGGCCTGGGTCTCCTTGCCGCCGAAGCCGCCGCCCATGCGGCGCACCTCCACCGTCACGGCGTGGCTCGGCACGCCGAGCGCATGGGCGACGAGATGCTGCGTCTCGCTCGGCCCCTGGGTGGAGCAATAGACGGTGACCTCGTCATCCTCGCCGGGTACGGCGAGCGAGACCTGGCCTTCGAGATAGAAATGGTCCTGCCCGCCCAGCCGCATGCGGCCCTTCACCCGGCGCGGCGCGCTGTCGAGGGCCGCGGCCGCATCGCCGCGCTTCAGCGTCAGCGGCGGAAAGACCTGGCGATGCGTCGTCTGGTCGAGGTCCCAGATGTCGATATTGGCGGGCAGCTCCTCGTATTCGACCTTGGCCAGGCGCGCAGCGCGGCGGGCTTCCTCGCGCGTTTCCGCGATCACGCAGAAGATCGGCTGGCCGTGGAACTCCACCTTGCCGGCGGCGAGCACCGGATCGTCATGCATGCCCGAGGGCGAGATGTCGTTGTCGCCGGGCACGTCCTCATAGGTCAGCACGTCGACGACGCCGGGCGCGGCGCGCACCGCCGAAAGGTCGAGGGACTTCACGGTACCGTGGGCGACCGTGGAGAGGCCGAGGCCGGCATGCAGCGTGCCGGCGGGCTCGGTGATGTCGTCGATATAGACAGCCGTGCCGGCAACGTGCTTGTGCGCGGAATCGTGGCGCGGGCTCGAATGCACGCCGCCGGTGATCTTTTCCGCCTTGAGGTCTGGAGTGTGCTTGTTCATGGCTTACGCAGCCTCGTATCTGGACACCTGCGCGGGCTCTGCGCTGGTCGTCGTTTCCACATAGAACCGCAAGAGCAGGTTCTTCGCCACCAGCGCGCGGTATTCCGCTGTCGCGCGCATGTCGGTCAGCGGCGCATAGTCCTCGGCATATTTCGCCATGGCCGCTTCCACCGTCGCCTCCGTCCAGCTCTGGCCGAGCAGTGCCTTTTCGACGGCAAAGGCACGCTTCGGCGTCGCCGCCATGCCGCCATAGGCGATGGTGATGGCAGCGACCGTGCCGTCGGCGGCAAGCGCCAGGCGGAAGGCGCCGAGCGTTGCGGTAATGTCCTCGTCGCGGCGCTTGGTCACCTTGTAGACGGCGAACTTTTCCGCCGCAGGGGGAACGGGCACCGCAAGGGATTCCACGAATTCGCCCGGCTGACGGTCCTGCTTGCCATAGGCGATGAAGAAATCCTCAAGCGGGATGGTGCGCCGTTCCGCGCCCTTGCGCAAGGTCACCGACGCACCGAGCGCGATCAGCGCCGGCGGCGTGTCGCCGATCGGCGAACCGTTGGCGACATTGCCGCCGATCGTGCCCATGTTGCGCACCTGCTGGCCGCCGATCCGGGTGATGAGCGGGCCGAGCGCCGGAATGTGCTGCGAAAGCGTCGCGATGGCCTCGGTATAGGTGACGCCGGCGCCGAGCGTGATCACGTCGTCCTTCACCGCAATCGCCTTCATCTCCTGAAGGCCGGCAATGAAGACGACCGGCGTGATGTCGCGCATGTGCTTGGTGACCCAAAGGCCGACATCGGTGGAACCCGCCACGATCGTGGCGGCGGGTTCCGCCTCCAGCATAGCGGCGAAATCGTCGAGGTTCGCCGGCACGACGAACCGCTTCCTGCCTTCGCCGACTTCGACGCGCGCGCCATCGGCAAGTGCCCGGAGGCGCTTGATCATCGTCTGGCGTTCGGCGAGAAGCGGGTCCTTCTCCGTGCCGCCATAGGTGGAAATAGCGCGGGCGGCGCGCAGGATCGGCTCATAGCCGGTGCAGCGACAGAGATTGCCCTGCAGCGCAGTCTCGATCTCCTGATCGCTCGGGTTCGGCGCCTGCATCCACAGCGCATAGAGCGACATGACGAAACCCGGCGTGCAGAAGCCGCATTGCGAACCGTGATAGTCCACCATGGCCTGTTGCACGGGGTGCAGGCGGCCGTCGCGGGCGGCGAGATGCTCGACGGTGACGACATGACAGCCATCCAGCGAGCCGAGGAAGCGGATGCAGGCATTGACGCCTTCGTAAACAAGGCCGTCCTCAGGTGTCAGCCTGCCCACCAGCACCGTGCAGGCGCCGCAGTCGCCTTCGGCGCAGCCTTCCTTGGTGCCCTTCAACAGGCGGGACAACCGCAGCCAGTCGAGCAATGTCTGGTCCGGCCCGACGTCGCTGACAACAACGTCCTGGCCATTGAGGATGAAACGCAGTTCCGCGCGGATCGAGACGGCCGCCATGGATTAGCTCCCGCGATAGGTTGAATAGCTGAAGGGCGAGACGAGCAGCGGCACATGGTAATGCGCGCCCTCGTCGGCAAGGCCGAAGCGAATGGGGATGATGTCGAGGAACAACGGGCCATCCCCCGTGCGGCCGAGATAATCGCCGGCATGGAAACGCAGCTCGTAGGTGCCGGCCTTCATCGTCTCGCCGGCGAGCAGCGGCGCATCGCAGCGGCCGTCATCGTTCGTCTCGGTGGTCTTGAGAAGACGCAGTGTGTCGCCCTCCACCTGGTAGAGATCGATGCGCAGGCCTTCTGCCGGCTTGCCGCGCGCCGTGTCCAGCACATGGGTGGTGAGGCGGCCGGCGCCTTGCGAATGAGTTTGCATGTTTTTCCTCCCGAACACAGCACTCCGATAATCACTATCCTCCAGCCTCTTGCCACTGAAAAGCAGCAGGATCGTTCGAGACTTTCAAAATTTCCGTAGGGAATGACACGGGCGATTTGCGGTTAGAAATTCTGCATCGAAAGCGTTTGGAGGAGCGTTCCCATGCGATATTGCCGTGACATGCACGGATATGGACAGACACCGCCGGCTGCCGGGTGGCCGGACGAGGCACGCGTCGCCGTACAGTTCGTGCTGAACTACGAAGAAGGCGGCGAGAATTGTGTGTTGCACGGCGATGCGGCATCCGAAGCCTTTCTCTCCGAGATCGTCGGCGCCGCCCAATGGCCGGGCCAGCGCCACTGGAACATGGAATCGATCTACGAATACGGCGCGCGCGCCGGCTTCTGGCGCCTGCACCGGCTGCTGACGGAAAAGAACGTGCCCGTCACCGTCTACGGCGTCGCCACCGCGCTCCGCCGCTCGCCCGCCCAGGTGGCCGCCATGCAGGAGGCCGGCTGGGAAATCGCCTCGCACGGCCTCAAATGGGTCGAGCACAAGGACATGACGGTGGAGGACGAACGCGCGGCCATTGCCGAGGCAATCCGCCTGCACACGCTCGTCACCGGCGAACGGCCGCGCGGCTGGTATACCGGCCGCTGTTCGGTCAACACCGTCGATCTCGTCACCGAAGCCGGCGGCTTCGACTATGTTTCCGATACCTATTCCGACGACCTGCCCTACTGGCACGAGCATGGCGGCCGGCAGCAGCTGATCATCCCCTACACGCTCGACGCCAACGACATGCGCTTCGCAACGCCCCAGGGCTTCAACAGCGGCGACCAGTTCTTCAGCTACCTGAAGGATAGTTTCGACGCGCTCTATGCGGAAGGCGCCAAGGGCAGCCCGAAGATGATGAGCATCGGCCTGCACTGCCGCCTGATCGGCCGGCCGGGCCGCGTCATGGCGCTCGCCCGCTTCATCGACTATGTGCAGAGCCACGAAAAAGTCTGGATCGCCCGCCGCGTCGACATCGCCGAACACTGGGCAAAAACCCATCCGCCAAAGCCGGTCGCAGAGCGCCCGTCGCAGATGGCGGAAGAGGCGTTCGTCAAACGCTTCGGCGATATCTTCGAGCACTCCCCCTGGATCGCCCGGCGCGCCTTCGCCGACGAACTTTCGCCGGCGAACGATACCGCGATCGGCCTTTCTGCCGCGCTCACCTTCCAGTTCCGTGCGGCGAGCGAGGAGGAGCGTCTGGGCGTTCTTGTCGCCCACCCGGATCTCGCCGGCAAGCTGGCCGTGGCCAAGCGCCTGACGGCAAGCTCGACGGAAGAGCAGGCGTCGGCCGGTCTCGACGCGCTGACCGACGAGGAGCGCGCACGCTTCACCGAGCTCAACAACCGCTATGTCGAAAAATTCGGCTTCCCGTTCATCATCGCCGTGCGCGACAACACCAAGGCGAGCATTCTCGCCGCCTTCGAAAAACGCATCGCGAACGACCGCGTCGCCGAATTCGCCACCGCCTGCAAGCAGGTCGAGCGAATCGGCTATCTGCGGCTCAATGCGCTGCTGCCGGCCTGAGCGACCGCGTCATGTCGAGCGGCGCCACGCCTTCGTTCACACGCGGAACGATCAACCTTGCCTCGGCCGGCCTCGGGGCAAGGGGTATCTTCGCCACGGACGCGTTTTTCGGCCCGCTGTCGCGCATGCTGGCCGACGAGCCCGCCGTCTACAAGCCCGGCGTCTATGACGAGCACGGCAAATGGATGGACGGCTGGGAGACGCGGCGGCGGCGCGGGCCGGGGCATGACCATGCGATCGTTGCACTGGCAACGCCCGGCCGCATCAAAGGCTTTGAGGTGGACACGGCACATTTTACCGGCAACTACCCGACGGCCTGCGCCATAGAGGGCTGTCTTGCGCCTGATGGGCCGGACGAGGCTACGGTGTGGACGCCCCTTTTGGCCGCAAGCCCACTCGGGCCGAATGCCCCGCATTTCTTCGATTGCGCCGCGGACGGGCTGTTCAGCCATGTGCGGCTACGCATCTATCCCGATGGCGGGGTGGCAAGGCTGCGCGTCCACGGACTTCCGGCGCTCGACCGCAGCACCGCCGAAAACAGGCCGCTCGATCTTGCCGCCGCTCTTGCGGGCGGGACCGTCGTCGCGCTCTCGAACGGGCACTACGGCCACCAGCGCTTGCTCGCGCCCGGTCGCGGCATCAATATGGGCGACGGCTGGGAGACCAGCCGCCGCCGTACACCGGGCCACGAATGGATCGTGGTCAGGCTCGCCGCACGGGCGACGATCGAAAGCATCGTCGTCGATACCGCCCATTTCAAGGGCAACTACCCGGATGCCTGCTCCCTGCAGGCCGCCGACCTGACGGGCACGACGGGGGACCTCCCCACCCTTGTCACCGCCGCGTCGATGTTCTGGCAGGAGATCCTGCCCGAGCAGAAACTTGCCGCCGACCGTATCCATACGTTCGACGGCAATCTCGTGAAACGGGCGGACGCCGTGACGCATGTCCGCCTGAACATCCATCCGGACGGCGGTGTCAGCCGCCTGCGCATTTTTGGCCGTCTGGCCGAGGGAGGAAAGACATGAAGACCATCGAGATCAAGCCGCTCACCCGCGAGGCCTTCGCGCCCTTCGGCCAGGTGATCGAGCAGGACGGTGCCCACAATTTCCCGATCAATGCGGGAAAATGCACCCGCTACCATGACCTCGCCAATATCGAGACGACGGGTGACAAAGCCCGGCCGATGATCAGTCTCCTGCGCGGCGAGCCCTATCCCCTGCCGCTGGAGCTGACGATGGTGGAGCGCCACCCGCTCGGCAGCCAGGCCTTCATTCCCTTGAGTGATGCCTCGTTCCTCGTCGTCGTCGCCGGGGAGACCGAGAACGGACCCACTGAGCCGATCGCCTTCCGCACCGCGCCCGGCCAGGGCGTCAATATCGGCCGCAATGTCTGGCACGGCATCCTGACGCCGCTCGACACGGTCTCTGATTTCGCCGTCGTGGATCGCGGCGGCGAGGGCGTGAACCTCGAGGAGCATTTCTATTCGGAACCCTTCCTGATCCGCTGATCCACCCACCGGGATCACGGATCCGCCGGCCCGCCTCCACGGGCCGGCACTTTTTTGAGTCCATTGACAAATTTTCTTGTCAATGGAATCCTGCCACATGCTCGATCTCGATATCCTTGACACACCGGCCGCCGCTGCCCTTGCCCTCGATCCCGTGAAGGCACGCCTGCTCGCCGAGCTTTCCACGCCAGCCTCCGCGGCCACGCTCGCCGGTCGGGTGGGACTGACACGCCAGAAGGTGAACTATCACCTCAGGGCGCTGGAGGACGAGAGGCTGGTGGAACAGGCCGAGGCCCGCCAGTGGGGCGGCATCACCGAGCGGCTGATGGTGGCAACGGCGCGCTCCTATGTCGTCTCGCCGGCCGCGCTGGGGCCGGTCGGGGCCGATCCCGATGTTTCCGGCGACCGGTTCTCGGCAAGTTATCTCGTGGCACTCGCCGCCCGCAGCGTGCGCGAGGTCGGCATGCTCTGGCGTGGCGCGCGCGCTGCAGACAAGCGGCTTGCAACGCTTTCCATCGACACGACGATCCGCTTCGCCTCCCCCGCCGCGCGCGCCGCCTTCACGGCCGATCTCACCGCGGCGGTCGCAACGCTCACCGCCCGCTACCACGACGAACAGGCCCCGGCCGGGCGGGCGCACCGGCTGGTCGTCGCCGCCTATCCCGCACCACCAGACAAGGAAAGGAAGTCCGATGCCGACGAAATTTGACGCCAGCGGCAAACGCTGGGTGGAAATGGAGTTTCTCGTTCCCGGCACGCCCGAGGAGGTCTGGCATGCCATGGCGACCGGCCCCGGCAACGCCGCCTGGTTCACCCGGGCCGAGATCGAGGAGAAGATCGGCGGCCAGCTCACCTTCCACTTCATGCCGGGGGTCACCTCCGGCGGCACGGTCACCGGCTGGGAGCCGCCACACCGCTTCGGTTATGTGGAGCTCGGCTGGGCGGAGAATGCCCCGCCGATCGCCACGGAGATTTCCATCACCGCCCGCTCGGGCGACGAGTGCCTCGTGCGCATGGTGCATTCCCTCTTCAGCTCAACGGACGACTGGGACGACCAGATGGAGGGGTTCGAGTCCGGCTGGCCCGGATTCATCGAGGTGCTGCGGCTCTATCTCGCACACCATGCCGGCCAACCCGCTGCCTCTTTCCAGCTGTCCGCCGAAGCAGCGGGCGATGGCCTCGTCACATGGCGCAAGCTGCTCGACGGCCTCGGCCACGAGACGGCCGATGTCGGCGAAAACTGGACCGTCGAAGCCGGCGAAATGTTTTTCGGCGAGGTCGTCGGCGTGCGGCAGGACGATCGGCAGCGCTACGTGCTGGTCCGCATCGATGGCGAAATGCCGGGCGTCGGCCTCTTCGGCCTCTACCGTACGGGCGAAGCGATCCGCCTCAGCGTCTGCCGCTTCTTCTACGGAGAGAAGGCTGCGCAGGTGGCCATGGCAAGCGAACCGGAATGGCAGGCTTGGCTGGACGGTGTCGCCCGGCCCTGACATGCAAAAAGGGCCGCGCTCATCACGCGGCCCTTTTGATGTGTCGCACGAACCCCTCTACCATCAGCTTGGCCCTGACCCGAGCCCCCATCAGCCGTGGCGGCAGATGGATCCTCGGCCAAACGCCGAGGATGACGATGGAGTTTGTGGTACGGTCCGCCCGAACGATCGGGCCCCTTATTCCGCGAAAAAGGCGAAGCGGATGATGAAGAGGGCCGCGACGATCGCCGTTGCCGGATGGATCTGCTTCCACTTGCCGGTGAAGAACTTCAAGACGACATAGCTGACGAAGCCGAAGGCAAGGCCGTTGGCGATCGAGTAGGTGAAGGGCATGGCGAGCGCAGTGAGCGCAGCCGGAGCCGCTTCCGTCAGGTCATCCCACTCGATTTCCGTCAGTTCGCGCATCATCAGGCCTGCGACATAGAGCAGGGCCGGTGCCGTCGCATAGCTCGGCACGGAGCCGGCGAGCGGCGAGATGAAGAGGGCAGCGAGGAACAGGATAGCGACGGTGAAGGCGGTGAGGCCCGTGCGACCGCCGGCCTGCACGCCCGAAGCGCTTTCGACATAGGCCGTGGTGCTGCTCGTGCCGATCAGCGAGCCGGCAACGATTGCCGTGCTGTCGGCGAGAAGCGCGCGGCCGAGGCGGCTCTGCTTGCCTTCCTGGATGAGGTTGGCACGCTTGGCCACGCCGATCAGCGTGCCGGTCGCATCGAACACTTCGACGAGCACGAAGACGAGGATGACATGCAGCAGGCCGCCGTGCAGCGCACCCATGATGTCGAGCTGCAGGAAGGTCGGCATGATCGACGGCGGGGCGGAAACGAGGCCGCGGAACTCGCTGACGCCAAAAATCCAGGAGAGGACCGTGACGGCGAGAATGCCGATCAGGATCGCCCCCTTGACGCGCAGCGCATCAAGCACGGCAATGATGAAGAAGCCGAGGATGGCGAGCAGCGGGCCGGTCTGCTTGAGGTCGCCGAGACCGACGAGCGTCGCCGGATTGTCGACGACGATGCCGGAACTCTTTAGCGCGATGATGCCGAGGAAGAGGCCGATACCGGCGGCGATCGCGCTGCGCAGCGAATGCGGAATGCCGGCAATCAGCCAGCTGCGCACACCGGTCACCGTCAGGATGACGAAGATGATGCCGGAAATGAACACCGCACCCAGCGCCTGCTGCCAGGTGAAGCCGAGCGCCGCCACGACCGTGAAGGCGAAGAAGGCGTTGAGGCCCATGCCGGGCGCCATGCCGATCGGCCAGTTGGCGACGAGCGCCATGACCATGGAGCCGAGCGCGGCGGCAAGACAGGTGGCGACGAAGACGGCGTCGCGATCCATGCCCGTCGTCGACAGGATGTCCGGGTTGACGAAGATGATATAGGACATGGTGAGGAAGGTCGTCAGACCCGCGATCACTTCGGTGCGCACGCTCGTTCCGTGCTCACTCAGCTTGAAAAACCGTTCAAACATGTTTTCTCCCCCTGGCGCGCCAGCGGCTGCGCCGTGCAAAACCTCCGGGCCAGATGCTCCTCCAGCAACCCGGGACCTAGCCGACGCTTCGCACTGCGAACCGCCTGCCCGCGGGTCTCCCCGCGTCCGCGCGCCGCTGTCCGCCGAAAGCCGGCCGCGGTTGATCACAGTTTCGTCATATTGCGTGTTCAGGCGGGATTTTTCCAGCCGGGCATTTCCCCGGATTTTCGCGAAACTCTTTCACGATTCGCTCGGCGGAGGGTTTTGGAGAAATCGCTCTGGCGACTTGTTTCGACTGGGCTATCCGGCGCCGGCCGGAAAGCCCTGACGTCACTCGCAGACGTCGACCCACTCGCCCTTGACGAGGTCCGCCATGCGGTCCGGCGCAATGCGCACGGCAGCATTCGTCGCGCCTGCGGCCGGGACCACCTCGTCGAAAGGTTTCAGCGAGACGTCACAATAGACGGGCACGGGCGCAGGCAGGCCGAACGGACAGACGCCACCGACCGGATGGGAGGTGACGGCCAGCACCTGCTCGGCATCGAGCATGCGCGGCTTTGCGGCAAAACGGTCCTTGAATTTCCGGTTGCTGAGCCGCGCCGTGCCGGCCGCAACGAGGAGCACGATCTCCTCGCCGACCCTGAGGCAGATCGTCTTGGCGATCTGTTCCGGCGCCACGCCATGCGCCGCGGCGGCAAGCGGCACGGTCGCAGAGCTCTCTTCGGTGACCAGCACCGCGACATCAGGCGCATTTTCGGAGAAGAAGGTACGGACGGATTCGAGCGACATGTCTTTTCATAACCAGTCCGGCAGCCCTCGCGCAAGGGCCGCCTGGAATGCAGCGCATGCTATGCTTTTCCTCAGGCATAAATGCCACCGGTCGGATTGGTGCCCGCGAGGGTACCCGGCAGGAACGTCGTCGCCTTGCCGAACGTGTTGATGACCCCGTTGGTTTCGGCAATGTAGCGCCCGCCGGTGGCCGTGCCCGCTATGGTCGGATTGGAGAGCGCGACGGTGCCGCAGTTCGAGGCGGCGATGAACTGCGTGAAGGCGGGCGTGCCGGTCAACGTGAAAGTGCGGTTCGCGCCGGCAAGGTGGCCGACGCCGATATTCATGTGCCGCCGCGCACCCCCGGTGATCGTATAGTTGTCTTCCAGCACGATATGGCAGGGGCCGTCGCAGAAAATATGGTCGGCATTCGCGCCGACCGCGCCGAACTCCACCTTGCCGAGCCGCAGATGCACACCAAGGCCTACCGAAAGCGCATGGATGAGATCCGTTGCAATGGCGATCCGCACGCCGGCAACGCGCACCTGCGCCCCATTGCGAAAGCCGAGCCCCGAGGACAGCACGACCGAGGCCGGCGTCGTCTCGTTGCCCTTGATGACGAGCGTGCCCCCGCCGATCAGCGGCCGCGCGATGCTCGCCCCGGCATAGATGCCGTTGGCGATCTCGATCGTCACGTCGAAGGAGGCACAGTCGAGATTGTGCGCCACGTCGATTGCCTTCTGGATCGTCGCGAAAGGTGCACCCGCCGTCAGCCCGTTGTTGCCGTCGCTCCCTGTCGTCGCGACATAGTAGGTCCGGTGCCCCATCAGTTGCGGCCGGACGCCCAGGACCCCGGCCGGAAACGTCACCCGCCCCGTCGCCGGATCGACGACCAGGGCGTCGTGGAAGGTGGAACCATCAGGGCTCACCTTGACGCTGAAGGCATCGCTCCCGGCAAGTCCCATTTCAGCCCGCCCCGACCAAGCACTCTGGAAGAGCAACGAGGCGGTATCGCCGGTCGCGGCCTTGTTGACCTTGATCTGGTGCCCCGCCCCCTCATGGGTGAAGAGGGAGGCTGGGGAGGCGACAGCGAACCTGTTTGTTAGATCGGCGGCTGTATTGATACCGAGGCGGTTTTGGTTGGTTGTATTGACGGTTGCGCTGGTCCAGGCGCCGTGCTGGAAGGCGAGCATGGTGTTTTCGTCTGTGGCATAGGCGATCCAGCCTTCTCTGGGGTGATAGAAGGTCCAGGCTGCGTCCTGCCATGCGGCTATGGCGTTCTGGCTGCCGGCCCAGGCGCCGGTTGCGGCTGCGGGCACGATGTATCGATCGCCGGCGGCAGGGTTTGCCGGCGGGCTTGCGAGGCTCCTGCTTTTGACGGCGAGATGGAGGAGGGCATCGATGGTCTTGATGGCCTCGTTGTGGGTCACATGTTTCTGGGCCTGTGCGGGGATGATGTAGGGGAGATTGAGGTTTTCGGACGCGTCCATGGTTTCCGTCTCCGTTGCCGATTTCGTTGGCATTATAGGGCTGCGGCTAGCGGGGTGGAAAAGGGGGGTTGTTTTGGGGCTTCAAACGCAAAAAGCCCTCCGCGAAGGGAGGGCTTTTAGATTTGGTTGCGGGGGCAGGATTTGAACCTGCGGCCTTCAGGTTATGAGCCTGACGAGCTACCGGGCTGCTCCACCCCGCGTTACCCGGTTTTGCCGGAGGCAAAATACCGCGACGATTGTCT
>NZ_JARSBQ010000019.1:0-84122 GCF_029623935.1 Shinella sp. 838
AAGGTCGACCAGGTCGACGACGCCGAGCTTCTGGAGCTGGTCGAACTGGAAGTTCGCGAACTTCTGTCGTCCTACGACTTCCCGGGCGACGACATTCCGATCGTCAAGGGTTCGGCTCTTGCCGCTCTCGAAGATTCGGACAAGAAGATCGGTGAAGACGCGATCCGCGAGCTGATGGCTCAGGTCGACGCCTACATCCCGACGCCGGAGCGTCCGATCGACCAGCCGTTCCTGATGCCGATCGAAGACGTGTTCTCGATCTCGGGCCGTGGTACGGTTGTGACGGGTCGCGTCGAGCGCGGTATCGTCAAGGTCGGTGAAGAAATCGAAATCGTCGGCATCCGCCCGACGACGAAGACGACCTGCACGGGCGTTGAAATGTTCCGCAAGCTGCTCGACCAGGGCCAGGCCGGCGACAACATCGGCGCGCTTCTGCGCGGCGTCACGCGTGACGGCGTCGAGCGTGGCCAGATCCTGTGCAAGCCGGGCTCGGTCAAGCCGCACAAGAAGTTCATGGCAGAAGCCTACATCCTGACGAAGGAAGAAGGCGGCCGTCATACGCCGTTCTTCACGAACTACCGTCCGCAGTTCTACTTCCGCACGACGGACGTGACCGGTATCGTTTCGCTGCCGGAAGGCACGGAAATGGTCATGCCGGGCGACAACGTCACGGTTGAAGTCGAGCTGATCGTTCCGATCGCGATGGAAGAAAAGCTGCGCTTCGCAATCCGCGAAGGCGGCCGTACCGTCGGCGCCGGCATCGTTGCCTCGATCGTCGAGTAAGACTTAAGGCTTCAGGCCGCTGAAATAGGAAGGGCAGGATGTCATCCTGCCCCTCCGGTCTTTGAAAATTTAGCGGACTGGCCTTTCGGCAATTGTATTTTCGCGTGCGTTCCGTTATGGGAACCGCCAGAATCAAAAACGCGCATTTCCCAAGAGAATCGCGCGAGTAACGAACTAAGGAAAAGTCGTATGAACGGCCAGAACATCCGCATCCGCCTCAAGGCGTTTGACCACCGGATCCTTGATGCCTCCACGCGTGAAATCGTGTCGACGGCAAAGCGCACCGGCGCAAGCGTCCGCGGCCCCGTTCCGCTCCCGACCCGTATTGAAAAGTTCACTGTCAACCGTTCGCCCCACGTGGACAAGAAGAGCCGTGAACAGTTCGAGATGCGCACGCACAAGCGCCTGCTCGACATCGTAGATCCGACGCCGCAGACCGTTGATGCTCTCATGAAGCTCGACCTCGCGGCCGGTGTAGACGTAGAGATCAAGCTCTAAGTCCGGCGCAAGCCGAAATAACAAGGAAGGTACGTGGCATTAAGCCGACGTCTTCTAAAAACGGGAAACCCGACGGCCGTAAGGCCCGAGTGGAATCCTTAAACCAAGAGGCATGACGGGACGTCACGATCCCGCCAGGACTTCTAAGAGGATTGAACCATGCGTTCAGGTGTGATTGCACAGAAAGTAGGGATGACTCGCGTCTATAATGACGCAGGTGAGCACATCCCTGTAACAGTATTGCGACTGGACAACGTCCAGGTCGTTGCCCAGCGTACGCAGGACAAGAACGGCTACACGGCCGTCCAGCTCGGCGCCGGCTCTTCCAAGGTGAAGAACACGGCAAAGGCGCTCCGCGGCCAGTTCGCCGCTGCAAGCGTTGAGCCGAAGGCCAAGCTCGTCGAATTCCGCGTTTCGGAAGACAACCTCATCGAAATCGGCGCGGAACTGACCGCGAGCCATTTCGTCGCCGGCCAGCTCGTCGACGTTACCGGCACCACGATCGGTAAGGGTTTTGCCGGTGCCATGAAGCGCCATAACTTCGGCGGTCTTCGTGCAACGCACGGCGTTTCCGTTTCGCACCGTTCGCACGGTTCGACTGGTAACAACCAGGACCCGGGCAAGGTCTGGAAGGGCAAGCGCATGGCTGGTCACATGGGCCAGACGCGCGTCACCACCCAGAACCTCGAAGTCGTCTCCACCGACGAAGAACGCGGTCTCATCCTCGTCAAGGGCGCTGTCCCGGGCTCCAAGGGCGCCTGGATCGTCGTTCGCGACGCCGTCAAGTCCGGCACCCCGTCCGACGCGCCGCGTCCGGCCGCCGTGCGCGCCGCAGCCAAGTAAGGGAGCCTGATCATGGATCTCAAAGTCACGACCCTCGACGGGAAGGACGCCGGCAAGGTCTCTCTTTCCGACGCGATCTTCGGCCTCGAGCCGCGCGAAGACATCATTGCCCGCGTCATCCGCTGGCAGCTCGCCAAGAAGCAGCAGGGCACGCACCAGTCGCTGACGCGCGGCGAAGTGTCCCGCACCGGCTCCAAGATGTACAAGCAGAAGGGTACGGGCCGCGCTCGTCACCATTCGGCGCGCGCTCCGCAGTTCCGCGGTGGTGCCAAGGCTCACGGCCCGGTATCCCGCAGCCACGCTCACGACCTGCCCAAGCAGGTTCGCGCGCTCGGCCTGCGTCACGCCCTCTCGGCCAAGATCAAGGCTGACGACGTCATCATCGTTGACGACCTCGTTGCCGCAGAAGCAAAGACGAAGGCTCTGGCCGGCGCGTTCGCTTCGCTCGGCCTCACCAATGCCCTCTTCATCGGCGGCGCAGAACTTGACGGCAACTTCAAGCTCGCAGCCCGCAACATCCCGAACGTGGATGTGCTTCCGATCCAGGGTATCAATGTTTACGACATCCTGCGCCGCGGCAAGCTCGTGCTCTCCAAGGCTGCTGTAGAAGCCCTCGAGGAGCGGTTCAAATGACGGATCTTCGCCACTACGATGTGATCGTATCCCCCTCGATCACCGAAAAGTCGACGCTGGTCTCCGAAAACAACCAGATCGTCTTCAACGTTGCCAAGCGCGCTTCCAAGCCTGAAATCAAGGCTGCTGTGGAAGCTCTCTTCGGCGTCAAGGTCACGGCTGTGAACACGCTCGTCCGCAAGGGCAAGATCAAGCGTTTCCGCGGCTTCGCCGGCCGGCAGGGAGATGTCAAGAAGGCTATCGTCACACTCGCTGACGGTCAGTCCATCGACGTCTCCACCGGGCTCTAATCGGGCAGTCGGCTAAAGAGGAAACAAGAAAATGGCATTGAAACACTTCAATCCGACCACTCCGAGCCAGCGCCAGCTGGTCATCGTCGACCGGTCGGGCCTTTACAAGGGCAAGCCCGTCAAGGCTCTGACCGAAGGTCTCTCCAAGAGCGGCGGTCGTAACAACCTTGGTCGCATCACGGCCCGCTTCATCGGCGGTGGTCACAAGCGCACCTACCGTCTCATCGACTTCAAGCGTCGCAAGTTCGACGTCGAAGGCACGGTCGAGCGTCTGGAATACGACCCGAACCGTACGGCGTTCATCGCTCTGGTGAGCTATGCCGACGGCGAGCAGGCCTATATCCTGGCCCCGCAGCGCCTGGCAGCCGGCGACAAGGTCATCGCCTCCAACAAGGCTGTTGACGTAAAGCCCGGCAACACCATGCCGCTGCAGTACGTTCCGGTTGGTTCGATCGTTCACAACGTCGAAATGAAGCCGGGCAAGGGCGGCCAGATCGCCCGCTCCGCCGGCACCTTCGTTCAGCTGGTCGGCCGCGATCAGGGCATGGCGATCCTTCGCCTGAACTCGGGCGAACAGCGCCTGGTTCACTCGTCCTGCCTTGCAACGGTCGGCGCCGTTTCCAACCCGGATCACGGCAACATCAACGACGGTAAGGCTGGTCGCACGCGCTGGCGTGGCAAGACCCCGCACAACCGCGGTGTCGTCATGAACCCCGTCGACCACCCGCACGGTGGTGGTGAAGGCCGCACCTCTGGTGGTCGTCACCCGGTTTCCCCGTGGGGCAAGCCCACCAAGGGCAAGCGCACCCGCTCGAACAAGTCGACCGACAAGTTCATCATGCGCTCGCGCCACTTGAAGAAGAAGTAAGAGAGGTTAGTCAGAAATGGCTCGTTCAGTATGGAAAGGCCCGTTTGTTGACGGCTATCTTCTCAAGAAGGCTGAGAAGGTTCGTGAAGGCGGTCGCAGCGAAGTTATCAAGATCTGGAGCCGTCGCTCCACGATCCTGCCGCAGTTCGTTGGTCTGACTTTCGGCGTCTACAACGGCAGCAAGCACATCCCGGTGGCCGTCAACGAAGACATGGTTGGCCACAAGTTTGGTGAATTCGCTCCGACCCGGACCTACTACGGTCACGGCGCGGACAAGAAGGCGAAGAGGAAGTAACGATGGGTAAGGCTAAAGCCGAACGTCGGCTGAAGGATAACGAGGCGCAGGCTATCGCGCGCACGATCCGCGTCAGCCCCCAGAAGCTCAACCTGCTTGCTGCGCTCATCCGCGGCAAGAAGGTCGACCGGGCTCTCGCCGAGCTTGAGTTCTCGCGCAAGCGTAGCGCCGAGACCGTCAAGAAGACGCTCGAGTCTGCGATCGCCAACGCAGAAAACAACCACGACCTCGACGTTGACTCGCTCATCGTCGCTGAGGCGTATGTCGGCAAGTCGATTGTCATGAAGCGCTTTGCCGCTCGTGGCCGCGGCCGCGCATCGCGGATCGAGAAGCCTTTCTCGCATCTGACGATCGTCGTCCGTGAAGTCGAAGCCAAAGGGGAGGCCGCATAATGGGCCAGAAGATTAATCCGATCGGTTTCCGCCTCGGCATTAACCGTACCTGGGACAGCCGTTGGTTCGCCGACAACGCCGAATACGGCCAGCTGCTCCACGAAGACCTGAAGATCCGCGCTTTCGTCATGGAAGAGCTGAAGCAGGCCGGTATCGCCAAGGTGGTCATCGAGCGCCCGCACAAGAAGTGCCGCGTCACGATCCACTCGGCTCGCCCGGGTCTGATCATCGGCAAGAAGGGTGCGGACATCGAGAAGCTTCGCAAGAAGCTCGCTTCGATGACGAACTCCGAAACGCACCTCAACATCGTTGAAGTGCGCAAGCCGGAAGTCGACGCAACCCTCGTTGCCCAGTCGATCGCCCAGCAGCTCGAGCGCCGCGTGGCTTTCCGCCGTGCGATGAAGCGCGCTGTTCAGTCGGCCATGCGTCTTGGCGCCGAAGGCATCAAGATCACCTGCGCTGGCCGTCTCGGCGGTGCGGAAATCGCCCGTACGGAATGGTACCGCGAAGGTCGCGTTCCGCTTCACACGCTGCGTGCAGACATCGACTACGGTACGGCTGAAGCCGAAACCGCATTCGGCATCTGCGGCATCAAGGTCTGGATCTTCAAGGGCGAAATCCTTGAGCACGACCCGATGGCCTCTGAGCGTCGCGCCAGCGAAAGTGACAGCCAGGGCCCCGCAAGCCGCGATCGCGATCGTGGCGACCGCCGTCGTGAAAACGCGTAACAGTCGCGTTTGGCAGCCAATATCGGAGAAGTAAAAAAATGTTGCAGCCAAAGCGTACCAAGTACCGCAAGCAGTTCAAGGGACGCATCAAGGGCGTCGCCAAGGGCGGCTCCGAGCTCGCCTTCGGCGAGTTCGGCTTGAAGGCTCAGGAACCGAACCGCGTGAACGCACGCGAGATCGAAGCGGCCCGCCGCGCGATCACCCGCTACATGAAGCGTGCCGGCCGCGTGTGGATCCGCGTGTTCCCCGACGTTCCGGTCACCGCGAAGCCCACGGAAGTCCGCATGGGTAAGGGTAAGGGTTCGGTCGAATACTGGGCAGCCAAGGTCAAGCCTGGCCGTATGATGTTCGAGATCGACGGTGTTTCCGAGGAAATCGCGCGTGAAGCGCTTCGCCTCGGCTCGGCCAAGCTCTCGGTCAAGACGCGCTTCGTACAGCGCATTGCAGAGTAAGGAGCGAGCGCCATGAAAGCCGCAGACGTCAAGGCGCTGAGCGCCGATCAGCTCAACGAAGAGCTTGCCAAGCTGAAGAAAGAGCAGTTCAACCTGCGCTTCCAGAAGGCCACCGGCCAGCTCGAGAAGACCTCGCGCATCAACGAAGTCCGCAAGGATATCGCGCGCGTCAAGACCATTGCCCGCCAGAAGGCGGCAGAAGCCAAGGCCTAAGGACCAAAAAATATGCCGAAACGCATTCTGCAGGGCACTGTTGTCAGCGACAAGAACGACAAGACCGTTGTCGTGCGCGTCGAACGCCGCTTTGCCCATCCCCTGCTTCAGAAGACCGTTCGCCGGTCCAAGAAGTACAAGGCGCATGACGAAACCAACCAGTACAAGGTCGGCGACGTCGTTTCCATCCAGGAATGCGCCCCGATTTCCAAGGACAAGCGCTGGACCGTCGTATCGGCCCACGCTTAATAATACCGGATTTTGCGCCGAGCCCTTGTGTTTGGCGCAAAACTCTGTATGAAGCAGCGCAAGGACGCTCGGAATCACGAGCGTTCTTTTGCTTTGAGCGCACGGAAGGTCCATCGGTTCGCCGACGTGGAAACCACCCTGGCAAACGACCATCCCGCGCGAAAACATGAATTTCCATAAGCTGGAACAGGGGGCTAACACCCAACCGGTCCGGTAAAACAAGAAGGCGACCTGACATGATTCAGATGCAGACTAACCTCGACGTCGCGGATAATTCCGGCGCACGTCGTGTCATGTGCATCAAGGTGCTGGGCGGCTCCAAGCGCAAGTACGCTTCGGTCGGCGACATTATCGTCGTCTCGATCAAGGAAGCGATCCCGCGCGGCCGCGTGAAGAAGGGTGACGTGATGAAGGCGGTCGTCGTGCGCACCGCCAAGGACATCCGCCGCCCCGATGGCAGCGTCATTCGTTTTGACAACAACGCAGCCGTCCTGATCGACAACAAGAAAGAGCCGATCGGCACCCGTATCTTCGGACCGGTTCCGCGCGAACTTCGCGCCAAGAACCACATGAAGATCATCTCGCTGGCTCCGGAAGTACTGTAAGGAGCGATGGCTATGCAGAAGATTCGTAAGGGCGACAAGGTCGTCGTGCTCACCGGCAAGGACAAGGGCCGTACCGGTGAAGTTGTACAGGTCATGCCGAAGGAAGACCGTGCGGTCGTCAAGGGTATCAACCTGGTGAAGCGTCACCAGCGCCAGACCCAGACCCAGGAAGCCGGCATCATCACCAAGGAAGCTTCGATCCATCTGTCGAACATCGCGATCGCCGATCCCAAGGACGGCAAGCCGACCCGCGTCGGTTTCAAGGTCGAAGGCGACAAGAAGGTTCGTGTAGCAAAGCGTTCGGGAGTGTCGATCGATGGCTGACACCAAGTATGAGCCGCGCCTCAAGAAGGAATACGTCGAGCGTATCCGCAAGGCGCTTCAGGAGCAGTTCTCCTTCGCCAACGAGATGCAGATCCCGCGCCTCGACAAGGTCGTCATCAACATGGGTGTTGGCGAATCGACGGGCGACTCGAAGAAGCCGACCGTAGCGGCCGGCGACCTCGCAGCGATTGCCGGCCAGAAGCCGGTCATCACGCGCGCCCGCAACTCCATCGCCGGCTTCAAGCTGCGCGAAGGCATGCCGATCGGCGCGAAGGTCACCCTGCGCGGCGCCCGCATGTATGAATTTCTGGATCGCCTCGTGAACATCGCGCTGCCCCGCGTACGCGACTTCCGTGGTCTGAACCCGAAGTCCTTCGATGGCCGTGGCAACTTCGCCATGGGTATCAAGGAGCACATTGTGTTCCCGGAGATCAACTACGACAAGGTTGATCAGATGTGGGGCATGGACATCATCGTTTGCACGACGGCAAAGACGGACGACGAAGCACGGGCTCTTCTGAAAGAGTTCAACTTCCCGTTCCGCGCCTGACCGTAACGACAAGCGTAAAGAAGGATAACAACTGTTATGGCTAAAACCAGCGCAGTCGAGAAGAACAACCGCCGCCGCAAGCTGGTCGCCGCTCAGGCGTCCAAGCGTGCCGCTCTCAAGGCGATCATCCAGAACCAGTCTCTTCCCATCGAAGAGCGCTTCAAGGCGACCCTGAAGCTTGCCGAACTGCCGCGCAATGGCTCCAAGACCCGCATCCGCAACCGGTGCGAAGTCACGGGCCGTCCGCGCGCTTTCTATCGCAAACTCAAGATGTCGCGTATTGCGCTTCGCGAACTGGGCAATCTCGGCAAGGTGCCGGGCATCGTCAAGTCGAGCTGGTAAGGAGACGGGCACATGGCAATGACTGATCCCTTGGGCGATATGCTCACCCGTATCCGCAACGGCGCCGCACGCCGCAAGTCCAGCGTTTCGACGCCGGCTTCCAAGCTGCGCGCCCGCGTTCTGGACGTCCTTCAGTCCGAAGGTTACATCCGCGGATATTCGGAAGTCGAATTCGGCAACGGCAAGTCCGAGCTGAACATCGAACTCAAGTACTACGAAGGCGCGTCCGTGATCCGCAAGATCGACCGCGTCTCCAAGCCGGGCCGCCGGGTCTATGTCTCGGTAAAGTCCATTCCGCAGGTCGCGAACGGCCTCGGCATCACCATCCTTTCGACCCCGAAGGGCGTGATGGCCGATCACCAGGCACGCGAACAGAACGTTGGTGGCGAGATCCTTTGCTCGGTCTTCTAAGACTGGGCAAGGAACTCCATAACGAACAGACAGGATAAAACAATGTCTCGTATCGGTAAGAAGCCCGTTCAGGTTCCCGCTGGTGTCACCGCGACCGTCGATGGTCAGAAGGTCACCGCAAAGGGCCCGAAGGGCGAACTGTTCTTTGTCGCAAACGACGAAGTTTCGGTAAAGCTCGAAGACAACGCCGTTGTCGTTCAGCCGGTCAACGATAGCAAGGATGCTCGCTCCAAGTGGGGCATGTCCCGCACGATGGTCGAGAACATCTTCAAGGGCGTCAAGGACGGCTACGAGCGCAAGCTCGAAATCAACGGCGTCGGTTACCGCGCGTCGCTGCAGGGCAAGAACCTGCAGTTGGCACTCGGCTTCAGCCATGACGTCGTCTACCAGACGCCGGAAGGCATCTCGATCGCTGTTCCGAAGCCGACGGAAATCATCATTTCCGGCATCAACAAGCAGCAGGTCGGTCAGGTCGCCGCGGAAATCCGCGAATACCGTGGCCCCGAGCCCTACAAGGGCAAGGGCGTCAAGTATGCCGAAGAGCGGATTGTCCGCAAAGAAGGCAAGAAGAAGTAAGGATCACGCGAAATGGCTAGCAGGAAAGAAGCTCTCCAGCGCCGCGCCAACCGCGTGCGCCGTTCCATCAAGGCGGTCGCCAATGGCCGCCCGCGCCTGTCTGTTCATCGCTCGTCGAAGAACATCTACGTACAGGTCATCGACGACGTGGCCGGCACGACGCTTGCGTCCGCCTCCACGCTCGACACCGATCTGCGCTCGTCCTTGAAGACGGGCGCCGACACGGCAGCTGCCGCTGCCGTCGGCAAGCTCATTGCTGAGCGCGCCGTCAAGGCAGGCGTCAAGGAAGTCGTTTTCGACCGTGGCGCCTTCATCTATCATGGCCGCATCAAGGCTCTCGCCGAAGCGGCCCGTGAAGGTGGTCTGAACTTCTGATCATTCGGCCGGGCGCGTCGAAGCGCCCCGCCGATCCTCAGCAGGGTATCGGTCGCTTCCATTGCTGAAATGGGGGCGACTTTCGTCAATCTGCCGATTGCACCCGGAAAAGAAAAAGGAAAAGGACAATGGCACAGGAAAAGCGCGGTCGCGATGACCGCCAGAACCGCGAAGAGCGCGACAGCGAGTTTGTCGACAAGCTCGTCGCGATCAACCGCGTCGCGAAGGTCGTCAAGGGCGGCCGTCGTTTCGGTTTCGCAGCTCTCGTCGTCGTCGGCGACCAGAAGGGCCGCGTCGGCTTCGGCCACGGCAAGGCACGTGAAGTTCCGGAAGCAATCCGGAAGGCCACCGAAGCCGCCAAGCGCGACCTCATCTTCGTTCCGCTGCGCTCCGGCCGCACGCTGCACCACGACGTGCACGGCCGCCACGGCGCCGGCAAGGTTCTGCTTCGTTCGGCCAAGGCCGGTACCGGTATCATCGCCGGTGGTCCGATGCGCGCCGTTTTCGAAACGCTTGGCGTCCATGACGTCGTAGCGAAGTCGACCGGCTCCTCGAACCCGTACAACATGATCCGTGCGACGTTCGACGCTCTCAAGAGCCAGATGCACCCGAAGGACATCGCGGCACAGCGCGGCATGAAGTATGCCACGCTGCAGGCCCGTCGTGCGTCCGCCGGCGTCGCTTCCGAAGAATAAGGAGCTCTGAGCCATGGCTAAGAAAGAAACCGCAAAGAAGACGGTGACTGTCGAGCAGATCGGCAGCCCCATCCGCCGTCCGGCCGTTCAGCGCGCAACGCTGGTCGGTCTGGGCCTCAACAAGATGCACCGGGTTCGCACGCTGGAAGACACTCCGTCTGTCCGCGGCATGATCCGTGCCGTCCAGCACCTCGTTCGCGTCGTCGAAGAGAAGTGAGGGGATAGATCATGAAACTCAACGAAATCAAGGACAACGAAGGCTCTTCGAAGAACCGCAAGCGCGTCGGTCGCGGTATCGGTTCCGGCAAGGGCAAGACCGGTGGTCGCGGTGTCAAGGGTCAGAAGGCTCGTTCGGGCGTCGCCATCAACGGCTTCGAAGGCGGTCAGATGCCCATCTACCGTCGCCTGCCGAAGCGCGGCTTCAACAACATCTTCGCATCCGACTTCGTCATCGTTTCCCTGGAGCGCATCCAGAAGGCAATCGATGCCGGCAAGCTCGATGCCAAGGCGACCGTTGATGCAGCGGCCCTCAAGGCTGCCGGCGTCATCCGCCGCGAAAAGGACGGCGTGCGCATCCTCGCCGACGGCGAATTCAAGGCCAAGGTGGCCTTCGAAGTCGCCGGTGCCTCCAAGCCGGCGATCGAGAAGATCGAAAAGGCTGGCGGCTCGATCAAGCTGCTCTCGGCCGCTGCGGAAGCTGCCGAATAATTCGACAAAATTATCGCCCGGTGTGCTTCACACCGGGCGATTTTGCTCCCATATGTGAGCCTCACGACGATGGCCGGGATTCTCTTCCCCGCCGTTGCCCGAAAAGAAGCTGGAGCGCCGCGTATCGTCTCAAGGTGCGCAAAGGTCGCGATAGTCTTTTGAATCTGCCACATAATTCCTGAGTTCACTTTCGATCTCAGGAATTATGTGGTGCGGTGAGGCCGGGATTGCTTGACAATCCGCGTTTCAACCGGTTTAGGCTCCATCCGCCCGCTTTGCTGCACCGGCAGAGGGGCAAGACGAATTTCAGCATGTGCCATCGGTCCGAGGAGGGGCGAGGGGACGTGCCAACGGATCAGCCAATCCGGACCTGGCCGGGCTTACCGCCGCCGGATCGGCTTCGCGGAGAAATGCATGGCTTCGGCAGCGGAACAACTTGCCTCTAATCTCAACTTCTCGACCTTCTCGAAAGCAGAAGATCTGAAGAAGCGTCTCTGGTTCACGCTGGGCGCGCTGCTCGTCTATCGCCTCGGCACCTATATCCCGTTGCCGGGTCTCAACCCCGAAGCCTTCGCGCAGGCCTTCCGCGGCCAGGCGAGCGGCATTCTCGGCCTCTTCAACATGTTCTCCGGCGGCGCCGTCGAGCGCATGGCGATCTTCGCGCTCGGCATCATGCCGTATATTTCCGCCTCGATCATCGTGCAGCTGATGACCTCGGTCGTTCCGTCGCTGGAGCAGCTGAAGAAGGAAGGCGAGCAGGGCCGCAAGATCATCAATCAGTACACGCGCTACGGCACGGTGCTGCTCGGCACGCTGCAGGCCTACGGCATCGCCGTTGGCCTTGAGAGCGGGGCAGGGCTCGTCAACGATCCGGGCTGGTTCTTCCGCATCTCCACCGTCATCTCGCTGCTCGGTGGCACCATGTTCCTGATGTGGCTGGGTGAACAGATCACCTCGCGCGGCATCGGCAACGGCATTTCGCTGATCATCTTCGCCGGTATCGTTGCGGCCCTTCCGGGCGCGCTGGCTGGCACGCTCGAGCTCAGCCGCACCGGCGCGCTCTCGATCGGTGTCGTTATCGCCGTCGTGGTCATGGCCGTCGGCGTCATCGCGCTCATCGTCTTCGTCGAACGTGCCCAGCGCCGGCTTCTGATCCAGTATCCGAAGCGACAGGTCGGCAACCGCATGTTCCAGGGCGATACCTCGCACCTGCCGCTGAAGCTCAACACCGCGGGCGTCATTCCGGCGATCTTCGCCTCCTCGCTGCTGCTGCTGCCGGCAACGCTGGCCGGGTTCTCGAACACGTCCGAGCTGCCGTCCTGGGCAACGACGGTCATCGCTGCCCTCGGCCACGGCCAGCCGCTCTACATGCTGCTCTATGCGGGCATGATTGCCTTCTTCGCCTTCTTCTACACGGCCATCGTCTTCAATCCGAAGGACACGGCCGACAATCTGAAGAAGCATGGCGGCTTCATTCCGGGTATCCGCCCGGGCGAACGCACCGCCGAATATATCGATTACGTGCTGACCCGCATCACGGTCATCGGCGCGCTCTATCTTGTCTTCGTTTGTATCCTTCCCGAAATTCTCATCGCGCAGACCGGGGTCCCATTCTACCTTGGTGGTACGTCGCTTTTGATTGTTGTCAGCGTGACCTTGGATACTGTAGCACAGATACAGGGCCACCTGATTGCTCAGCAGTATGAGGGGCTGATCAAGAAGTCGAAGCTGCGTGGAGGTAAGAGGGGACGATGAGACTGATTTTTCTGGGACCGCCGGGCGCTGGCAAGGGGACACAGGCCAAGCTTCTGACGGAGAAGCACGGTATTCCGCAGCTCTCCACGGGTGACATGTTGCGGGCGGCTGTCGCCGCCGGCACGGATGTCGGCAAGCGCGCCAAGGCCGTCATGGATGCCGGCCAGCTCGTTTCCGACGCCATCGTCAACGAGATCGTGTCTGACCGAATCGATTCGGCCGACTGTGCCAAGGGCTTCATCCTTGATGGCTATCCGCGCACGGTTCCGCAGGCTGAGGCTCTCGACCAGATTCTCGCCGGCAAGGGCCTCTCGCTCGACGCCGTGATCGAGCTGAAGGTCGACGAGGATGCGCTGGTCAAGCGCATGGAGAATCGCGTGGCCGAGACGATCGCCGCGGGCGGCACGGTCCGTTCCGACGACAATCCGGAAGCCTTCAAGCGACGCTTGACGGAATACCGCGAAAAGACTGCGCCGCTGTCGACCTACTACGCGTCGACCGGCAAGCTCCAGACGGTCGACGGCATGGCCAATGTCGACAAGGTGACGGCGGAGATCGCCGGAATCCTGGAGAACGCCTGAGATCAGGCGAAAAAGGACCGGCCGGGAGTTGACTTTTTCGGCCGATTCCCCTTATGACAGCGCCAACTCGCGACATACCATTGCGATCGGCGCGGATTTCAGAAGAACGAAGTCCGGGTGCGGTCGTTTTCGACATGTCCCGAACCTCAATTGAACAGCGGCCTTCCCGGTCGTATCGAATGAAGAAAACCACTTGCCGGATGGCAACTGGAAGCAAGGAGAACAGGCGTGGCACGTATCGCTGGCGTCAACATCCCGACCGCGAAGCGCGTAGTCATCGCGCTGACCTATATCCACGGGATCGGCCCGAAGTTTGCACAGGAAATCATCGAGAAGGTCGGTATTCCGTCCGATCGTCGCGTACACCAGCTGACGGACGCAGAAATCCTGCAGATCCGCGAAGCCATCGACCGTGACTATCAGGTCGAAGGTGACCTGCGTCGCGAAACCTCGATGAACATCAAGCGCCTCATGGACCTCGGTTGCTACCGCGGTCTGCGTCACCGTCGTGGCCTTCCGGTCCGCGGTCAGCGCACGCACACCAATGCCCGCACCCGCAAGGGCCCGGCAAAGGCCATCGCAGGCAAGAAGAAGTAATTTCCCGGAAACGGGGAGTGGGAGGCTGGCGCTTCGCGCCGGCCTCTTTTGAGTTTCGAGCGGGACCTTGCTTTTCATCAGGTCGAGGCCCCGGTCGGTGGAGCTGCTGGTATTACGGCAGTGACGATATCGCCGCACGCGATGCCTTCGGGCCGGGTGCAAATTTTATTCAGGGCCAAGGGTTTCGACCCGGCCCGGTGGAGCCGCTGGAACTACGGCGGTGTCGAGATCAACGAAAGGACTATCCATGGCCAAGGAAGCCGCACGCGTCCGCCGTCGCGAACGCAAGAACATCACCTCGGGTGTTGCTCACGTCAATTCTTCGTTCAACAACACGATGATCACCATCACCGACGCACAGGGCAACGCCATTGCCTGGTCGTCGGCCGGTGCAAAGGGCTTCAAGGGTTCGCGCAAGTCGACCCCGTTTGCCGCCCAGATCGCTGCTGAAGACTGCGCCAAGAAGGCCCAGGAACACGGCATGAAGTCGCTGGAAGTCGAAGTCTGCGGTCCGGGTTCCGGCCGCGAATCGGCTCTGCGCGCCCTCCAGGCTGCCGGCTTCATGATCACGTCCATCCGCGACGTGACCCCGATCCCGCACAACGGTTGCCGCCCGCGCAAGAAGCGTCGCGTCTGATCACCGCATTCGAATTGCCGCGGAAGCCGGGTGACGGCTTCCGTGGATCTTCAGGGCTCGGCCGCCACGATTGGATGGTGGCGGCGAACGGAAGGCAAAACATATGATCCAGAAAAACTGGCAGGAACTGATCAAGCCGAACAAGGTGGAGTTCTCCTCCTCCGGCCGCACCAAGGCAAGCCTTGTTGCCGAGCCGCTGGAGCGTGGCTTCGGCCTGACGCTCGGCAACGCGCTGCGTCGCGTTCTCCTGTCGTCGCTGCGCGGTGCGGCTGTTACCGCCGTGCAGATCGACGGCGTGCTGCACGAGTTCTCGTCGATCCCGGGCGTCCGGGAAGACGTGACCGATATCGTGCTGAACATCAAGGAAATCGCCATCAAGATGGATGGCGACGATTCCAAGCGTATGGTCGTGCGCAAGCAGGGTCCGGGCGTCGTGACGGCTGGTGACATCCAGACGGTCGGCGACATCGAGATCCTGAACCCGAACCATGTCATCTGCACCCTCGACGAGGGCGCGGAAATCCGCATGGAGTTCACGGTCAACAACGGCAAGGGTTATGTCCCGGCCGACCGCAACCGTTCCGAAGACGCGCCGATCGGCCTCATCCCGGTCGACAGCCTTTATTCGCCGGTCAAGAAAGTGTCCTACAAGGTGGAAAACACCCGTGAAGGCCAGGTTCTCGACTACGACAAGCTGACGATGACCATCGAGACCGATGGTTCCGTCACGGGCGAAGATGCGATCGCGTTTGCGGCCCGCATCCTCCAGGACCAGCTCTCGGTCTTCGTCAATTTCGACGAGCCGCAGAAGGAAGCCGAAGAGGAATCGGTCACCGAACTGGCGTTCAACCCGGCACTCCTCAAGAAGGTCGACGAACTGGAACTTTCCGTCCGTTCGGCGAACTGCCTGAAGAACGACAACATCGTCTATATCGGCGATCTCATTCAGAAGACCGAAGCCGAAATGCTTCGTACTCCGAATTTTGGTCGCAAGTCGCTGAACGAAATCAAGGAAGTTCTCGCTTCCATGGGCCTGCACCTCGGCATGGAAGTGCCGGCATGGCCGCCCGAGAACATCGAAGATCTCGCCAAGCGCTACGAAGACCAGTATTAACACCATCAAACGGCAGGCAACTGCCTGCATGTGAAGGAGAATAGAGATGCGCCACCAGAATTCCGGTCGCAAACTCAACCGTACCGCCAGCCACCGCAAGGCGATGTTCGCCAACATGGCTGCTTCGCTCATCCAGCATGAGCAGATCGTCACCACCCTGCCGAAGGCGAAGGAAATTCGCCCGATCGTCGAGAAGCTCGTCACCCTCGGCAAGCGCGGCGACCTGCACGCTCGCCGTCAGGCGATCTCGCAGATCCGCGACGTCGCCGTCGTTTCGAAGCTGTTCGACGCGATCGCAACGCGCTACGCCAGCCGTAACGGTGGCTACCTGCGCATCATGAAGGCCGGCTACCGTCATGGCGACAACGCCCCGCTCGCCGTCATCGAGTTCGTTGACCGCGACGTCGACGCCAAGGGCGCAGCCGACAAGGCTCGCGTTGCTGCTGAAGCAGACGCTGCCGAAGCCGCCTGATCGAAAAAGCGTCCTCACCGGACGTCTTGAAGCCGGACGCGAAAGCGCCCGGCTTTTTCTTTGCGCAAATGCCGCCTGCAAGGTTCCGGAAACCATGTCCCTAGGCATTGTCTTCAGCCCTCGGCTCTAAACTTTTCGCGAAGTTTAATCGAGTTCGAGTGATGGCCGAGAATTTCGCATTCCTGCTGCCGGTGGTTCTTACCCTGTTCGGCGTAGCGTTTTTCATCGTCGCGCGTTTCGGCAACCGCGCCGCCCTGTTCTGGGCCGGCGGTTATCTCTGTGCGGCCCTCGGTTTCCTTGCGCCGCTTCTGCAGGCTGTCGCGCCCGTGCCCATGGTCGCGATGACGGCAGATGCTGCGTTCCTCAGCGCCTTCCTCTTCTACAGTCATGGCCTGACCGCCCATTTCGACGCGCCCCGTCATCTCGTTCTCCGCCTCGGCATTGCCGCCGCCGCCTACGGCGCCATCGCCTACGCCGTGTTCGTCGCGCAAAGCCTGCGCGTCGAACTCTTCGTCAGCGACATCGCCTGCAGCCTTCTGCTCGCAACAGCCTTGCTGTCCTCCTGGCGCCGGGCGGCCACATGGGTGGACCGCGCGCTGCTCGGCGCCGTTGTCTTCGTCATGCTTGAGACGACGGTGCGCACGATCGTTTTCTTCGTCATGGCGGGCAGTCTTGCCATGGATGCCTTTATCGGTTCGCCCTACGCCTTCGTCATGCAGGTCACGGCGACGATCGGCGCATTGCTTCTGGCTCTGACTGCGCTTGCCTCGGTGGCGTTGCGGATCGTCGAGCGGTACCGCAAGGCGTCGGAGGAGGATCCGTTGACCGGTCTCCTCAACCGTCGCGGCTTCGAGCAGCTTCTTGGCGCAAACGGGCACGCGGGCAAAAACGAGGCCGCCATCGTCGTCGCCGATATCGACTGGTTCAAGTCGATCAACGACCGGTTCGGACACGCAGCCGGGGACGAGGCGATCCGCGAGGTGGCCGACCTCCTGCGCACGCTCGCCTGGCCGGGCGTCGCGGTCGCCCGCTTCGGCGGAGAGGAGTTCATCGCCTATCTGCCGAACTGCCGCCTGCAAGACGCCCATATGCTTGCAAACACGGTGCGTCTGGCCTTGTCGGAACGCGATCTCGGCCGTATCGGTATCGACCGCTCGATCACCGCGAGTTTTGGCGTTGCGGTCACGGCTGCCGGCGATCATACGATCCATGATGCGATCAGCCGCGCCGACCGCTTGCTCTATCTTGCCAAGAGCAATGGCCGGAACCGCGTCGTCAGCAGTCCGGCGGATGTCCCGCAGCAGGCTGGACCCAAGCTCTTCGTGATCAGGGACGAGGCGAGCGGCCCGGGTCGCGCGTCCTAAGGCAATGTCATACGGCAAGCCTCAAGCCGAGCGCTCCTGCCCGCGAAATGCGGAGGCGCGTGCCTTCCCGCCTCTGCCGCCGCGGATCATCGGCCGCACCAGCCGATAGAGGAGAAGCAGCGCCACAAGTCCGATATAGGTCCAGGGCTCCAGCCCCACGACCTTCACCGACATGGCGAAATGCAGCGCACCGGCGGCGGCGATGACATAGACTAGCCTGTGCAGCTTCACCCAGCGCATGCCGAGCCGACGGATTGACCAGTTGTTGGACGTCAACGCCAGTGGAATGAGCAGCACGAAGGCGGCCATGCCGATGGTGATGAAGGGCCGCTTGGCGATGTCGACGAGGATCGCCGGGAAATTCAGATACTGGTCGAGCAGCATGTAGGTGAGGAAGTGCATCAGCACGTACCAGAACGCCAGGAGCCCGAGCGCCCGGCGGTAGCGCACCCAATTGATGGCGAAGAGATCGCGGATAGGCGTGATGGCGAGCGTGGCGATGAAGAAGCGCAGCGCCCAGAGGCCGAGCAGGTGCTCGAATTCCTTGACCGGATTGCCGGGCAGGCGCCCCGTTGCGCCGAGCCAGAAGCCCCAGGCCGCGGGCAGGAGACCGACGGCGTACAGCAGCCAGATCGAGGCCGCGTGGTATTTGCGGGGCAGGGTGGGCAGGCTCGCCATCAGTAGTTCGCCCTGAGATCCATACCGCTGTAAAGACCGGAAACCTCCTCGGCATAGCCGTTGAAGGGCAGGGTCGGCCGCCGGTTGGCGCCGAAGAAGCCGCCTTCGCCGATGCGGTTTTCGCTTGCCTGGCTCCAGCGTGGATGATCGACCTCCGGGTTCACATTGGCATAGAAGCCATATTCACTCGGCGCGGCGAGGTTCCAGGTGGAGGGCGGCTGCTTGTCGGTGAGCGTGATCTTGACGATCGACTTGATGCCCTTGAAGCCGTACTTCCACGGCACGACGAGGCGGATCGGCGCGCCGTTCTGATTCGGCAACGTCTTGCCGTAGACGCCGACGGAGAGGATCGCCAGCGGGTGGCGTGCCTCGTCCAGTCTCAACCCCTCGACATAGGGCCAGGGCAGCGACTGGAAATAGCCGGATTGGCCGGGCATTTCCTCAGGCCGGACGATTGTTTCGAAGGCGACGTATTTTGCGTCGCCAAGCGGCTCCACCTTGTCGAGCAGCGCGGAGAGCGGAAAGCCGACCCAGGGAATGACCATCGACCATGCCTCCACGCAGCGCATGCGGTAGACCCGATCTTCCAGCGGCAGGGAAAGCAGCTCTTCCAACCCGAATTCCTTCGGCTTGCCGACGAGCCCGTCGACCTTCACCGTCCAGGGCGTCGGTTTGAACTTTTCCGAGTTGGCGAGCGGGTCGCCCTTGCCCAAGCCGAACTCATAGAAGTTGTTGTAGCTGGTCACATCCTTTTCGGGCGTCAGTGCCTCGTCCACCGCATAGGGCGATTTCGACGCCTTCAGCGCTTCCGCGAAGGCGGGGGCGCCGGATGCCAGGAGCGCTCCGCCCGCCGCCGCCAGAAACGAGCGGCGCCCGAGGAAACAGTGTTCCGGCGTGATCTGCGACGCGGGGATGCGGGGCGGGCGGTAGAGAGACATGGCGGGGCTCGATCTGTTGCGTTGTTTTCCCTGGTACCTACGTAAACGCGGTCCGTGTTGTTTCAACGGCGGCGAAAGATTTGCAGTGACCACATTTTCGTGCGCGCTGCGTGAGATCGCCGCGATCGACGCGCCGCCACGCGGTTTGCCTTTTTTCCCGCGAGATCCTATCTGATCGTGACGCAGAAACGAAGGAGACTCGTCCATGCCGAACGTCCGCATCCTGCTTGCCGCCCCGCTTGCCTTTGCTCTCGCCCTTGCGGCGCCCGCAAGGGCCGAGGAGCGCACCGTGCCGCAATCGCGCACGGAAATGCAGCTCTCCTTCGCGCCGCTGGTCAAGCAGGTCGAAAACGCGGTGGTCAATGTCTACGCCGAGCGCGTCGTCGAGCGCCGCTCGATCTTCGACGGCGATCCCTTCTTCGAGGAGTTCTTCGGCCAGCGCATGCCGAATCGCAGCGAAAAGCAGTCCTCGCTCGGCTCGGGCGTCATCGTCGGGGCCAAGGGCATCGTCATGACGAACAACCATGTCATCGAGGGGGCGAGCGATATCAAGATCGCGCTCGCGGACGGCCGTGAATATGAGAGCACCGTGGTGCTGAAGGACGAGCGCGTCGACCTTGCCGTCCTGAAGATCAAGGCGGATGTGGATTTCACCGCGCTGCCGCTCGGCGACAGCGACGCGGTGCAGGTCGGCGACCTGGTGCTTGCCATCGGCAATCCGTTCGGCGTCGGCCAGACGGTGACGAGCGGCATCGTCTCGGCGCTCGCCCGCAACCAGGTCCGCTCCGGCGATTTCGGCTTCTTCATCCAGACGGACGCTTCGATCAATCCCGGCAATTCCGGCGGCGGCCTCATCAACATGAACGGCGAGCTGATCGGCATCAACACCGCGATCTTCTCGCGCGGCGGCGGCTCGAACGGCGTCGGTTTCGCCATTCCGGCCAATCTGGTGAAGACCTTCATCGCCAGTGCCGAAAACGGCAGCGCCACCTTCGACCGCCCCTTCATCGGGGCCACCTTCGATCCTGTGACCTCCGAGGTGGCCGAGGCGCTTGGCCTCGATCGTGCCCGTGGTGCGCTGGTTTCGCAGGTGCAGGCCGGCAGCCCGGCGGAGAAGGCGGGCATGAAGCCGGGGCAGGTCGTCACCGCCGTCAATGGTGTTCCCGTCGAACATCCCGACGCCCTCGGCTATCGCCTCACCACGGTCGGCATCGGCGGCACGGCGCGCATCACGGTCGTCGCCAATGGCAAGGAGGAGGAGCTGACGCTCTCGCTCGACCGTGCGCCCGAGACGACGCCGCGCGACGAGCGGCTGATCGAGGGGCGCAACCCCTTCTCCGGCGCGATCGTCGCCAACCTTTCGCCGCGCGTGGCCGAAGACCTGCGCATGCCGACCAACAGGACCACGACGGGCGTCGTCGTTACCGAGGTCAATCGCGGCTCGCCGGCAGCGCGCATCGGTCTCCAGCCGCGCGACATCATCATTGCGCTCAACGGCACCGAAGTCGCCTCCACCGAAATCCTCGCCTCGCTCGTCACCGAGGACCCGTCCATCTGGCGCGTCGAGATCGAGCGTGACGGCCAGCGCATCCGCCAGTTCTTCCGATGAGCGACCTCTTCGCCCCGCGTGAACCCGAGGAGATGGCGGCAAAACGGCCGCTGGCCGATCGGCTGCGTCCCCGCACGCTGGGCGAAGTCTCCGGGCAGGACCACCTGACCGGACCTGACGGCGTGCTGTCGCGCATGATCGAGGCCGGCTCGCTCGGCTCGATGATCTTCTGGGGGCCGCCCGGCACCGGCAAGACGACGGTGGCGCGGCTGCTTTCCGGCGAGACCGGTCTCGCCTTCGAGCAGATCTCCGCCATCTTCTCCGGCGTCGCCGATCTCAAGAAGGTTTTCGAATCCGCCCGGCAACGCCGTATGGGCGGGCGCCAGACCCTGCTCTTCGTCGACGAGATCCATCGCTTCAACCGTGCCCAGCAGGACAGCTTCCTGCCGGTCATGGAGGACGGCACGATCGTGCTCGTCGGCGCGACGACGGAGAATCCGTCCTTCGAACTCAACGCCGCGCTTCTCTCCCGCGCCCGCGTGCTCACCTTCAAGTCGCATGACGAGGAGAGCCTCGAAGAGCTGCTGAAGCGCGCCGAGGTGGTCGAGGAGAAGCCGCTGCCACTCGACGGGGAAGCGCGTGCCTCGCTGCTGCGCATGGCCGACGGCGACGGGCGGGCGGTGCTGACGCTTGCCGAGGAGGTATGGCGCGCCGCGCGTTCCGGCGAGACCTTCGGGCAGGACGATCTCTTCCGTATCGTCCAGCGCCGCGCCCCGGTCTATGACAAGTCGCAGGACGGCCACTACAATCTCATCTCCGCGCTGCATAAGGCGGTGCGTGGTTCCGATCCGGATGCGGCGCTCTATTATCTGACCCGCATGCTGGATGCCGGCGAAGATCCATTGTTCCTGTGCCGCCGCATGGTGCGGATGGCGGTGGAGGATATCGGCCTTGCCGATCCGCAGGCACTCGCCGTCTGCAATGCCGCCAAGGATGCCTATGATTTCCTCGGCTCGCCGGAGGGAGAGCTGGCGCTGGCGCAGGCCTGTATCTACCTCGCCACCGCGCCGAAATCGAATGCGGTCTATGTCGCCTACAAATCGGCGATGCGTGCGGCAAAGGAGAACGGCTCGCTGCTGCCGCCCAAACACATCCTCAACGCGCCCACCAAGCTGATGAAGGGCGAAGGGTATGGCGATGGCTATCGCTACGATCACGATGAGCCGGATGCCTTTTCCGGGCAGGACTATTTCCCGGAGAAGATGGGCCGGAAAACCTTCTACGACCCGCCCGAGCGCGGCTTCGAACGCGAGCTGAAGAAGCGGCTGGAATGGTGGGCGAAGTTGCGCCGGGAGCGGGGCTGACGACCGCAGCGCCCGTCAGGAGGCGGCGCTGAAGCGCTGCACGGGCTTTTGCGGTGCGGCCGGCACGGCCTTGATCGACGATTCGGCCTTGCCGGGATGCCCTTCCATGTCGACCACCACATGCCAGTGGCCGTTGTCCGGAATTTTCAGCCGGACCGGGGACTGCTTGGCGACGCCACCCAGGAACTTGTGCTGGCGGGCATTCTTGAACAGGTCGAAATTGCCGTGGCTCATCAGTCGAACATTGGCGATGGCCGAAAGCGTGATCTCGATCACCGTCCCGGCACGCTGCATGTCGAGATCGTAGTGCGTGTAGGAGAAGCTGTGTGCCATGGTCTGCCCGGGTGTATCTGGTTTGGCGCTAATGTTCGCATGCCCGGGTTAACGTTCCCTTCCGCGGCGACCCGGTACCTCTTCCGAAAATAAAGAAGCCTTTTCAAATCGTTGGCTCCGAAAGCGGATTCAATCCGGCAGGCACTTGAATCATCCTCTCAGGCATCTTCTGAAATTTTTTTCGTGCTGTCGGGGTGAAGCATCCCGCCGCGTCCTTGGTGCATGACGCCGGCGGGGCCGCCGGCGGGAACCCGAGGAGACAGACATGCCGAAGATGACCATCATAACCCTTCTGACCGCCGCCCTTGCCGCCTTCGCCCCCCTTGCGGCGCAGGCGGAGACGGTATCCGAAAACCCGCTGCAGGGCGAAGCCGGCAAACCGGACAAGGCCGGCCGCCTGACCGTGAACGGCATCGACTACTATTACGAGATCCGCGGCGAGGGCGAGCCGCTGCTCCTGCTGCATGGCGGCCTCGGTCAGATCGAGATGTTCGGCGCCAACCTCAAGACGCTGCAGGAGAAGCGCCAGGTGATCGGCGTCGATCTGCAGGGCCATGGCCGCACGCCGCTCGGCACGCGGCCGATCGATCTTCCTGCCATCGGCGCCGACATGGCCGAGCTTGTCGAAAAGCTCGGCTACGACAAGGTCGATGTGCTCGGCTATTCCTTTGGCGGCGGCGTCGCGCTGCACATGGCCGCCGTCGCGCCGGACAGAGTGCGCCGTCTCGTCATCGCCTCCGCACCCTTCGCCAGGAACGGCTTCTTCCCGGAAATGCTGCCGCAGCAGGCGGCGGTGTCCGGGGCCATGGCCGAGATGATGAAGGAAACGCCGATGTACAAGTCCTATGCCGCCGTTGCGCCCGATGTTTCCGCGTTCCCGAAACTGCTTGATGCCATGGGAGCGGCGATGCGGGTGGATTACGACGCATCGGATGCGGTGGCCAAGCTCGCCATGCCCGTCATGCTGGTCTTCGGCGACAGCGACATGATCCGCCCGGAACACATCGTCGAATTCTACCAGAAACTCGGCGGCGGGCTGAAGGATGCGGGCTGGATGCGGGAGCACATGTCAAAGAACCGTCTCGCCATCTTGCCGGGGCTGACGCATTACGAGATCTTTGCAGCACCCGCACTCGTCAGCACGGCCCTGCCTTTCCTCGACGGTCAGAGTACCACGCAAAGCTGGGCCGGGCAGGTGAACGGCGAATAATCGAAGACGAGAAGCCCGGATGCATGGGAACGCATCCGGGCTTCTTCGCGTCCGTGAGGCCGTCTGCCAGCGGCGGCCGCACATCGATCGACCCCAGATCGGGGGCGCCGGCTAGTGGCAGACGCGGACGCGTTTGATGATCAGGTTGCCGTAGTAGTCGTAGGTCTTGATCTTCTTGATGAAGCAGGTCGGCTGGTAGTCATAGCCGTAGTAACCCGCCTGCGACGGAGCTGCGAAGCTTGCGACGGCGGTAAAGGCGATGGCGGCGGCGAGGAGGAGGTTGCGCATGTCGGTGTCCCTTCTGGTTCGGTTGGGATGGTTCGTTCCATCCAGTGACCGAACCTTCGCATGGGACGGTTCTGCGCGCTGTTCCATGCGGAACAGGACCTATGCCAGCGTCTCCGTGAAGGCCTTAACGGTCTTCGCCATGGTGGCGAGGTGGTCGGCGGCGGAAAAGCCGGAAACGCTCTTGCGCGGCTTCAGGTCGTGGTCGCCGTCCTCCAGCCAGAGAAGGCGGATGCGCTCCGGAAGATCGTAGGCGGCAACCTCGTCCCGGGTGCCGAAGGGATCGCGCGTGCCCTGGCAGATCAGCGCCGGCGTTGCCAGCGTCATCAGATGCGCGGTGCGCAGTTGCGCAGGCTTTTCCGGCGGGTGGAACGGATAACCGAGGCAGACGAGGCCGGCGATGCGGCCCTCGGCGAAAAGATCATCCGCCACCATGCTGGCGATGCGTCCGCCCATCGATTTGCCGCCGATGACCAGCCGTCCCTTTGCCGCCAGATCGGCGACGGCGGCGCGAAATTCCGGGTTCAGCGTTTCTGCCTTCGGTGGCGGCCGGCGGCTGCCCTGGCTGCGGCGCGCCGCCATGTAGGAAAATTCGAAGCGCGCGACGCGCAGGTCCTCGGCGGCGAGGGCATCGGCTGCCGCATTCATTGCCGCCGAATCCATCGGCGCGCCGCTGCCATGGGCAAGAAGCAGGGTAACGGCAGCGTCTTCCGGGCCCGTGAAGAGAAAGGGTGTACTCATTGCTGTTCGGGTCTTCCTGGTCGGGGCGGGGCATGGACGCCACGCCGTTCACTTGGCGTGGTCCCTTGCGTCGCCCGGAGCGATGGGATCGCTGGCGGGAAAGGTCTCTTCCAGCGCCTCTTCCAGATAGTCGTCCTGCTCGGCTTCGGCCGTCTTCCGCTTCTGCCGGGCACGCTCTTCCTCGAGCGATGCTCTGGGACTGTCCTTTTCCGTCGGCATGGTTGGTCTCCCTCAAAGTGGCCTGCGCCTAAGATAGGGTGTTTTTCCACCCGGGCGAGGGGTCAGTTTTCCGGTAGCGCCAGTTCGGCGATGACGGGCAGGTGGTTGGACCCGAAGTTAGGGCCGACGCGGCGCGCCCGCACCGAGATATCCGGGGAGACGGCGATATGGTCGATCGACGCCCCGATATAGGCGACCGTCTCGATTCTCTGGCTGAACCGCGTGGCGGGCTGCAGCCAGCCGCCCGCGGTGGAGGCAAGGCCGGCCTGCTTGAGGAAGGTGCGGAAGAAGGGCGACCAGGTCGGCGTGTTCCAGTCGCCGGCGACGATGACCGGCGCTCTTTCGAGATCGCCGCGCACCGCATCGGCAGCGGCCGAAAGATAGGCATTGCGATCGCGCCACTGCCAGAGCCGGCGCGGTGTTTCGGGATGGAAGGCATAGAGGAAGAGCGGCTTGCCGCGCATGTCCAGTTCCATTCGCAGCGGCTGCTTGTAGGCGCGCTCCTCGGTAAAGGCACGTTTCAGCTCGGTCTCCGCGCGGATCGGCAGGCTGGAGAAGACCTTGATGGCATCGCGCTCGCGCGCATCCGAGCTGCTTTCGTAGGGATAGAGGCCGGCCGCGGACAGGGCCTGCTCCCAGCGCGCGGTCGTCTCTTCCAGAACGACGATATCGGGCTTTTCCGCGCGCAGCAGTGCGATGAAGACGGCCGGATCCTCTTCGTTCTCCACGAAGAGATTGGCGGTCAGCACCTTCAGGCCGCCGGTGGCGGCAGAGGTGCGGGCGGTCGGTACGTCGGCGGCGGGGATTAGCGCCACCGCAAGGCCGACGCCGGCGATCACGATCGCCTTCATGCGGCGCGTCACCAGCGCCGCAACGACAAGCAGGCTGCCGGCGGCGATGATATAGGGCCAGGCGAAGGTGAGGAGATCGACGAGCCAGAACCGGTCGGCGGCCAGCACGACGATGCTGACGGCGAAGAGATAGGCAATGACGCCCGGCAGGACAAGCACGCGGTACGTCAGGGCAATCGGCCCACGGCGCGGTGCTATCGGCATCGACTGTTCCTTCTGCATCACGGGATTCGGGTCAGGTCGATTCCCGTAACGGGAGGATTGCATGTACCCTGCGCATCCCGTGACGGCAATGATATCGTGGAAGGCGGGGCGTGCAGGCGCGGAAAAGTTTGCGTTGGCGGCCAGCGCTCGCGCGAAATCGCACGTCGGCATTCCCGCGCATGGGAGCCGGGTTTTGCCTGGTGTTTCGGACGGGGCGCTGGAAGGTGCCGCATCTGAAAGTAGTGTATGGCGCCTTTCAGCGCCCCGTTCAGCGGTTTTTGCCCGCAACTCCGGTCTCTCTGCAAAGGCCGGGACGATGGATGGTGTTCGCCGGTTTCCGGAAGGAGGCCGTTTCCGTTTTGTCATCCGCCATCGCGCGCCATGGCGATGGTGGACGGAAGGTTTTGCCTTCCGGACGGTCTCATCCCGGCGGACGATGCCGACGCATCCGCCAGGCCGGCCCCCTTGTGTGCCGCACAGGCACGCCCGGCGCGCCGTTCGGGGCATGAAGCGGAAGGCTCGGTCCGACGCCCGCCGCTTCCCCCGTGTCGCCGGAGGGAGACCATTTTCCGCAGGCCCCTTGGGCGACGGCCTACGTCCGTCCCTCGCCAAAAGCGCCGACCCCGCCTCGCCACGACGCCTCGCGGTGTATCCGTGGCGGGATGGGGGATTGTAGGCATGGGGAAAAGGAGTGGGGAAAATGCGAGAGTGGATTTTCTGCGAAGGACGGGCAAAAAAATACCCCGGCAAACTGCCGGGGTACCGTGTTTCGTTATTGGCCTGTGCCGGCGGCCTTAGCTGCAGCCGCTCGTCGCGCCGCAGGTGTCGCACTTCTCGCAGGTGCCGTTGCGCACCATCGTGAAGTTCTGGCACTCCGAGCACATGTTGCCGGTGTAGCCCTGCGCGATGGAGCGCATGCGGCGTTCGTTTTCCAGCTTCTTGGCATCGGCCTTGGCGCTGGCGGCTTCGGCGGCGGCCTTGTCGGAGAAGAGGGCGGTGACGCTCTGGGTGCCTTCGTCCGCGACCTCGTCGGCGATTTCTTCCGCAAGCTCAGCCGCGCGCTCCTCGTAATCGCGCTTGAAGGCGACGATTTCGTGGGTCGAAATCGCGGTGGTCGGCTCGATCTTGCGCGCGGCGTTGCCGGCGAACGAGGTGACGTTGCTGCCCGAGGAGGCTTTTGCCGGAGCGGCGGTGGCCGCGCCCTTCGGCTCGGAGAGCTGGCGCTCGCCGCCCTGGCCGCCCTGGATCAGCGTCGGCTTGTGGCCGCGCGTCCAGCCGGTCGAGAACGGGTTGGTCTTGCCTTCCTGGATGCCCTTGCCGAGCGCCGTGTTCGAGAAGTCCGACTGGTCGACATGCGCGAGGTCGTGACGGCCGAGATAGGAGACGGCAAGTTCGCGGAAGACGTAGTCGAGGATCGACGTCGCGTTCTTGATCGCGTCGTTGCCCTGGACCATGCCGGCCGGCTCGAACTTGGTGAAGGTGAAGGCCTCCACATATTCCTCGAGCGGCACGCCATACTGGAGACCCAGCGAGATGGCGATGGCAAAATTGTTCATCATCGCACGGAAGGCGGCGCCTTCCTTGTGCATGTCGATGAAGATCTCGCCGAGGCGGCCATCGCCGAATTCGCCGGTGCGCAGATAGACCTTGTGTCCGCCGACGACGGCCTTCTGGGTGTAGCCCTGGCGACGGTTCGGCAGTTTTTCCCGGTCGCGCACGACGCGTTCGATGATCTTCTCGACGATCTTTTCCGTGACCGCGACAGCCTGGGCAGCCGCCGGAGCGGCGACCAGGGCTTCCACTGCATCGTCCTCGTCGTTCTCGTCCTCGATTAGCGAGGCGTTGAGCGGCTGGGACAGCTTGGAACCGTCGCGGTAGAGGGCGTTGGCCTTCAGCGCGAGCTTCCAGGAGAGCATGTAGGCGTTCTTGCAATCCTCGACGGTCGCCTCGTTCGGCATGTTGATCGTCTTGGAGATGGCGCCCGAGATGAACGGCTGGGCGGCCGCCATCATGCGGATGTGGCTTTCGACCGAGAGGTAGCGCTTGCCGATCTTGCCGCAGGGATTGGCGCAATCGAAGACCGGCAGGTGCTCCTTCTTGAGGAAGGGCGCGCCTTCGAGGGTCATCGCACCGCAAACGTGGATGTTGGCGGCTTCGATGTCCTTCTTCGAGAAGCCGATATGCTCCAGGAGGTTGAAGGACATGTCGGAAAGCTGCTCGTCCGAGACCTTCAGCACGTCCTTCAGGAAGTCGGCGCCGAGCGTCCACTGGTTGAAGGCGAACTTGATGTCGAAGGCGGACTTCAGGCCGGCATTGACGGCGTCGATCTTGTCATCCGGAAAACCCTTGGCCTTCAGAGAGCCGGGGTTGACGGCGGGCGCCTGATTGAAGTTGCCATGGCCGACCGCATAGGCCTCGATCTCGGCGATCTGGCTTTCCGAATAGCCGAGCGTGCGCAGCGCTTCCGGAACGGCGCGGTTGATGATCTTGAAGTAACCGCCGCCGGCGAGCTTCTTGAATTTCACCAGCGCGAAGTCGGGCTCGATGCCGGTCGTGTCGCAGTCCATGACGAGGCCGATCGTGCCGGTCGGCGCGATGACGGTCGTCTGGGCGTTGCGGTAGCCGTGCTTTTCGCCGAGGTCGACGGCCTTGTCCCAGGCAGCCTTGGCGTGGACGATCAGGGTCTGGTCCGGGCACTCGCCATGAATGAGGGCGACCGGGTTGACCGAGAGGGCCTCATAGCCGGCGGTTTCGCCATAGGCGGCACGACGGTGGTTGCGCATGACGCGCAGCATGTTGTCGCGGTTCGGCTCGAAGTTCGGGAACGGGCCGAGCTCGCTCGCCATTTCGGCGGAGGTCGCATAGGAGACGCCCGTCATGATGGCGGTCAGCGCACCGGCAATGGCGCGGCCTTCCGTCGAATCGTACGGGATGCCCGAGGACATCAGGAGGCCGCCGATATTGGCGTAGCCGAGGCCGAGCGTGCGGTACTCGTAGGAGCGCTCGGCGATCTGGCGCGAGGGAAACTGCGCCATCATGACCGAGACTTCGAGCACGATGGTCCAGAGGCGGACGGCGTGTTCGTAATCGGCGATGTTGATGTTCTTGGTGGCCGCATCCTTGAACTGAAGCAGGTTCAGCGAGGCGAGGTTGCAGGCGGTGTCGTCGAGGAACATGTATTCCGAGCACGGGTTCGAGGCGCGGATCGGGCCCGCGGCCGGCGAGGTGTGCCAGTCGTTCATCGTCGTGTTGAAGTGCAGGCCAGGATCGGCCGAAGCCCAGGCGGCGTAGGAGATCTGCTCCCATAGGTCGCGGGCCTTCAGCGTCTTCATGACCTTGCCGTCCTTGCGGGCGGTGAGGTTCCAGTCGCCGTCATTCTCCACGGCGCGCAGGAAGTCGTCCTTCAGCGAAACCGAGTTGTTGGAGTTCTGGCCGGAGACGGTGAGGTAGGCTTCCGAATCCCAGTCCGTATCGTAGGTCTTGAACTCGAGGTCCTTGTAGCCCTGCTTGGCGAACTGGATGACGCGCTTGATGTAGTTTTCCGGAACCTGGCTCTTCTTGGCAGCGCGGATTTCGCGCTTGAGGGCCGGGTTTTCCGCCGGGTCGTAGCAACGATCGCCTTCGGCCGAGCAGTTGACGCAGGCCTTCATGATGGCCTTGAGGTGGCCGGCGACGATCTTCGAGCCGGTCACGAGGGCCGCCACCTTCTGCTCTTCCTTGACCTTCCAGTTGATGTAGGCCTCGATATCCGGGTGGTCGATATCGACCACGACCATCTTGGCCGCACGGCGCGTCGTGCCGCCGGACTTGATGGCGCCCGCCGCACGGTCGCCGATCTTCAGGAAGCTCATCAGGCCGGAGGAGCGGCCGCCGCCCGACAGCTTTTCGCCTTCGCCGCGCAGATGGGAGAAGTTGGAGCCGGTGCCGGAGCCGTACTTGAACAGGCGGGCTTCACGCACCCACAGGTCCATGATGCCGTTTTCGTTGACGAGGTCGTCCTCGACCGACTGGATGAAGCAGGCATGCGGCTGGGGATGCTCGTAGGCGGACTTGGACTTGACGAGTTTTCCCGTGAAGGGGTCGACATAGAAATGGCCCTGGCCGGGTCCGTCGATGCCATAGGCCCAGTGCAGGCCGGTGTTGAACCACTGCGGCGAGTTCGGGGCGACGCGCTGCGTGGCGAGCATATAGGCGAGTTCGTCCTTGAAGGCGGCAGCGTCTTCTTCGGAAGCGAAATACTTGCCCTTCCAGCCCCAGTAGGTCCAGGTGCCGGCGAGACGGTCAAAAACCTGGCGCGCGTCGGTTTCCGAGCCGAAGCGCTCACCCTCGGGGAGCGCCTTCAAGGCTTCGGTATCCGGCACGGAGCGCCACAGGAACGAGGGAACGTCGTTTTCCTCGACCTTCTTCAGGCGCGCGGGCACGCCCGCCTTGCGGAAGTATTTCTGCGCGAGGATGTCGGCGGCGACCTGGGAGAACTGGGCCGGCACGTCGATATCCGCGAGGCGGAAGACGATGGAACCATCCGGGTTCTTGATTTCGCTGGTGGCCTTGCGGAATTCGATCTCCGCATAGGCCGACTGGCCAGGTTTGGTGAAACGACGTTCTATGCGCATTGTCCGTTGTCCTTCGCTGCCGCATCCTGCCTCAAAACAGGGCGCAAATTATCCCCGTCCGGCCGCAACTGCTTGCAGCCAGCCCAAATCGTCCAGTCCGTGCGGGAAAGCCGATCGATCTCGGCCTCCTGTATCTTGTGCTGAGTATGGCTGCAAATACTAAATATAGTATCAACAGGTTCTTTTTTCCAGCCCAGTCGGCTGCGTTGGCGTCTCAGGAAAACGAGCGCGAAAAAACCCGTGCAGCGAGCGGATCATCCACCCGGCCACATGCGCATGATACGCGATTTCATGATGAGAACCGACCTCGTAACACTACGGTCCAGTCGCCGCCGCAACTTGGATTTCATTAACCTCATCTGGCCGATTCCCGTCAAGGGCTGGTTTATGAAGGAAGTTTGAACGCTACATCTTGTGCCTGCCGGCTGTGGAAAACGGGGACGATGCCGGATGCCTGAAAAATCAGCGGGTTCGGGGCAAAAGCACAGGCGGCGCAGCACGCGACTGTGGAAAAGCGAGAAAAATTACAGGTAAATTTAGAGGGTCTTTTCCATCCCGCGACTTCAGGGAATAGCCATCCGGGCGGAGTTGTGATCCGTGGATAAAGTGATTCCCTTCCGTAACGTCAAAGCGCGTCGAGATTGACCCCGACGGTGATGGCGCCGATGACGGTGCCGGTCGCCGGATCGCGGATCGGCAGGCTCGCCTGGGACTGCATGAGCTGGGTGGAGTCGTCCCGGTCCGGCTCATCGATGTGAAGATGGCCGGTGCGGAAGCTCTTCTGCCACTTCGCCTCGTCGCCCTGCCAGTAGTCGGAGGTGATGTCGCTCTGGCCGACATTCAGGCCGCGGTTGTCCATCACGAAGATTTCGGTGATGAGGCCTTCCGCCGCGCGCTGGCGGCCCTTGAGATAGAGCGAGAGGGGATTGGAGAGCTGCGCCTCGATCATCGGGCGGTCGGCGCGCGAGAGCTCGCTGCGCCAGCGGGCGTCGAGATCGTCGATCTCCGCCTGGCTGAGCCCGGCATGGGCGGCATTCTGGGCGATGATGGCATTGAGGATCGCCGGCTCGTCCAGCCAGGGGCGGACGCTCTCGTCGATGAATTCGGCGACCGCGGTGGTCCGCACGTCCTGCTGCGCGACGGCCTTTGCGCCGAAGACGAGCGCGCCGGTGAGAACTGCCGCGAATGCCGGCCTTGCGTAGCGCATCCGTGCCATGCCTCCCGTCACCGCGCCGATGCGGTGAACATAAGCACTATCTTTGGCAGGAATTGCGGAAAGATTAAGCCGGCGGGTACGCTTGCGCATCCACCGGCCATCGACGAAAAAAATGCCAAATCAGTATGTTGTGTCGTAACGTGAAGGACGTTTCACGCTGCCGCGGATAGAGGGCTCAGCCGCGCGTGCCCTTGGCGATCGGCTCCTGGTAGGTGAAGCCCATGTCCCAGGGGAAATAGATCCAGGTGTCCTGGCTGACCTCGGTGACGAAGGTGTCGACCAGCGGGCGGCCCTTCGGCTTGGCATAGACGGCGGCAAAATGCGCCTTCGGCAGCATGGCACGCACCTGCGCCGCGGTCTTGCCGGTATCCGTCAGGTCGTCGACGATGAGAATGCCTTCGCCGCCTTCCTTGGTCAGTTCCGGCGAGATGCCCTTCAGCACATGCATGTCGCCCTGCGAGACATAGTCGTGATAGGAGGCGACGCAAACGGTCTCGATAAGGCGAATATTGAGTTCGCGCGAGATGACGGCGGCCGGCACGAGGCCGCCGCGGGTGATGCAGACGATCGCCCGCCATTCCCGCCCGCCATCCGCCAGCCGCCAGGCAAGCGCGCGCGCGTCGCGATGAAACTGATCCCAGGATACGGGGAAGGCTTTGTCGGGCAGCGACATGGCGGGCTCCTGATAGGCAGAAAAAGAAGATTCATCCTCTGTACTGCAACTCGCTGCCCAAGAAAATCGCCATGGCGGCAACGGGACCGGGGCATCCACAAGGAAGTCGGGCAGGGTGGCCGCCAAAAGGGGCGCTCTGGAATTGCACTGTCACTATGCCACTCCCATCTGTTTGCTGCATGACACAGGAGAACGACATGGAGCGCGACAGTGAGGATGGCGGCCAATTCCGCATCGAGCCGGGGCTCAGGCCGGAGCATTGCGGGATCGCCGCTTCAGGATATTGGGAGGCCTTTTCCCGCAAGCTGCGTTATCCCCTCGGCCCACGGCAAAAAGCGGTAGCCTTCATCGAGCGGATGCTCAATCCCAGCCATGCGCTGAGCGCCGTTTCGGTGGATGGCGGTTTTCTGGGCGTTGCCGGGTTCAAGACGCCGGACGGCGCCTTTGTCGGCGGCGGCCTGTCGGATATGGCGAAGGTCTACGGCTGGCTCGGGGGATCTGCCCGGGCGCTGTTGATCAGCCTGCTGGAGCGGCCCTGCGAACCGGATACGCTTCTCATGGACGGCATCTTCGTGCGGCCGGAGGCGCGCAGCCTCGGTGTCGGCTCGGCCCTGCTGGATGCGCTGGAGCATCGCGCGGCAGAGGCGGGATTGAAACGGGTGCGGCTCGATGTCATCGACGAGAACCCGCGGGCCCGGGCGCTTTACGCCCGGCGCGGGTTCGAGGCCGTCTCGACCGTCTCGCTCGGATTCCTGAAACCGGTCTTCGGATTCGGAGCGGCGACGACGATGGTCAAACCGGTCGTTTGAGAGGCGGCAAGGGAGGCAAGCCCGCCTCCCTCGTCTCAGCGTGACATCAGCGTCGGCACGCGGGCATAGCGCATCATGGCGCTGGTGACGCCGCCGAAAAGGCGCTGGCGCAGCCTCGAATGGCTGTAAGCCCCCATGACGATGAGGCCGGCATCGATTTCCGTCGCGCGCCGGTTCAGCGCCTCGGCCACCGAGTGGCCATCGGAAGCACCCGACGTGACCGTGGTCTTGATGCCGTGACGGGCAAGCGTTGCCGCAAGCTCGGCGCCGCAGAAGTCGCGCGACTGCATGACGTTCTCCGGCGGATCGACGGTAAAAATCTCGACCTCCTTCGCGCCCGTCAGGAAGGGCAGGGCGTCGAAGGCGGCGCGCGCCGATTCGCGCGAGCCGTTCCAGGCAAGCAGCACGCGGTCGATCGGCGCCGGGCCGGCCGGGGCATTGGAGACGAGGTAGACCGGGCGGCCGCTCTCGTAGAGCAGGTCCTCGATGTCCTCGCGCGCCGGGCCGTCGAGATCGGGGTCGAACTGGCCGGCAATGACGATGTCGGCGCCGCGCGCGCTGTCGATGATCCCGGCAGAGGCATAGCCGGCGGTGCCGGTGAAGAGGCGCCACTCATAGGAGATGTCGTCGCGCTCGCAGCGCGACTTGAAGGCCTGTTCGACCTCCCGGGACTGTTGCTGCGCCCGCTCCTGCAGGTCGAGAACGGCGCTCGGGTCGGGATATTCCATCGGCGCGATCAGCGTGACCACGACCGGCGTTTCCGCATGGATGCCGATGACGTGAGCGCCGGTCTTGCGCGCAAGGGCAAGCGCATGATCCGTCACCTTGCCGGCGTCCTCGGCGGCGCTCAGCACCGCCACGATGGTCTTGTAGGTCATTTCGGCCTCCTGTTCTGGGTCGATGGAAGCATGCGCCTGCCGCTTTCGTCAAACCTTGATCGGGATCAAGACGCGGCCTTGGCCGCGGCGATTTCGGCAATCATCTGAAGTATATCACGTTCGGCGGCTTCCGCCGGGGCTTCTTCGCGGCTGCGGATGACGATTTCCGTCGAGAAGCGGTTTTCGCTGAAGCGCGGATAGGAGCCGATGCTGGTTTCGGGATGCTTCTTCTGGATGCCGGCCAGCGCGCTGCCGATGTCGCCTTCGCCGAAGGGCGAAGCGACCGAGCGCGAGAGCATCGGAACGCCGCCCTCAAGGGTCGGCACCACGGTGCCGAGCATGGCGGTGAAGACCTGCGGCACGCCGGCCATGACATAGACATTGCCGATGTGGAAGCCCGGCGCCGTCGAGACGGCATTCTCGATATGGACAGCGCCTTCCGGCATGCGCGCCATGCGCTGGCGCGCCTCATTGAACTCGACGCCGCGGCGCTCGTACATGGCGCCGAGCAGCTGCATGGCGAGCGGGTCGTGCAGGCAGGGCACGCCGAAGGCCTTGGAAATGGCGTCCGCCGTGATGTCGTCATGGGTCGGGCCGATGCCGCCGGACGTGAAGACATAGGTATAGCGGGCGCGCAGCGCATTCAGCGCCTCGACGATCGCGTCCTCGTCGTCGCCGACGATGCGCACCTCCTTCAGGTCGATGCCGGCGAGGAAGAGCATGTCGGCGAGCTGGCCGATATTCTTGTCCTTGGTGCGCCCGGAGAGCAGTTCGTCGCCGATGGCGAGCATGGCGGCGGTGGCGATAGGACGGGAACTCATGGGCGCTCTCTGTAGTTCGGACAGAAATGCCGACCGAAGGCGCGGCATTGTCAATGGTGGGTGAACAGTCTGTCGACCGGGCAACCGCTGGGGCATTGCCACCCCGAAGTGCTACATCCAACGCGACGCCGCGATCAAGCGGAAAGGCATCATCGAAACAGGAGACGACGATGGCAAAAGTACTGGTTCTCTACTACTCGGCCTACGGCCATATCGAAGCCATGGCCTATGCGGTCGCGGAAGGTGCGAAATCGGCCGGTGCCGAGGTGACCGTCAAGCGCGTTCCGGAACTGGTGCCGGAAGACGTGGCGAAGGCTTCGCATTTCAAGCTCGACCAGAAGGCCGAGATCGCCACGGTGGCGGAACTTGCCGACTATGACGCGATCATCGTCGGAGCCGGCACGCGCTTCGGCACGGTCGCCTCGCAGATGCGCAATTTCTGGGATCAGACCGGCGGCCTCTGGGCGCAGGGCAAGCTCGTCGGCAAGGTCGGCTCGGTCTTCACCTCCTCGGCCACGCAGCACGGCGGCCAGGAATCGACCATCCTCGGCTTCATCCCGACGCTGCTGCATCATGGCCTCGTCGTCGCCGGCCTGCCTTACGCTTTCCAGGGCCAGATGGGCGTGGAAGCCGTCAAGGGCGGCTCGCCTTACGGTTCCTCGACGATCACCGACGGCGACGGCTCGCGCCAGCCTTCGGAAATCGAACTGGACGCCGCCCGCTTCCAGGGCGCCCATGTCGCCAAGATCGCGGCAAAACTCTCGGCCTGATGTTCTCCTGAAACATCACCGATGAAGAAGGGTGCGGCCCACATCAGGTCCGCGCCCTTTTTGTTCCGCGAGGTGGCCGCACCTATTGACGAAGCGGTCGTACTCCCCGAAAAGCAGGCCAAGCGGGCGTGGCGAAACTGGTAGACGCAAGGGACTTAAAATCCCTCGGCCTTGGCTGTGCGGGTTCGATCCCCGCCGCCCGCACCAGTCATTTCATCCCAGATTTGTCCTTAGTCGTAGATTTATGTGATTCGCGCGTAGTACAGAGGGTGGCCAAACGGGGCGAAGTGCTGCCGGATGTGACGGTTCCGGAGAATACTTTTCCATGGATCTTTGCCGGGAATGTGCCGGCCCTGCAACACATCGTCGTTTCCGGTCACGCCCGCGAGACGCAATCTAGGGGCGATCTCTTGCCTTGTAGAAAAACTTTCGCTTTTTTAGCGTCCAATGTTTCAACGCGGGGCACATTGGGGGCGTAAATGAAATTTCCAAAATATCTGACGAAGGCCTATCTGCAGAAGACCTACGGTTCGCTGAACGGTGTCGGTGATTTCACCGTCAAGCTGACCAAGTACAGCCTGACGTCCACGACGCTGAAGGCAACCGTCGAGATCGACAGCAGCTTCGGCGACAGCACGACCGATATCCTGATGAAGATCGGCAAGACGACGACGAGCCTTTCGGTGAAGGTGGAGGGCGAAGGCTACAGCAGCACGCTGGCCTATTCCACTGCGCAGACGAAGGCCGGCTTTACCATCAAGGGCACCTATACCGACAGCTTCAACACCAAGATGAACTACAGCCTCAACCTCGAGAAGGATGGGGATTTCAGCAAGTTCAAGCTGGTCTATGCACTCGGTACCGAGAAGATGACCATCACCTCGACGAAGGTTTCCGGCGACGTGGTGACGTTCAAGGCGGTGGACGGCGACGGCGACGTGATCGGCACGGCCAAGCTGAACCTCAAGTCCTATGGCGATTACTACGACAAGAGCGACAAGTACTTCTTCGAATCGGCCAAGACCGCCGAGCTCTTCGCCAAGCTCCAGCTCAAGTTCACCGGCGTGAAGAAGGCTGGCGAACCGGCGGACGAGGATCACGGCGGCGGCGATGCCTTCGTGTTCAAGAAGGCGGCGGCAGCCGGCAACGATCACGCCGATGCGGGTTTTGCCACCCGGCCTTTTGCCATCGATGACGCTTCGGCGACGTCGGGTTCCGACGATTTCGATTTTACGGCGCCCGACTTCGGGCAGCCGGTCCATGCGCTCAAGCACGCGCCGGATCTCTTCTGATCCGGATTTGAAACGGCAGGAACAGGAACGGCGGAAGCGGCAACGCTTCCGCCGTTTTCGTTTGGAGCGGCCTCAGCCGGTGATCGCGTCGATCGTGAGGTAGAAGAGGGCGGAGATCGCAGCGGCCGACGGCAGTGTGACGATCCAGGCGATGACGATGTTGCCGGCAATGCCCCAGCGCACCGCGGTGACGCGGCGGGCGGCGCCGACACCGATGATCGCGCCGGTGATCGTGTGTGTCGTCGAGACCGGGATGCCGAGCCAGGTGGCGGCGAAAAGGGTGATCGCGCCACCGGTTTCCGCGCAGAAACCCTGCATCGGGTTGAGGCGGGTGATCTTGGAGCCCATCGTGTGCACGATGCGCCAGCCGCCCATCAGCGTGCCGAGCGCCATGGCGGCCTGGCAGGTGATGACCACCCAGAAAGGCACATGGAACTCGCTGCCGAGATACCCCTGCGAGAAGAGCAGCACGGCGATGATGCCCATGGTCTTCTGCGCGTCGTTGCCGCCGTGGCCGAGCGAATAGAGCGAGGCCGAGATGAACTGCATGACGCGGAAGGTGCGGTCGACGGCGAACGGCGTCTGGCGCACGAAGAGCCAGGAGACCGCGAGCACGAGGATGAGGGCGAGGAGGAAGCCGATGGCGGGCGACAGGAAGATGGCGCTCGCCGTCTTGATGAGGCCGCTCCACACGACGGCGTCGAAGCCGGTCTTGGCAAGACCCGCGCCCACCAGGCCCCCGATGAGGGCGTGCGAGGAGGAGGAGGGGATGCCGAAGATCCAGGTGACGACGTTCCAGATGATCGCGCCCATCAGCGCCGCGAAGATGACGAGCGGGCTGACGATGCCGGGATCGATGATGCCCTTGCCCAGCGTTTCGGCGACATGCAGGCCGAAGAACAGGAAGGCGATGAAGTTGAAGAAGGCCGCCCACATGACGGCATATTGCGGACGCAGCACGCGCGTCGAGACGATCGTGGCGATGGAATTCGCCGCATCGTGCAGGCCGTTCAGGAAGTCGAACAGCAGTGCGATGCCGACGAGGCCGACGAGCAGCGGGAAGGCGAGGGTGGCGTCCATCAGACGTTCTCGATCACGATACCGCTGATTTCATTGGCGACGTCCTCGAAGCGGTCGACGACCTTTTCGAGCTCGCCGTAGATCTCGCTGCCGATGATATAGGCCATCGGATCGGTCTTGCCGTATTGCTTGAAGAGGTCTTTCAGCCCTTGGTCGTGCAACTCGTCCGAGCGGCCCTCGACGCGGGTGACTTCCTCGGCGATCGCGCTGAGGCGGCCGGCATGCACGCCCACCTTGTCGAGCAGCGGAATGGCCTCGGCGACGAGATGGGCAGCCTTGACGACGGCTTCGCCCATTTCCTGCATGCCGGGCTGGAAGCTCGTCTGCTCGTAGAGGCGGATGGTCTTGACCGTCTTGTGCATCATGTCGATGGCATCGTCCATTGACTGGATCAGGTCCTTGATGTCGCCGCGGTCGAACGGCGTGATGAAGCTGCGGCGCACGGCAAGCAGCACTTCGCGCGTGATGTCGTCGGCCTTGTCTTCCAGTTCGACGATGCGGTTGCAGTGTTTTTCCATGTCCGGCCCGCCGGCCAGGAGCAACTGGAGGGCTTCGGCAGCGCCGACGACGGTGCGGGAATGCTGCTCGAAGAGGTCGAAGAAACGGTCCTCGCGCGGCATGAGTTTGCGAAACAGCGAAAGCATGGGTGCCCCTTACGTGGCTGGGGTTGTCATGCCGCTGTCATAATTGACCGCCAACCCGCTGGAAAGCGCGGATTCCGGCTTGTCACAATTCTCTGCGTGCCTGTGGAAAAGTCGGTCAGGGAACGATCTTGAACGGCTGCTCGCTGATCGCCACGGCACCGCTTGCAGCATCGCGGAAGCGATAGCGCAGCACATAGTCGCCCACCGGCGGGCCGCTGAGATTGAGCGTCAGCTTGGCGAAGACCTCCTGGTTGCGCACGCTGCCCTTGAAGTCGAAGGAGCCGAAGGCCTTCTGCTCGGCAAGCACCGTACCCTTCGGGTCGAGCAGTTCCAGGTCGACGGTGAAGTGCGATTCGAGCAGGCCCCCGTCGCCCGGCCGCCAGGTGAGGCCGACCGGCTCGACATAGGAGATCAGCGCCTCGCCGACCTTGAAGCTCGCCTCAGGCCGAACAGCATACATGCCGTAGCCTTCCGGGGCGGCCGAAACGAAGACGGCTTTGCCGATCGAGAAGGGCAGCGTGGCGGCAAAGGCGCCGAAGGCATCGCGGATCGTATTGTGCGCACCGACCGTGTCGCCGGCAGCCGCCTGCTCCTCGGCCTTCCTGGCCGCATCCGTAAGGGGGCCGGCAAGGGCGAGCGTGGGCGCGAGCGCGGCGACAAAGGTCATGCGCAACAGGGACTTCGACACGAACATTCCGTCTTCCTCCGGGCGGTTGGCGGCAGGATGCGAAGAAGCATGGCAACAGTCAAGAACGCCGCGCGGCTCGTCCGCAATCAGCTCTTCCAGAAGAGCGGGGTGAGGATGACCAGCACGGTCAGGATTTCGAGGCGGCCGAGCAGCATCAGCAGGGAGAGCACGTAGAGCGCCGAATCATGGAACCCGGCGAATGTGCCGGCCGGCCCGATCGCCTGCGTCACCCCCGGACCGACATTCGACAGCGAGGTCGCGGCGGCCGAGATCGCCGTCAGCACGTCGTAGCCCATCAGGGCGAGCAGGATCGCGCCGACGGCCGAGATCGCGACATAGGTGATGAAGAACAGGAAGACGCTGCGCTGGAAGTCGGCATCGACGGTCATCGATCCGTAGCGCACGGCGTGGATGCCATTCGGATAGATCAGGCGGTAGAGGCCGGTGCGGATGAAGTTGAAGAGGATGATCAGACGGTAGGCCTTCAGCCCCCCGGAGGTCGAGCCCGAACAGCCGCCCATGAAGGTGGCGACGAAGGCGAGCGCCACGATGAAATGGCCCCATTGCGTATAGTCGTCGCTCGAAAAGCCTGTCGTCGACAGGATGGAGGCAACGGTGAAGAAGGAATGGGCGAGCGCCTCGTGGAAACTGACACCGTTTTCGAGCCGCTGGAACACGCTCGCCGCAATGGAGAAGAGCACGAGATAGCCGAGGAAGACGCGGATCTGCGGGTCGCGCCATGCATCGAGCCGCCCGCGCACGACGAAGAGGATCAAAACGGAGAAGGGCAGGCTGGACAGCGTCATGAAGAAGGTGGCGGCCCACAGCAGTGGCAGGCTCTTGTAGTAACCGAAGGAGGCGTCATGCGTCGAAAGCCCGCCGGTCGCCACCGTCGACATGGCATGGTTCAGTGCATCGAACCGGTTCATGCCGAGTGCGGCATAGACGACGGCACAGAGCAGGGTGATGCCGACATAGAGGGCGAGGAAGGCGCGGGTGTAGCTTGCGATTCGGGCGAAGGGCTTGTCCGCCGTATCCGAGGATTCCAACTTGAAGAAGGACATGCCGCCGACGCGCAGATAGGGCATGATGAACAGGCCGAGCGCCAGGATGCCCACGCCGCCGAGCCAGTGCAGCAGCGAGCGCCACATCAGAACGCCCGGCGGCGCGTTGTCGAGGCCGGTAATGACGGTGGAGCCGGTCGTGCTGATCGCCGAGACCGACTCGAAGAAGGCCTGCGCGAAGGTGAGGTTCAGCGAGGAGAGCCAGAGCGGAATGGCGCCGATGATGCTGCCGGACAGCCAGAGCATGTTGACGACGAGAAAGCCCATACGCTTGTTGAAGGGCGGCGGGCCGGACCGGGTGGCCGCGGCCGTTGCCAGCGACAGGCCGCCGGTCATGAAGGCGGAGAGGAAGAACACCTCCGAATCGGGATGGCCGTAATAGACGTCGATGAAGGCCGGGATCAGCATCGCGACGGAAAGATAGATCCCGCTGATTGCTGCGATATTGATGGCTGATCGGAAGATGGTGGCGTTCAAGTTCTGGTCTCGAAGAGGCCATGCTGGCCAGGGCGGGTGGTAACCGTCGCGTCGATATGCCATAGCCTTTGCATCGTCCAAACTCAAGGATGGCGCCCCGGCGCGGCGCCATTCCGGTTCGGGCAGGTTCTGTCGCGCGGCTCTCGCGGCCGCGGGGCATCGGAAAGGTTTGAAGAATGATCGGCTTTGCCTGCCTCTGTCCTTTTCCGAAGGCAAGAAACGCAGTTTTTTGAACCCAATCTATCGAACACGGACCAGAGCATGACACCCGACGTCGACACGGCCATGGAGGCCCTGCGCGGCCTCTTTCTCGAAACGCCGCTTCAACTGAACGAACATCTCTCCGCCCGCTACGGTGCGGACATCTATCTCAAGCGCGAAGACCTTTCGCCGGTGCGCTCCTACAAGATCCGCGGGGCCTTCAACTTCTTCCGCAAGGTGCTCGCCGATGCTTCCGGTGCGCGCAGCTTCGTCTGCGCCTCGGCCGGCAACCACGCGCAGGGCTTTGCCTTCGTCTGCCGCCATTTCGGCGTGCCGGGCGTGGTTTTCATGCCGGTGACGACGCCGCAGCAGAAGATCGACAAGACGCGCATGTTTGGCGGCGACTTCGTCACGATCAAGCTCGTCGGCGACTTCTTCGACCAGTGCTACACGGCGGCCCGCGCGCATGCCGAGGCGACCGGCGCGCTGATGGTGCCGCCGTTCGACCATGCCGACATTATCGAGGGACAGGCGACGGTCGCGGCGGAGTTCGTCGCCCAGCTGCCGGATGGCATGCTTCCGGACCTCGTCGTGTTGCCGGTCGGCGGCGGCGGTCTCGCCTCCGGCATAACGGGTTACCTTGACGGCCGGATCGGCCCGTCGAGTTTCATCTTCTGCGAGCCGGCGGGTGCGCCGAGCCTCCGGCGCAGCCTCGAAAGTGGCGCGGTGGTGACGCTCGACCAGGTCGACAACTTTGTCGACGGTGCCGCGGTGGGCCAGATCGGGGCGCTGAATTTCGCTGCGCTGAGCCGCTTCTCTGCCGACCAGGTGATGCTGCTGTCGGAAAATGCGATCTGCGTGACGATGATCGACATGCTGAATGTCGAGGGCGTGGTGCTGGAGCCGGCTGGCGCGCTGTCGCTGACGGCGCTCGATGCGCTCGGCCGCGAGGCGCTGGAAGGCAAGACGGTCGTTGCCGTGGTTTCCGGCGGCAATTTCGATTTCGAGCGCCTGCCTGATGTCAAGGAGCGCGCGATGCGGCATGCGGGACTGAAGAAGTATTTCATCCTGCGCCTTGCCCAGCGTCCCGGCGCGCTGCGCGACGTCCTCAACCTGCTCGGCCCGGACGACGACATCGCCCGCTTCGAATATCTCAAGAAATCCGCCCGCAACTTCGGCTCGATCCTCATCGGCATCGAGACCAAGGCGCCGGAGAATTTCGCTGCCTTGAAAAAGGCCTTCGACGGGGCGGGCCTGCGCTACCAGGACATCACGGAAAACGAGATCCTGGCCAATCTCGTTATCTAGGTCGCGTTGCCTGCTGCCCGCGCCCGTCTTCCATCAAGAGGACGTCGCGGCGGCGGGTGATGCTATCCACAGCTCTCCCCTTGGAGCGCGCCGCGGCCTGTGTTAGCAATCGGCCATGGCATCGTTCTTTTCAAAACTCTTCGGTCGCGGCGGCGACTCGGCAACTCCCGCGAAAATCGCGGAGGAAACCGAGGCTTACAACGACCTCACCCTCGTTGCGGCTCCCATTCCGGAAGGCGGGCAGTATCGTCTGGCAGGCCGGATCGAGAAGCGGGACGGCGACCGGGTCCTGACCCGCAGCTTCATCCGCGCCGATCTCTTCTCCTCGCGGGACGATACGGTCACCTCGACCTTCCGCAAGGCGAAGCAGATCGCCGACCAGCATGGCGCCTCGCTCTTCGGCGACGGCATCGACAGCCGGCAGGTCTGAGGACCCAGGCGGATTTTTCGTCCGCCCCTGTGAAAAGTCGTACACAATTGCACGAAGGCGCTGGAGAACCGGCGCGATTGCCTGTATCCGCGGGAAAACAACTTGTTGCGACTCTCTCGGTGCGGTTAGCTGCCGGGCAGTCGAAGATGCTGCGGACAGCCCATGGGTATTGAAAACCTGATTCTGCTTCTCATCGAGGCCGGGTTCTATTTCGTCTTCATGGTGGGCCTTCTGCACCTGCGCCATCAGCTGGGAATCGGCGTGTTCATCGCCGCGCTCGGCGTCATGCACTTCCTGGAAACCTATCTGGCCGCGGTCTTCTACATCGAATTGCCCTTCGGCGTCATTTCGCCGGGCTCCTCGGTGCTGTTTTCCGGCAAGCTGATGATGATTCTCCTTCTTTATGTGAAGGAGGATGCGGCGGTGGTGCGCGCGCCGATCTACGGCCTGCTCGCCGGCAATTTCCTGACGGTCGGCCTCAGTTTCTTCCTGCGCCATCACCAGACCATCGGCGTGGTGCCCGGCCGCATCGCCGACCTTGCCTTCATCGACGAGATGGGCTGGCTGATGCTGTGGGGCACGACGCTGCTCTATCTCGATTCGCTGGCGATCATCCTGCTCTACGAGCGGCTCGGGCGGGTCTTCAAGAAGAACACGGCCCTGCGCTTCTTCGTCTCCGGCATCGTGGTGCTCACCTTCGACCAGATCGGCTTCTTCGCCGCGCTGCATTTCCTCAACGGCGCGCCGACCGAGGTGTTCTGGGGCGGCTGGATTGCCAAGATGCTGGCGGCGAGCGCCTATGCGGTGCTGATCACCGTGTACCTGCACTATTCGCGCATTTCCGCCATTCCCGTTTCACCGCGTCCGATCTCGGACATCTTTGCCGATCTCACCTTCCGAGAGCGCTACGAGGACCTGCTCGACCGTTCCGGCCGCGACGCGCTGACCGGCGTCTACGATCGCAGCCGCCTGGAGTTCGAGGCGCCGCGCATGCTGTCGGCCATGTTGGCCGAGGGAAAGCCGATGGCATTGATGATCATCGACGCCGACCATTTCAAGGACGTCAACGATCGCTTCGGGCACCTTGCCGGCGACGGCGTTTTGAAGGATATCGCCGCCAGCCTGCAGCGGGCCCTGCGCACCAGCGACCGGCTGTTTCGTTTCGGCGGCGAGGAATTCGTGGTCATCTGCGAGGACATTTCCCCGGCGGTCGGCACCGAGCGGGCGCAGATGCTGCGCCAGGCCGTCGAGGCCGAAATCCGTCGGCCGGACGGCGTGCCGGTGACGGTCAGCATCGGCATCGCCAACAGCTACAGCGACGGCACGACGCTGAATGCGCTGCTCTCCGCTGCCGATGCCCGGCTCTATGCCGCCAAGAACGGCGGGCGCAACCGCGTCATCTCCAGCGAAAGCGTCTAGCGGTTTTGCTCCCGGAACCGCGTGAAAACGGAACGACCTAGACCCCGACATTCGGCCGATCGATGATCTCGCGCAGGGCGAAGCTCGAATTGATCTTCACCACATGGGGAAAGGCCGACAGCCAGTCGCGGTGGATGCGCTCGTAGTCCTCTAGATCCTTGGCGGCGACGCGCAGGATATAGTCGTATTCACCCGACATCAGGTAGCAGACCAGCACGTTGGGGCAGAGTTTGACCGCCGCCTCGAATTCCGCGAGCGTCTTGGCGAACTGGCCGGACAGCGAGATGTGCACGATGGCGATCATCTTGTAATCCAGCGCCTTTGGCGAAATGCGGGCGTGGTAGCCGGTGACGGTGCCGGATTTTTCGAGGATGTCGAGGCGGCGTGAACAGGCCGAGGGCGACAGGCCGACACGCTCGGCAAGCTCGGCATTGGAGATTCGCCCGTTCTGCTGGAGAGCCTTGAGGATCGCAGCATCGATTGCATCCAAGTGCGCCATTCGAATTTCCTTCGAAAATTCTGCTAATATCAGGAGAATATTCGACGTGTGGCCGTTTCGCAAACCGGCTTTGCAAGGACATTGCGTGCGTCCTCTGCTTCCATGGTGATCCCCGCCGGGAGCGGCGGCAATGAAAACGGGAACACACTGGGAAAGGAACGCGCATGCGTGTCGGTTGTCCGAAGGAAATCAAGAATCATGAATATCGGGTGGGTCTGACGCCCGGTGCCGTGCGCGAATATGTGGCCCACGGCCACGAGGTTCTCGTCGAGACCAAGGCCGGCGCCGGCATCGGCGCAGACGATGACGCCTATCGCGCCGCCGGCGCGAAGATTGCCGCCACCGCCGCCGATATCTTCCAGAAGTGCGACATGGTGGTGAAGGTCAAGGAACCGCAGCCCGCCGAATGGGCGCAGCTCCGCGACGGACAGATTCTCTATACCTACCTGCATCTTGCGCCCGATCCGGACCAGACCAAGGGCCTTCTCGCCTCCGGCGTCACCGCCATCGCCTATGAGACGGTGACGGACGAGCGCGGTGGTCTGCCCCTCCTTGCGCCGATGTCCGAGGTCGCCGGCCGCCTGTCCATCCAGGCGGGTGCCACGGCGCTGCAGAAGGCCAATGGCGGCCGCGGTATCCTGCTCGGCGGTGTGCCCGGCGTGCTGCCGGCCAAGGTCGCGATCATCGGCGGCGGCGTCGTCGGCCTGCACGCGGCGAAGATGGCCGCGGGCCTCGGCGCGGATGTTTCGATCCTCGACCGCTCGATCCCGCGCCTGCGCCAGCTCGACGATCTCTTCGGCGGGCGCATCCATACCCGCTATTCGACCATCGACGCGCTGGAGGAGGAGGTCTTCTCCGCCGATCTCGTCATCGGCGCAGTGCTGATCCCCGGTGCCGCGGCCCCGAAACTCGTCACCCGCGAAATGCTCTCGGGCATGAAGAAGGGGGCGGTCATCGTCGACGTCGCCATCGATCAGGGCGGCTGCTTCGAGACCTCGCACGCGACGACCCATTCCGACCCGACCTACGAGGTCGACGGCGTGGTGCACTACTGCGTCGCCAACATGCCGGGCGCCGTGCCGGTCACCTCCGCCCATGCCCTGAACAACGCAACGCTGCACTACGGCCTGCAGCTTGCCGACAAGGGCCTGAAGGCGATCGCCGAGGATCGGCACCTCCGCGCCGGTCTCAACGTGCACAAGGGCCGCGTGACGAACCGCCCGGTCGCCGATGCGCTCGGCTACGAGGCCTATGCGCCCGAAGCGGTGCTCAACGTCGCCTGATCGGGGTCACGGTACGGATAAAGGAGGCCCGGAGCGATCCGGGCCTTTTTCATGCCCGCTCGACGCGGCACTGGTAGCAGTTGTTGCGGGCCGAGCGGATGTGCAGATAGGCGACGTCCTGCCGGGCGAGCAGCACTGCGGCATAGGCCGGGATGTCGGATGTCGGCACCACGGCGCCGGTGCCGTAGAGGATGCGGTCTTCCGCCGAATAGCCGCGCACGATGTAGTCGCGGCTGGTCAGCATTGGCGGCGGGCTTTGCGAGGGCTGATGGGCCGGACAGGGCTCGGCGTGGAGGAAGATCGGTCCGGTTTCCGCATAGGGCTGCATGGCCGGGAAGGGGCGGTGCGCCAGGACGAGATAGGGCTCCCCGGCGCCGACCAGCCGCAGGCAATGGCGGCAGGGCACGCCGGTACCGTCGGAAACATGCCGTTCCGGCTCAAGGCCGTAGGCATCCTTGCCGCCGGTCCAATAGGCGGCGGCGGTTTCGGTCGGCATGGGCAGGAAGCGGATGGACATGGCACAGGGCTCCGGTTGACGTGCCGGTAGCCTCCCGTTTTTGCCGCCATCGCGACACCCGTTTCCTGCGGCTCAGCCCGGTTTGCGGAAGAGTTTGTCGCAATGTTCCAGGAGGCGCACGGGATCGACCGCCGGCTCGGCGAGGCAGAGGCCGACCATGGTCCGGGCGATATGCAGATAATAGGCCTCGTTTTCCCGGGCAGAGGCGATGTTCTTGGCGATTGCCGTCCGCCGATCCTTCACCCGCTTGCGCATCGACGACGGCAGCACGCATTCGCCGGCCGCCAGCAGGCGATCACGGATGGTGAGGTGACGAATGCGCCTCTGCCGCGCGGCAAGCAGTCGCGTCGCTGCGGCAAAGACGAAATCGGGCGCATGGTGCCGCCAGATATCGGCAAGGGCCGCGGGGCAGGCCGCGAGGTAGCTCTCAATCAGGCTCCGCCGCTGCGCGCCCTGGCGACAGAAGGGGCGCATCAGCGTGGCGGCAAGCTCGATGCCCGACACGTCATAGGTCATCAGCTCGTAATCGATGAGGCCGATCGCGTGGTGGTCCTGCTCGATGATGTTGCTGCCGTAGAGATCGCCGTGGGTCAGCTGGTTTGCGGGCAGGCGGCGCATGCGGGCAAGGCTTTCCTCGATCCAGCGCCGCTCCTCGGGTGTATGCGCCGCGCCGGCGAAGGAAAGATAGGCCTCGTGCGGCAGGACGGGCTGCCGCCGCTCGAAGAGCGCGCCCGAAGCGGCGCCTTCGATCGCGTTCAGCTTCGCCAGCGTTCCACCGAGCGCGGCGAGGGCCTTCGGATGGGCTTTCCGCGACAGCGGCGTGCCCGGCAGGAAGGAGAGCGCCAGCCAGTGGCCGCCGGCCCGCAGGGCCTCGCGCCGCGAGCCGGTGCCGGCACAGACATGCTGGGCGGAAATGCCCGACTGCTGGAGCTTGCGCACCGCCGCCTCGAACCGGTCCTTCGTCGATTTGCGCAGGAAGAAATGCAGCACATAGGTTTGCTGCTCGAACTCTACGATGCGTTTCTGGATGCTGAGGCGCCGCTTGGTGTGCAGGACGCGCACCCGCTTGCCGAGCAAATCGCGAAGGTCGGGCGTGCGGCTGTCCATGCGAGCGAGAAGTTCCGTTTGTCTGCCGATCGATCCGTCCAGCGGATCCATCGCCCCCGGAATTGCGCGTGACAGTCATATGGCACAGCTGTGACAGCGTTTCCAGCGGCGAATTGGTCCGGACCAGTTGCCCGGAAGGCGATCACCGCGGTGTCCGGACGGCCGGTCCGCTGTGATTTTCATGTGTTTCCAGCGGGCTTCAGCGCACGAACTCGTCGATGCGGCGCAGCGTCACACGCCGGTTGCGCCATTCCTCGTTCAGTGTCTGGACGAGCAGGTAATCCTCGCCATAGCCGACGGTTTCGAGCGCACGGGAGGGAATGCCGAATTCCTGCACGAGCACCCATTTCAGCGATTCGGCGCGACGCTCCGACAGGATCTGGTTGGAGGCGGCCGACCCGACGGCGTCCGTATGGCCCTCGATCAGGAAGACGGCGCGGCGGCGGCGGTTCAGCAACTGCTCCATGGCGCGGGCGATCTGGCGCACCTTGCGGTATTCCGAGCGCGGGATATCCGCGGAGCCGAAGGCAAAGTTGATCGACTGGATGTTGATCGACGGTGCCGCGCTGCGCAGGTCCGGCCGGCGCTTGAGTTCACGCACCGTCACCCGTTCCTCTTCGCGCAGGCGGCGTGCCGGCGCCGCGTCGAGCCGGCGCAGGATGATTTCCGAGGACGGGGTTTCCTGTGCGACGGCGAGGCCTGAAAAGGCGGGTACGGCGAGGGCGGTGGCGAACGCGGTCAGAAAGGCGCGGCGTTGCATGGCGGTGTTTCCTTGCTCGGTTGATCGTCTGTTGGCTGGAAAGTGCCACAGGCGATCTGAAGCGGACCTGAACCGCCTGTTAGGTTCCGTTCAGAGTGATTAACGCCCCTCGCCGGGCAAAAGACAGTCGCGCTTGGCAAGCGCAAGCAGCTCGGCGTCCGACAACGGCACGAGGTCGGTGTCCCGCGTGCCGACCGGCGAGAAGCCGAACATCTGGTAGAGCTGCAACGCGCGCGGATGATCGAGATTGTTGGTATCGACCGTGACGCGCGTCGGGCCGGGCGCCCAGGCGGCATAGAGCGTCTGCAGCAGGAACCACTTGCCGATGCCAAGACCGAGCGCCCGCTCGAACAGGCCGAAATGCGACAGCTCCACCACCGTGTCGTCCACCTGCAGAAGCTCGAAGAAACCGGCCGGCGCACCGTTCACATAGAGCACCGTGACGCTGTTGCGCTTGTCGTGCAGCGTCGCGGCAAGCGTTTCGTCGTCCATGCGCAGCCGGTCGACCCAGTGCCAGCGCCCGCCGACCTGCCGATAGAGGAAGCGGTAGAAGGCGAGCGGGATGTCGGGCGCGCTGAGGATGGCAGTGTGCACGTTGACCGGCACCGGCAGGCTCTGCTTCGGCGGCGCGGTCATTTCCAGCGTGGTGACATGCACCGCGATCGGCGCGGGCCGGGACTTTTTTGCCATCAGTCTTTCCCCGTCACCACGGGCGTGTCGTCCCGACCGCCCCATTCGGACCAGGAGCCGTCATAGAGCGTGTTGTTCTCATGGCCGAGCGAATGCAGGGCCAGCGTGATGATGGCGGCGGTGATGCCCGAACCGCAGGTCGTGACGACCGGCCTGGAAAGGTCGATGCCGGCTTCCTCGAAATGCCGATGCAGACTGGCGAGATCCTTGAACCGGCCACCCTCGGAAAAGGTGCCCGACGGCATGCTCTTTGCGCCCGGCATGTGGCCGGCGCGCATGCCGGCGCGCGGCTCGGCTTCCTCGCCGGTGAAGCGGCCGGCGCCGCGCGCGTCGGCGATCTGCCTGGCGCCGGTCGTGACGATCCCGCGCATCTCCTCGAAGGAGGTGACGGCATAGGGATTGAAATTGGTGTGGAAGACGGCCGGTGCCGGTTCGGGCAGGTCGGTCTCAAGCGGCCGGCCCTCCTTCTTCCAACCGTCAAGTCCGCCGTCGAGAACGAAGACGTTCTTTGCGCCCATGGTGCGGAGCAGCCACCAAACGCGCGGTGCGGTGAAGATGCCGGGGCCGTCATAGACGACGATGGTGTCCGTATCGGAAATGCCGAGCTTACCGACTTCGGCGGCGAAGAGTTCCGGCGAGGGCACGGTGTGCGGCAGCGTGCCCGAATGATCGGCGATCACGTCCTGGTCGAAGAACACGGCGCCGGGAATGTGGCCTGCCGCATACTCGGCCGCGCCGTTGCGGTTCTGCGCGGGAAGATACCAGGCGGCATCGACGATGCGGAACTGCGGCGCGCCGAGCTGCTTTTCCACGAAGTCCGCCGAGACGACGAACCGGCTCTTGTCGTTGGACATGGTCTTCTCCCTGTCAGGCTGGCAGTGCCCGGCAGGTGTACTCTGCGTGATGGGCACTGCAATATTTTGAATATGCTGGAAAATATCCTAGATCGATTTTGCCGCGGAGCCTATCCCGTCAGGCCTCAGGCGCCCCGAATCGGATGCGGAACCGGCGGTTCTCCTTGCCCTTCTTCTCGATCTTGGCGATGTGGATGGCACCCACTTCCTGGGTTTCGGAGACATGGGTGCCGCCGCAGGGCTGGCTGTCGATGGCGGAGTTCTCGCCGATGCACACGAGGCTGACCCGGCCAAGGCCCATCGGCGGGCGTACATTCTTCGATTTCACGATGCCGGGATTGGCGGCAAGCTCCGCGTCGGTGATCCACTGCACGAAGATTGGATGGTTCTCCGCAACGAGCGCCATCAACCGGGCCGTCACCTCGTCCTTGTCGATCGTCTCCGTCATGTCGAAATCGACGCGGCTGTCGTCCTCGCCGACGGCCGCGCCGGTGATCGGATAGGGGCAGACGACGGAGAGCAGGTGGCAGGCCGTGTGCATGCGCATCAGCTTGTAGCGGCGCGCCCAGTCGATATGGGCGACAACAGCCTCGCCGACGATCGGCACCGCCTCGCCCTCCAGCGGCCGGTGGAGGATGATGTCCTTGGTCGCGCCGGTCACCGCCGGACCGAGCGCGATGCGGCTGCCGTCGGCGCGCTCCAGGAAACCGCTGTCGCCGGGCTGGCCGCCCGACGTCGCGTAGAAACAGGTCTGGTCGAGCTCGATGCCGCCGTCCTGGTGCACCGCCGTCACCACCGCCTCGTTCGTCGAAAGATAGAAATCGTCGCGGAAGAGGGCAGTGGTGGTGAGGGACATGAGACCTATTCGACCGGCTGGTAGGGGACCTTGATCCCCGATTTCGCCTTCAGCCATCCCGGAACGGGCAGGCCCTTCGAATCGAGGAAGTCCGCGTTGAAGAGTTTCGACTGGTAGCGGTTAGCATAGTCGCACAGGATCGTCACGATCGTGTGGCCGGGGCCGAGGTCGCGGGCGAGCCGGATCGCGCCGGCAATGTTGATGCCCGAGGAGCCGCCGACGGCGATGCCTTCGTTCTCGATCAGGTCGAAGACCAGAGGGACGGCCTCGGTGTCGGGGATCTGGTAGGAATAGTCCGGCGTAAAACCTTCGAGATTGGCCGTGATGCGGCCCTGGCCGATGCCTTCGGTGATGGAGCTGCCGGAGGATTTCAGCTCGCCATGCGCATAATAGTTGTAGAGGGCGGCGCCATCCGGATCGGCAAGGGCGATCTTGATGTTCGGGTTCTTCGCCTTGAGGCCGGCGGCGACGCCAGCAAGCGTGCCGCCCGAGCCGACGGCCGAAACGAAGCCGTCGACCTTGCCGTCGGTGTCGCGCCAGATTTCCGGCGCCGTCGTCTCGATATGGGCGTCGCGGTTGGCGACATTGTCGAACTGGTTCGCCCAGATCGCGCCGTTCGGCTCGGTCTTTGCGAGCTGCTCGGCAAGGCGGCCGGAGAGTTTTACGTAGTTGTTCGGGTTCTTGTAGGGAACGGCCGGCACCTCGACGAGCTCGGCGCCGAGCAGCCGCAGCGCGTCCTTCTTCTCCTGGCTCTGGGTTTCCGGAATGACAATGACGGTGCGATAGCCGAGCGCCTGCGCCACGAGGGCAAGACCGATGCCGGTATTGCCCGCCGTGCCCTCGACGATGACGCCGCCCGGCCGCAGGGCGCCCGAACGCTCCGCCGCCCGGATGATCGAAAGTGCCGCGCGATCCTTGACCGACTGGCCGGGGTTCAGAAATTCCGCCTTGCCGAGGATTTCGCAGCCCGTCGCCTCCGAGGCTCCCTTGAGCCGGATCAGCGGCGTGTTGCCGATTGCATCCAGAACGGACGGAAGAATTGCCATGGGACCCGAGCCTCGCTTCATGTGCCTAGATTGGAAAGCGTCTTTTCGGCCGGCAAGCCGCGCTTTGCAAGAAATCGTGTTCCCATGGAGCGACCTTCCAGAGGGATTTTTTCCATGTCTTGCCCTCAGGCGGCAGGCCGCGTGTAGACCACCTGGCGAACGTCGATGTTTCGGGCCCGAAAGCCCGCCTCGCAATAATAGAAGTAGAACTCCCAGAGCTTGCGGAAGCGCTCGTCGAAGCCGAGCGGGACGATGCGCTCCCAGGCGGCCCAGAAGCGGTGGCGCCATTCGGCGAGGGTGCGGGCATAGTCGTGGCCGAAGCCGATGTCGGAGGCCGTCGCGAGCCCGACCTGTCGGCCGAGGGAGGCAAGGTGCTCGCGGGTCGGCAACATGCCGCCCGGGAAGACGTATTTCTGGATGAAATCCGGATTGGCCCGGTATTCGGCATAGGCCTCCTGCAGGATGGTGATGATCTGCAGGCCCGCGCGGCCGCCCGGCTTCAGGCATTCGCTGAGTTTTGAGAAATAGGCCGGCCAATAGCGTTCGCCGACCGCCTCGAACATCTCGATGGAGACGATGCGATCATAGGTGCCGGTCTCGTCGCGGTAATCCTGAAACTTAAGCTCGACCCGGTCCGCAAGCCCGGCCTTTGCCATGCGCTCGCGCGCGAAGGCGAGCTGCTGGCGGCTGATCGTCAGGCCCGTCACCTTGCAACCGATCTCGCTGGCGGCGAATTCCGCAAAGCCGCCCCAGCCGCAGCCGATCTCCAGCACATGGTCGTTCGGGCCGATGCCGGTCGCCTCGGCCAGCGCGCGGTATTTTGCGACCTGGGCCGAGGTGAGGTCGTTTGCGCCGCGGGAATAGAGCGCGGACGAATAGGTCATCGTCGGGTCGAGCCACTGCGAATAGAACTCGTTGCCGAGATCGTAATGCGCCGAGATGTTGCGCTTCGAGCCGCGGCGGGTGTTGGCATTCAGCCAGTGGCGGAATTTTTCCGCGAGGAGGAAGAGCCCGCGCGGGCCGTTGGTGTAGCTGCGGCCGACAGTCGTATTGACGAGGAAGAGTTCGAGGAAGGCGCCGGCATCCGGGCTTTCCCAGTCGCCGTCCATATAGCTTTCCGCAACGCCGATCGTGCCGGCACTGACGGCGCGGTTGACGAGATTCCAGTTGTTGAGCCGGACGGCGGCGCTGGGCCCCTGCGTCCTGCCGCGGATCACGAAGGTCTGCCCGCCGGGGACGGTCATGACCAGTGCGCCGGTCTCAAGGTCCAAGAGGCCCCGCAACACCATCTTGGCGCGCAAGGGCAGCCGTCTGGTGCGTTCGGCAAAATTGGCGGACGTCAGTGCATCCTGGTCTGAAAATGCCTTTTCTGAAATCATTTCAGTCGTCATCGATTGCCCCTCTGCCAACCCGACGTTGGATGAAGGCTATCGCCAATGGCGGCGTACGCCAAGACGTGAATCATGACAGGCCGGATCAGGAAGAGGCCCGTCGCCGATCGCAAAAAGCGAGGGCTTTAACGACCTGTTAGCAAACATGGTTAATTTTGCGTCTATCCGGCGCGTCGGAGGGAACGCAAACCCCGACCGGCCGTTTGGAGAGAAACTGGAGACAGCAGGATGTTTTTCGGATTTTTTCAGGTGAGCCCGGCCACGCCCGAGGACGATATTGCAACGGGCACCTACGCGGATGGGGCGATCGGAACGCCGCTCGCCGACCTTTCGGCCCTGCCGCGCGACCGCAGCCAGACCTTCCGCCGCCCGCTGCAGGACCGGGACTACGGCCTCTCCCGCAAGGCTGGCCAGTCCGGCGCCGGAATGGTTGCCTGACACGACGGGCGCCGGGAACAAAGCCACGGCCCGGCGCATTCTTCCTTGGTTCGGCTACCGAACGGAGGAGGCATCCGATGACGCATCCCATCGACAATCGCCAGTTCACGCCCCGCCAGACCCGTCATGTCCTCGACGTCATCGAACATTGCCGCAGGAACGGGCTGGACAAGGCTGAGGAGCGCAAGCTGCTCCTGCTCTTCGGCCGCTTCGCCAGCCGCCACGAACTCCAGATGAACACAAAGCGCCCACCGCTCAGCCCACGCTAGGCTGTCGGGTTTCAACGGCTGAAAGTGTCTGGTGGCTGAAAAGCAGAAGGGCCGCGCTATTCAGCGCAGCCCTTCAAAATCTGGCTCCCCGGGCCGGATTCGAACCGGCGACCTGTCGATTAACAGTCGAATGCTCTACCGCTGAGCTACCAGGGATCATCCGCTCGCTGCGGAGTGAGCGCGTAATACAAACGCCTGATCGATTTGCCAAGCGCTTTTTGACAAAAAAATGCACGAGACTTGATTGATTGTGGACAAGTCTCCAACTGGGAGATGGAAGAGCCTTGGAAAACCGGGCGTTTGCGTGAAATGGACGACGAATGACGACGCGAAAAACAAATATGCATTTTGGCATCGACCCCCGCACGCGGGAGATCGTGATCGGCTCTTTCCGGATGAAACTGCCGGAATCGCGCTGGCTTCGCACCGTGATCGGCGTGCTTCTCATCGTCGGCGGCCTTCTCGGCTTCCTTCCGGTGCTCGGTTTCTGGATGGTGCCGCTCGGTCTTCTCGTGCTTTCGCACGATTCCCCCTTCGTCCGTCGCCAGCGCCGCCGCCTCGCCGTCTGGTGGGCGACCCGAAAGGCACGGCGCAATCCGCGCTGACGGGCTTTGTTGCGTCGCTCCTGCGGACCTGCTCTAACCGGGCAGGCAATGCTTGGGCGAGGGGACTATATGGAACTGCTGTTGAAGGGCGTGGCGATCGGCATCGGCGCCACGGTATTGATGGACCTCTGGGCCCTTCTGCTCTGGAAGGGCTTTCGCCAGGCGCGGCCGAACTGGGCGCCGGTTGGTCGCTGGTTCTGGCACTTGAAGAACGGCACCGTCTTTCATGACGATATCGGCAAGGCGGCCCCTTTCGCGTCGGAGCTCGCGCTCGGCTGGATCGGCCACTATGCCGTCGGCATTCTCTATGGCGTGATTCTGGCGCTGATCGTCGGCGGGGCCTGGTTCGCCGCACCGACCTTCCTGCCAGCCTGGATTCTCGGCATCGTCACCGTCGGCGCCGGCTGGTTCTTGCTCCAGCCCGGCCTCGGGATCGGCGTGGCGGCGTCAAAGCTTCCGAATGCCAACATGGTGCGGTTCCTCAATCTGGTCGCGCACACGGTGTTTGCCCTGGGGCTCTACGGGACGGCATTGCTGTTGCTGTGAGATCAGGGCGCCGGATCGAAGCGGCGGGCCAAGCAATCGCTCTTGAGGATGGGTATGGGGACGGCCAGCGTGGTCTCGCGGCAGCAACGTGACGTCAATCGGTCGCCCGACCCCGATCTAAAGTTATCGGCAGTCGCGTCCCGCGCCGCTTCTGACAGGTCGCAGTGCGTTCGTCTACCCGTTTGGCGTTTTTCCGGATATCGAACCGTTTATCGTACGTTGCCGAACTCGACGATGTCGATCCTGCGCCGAGAGAGCAGCTCCAGCGACCGGTCCGGCGCGATCCGGTAGACTTCCACATAGTCATCGCCGAACTGATCGCGGAAGTGGTGTTCGAACGTGCTGCCGATCGGCGCCTTGGTCAGCTTCGTGCGCGGCTGGCCCTTGTAGATGATGCTCCCCGGGACCGGCTCAAGCGCGGAAGCGGCTGTGCAGCCCACCAGGCCAAAGGCAAGGACGATCGCCGCGAAGGTTCTGAGGCTGGGCATACGATTCTCTCCTGTTGATCTGGCGTGCATCGGCCGTATGCCGCAATCCGGTTCCGGCAGCGCATGAGGGCGTGCCCAATATATACCTGGTATATTGGGCAGTGAAATCAAGAGAGTAGATTGACGAAAGAAAGGAATTGAAGGCCGCGACGGAGCCTTCAGATCGTTGCTCTCCAATATCCTACGTCTCTCCCCGCACTTTCTCCGCGCCTTCATCGCTTGCGAGAAGTTTCATGTCGGTGCCATTCCAATGGATTCTGGCGACCGTTTCCCTTCACGCCTTGTGTCGAACAACCGGCGCAAGGCCTCCAACCGCCCGTCTGCAGCGGAAGGGACGCTTGCATCAATTGCTACGGCAGCCATCAGCACGATCGGGGCCGAGGCGAGGGACCGGGTGGGTGAAGTCGATGCGGTTCATTCCCGCCGCTCCGGTGGCGAGGGTTTCACAGCCATCCCATGCGCAACGCAGAACAGCACATAGAGGTCTTCAATGCCGTGAGCGGTTTCGGCCTGCTCCGTCGCGAAGCTGGCCAAATCCTTGAAAATGGCCGAGCCCGGCCGGCACTTCCAGCCGTGGCGGGTCCTGAAGTAATCGATGAAGCTCTCGGTCTCAATCATGCTGCGGTTCCTTCTCCAGCGCAGCCCGGCCGGTGAGGGGGATACGATCGCACTCCCGCCGTTGAACGCGGTGCGAAGGCGTTCTACAAGCCATTTTTCTCAAGAACTGAAATTTTGCCGGCAGACCATCGCGCAGTGTGCCCGAGAGCCTTTGCCGGTCTCGGCATGTGTGCTCTCCCATGCTGCGCCCCGCCAATCGAGACCGATCGGCATGCACGATCGCCAGCGGTCAAGCCGGGAACGTGGCCCGGCATTTTATCGGTGCGGAAAGGCCGAACGTCCCGCCAGATTCATGACCTGAAGGCCGCAGGTTCGAACCGATCGGGCATGGGCGAGATGGACGCGATTGCTTGGCATGGAACGCTTGGTGCGCCTCGCACAATCCCATCGGCGCGAGCCATGATCTGTTGCCACACCGGGAAAATACACTCGTATTTTCAATCCATTACGGTGATGGTTTGAAGGGGTTGGAGGCCTCGCCGAGAACCATCAAGTCCTTATTTTACCGTGTCTTACCTCACTGTCTGCCACACTTTCCAGCAAATATTCTCCAAACGAAATCAATCAGCGGCGCCACACCCTGCCACACCTTCGGCCCCTTCATCACTCACGAGCAGCTTCGTGCCGATGCCATCCCAGTTGATCCTGGCTACCGTCTGACGCGACAGCCTCGCCCGTTCGGCGTTGCGTGTGTAGATCTTCGACGTTTTCGCATCGCGCCAGCCGAACATTGCTTCCATCATGCTATCCGTCGCCTCATTGTGAGCAACGTCTGTGGCCAGCCCCTTGCGCACTGAGTGCGATGTCAGGTGCGGCATCCCGGCTTGGCGCCACCAATCCGACACTCGATTGCCGAGCCCCTTGATGGAGAACGGCTTTCCATATTCCGTGACGAGGTAGGTGAGGGCGGTTACCTTGTGACGCGCGAGGACGCCTTCGAGGATCGGGTGGATCGGAACCACGAGATCGGTCGGTGTCCGGTTGCGGTTTTTGAAGAGCCGGAGCCGAAATTCGTCGCCGCGGCGATGCTGCGGGCCAAGTACCGATAGGTCGGAAACACGAAGCCCAGTGTACATGCCGATGGAGAGATAGAGGACGGCCCTCGAATCCACGCCGTGATGAGCGATGAAGCGCTCAAGGTCGGACGGCGTGGCGGTTTCGTGGCCGTCGGAATGGACGCCGAAAGGTTCAACCGCGCGCGCGACGTTGCTCGTGATCGGTTTCCCATCGCGCTTGGTGTCGAACACCTGGCGCAGCACCTTGAGCCGTTCGTCGGCGGCGAATGGGACTTCTTTCTTCCGATCGCGAAGCACCTCGACATGTGCGATGTTCATTTTCGACAAAGGGATGTCAGCGAAAAGCCGATGATCCTGAGTGCTTAAAGCTTCCGCCCACATCGATTCCATGATGCTGCGCCTGCGGGCCTGAGTGGTTTTGTCGAGGCCGGTGAATGCGTGCGACCGCATGTACTCCATGCAGAGCCAGCGAAATGTATTTGGCTTTACCATCGCTGAAATGGCTTTCGGCTCGACTTTTCGCTCAAGGAGCGCCTGAGCCGAGTTTCTGGCCTTCCAGTAGGCAGCGATGAATTCTTCGGAGTTGATATCGTCCGGGAGCCGGCAAATCCGCTTCCCGTCAATGCGCAGATAGTAGCGCACCGTCTTGTGACGGCTTTTGTTGGTTTCGACGTATGGCAGATCGATGTTGGCCACGCCTGTCACGCAGACGCCCGCCAGTCATCCCCGTCGTCAGCGCCTTCCCTATGATTGAGTAGCCCGTCGTCCGGCCAATCAGCCATCGCTGCGACGATGTCGGACACGAGCCATACCTTACGAGTATGCCATCGTCTCGGCCTCGGAAGGAAGCCCTCCTGGACCATCTGGTCGACTGTGCCGACGCTGACGCCGATAGCAACCGCGACCTCTGCACGGTTGAGCCCGAGGCGAGGGACCGGACGGGTGAAGTCGATTTGGTTCACTCTCTCGGCTCCTTCTCCAGCGCAGCGCGGCCGGCAAGCCACGGCCAGATTAAGTAGATTCCTTGCGTCTCGTCGTGGCCGACCGTCCACCCGCACTTCCGGCATGATTTTGCCGGGGGAGGAACTGCAGCATTGGAGCAATCAAACCAATCGTGCTCGCAAGCTATATGGGCTGCCCGCTCTCCCATATTGCGGATGGCGGCGGCCTTCCTTCGCATGTCCCTGATTGCCCAGCGGAAAAGAAGTCTATCTTGTCTATTCCGACGTTCTCCAGAATTGAGAAAATCATACCATCCTTCCAGAACACCGATCGTCAAAATTTCAACTCTTTCGGATTGCTGGCATCTGCGGTGCATTTTCTGGTGAGATTTCCGTATCTCGTCCCTCTCCGCGCGGAGAGCATCGTTCTCGGCCTTAAGATCCCGGATTTCATCTTCCTGACGGCGAACGAGGTCAATCCGGGAGACGTGGGCGTCCGCGTCGGCCATGTAGGCTTCCAGCTTGTCTGCGGCCTGATTGAATAGCCGATCAATTTGGTCATACGAGCGTAGATGCTGCATGCTTCCGGCGTAGTTCGGATCCCGCAGCCGCTCTACCAGATCATGTGTCATGGTTGCCTCCTGGGTAGGCTCCACTTGAATTTATGGCGTCTCTGGCCTTGTCGCCGAGGGTAACGTGCCTGGTCTCGGCGCAGACGCGGTATGCAATGCCGGCGCACCGCGTGCGCTCGGCAAGGATGGCCCTGGCGACGACCTCAAGCCGATCAGAGAAAAGCGTGCCGATCATGTCTTCGGCTTCGTTCAAAGCCTTTGACGCCGCTTCGCGGATATCGTGCGGGATATCGCTCATTGCTCGCTCCCTGATGTTTCTGTGGCGTCCATGTATGCAGCAATGAAGGCTGCCGCCGGCCTGGGATCTACGGCGTTTCCGAAACCGCTGATTTTTCCCATTCGGGCGGGAACCCCATGAGCCATCCAATGAAGGCCGGGGTTAACGCGCCGCAGCTTGCCATCTGCCCCCCGACGCCAGAGGTCTTCTCCCCCAGGGCGAATAGGATGTGCTGACGGATCAGGTTGATGTTGCGGCTGTTGCCCGGCTTGTGACTGCTCGCGAAGCTCAAGGAAGTCGGCCGAGGCCACAAACCAAAATCGGTCGCCAAGGACGTCCGCACCTGCGCTCGCGGCCTCGATAGGCATTGCCCCCATGGCGTATTCCATGGCTTCCAGATCACTTCGCACAAGTCGGAGCCAGTCAGAAGCGTTCGAAGACTGCTCTCCAAAGAAGACTGGAGGTCGGCGCTTCTCGACGAGGCGCTTGAGTTCCGGCCAAAGATGGCGCTCGTCGTCGAAGCCTTTTCGGGTTCCGATTGCGGAGAAAGGCTGGCAAGGGCAAGAGCCCGTCCAGACCGGGCGTTCGTCGGGCCATCCTGCTCGTCGAAGGGCGTAGGACCACCCTGCAATTCCTGCGAAGAAATGGCATTGGGTATAGCCGATGAGGTCGTCGGGCTGGACATCCACGATGCTCCGGTCGTCAACGTCGCCGGGCGCGATTAGGCCGGCGGAAATGAGGTTGCGCAGCCATTGGGCGGCGAAGGGATTGTTTTCGTTGTAGTAGGCGCCGTTCGTCATGGTTCGCCCCCGATGTTCTCGTTTTTGGGGACATTTTCAGGGTCATTTGTGCAAACCTTTTCCAAGGTTTCGCCGTTTGATCCCTGCTTGTTCATGCCACTTGTTTCTGTGGCGGAACCCACCTCGGCAGGGCGGAGGGAGGAGAGGGTGAACGCGAACGCCTGGCGCTTGTACGCTTCGATCGCGCCCCGGACCCGATCCTTCTCGGAAAGATCCGGACGCTTGAGCGAGCGTTCCCATTGGCTCATCGCCGCTTCGGTGCTGACCTTCTCCACCACATCCGCATCGGCTTGTGCATTGACGAGAGCGGAGACGGGAGGATGGGCGTAGAGGGGCGTTTCGGTCCATTCGGAATGAGTTTCCGCCCAGTTTCGCTTTTCCACCATGAGGACAGGGGCTTTGGTCTTGAATTGATACATCCACGCCACCGGCTCAGGCTCCGCCGCCACCCCGACAATCGCCGACCTGATACGGGTCTCGTAATCATGCTGGGCGGCGGCTTTGGCGGCGGAATAACTCGAATGGCACTCGACGCCATTTCCCTGAAAATACTTGACGCCCAAGTCTGTCGTGAGGATTAGGTCGAAGTGACCGTCAGATAGGTGGCGAACGGTATAGTGATGGTAAGGGTCCGGCTGCGCGCGCACGTCGCGTCCAGGTTTCCCCTCCGCAGGCGACCACTCCAGCCCCTTGACCTGCATCGCCACCGGCTGCGTCTGTTCGATAGAGAGAGCTGCGGAGAGGGCGGCACGAGCCTGGGCAACAGCGGGTGCGTCGGTGTGCGGCTGGAAGCCCCCTTCGTCGTCAGCCCATTTCATCCCGCAGCAATCGCATACAGTCCAAAGGGTGCCCGCCCGATGGGTGTCCTCGTGCTCGCAGGTGTTGCGGTCCACATGCTTCAGCAAGTCCTGAAGCGCGGTCGTCAGCTCATCCCTGCGCATCGGAGCCTCCATTGAGGAGAGTGCGGGCGCGGGTCATCACCCCGTCGAGTTCGTAGATCGCCCCACAATTTGTGGGGAGGGTAACGCCAAGTTCGTCGCGGTGGCGGACCCCGATCCGTTGTTCCTCGGGCAGATGGTCGCCGTCCCATCCGGCGACGAGCTTGCGGATGCCCGACAGGGCCTTCGCGTCGAGCAGGCCGGTCAATGCCCGCTCCATCGCCTCCGCCTTACTGGTCAACTCGGCGTTTTCGGCCTTGAGGCGAGCATTTTCGTGCTTGTCGGCAAACTCAGGCTTGCTGACATGGATATGATTGATGAAGCCCCAAGCGCCGGACGGCTTGCTCTTGTCTGTGCCGAAAGTGCATTCGTCGCAAAGAGGTGTGCCGCAGACGAACTGTCCGCAAAAATCGCAACCGTGTGTAGCGGCGCTCCCGCAACTGGCGCACTTGGCAGTGGCGTGCTCTTCGCAGAGGTATCGGCCGTGCTCGACGTGCTTCCCGCACGCATAGCCATAGGTCGAGAATTTGCAGCGATCAGCAGTCTTGTCGATAGCGGATATGTTGTCGGAGGTGGTCATGCTTGGCCCTCCGCTTTAGCTATGGCGGCTCGAAGTTCATCGACAGCAGCGACCGAATTGCCGGAAAATCCCGCTTCGCTCTCTTGAAGATCAATGAACCCCGGCATCACGGCGCACCACATCGGCCGCCCGGTTTTCGTCAAGCCATCCTGGAAGATGATCGGTTCATCGCTCTTCGGGCCACCATGGGTGGGGCAGCAAGGACCGAAACAGTAAGGCGGGTTGTCAAGCAGATACCGTGGGTTTTTATGCGCAAGGTACTGCCGCGGATACTGAGGCCCGAAAGCCTCCTCGGCGCAAAATCCGGACGGCGACCCGCCCATCCACATAGGCACTCTGCATCGGCCGCCTTCCCATGGTGCCGAATTGGTCTTCATGGCGTTGGTCATGCTTCCGGTCCTTTGGATTGAAGAGCGCGAAGGGTCGCGAGGACAAGGGCGAGCGGGACTGTCGGCGCTTCCGCCTCAATGTTTCGCCAGTCGCCATTCTGGTTGAACAGTCGAATACCGAATGCGTCGGACATTGGGGGTGGAGACAGCATGTCCACGTCGGCATGCCATCCCGGCAGAACGCGCTCCGCCAGAGCAACGGCGGCGTCGATGGAGGCCGTCACGTTCGGAGGACGAACATTGGATAGGACGCGCTGATCTTCGCCGTCATTCTTGTGAACCAGCCCGCCGCGGCCCTCGACGTAATCGCGATAATCCGGGTTGAAGAACTTGAAGATATCGACCTCAAGGGCATAGTTCGGACCCGTGGCTTTCTCCACACGAGAGATAAGGGAGGATAGGTCGGTCATGCGTCACCAGACTTCCGGGCCGGCTGGTCCTTAATGTACCAATCGACGATCGCGTTGAATTGGTTTCGCGGGATTTGGATGACCAGACCTCGCGCGACATTCGCTGGAGCGTGCAGCGAAACTCCGTTGTTGTGATTGAGTATCGTCCACGCCTTAGGGTTCTGAGGGTGGTTATCGCTCTCCATCGAAAGCAAGTCAGACAAGGTTTTCACATCGTATGGTCTCATCTCGTTTCCTCCCGATAGAAGGTGCACGGCCGGTAGACGACGGCCTTCTTCGGCTTGTCGGATTTCGGGAAAGGGGCGGATTTGATCTTTCCGGCCGGTTGCGTGCTGCCGTTGTGGCGCATGCGGATGGCGGCGACTTTTGCCTTTTCGGCGACGTCACGAGCCGTCTTTTCCTTGTGACACTTGACATGCGCCGGCCTGAGATTGCTTTCCCGGTTCTCTCCGCCATTGATGAGGGCCGTGACATGGTCCAAGTCCCAACGCTGGCCTACGTGGATGGGCTGCTCGCAGAGGTGGCAGCGGTTATCACGGTCTATGATGCGGTCACGGACCTTCTTCGGGGCGCGGTGATCGTCGGTCGTTCCGATCCATTCCTCTACGGTGCGGGCCATCAGATAAGGCCCTCCGTTGTGCCGGCGAGCATTTCGGGCCGTGTCGCCACGCGCTCCTGAAATCGCTGCAACGTATCGACGGCCTGCATGACGTCACGCTCGACCGCTGCCGATCGGCGCCGGGCAACGAGAAGCTGGATATCCTGGTGGAAGGGGTCGAGGGGCTTTTCAGCTGTGCGGCGCTCGTGAGCCTTGACTTGGGTGGTGGTCATGCCGCACTCCGCTTCTGCTCTTTCCGCTCTCCGGGTGTCGGTGCGACGAAGCCGAATTCGCGGGCGAGCAGTTCAGTCGCCGCGTTGAAGAACGCGATCATCTCGGGCTCGTCGCACTGGCTGGTGTTGATCGGGCGTGGAATGCCAACAAGGAAGCCGTTGGCGAGCCGGATCGTGTCGACGAAGTTGACGGCCGGCCGGATATACGCGTCCAGCGCCTCCTTGCTCGGCGCGCAGCCGGTTGCATCGATGCATTCCTGCAGCGTAGCCCAATAGGCTTTGAGCCGGTCCAGATTGCGCCACTGCTTGATTTCGAGCTTAACGCGCTGGCCTTGCTGGATTCCGTCGAGCGCCTGCAGGTCGTATTGCATTTCCGGCACGAGCGAATGGCCACGGCGGATGAAGGCGTAGATGGGCTTTTCGGTGCGCTTCGCCATGATCAGCCCCCGTTATAGGGTTCGAGCTTGGCATAGGCCCGATCTCGGATAGCGTAGGCGGCATCGATCATGTCGGCGTGACCATTACTTTCGAGGATGGCCGGCGCGTCATAGTCGTTCCAGATTTCGGCGGCCGACGCGGAATCCTTCGCTGTTGCCAGCGACGTCTCCAGCTCTTCGAGGAATGAACCGAGGTCGAAATCGGGTTCGGATTGGTGCTCCTCCGTTTCCGGTTCCGGCGTCGGTGCGGCTTCGATGGTCTTGGAGGTCGGCGGCGCGGGCGGGGCAGGTGGCTTCGGCGGCGCGGGGCGCCCGGCGGGCGTTATGTCACGCATCTCCTCGGCGTCGGCGATCTCGCGCGCCTCGAATTCATCCCGGATGCCGCCGAGAACGTCGCCGAAAAGTTCGCGCAGGCAGTAGCCGGCCGCACGCCATGCCAGCATCCGCTTCGGGAAGCGATACCAGGGCGCGTCGTTCGGAACGTTGTCGCGCCATACCTTTTGGCCGTTTTCCCAGACCTGCTTTCGAACCGTTGTCCGATCATCCCAGAGCCGCGCGCGGATCGCGTCTTCCTGACTGAAATCGACCCGCTTATCTTCGCCGGTATCGCTGCGCTTGGCCTCGCAGAAGCCAACGAGCTTGCCGCCGTCCTCGTCGCAGCCGGTGCGCAGATATGCGACCTTGCCAGACATGCGAACCACGTTGATCAGTCCGTCGCCGTAGAGCGCCGGCTTGCCATTGATGACTGTGAAGCTGCGCAGGCTGACCATGGGCTTCAGCCCAAGCTCAGCGCCCGACATGATCGCGACAGCGACGGCGGCTGCAGCATCGTCGCCGGTCAGCTTGCCGATGAGCGCGGCCGGCGCGAGGCCGGAGGCGACGACGGCGCGCGCAACGCGCAACGTTTCCTCGAAGGTCTGGGGAACAATGGCGATGACCTGTCCACCGCCGGCGAGTGCAGGAACGTGAGCGTTCATCAGGCGGCCCTCTGCTCTTCGACGCGCTCAACTCCATCGATCTCGTGGCCGGCGCGCACGGCGCGGTTCGCGAGCGTTTCGACGAGCGCTTTCATTTCGGGATGGGTCGACAGTGCCTTGACGGCCTTGTCGTAGTCGGTGATCCGAGCCGAAACGAAAGTGCGGAGCGCGACGCGAGCGCCGGTGCGTCCTGCGCTGGCGTTGCGAGCCTGAGCGTCGCGCTCGGCATCGGCCGCCTCTTGCGCAAGGCGATCAACCTCGGCGACACGGTTATTGTGCTCGGCGATCGCCATCGCATCGGACATGCCGTCGGCGATTTTCTTGGCGGCAGCCTTTTCGGCTGCAATGCGAGCCTCTTCAGCCTCGAGTGCCTTCCGCTGAGCTTCCTCGCGCGCCTTCCGCTGGCGCTCCTGTTCGAGGCGCTGCTGCTCCTGAAGGTAGGCGTCCAAGTGCCGCTTGAGCTTTTTGCTCAGGTCGGCCGGGTCATCTTTCAGCCCGCGCCACTTGTCGTCCACGCGGCGGCCCTCGTCGAGCGACGGCTGTTTTTCGACCTTGTGCAGGTCGGTGGCCTTCCTGGAGATCGTAGCGAGCCTCTTCGACCAGATCGCGGCCTTATCGGCCTGCTCCTGGGTCGTGATCGGCGTCTTCATGAACGCTTCGGCCTGCTCCTTTTCCGATTGATATTCGAGCGTGAGGGCTTCAAACGGATCGGACGGAAGGTTGTGGCCGATGGCCGGCGCCGGCGGCTCGTCGTCCCAACCCGCACCCTCGATGGCCTTCTGATAAGCCTCGTAGGATACGGGGTGCGTCCGGCAGAAGTTCCAGGCGTCGGCGGCGTCAACCATGCGCTCTCCGCGCATCGCCAGCCACTCACCATCATCGCCGCGCCACAGCGCCACCGGCTCCCACTGGCCGCCCTTGAAGCGCGTGCGGTAGTATCCCTGCTCGGGCTGGCCTTCGTGCATAGGGCCGAAATTGCCTTCCAGAGCGGCTTGCCACCAAGCCCATGGGTTTTCCTGAGACATGCGCTGCTCCCTAGATTGCGGCTGGCGCGACTTGCGTGCCGAAGCCGATGATGATTGCGAAAACGATGATGGAGAGGAGGATCAGCGCGCCGTTGAGATCGCGCGCCGTTTCCGGGTATCGGTCCAGCGGGCCGGGGTGGTTCGTCCCGGTGAAGACGCCGAGATCAATCGGGGCCTGTACCTTGCAGGGAACGCCAGAGGCGAAGCATGAGCATTCGCCGGCGGTGTTGAGGTCGCAGCGGGTCATGGCGCGCCCTCATCTGCTGAATGGTTCAAGCCAAGCGAAACGAGTTGGCGGATGGCTTCGGATCTGGAGCCGATACGGCGCGCGAAGCGCCAATCATCGACCGCTGCGACCTCTGATTTCGTCATGTGCATCGGCACGCGTTCGGTATGCAGTTGCTTGTCGTCGCGAGACTTCGGTCGGCCCATCGCCATTACTCCGCAGCTTCGAGGAAGCGAACCGGCTCAGAAACCGGACGGTCGCGGAGGAAATCACTGACGCCGTACCACTCGCGCGCCTTCTTGCGCTGTTCGGACAGGCCGACGAGGTCGCTGATGTACGGAAGAGGCGACAGATTTTCGAATGCGGAGACATCGGCCCCAGCCAGCTTGCCGGCTGCGAGGTTCGCGTAGTTCCGGCGAAGCTCCTGGAGATATTTCGCAGCCGATGCGCTTGCGTCCCGGCCGCGACGGTTGTGACCACGCACGTTGCAGATGAGCGTGCCGATCTTGTTCGTCGTCAGCTGCAAGCCTTCGGAGATGCGGTCTGCTTCGGTCTGCATGGTGGGTGATCCTCTTCGGTCCCGGTGGTCGGGTTGATGAGGTCATTATGAGAAAATCATAAATACGTGTCAACAGAAGTTATGAGAAAATCATAAATCGTCTATGTGATGATGAGGGAGCCAGAATCGTGCCCACGCAAAAGCCCGCCGCAATGACAGGGCTGACAACTTCTGGCGGTTGGCGGCTCTCGACTTGGCGTAGCAATTGGCTAGTATCTTCTACAACCAAAGGGAGGGTTTTCTTGAAGATTCGTCATATTGTTGTCAGCGCTATTGCACTGGTTCTTGCGGCTGCGCCGGTCGTTGAGGCCAGAAATCAGCCGTGTTCCGGCAAAAAGGGTGGCATCAAGTCTTGCACAAGGGATGGAAAGTTCCTCTGCCACAACGGCACCACCAGTGCATCGAAGCGCAAATGCTCGCGCGATTGAAATAATCTCGAGGGTGTGATGATGGGCGAGATATCGACCGCGGCGTTTGCCGGTATAGTCGTTGCTGGATCAGCGGCAGCTTTTGCGGGCGTTCTCAGCTGGGGTCAGGCCGGTCTAGGAGTCGATGGTGCGGCGGTCGCTTCGGTGGTCCAAGAAACGCGAAGCTTCCCCATCTGCAACGGCCCTTTGCGAACGACATGCGTCGTCGACGGCGACACGATCTGGATGGGCGGCGTGAAGATCCGCATCGCTGATATCGATACGCCTGAATCGGTGAACCGAAGTGCGAGAGCGAACGCGCCCTTGGTCACCGAGCGAAAAACCGGCTTCGCGAGCTGCTGAATGCGGGGCCGTTCGAGCTGGCAGCATCAGGGCGTGACGAGGACAAGTACGGTCGAAAGCTGCGGGTGATTGTTCGCGATGGCCGATCGCTTGGCGACCAGCTCGTGAGCGAAGGCCTGGCACGAACATGGAGCGGTCGACGGGAGCCGTGGTGCTGAGGCACGAAAAGCCCGCCGGCGAGGGCAGGCTGGAAACAGTTCTACCGGAAAGAGCGATCGGTAAACAAATTATTACCGCGTGCCTTGAATAAGGCAGATCAACCACCGATATGATCCGAGATTTGCATCCGCAGATCAGAAACAGAGCGGCCCGGAGGGTGTGCAACCACCGTCCGGGCCTGAAGTACCAACCTTGCGGTAGGCTATGTGATCACATGGTGTCCATGTATGCAATTATTTCTGGATGTCAAGAGTTGCCGGCCGCCGCATAACGACATAACGAAAGGTTTATGTCTTATGACGGAAATGAAAGTAATGCTTTTCAAGCAGTCTCGTATTCGGGTCGACGACAAGGGCCTCGTCTGCCTAAACGACATCCATCGCGCCGCCGGCTTCTCAAAAAACCAGACGCCATCTGACTGGATGCGCCTGGATTCCTATCTCAAAGAATATGTCGTCCTACTAAAACGAAATACGGGGAAATCCCGCCTTTGGACGAAAGATGAAATAAAATCAATTGTTTATACCAAGCGCGGCGCCGACGGTGGGACGTGGGCCCATGAAAATCTAGCCTTAGGGTATGCGTCATACTTGTCGCCCGCACTTGCGGTCGAGATCCGTGATGTATTCCTGCGTTTCAAGAAGGGTGACGAGACACTCCATGAGGAAATCAGGGAGAACAAACGCCGCCGAGACGAAGCGTTTGAGAAAAGTCGTGAAATCGGCAAGCGCGTTCGGCGCACCTATACGGACACGCTCAAGCAGCGCGGGGTCAAGGCAGGTGTTGAGTACGCAAACTGCACGAATGAGCTTTACAAGCACCTGCTCGGCGGTACGGCCAAGGAGCTGAAGGTATCGAAGAAACTTCACCCTAAGGCCAGCCTACGTGATCACATGTCGCTTTCCGAACTGGCTTACACAATGGCCTCAGAAGCGCTTGCCGTGGAGCGGATCGAAGACCAGGACGCCAATGGCTACTCGGCGTGCAAGACTGAGACGCGAATTGCGGCGACCACGATCCGCGGCGCGATTGAGAGTGACAGAAAGAACCGCATGCAGAAGTTGGTTTAGTTGAGTCGCGGGGCTTCGGCCCCGCCCACCTCAATGCATCTTCTCCTTACGCCCGGCGCTCACACCTCCGGCCCCTCTGCCTTCATCCGCTCCCATTCCTCCGGCGCCAATACAGCTTTCAATACGGTATCGACCTCAGGCAAAAAGCTCTCCCACATCGGTTGCCCCTCGAACTTCGTGTTCTCAGGCAATACCCTTGACGAACAAAGAGCGCGGCCGGCCGCTCTCGGGGAGGCTTGGGCTTTCTCGGCATCCACGCTACTCCTCTTCGATTATGGTATTGGCTAGCCTGCCTGTGATGAAGCTGTGTAAGATGGTCGCATGACCCATGGTAAGTGGGCCATCAAACAATCCTTTCGAAAGCTTGGCTCTCTTAAGGTATTCCTCCGTCCCAGCCGGATTGTTGTAACAACCGACAATTCGGAGCCACGCATACATTTCGAGCAAGGGCCGTTTCCCAACTGACGATTGTAGAAGGCTAGCGTCCGCGAGGCATTGTTCTGATAATGTCGCCAACTCCCGTAGGGCATATTGAGGGGTGATGGCGGCGCGTCCAAGGCGGTCTGCATCACGCGTATCCAGCTCCTTCAAGAGCCATTCTGTTTCGGAAGGAGAGTTGCGCGGAACTGAGGAATCAAATTTCCTCCAAAATCCATAAAGTGCGTCAGCTAACTCTTTCCTGAACGCCACATCAACCGCTCGCCCGTTGGTAAAAGCATAGGAAAGCCGGAAGACTTCGGCGTCTTCCGCCCCGAGATCTGCAGTTGCCGGATTACTTGTCGCCGCCACACCTAGCACGAGGGCAATAATGAAGGTTGCCATTTTGGCGTTGATCATATCCTGCTCGCCCTCCCATGCTGTAGGGACAAGAATAGCGCTATTCCACGTCCACACAAGAAAAAGCGACTCTCAATGCGTGCACTCGCAACATCTGGTTGCCATTAACGAGTGTGACTGAATTCCTAATTTTGTTCTTGATATGTTCTCATTTTCCCATCATGCTTAGGCCGGTTCCAAGCGTAGAGGAGAACGAACATGGCAGAGTTTTTCGTGGTTCAATCTTTCAGCCCGGCGAAGCGCGGAATGAAGCCCGATATCGCGGTTCAGGCCAACAGCGTGATGCACGCGAGGCGGATGGCTGAGCGCCTGGCGCAGAGCAAGCCGATGGTCTTCGCCACCATGATGGAGGGAGACCCAGAAAGCGGAGACTTCGGAGAGCCCAAGCTGATCTTTTTCCATGGAGTCGAGAAGCCCGAGGAAGTCAGCAACATGCAGCCGATCTAGGAGGGCGCGCGCATCATGGCGATCATTCACCAGATCAGGCGCAAGTATGAGACAAAAGCCGAGGAAACTGTTGCGGAGCTCGCAGCCTCGGCCGGTGCCTTAGCCTCTTCTGACCCCAATGCTGTTCTAAAGCGCAAGACAGCCGAAGCCGCCTATCTCATGGCGTTGATACACGGCGGCGACTGGAGGGTGCAGATTGATCATGAGGATGGTCTGATTGTGATTGCTCGCCGTCGGACTCCACGACAAAGCCCTTGATGGCTTTGAACACTGCCGGCAAGTCGCCGCCATCGACGCCATAGGCAATAAGCGCTGAACGAAGCGCCGCCTCTTGCGTCGTTCCACTCTTCGCCTTCTCGCCGGGGCCATCCGCGCCACCGTGAACCAGCCAGTCAATCGATACTTTGTAGCGCTTCGCATACTCTATCGCCGCGCTGAGGGTGAATGGTGTCGTGCCATTCTCATGCGCTGCATAGGTTGAATACGCAGCACCAAATGCAGTGGCCGCTTCGTCGACAGAAAGGCCGAGCGCCTCACGAGCCTGCCGTAGGCGATCCCCTCGTTTTTTCAGTGTCATTTTATCTGGCTTCATGGCTATGAGCATGACAGAAAAAATTATGAGAAACTCATTGACTGAAAATTATGAGTAAATCATAATGCCTTCATGGAACACGAGATCGACATCAAAGGACTGAGATCCGAGCTTGGCGTCACGCAGTCTCAACTGGCGGACGCGCTTGGACTGGATCAGAGCACCATTTCCAACTGGGAAAACGGTCATCAGAAACCTCGAGGTCCTGCAAGGAAACTGCTCGCCTCGCTCACCAAGGCGGATTTCGCCCGCTCGGGGGCCGCCGCATGAGCGCCGATATCGTTGCTGCCGATCAGTTGAAGGCCATTGTCCAGCGTGTGGAGCGTCTTGAAGGTGAGATCGCCGACCTGAACGCGGACAAGTCCGAGATCTACAAGGAAGCCCGCGCCAACGGCTTCGACGTTAAGGCCATCAAGAAGGTCGTCTCGAAGCGGAAGATCGACGAGCATGAGCGCGAAGAGCAAGATCACGTCTTCGACATCTATTGGAACGCGGTCCACGGCCTCGGTTTCGTGCATGCGCACGCACGAGAAAACATTGAGGAATTTGACGCCGAGACCGGTGAAATCCTCGACGATCGCCGTTCCAACAGCGGCCTGAACATCGTCACCAAGCACGAAGACATCACAGCAGCGCCGGAAACGGCAACAGTTCCCTCGTCCGAGCAATCGGAGGGCAATGGATCGCGTGATCATCAGCACGTCCATTCCCGGCAGACTGATGGGGCCAAGCATGGAGGGCAAGACGGAGAGCCTGCGGGCGCCGACCATGCATCCCATCTGCCGGAAACGGCAAACGAGACGATGGGCGGAACTGGGGATGACTGCAGCTTCGGGAACCGCGGAGTATGGCCCCCTCAAGGCGGTGCGAGTAGCAGCCGCGGAAACGACAGCCTCAGCGTCGTGACAGCGGGAGAGACCGCGACCATTCCCCAATCGGACGACGGCGCAATCGCTGCAGTGAACGGCAAGGCCGGACTGGCGAACGCCGATGGCGTTGAACCGCCGTCGTCCGGTCAAGTCGAGACCCCCAGCAACGACGACGCTGATCACGCCGCCGGCGCCAACGTAGGAGGCGACAATGTAGAGAGCATCGCGGAGCGCGAACGGGATGGGACCCCGACCTCGAACACAGGGGACGGTGCCGCATGCGCTCTCCCCGCTCATGACCGTTTCGTCGAAGACGTTCCGCCAACACCAATGAAGCGGCTGCACTATGCCCACTGCTTCCCGGAACTCACCAAAGCCGAGTACGGGCGACTGGAATTCAGCATCATCGGCATAGGCGTCTCCAGACCGATCATTCGCATGGGCGATGTGATTGTTGACGGCTGGGCTCGATACAACATCTGCCGGGCTCTCGGCATCTCGTACCCGATCAAGAACTACAGCGGAAACGACGTGCTCCTCGACGTGATCGAGTGGCAGCGCGCCGCCCGCAATTTCACCCCGGCACAGGAAAAGAAGATCGCCGCCGAACTGGCGAAGGAAATCCCGCATCGTGCCGGCGACATCATGGCCGCCTTCGGGCTGGTCGAAGCTCTGGAGACAGCAGAATGATCCGGAAATCTTCATGGTGGTCTCGCGCCTCGATTGAACAGAAGCTCGCCCAGATCGACGGCGGCATTGAATGCGGAATGAGCGGCCGCTTCATCGCGATGAACGTCGGCACGACGCGCGCGGCGGTCCTTGAGTTCGGGCGCAGGCATGGCCGGAGGTTCATCGCCCGTGCCTCCGCCGCGAACAACCGATGGGCCGGCCGGATCTCTGGCGTTGAGCGTGCTCGCCGCCTCGGAAAGATGGATTGCGAAATTACCTCCGCCTTCACGATCTTTGACGACCTGCCGGCCGAGCGTCCGTTCATTGACGAGGTGCCGGCATGAGCGCGCCTCGTTCCATCATCACCACCGAAGATGGCACCACCATCATCGTGGACCCTGATGTCGGCGCGGTCTCTGGCCGAAACCGCGAAGCCGCCGAACGCGAAATCGCGCGGCGGAAGGAGGCGAGGGAAGCGGCATGATTGAGATCGGCCTGGGCATCCTTGCCATCCTCATCGCTGGTGCCGGTGTCGCCTTGATGATCATCGCGCTCAACGCCGATCGCCGCTTGGAGGCGGCAGATCACGATTCCTGTTTCGGTCAGCCCGGTTCCCCCTCTTCAACCGGCTGACTGAACGGCCGGCGCGCTCGCGCCTCCTCCCTCGGCGCGTCGGCCAACACTTTAACTCTCGGAAAGCCGCCTTGCAGCCGCAGGATAACCGGGCTGATGGCGCTTCCCAGGCTGACGAATGACGAGGACGCCGAAGCCGGGGGAACCCCGGCGTCCTCTCTGGCCCCAGCGAGTTTTGCGGCGGGGCTGGGGAACTGGATGATGGCTTCGCTCTGCGGCGGACCGAGCGGAGAGGTGGATACGCCGGCAAGCGCGCCCGTCTCTCCGCCGAATTTTGAAGGTCGCTTCATGTGCAACTCCTTCGGGCTTGAACAATCCGAAGATCACATAGAGGCGACGGAATGTACGGAAATAATATTGGCAAATCCGGAAAGAATGTCTCCGAGGATGAAATGAGCAGCGTCGCATTGATAGAGGCGAAGAACTGGGCAGATGATCTTATGTCGCGCGAATTTAAAGGCCGCGGCGACAAGGAGTATCTGGCTCGCTACCGCCTATCTGAGCGCACTGGCGTATCCGAGAGCTATCTATACCGTCTCCAATACAAGACGCGCGACATGAAGGACGTGGCCGGATCTGTCTACCGGGCGCTGAAACTCGCCTACGACGAGGCGTGCCGCAGGAACGAGGAAGCGGCGGACAGGCATCGTGCCGAACGCCTCAGCATGGACGGTCATCATGAAGCGGCTGACGAAAAGCTTGGCGCGGCGGCTGTGGGAGTGGCTTCGGCTTCTCTGGAAGCGCCGAAAGAGGCGGAGAGATAGGTGATGCAGCAACTGGAGCTCAGTTTTCGTCCTCTCCGTATTCTCGTCGGATGCGAGACGAGCGGAATAGCTCGCCGGGCATTCGCGGACCTCGGCCACGATGTTTGGTCCTGCGACATTCTCCCGGCGGAAGATCGCTCCAATAGACATATCATCTGCGACATCCGCGGCGGCGTCCTAAGAGACGGCTGGGATCTGCTCGCCGTCATGCATCCCCCATGCACCCGCCTTTGCCGATCCGGCCGGCGCTGGATGTCGGGCCCCGGCAAATGGACCGAACCGAAACAGCTCCCGAAGGGTCGCACCTGGCAGGACATGAAAGACGAGTTCGAGGAAGGTGTCTCGATCTTCGAAGCCTGCTGGAACGCGCCGATTGATCGTATCGCTGCCGAGAACCCAGAGATGAACGATCTGGCTCGCGAGCGGATGCCTGAAGACCTCCCTGAGCCTCAGATTGTCCAGCCGTTCTGGTTCGGCCATCCCGAGTACAAGGCCACCGGCTGGTATCTGCGGAACCTCCCGAGGCTTGAGCCGACTGATATGTTGCTGGAGCCCGAGCGGGGTTCTCCCGATTGGATTGCATGGAACCGTGTCCACCGGATGCCGCCCGGACCCGAGCGCGCCCGGCTTAGAAGCAGATCCTTCCCCAACATGATGAAAGCGGCGGCAGTTCAATGGGCTGGACATGCCGTGGAACACTTGAGGACTGCAGCATGATCGATTCCGCCGGAACGATCTCACGCTACGACGGCAACATTCGCTTCACGAGCTGCAGCAAGGAAGGCCAGCCTCGCACGCGAAGGGGAGCATTTGCCCTCGATAGCACGAGCGCAGAAAGCAAGGGCTCGCTGGAAGGCCCGGCCGTATGTGATCGGCCATTTTTCCGCCAGGACGAACATGGCGTTTCGAACGTCTTTGATCTCCATCGCGCGGGGCATACCCGGAAGCAAAACGGCAAGAGCACGGTCCCAAGTCACAGAAAGCATTTCGTATTTCCCTGTCTATCCGGGGCCATGAATGCAGATCGTGCGCGGGTGGTTCCGTGTCATTCCAATGAAATTTCGCCGTTCTCATTCTCGACGAGCGCTACCCATTCTAGGGAGTTAGCATAGCCATGGCGCAGCATCTGTTGTTCAGCGAGCACCTGACGGCGATGGAGGCCCACAAGCCCATTGCCGACACCTATCTTGGACAAGCGCATATTGCTGGCACAGGCCCGGAAGGCCGAACCTGCCGCGAATGCTGCTTCTGGCACGCCTGGAAATGGCGGAAGCTGGTAGGGGGTGGCAAGGAGCTTGTTCCCGCAGATCCCGGCTACTTCGGCAAGCGGCACAAACTACAGCCGCTCGGCCTCAAGAAGGCGAAGTGCAATCGGCCGATCCTGAACAAGGCGAACCGGCTCATCCCGCACTGCGCCAAGGCGTGCCGCCTTTTCGAGCCGGCCGAGCGTCCTTTGCCAGAGCGGAGGCCGGATAATTGACCGACGCGGAACTTCTCCGAGAAGAAATCGCTGAGCTCGAGGCGCAGATTTTCCGCCTTAGGGGAAGCATGGGTAAGGCAGACAATGGCGTGAAGCTTCAGCGGCTCGCCATTGTCACGCGCCTTTGCAACCGCTGCAAACGCGCGCTGGCGAATCTGTCGGCGCGCGGGGAGGCGGCATGACCTCAGCGGATCATCTTCGACGGAATTTCCTCGCCCGGTATGGGCGTGACATCCGGTGCCTCTTCAGGAACGACATCTGGTCCCGGTTCCTCGATCGGACGTTCCGGAATGTCCGGCAGATCGTCTGGAGTCTCTTCCGGAGGAACTTCCAAGGGCTTCTTCGGATCGTTTGGGTCATTGGCCATATCGCTCTCCTCTACAGACGTGCAACCGGCGCAGGCCGTCGAAAGTTCCGCGAGGTGGCGGCATGACCTCCCTATTCGAACGAGAGTCGGCCGCTTTGGCGCTGCGATGTGCCGGTCGCGAAGCCTCTGCGCTTAAACTTCCTGCCAATTTCCCATCGGAGATAGGCTTGGAGAAGCTCGTACAGCACAATTCCGATGCCCAGGCCACAGACGACGACGATAAACGGAATCCACGCAGAAAATTGAGGCTTGATGAGCAGTGCCGTGGCGATCGCGATTGCGAGCCCGAGTGCTCCGCAGAATGCCGCCAGCGCACCATTGATTGCTTCGACGAGTACCCATTCGAGAAGCAAAAGCTGAGAACGCACAGCGGATGGATCGCGTTCTCCCGGAAGGTAGGCACATGCATCTTCGAAAGCCTGTTCATAGTCTTCGGCGGACAAGCTCATATCCAGTCTCTCGCTTTGGTGCGCAATTGGCGCGGAGGCCGCAGCGGCGACCTCCGGCCTGGCCCGGCCGCTTTACGGCGAAACGCGCCCGCCGCCGGAGCGCGAACGGATCATCCACGGCTGAACACCGGGAGACTTCACCAGAATGCCCTTCTTCTCCCCAAAGGAGCGGATGGCATCGCGTCCGACTTTTACAGGTTTGAGGCCGTCAAAGGCCATGTAGCAGGTCTTCAATGTCGCATCGTGAATTATGTCACGATCGCGCTCAGGCCACTCTTCCAGAAAGTCGATGGCGTCTTCCAGACACGTTATCTCCCGGATCAGCTCTTTGCGTTCCTTCAGATATACGGGCCTATCAAATACCTTCGAGTTCATCTCTACCTCACTGAAAACGTTGGTGATCAACAAGGATGGCGTCGGAATCGGACGCCGGCCAACAATTTATTTTCGAGGTTTTCTGGTTTCAAGAATGTACCGGCCGCCAACGTCAAAAAATTTGGTGAGGTGGCGGCATGACCTTCCTCGAAGCGTATGCCTCCCATGGGCCGGACGTCGAGCGGGTCGCAGTCTCAATGGGTATCAAGCCACATGAGGCCGATCGCCTGATCAACCGTGAGATGGACCGGCGTCGCGCGGACATGCCTCGGCAACTTCGTCATCTCGACCGCCCTCGGGCAATGGTGCCGTTTGTCGGATTTGATCCGACTGAAAAATCATGGAGGGGAAAATGAGGAAGCCATTGCCCGCCATGGGCTTCGAACTCCTGCGTCGTCAGACAATCGAGGTTGTCGAAGACCGGTTTGCCGACCTCTATTGGGCTCATGGTGACAGCGAGATTGAGCAGCTCTTGCACGCCGCTCTGGTCTGCCGGTTTTCTTATGGCCCGTCGACATATTACGATCCGATATTGTTGTCATCCGATCTCGCGGAAAAAGCCAGGCTGAAGGAAGTAGAGACCAAATTTCTCAATGAACTTCAGCCGATTCTTGAACGTCAGGTCCAGATAGGCCGCTATCGAGTTGATTTTGTCCTGAGCGCATATAGCGACGGCACTGTCCACTCTGAACTTGCTGAGCCGGTCGTGGGGCAGGCCAGATGGAGGCGGCTTGTCATAGAGTGTGACGGGCACGATTTCCATGAACGGACCAAGGAACAGGCGGCGAAAGACAGGTCGCGCGACAGAGAATTGTCGGCCCTTGGCTTTGACGTCTTCAGGTTCACTGGTTCCGAGCTTTGGCGCGATCCATGGGGATGCGCGTCTCAGATTCACGACTGGGCGGAGAGGGGCCTTAATAGGTGAGCAAGAACCCTTGGCTCAAGTTTTACCCTCTCGACTGGCGAGGCGATCCTAAGCTCCGCATGTGCTCCATGGCCGCTCGCGGCCTATGGATTGAGATCCTCGCGCTGATGCACGAGGCGGCTCCCTACGGCCACCTTCTCGTCAATGGCAAATCCCCGACAGACACGCAAATCGCCGTGTTGGCAGGAGCCCCGTCCGACCAGATCACCGACTTGCTCGGCGAACTGGAGACGGCCGGCGTCTTCTCCCGCACGAAAGATGGCGTGATCTACTCGCGGCGAATGATCCGTGACGAGAAGAAGAGCGCGATAGCTCGGAAAAACGGCGGTAAGGGCGGCAACCCAACCCTCTCAAATATAAAGAGAAATTCTGGTTTGGATAACCTACCGGATAACGTCAAAGATAAACCCCAGAAGCCAGAAGCCAGAAGCCAGACCGAAAAAACTAAAGTTTTTTCTCCCCGCGCTGGCGCGCAGAAAAAACATGACATCAACGAACTGAAGGAGGCTTTCATCGATGTCTGATCTTGTCCCTGCTGACATCTTCGAGCGACTTCCGGAACGGTATCGCCGACGGGCGAGGGAGATCGCGGCTCGTGTCAATGAAATCGACGTGCTGCTTCGGCGCTGCGACACGGACGCTCTTCGGGATGCCGCAGTGCGCTTGCGCGGCCAGCTTCGCCCGCAGCCGGACGTCGAGATGGCCGATTTCGCCAGAGAATTCAAAACGGCGTGCGGCGATCTACCGGAATGGGCAGTTTCCGAAGCGACGAACGACTTCCTCGCCGGCCGCGTCGAAAATCATACCGGCCAGTTTATGCCGACCTGCGCCGAGTTCGCTCGGCATGCCAGGTCGATTATCGCACCGTTCATCGGCGAAAGGAGCGGCCTTCGGAACGAGGCGGAGCGTCTTTTCGAGCGTGCCGAAGATGAGGCGCGACGCGCGGCCATCGCGGTCGAGCGGATGGATCCGGGTGTCCGTTCGAGGGTGCAGGCGCTGGTCGCGAAGGCGAGGGCGGGCGCGCCGGTGGCCCGGGCCGAGCGTCCTCACCTGAGTATGTCCGAAGAGACCCGGGCAAAGATGGACCGGCTGCGCCAACGTCGACCGGAGACATCGAAGCTCGCAGAGACTCGCCTTGTAAAGGGGAAGCGCACATGAACATTCAGGTTTCAGCCAAGATTTTCACGAGCTCGGCCGCGCTTCTGGCCGACCACGCTGCGGTGCGGCGCCGGCTGTTTGGCCGGGCACCGGTCAACCCCGTAGGCCCCGAGCCGGTGGACGCGGAACCTCTGATCACCGTTCGCCGCCGGCTGCCGGCCGTGAACCTGCATTTTCACGATGCGCATGTCAGGGCTTTCCGCCGGTGGCAGATGATTGCCGCAAACGGCCCCTGCACGGCGCATATCCTGAAACGCTGCGCAGAGGCGAGGGTGTCGTTCGAGGCTGTCATCGGTCCCTGCCGCAAGCACAGGGTCGCTCAGTTCCGGCATCTCCTCATGTGGGAGATCAAGACCATGATGAAACCATCGATCAGCTACCCGGAACTTGGGAGGCTCTTCGGCGGGAGAGACCATACGACGGCGCTGCATGGCGTGAGGGCGCACGCGGAACGCCTGAACCACATCTCGAAGTAACGCAGCGGAATACGAGGAGCACCACCATGGCAAGCAACTGGTACGCGGTACGCGCAAAGCCCGGCACTCAACGGATGGCACGTCCGCTCCCGATCCCGGCTAACATCACCGAAAAGGAAAGGATCGAGGCCGATCGCCGCAAGGGCGAGAGCATCCTTGAGCGCCAGCTGCGCCAAGAAGGCATTGACGTGTACATGCCGTCCTTCTGGATTCGAACTAAGCACCACCGGACGAACAAGCTAATTGAGCGGCGGCTACCATTCCTGGTCGGCTACGCCTTCGTCCACCTCCCTGATTTCGAGTTCGAGCGGGTGAGGGGTGTTGAGGCGGTCATGTGCATGCTCGCGCCGACGCGAAACGCCGGCCCTGTTCAGTTCCCCCAGAATATGATTGCGCAGTTCATGGTTGACGAGTTCGAGACCGAGCAGGCGCAGCGCCTTCAGGAATGGTCCGACATCGAGCGGAAACGCTTCATCAAGGCGAACAACCTCCGTGGACAGTTGAAGAAGGCGCTCCCGAAGGGTCGGCATCCGAAAACCTCCCTGCGAGAGTACGCCGATCAGGTCCTCGAACGCCTCGGTGAGGTCATGCGTGCACGCGTTCTGGTAATTACTGCACAGCTTGATGCACTAGAAGCCGCAGAGACTCTTGAAGAAATAGAGAAAGTCGCTTAGAATCACTGAAATCTTTGGTGATTTGTGGCTGTTCTGATCGCGGACCTCGATTAACGAGGGAATACACGCCGGGCCACGGGGCGGATTTCACCGCGCCCCGTTTGGGGAATATTGCCAAAATTCCCGCCAGCTTGCATGAATTTGCCTTGGCCATGGAACCCTTGCCTGCCTTCCAGATTTCTCTCCCGCATTTCATTTTGCAAAGGAGAGACATCATGAAATCGCTTGCTGATATTTTCGAGCACACGCTTCAGGACGTCTACTACGCCGAGAACGCGATTACGAAGGCTCTGCCCAACGTCGCAAAGGCGGCGAAGAGCGCAGAGCTGAAAAAGGCGGCTGAGGATCACCTTGCGGAAACGAAGGACCAGATCAAGAAGCTCGAGCAGGTCTTCAAGTCGATCGGCAAGAAGGCGTCCGGGGAAAAGTGTGACGCCATCGAAGGGCTGATCAAGGAAGCTGACGGCCTCATGGAGGAGGCGGAAGGCACCGCACTCGACGCTGGCCTTCTCGCAGCTTGTCAGGCGGTCGAGCACTACGAGATCGCCCGTTACGGTTCGCTTCGCGAATGGGCGAAGGATCTCGGCCATGATGAGGCGCACAAGATCCTGAGCGAAATCCTCGACCAGGAGAAGGCGACCAACAACAAGTTGACTAACCTCGCCGTGACGGCGATCAACAAGACAACAGCGACCAAGAAGGCAGCCTGACCCAATTCTAGGGGAAGCCACTGCGCCCCACGCGATGTGCCGATGTTGCCACCCGTCATCCCTTTGGTGACGGGTCCCCTCATTTTGTGCAAATCGTGACAGACCGCAGTGTCGACGAAGGATCGTTTATCAAGCCTTCTATGCAAGGCGAAGAAATTTTCGACGACGACCATAGAGCCAGCACCATGTGCAAGACTACGAGAGCGATGCAGCTAAGACTTGCATAAGTTGGTATTTTTTCAACTGTTGAGTTTTTTCTGCCTCCTTTATCTACTGGAGTTGTAGAAAAAAGATCATTGTATTTCTTAATTCGGGAATCAAGAAAATCCGTTGTTGGGTAGTTGAATGATGAATTGTAAATGGCCTCTGATCGGGTCCACGTGATGTAAGTCCAAATTGTCTGCCATAGCGAGGGTCGGACTAGGTCGAGTTTATCGACGGTCTTCGACGAAAAATTCGCAGGCCCAAGTGAAAGGTCGACAATCGCTTCTCGGTAAACTTGGTAAAACTGCGTGCAGTGCCAGCGCTGGATTAGTTGGAATCTCATCATGAAATGCAATAGGATCGAGGCTGAAAGGATCGTTAAAAGCAATATCCAGCTGGGTGTCGCTCTCGTTGCGATCCAGCTAGCCCCGGCAATATTCAGCGAAAGTGCTGTGTAGGCGACAACCTCCTTATGGTTGTGCAAGGTTGCTACATCCCTTCGAAGCTCTTGTAGCTCCTTAATGTAGTTGTCTCTATTGATAATCCCGTCTAGGTGGTGCTCTTCCATTGTCGTTTTGCGGCCTTTGTAAAACGGTGGAGTTGATTGAAGCCAGCGAGCCTTTGCTGCATCTAGGCGTGAAGCAAATGAAATAAGTCTCGATCTCTCCGCTTCATTCATTTCTCGATAGCGTCCCCTCAGTTGAGCAACCAAGATTGCAACGTTAACTGGTAGAAGTCGAGAGGCGCGGAGCCGCGGACTCGACCGTCATTCTTTGAGTTGAGCGGCCTGGCACCCGTTGCTGCTTGTGCGGTAGTCAATGCGGTTCTTGCAAGCGTTGTAGGTTGCGCTGCGAGCCTATGGAGACAAGGCAAGAGTAGTCCCGCGTATTCAGTCGATGATGCCTATCTTTCGCAGGTAAGAGGGATCGTAAGAGTTGAATTGGTCGCTAACTGTCTGACAGAAATCGGCGCGCTCAAAATCATACTGAAACATTGCTGCTCTGGTCCCTGCGAGAATCGCCTGCTGTCGCTGATCATTGTCCCAGCCCATCGAGGACGCGATTTCGCGTACCTGATCAAATGTCCTCTCGTAGTTGATGTTGACCTCCGAGCAACGTTCATCCGCCCACATGAAACGCAGGAATGCGTGAAAGTCGCCGAGGGGCGTCGGATCGTTGTACGCAGAAGCGGCAAGAATGCCGACGAGTATCCATTGCATTGGTGCAGCCTATTGCAAAGTCCTGCAGAAGTTAGTGGCAATCGAACCAGCAGGTCAATCTCTAGTTGGCCGACCTGCTGTCCCTGAAGGCGCTATCACACGGTAGGGTGAACCGCCTTCCAATCAGAAAGGAACCAGCATGCGCATGATCCGAAGTCTGATCTATGCCGGCCTCGCCCTCGCGGCCATGGCCCTCACAATGTCGGCGCCCGCGGTGGCGGCCACGCCCACCGACCCCGGTATCTACGAAGCCGTCAAGGCATCGATCGACGCTCCGGCCATCCTCCAGGTTCACGAAGACGCCGTCGCGCTGACCTGCGAAGCCCCCGCCGCCACGCTGAGCCGCGCCGACGGGCGAAGTTCCTTCCCGGGCGAAACGATGAATGTTGCCGATGCCGCCGGTTCCCGCCTGCACTTCGTCGAGGTGCGAAGGCGTTGCTGATCCCGCAGGCCTGAAACGAGAGCCGGGCTTCGGTCCGGCTCTTACCCCGACGTGTATGTGGAGTAGGCTTGCGCCCAAATTGAAATGGCAGCGAAGAACGCCCCGGCCGCATTGAGCAGCTTACTTGCGATCTCCATCCTGCGGATGTGCCGCGGCGGCCCGCCCCAGTAAGAACCGCCTGTCCAGAAAGACAGCACGGATGAAATCAGCCATGCGGCCGCAGAGGCGAACCCGGCGGTTACGCTCATCATTATCAGCGACATCTGAAGCCCTTTGTGTGCTTACCCTTGGCCAAAGCCGAAGAAGCGAGCCACTTCAATCACAGCCAACACGATCGACGATAGTGCGACAGTGGTGGCTAAGCCCCGCTCGAAAGTCCCGAGCTTCGTCTCCGTCTGAAGCCGGTTCCCGTCCCAATACAGGAAATTGTCCGGACCGACCCCTAAGCGTGATAGGTCGTTCCACGTGATCTCTTTGACCCCGCCGGGCCATGTAGCCGGTTTGTTAATATCCTCTTCCATCTCCGCCCCAAGGTTACCCCATGCCAGTACTGAAAAATGCCCGGCATGGGCGCCTACTTCGCGTTTGAGCCTACTCGGGTAGAAGGCGTGCCAATTACTCGTAGGCTGTGAACTCTTTGCCGCCGGCCCCGTCATCCCAGCACGAGTCCCAGCGCCATTCGCGCTCGCTTTCCTCGCCGCGATACGGATTCCCTGATTTAGGGAGGCCTGTCGATCCGGCTCTGTAACCTTCACTGCAGATCCGCTGATCCTCGAACTTGTCGTTGCTCATGCCCATCCTTTTAAACCTAGACTTGAGAATTTCTCTTAGGCTCGCGCCAAAGGCAAGTGATGATTGAGCGACCACAACCACCACAAAGCATGTTCGAAGTAGAGGGGCATCCCTTCACTCCCGCGCTCGACATGCCGGCATGGGTGCAGCTCACGTTTCTAGATGAAGCCTCACCGATCGCCAATACCGAGCACACTCACCTAACAGAAGCCCGCATCGGGTATCTGTGGGCCGCCGTCGAGAACACCCGCAAGGGCAAGCGCGTCATAGGTCAGTGCGAGACCGGAACGCCACAAGGCGCCATGGGTAAGTGGGCAAAGGCCCGCGTCGAGCAGCAGATCACGGAATGGTTCGGCTCAGTGCCGGATTTTATCATTACGCTCGACGCCAACTACTGCGCCGCCTGTGGCGATGCCGAGTTCATGGCGCTCGTCGAGCACGAGCTTTATCACGCCGCCCAGGACGTCGACAGCTTCGGCGCCCCGAAGTTCAACAGCCAGACCGGCCGCCCGGTCTTCACCATCCGCGGGCATGACGTAGAGCAGTTCATCGGTGTGGTTCGCCGTTATGGGGCAGATGCTGCCGGTGTGCGCGAGCTTGTAGACGCGGCCAGCCGGCCGCCGGAAATTGCCCGCGCGCACATCGAGCACGCATGTGGTACCTGCAATCTGCGAGTGGCCTAGCCGACGACGATCTGGCCTTTCTGAACTTGCTCCGTAACATCCAGATCAAAGCGTTCTGCCTTGGCGGGATCACGGCCAAAGCGCGGTGGTACGAAGTGCAAGAAGTAGGACGCATTCCGGCTCTTTGAGCGTTCGATCTCAGTGTCGGACAGCTTTTGCCCGACATAGATCCCGCCTCCGATATGATGGCCCTCTACCACAACCTCTCTTTTCAAGGTGAACTTCACGGGGGTGATGGTCATCGCTTTCCTCCATTTGACTGGACTTTGACACGGCCATGGCGAAAGCGAAACTCTCGGACGAGATAAAGACGTACATCGTGCAGGCGCTGGCATGCTTCGATAGTCCGTCGATCGTCGCTGCTGCGGTCAAGAAGGAGTTTTCCATCGAGGTCAGCCGGCAGCTTGTCGAGAGCCATGACCCGAACAAGAAGGCTGCTTCCGGCCTGGCGCCTAAGTGGCGCATTCTCTTCGAGGAGACCCGGAAGACATTTCTGGAGGATACCGCCTCCATAGGGATCAGCCATCGCGCCGTCCGGCTCCGCGCTCTTCAGCGCATGGCCGACAAGGCAGAGGGGCAGGGCAACATGGTCCTGGCATCCTCCCTCCTAAAGCAGGCGGCGGAAGAGGTCGGGGGCAGCTACACCAACCGGCGTGAGCTGACAGGGAAGGACGGGAAGGATCTGCCGGTTCCTGTGTCGCCGGTGACGATCTTCCAGTTGCCCGATAATGGCAGGGGATGAGAAGGGCGCGGCAGCCCAGACGATAATCAGGCCGCAAGCCGGGCCCCAGACGCTTTTCCTCGGTTCATCGGCCGATATCGCCATCTACGGCGGCTCGGCCGGCGGCGGCAAGACGTGGGCACTCCTGATGGAGCCGCTGCGCCATATCGCCAACTCGCAATTCGGCGCGGTGTTCTTCCGCCGTACGCTTGTGCAGGTTCGAAACGAAGGCGGCCTTTGGGATGAGAGCGAAAAGCTCTATCCCTGCCTCAATGCCAAGCCGAGGGTCGCCCCCGATCTGTCATGGACGTTCCCGTCCGGCGCGTCGGTGAGCTTTGCCCACCTTGAGCATGACAAGACGGTCTCGAACTGGCAAGGCTCGCAAATCCCGCTCATCTGCTTCGATGAGCTGACGCACTTCACCCAGAAGCAGTTCTGGTATCTGCTCTCGCGCAACCGCTCCATGTGTGCAAATTCCGAGGCAATCCGCGCCCTGATTCCGAAATGATCTCGCCCCTCCATTCCGAGAAATAGTCGCCCCCTTGTTCCGAGATGATGCCGCCCCCTTTGGAAGGGATGTGGCGTGG
>NZ_JARSBQ010000020.1:0-50805 GCF_029623935.1 Shinella sp. 838
CAGGCTCAATTCTCACCAGCTCCATCAGGAAACCCTAGAGCGAGTTCGTCGGCCGCCAGAAGCGCCGCCGCTCTCGTTCGATGGCCGGGTTATAGGCCCACACTTTTGAACCGTCAACACCGGATTTCATAAAATCGCAAAAAAACGAGAATAATCCTGTGGCCAGGCAAATCGAACGCATCATCCCCGCAGAACGTTCCGATCGCGGTCTCGCAACGACAAGGAACTGTTTACAAGGATAGCCCGCGTTCCGAGGCCGAAATTCAAAGCATCAAGCGTTTGGGGATTCCCGCTCTGATCCGCAATGGCCGGTTGATTTCGCAACTGGGCGGGAGCTTGGCGGCCAAGCGCCCTAACGCGCGCCCGTGGTGAGGTCGTTCTCGCCTCTCTCAGCAAGCGGCTGCGTCCCGTCTCATCGGAACAGGAGCGACGTTACGCCCTGCTTCGACTGATCACGCTCAGCATTGCTGCCGACACTGGTTTCTGGATGGTATCGGTTCTGAGGGCGCACATGAATATTAGCACCCGTCTCCACGGAACGATCGACAATGAGCAAACGATCATCGACCTTAATGAAAAGGGCAGACCGGCTTGTTGTCGGGACAGGTGTCCGTTCCAAAGCCGTGGAAATCACCCACCAGCGTGTATATCGAGGGGACACGAAACTCCTGGGATGGACAGGCAATGAATCTGCGCTTCGTCGAAACATTTGTCTGGGTTGCACGGCTTGGAAGCTTCCGGGCCGCAGCCGACCGGCTGAACGCAACTCAGGCCGCCGTCTCCAACCGGATCGCGAGCCTCGAAGCGGAGATGGGCTGCGAGCTCTTCGAGCGAGTGCCGGGCGGGGTGCGGCTATCGACCATCGGGCAGCGCGCGATGCAGCCCGCCGAAGAGCTGTTGAAGGCCGCCACCAGTTTCAAGGTTGCGGTCGGCAGCCCGCAAAACCTACGCGCGACCGTGTCAATCGGCACCATCGATTCCATTGTGCATGCCTGGCTGCCGAACTTCATCGAGCGGGTGAAAGAACGCTTTCCCGCGCTCGGCCTCGACCTCAACGTGGATACATCACTGGCGATCGGCCGCGAGATCAGCGACAGGCGGCTCGATCTCGCACTGCTGATGGGGCCAGTGCTTACCCCGGGCCTCAAGAACATTGACCTCGGCACGATGGAATGCGCCTGGGTCGCGGCCCCTACCTTCCGGCTCGGTGGGCAGGAGTTGCGGCTGCAGGACCTTTCCGCCTATCCGGTGCTCACCTTCTCGCGCAACAGCGTGCCGCATATCTGGCTGCTGCGGCAGTTCGAGGAACTGGGTGTGCAGCCACCGGTCATTTCCAATTCCAACTCCCTTTCTGCCATGTTGCGGCTCGCCCAGGACGGCATTGGCATTGCATTGCTGCCTGTGCCCATGGTGGCACCTATGATCGCCAACGGCACGCTGGAGGAACTTGCGATCACGCCGAACTTCCCCGCCCTCAAGCTCCATGCCGTCTATGCGGATGATCCAGAAAATATAATTCCTTCAATGCTTTCGGTGATCGCCAGAGAAGCATCGCTCGACACAACAGGTATTACCGCCTAGCGCAATCACCACAAGTTTTTTCTATCGGGAGCGACAATTCTTTATCGTTTGTCATTCCCGTCATGAGGCTCGACGATGCCTTCGCTGAGACTTGGAGGACTTCGATGAAGATCAGTGTTGTGCAAATGAATTCCGGCTCCGACAAAGCCAAGAACCTTGATGACGCCGAGCGCATGGTGCGCGACGTGGTGGCCCAAGAGAAGCCAGACCTCGTCGTGCTGCCGGAATATTTCGCCTTTCTCGGCGAGGGACGCGATGCCGTGCACGGCAGCGGCGAAAGCTTCCCGGAAGGCAGCACCTATCAGCGCTTCGCCGCGCTTGCCAAGGAACTCAGCGTGACGCTGCATTGCGGCTCGATGGTCGAAAAGGCTGGCAACAACCACTACAATGCCTCGGTCGTCTTCGGTCCCGAAGGCAACGAGATCGCAAAATACCGCAAGATCCACCTCTTCGACGTAGACACGCCCGGCGGTGTCTCCTACCGAGAATCCGACACGATCGGCCGCGGTGAGGACGTGGTGACCTACAAGGTCGGCGACACGACCGTCGGCTGCGCCATCTGCTATGACATCCGCTTCCCCGAGCTCTTCCGGGCATTGCGCGACAGGGGCGCCGACGTCATCGTGCTTCCCGCCGCCTTCACGCTGATGACCGGCAAGGACCATTGGGAAGTGCTTGCCCGGGCCCGGGCTATCGAAACGCAGACCTACTTTGTCGCCGTCGGTCAGGCCGGCGCCCATGCAGACGGCAAGAAATGGTGCTGGGGCCATTCCATGGTCATCGATCCCTGGGGGCACATGGTTGCGCAGTGCTCGGACGGCGTTGGTGCCGCCACGGCCAAGCTTGACCTCAACCGTATCGGCGCCGTGCGCCGCGACGTTCCGGTCGCCCAGCACCACGTCCTCTAGGACATCCCAGCCCTCTGGGGCCGAAAACCCTTCTCTTTGTTTTATGCGGTTCCAAACGCAAAAGTGCCGCGCATTTTTCCCGGAGCCGCCTTGTGGAGCAATTCCTGTCATGTTCGTCGTCAATCCCATGCCGCAGCAAATCGCCCCGGCCCTCATCAGAAAGATGGAGCAGGTCGAGACCGCAACGGTCGGCCACTTCCTGCATTCCGGCTTCATGACCCGCGAGCTTCGCGCCGTATTGCCCGAAAAACGCATCGCCGGCACCGCGGTTACCGTGCGTCTGCCCCACGCCGATTCGACCATCCTGCACTACCTCACCAAACTGGTACGGCCGGGCGACTTCATCGTCGTCGATCGTTGCGGCGACGACAAGCATGCCTGCTGGGGCGGCGTCGTGACCCATTCCATGAAGCTTGGCGGCATTGTCGGCGCGGTCATCGACGGCCCGGCAACGGACTTTTCCGAGATCCGTCGGGTCGACTTACCGATGTGGTGCCGTGGCCCCTCGCCGATCACCACGAAGATTCTTGGCCTTGAAGGAGCAATCAACGTGCCTGTGTCGGTGGGTGGCCAGACAGTAAACCCGGGCGACGCCATCATTGCGGACGAGAGCGGCGTTCTTGTGCTTGAGCCCTCCAGGGCGGAATGGGCGGTGGACAAGGCAATCGGCATGCAGGAAAGCGAGCTCATCCTGCTCGAGCGACTGCGCAGCGGCGAAAAATTGCCCGACATTTCCGGCGCCACGAAAATCGTGGAAGCCTCGGCCGCTTGAAGCGGCTCAATGCGATAAAGAAAATGGGAACAATCGGTTCAAGAGCGGAGGAAAACTCATGACCGCAGTAAAAAACGCAACCCGCGCCGGCCTCACAGCGCTTACCATGGCTCTCGCCACATCCGTGGCGATGGCCGATACGGTGGTTCTGACCGCCTATTCCGGCATCTTCCAAGAAAACTACGTGAAGGCTGTCGTCGAGCCGTTCATGAAAGCCAACCCTGACATCACCGTGGAATTCTACGGCATGCCGAACTCCGCCCAGATGCTTGGCACACTGCGCGCACAGGCAAGCGCGCCGCAGATCGACATTGCCATCATGGACGTCTCAGTCGCCAAGGCCGCGACCGACGAAGACATCTTCGCGCCCATGGACGAAACAATCACGAAGCATCTTGCCGACCTCTACCCACAGGCGCGTTATGAAGGCGTCAACGCCGTCGGTGTCACCTTCGACAATCTCGTCCTGCTCTACAATACCGACAAGGTGAAACAGGCCCCAACCTCCTGGACCGCGCTGTGGGACGCGCAATATGCCAAACAGGTCTCCATTCCAGCCGTGCCTGACATCCAGGGCACGACACTGACCATCATCACCGACAAGATGGCCGGCGGCACGAACTATATCGAGAGCGTCGAGGCCGGCATCAAGCGGCTGGAAGAACTTGCTCCCCTCGTCCAGACTTGGGAACCGCGGCCCGATGTCTATCAGCCGATTTCCAGTGGTACGGCGGCGATCGGCATCGGCTGGAATGCCCGCGCGCAGGTCTATGCCGACCTCTCGGACGGCAAACTCGGTGTGGTTCTGCCTGAGGAAGGCAGTGGCTTCCAGATCAACGTGATCGGACTGGTCAAGGGCGGGCCCGCGAGCGAGAGCGCGAAGAAATTCATTGATTATGCGCTGAGTCCGGAAGCGCAAGCCGCCTTTACCGAGCAGATGTTCTACGCACCCACCAATTCCAAGGCCGCGGCTCTCATCTCGGAAAAGGCACTGAAGCGCACGGCTGCAGGCGCCATGGACAAGATGATCGACATCAATTGGCTCGAGGTCGCAAAGGTCCGAGACGCCATTACCGAGCAGTGGCGTCGCCGCGTCATTCCGCTCAGCCGCTGATGCCGACCTGAAGCGTTTCCGTCCTCTCGGGGCACGGAAGCGCTTCCTCTCTCTGTCTTTCCGCAGTTCCGCCCCTGGAAACAGCTTCGCTCCCTGCCGGAATTGCCCCAGGAGTTCCTCATGCCCACGACTTCCGCTCCCGACGAGCATCTCAGACTGGAAGGGATCGGCGTCAGCTTCGGCGCCGTCAACGTGATCCCTTCGCTCGATCTTTCCGTTCGCAAGGGCGAGATGGTCGCTTTCCTCGGCCCCTCGGGATGTGGAAAGACGACGACACTCCGGATCATCGCCGGCCTCAACAAACCCTCCCGGGGCAATATCATGGTGGGAGGGCGCGACATCACGCACCTTCCCATCCATGATCGCGACATGGGCATGGTCTTCCAGAGCTACGCTCTCTTCCCCCACCTGGATGTATCGCACAACGTCCAATTCGGGCTGCAGATGCGCAACGTCCCCTCCCGCGAGGCGCAAAAGCGGGCGGCGCAGGCGCTGGAGATGGTCCAGCTCGGGCACCTTGCCCATCGCAAGCCCAAGGAGCTGTCGGGCGGCCAGCAGCAGCGTGTGGCGCTCGCCCGCGCCCTCGTCATCGAACCGTCGATCCTGCTGCTTGACGAGCCGCTTTCCAACCTCGATGCCAAGCTGCGTGACGAGATGCGCGTGCAAATCCGCGCACTCCAGCAGCAGAGCGGCATCACCGCCGTGTTCGTCACCCATGATCAAGTCGAGGCGCTATCGATGTGCGACCGCGTGGTGGTCATGCGCGGCGGTCATGTCGAGCAGTTCGGCACGCCGACCGAAGTCTATGAACGCCCCGCAACGGCCTTCGTCGCCAATTTCGTCGGCCGCACAAACCGCCTCAAAGGCATGATCACAACGGAGAGCACGCTCTCGGGTGCAGGCCAGCAGCTCCGCTCTGCCACACGCCTGCCGGCAGGTCCTGTCGACATCCTCGTCCGACCGCACCGCATCCGCCTTGAGGAGACGGGTGAGGCCGACAACAAGGTCCAGGGCACGGTTTCAACCATCACCTTCGTCGGCGACCTCGTGGAGTACGGCGTCAGCGTCGGTGGCGAGGAGATCGTCGTCGAGGAGGCAACACGGCGAGGCCGCAGCCCACTTACAACAGGAGATAGCGTCACGCTCGGTTGGTCGGCCGAAGATACACTCATCTATCCGGCGGGTGAGAAATGAGCGCCGCCGCCCTGCCCCGCACCTGGCGCGACGACCAGCTCGCCGTCGTCCTGCTCCTCCCGATCGCACTCATCAATACCGTCGGCTTCATCCTGCCGGTGCTGAACCTCGCACGGTACTCCTTCAACAAGTCGCGCATCGGCGGCGGTATCGAGCAGGTCTTCACCTGGGAGAACTGGGCGGGCCTGCTCAGCGATCCCTTCTATCTCGAACTGATCATCAATTCCGTCTGGATCAGCCTCGCCATCACGCTGACGACCCTCGTCGCTTCCTACCCGATCGCACTCTACCTGCACCGTGCGTCCGGCTCTTGGCGAACCTTCCTTACCGTTCTCGTCATCTCGCCGCTGCTAACCTCCGCCGTGGTTCGCACCTATGGATGGATCGCGATCCTGACCGACGACGGCCCGGTGGTCAGCGCCATAAAAGCAATCGGCCTGCCGGCACCAAGCCTGATGTTCAACATCAAGGGCGTCTTCATCGGCCTTACCGAGATCCTCATGCCCTACATGATCCTGGCATTGATGGCCGGCTTCGGCCGGCTTGATCCGCGGGTCGAGGAAGCCGCGCGGACACTGGGTGCGACACCCGCCCGCACCTTCCGCAAGGTCATCCTGCCACTGACACTGCCCGGCATCGCACTTGGCTGCCTGCTCTGCTTTGTGCTCGCCGTCTCATCCTTCATCACACCAAAGCTGATGGGTGGTGGGCGGGTTTTCCTGCTAGCGACCGAAATCTACGACCAGGCGATCGTCACCCTGAACTGGCCGCTCGCCTCCACACTTTCGATCCTCGTGCTCGTCGTGTTCGGCGCCGCACTTTGGGCTTACTCCGCCGTATTGCGGCGTCTCGACTAGGAGGTAAAATCATGGAAATCCACAAGACCTCCTGGCCGATGCGCATCCTCGTCTTCGTGCTGTTCGTCTATCTTCTGGCGCCAGTCATTCTCGTCTTTCCGCTATCCTTCTCCGGCGATCAGGTTCTGCGCTTCCCACCGTCCTTCTGGTCGACGCGATGGTATTCGGCGCTCTTTGCGAACAGCCAGATGCTGAAAGCCTTTTGGACCAGCCTGTCGCTGGCGGCGATCGTCACGGCGCTCTCAATTGTCATCGCCGTACCGGCCGCCTGGGTGATGACCCGGCTGAAGTTCACAGGGAGGGATCTTCTTTTCAATATCTTCACCGCACCATTGCTGCTGCCCACCATTGTGCTCGGCCTCGCCATCCTCATCGTCTTCGCCTCCTTCGGGCTGCTGGCGACAATGCAAGGCCTCGTCTTCGCCCATCTTGTCGTGACACTGCCCTATGCCCTGCGTGTGCTCGCCGTTTCGCTCAGCACCCAGGACCGTGCCTGCGAGGAGGCCGCGCGCACGCTTGGTGCCAAACCGCTGACCGTGTTCTTTCGCGTCACCGTGCCGATGCTGAGGCCCGGCATCGTTGCGGCCGCCGCTCTTTGCTTTCTTGTCTCGTTTGATGAAGTGGTAATCACGCTCTTTCTCACCGGTCCACGCATCAGTACGCTTCCGGTCGAGCTCTACAACTATGTGTACAACCAAGCCGACCCGCTCGTGGCGGCCGCCTCCGCGCTACTGATCCTGCTGACGCTGACCGTGATCATGATCGTCGAGCGGGCGATGGGTCTTGGCAAGGCTTTCGTCAAATAGGAGACGGCGAACCCCACCATGAAGTCGCCTTCCACGGTAAACCAGCCTCGGCCCTCGTCCCTCGGCCGTCTTCGCTGAAGATCGGCTTGAGACGAAAACCGATAGGGCCTCAAATCCCGCCCGCATTCGCCAACGACACCAGCTCGATCCAATAGCTGACGCCGGCAGGAATGACGTCGTCGTTGAAATCGTATTTCGGATGGTGGAGGCCGGCGGTCTTGCCCTGGCCGAGGAAGATGTAGGCGCCGGGGCGCTTTTGCAGCATGAAGGCGAAGTCTTCGCTGCCCATCATCGGCGCCACGTCGCGATCGACATTCTGGGTGCCCGCCACCGCGGCGGCGGCGGCAAAGGCGATGTCGACATTGGCGTCCGCGTTCACGGTCACCGGGTAGTCGCGCAGATAGTGCAGCCGCGCGGTCGCCCCGAAGGTCCTCGCCGTCAGGTCCACCACCTCGCCGAGCCGCCGTTCCATCAGCTCCTGCACCGCACCGTTCAGCGTGCGCACCGTGCCCTTCAGCAGCGCGACGTTCGGGATGACATTGTCCGTGAAGCCGGCATTGAAGGCGCCGAAGGAGAGGACGGCGCTGTTCAGCGGATCGACATTGCGCGCGACGATCGAGTGGGCGGCGCTGACGATCTGCGCGCCCACGAGAATGGGATCGATGCAATCATGCGGGCGGGCGGCATGGCCGCCGCGGCCGTCGATCTCGATGCGGAAACGGTCGGCCGCGGCCATGATGGGGCCGGTGCGCATGCCGAAACTGCCGGCGGCAAGGCCCGGCATATTGTGCATGCCGTAGACCTGGGTGATGCCGAAGCGGTCCAGCAGCCCGTCCTTCACCATCTCGTTCGCGCCGCCGCCACCCTCTTCCGCAGGCTGGAAGATCACCGCGACGCTTCCGGCAAAGCGCCGTGTCGCGGCGAGGTATTTCGCGGCCCCGAGCAGCATCGCCGTATGCCCGTCATGGCCGCAGGCATGCATGAGGCCGGCGGTCTGCGAGGCATAGCTGCAGCCGGTCTCCTCCATGATCGGCAGCGCGTCCATGTCGGCCCGAAGGCCGATCACGGGTCCGCCGGCGCCGGCCGAGCCATGGATGAGACCGACGACACCCGTCCGCCCGATGCCGCTCAGCACCTGGTCGCAGCCGAATTCGGCAAGCTTCTCGGCGACGATGCCGGCCGTGCGGTGCACCTCGTACTGCAACTCCGGATGCCTATGGAAATCATGCCGCCACGCCACGATTTCCTCGAGCATCGGGGCGATGTCCTTGTTGAGCGGCATGGGCATAATCTCCGGATTTTTGGCTTGGGATCAGAAGCTGATCGTCTTGTGCTCGATGTAGTGGTTAATGCCCTCGGCGCCGAACTCGCGGCCGATGCCGCTCTGCTTGAAGCCGCCGAAGGGCGCCATCAGGTCGGCCGCCGCGCCGTTGATCGACAGGCCGCCGGTGCGCACCTTGCGGGCGATGTCGAGCGCGGCCGGCACGTCGCGAGTCCAGACGGAACCGGCGAGGCCGTATTCGGAATCGCCGGCGATCTCCACCGCCTCGTCGATGTCCCGGTAGCGGATGACGCTGACGACCGGGCCGAAGATTTCCTCGCGCGCGATCCGCATCGTGTTCGTCACGCCGGTGAAGACGGTCGGCCGGATGAAGGAGCCGTGGTTGATGCCATCGGGCATGCCATGGCCGCCGATCGCAACCGAAGCGCCCTCCTCGATACCGAGCGCGATATAGTCGTCCACCCGCTTGCGCTGGCGTTCGGAGACGAGCGGGCCGATGAAGGTCTGCTCCTCCGACGGATTGCCGACGACCATCTTGGAGACCTCGTCCACCATGGCATCGACGAAGCTGTCGTGCTGGCCCTCGGAGACCAGGATGCGCGTCTGCGCGACGCAGACCTGGCCATTGTTGGGGAAGGAGCGGTAACGCAGCGCGCTGACCGTGCTCTCGATATCGGCATCCGGCAGCACGATCGCCGCCGACTTGCCGCCGAGCTCCAGGCTGAAACGGGCGAGCCGGTCGCTGGCGATGTGCGCTATGCGCTTGCCGACGGCGCTCGACCCGGTGAAGCCGATCTTGTCGACGCCCGGATGGCTGACGAGATGTTCGCTGACTTCGCGGTCCGCCACAAGAATGCTGACCACGCCCTCCGGCACGCCGGCTTCGGCAAAGAGTTCGCCGAGGAACTGGCCGCTGAGCGCGGTTTCCGGCGCGAGCTTCAGGATGACCGTGCAGCCGGCCAGCAGCGCCGGATAGAGCTTGACGAGTGCCACCTGATGCGGCGCGTTCCACGGAATGACGGCGGCGACGACGCCGACCGGCGCGCGCATCCAGAGGGTCTTCGCTTCGGGAAAGCCATCCCGCGTCGCCTCCCAGGGATATTCTTCCGCCGCCTTGAAATAGGCGAGGCTCTGGTCGCGAATCAGCGTCTGGATGGCCCGCGTATACCAGAGCGGTGCGCCCATCTCGCGTGAGACGAACTGCGCGAATTCCTCCGCTTTCGCCTCGTAGAGATCGAAGAAGCGGCGCAGCACCGCGATGCGCTCGGCCGGCGTCAGGCGGGGCCAGGCGCCCTTGTCGAAAGCGTCGCGGGCCGTGGTCACAGCAAGGTCCACATCCGCCCGCGAGGCCAGCGGCGCCGAGCCGACGAGCGCGCCGTCATAGGGCGAACGGACCTCGATGCGCTCCGCGCCCAGTGGTTCCTGTCGACGGCCGCCAATGAAGTTTCCAGTGAAATGTACCATGTCGCGCTCAGCCTGTTCGAAGTTATAGGAAGGGTGTCTCGCCCACGCGCAGGCGCGGGCAAGGTGGAGGATTTCGGTGTCCGGACCGGTGGCCGGACTGTGGTGGGGTCAGATTGTCAGGGTTCTATAAGGTCTGAGGCCCTCTCACCGATCATGATCGATGTGGCATTGGTGTTGCCCGCAATGTGGCGCGGAAAGATCGAGGCATCGGCGACCCAGAGATTGTCGGCGCCGCGGACCTTGAGGTCCGGCGTCAGCACCGCGCGCGCGTCGATGCCCATGCGGCAGGTGCCCACCGGATGCAGGAAGGGCACGGTCGATTTGCGGATATAGGCCTCGTCGGCCGCCGCCCCCGCGCTCGGGTCCGGCACGTCGATGAGGTTGATGACCTGCGAACCGAAGGGCGCCGTCGAGGCGATCTTGCGCACCCAGGCAAGGCCGCGTTTCACGCCGTCGAAATCGTCCGGGTGGTCGAGCAGGCGCGGATAGATGGCCACCGGCGCCAGCGGGTCCTTCGAGCGAAGCTCCAGATGGCCCATGCTCTTGGGGTGGTTGATGTTGACGAGGATGGTCGTCAGCTTGCGGTTCGGAACCGTATAGCGGCCCTTCTTCTTCACCCAGCCGAAGGGGAAGAGGTGGAATTGCAGGTCGGGCTCTTCGAAGGACGGGTCGGATTTCAGGAAGGCGAGCACCTGCGCCGTCGGCACGCTCATGAAGCCCTTGCGCCGGAAGACCCATTCGGCAAGCGTCTTCACGCCGTTGATCGGCGTCGCCAGGCTGTTGGCCGTCGTCACATTCATCTCGGCCAGCACGTAAAGGCCGGGATGTTCCATGAGGTTGCGCCCGACATCCGGGCTTTCGACGAGAGGCTCGATGCCGTGGCGCTTCAATTGCGCCGGATCGCCGATGCCGGACAGCATCAGGATCTGCGGCGAGTTGATAGAGCCGGCCGACAGCACGACGCCCTTGCGCGCCTTGAAGGTGACGCGCGTTCCGTCCTTGATCGCCCGGATGCCGACGGCGCGACGGCCTTCGAAGAGGATGGTCTCGACGATCGTGCCGTCGACGAAGGTGAGGTCCGGATTGCCGAGCTTCGGCTTGATGAAGGCCTCCCAGGCAGAGTGCCGCTTGCCCTCGCGCGTCGAGCCCTGGTTCCAGGCGACGCCTTCATGGGAGGCGCCGTTGAGGTCTGGGTTGAGCGGCACGCCGGCGTTGACGAAACTGTCGAGGAAGGCCTCGGAGACCGGATGTTTCCAGCGCAGGGCCGAGACGCGCTGGGGGCCGAGGCCGCCGCGCAGCGCGTTGTCCTTGTCGTTGTCGGCCGTCTCCATCTTGCGGAAATAGGGCAGCACCGCATTCCAGCCCCAGCCCTTGTTGCCCATGGCTTCCCAGGCATCGTAGTCCTTCGCCGCGCCGCGGATGAAGATCATGCCGTTGATGGCGGAAGAACCGCCGGGCACGCGGCCGCGCGGCCATTTTTCCACCAGATTGTCGCGGGTCGGGTCCGGCTCGGTCTGGAAATCCCAGTCGTAGCGCTTGTTGCCGATCGTGTGCACGAGCGCTGCCGGAATATGGGTGAGGTTCAGGCGTTCCTTCTTGCCGGCCTCGACCAGCAGCACGGAATTCTTCTTTTCGAGAAGCCGGGCGGTCAGCGGGCAACCGGCGCTGCCCGATCCCACCACGATATAATCGAATTCTTTCAAGGCACTCATTCGCTATAGACCTCTTGCGCTGTAGACCTCTGGATTTTCCGTCACGCCGCTTCGACGATTTTCGCCAGGTGACAGGCGGCGAAGGCTTCCCCGGCCCGCGGTGTCAGCACCGGATCGATGGTTGCGCATTTCTCGATCGCGAAGGGACAGCGCGTCCGGAAGCTGCATCCCGGCGGAATGTTGATCGGATTGGGCGGCTCGCCTTCGAGAAGGTATTTTTCAGGGTCGTAGGGCCGCGCCTCGATCGACGGCACGGCGCTGAGAAGTGCCCGCGTATAGGGATGGCCGGGATTGAAGAAGGTCGTCTGGTTGTCGGAAAGCTCGACGACGCGGCCGAGATACATCACCGCGACGCGATTGCAGACCCGCCGCACCATGCCGAGATCGTGCGAAATGTAGAGGAGCGTGATACCGCGCTCGCGCTGCAATTTCTCGAAAAGCGCAAGCAACTTGGTCTGCTCCACCTGGTCGAGCGCAGACAGCGTCTCGTCGAGGATCAGCAGTTCCGGATCGAGCACCATGGCGCGCGCGATGTTCACCCGCTGGCGCTGGCCGGCGCTGAGACCCACCGGCAGCTTGTCGTGAAGATCGAGCGACAGGCCGATTTCCTGCATGACCTGCTCGACCTTCGGCCGGATCGCGCTGCCCGCCATGCCGTGGATCCTCAAAGGTTCGGCGATCGTGCGGCCGATGGTGAAATGCGGCGGGATGGCGTTGAACGGGTCCTGCAGCAGAAGCTGGAAGCGCTTGCGCAGGTCGAGCTGGCCCTTGGCATTGAGCCGCGCGATATCCTTGCCCTTGAACAGGATCTGCCCGGTATTGGGCAATTCGAGCAGGCTGAGCAGCCGCGAGAGCGAGGACTTGCCGCAGCCGGATTCGCCGACGATGCCGAGGCTGTCGCCCTTGTGCACATCGAAGGACACGCCGCGCACGGCATGCACATGCTGCTTGCCGAAGAGTTTCGTCGGGTCCTTGGTGCTGTAGACGCGGCTGATGTCGCGCACGGACAGCACGACCTCGCTGTCGGAAATCTTGTCGGCAATCGAGGCGCCGGTGTTGCGCGTGTCGGCCTCCCAGATTTTCGGCAGGTCCGAGATGAGGTTCGCCGTATAGGGATGTTTGGGGGCGCTCAGCAGGTCCTCGAATGGCTGGTGTTCCACCACCTGGCCCGCCGACAGGACCAGCACCTCGTCGGCGATATCGTGCAGGGTCCCGAGCGACGACGAGACGAACAGGATCGCCGTGTTGAAATCGCGCTGGAGATCCTTCAGCAGGCGCAGGATCTGCGCCGCCACCGTCACATCGAGCGGCTGCGTGATGTTGTCGACCACCAGCAGGTCCGGCTGGGTGACGAGCGCATCAACGATCATCACGCGCTGCATCATGCCGCCGGAGAACTGGAACGGGAATTCCTGGAAGCGCTGCGCCGCCGAGGGGATCCGCACCGCATCGAGCGTGCGCACGACCCGGCGCGCGGCGTCGGCCGTGCTGATGCCCGGCTCGACGGCTTTCAGCTTCTCCACGATCTGGTGGCCGATCGGGATGGTCGGGTCGAGCGCGCTGCCGGGATCGGAGCCGATATAGGCGATCTTGCGGCCGCGCAGCGCCTGCATCTGCCGCTGCGGCAGCGTGACGAGGTCTTCGCCGCGATAGAGGATCTTGCCGCCGGTAATTTCCAGCGGCCTGGCGACCCAGTTGATCAGCGCGCGCGACAGCACGGTCTTGCCGGAGCCGCTTTCGCCGATGATGCCGAGCACGCGGTTTTCCTCGATGCTGAGGGAAACGTCCCGGAGCACCGGCCGCCTTGCGCCGGAGCCGAGAAGCAGATCGACGGAAAGGCCCTGGACATCCAGGATTTTCGAGGACGTGTTCATTCGACCCCCTGCAGAATCTTGTTGCGCGAACGTTCCAGTGCCCCACCCATGAAATTGATGCCGCACAGCGAGAGGGCCAGCAGCAGGCCGGGCACGGTGGTGATCCACCAGGCGTTCATGAGGTATTTCGTGCCGTCGGCGATGATCGTGCCGAAGGTGGGCGTCGGCGGCTGCACGCCGATGCCGATGAAGCCGAGCGCCGCCTCGAAGATCATCATCTTCGCCACATCCAGCACAGCGACGAAGGCGATCGGCGGCAGGATGTTCGGCGCGATGTGCACGAGCAGAATCCGGAGGTCGGACGCGCCGAGGATCTTGGCCGCCCGCACATATTCCCGCCGCCGCTCGGACAGCGTGACGCTGCGGGCGACACGGGCATAGGCGGGCCAGCCGGCGAGGATGAAGACGAGGATGATGGTCAGCGGCGTCGGCCGCGTGACGCCGAGAATGGTGATCGCCAGGATGACCACGGGGATCGACATCTGCGCATCGGTGAGCCGCATCAGCACCAGGCCGACCCATCCGCCGACATAACCGGCGATCATGCCGATCGCCGAGCCGACGATGAACATGCCTATGACGCTGACGACGCCGATGAACAGCGCGTTGCGCAGGCCGATCAGCGAGCGCGAGAACAGGTCGCGGCCGAGCTGGTCCGTGCCGAAGAGGTAGGGCATGTTCGCGCCGTCGAGAAGCCCGGGTTCGAGGAACTTCTTGCTGACGTTGAACTGCGTCGGCGACAGGTTGAGGAGATAGGGGCCGATCACCGACAGGAGCAGCAGCCCGAGCACGATGGCAAAGCCGATCTTGAAATCGGCGGTGCGCCATGCCTTTGCGAAGAGGCTGGTGCCGGGGCCGCGCTTTCTTGCGACGGCCGTTCCGGCGGGATCGATATCCGTTCCGATAGCCATCAGTACTGCAGCCTTCTGTCAATGGTGGTGGCGGCGAAGTCGACGAGGATGTTGACGACGACGAGAACCACGCAGGCGAGGATGGAGATCGCCTGGATGATCGGGAAATCGCGCTGGAACACCGCGTTGATCATCAGGAGGCCCACGCCGGGGAAGTTGAACACGTATTCGATGAGAAACAGGCTGCCGAGCAGCACGCCGACGGCCTGGATGCCGAGCGTGTTGAGAAGCGGGATCAGCGAATTGCGGAAGACGTGGAAGACGATCATGCGCGATCGTGACAACCCGCGGATCTGCCCGACCGAGACATAGGCCTCCATCAGGTTGCCGCTGACCGACACCGCGATCGAGCGGATGAAGACCGGCGCCAGTTCGACCGCCAGCACGATCGCCGGCAATATCGCGTAGCTGAAACCCTTGTAGCCGATCGCCGGCAGCCAGCCTGCCTTCGCCGAGACGAGGAAGATCAGCACCAGCGCCAGCCAGATATTGGGCAGCGAGACGAAGATCGAACTCAGGTAGAGCGCGAAGCGATCCGGCCACTTGCCCGACCGCAGCCCCGCATAGATGCCGATCGGCACCGCCAGCGCCAGCGCGAAGACGAAGGCGAGGCCGGCGAGCAGCAGGCTGTAGGGCACTGCCGTCGCGATGAGCCCGATGACCGACGCGCGGTTGGCGGCATTGAACGTATCGGCGGCGCGGGTGCCGCCGGTGCTGGCGCCCTGGGCGCTGCGCACGAACGAACGCCCGAAGTCGCCCTGGGCGATCTGCCCGACATAGCGGCCGAACTGCACGAGCACCGGATCGCGCAGCCCCATTTCCTTGGCCGTCTGTTCTGCGACCGATGGCGACACCATCGGCCCCAGCATGATGCGCACGGGGTCTCCCGGCACCACCCTCAACAAGGTGAAGATGAGCAGTGCCACGAGGAGAACGATGATGAGACCCTGCGCTATTCTTCGCATGAAGAAATCGAGAGCAAAGAGCATGTAGGGTACCCCGCGATGCCGTTACAGTCTGCCGGCGGACCTTTTGTTTCTGCCGCGTTATCCGACGCCGAAGCGATGCCGCTTCGGCTGGAAATGCTTTAGACCAGGTCCGCCTTGCTGAGATCGATCGGACCGTTCGGGAAGTAGTAGGCACCCTGAAGGCCCTTCGCCGCGCCGTGGAAGTTGACGGCGGAAAACAGCGAGAAGCTCGGCGATTTCTGCGCCATCAGCGGGAAGACCTTTTCCTGAAGGATCTTCAGGCGCTCTTCCGGCGTCGCGGCACCCCGCTCCTCGTCGAGCACGGCGTCGATCTCCGGATCGTTGACGCCGGTGATGAGTGCCGCCTTCGAATGCCAGTTGGGGCGCAGCACCAGGTCAGGCTCCGGCGAGCCGGTCATCCAGCCCACGTCGCACATATGGCCCTGGCCCTGGCCGTCGGCGGCGCGGTAGATCGCCTGTTCCCAGGCGGCCGGTTCCAGCACGGTCAGCTGCACGTTGAAGCCCTGCTCGGCCATCATGGCGGTGATGATTTCGCCATATTCCTTGGTCTTCGGGTAGAAGCCGATCGAGGTGATATATTCGAGCGGCGGCAGGCCCTCTCCGTTCGGGAATCCGGCCTCTGCCAGCAGGCGCTGGCATTCCTCCGGGTCGTATTTCGGATAGGTCTCGATGTCCTTGAAGCCGAACTTCATCGGCGAGATGAAGCAGCTCGTCGCCGAGGCGGCGTCGCCCATCAGCATGAGGATCTGCTCGCGATCGATCGCATGGCAGGCGGCAAGCCGGATGCGCGGATCGTCGAAGGGCGCCTTGTTGCAGCGGAAGTGCAGGTACTTGTTCTCGGTGGAGAGGCCGCGGTGCCCGACGACAGTGGCGTTGCCGGCGAGCGAGGCATATTGCTCCGGCTCCAGGCGCTCGGCGATCTGGTATTCGCCGTTCATCAGGCCGAGCAGGCGGGTATTGGCATCCGGCACATAGGCATAGACGATCTGGTCGATTTTCGGCCGGCCGCCGTAATAGGCGTCATTGGCCGCCAGCGTGCTGCGATCGCCGACCGTCTCGACATATTTGAAGGCATTGGTGCCGTTCGGACGCTTCTGCAGGGTCGCGGGATCGGCAACGTCCTTGGCCGACAGGATCGGCAGGAAGCTGGAGATGAACCAGAAGGCGGAGGCGGGATAGCCATGTTTGGCGGTGCTGAGGCGCACGGTCAGGCGGTCCACGACCTCAACGTCGACGCGGCCCGGATAGAAGGACGCGGCTGGCCGTTCCGGGTTGGAGGCATATTCCATCGTCGCCTTGACGTCCTCGGCGCCGAAGTCCTTGCCGTCATGGAATTTTACGCCGTCGCGCAGCTTGAACTCCAGCGTGTTTGCGTCGATGAGCTGCCAGCTCACTGCAAGGTCCGGCTCCAGCTCGGGGACCTTGCCCTCTTCCATCTGGCAGCGGGTCAGATGGCTGAACACGAACTTTTCGAAGTTCGACTGGCCAAGCGTGGTGTGCGATGTCGGGTCCCAGTTCCCGGTCACCGGCCCCATCGAGGCGAGGACCACGGTCTTCTTCGCCTGCGCTGCGGCAGGCCCCGCAATCGAGGCCAAGCTCGCAGCTGCAACGACAGCACCTGTACTCGCAAGCAATTCGCGACGTGTAATCATGGATAGGTTCCCTTTATCGTTGATCTGCCGGAGGAAAACAGCGGCTTTCCCGACCACCGTCCCCTTCCAATTGCAGCAACGTTAGCAGCAGCACGGCCCTCTCGGCTTGACACCGCGTACGTCTTTTTTGTCGCAACGGCAGGATTGTAGCAACGGGCCGGCGCGCATGAACAATCTATCCGCGCATCCAGCGAGCGCACTACAATTGTCTCGCCGCCTTTTGTCACCGCACTCGGCAAAAGGCCTTGCGATTCGGCCGGGCACCGGCAATCATGATGAAAACATGACGAACAGGCCGCGCGAGGCGCCCGACGTCAAACCTCCCGAACTGCCAATGCGTCGAAGGGTTACGAATGGAACGCGTTATCGATCTGTCATCGCGTATCGACTATGAGATGCTTTTCGATCGGAAAACGGCGCAAACTTACTATGGCGTCGAGCCCGAGCCGGCCGGACGCTACTATGACGACGACCGCGGAATGGTGGTGCGCACCCATGTCGACGGCGGCCCATTCCGCCAGGACCTGATCCAGTTCGAGCCGGACGTGCTCGCCTTTGCCGGCTTCGGCAGCCCGTTTCCGCTGCCCAATGTGCGCCATCATGTGCAGACCGTCGGCGACGAGGACTGGATTCACTTCACCCTCTGTCTGGATTCCGCGATCTGCGAGAACGTGCTCGGTCAGGAAGTGGTCGAGCAGGAGCGCTACGAATGCACGATCACACGCTATCCGGCCAAATCGGTGATCGACCGCATGTCGCGGCTCGACGGGCAATACAAGATCGCCTGTCTCTGGTTCAAACCGAACGCCCTCTTGAGAATGCTCGAAACGACGGAATCGCGCATTCCTGATGAGCTGTTCTGGCTGAAGGCAGGCCGGGTGGACCGCGTCCATCATGCATCGATACCGCTGACGACGCAGATGTATCACGCCGTTAACGACGTCCTGACGTGCAACTTTTCCGGCGGCGTGCGCCGGGCGTTCGTGCGCTCCAAATATCTGGAACTGCTGTCAACGATCTATCAGTCACTGGTCGACCAGGCCAATCAGAAACGATCGTTCTGCGGCGATGGCGACCATCGCAAGGTCGAGGCGGTGGCGAGCTACCTCACGTCGAACCCCGCCTCAAAGGATTCGCTTGCCGATATCGCGCGGCGCGTCGGCATGAACCGCACCAAGCTCGTCACCACCTTCAAGGAGGTCTACGGCACCTCCGTCGAGGCCTATTGGCGCGACTGGCGCCTGCAGAAGGCGCGCGACCTGCTCGTCAACCGGCAGATGTCGGTGAGCGAGGTCGCCCAGCAGGTCGGCTATTCCGAAATCTCCGCCTTCACCCGCGCCTTCAGCAAACAGTTCGGCATCGCGCCGAAGAAATACCAGATGAAGTGAGCTTTCCGGGCGCGATGCCTTCGGCAAGGCCGGCGACCGACGATGATACAAGCGGTCGCCGAACCATATAGGTTCCCAGCGAATGCAGACCTCCTCCTTCCGCTGGGCGTCCCCGTCCTTGTGCTATGCCAGCGCCGGCAGGAGCTGATCGATGCTCTTCTTGGCGTCACCGTAGAACATACGGGTGTTATCCTTGAAGAACAGCGGGTTCTCGATGCCGGAATAGCCGGTGCCCTGGCCGCGCTTGGACACGAACACCTGCTTGGCCTTCCAGACCTCGAGGACCGGCATGCCCGATATCGGCGAGTTGGGATCCTCCTGCGCGGCCGGGTTGACGATGTCGTTGGAGCCAATGACGATCACGACATCCGTATTCGGGAAGTCCTCGTTGATCTCGTCCATTTCCAGAACGATGTCGTAGGGCACCTTGGCTTCGGCAAGCAGCACGTTCATGTGGCCTGGCAGACGGCCGGCAACGGGATGGATGGCAAAGCGTACGGTCTTGCCGGCGGCGCGCAGCTTGCGCGTCAGTTCCGAGACCGACTGCTGGGCCTGCGCCACCGCCATGCCGTAGCCCGGCACGATAACGATGCTGTCAGCCTCGTTGAGCGCAGCGACCACGCCCTCGGCATCGATGGCGATCTGCTCGCCGGTGATCTCCATCGCCGGACCCGTCGCCGCACCGAAGCCGCCGAGGATGACGGAGACGAAGGAGCGGTTCATCGCCTTGCACATGATGTAGGAGAGGATCGCACCCGACGAGCCGACCAACGCGCCGGTGACGATCAAGAGATCGTTGCCGAGCGTGAAGCCGATGGCGGCGGCGGCCCAGCCGGAATAGCTGTTCAGCATGGAAACGACCACCGGCATGTCGGCGCCGCCGATGCCCATGATCAGATGGTAACCGATGAAGAAGGCGGCGAGCGTCATCACGATGAGTGTCCACGCATCGGCACCTTGGACATAGAGCACGAGCAGGACGAGCGAGAGCAGCGCGGCACCAGCATTGAGCACATGGCCGCCCGGCAGTTTCCTGGCCTTGCCATCCACCTTTCCGGCCAGCTTGCCGAAGGCGACGACCGAGCCGGTGAAGGTGACCGCTCCGATGAAGACACCGAGGAACACCTCGGCCTTCATGATCGACAGCTCAACGGGTTCCTTGTGGGCGAGGATGGCTGCAAAACCCGTCAGTGCGGAGCGTCCGGCCTCGTCAAGGCTCGCGACATGCGCCGCCTCCAGATGCGCGTTGAAACCGATGAAGACGGCAGCGAGACCGACGAAAGAGTGCAGCGCCGCAACGAGCTGCGGCATTTCCGTCATCTGCACGCGGGAGGCGACGAAGGCGCCGAGCACCGCGCCGCCTGATATCATCAGCACGATGACGAACCAGTTGCCGACATCGGGTCCGAAGACCGTGGCGATGACGGCAAGGCCCATGCCCACAATGCCGTACCAGACGGCGCGCTTGGCGCTTTCCTGGCCGGAGAGCCCGCCGAGGGAGAGGATGAAGAGAATGGCTGCCGCAATATACGCGGCCGAAACGATGCCGATCGTCATGATGAGGACCCTTGCGCGATCAGGATTTCTGGAACATGGCGAGCATGCGCCGGGTGACGAGGAAGCCGCCGACAATGTTGATCGTGGCGATCAGTACGGACAACGCCGAAAGCACCACCACCAGCAGGCTGCCGGAGCCGATCTGCAGCAGCGCGCCAAGGATGATGATGCCCGAGACCGCGTTGGTAACGGCCATCAGCGGCGTGTGCAGCGAATGTGAGACGTTCCAGATGACCTGGAAGCCCACGAAGCAGGCGAGCACGAAGACGATGAAGTGGCTCATGAAGGCCGATGGTGCGAAGGCCCCGACGATGAGCAGCAGCGTCGTGCCGGCGACGAGCAGCGCAAGCTGGCTCTTCGTCTCGGCCTTGAAGGCGGCGGTTTCGGCCGCGCGCTTTTCCTCTGCCGTCAGTTCCTTGACTTTTTCCTTCGGCTTCTGCGCAGCGATCGCCGCGATCTTCGGCGGCGGCGGCGGGAAGGTGATCGTACCCTCGAAGGCAACGGTCGCCCCGCGGATGACATCGTCTTCCATGTTGTGGACGATCCTGCCGTCCTTGCCCGGCGTCAGGTCGGCCAGCATGTGGCGGATGTTGGTGGCATAGAGCGCCGAGGACTGCGCGGCCATGCGGCTCGGAAAGTCCGTGTAACCGATGACGGTGACACCGTTGTCCGAGACGATCTTCTGGTCAGCGACCGTCAGGTCGCAATTGCCGCCACGCTCGGCCGCAAGATCGACGACCACGGAGCCCGGCTTCATCGCAGCAACCATGTCGGCCGACCACAGTTTCGGCGCATCGCGGCCGGGGATCAGCGCCGTCGTGATGACGATGTCCACCTTCGGGGCTAGCTCACGGAACTTGGCAAGCTGCTTCTCGCGGAACTCCGGCGAGGACGGGGCGGCATAACCGCCGGACGCCGCGCCGTCCTGCGCACCACCATCGAAGTCGAGATAGACGAATTCCGCGCCCATACTCTCGATCTGTTCGGCCACTTCCGGGCGCACGTCGAAGGCATAGGTCTGCGCGCCAAGCGAGGTCGCAACACCGATCGCCGCAAGGCCCGCGACGCCCGCGCCGATGACAAGAACCTTGGCCGGCGGAACCTTGCCGGCTGCCGTGATCTGGCCGGTGAAGAAACGCCCGAAATTGTTGCCGGCCTCGATCACCGCGCGGTAGCCGGCGATGTTGGCCATCGACGACAGCGCGTCCATCTTCTGGGCGCGCGAGATGCGTGGCACCATGTCCATGGCGATGACGTTTGCACCCTTCGCCCGGGCCTGCTCCAGCAGTTCGCCGTTCTGGCCAGGATAGAAGAACGAGATCAGCGTCTGGCCTGCGGACAGAAGCTCGATCTCTCCGTTCAAAGGCGGACGGACCTTGACGATGACATCGCACGCCGCGACCAGCGCCGCCGCACTGTCGACCACCGTCACGCCCGCGGCGCGGTAGGCATCGTCCGATAGACCTGCCCCAAGCCCCGCACCCGCTTCGACAAAACACGTATGCCCCAGCTTTGCCAGTTGAACCGCGCTATCGGGCGTCAGCGCAACGCGCAGCTCTCCAATGGCCAGCTCCTTGAGAGCTCCAACCTTCTGTCCCATTTCACTTTCCGGCAGAGCCGGCCCTCTGATGTACGCGTGTATTTCGAAAAATCGCCGAGAGGGGAACGCGCGGTGGAGACGTTCTCCCGCGATACGGCGTTCACCGGCGATGCTGCGACCCTGTGCGCGCGAAAACGCGGCACACAAGGTCACCGAGACTTGCTCCTACCGGCGCGCCCTAGTGGGCGACCAGAATGCCCTTGGCCTCGAAGATATCGCGAATCTTGCGGACATAGCCGTGATAGTCCTTGTTCTCGTGTATCCGGCTCCACTGGCGGGGACGGGGCATATCGATGTTGAGATCAAGGTCGACGCGGCCCGGGCGGGGCGACATGACCAAAACGCGGTCCGCCAGGAACACCGCCTCGTCGATGCCGTGCGTGATGAAGAGCACCGTGTTGCCGAGCCGCATCCACATCGACTGGAGATCCATGATCATCTGTTCGCGCGTCAGCGCATCGAGCGCGCCGAACGGCTCGTCCATGAGCAGGAGGCCGGGCTCCTGGATCAGCGCACGGCAGATCGCCACGCGCTGGCGCATGCCGCCGGACAGTTCCGAGGGGTATTTGTTGCCGAACCCTTCAAGCCCCACCTGGGCCAGCAGTTCCTCTGCACGGCTGCGGTATCGCGCGACATCGAGCCGTTTGATCTCGATGGGCAGAAGGATGTTTTCAAGTACGGTGCGCCAATAGAGAAGAAGGTCGGACTGGAAGACGACACCGATCTTGGGATGCGGCTTGACGATGGTCTCCCCATCGATGGCGATCGTACCAGTCGATGCGCCCGTCAGGCCAGCCAGCAGCGACAGAAGCGTGCTCTTGCCGCAACCGCTCGGGCCGACCACGGCAACAAAGGTGCCGGGCTCGAATTTGAGGTCGATCTTTTCGAGCGCTACGACATCTTCGTCTTCACGCGTCTTGTAGATTTTCGAGAGCCGGGAGATGTCGACCGCCGCACCCGCCTGGACAATAGCATTCATGGGACTACCTCACTGAATCTTCTTTGCTTCGGACCGCCCAGAGGGTGGCCCTACTTGGTGTCGCGCTTGTAGGTGACGCGGCTTTCGACGAAATCGATGACGAAATAGAGCATCACGCCCAGGCCGGAGATGGCAACGACAGTCGCGAAATTCAGCGTGGTATCGAACAGCGAATTGGCCTGGAGCTGCAGGTAGCCGAGGCCGCGTTCGGCGGCGACGTATTCGCCGATGACCGCCCCGATCACGGCAAGCGACACCGCCACCTTGAAGCCGCCGAAGATGTTCGGCAGTGCCGCCGGCAGACGCACCTTGAAGAAAGTCTGCCATTCGCTGGCGCCCATGGAGCGGACGAGGTTGACGAGGTTTTTGTCCAGCGCCTGGAGCCCCACCACCGTCGAGATGACGATAGGAAAGAAGGAGATCAGAAAGGCGAGCGTGATCTTCGGGGCCCAGCCATAACCCAGATACAGCACCAGCAGTGGCGCCAGCGCCACCTTCGGCACGGTCTGAAGCGCGACCAGGATCGGATAGATGGCACGCTCGAATGCGCGCGAGTAGAAGATCGCGAGCGCCAGAGGAATGCCGACGAGCACGCCCATCGCAAATCCGGAAACGACTTCGAACAGGGTCACGTAGGCATGGCTGGCGAGCAGAGGAAGCTCGTTGACGATACGCGTCGCAATTGCCACCGGCGTCGGCAGGACGAATTCCGAAAGTCCGGAAAGCGGAACCAGGATCTGCCAGGCCGCAAGCAATACGGTTGCGAGAATGATCGCCGAATAGCGTTCAAGCCACGACCCCCGCGATTTTTTCCTGCGCATGATCTTATCCTGTTTTGACTGGGCGCGATCGGCGCCGAATACATTCGTGCTCGCCACCTTAGCCTCACTGCGTCAGAAGTTCGTTGGTAAAGAAGGTCGATGCCGGCTTGGGATTGCCGATCTCCTCGGTGCTGCCGACGAGTTTCAGCGCATCGCCGATTGCCTTCTCGTCGACCCAGCCGACGGGCGTGCCGCTCGACGGTGCGTGGATCGATGCCGATGTCGCCTCGATCTGCCGCTGGACGACCTTGTCCGAGGGGCCGGCCTGCCAGACAGCCTTGAGGGCTGCGGTGGCCGCGGCCGAATCGCTCCGCGTCATCTCGATCGCCTTGGCATTGGCTGCAAGGAAGCTCTTCAGCGCTGTCGCCTTTTCGGCAATGCCGGCATCACTCGCCACCACCGCCATGCCGGGAATGGCAAGGCCGTATTCGGCCATGTCAAGCGTGGGGAAAGTCTGGCCGGTCTTGTCTTCGAGCACGGGCAGGTCGTTGGTCTTGTAGACGCTGACCACGTCAACCTGGCCCTGCAGGAACTGTGGGACGCGGGACTGGGAATCCATCTGGACCTTCGAGACCTTGCTGCAATCCACCTGGTTGATTTCACAGAAGGCGTTGAGATAGGACGTGCCGGTCTCACCGACCGCATGCGCGATGGTCTTGCCTTCCAAGTCCTTCGGCGTCTTCACCGCCTTTTCTGTGTGCGAGATGAGCGCAATCGGCGACTCCGGCTGATAGAGTGCGATGATCTTGACCGGCATCCCCTTCTGGATGGCGGAAATGGCAAAGATGCCCGGCAGGATGACGACATCCTCCTGGCCCTGGATCAGCGAACCAAGTGCTGCCTGCGAGCCGGCGCCTTCGCCAAGCTTGAGGGTGACACCAGCATCCTTGTAGATGCCTTTCTGTTCACCGAGATAGAAGAAACCGTACTCGCCCTTCAGCTTCCAGCTGAAGCGGACCTTCACTTCCTCGGCCATTGCACCCTGGCTGGCCACAAGCGTGGCGATAGCGGTCGTCGCGACGAGTGCGGCTCCGCGAATGACACGTCTGACATGCATCATTTCACTCCTCCCTAGCGGACGCCCGCTGGCGCCCTGTTGGCTTCCTGCCTCATTCATTCCCCAAGAACTGTGCCAGGGCCTCCTACCCATTTGCTCAATTCTTGATCTCATAGTGTGATCACACACTGGGATTGTCAAGTAAAGAATCTGCGAGAAATCGCATGATGCTCCCGATGAAGCACGCGCACGGGCGGCAGCCTCGCATATCCTTCAATATACGGAAATCGCTTGGAAATTTTAACCGAACGTCGCCATCACCACCCTCCGTTGCGGGAGTGTGATGCATGTTGCCGGCCTCCGCCAGCGGAGCCTCCACGAGGCCATTTTTCACGTCAGGATGTCGAGGCGAAAATGCTCGACAACGCGTTCTCAATGGCCGAACGGCTGAGATCCCTGGCTATGAACACCAGCCATCCGCCCGAAATGCCATCCGGCCAGCGTGGCAGATATTCGGGCGGGTAGACGACGTGCTGGACCCCGTGAATGACCACGGGGCGAGGATCGCCCGCGACGGACAAGAGGCCCTTGACCCGCAGAATGGACTGACCGCGACTGGCGAGCAACAATTCCAGCCAATCGACGAAGGCCGGCCAATCCACGGCAGCCGCGACGTCGACGACGAAGGTCTCGACGCCGGCGCTGTGTCGGCCATAAAGCGGCTGCTCGGAAACGTCGAGATAACGTGGGCGTTCGCCCCCCGCCCTCTCGAAAAGCGCGCCGGCGCCCGGCATCTTCGCCTTGCTGGAAACGAGTTGGCCGACCGTCGGATTGATCGCAGCGATATCATTGCGGAGCGCGTCGAGCCGCCAGGGCTCGGCGAGATCGGACTTCGTCACCACGACGCGATCGGCCAGCGCCACCTGCTGAACGGCTTCGGCGAAGCGGGCGATCGTGCCTGCGCCACCGACCCCATCGACCGTAGAAACGATCGTGCCTGCACGGTAGCCACGCCGCAACCGCAGGTCACTCATCACCGCCTGCATGATCGGCGCAGGATCGGCAAGCCCTGTCGTCTCGACGACGACGCGGCGAAATGGCTCCACCTCCCCACGGCGCACCATCTCGAACATATCGGCAAGCGTCGAGACCAGATCGTCCCGTACGGCGCAGCACAGACAGCCCGAGGACAAGAGCACGGCATCTTCCGACACTTCGCGCACCAGGAGGTGATCAAGGCCGACCTCGCCGAACTCATTGATCACGACGGCGGTATCGGCGAAATCCGGTTCGCCCAGCAGATGGCGAAGAAAGGTGGTCTTGCCGCTGCCGAGAAAGCCCGTCAGGACATGCACGGGAATGCGATCATCCTGGGCGGAGGCAGCGGGTTGCATGGTCAGACCACCTCGAAGATCGCGTCGATCTCCACCGGCACATTGCGCGGCAGCGAATAACAGCCGACGGCGGCGCGGGCATGGCGCCCCGCCTCACCGAAAACCGCGACCATCAGATCGGATGCGCCATTGATGACTTTCGGATGGTCCTTGAAATCCGGCTCGGCATTGACGAATCCGCCCAGCCGGATCACGCCGACAACGCGATCAAGATCACCGTCCAGCGCCGCCTTGAGCTGAGCAAGAATGTTCACGGCGCACAGGCGCGCCGCCGCTTGGCCATCCTCGACCGAGAAGGCGGAACCAAGCTTGCCGGTGAACTTGTCCTTGCCGCCCTCGCCCGGCACCTGGCCGGAAATATAGACCTGGCTGCCATGGCGGCGCGCCGGCACATAATTGGCGAGCGGCGCCGTCGTCGCCGGCAGTACGATGCCCAGGCTTGCCAGTTTTTTGTCGATCTTCCCTACCACGATGCGCTCCTCCCGGCAGTGTGTCAGTAGTCGAATTGCAGCTCCGGCCCATGCGCGAAGGGTAGCTCCAGCCCCTGTGGGCCGGCGACGCTGACCAGGGCCTTGCAGGTGGTGCGGATGTCGTGGACAATGCCCTTCTTGGCCGCCGCGGCGTTCTTGTCCTTCAGGGCCGCCAGAATGCTCTGGTGGTCCGATGCATTCCACGGCATCGAAGGGATGAGCAGCGACATGTACATGGTCGGCCCGAACTGCAGCCACAACGACTCAATCAGCGGCATCAGGACCTCGCTGTCCGCCGCGTGGTAGAGCGTGAAGTGGAATTTCTGGTTGGATGAAAGGCAGTTCAGGATGTCGCGTTTTTCGATGGCCACCAGAAGCTGCTTGTTGATCGCTGACAGCTCGTCCGCCAATCCCGCTGGGGCCTTCTTTACGGCAAGCTCTGTCGCCATGCCCTCCAGCATCTCCCGGATCGTGAACAGCTCGGTCAGCTTTTCGGGCCGCAACCTCGGCACGCGGACCGAACCGCCCTTGGTCTCCTCCAGAGCGTTGGCGGCGACGAGACGGCTGAGCACTTCGCGCACCGGCATCGGGCTGGTGCCGAGCCCGACAGCCAGCTTGCGCAGGCTCATCACCTGCCCCGGCAGGAAAGCGCCAACCATGAGGCCGCGGCGCATGTAGCGAAGAACATGTTCATGGACATGGCCGCGCGCCGGCTTTTCGGCAGCGTCGCTGTTGGCCTCGTTTTCCGGCTTCTTGATCGGCATCTTGTCTTCAGACTCCGTCATCTCGTCTAAAATCTGCGATCCGCCCGAAGGCCAACCCCGCCACACCAACCCGTCTCAGGGATTGACAGGTGGAATTTGTGATCTCACATTGTGATCAATAAACGACTTTTCATCAGACGGCAACCGTTAACTGTCCGACCATTCGACAGACGCCGCGGAGGAAAAGTCGTCTGACACTCCAATGGGAGAATGAGACATGGCTGCGACCGTTTCCGACCAATCTGCCCTGCGCGCCCATCTAGACCGTACCGCCAACCTCGGCCGCTATGTGCTGCGCAACGTGAGGCTTCATACGGCGACCACGAGGACGGACGCTGCCACTGCGGCGGGCAATGCATTCTTCCTCGCCGATGTGAATGTAGAGAACGGTAGAATATTAGCAATCACGCCCGTGCAACCTCACATCCTTGCCGCCGGCAACGCAGATCTGCCATCGATCGACGCTGGCGGGCGTGTCGCGCTGCCGACTTTCGTCGATTGCCATACGCATCTCGACAAGGGCCATATCCTGCCGCGCACGCCCGCGGCAGACGGCACGTTCGACGGCGCGCTGGCGGCAACGCGCAGCGACCGCACGGCGCGATGGTCAGCCGACGACCTCGGCAAGCGCATCGACTTCGCCCTCCGCTCCGCCTTTCACTACGGCACATCGGCCATCCGCACGCATCTCGATTCACAGCCACCGCAGGGCAGAATCTCCTGGTCCCTGTTCACGGAACTCCGCCAGCATTGGCACGGGCGGATCGCGTTGCAGGGGTCCTGCCTGTTCCCGATCGACATGGCACGGGACGATACGTTCCTGCGCGATATCGCCGAGCGTGTCGCCAATGCCGGAGGGATCCTCGGTGCCGTCGCCTACCCGGTACCCGATATCGATCATCTGCTCGACCGGATGTTCCACGCCGCCTCACAATACGGCCTCGACCTCGACTTCCATGCCGACGAGACCGCCGATCCGGCCGCCGACGCGCTGCGCCGCATCGCCGAAACGGCCCTGCGTTCGTCCTTCGAAAAGAAGATAACGGTCGGGCACTGCTGCTCTCTGGCCATGCAAGAACCTTCAGTCGTCGACGCGACGCTCGACAAGGTCGCGGCGGCCGGCATCAACGTCGTGGCGCTGCCGACCTGCAACCTCTACCTTCAGGACCGCAGAACCGACGGCACGACACCGCGCTGGCGTGGTGTCACCCTCCTGCATGAAATGAAGCGGCGCGGGATAGCCGTCGCACTCGCCTCGGACAACACGCGCGACCCGTTCAACGCCTACGGGGATCTAGACATGCTCGAGACGTTCCGCCTCGGCACGCGCGCCCTCCATCTCGATCATCCTCATGGCGACTGGATTCGGACGGTTTGCACGACACCGGCGCAGATCATGCGCCTCGACGGCCACGGCGTCATTGCAGCGGGGCAACCGGCCGACCTGATCCTTTTCGAGGGGCGCTCCTGGTCGGAAGTCCTCTCCCGGGCGGAGAGCAACCGCATCGTCATCCGAAACGGCTCGCCGATCTCCACGCCCCTTCCCGCCTATGCGGAGCTTGATACGCTGGCGGGGTTGGCGCCCGGCTGAAGCGCTGGACTTGCCAAGAAGAAAACCCCGCCCGGTCAGGCGAGGTTCCCCAAAACATTCCGATCGCCTTCAAGCAGATCAGGCCGTCGCACCGACCTGATAAAGCTCCACCTTCGTACCATCAGGGTCGGCGATGTAGATCGTCAGACCATAGGGGCCGTCGTGAAGGTCGGTAAAGTAGCGGACGCCGGCTCTCCTCAGCTTCGCATCCATGGCACGCACATCGTTGACCTCGAAGGCGATATGGTCGAGCTGGCGATGTTCAGACGTCTTGCCGTGGATGAGGGCGATGCCCTGATGGAAGGCGGTGAACGGGCGGCCGTCGGCGAGCGGCTTGGCCGGGCGGATCGTGAAGCCGAGCAGGTTCGTGTAGAAATCGACGGATGTGTCGATATCGTCGACCATGATCAACTGGTGGCCGTAGTTCGTCACCCGCGGCTTGACCTGTTCGCCGATCCAGTCGAGCACCTCGGACGAAGGAGCAATCTCGCAGAAATACTGCTTCCAAACCTGCTTGGCCGTCGCCTCCCAATCGGCATTCACCCCCGAAATGCAGTCATCGACCGCAATAACATCGAGATCGCGCAGATAGGCTTCGCGAATGGAGGTTTCCACGCAGGCATTGGTGGTCGCCCCGGTGACGAAGAGATGCTGGGTGCCCAGCATCTTCAGCATCATCTCGAGACGAGTCTCGTAGAATGCGCCGAAACGATGCTTACGAATGACGAAGGCCGGATCGAAATCCGCAAGGTCCTTTAGCTCGTCGATGATCTGCTCGTCCCAGGTCCCGGCGAGCGCAGAAACGCGCTTGCGGCGCGCAGTATGGCCGAGCAGCTTCTTCTTGGCTCGGTTGTGGTCGATCGCAAAATGCTCCTGCATCGTCCAGATGACGGGGATGCCCGTGTCCTGGCAGCGCTTGATGAGCTTGGCCAGCGGCGGCACGATGGAGGAGAGGCGCTTGGTATCGACGCCGGAAACGCCCAGAGTCCCCTGCTCGTGAATGAAGGCATTCTGCAGGTCGATGACCAGAAGCGCCGACTTGCGATAGTCGAGGGTTTCCAGGGTCATCACTTGTGCTCCACCATGTCGATGCCGAGCACGCCGCCGCGCCCCCAGCTTTCCTTGGGCGTTTCGTGGATCACCACATGCAGGTGGTCCGGCTTGCAGGCGGCCTCTTCGACCATGGCCTTGGTGATGGCCTTCACGAGGTTGCGCTTCTGCTCGACGGTGCGCCCCTCCCACATTTCGACGACGACGAATGGCATTCTATGTCTCCTCTCTTTCAGCAGGCATGGCGCCGGAGGCCCAGACGGGCACGGCGGACGCAAAGCCCGAAACCAGATCATTGTTGGCCCGGTCGGCGCCGGAAAGCAGCCAGAGCGGGCGGTTCGAATAGTTCACCAGGACCTGCTCTTCCATGCAGGCCCGGTTGGCGGGGTGCGCAGGATCGCGCACGAAGCGGCTCGTCGCCGGCATCAGCCGGATCACGTAAAGCGGCTCTGCATCCGCAAGGCCGCAAAGCGCCGCGGGACCCATCGCCTCCAGCGGGACGGCCCGCGGAACAGGATTTTCTCCGGCGATGGGCACGAGCACCACGGCGCCGGCGAGCGGCGCGACCGGCCAGTACCGGCCTTCCCGGTGCTGATCCAGAAAGGCGCGGTATCGGCCCGCCTCGGCGAACAACTCGCTGTCCCAGAGGATGATGTCGGCGCCAAGTACGCTCCTTGCCGCTTCAACGACACGATCGCTTTCGCACAGTTCGAGGAAGGCCCACGGATCAGTCAGGGCGATGCCGTGACCCCAGGGATTGTGGATCCCCGACAGCCTCTCCTGGCGGATCGACGCCTTTCGGTCGGCGATCCTGGCAACGGCCTCGCGCACCGGCAACCGTGCTGGTGTCAATGAGACGCGACCGGCGAGGTCGAGATGGTCGGGGATCGCCATGGTCATGCCGGCACGGTCACGCAACGGCCGCGGCCGTAGTGCCGTTCATCGACCGCGCCGTTTTCATAGACGACTTCGCCGCGCGCGACCGTCATCACCGGCCACCCCTTCAGCGTCCAGCCCTCGTAGATGCAGGTGCCCTTGCCGGTGTGCTGGACCGTGCGTTCCTCGTCGAGATCGACCAGCACGAGGTCTGCGTCGAAGCCGACGTCGATATGGCCCTTGCGCGGCCAGAGGCCGAACCGACGCGCCGGATTGAACGAATTCAGTTCGACCAGGCGGCTGAGCGGCAGCCCGCGCTGGTGCACACCGAAGTGCAGCATCAGCGACAGCTCCCACGGGAAGCTGACGACACCGGGGAACTCCGTCCAGAGGTCCTCGAGCTTTTTGGGCAGGAACGGCACATGGTCGGTGCCAAGGCTGTAGACCGAGCCGTTGAGCATGCCGGCCCACAGGCCTTCCAGTTCGTTGCGGTCGCGCAGCGGCGGCGAGATCTTCGCGCGCATGTCGAGATCGTCGTCGTAGCATGTACGCGTCAGGTAGTGCGGGCAGGTTTCCACCGTGACATGGATGCCGCGGGCCTGCGCCTCGGCGGCGAGGACCGGCCCCATGCCGACCGACGTGTGCACGAGATGCAGGGAGCAACCGGTCTTCTCGGCGAGGAAGATCATACGCCGGATCGTTTCGACTTCGCAGAAGGCCGGGCGCGATTCCGTATAGGCGCCGAGGTCCTGGCGTCCGGTCGCAGCGATCTCCTTCTTGATCCACGAGGCGATCTGGGTGTTCTCGCAGTGCACGTTGATCACCGCGCCGGGGATCTTCGACAGGATGCGCATGGCGGCATAGACCCAGCCATCCGTCGCCGGGACGATGCCGATCGGGTTGTCGGGCTCATAGCCGAAATAGCACTTGAAGGATTTTACGCCGGTCTTGGCAACGATCTCGGGGATCTCGGCGATGTGCTCCTCGCGCTGGATGCCGAAGTGGAAGCCGAAGTCGATGACCGCATTCTCCTCGCCGAGCGCCTTGCGCTCCTCGTAGAACGGCAGGTAGGATTCCTTCAAGTTGCGGATATAGAGCAGCGCCGTCGTTACGCCGCCGGAGGCAGCGGCGGCCGTCTCGGTCCGCATGTCCTCCGGGAACGGAAACTTCACGCCGAGATGGCAATGCGGATCGATCAGGCCCGGCATCAGCACCCGGCCCCCGGCATCGATGGTGCGGGCGGCGTCCGGCAGGACTTCGTCGGCGCCGGTCAGCACGATCTTGCCGGCCTTGACCGCAACCCCGCCGAAGTACTCACCATCGTGGCGAACCACGCGCGCGTTCTTGATAACCAGATCCGCCTTCATTGCTTTTGCTCCAATATGCCTTCGATGCGCCTGCTGATGCCTGTCCACTGGCTGCGTCCGACGGTGATCGGCGCGCGCGCCCCCATGCCCCGGGCCCAGACGGCCTTCAGCCCGAGCTCACCGGACGCCTCGCGGTCGATCGTGCCGGGCGGGGCCGCCACGTCCACCAGAAGCGCATGTTTGGGCAGCAGCTCGAGCTGCTCGCGCTCCATCAGGCGCTTGGGAACGCTGCCGATGACGATGTCCATCCGGGGCAGGTAGTCGGGCAGCTCCTCCAGTGTCAGCGACTGTGCGCCGGCCGCATAGGCGGCAGCCCGCTGCACGGGGTTTCGTGCCGCGACATGGACGTGTGCGCCGAGCGCCACCAGCGTGTTGGTCAGCAGAGAGCCGATGGTGCCCTGCCCCACCAGCATGACGTTCGACTTGTGGATGGTAATCTGCGTATTCTCGATGATCACCTTGAGCACGCCTTCAACAATCGCGGGGCCGCGCAGCAGCATCAGATCGACGTCCCATTCATATTCGTGCAGGGTGATGCCGAGCGCTTCACAATGCCCCTTCAGATTGGCATCGGCCCAGCCGAGGATGATGTGGCCCGGCTTGTTCATGCCCGCGAGCATGTCGTGCGTCGGAATGATCTTCTCTGGGCACTTCGGGGCAAACAACGCGCCCTCCGCCGTGATGCCGGGGATCGGGAAGAGCGCGATATCGGCCCCCCTCAGCGCATCGGCCGCGTCCCTGGCGTGGTAGACGCCCTCGATGCCTTCGTCCGGCCAGGGGAAACCATAGGCGCGGACGGTCGCGCCGGCCCGCAAAGCGCAGCGAGCGATCTCCTGTTCGCGGGCATCCCCGGCGACGACCGCGATGACGGTATTCTTCCAGCTCATTTCGCCCTCACCTTCTCGATCACCTGATCCTTGTTCATCCCTGCAATGCCCATGGCCTCGGCGGTACGGCCGCCCTCGCGATAGTTGGCACCGACCGCGATCTGCGCCAGACTGTAGAGGGAATGGGCCACCGGCGTCTCAACGCCGGCGATCCGCGCGAATTCCAGGAACGGCAGGAGGCCGTGGCCGAAATCCTCCTTGTAGTAACGGTATTCCAGCGAGTCCGGGCCCTTGATGCGCTTGTTGGCCTCGCCGCCGGCAATCGCCGCCCGGTAGTCGCTGGTGTCAACCACATCCGCCTCCACCGTGCCGAGAAGCTTCATCTCCTCAATCAGGTTCGGCAGTTCGTGCCCGAAGGCCCTGGCCACCGCCAGCCGCTCCTCGTCAAGCTGCTTCATGACGCGCGCGACACCGGGGGTCATGGCATCGACATAGAAGGTGAAACTGCCGCCCGTCGCCTCGACCCAGGCGGCCGCCAGCACGGCACCCGGCGGGTGCAGGACCATGTTGACATTGGAAAGGTCTGAGGCGATGACGTCGGCAACGGGATCGAGGCCCGGAAAGAGCGTGCCGGCAATTTCAAGAACTTCCGCCCCTCCCTTCAGGGCAGCCGCCTTGAGCCGCTTGGCCCGCCCGGAGACGCTCACGCCGTCCGGCCGATATTTGCGCGCCACATAGGTTAGTGTCGAGAACTCGACGACAGCCGGCGCGGCACGCCCGCTGCGCGTGAAAGTCTGCGCAAATTCCAGCGCGCCGCCAGTATGGCCCGGATTGAGGATGACGGGGCTGGACGAAGGCCAGCCTGCAGCGGCGAGCGCTGCTGCAATCGGCGAATGCGAAAACGTGGGCAAAGCCACCACCGCGACATCAACGCCTGTGATCGCCGCCTTGAGGTCGGTGGTGATCAGCGCCGGCCTGGCGACACCCTCGCCGAGCTTGCCGTCATGAGCGACGCCGCCGAGTTTGACATGCGGCTCCAGCGTTTCCGCCGACCGCGCCCAGAAATGCACGTCGTGCCCCGCCTGGACCAGCTCCGCAACCGAGGCCGCCCCTCCGGCGCCTGCACCTAGTACTGCTACCTTCATTCTTTCCTCCCGGGGGAAGCGGGGAAAACACCCCCGTCCCATGCCTGAAGCGGGCTCGTTTTCCCGCCTCCACTGGTTGCTCCTCAACAACTTTGATCACACTTTATGATCACACATAGAATTGTCAAGCAGAAGAATGTGCTTTCGCATTCTCAAATCGTCGACCGGCGGAAGCCGTTTCCAACATGTGGCGTGCGCCAGGCACTCACCCTTTCCAGACAAATCCTCGACTATCGGCAAGGCCGGCATTCGCACGGGATCCGCCTTGGGCCCACGAGCACCCATACGCCCAACGGCCGCGAGAACCCGCGTTGACGATATCCTTCTAGAATATTGTTTCTACCGTATTATCCAACGGAAGGCGCATTCGGAGCGACACTGTCACACAAGGCCGAGAGAGGCCCAAATTCGGCATCGCGAATGGCAGCGTGCACAGATTTCACAGTGCTCCGGCAGCACAAGGTGAGCGATGGAAAAACGCACGCCACGTCTGTGATGACAGCGCGTCGTTTTCACGCAACTGCCTTGCAGCCACCTTTCGACCGCGATATGCCCAGCCGGCGAAGGAAGCCGGCCGGGCAGGTCCGATTCAGTTTCCTTCGTCGTAGAGCGTCGTCGTCGTTTCGACATCGCTGTGGTGGAGCCCGGCGCGGACCACTGCGGCGGCGGCCAGTTCCCGGGCCTTGCTGCGGATCGCCACCTCATCGACGCCCTGCACCTTGCCGTCAGCATAAAGCGCCTTGCCGTCCACCCAGGTCTGCGTGATCGACGCGGTCGATGCGGAGAAGACGAGCGCCTGCAACGGATCGTAGAACGGCGTCCATTCGATGTGGTCGAGGTCGAAGAGAATGAAATCCGCCTTCTTGCCCACTTCGAGCGAGCCGATCTCATCGTCCCACATCAGCGCACGCGCGCCCTCGATGGTGGCAGCGCGGAGCGCCTCACGCGCGGTGAAGACGTCCGGCTTCAATCGTGCATCCTTGAACATGCCCGCCACGATCAGCATCTGCCGCATGAGGTTCATGTTGCCGGCCGCCGACACACCATCGGTTCCAAGCCCGACCTTGACGCCGGCCTTGACCATCTCGGGATATTTGCCGATGGAGGTCGCACCCTTGCCGAGTTTGAAGGACGAGCACGGGCAGAAGGCAACGCTCGCGCCCCGCTCCGCCAGCAGCTTCACCTCTTCGTCCGATACCGCTGCGCCATGAGCGATGACGAGGTTCTTGCGGATGCCACCGGCCTGGTCGACCCGGGTGATCGGCCAGCAGCCATATTTGCTCTCGCAGACCTTGGCTTCCTCGATTGAGGTCGCCAGATGATAGGTCGTGCCGACGCCCAGCTTTTCGGCAAGCGCAACGGCACCGACATGCAGTTCAAGACTGCACGGCTCCTTGCCCTCGATGTTCACCCAGCAGCGGGCGCGGCCATCGAGCGTGTTGTTGTAGCGCGTGACGCATTCCTCCAGCACCTTCAGCGCCGTCTGCGCATCCGGGAAGAAATGATGCTCGGCCATTTCCTCGGTCCAGCCGTGCGGCAGCTCGGCCGGCCGGTTGTCCGCGGCGTGGCGGCCGGTAATGCCGCGCATACCGGTCTTTTCCATCGCACGGATGACGATCCCGGGATCGTATTGCGAGCCCATGTCGAGGAAGCAGGTCGTGCCGCAGCGGAGCATTTCGGTGATGCCGAGCAGCGCACCCCAATATTCGTCCTCCTCCGTGATGAAGGCATAGAAGGGCTTTGCCCAGTGGAAGACCCAGGCGCGCGTGTTGAGATTGTCGGGGAAGACCGCGCGCGAAAGCGTTTCCGAGAGATGAACGTGGCTGTCGACAAAGCCCGGGCACATGCCCAGCATCCTGCCGTCGATCACCTTGTCGAACCGCTCGCCCTGGTGGCGCGCCTTGACCTCCTCCGCCGCTCCGATGTCGGCAATGCGGTCGTTCTCGACCACCACGCTGGCATTGCGCAGCACCGTATCGTCCTTGTCGACCGTGAAAGCGAAGTTCAGATTTTCAATCAGCGTACGCATGCGGCTCCACCCAATGCTTCAACAAATTTCCCTCCCGATCGCCCGCCATGCGAAACGGCGGGCGACACTCATGGCCGCGGACAGGAGACCGGCCCGGCCGCGAGCTGCACTCTCAGGCGACAGCCTGCGCCTTCAGACCCTGCCTGGCCGTGCCACAGACGATCAGCTTGTCCGTGTTGGTGTAGTCGGACAGGAGTTCTGATCCGCTCGACGTTACAAGCAACATGTCCTTGTTCTGCATGCCGAAGCCGTAGCCGGTGTTGTAGCAGAGCGGTTCGAAGCCGAGCACCATGTTTTCCTCCAGCGGTGCATCGCTGCCGGGCTTGCCGAGCACCGGCGTCAGTCCGAGATAGGGGTCCTCATGAAGATGAAGGCCGATGCCGTGGCCGACAAAGGAGATCGGCGGCAGGTCCAGCTTGGCGAGCTTGGCGATAAACGCATCATAGATCGCACGGCAGCTGGCGCCGGGCTTCACCTTCTCCATGATCTCGTATTTGCACTCGACCAGATGGGCCCAGATCTTGTCGGCCATGGGCGGCGCCTCGCCGACGATGGCGGTCCGGCAGACACCGGCCTGGTAGCCGTCGATGACCGAGAAAATCTCGACGCGGCAGACGTCCCCGCGCTTGAGGATGCGGTCGGACGGGCCGACATTGGGCAGCACGCTGCGCTCGCCGGTGGCGACGATGAGGAGCTTGAAATGCTCCGCGCCGAGCGAATAGACGTTGCGGGTCAGGTGGCCGGCAATGTCCATTTCGCTGTCGCCCGCATCCACCTCCGCCAGCGCGTCGGCTATCGCCTGGTCGGCAATGCGCGACAGTCTGCTGAGCAGCGCGATTTCCTCGGCCGTCTTGATCTGGCGCAGCCGCGCGAGGATCGGTTCCGCGTGCTCGAACCGGGCACCGGGCATCGCCGCGATCAGGCGGGCGAAATCGCCTGCCGGCAGATAGTCCATTTCGATGCCGATGCGCGCCTTGGCGAGGCCGAGCCCCGAGAGCTGGTCCGCCAGCACCAGCATCGGGTCGTCGGAAAACTCCGCCCAGATGCGCGACGGCACGTCCGGTAGCCGCCGCTTGATCGTCGATGCTTCCATGTCGACGCCGAAGATGGCGCTGCGCCCGTCGGCGGTGACGATCGTCATCGCGTGGCGATGGCGGATCAGCGGCTGCGACGGAACGACGAAGCCCGCCGTATAGGCAAAGTTCTCAGGCGAGGAGCAAATGATGGCGTCGAGCCCATGCTCCGCCATAGCCTTGACCTGTTTTGCAACGATTTCTGCCCGCATGTTCTTTCCTCTCTCCTTGCGTTTGCTGGCGGACGCTCAGTCGCGAACGCGATATTTTTCGACCTTGGCCAGGTCGACATCGATGCCCATGCCGGGTCCCGTCGGCACGACGATCGCACCGTCGACGAACTGCATCGGCTCGACCAGAAGGTCGTCCTTGTAGTAGATGCCGCCGACCTGGCCGTGCTGCGCCTCGGCGGGCGTCGATACGGGAATGACACAGGACAGGGTCACGGCGGGCGATGCCGCAGCGAGCTGGACATTGGCGAGATTGCCGATGCCGGTCTCGATCGATCCGTTGACGTTGCAGAGGATGCCGGCGGCGCGGCAGACCGCCCCCACCTCCATCGCCTTGTAGAGACCGCCGGCCTTGGTCGTGTAGATCGAGACGATCTGGATGCCGCCGTTCTGGACAATCTGGATGGAATCATGCGCATTCCAGGCCGATTCATCGGCCATGACAGGCGCGTCGATCCGGCGTCCGACCTCGGCGATCCGCTCGATGCCCATGACCGGCTGCTCGACATATTTGAGCCCGTTCTTCTCCATCTTGCGCACGGTCTGCACCGCCTCGCCGGGCGTCTTGTAGCCCTCGTTGGCATCGACGCAGATTTCGACCGCATCACCGGCGACCTCGCGCACGGCATCAACCATGGCGACGTCCCGCGCCGGATCGACACCGATCTTCACCTTGATTGTCTTGACACCCTCCTCGACCAGCTTGGCGACCTCGATCCGCGCCTCCTCGATGGAGATCAGGCCGATGGAGTGGGTAACCGGCACCCGCCCGCGCGCCTTGCCGCCAAGCAGGGTGTGCACGGGAACGTTCAGCCAGCGGCCGGCAAGGTCATAGGCCGCAAACTCGACCGCCGCCTTCGAATAGGGATAACCGCGGATGATCGCATCCATCCGGGCATGCAGCTCTGCGAAATTGCCGAGTTCCAGCCCGATGACGGCCGGCGCGAGATAGGTGTCGATGACCGCGCGGGTGATCATGGCGGATTCGCCGAAGTAGCGGCCGAATTCCCCGCCCCAATCCTTGAGCGCCGGCGCCTCGCCCCACCCGACCCGGCCATCGCTGTCGGTCATCTTGACCATGACATAGCGGCCGATGACCTCGGTGAGGCCCGCCCATTTATGCTCTCGCCGCGTGGGCAATTGGACAATCAATGTTTCGATGGACTTGATCGTTGGCACTGGTTCCACCTTCTCCTTGTCGTCGCAGTCATCTCGTTGTAGAATGCGATCATTCATTGTGATCACACTTTATGATCATGATTTTGAATGTCAAGGACGGCCGGATCGATTTTTTCGCCGGCAGATGGGAGGGAAACCATGATCGTCGAAGCGACCAACTACTTTGCCAGGGAAGGCTTGGCCGACACGGTGCTCGATCAGCGCCGCAAGGCAAGCGAGATCCGGCGCAGCCTGGGGCTCAAGCCGGGGCTGATCCTCGTCAAGCTGGAGGGCGACGGCCCGGATGTTCGATGGGAGTGCAGGTTTGCATCCAGAGACGCTTACGACGCGGACCGGGCCGCAAGAGCCGCTTCCCCGGACTTCGAGGAAGCGCGCAAGGCCATGCACCGCCTATTGGCGAAGTTCGAACGGCATGTCAGCGTAGAGACCGATGGGGGCTAAAGCCGCGGGCAGGAGCAACGATCAACTCCGGGACGCTCCCGTCAATCGCGCCACAAATCGCCTCAGGCTTCGCCGTGTCACTGCACGTCGCGGTCATCAAAACGGGCGATAATCCACTTCATCGACGACGCGTCGCATCGCGATCGACGTCAGGGTCGCCAAGTGCTCCATCAGCCCGGTCACCTTCAATCGGGTGAATGTACGTTTCGCGGGTCCAAATGCCGAGGCCGAGACCTGGGCCGCCATCGCCTTGCTCGTCGACATGGCGCGGCTGCTATCTGAAAGATGTGATATCCAGGATCGTCAACCAGCAGCACCCCAAACAATCAGATCGACGAGCCGCCGCCCTGTGCCGATGCCAAGGTTTCAGTCCCATCACCGACGCTCAGGCCGCTATACCCGGTCGAAGTGGCTGCCCCGTGATTTCAGGGAACTGGAGGTGCTGTCTGGAATGCAAAGCATGCCCACGCGGAATTTCCTCCGGATCCGGACTGCCTTGTCTAGCAAAAGAACCGGATTTCCAGTGGAGTGATCGGCTTGACTTTCGGATCAGATGGAGAGTTTCACGCGGCTATAGGTCTCCCTTGTGCAGGGCGCCAGAGCGGGACCGTACACCCTGGCTGAAACTCTTCGCATAGACCGACGGGGTCTTGCCGACATAGCCGAAGAAGGCGCTGGAAAACGCGGAGCTGGAGGAAAAGCCCACTTCGAAGGCGGTCTCGGTGATCGAGCGGCCCTCCTTGCGCAAAAGCTCCATTGCCCTATTCATGCGCATCTCGCGGATGAACTCGCGCCAGCTCTGGCCGAGCTCCGCCTGGAGATGCCGGCGCAACGTGCGCTCCGACATGCCGGCATGATCGGCAACCTCAGGCAAGGTGACACCCGGCCCGCGGCGGCTCGCGAAATCGATCACCTTCTGGATCGAGGAGTTTTCTGCATAGGGCGTCCACAGGATGCGCTCGTGGCGAAACCAGTCCGGCAGCATCTCGCCGAGCGTGACGAAGAAGCAGCGTGCTTTCTTGTCGCTCGACGCCGCTTCAGCGCTCCAGCGCAGGGCATAGTCCGTCATGCCGCCGGCAAAATCGCTCACGGCGCCAACCCAGCAGCCATTGTGTAGCCACGCCACTTCCTTGGCGCAGAATTTCGCGACAACGCCGGATGACGGGATTCTGGCGCGCAGGCGAAACATGCGGGACGGCGGGATATAGACCATATGATCCGCCGGAATGACCCATTCGCCGGCATGGCCGAAAAGCTCGAGCTCCCCTGCCGTGCAGCGCACGAGCTGGCCGCCCGCTTCACCTTCGCTGGCAAAATCGAACCGCCCCGGACCGAAGGCGCGCGCATGGCTCGCCATGCCGGCCGAAACCTCGAAATACCGTTCGCCGCTTCCCTTGCCTGCCATGCCGAGCCCTCTCCGTCCGATTGGCCGATTTTCTGATAAAAATGGCCGATTATCGAATGCAGGACAAGTCCGATTTCGGCACTTTACCATCATAACGTCGAAAAACGGACAAAGCGTATGCGGCGTTGCGAGGGAGGAGGATCATCGCCATGGCACTTACCGACGCATGGGCGGCGGACGACGCCGCCTTGTCGATCGACGGGCTGAGCAAGCGTTTCGGCGGCACGCAGGCCGTCAACGGTGTCGGTTTTTCCGTCAGGACCGGGGAGATCCTGGCGCTGCTCGGCGAGAACGGCGCCGGCAAATCGACGCTGATCAAGATACTCGCCGGGGTCTATGCCGCGGATGCCGGTACATTCCGCTTCCGCGGCGCGCGTTTCGATCCGCGCGAAGGCCATCCCGGCATCGCCTTCATCCATCAGGACCTCGGCCTCATCGAATGGATGACGGTCGCGGAAAACATGTGCCTGATGCACGGCCGCTATCCGCGCCGGTTCGGTTTCATCGACTGGCGGAGTGCGCGACGCCGGGCGGCCGCGGCGCTCGCGCTCGTCTCTGAGGAGATCGATCCGGGCGCCCGGGTCCAGGACCTGACGCGTACAGAAAAATCCCTTGTCGCCATCGCCCGGGCTCTGGCGCGCGACGCACAACTTCTCGTGCTCGACGAACCGACGGCGAGCCTGCCGCAGTCGGATGTCGATATGCTGCATGGCGTGCTGATGCGGCTTCGCGCCCGTGGCGTTGCCATCATCTATGTCTCACACCGGCTGGACGAGGTCTTCGCCATCGCCGATCGCGTCGTCGTGCTGCGCGACGGCTATCTCGTCGCCGACGAGCCGATTGGCCGGCTCGACGGCACCCGCCTGATCGAGTTGATCATCGGCGGCCGGATGAAGGATGTCTTCGTGCGCCCGACGGTCGCAGCCGATGCACCTGTCGCGCTGACGCTGGACAATCTCGTCGCCGGCGATGTCGGGCCGGTATCGCTCACGCTGCGGTGCGGCGAGGTGCTCGGCCTCGTCGGCCTGCGCGGCGCGGGCCAGGACGCGGTCGGCCAGGCGCTGTTCGGCCGTTGCGCCATCCGCTCGGGAGGAGCCGTGCTTGGCGGCGGCGACGTGCTCACAAGCCGCCATCCGCAGGACGCGATCCGCGCGGGCATCGCCCTGGTGGCAGGCGACCGCAACGCGGAATCGGTGGCGCGCGGCCTTTCGGTGCAGGAGAACCTCTTTCTCAATCCGGCGCTTACCGGGCGGCGGCTTGCCGATTTCGCCCATCCGGACACGGAGGCGAAGGCGACCGCCGCCATCGGCCAGACCTTCGACATCCGCCCCAATGACCCCACGGCAGCGATCGAAACGCTTTCAGGCGGCAACCAGCAGAAGGTCGTCATGGCCCGCTGGATGCAGATCGGCGCGAAGGTGCTGATCCTTGAGGATCCGACCGCCGGCGTCGATGTCGGTTCGAAGGCCGACATCTATGCGCTGCTCGCCGAAGCGCTCGCAAGGGGCCTCGCCGTGCTGCTGATCTCGACGGATTTCGAGGAGGTCGCCGGCATCAGCCACCGCGCACTGGTCTTCCGCGACGGGCGCGTCGCCGCCGAACTCTCGGGCGACGACCTCACGGTCGAGACCCTGCTCAACACCGCATCCCTGGAACCGATTTCAAGGCAGGAGGAGGCCTGATGGAGTCCCTACGTTCAAACGCGCTCGAGCCGACGCGCTCCGATCTCGCAAACCTTGCGGGCGGTGCCCGCCTCGTGCGCCTGCTGCCGGTCTATGGCCTGCCGCTCCTGACGCTCGCCCTCATCCTGTTCTTTTCGCTGCTGCTGCCGGATACCTTTCCGACAGTGCTGAACCTTCGGGCCGTGCTCGGCGAGAAGGCGGTCATCGCGCTCCTGTCGCTCGCCGCGATGATCCCGATGATGACTGGCCGCATCGATCTTACCGTCGGCTACGGCATCGTCATCTGGCATGTGCTCGCCATCAGCCTGCAGACGGTCTACGGCCTGCACTGGTCGGTCGCCGTGCTGATCGTGCTTGCCGGCGGCTGCCTGCTCGGTCTCGTCAACGGGCTGCTCGTCGAGGTGGCACAGATCGACAGCTTCATCGCCACGCTCGGCACCGGCACGCTGATCTACGCCGCCGCGCTCTGGCACACCGAGGGGCGCCAGGTCATCGGCCTCCTGCCGCCCGCCTTCACCGCCCTCTATACGACCCAGCTTTTCGGCCTGCCGATCGCCGCCTTCTATGTGCTCGCCATCGCGGTGGCTTTGTGGCTCGTTTCCGATTACCTGCCGATCGGCCGCTATCTCTATGCCATCGGCGCGAACTCCCGCGCGGCAGAACTAAACGGCATCCGTACCCGCCGCTTCGTCATCGGCGCCTTCGTCGCCTCCGGCCTGATCGGCGCCTTTGCCGGCGTGGTGCTTGCCGCAAAGCTGCGCATCGGCCAAGCGAGCGTCGGCCTCGAATTCCTGCTGCCGGCCCTTGTCGGCGCGTTCTTGGGCTCGACGACCATCAAGCCCGGCCGCGTCAATGTCTGGGGCACGATCATCGGCGTCATCATTCTCGCCGTCGGCATTTCCGGCATCCAGCAGATGGGCGGCGCCTTCTATGTCGAGCCGCTGTTCAACGGTGCGACCCTGCTCGTGGCGATCGGCATCGCCGGCTACGCCCAGCGCCGACGTGGCTCGGTGCGCCATGCCCGCCGCCCCACCCCGAAATCGTAAAACCGTCTTCAATGAGGAGAGAAGACATGAAGAGACTGCTTCAGACGACCGCGCTTGCGCTACTGGCCGCCCTTGCCGCCACGACAGCCCGGGCCGATGCCGTGGCCGACGCCAAGGCCTATATCGCCGAGATCACCAAGCCCAATCCCGCCTGGACGGGACCGACGACCGGACCGCTCGCCGAAAAGGGCAAGTCGATCGTCTATGTCGCGGCGGACCTGCGCAATGGCGGCGTGCTCGGCGTTTCCAAGGGCATCGAGGAGGCCGCCGCCGCCATCGGCTGGACCGTCAGGGTGATCGACGGGCAAGGCACGGTCTCCGGCCGCTCGGCCGCCCTGCAACAGGCGATCGCGCTCTCGCCCGATGGTATCGTTCTCGGCTCCGTCGATGCCAACGAGCAGGCCGAGGCGATCAAGCAAGCGGCCGGGGCGGGCATCAAGATCGTCGGCTGGCACGCCACCGCCACCACCGGCCCCTCCGACACCCATGCCGTCTTCACCAACATCACCACCGATCCGCTGGAGATTTCCAAGGCGGCGGCCTCCTTCGTGGTCGCCGACAGCGACGGCAAGGCCAATGTCGTGATCTTCACCGACAGCGTCTACGACATCGCCATCGCCAAGTCCGATGCCATGGCCGAGGTGATCCGCGCCTGCACCACCTGCAAGCTGCTGACGATCGAGGACACGCCGCTCGCCGAAGCCTCCAACCGCATGCCGCCGCTGACCAACGCCCTTTTGCAGCGGTTCGGCGACGAATGGACCTATTCGCTGACGATCAACGACCTGCCGATCGATTTCATGGCGTCGGCCCTGCAATCCGCCGGCAAGGCCGCCGACGGTTTCCCGCGCAACGTCTCGGCCGGCGACGGCTCTGAAGCGGCCTTCCAGCGCATCCAGCAGAACTACTACCAGACGGGCACGGTCGCCGAGCCACTGTCGCTGCACGGCTGGCAGGCCGTCGACGAACTGAACCGCGCCTTCGCCGGCGAAAAGGATTCCGGCTACGTCGTGCCGGTGCATCTCTTCCTGCCCGGGAACGTCAAGGAGGACGGCGGCGAACGCTTCACCTTCGATCCGAACAACGGCTACCGCGACGCCTACAAGAAGATCTGGGGCGTCAACTGATCCTTCCGGCGGGCGTTCGGTTCGCCGCGCCCGCCCCCTTCCCCATGGAGAGCAAGATGACCAAAACCTTTTGGCCGGACGACATCCGGCTCGTGATTTCCATTTCCATGCAGTTCGAGGCCGGTGGCGAAGCGCCCTATGGTCCGGGCGGCCCCTTCTCCGGCTTTATCGACATGGACCCCTCCTATCCCGATTTCCCGACGAAGAGCTGGTATCGCTACGGCTATGTCGAGGGCATCCAGCGCATGCTAGATCTCTGGGACAAACACGCCGTCAAGGTGACGTCGCACATGGTCGGCTCGGCCGTCGACCGCAGCCCTGCCGTCGCCCGCGAAATCGTCGAGCGCGGCCACGAGGCCGCAGCCCACGGACGCGACTGGATTCTCCAGGTCGACCTCCAGGAACCGGAGGAGCGGAAATTCATCCGCGACAATGTCGAGTCGATCCGGCGCGCCACCGGCGTCGCCCCCGTCGGTTACAACGGCGCGGCGATGCGCGGCACGGTCAATACGCTGAAAATCCTGCAGGACGAGGGGTTCCGCTATCACATCGACGATGTCAGCCGGGACGAACCCTTCCTCATCCCCGTGCGCGGCAAGGATTTCGCCGTCGTGCCCTATTCGCTGACCCTCAACGACATCGTGCAGTTCGAAGGCTACAAGTTCACCAACACGGAATATGAGCGCCAGCTCAAGGACGAATTCGACGTGCTCTACGAGGAGGCCGCCACCCGTCGGCGCATGATGTCGATCTCCACGCACGACCGCGTGCAGGGCCGCCCCTTCCGCGTGCGCTCGCTCGACCGTTTCCTCGACTATGCGCTGAAGCACAAGGGCGTCGTGTGCCTGCGCAAGGATGCCATCGCCGACTTCGCCTTCGCCGAGCCGACCACCCTGCGCGATCCCAATCCGCATGACGAATGGGCCGACTGGGAACGCCGCCACGGCGACCAGAAGATCCGGCCGATCGCCTGAAACACGGAGAGACGGGCGGCGGCGACGCCGCCCGGGACAGGGAGAGAGCCTTGACCGACATCACGATCATCGGCGGCGGCATCGTCGGCATCGCGACGGCCTACGAACTGCTGCAGCGCTTTCCCGGCATTTCGCTGGAAGTGCTGGAGAAGGAACAAAACCTTGCCCTGCACCAGACCGGGCGCAACAGCGGCGTCATCCATGCCGGCATCTATTATGCGCCGGGCAGTCTGAAGGCGGAATTCTGCCGGCGCGGCCTTGCCGCCACGCTGCGTTTTTCCGCCGAGCACGGCATCGCGCATGAACAACCGGGAAAACTGCTGGTCGCCACGTCGCCGGTCGAGATGGAGCGCCTTGCCGCGCTCGAAACGCGGGCGGCGGCGAACGGCCTCGCCGTCCGGCGCATCAGCGCCGCGGAGCTGGGGGAGATCGAGCCCAACATCGTCGGGCTCGGCGCGCTGCTGAGCCCTGCGACCGGCATCGCCGACTATGGCGCCATCGTGCGCCGCATGGCCGCGCTGGTCGGCGATCTCGGCGGGCAGGTGACCTGCGGGGCCGAGGTGCGGCACATCGAGGAGCGGGCGAACGATGTGCGCCTCACCCTCGCCGACGGAAGCGTCCGCATCACGCGCCATCTCGTCGTCTGCGCCGGCCTGATGGCCGATCGGCTCGCCGCCCTCTGCGGTCTCGGCGGCGATTTTTCCATCGTGCCCTTCAAGGGCGAATATTTCCGCCTCGCGCCGCGCCACGACGAGGTCGTGCGCCATCTCATCTATCCCGTACCCGATCCGGCCCTGCCCTTCCTCGGCATCCATCTCACGCGCATGATCGGCGGCTTTGTCACCGTCGGTCCGAACGCCGTACTCTCGCTGGCGCGCGAGGGCTACGGCAAGCTCGCCATCGATTTCGGCGACCTTGGCGACATGGCGCGGTTCCCCGGCTTCTGGCGCACGCTGCAGGCCAATCTTTCCTCCGGCCTCAAGGAAGCGGCGAACTCCGCCTTCCGCCGCCGCTACCTGAAAGCCTGCCAACGCTACTGCCCGCCACTGGAGCTCGCCGATCTCCTGCCTCACCCACCCGGGATAAGGGCGCAGGCCGTGATGCGCGACGGAACGCTCGTGCATGATTTTCTGATCCGCCGTTCCGCCCGTACGATCCACATCTGCAATGCACCTTCGCCGGCGGCAACCTCGGCAATCCCGATTGCAGAACACATCAGCGATCTCGCGGAAAAGGTCTTTGCTTTCGACGCACGAAGAGCCGCTACTTAGGCGCCCGCCCTAACGGGCGGAAACGAGGCCAATGAATGGCGCAGATACAATAACTTAGATCACCAGAAAATTCCAAGAAACTGGTCATCCTCAAACAGTGCGGCCTACATCGTCGGGGATCGCGTCGATGCCTGCCATCAGTTCATCGTAGATTTCTTCAGGCGCACCCTCCAGCAGATATGCTCTGGTATGGGTCTCACGCTTCAGGTGCTCGTAGGCATCGGCCCGGAGGATCACGAGCTTCTATTTGCCGTGTTTGGTTAGCCCGACACGCTCGACAAGGGCGGCTTCCAGGACTTCTCCAGAGGCGCAATTCATGTCGGAGAAGGTGAATTGCTTCATCGTCGCCCTCGATTCTGAACATACGGAATATACGTATTTTATGCGAAATATGTAATACGCTACAACGCACTGAACCACGGTCCGGTTCGGCCCACCGAACTCGGCGGTGTTTCAGCGCGGAGAGGGATCTCAATAATAAACCAAACTCTTAGCGCGCAAGACCGCGCAGATCCGGCATTCGATCAGCCACGATCGTTTCCATCGAAAAGAAGCCGGTAACAGTCATGAGATCAAAATCGGTGATAAGCTTTTGATAAAAGGCGTCATAGCCGGACATGCCGCGTGTCACCACCTTGATCAGATAGTCCCAGTCACCGCCGATCCGATAGAAGTCCGTCACTTCCGGCAAGCGCTCCACGTGTTTGCGGAAGCCGTCGGCCCATTCCTTGGAGTGATGACGGGTACGGATCATCACGAACACGGTCAGGTCGAGGCCGAGTGCCGCGACATCGATCGCGGTATGAGTACCGCGAATGAGACCACTGGCGTTCAGCCGCTGCAGGCGGCGCCAGAGGGCATTCTGCGAAAGGCCCACCCGGTCAGCCAAATCGCGTTGCGAGACAGCACCATCCTTTTGCAGGGAAGTCAGTATTCGCAGATCAATTTCGTCAATTTTGTCCATACTATCGTTCATTCTACCCATTTTTCTTGAAAAATCGCATAAGAACGATGAAGTTTCAATGCTTCGGCTTGGTTAGACTCATCATCCGTACCATTCCGGAGGTCTTGATGAGCCGACATTCCCTCGACAACCTGCATGCTGCCGGCCCACTCGCGGATTTTCGCCGGAGCCTTGCCGATGAAAACACCATTGCGGCGTTACGCGCCGGATTGGTGGGCAAAGACGCGACAGTCGAGGGACCATTCGGGGTCAAACGCCTCCTCTATGCCGACTATGTCGCTTCCGGGCGGGCCCTGATGCAGGTAGAGCGCTTCGTTCTCGAACGGGTCCTGCCCTATTACGCCAACAGCCATACCGAGGCGTCCTATTGCGGCGGCTTCATGACGCGGCTGCGCCGTGAGGCGCGTGCAGCAATCGCCGCCTGTTGTGGGGCTGGGCCGGAGCACGCCGTGATCTTCACGGGTTCCGGGGCAACGGCCGGCCTCAACCGGCTGGTTCACCTGCTGGGTGTAAGCGAGGGGGTCGCCGCGGGAAAGCGCGTACGCATCCTGATCGGCCCCTATGAACATCATTCCAACATCCTGCCTTGGCGAGAGAGTGGCGCCGAGGTGATCGAGATTGCCGAAGGCGCGGACGGCAGCGGCCCAGATCTCGCGGAGCTCGAAGCCGCTTTGCGGCAACCTGCCGATCTTGTCGTCTGCGCCTTCTCCGCCGCTTCCAACGTCACCGGCATCGTCACGGATGTCGCGGCCGTCACGCGGCTCGCCAAAGCGGCCGGTGCCAGGATCGTCTGGGATTATGCCGGTGCAGGTCCCTATCTGCCCATCGCCATGTCCCCCGGTGCGGATGCCGATATCGATGCGACGGTGGTGTCACCGCACAAATTCATCGGCGGCCCGGGAGCGTCCGGCGTTCTGATCCTCCGGCGCGATGCAGCGATCGCGGACAAGCCGACGTGGCCCGGTGGCGGCACTGTCAAATTCGTCTCTCCGGCAGGCCATGACTACAGCGACAGCCTGGAAGCGCGCGAGGAAGCCGGCACGCCAAATGTCGTGGGCGACGTGCGCGCCGCGCTCGCCTTCCTGGTCAAAGACGCGATCGGCCATACAGTGATGCAAGCACGCAATGGCATCCTGACCCGTCGCGCCCTTGCCGCCTGGTGCAATGTCAAGCACCTGGAGCTGCTCGGCCCGCCCGATCCAACGCGGCTGCCGATCTTCGCCTTTCGTGTCCGCGACGGCAGGGGCGGATATGTTCACCAGCAACTCGTTACACGCATGCTGAGCGACCGCTACGGCATCCAGGCACGAGGCGGCTGCGCCTGCGCCGGCCCGTATGTTCATCGCCTTCTCGGCATCGACGCCGACCAGTCGCTGCACCTACGAGCCGCTCTTCTGGCCGGGCAGGAGATGCTCAAGCCCGGGTTCATCCGGTTGAACTTCAGCGTCCTTCTGCCCGATGAGGATGTGGCGTTCATTCTCGATGCGGTTGCCGAGCTTGCGACCGATGCATCCCGCTACGAGCCGCACTACGATTTCGATCCGGCGCGCGCCATCTTCTTCCCGCGCACGGCTCTTGCCCTGGGAGCGTGATCATGACGAGACCCGACATCGCTGCCTTCTTCGATCCGCGTACCTGGTCCGTGCAATACGTGATCGCCGATCCCGCGACGAAAGCCTGCGCCATTGTTGACCCGGTGCTGGACTTCGATGAGAAATCCGGCACAACTGCCACGGACAATGCAGACCGGCTGCTCGACTTCGTGCGCGCCGAGGGCCTGGACGTGCAGTGGATCCTGGATACCCATCCCCATGCCGACCACCTTTCCGCTGCCGCCTATCTGAAGGACAAAACCGGGGCGCCCACCGCCATCGGCGCACACATCGTCGACGTCCAGAAGCTCTGGGCCGATATTTACAACTGGCCCACCCTTCGTACAGACGGCTCACAATGGGACCAGCTGTTCGACCATGGCGACACGTTCCATATTGGCGGGATCAAAACCGGGGTGCTGTTCTCGCCGGGCCACACTCTGGCCTCGATCACCTATGTCGCCGGCGACGCCGCCTTTGTCCATGACACACTCTTCATGCCCGACAGCGGTACGGCGCGGACGGACTTTCCCGGCGGGAGCGCACAGGCGCTCTGGGCGAGCATCCAGGATATCCTGGCATTGCCGGACGACACCCGCGTCTTCGTCGGTCACGACTACCAGCCGGGCGGCCGCGCACCGCGCTGGGAGAGCACGGTTGCCGGGCAGAGAGCGGACAACATTCACCTGACCGCCCATTCTGACGAAAACGCGTTCGTGGCGTTCCGGCAGGCGCGCGACCAGACCTTGCCGATGCCCAAGCTCATCCTCCACGCCTTGCAGGTCAACATCAACGGCGGCCGCTTGCCGGAACCGGAGGAGAACGGCCGGCGCTATCTGAAAATTCCCCTGAACGCCCTGCAAGGGGCCGCCTGGAGCTGATCATCCTCTTAAACGGCAGCCCGCTTTGCAATGGGGCGCCATCCACCGCAGTGCAGTAGAGCCACCCATGCCCCTCGACTTTGCACAGTATGTTCTGGCGGCCGCATCCGGCAGCCTGGTGGGATTCAGCCTTTCTTTGTTCGGGGGAGGCGGATCCATTCTGGCCGTCCCTCTGCTCGTGCACGTTGTCGGCCTGAGCAATGTGCATATGGCGATCGGAACCAGCGCCATCGCAGTCGCGGTGAACGCCTTGTCAGGTTTGGCCATGCACGCTCGCCACGGCATCGTGAAATGGCGCTGCGCGGCGGTATATTGTGCCACCGGTATCGCAGGTGCGTGGATTGGCGCTGCACTCGGCAAAGCGCTGGACGGCAAGCGCCTGCTGCTGCTGTTTGCCGCCCTCATGATGGTCGTCAGCCTGACCATGCTGAAACGGCGCCACCGGGCTGGCGACCCCGCATCGACCTGTACGCGCACGAATGCGCCGAAAGTGCTGGCCTTCGGGGCGGGGACAGGCATCATCTCCGGCTTTTTCGGCATCGGTGGCGGCTTCCTGATCGTGCCTGGCCTGATGATCTCGACCGGCATGCCGGCGATCAACGCCATCGCGTCGTCCCTGGTGGCCATCGCTTCTTTCGGTGCGACGACGGGCGTCAGCTATTCCCTGTCGGGCCTGGTCGATTGGCCGCTCGCCGGTGCGTTCATCGGCGGCGGCGTGCTGGGCGCGCTGACGGGATATCGCGCGGCTCACGGCCTCAAACGCTATACGAGTATCTTGAACACGCTGTTCGCAGCACTCACCTTCAGCGTCGCCGTAGGGCTGGCTCTCTACGCGGTACAGCCAAATCTCTGAATAGATGGCGTGGTTGCCGCCCTACCCACCCGGCACGTTCTGTCAGAGGATGGTCGGGTTAAATCCAGCGGGTGGAAGGATGGCAGCATGACATACGACACGATGATTGGGGTCGA
>NZ_JARSBQ010000021.1:0-40436 GCF_029623935.1 Shinella sp. 838
ATCCGTTCCCACTGCGCATCGGAAAACCAAAAGAAATCAGACATCTCACCGCCCTTTCGTCGCGGCAATGAATCATGCCCCAGCGCTCAAGGAAAGCTAATTATTGGGTCCGGACCCTAAAAAATAAATCGGACCGAACCGGATGGTGTTTTCTTGGCGAGTGTTTTTCACCTTGCCTCTCAAAGCATTTCTGCGTTGCATAAATATCTTCTTTTTTGCGGATACTATTCCCGGTTTAGATCGATTTTCCCGAAGGCGAGGCGCCTTCCATTGCCGGCGTCTACGCGTTCGAAGAAGAATTTTCGCGAGGCCGACGCTGCGATATCGAGGGGAACCAGACCCTGCCGATCGCGGAATCCCTCAAAGTGCTTGCGCAGCGCGCGGTGGCCGCAGGAATGCGGGACGGGCGTGTCACTTCGACCGATAGACGAATGAGGGCCACAATGGCGAAAGACAACGAGGGGGCTTGCGAAGAGGAGCCGATCAAAATTCTCCAGGCCCGAGATTTAGCCGGCAGCGATATGCGAGCCTATTCCAGGGAAAACGTGGACGGGGAGCCGGAGGGATATGCGCCGAGCGACTATGTCGCGATCTTCGACAAAAGGAACCTCGACCGGGAATGTCTTGCCAACAGTCTTGATACGCATCAGTTCGGCATCAGCATTTTCACCTTTTCCGGGCTTGTCAGCTGGCAGCAGCGCAAGGCAGGCCTTGGCACGCTCCGCGTCGCTCTTGTCAACATCGTCGGCAGGGACGTCGTGGCGCCGCAGTTCATGGACGAGATCGCGCAGTTCGTGACGACGCTTGAGCCAGTGCCTGTGGTGATATTGTCCGGCATTCAGACACTTGATCACGTACTGCAGGTCATCGACCGAGGCGTGCAAGGCTTCATTCCGAACACCGTCGATATCGATGTCTGCATCAAGGCACTTGCGCTTGCCATCGCCGGCGGTCGGTTTGTTCCGGCAAGCAGCGTGCTGGCGGTGCGCGGCCGTTTGGGCCGCTATTCCCGTGAGCGATGTGGCCATCACGTTTTCACGGCGCGTCAGCTGTCCGTTGCCGATGCGCTGCGCCGTGGCAAGGCGAACAAGCTCATCGCCCTAGAACTCAATCTCTGTGAGAGCACGGTGAAGGTGTATATTCGCAGTATCATGAAAAAGGTTGGCGCCACCAACCGGACGGAGGCCGCCTGCAAGGTCGGTGATATTATGTCCGACGAAGCCTGTGAAATCGGCAGGGCTTGAACCCGGACCCGGATCGGGCTCTGCCGGCTGCCGGATTTCTGGCCCGGGAGCTTTTATCCGGACCGGGCTTTTGCCGTCCTGATCGCGCTTCGGTCTATCGCGCGAGGATCAGGACAATGTACGCTCGCAGTCGAAGGTGACCTTGCTGAGAAGGTCCGCCGGCACCTGGATATCCGCCAAGGCGGCGGCGAGTTCGTCCCTCTTGGCGCGGATTTCATACCCCTTGACGGTTGCCAGATCGGTGCTGCTTGCGGTGGCGGAACATATGCCCTCAAGCGTCTCCACGCGCGCGAATTTCACGGCCTCGGCTTGTGCACTGGCGGTCGAAACCCATCCCGCGTTGAACGCGATGAGCGGCGCGGCGACAAGGCCGAGAATGAAACCCACCAGATAGTGTTTTGCATTTTCGATGCTGAGATGGAATGGCATGACTTTATTCCCTCTAATCGATGATTATCGGGATCTATAAGGCCCACGCTCGGACCTGGAGCCAATGGCAATCCGGACAGTTTTATCTTGCGCCTTGGGACAGGGGAAGCAAATGAAACTCGCCGTTCTTCCTGTTAAATTGCCTTGAAGTTGTTGCTCTAATACCAACGCGCGCTGACGGCCTCTCGTAGAGGGGTTCCCAAATCATCGAATTTCTGACTCCCTGTGTCGAACGGAGGTTCGGCATGACGAGAGCGATCTCGTTGCGGATGGACTATGACGGCTCGACGCTGAGACGGCTTGCGAAGAAAGCCAGGGACGCCGCGCAAGTTCGCCGGCTTCTGGCTCTTGCTTCGATCTATGACGGTGGGTCCAGACAGTATGCATCCGAGATCGGCGGCGTGACGGTACAGATCGTTCGTGACTGGGTCGTGCGCTTCAATGAGCGCGGTCCCGATGGATTGATGAACACCAAAGCGCCCGGGGCTCGGTCGAAACTGAACGACGCGCAGCGCAAGGCGCTGGCTCAACTTGTGGAAAGCGGCCCAATTCCGGCCATTCATGGCGTGGTGCGCTGGCGGCGCAAGGACCTGGCCCAGTGGTTGTTCGAGGAGTTCCGCATTTCCATCGACGAGACGGCGGTGGGCCGCGAACTTAAGGCGCTCGGCTTTGCCAAGCTTTCGGCCCGTCCTCGTCATTATGCGCAGAACGAACTGGAAGGCGACGTTTTCAAAAAGACTTCCCCGCCGCTCTGGCAGCGATCAGGGAAAAATGCCCGCCCGGCACGGATAATCACCCCTGATGGGATCTCAAGAGCTTAATAAGGGCGTCTCATCGCTTCGATGATATGGTTGGGGTGCGAGGCATCGCACGCTGCAAAACAATGGCGAATCTGCGCACTGGAAGAGTGAACCGAATTGACCTTATTTGTACCCTTGCTTTCGGCACCAGGTGGCCCCACACTGATTTCTTCAGCAGCCAATGTTACGGGCACTGCTGTTTGAGGGTTGGTTACCCTGGCCCCAATCAAAGGAGGACGACATGTCTTCCGGTGCTGGAATTTCTGAAATCTCATCGCGGGAAATGGTCCGGTCCGCGCTGCGCATGGCGGGCTACAGCCCGGATGCCCTTGCTGAGAACGGGCAAAAATTCAACACGGCCACCAAACTGCTGATGCGGTTGGTCCACTCCGGCAAAGCCTCGCCGCACAGGCTGATGGAGCAACTTGAACGATCTTTCGGTCGCCCACTGAAGTACAAGGTACTCTTTGCCCCCCTTCGGCCTCGGCATGCTATCCAAGGCCTACCGCTTATTTGCAAGGCGGAATTTCGTCCGGTCAGCGTGCCCTTGCGATCTGGCGAAAACGATCTGCAGGGATGGGAGAATGAAGGCGGCGCTCCGAACCACGCCTCCCACAACAAATCTGTCCACCGATAAGCAGAGTGCGAAGCACACATACCTCCCGATGTGAATGGAGGACGACATGTCTTCCACTTATCCAAAACAATATACGCACGCCGCAGACATAAGACTGGTTCGCGATATTCTGAAGCGTTCGGATTATCAGATTGCGGAAGGAGGAACGGAGACGAAGCGCAGTCGCTCCGCCGCGAAGTTCGGGATCAGCCAGTTCAAGGCCGGTCTTATCGAACCGCCTTTCATGTTGCACAACCTCGAACATAGGGCGCGTCATCTGCCCCGAGCCGCAGATGATGCTGGCCTTCAGGTGTGGGAAAACGAGGGCGGCGCGACGAAAGGCGATGCGATATGATCAGTCGCTTGATGCTATCGGCCTTCCTCGTTGTCCTTTCGATCACCTTGGTCTGGATGTTTCGCCCTGAACAGAGCGCGTTCGAGCGACTGAATTCCACGCAGCTACGCCAGCCGGCGTCGACGCAGGCTGGAGGAGAGGTCATGCAGGACCCATGACACGGAAAAAGCACCGCCTCGCATTGGCCTTAGTTGATCGCCGCCGAGACTTCGCCGAACTTTACAGAAGGTTCCCGTCCCCACACGCGCAGCTTGCCGATTTCCGATGCGAAGGCGGAAAGCCCATACTCGCCGGGAAGGGCGACGACACCTTCATCATTCCCGGCGTCGGGCCGGTGGTTGCCGCCGGATGGCTTGCTGCCACGGCGGCGGGCGCAGTGGCAGGCGCGGTGGCCGGTGGCGCAGCAGGCGGGCTAATCGGCGCTCTTCCAGAGGCTCCGAAAGGGACTCGAGGTGAAACGGATGCGTGAATGTGATTTCGGTTTCGGTGGTTCTTTCGGTCATTTTGAGCACGGCTTTCTCGTCCTCCTTGCATTCAGGGTCATCGAAGCCCTCCCGCGGTCAGGATGTAGATGTGGTAGGCGCTTGTAACCGCGTTCAGGCAAAGCGCCGTAACCACGCTGTCACAAATAATGTGAGCGACGTCATCAACGACAGACAGCAAAAGAACAACCTGGATGCGCCTGACGCCAGCCTTGTCAGATGTCTCGATGACAATGTGTCTCTTGTCTTCGTGCGACCGGACTTCGCTTTTTATCGGCCGCGCTCCGAAATTGGGAAAAAGGTCAGCCGTGATGCTCTTGCGTGGCTTCAAAAACAGCAGGTGATTTCGCTTGGTGCGCATTGTTGCCTCACGCCTGTTGGGGCGGAAGCCTTGCGACCTTCAGCAATGGCGCACTTTTCAAAAGCCATCGATGACGAGCAGTACGCTTCGCCGTCTCATCCATCGACCACTGACTTCGGAGCGCTATCGGCATGAAACGGCCCCAATTGAGGGCTTGCCAATGCGTGGTATCGGGCGCAAGGTTGGTGTTCCAGCAGCCATTGACAAGGGCGCTGCTGTTTGAGGGTTGGTTACCCTGGCCCTGAAATGAAGGAGGACTCAATGTCTTCCATATTCTTCCACAAACAGCAAAGACATGTATGGACCACCGCGGGTGGCTATGTGTTTTTTGCAGCCAGCCTGACGATGATCCTCATCCTCTTCATGGAGGGTTGGCTATGGTAATCCTCATCTTCAAGGGCCCCGATATTCCGGGAACGCACCGCCGAACCGTCCTCCGGCAGATTCTCAAGAACGCCGACTATGAGACCCACAGCCTTGTGCTCGGGCAGGGAACCATGAATGAGGATGCGGCAAATCTTATCCGATTGATCAAGTCGGCGACGATCGATGCCGGAAACTATCCTCTATCTCGCAAAACGCGCGCGCAAGAACAGCGCGCCGGTGTCGAGGTTTGGGAAAACGAGGGCGGTTCCACCGCCGCGTGGCCACGATGCCCAATCGTCTGACGGTGATTCTTGTTGTCTTGGTTTTGGCGGTTGGTTTTGTTTGGTCCTACCGCCCGGACCAGAGCCGCTATGATCGCCTTCATCCCTCCCAATCGCGTCAGCCGGCAGCGTCCCAGTAATTATTCTTCATCAGGACACATCGCCATGGAAGACGGAAGAGCCGATATTGCCGAGCGTGTGAAAAACATCATCATCGGACAGTTGGCTGTCGAGAAATCGAAGGTCGTCGATGACGCTTCAATTGTCGATGACCTGGGCGCTGATTCCTTGGAGGTGGTCCAAATCGTGATGCTCATCGAAGACGAGTTTGGCATCGCCATTCCTGACGAGCCGGCCGAGGAATTCCTGACGGTTCGGGACGCCATCGACTTCGTGGTCGCATCACAATCGTGACAGATAAGCGGCGCCCGGATGACGATCAGTCGTTGCGGGGTGAAGGAGTTGACGGATGACAGCGAATAGCGAACGGTTTTTCAAGCCGACAAAGACTACTGCGGATAAAAAGGCGTCGGAGACCAACTCGGTCGCCTGGAGGATCATCGATCGGGAGGCCGCAACGTGGGAAAAGAAGACCGAGAAGCTGCGCGCGCTCCGCCTGGCGAAAGAGGTGTCCAATCCTGCACCCTTGCCGAAGTTGAAGCGAAAGTAGCAACGGAGCAGGTGTGGTCGGAAGCTGCATGACAGGCGCGGCTGTCTGCTCCAAATTCAAGCATTACTCCAACTGAAAGCCGAAGGCGAAAACGCCTTCGGCTTCGTATCTTGTGAGTTCAGTGCTTGTCAGGACAATGTGCGCCCGCAATCGAAAGTGACCTTGCTGAGAAGATCCGCTGGCACCTGGATGTCGGCCATCGCGGCGGCAACGAGTTCATCCCGCTTCGTACGGTTTTCATATCCCTTGTAGGTTGCCAGATCGGTGCTGCTGGCGGTGGCGATGCGGCTGGCCGAGGCAGAACATATGCCCGCAAGAGTCTCTACCCGTGCGGTCTTGACCGCCTCGATACGTGCGCTGGTGGTCGAAACCCATCCCGCATTGAAGGCGATGAGCGGCGCAGCCACGAGGCCGAGAACGAAACCCACCATGTAGGGTTTTGCTTTTTCCATGTTCAAACTGAATGACATGACGTTACTCCCTATAATCGATGATTATCGGGATCGATAAGGGCCCGCGCTCGGACCTGGAGCCAATGGCAATCCGGACAGTTTCAGTGTGCGCCTCAACGCGCAGAAAGCAAATGAAATTAAAGATTTTTCTTTGAATTCCCTCATTTTTTTCCGGTTGCAAAACAAAAACACATGATTTCAATTTTTGTGATATGATGAATTCAATCGAAAAACACATGAACTCGTGGGTTGTCGATGAGAATTTACAGTAATGAGTTACATGCTTTATTTGAGTTTTTGGAATTTTGTGCAGCCTGCATCAGATTTTTTGATGACATTATTTTTGAACAGCGCCGGCGGGATTATTTCCGGTGCTCATAGCGGCTTTTCGTATCGAAGAGGCGCCGTCACCGTAAGGAGCGTTCCATGAGTCTCAGTTTTCCAAACCAAAGCCGAAGCTATGAAGAGGCCGGCAAGCGTATCCGTTTTATTGGTCATGACGGCATGTTCGAGATTCCGTTCTTCGCGGGGGCGGACCTGTTCCCGGGAGTGATTTCCGAAGCCGGTTATCTCAGGGCTTTCGACGATGCCCGCGTCTCTGTCTACAAGGCGGCGCGGCGCGCCTATTCCGCTGGCCGAAAGCCGGTTTACGTCTTGACGCGCGCCGATTTCGGCTGAGAGCGTCCGCTCCCGGACGAAGCTTCGGCGACCTACATCCCCGACACGATTGCCGGGTTTCGCCCGGCCGGCTGCCTGGCCGCATCTGGGCAAAGGAATGATTATGGCCAGAGGCCAAGAGCGTGGCGTGCAAGACATCGGCAATTCGGAAACCGCCGTTGCCGAAAGGACCCACCATCCTGAGGTGGGCTCCAAGTCGGCGCCGGAGCCGCAAGTAGTTACGGACGGGAAAGGCGAGGGCAACAGTCCGTCGTCCGGATTCGGTTTCCGCCGGGCACCGGGCATGCCATGGAACGATCCCATGCCCGTGCGGGAGGAACTGTTCGGCATCGAACGGCTCGAGCAGCACGCCGCGACCCTTGCGCTTGCCCAACCGGTAACGAAGCGGCCGCCGTCCGTCCAGTCGCTGCACAAGCGCCTTAAGAGCAACGCGGCAGTCCTGCTTGCCGCCTACCGTGCCAGCGCCCTGGAGGTGGAGAACGAGCGCGGCGTCGTGCCGGCGGCCGAATGGCTGCTGGACAACTACCATTTGGTCGAGGAGCAAATCCGCGAGATACATGACGACCTGCCGCCCAACTATTACAGGCAGCTGCCAAAACTCGCCGAGGGGCCGTTCGCCGGATATCCGCGCGTCTTCGGCATTGCCTGGGCCTTCGTCGCGCACACCGACAGCCATTTCGATCCAGAGACGCTCGTCCGCTTCATCGCTGCCTATCAAAAGGTTCAGCCGCTGACTATCGGCGAGTTGTGGGCCGTGGCGATCACCTTGCGCATCGTGCTCGTCGAGAACCTGCGGAGGCTTGCCGACCAGATCACCGCCGGGCGCCGGATGCGTGCCGAGGCGGATGCGCTGGCCGACCGGCTATTGGCGAACGAGGGTCGCGGCAGCGCGCTTGAAAAGGTCTCCGCCGACCCCCTGCCCGAGCTCTTCGCGGCCCAGCTTGCCAAACGGCTGCGCGACCAGGACCCCAGCACGACACCGGCGCATGGCTGGCTGGAGGCGCGGCTGGCGAGGCAGCACAGTTCGGTTGACGCTGTGGTGCGGCATGCCCAGCAGCGCCAGGGCGCGTCGAATGTCACGATCAGGAACATCATCACCAGCATGCGGCTGATCAGCGATGTCGACTGGGCCGATCTTTTTGAAAAGGTCAGCCTCGTCGATGCGCGCCTTTCGGCCGACGGCAGCTTCGCCCGCATGGATTTCGCCACGCGCAACCTCTATCGCAGCGCCATCGAAGACCTCGCCCGCGGCTCGGACCTGTCGGAACTCGACATTGCCGGGCAGGCGGTGAAAGCGGCACAGGCCGCAGCGGTCACAGACGATACCGCCTCGCAGGCCGAACGTGTCGCGGATCCGGGCTACCATCTGATCGCGGAAGGGCGGCCGGCCTTCGAGCGCACGATCGGGTTCCGCCCGCCCCGGCACCTAATCGCCGGGCGGCTGGCGGCGCGCACGGGCATTGCCGGCTATGCCGGGGCGATCGGGTTCATGACGGCGATGCTTCTGGCGCTTGCGCTATGGCTGCTGTCTATCACTGGTCTCTCGGCGCCCGGCATGATCGTCTTCGCGATGCTGGCGCTGTTGCCGGCAAGCGATATCGCGACGGCGCTCGTCAACCGCTTCGTGAGCTGGAGCCACGGCGCGACCGGTCTGCCGGGACTGGAACTCGCGCAGGGTGTCCCATCGTCGTCACGCACGCTGGTCGTCGTGCCGACGCTCCTGAGCAATCGTGCCGACCTGCTGGAGCAGATCGAGCGGCTGGAGGTCCATCATCTCTCGGGCGCTGGCGGCGACCTGAGTTTTGCCCTGCTGACCGACGGGAAGGATGCGTCGCAGGAGACCGTCGAGGGCGATGGTGCGCTTCTCGCGCTCGCTGTCGAGGGCATGGCCGACCTCAATCACCGGCACGGGCCGGGTCCTTCTGGCGACCGCTTCCTGCTTTTGCACCGCAAGCGCCGGTTCAATGCCGGCGAGACCCTCTGGATGGGCTGGGAGCGCAAGCGCGGCAAGCTGCACGAGCTCAACCGCCTGCTGCGCGGCGCCACTGACACCAGCTTCATGGCGCTCGGCGGAAAGTCGCCGTCCGTCCCGCCGGACGTGCGCTATGTCATCACCCTCGACGCGGATACGAAACTGCCGCGCGACACGGTCCTGCGGCTGATCGGCAAGATGGCGCATCCTCTCAACCGGCCGCGCTTCGATATCGGGCAGCAGCGGGTCGTCGATGGTTATGCGATCATCCAGCCGCGTGTCACCCCGTCGCTTCCCATCGGCCGCGAAGGCTCGCTCTACCAGCGGGTCTTTTCCGCGCCCGGCGGCATGGATCCCTATGCCGCGGCCGTTTCCGACGTCTATCAGGATCTGTTCGGTGAGGGTTCCTATACCGGCAAGGGCATTTATGACGTCGATGCCTTTGAGGCGGCGCTGGCCGGGCGCATACCCGAGAATACCCTTCTCAGCCACGACCTTTTCGAGGGCACGTTCGCGCGGGCGGGGCTTGCCTCCGATGTCGAGGTGGTCGACGATTTTCCGTCGCGCTACGACGTCGCCGCCCGGCGCCAGCACCGCTGGGCGCGCGGCGACTGGCAGCTGCTGCCCTGGATATTCGGACGGCGGGCGCTTCCCGCACTCGGCCGCTGGAAAATGCTGGACAATCTGCGCCGTACCCTCATTGCACCATCGATATTCGCGGCGCTCGTAGCCTGTTGCGCGATGCCGTTGCAGGCGGGCGTGACAGGTGCGTTGCTCATCGCGGCCTGCATCGCGTTTCCCGCTTTCCTGCCGGTAGCCTTCGCCATCCTGCCGCGCCGCAGTGGCCTGCAGCTGAGCAGCCATGCCGTCAGACTTGCCGGCGACATCAAGCTCGCCGCGATGCAGGCCGCGCTTGTCCTCTCCTTCCTGCCCGATCAGGCATGGCGCAATTGCGACGCCGTGCTCAGAACCGCTGGCCGGCTGATGGTGACGCGCAGGAAACTCTTGGAGTGGACGACCGCCGCGACGTCCGGAAACCGGACACGGCTGACGCTTGCCGGCTTCTACCGCGACATGGCGGGCGGCACGGCGACCGCGCTGATCCTTCTCACTGCTGCCGTCGCGTTTTCGCCGGCCGCCTGGCCTCTGGCTCTGCTGCTGGCGCTCCTCTGGTCGGCCACGCCCGCCATCGCGCTCTGGGTCAGCCGGTCGCCGACAGCACGGCCGGGCCGGGCGCTTTCGGATGGCGATGCGGCGGAACTCCGGCTCGTCGCGCGACGCACATGGCGGTTCTTCGAGACCTTCGTTACCCCGCTGGAAAACATGCTGCCGCCGGACAATTTCCAGGAAACCCCGCTGCCCGCCATCGCCCACCGCACCTCGCCGACCAATATCGGCCTCTATCTTCTCTCGACGGTCGCCGCGCGCGACTTCGGCTGGGTGGGGACCCTTGAAGCGCTTGAACGGTTGGAAGCGACTTTCTCTACGCTCAAGCGGCTTGATCGTTTCAACGGACATTTCTTCAACTGGTACGATACGCGCGATCTCAGAACCCTCGCTCCCGCCTATGTCTCCTCCGTCGATAGCGGCAATCTCGCCGGCCACCTGATCGCGTTTGCGAATGCCTGCGAGGAGTGGGCCGGGACGCCGCCGGCGGAAGACGGGGAGGGTTTCGGTGATACGCTGGCGCTCACCCGCATGGCTCTCGGCGAGACGGCCGGCAATCCCGGTGCCAGCCTGACAGCCATTCTCGACGAGGCTGAAGCCCTCGTGCGTGGCCCCCAATCCATCGAGGCCGCAACACCGGCATTGACACGGCTTCTTGACAAGGCCTTGAAACTGGCCGAGCAGGCAGCACCTGCCGATGACGGCACGGCCGCCGATCTTACGTTCTGGATAGGCGCGCTCGCCCGATCCGTCACACAGGCCGCGCGCGACCGGCAGGTCTTCCGCGACGATGCCGCCTCCGTGAAAGCCCGGCTTCAGGCGCTTTCGGACACAGCCCGCACCATGGCGCTCGACATGGATTTCGCCTTCCTGTTCGATCCCGACAGGAAGCTCCTGTCCATCGGCTATTCGCTCGCCGACAACGGGCTCGACCCGAACTGCTACGACCTTCTCGCTTCGGAAGCCCGGCTTGCGAGCTTCTTCGCCATCGCTAAGGGCGATATCAGCACGCGCCATTGGTTCCGCCTCGGTCGGGCGGCGACGCCGCTCGGCAGCGGCTCGGCGCTGATCTCCTGGTCGGGCTCGATGTTCGAATATCTCATGCCTTCGCTCGTGATGCGCGCACCGGCGGGAAGCCTGCTCGACGACACAAACAGGCTGATCGTCGCGAGGCAGGAGGCCTATGGGCGATCGCGGCACGTGCCCTGGGGCATATCGGAATCCGCCTTCAATGCGCGCGATATAGAGTTCACTTATCAATATTCCAACTTCGGCGTGCCGGGGCTCGGCCTCAAGCGCGGGCTGTCAGGCAACATGGTTATCGCCCCCTATGCCACCGGCCTTGCCGCCATGGTCGATCCCCATGCCGCGCTCGACAACTACCGGCATCTCGAATCCCTCGGTGCGCGCGGCGTTCACGGTTTCTACGAGGCGCTGGATTTCACCCGCGCCCGCCTGCCCGAAGATGCCCGCGTCGAGATCATCCGCAGCTACATGGCCCACCATCAGGGCATGACCATCGTCGCCATTGCCGTCCTCCTGCAGGACGGGCGCATGCGGGCGCGGTTCCACCGCGAGCCGATGATCATGGCCAGCGAGCTTCTGCTGTCGGAGCGCATGCCGCGCGACGTGGCGATTGCCCGCCCGCGCGCCGAGGAGGTCAAGGCATCCGCAGGAATTTCCCTGAACCCGGCGCCGTCGGTGCGCCGGCTGGCGCTGCCCGTCGCCGGCGCGCCGGTCACGCATCTCCTGTCCAACGGGCGCTATGCGGTGATGCTGACGGCCTCGGGCGGCGGCTACAGCCGCTGGCGCGATATCGCCGTCACGCGCTGGCGCGAAGATGCGACCCGCGACGATTGCGGCGCCTTCATCTTTCTCAGGGACATGCAGACTGGCACAGTCTTTTCACTCACCCCCCTGGCAACGGGCGACAGGGCCGAGGCCTCGGTGGTCTTCGGCGAGGATCACGCGCAATACATTCGCCATGACGAGACGCTGACGACGGAGATGGATGTCATCGTCTCCGGCGAAGATGACGGCGAGGTGCGCCGGATCTGCCTCACCAATAGCGGGCGACGAGTGCGCGAGATCGAGCTGACCTCTTATGCCGAACTGGTGCTTGCCACGCCGGCGACCGACAACGCGCATCCCGCTTTCGACAAGATGTTCGTTGAGACCGAGTATTTGCCGGAGTACGGCGCGCTCATCGCCACGCGGCGCCGCCGCGCGCCTTCGGAGGCCGAGATCTGGGCCGCCCATTTCGCGGTGGTCGAGGGCGATGCGGTTGCCGATTCGCAATACGAATCCGATCGCGCCCGTTTCCTCGGGCGCGGCCGTTCCATCGCCACCGCCGCGGCCATCCACGACGGGCAGGCGCTGTCCAACACCGCGGGAACCGTTCTCGATCCGATCTTCGCGCTGCGCCGCAGCGTGCGGGTGCTTCCCGGCAAGGTGGCGCGCGTCGCCTTCTGGACGGTCGTCGCCGGCTCGCGTGAAGAGCTCCTCGAACGGATCGACAAGCACCACGACAGGAGCGCCTTCGAGCGGGCGAAGACGCTTGCCTGGACCCAGGCGCAGGTGCAGCTTCACCATCTCGACATGGATCTGGAGGAGGCTGCGGACTTCCAGCGTCTTGCCGCGCCCATCCTCTATGCCGACGCGCGCTTCCGCCCCGCGTCGGATGCCATCCTTGCCGGTGCCGGGCCGCAGTCGGGCCTGTGGCCCTACGGCATTTCCGGCGACCTGCCGATCGTGCTGCTGCGCATCGAGGATGCCGAAGACCTTCCGCAGCTGCGCCAGATGCTGCGCGCGCACGAATACTGGCGCATCAAGCGGCTCGCCGTCGATCTGGTGATCGTCAACGAGCGCGCTGCGTCCTATGTGCAGGATCTGCAGAACGCCGTCGAGGCCGCCGTGCGCTCCAGCCAGTCCCGCCCGCGTTTCGGCGACACGCCGGCACAGGGCGCGGTGCACGTGCTGCGCGCCGATTTCCTGAACCAGGAGACGAAAAACCTCCTGAACGCCACCGCGCGCGTCGTGCTTTCGGCCCATCGTGGCCTGATCGCCGATCAGTTGGCGCGTCTTTCCGACGGCATCGAGCGCTCGGCTCCTCTGCCGCCGCCCTTTCCCTCGAAATCCTCGGCCGAGATGGTCGCGCCACCGGTGGATCTAGAATTCTTCAACGGGCTGGGCGGGTTCGACAGGAACGGCACGGAATATGTGACCGTGCTGGAAAACGGCGCGACGACCCCGATGCCCTGGATCAACGTTATCGCGAATCCCGCCTTCGGTTTCCAGGTGTCGGCGGACGGCAGCGCCTATAGCTGGGCGGAAAACAGCCGTGAGAACCAGATCACGCAATGGTCCAACGACCCGGTCTGCGACCCCTCCGGTGAGGCCCTGTATATCCGCGACGAGGAGACACTCGACCTCTGGAGCCCCACACCCCAGCCGATCCGAGATTCCGGACGGTATGTGGCGCGCCACGGCTTCGGTTACAGCCGTTTCGCGCATCGGGCGCACGGGATCGAAAGCGACCTGCTCTCCTACGTGCCGCTTGCCGATCCCATCCGCATTTCGCGGTTGACGCTGACCAACCATTCGTCGCGGCCGCGCCGCCTGTCGATCACGAGCTATGCCGAATGGGTGCTCGGCACCCTGCGGGGTGCAAGCGCGCCGTTCATTGCAACATCCCTGGACGTCGAGACGGGCGCGATCTTCGCTAGCAATCGATCGGCCATGGGTTTTCCCGGCCGCGTCGCCTTCGCCGATCTCGGTGGACGGCAGACCGCATGGACCGGCGACCGCACGGAATTCCTCGGGCGGGGCGGGAGCTCCGCGCGACCGGCGGCGCTTACAAGACGAATGCCGCTCGGCGCCAAGGTCGGCGCGGGCCTCGATCCGTGCGCTGCATTGCAATGCACGATCGAACTCGACCCGGGTGAAAGCATCGAACTCGTCTCCTTCCTCGGTGAAGCCGCTTCGGCGGAGGAAGCCGGCGCGCTGATCACCCGCTACCGCGCCGCCGATCTCGGCGCGGTTCTTGCCGACGTGAACGCGCATTGGCAGACGCTGTTGCAGACCGTGCAGGTCAGGACACCGGATCGGGCGATGGACATCATGCTGAACGGCTGGCTGCTCTACCAGACGCTCGCCTGCCGCATATGGGCTCGCTCGGCCTTCTATCAGGCAAGCGGTGCCTATGGTTTCCGCGATCAGTTGCAGGACGGCATGGCGCTGGCTTTCGCCCGGCCGGAGGAGACACGGGCGCATATCCTGCGCGCGGCAGGCCGGCAGTTTGCCGTAGGGGACATGCAGCATTGGTGGCTGCCCCATTCGGGCGCGGGTGTTCGCACGCGAATTTCCGACGACCGCGTCTGGCTCGCCTTCGCCACCGCGACCTATGTCGGAACGGCCGGCGATGCGGCGATCCTCGATGAGGTCATCCCGTTTCTGGATGGACCAGTCCTCGCCGAGGGGGAACACGATGCCTTCTTCCAGCCGACGCCCTCCGGCGAGACGGCCTCGCTCTTCGAACATTGCGCCCGCGGCCTCGACCAGGCCGTCACGCTCACCGGCCGTCATGGCCTGCCCCTGATTGGCACCGGCGACTGGAACGACGGCATGAACCGGGTCGGCGAGGGCGGTGAAGGGGAAAGCGTCTGGCTCGGCTGGATGCTGATCGGCACAATCGACTTGTTCGCGCCGCTTGCGGAGAGCCGCGACCCCGAACGAGCCGCACACTGGAAGGCGCATGCAGAGAATCTCAAGGCTTCCATTGAACAGGAAACCTGGGACGGGGCTTGGTACCGGCGCGCCACCTTCGATGATGGCTCATGGCTGGGATCGAAGGACAATGACGAATGCCGGATCGACAGCATCGCCCAGACCTGGGCGGTTCTATCCGGCGCTGCCGATCCCGCCCGCGCCGCCGCCGCCATGGCGTCGCTGGAGCGCCATCTGATCCGCAAAGAGGAGGGGCTTGCCCTTCTCTTCACACCAGCTTTTGACGCGACTCCACGTGACCCGGGTTACATCAAGGGCTATCCGCCGGGCCTGCGTGAGAACGGCGGCCAGTACAGCCACGCTGCCATGTGGGCGATCCTCGCTTTCGCGCGGATGGGGCAAGGCGATAAGGCACACAATCTCTTCGCCCTGCTGAATCCGATCAATCATGCAAACACACCCGAAGCGGCAGCACGCTACAAGGTCGAGCCCTATGTGGTCGCCGCCGACGTCTACTCGGTCGCCCCCCATGTCGGGCGCGGTGGCTGGACATGGTACACAGGCTCCGCCGCTTGGATGTACCGCGCCGGCATCGAGGGCATCCTCGGCCTGCGCCGGGAAGGCGCAGTGCTCGTGATGGACCCTTGCCTGCCGGCATCATGGCCGCAGGTCGAGGTGGCGTTCAGAATGGGAGACACTTGCTACGATATCCAGGTCAGAAGGGCTTCCGATCGACCAAACAGCACGCCCTCCGCGACGTTGGACGGCGCGTCGTTGCCCTACGCTAGCGGTCCGATACGTTTGCCCGTGGATGGTGGCAGGCATGTTCTGGTGTTCGTTGTATGAAGTGGTGATCAAGCTCGAAAGTTGCGCCAGCTTGGAATTTATCACGATACAAACGGTAAGTTTGGTGCTCGAGGCCTGTTTGCCGGATTTTAGGATACATCTCCGGTAACCCGCCCCATGTTGCGCCGATCCATTACATCTATCAGAAACGGGTTTTCTACAGTTTTTCTTTGCCAGGAAAGAAGATAGACGACCTTCACTTCAGTCTACGCGCCCGCGTGGAGGTTGAGTAGTTGGTGACTTGGGGGGAATGGAAAAGCGTCTTTCTGGAGGGCCTCTACCGGGAATTGCCTGACGACGAAAAGGACCGGAGCGAAGATATGTACACCTGGCGGCTTCCGCAGGAGCGTGGCAACTGGTGTGAGCCAGGCGCCTGCAGCCTTGGAGGGCATGCGCATTCGGACGTACAAACACCCCCCATCTTCCAACGCGTAGAAATCCACAAATTTCCGGGCCGGCGGGCGGCGGTGGCCTGAACTTCAGGCACGGCATTCGTTCAACACGCCTCACGGCGCGGCGCTAGCCTCTACGTGTCGATATCACAACCGTGGTACCTGCCCCAAATTGTGCTTGCATGGGGAGTAGAGATGTAACCGCAATGCGGAGTCACGCTCGGCGAACAAGTGCTTTCATCAAACTGCACCTCGGCCGCAAGATGCGCAGCCACACAAGCAGCAAGACGATGGGTTGGTAAGAGAAATCCAATGCGGACGAGGATTCACCAACAGGGTCGCCAGTTCGCCCCTCATTAAGAGCCATATCCTGCAAAATGACCGCCTCGCGCGCAGTGGGCATCCTTGATGCCGGTGCGAAGGGCCGTTCCACACCATCACTTTTGCTGAAGCGGGATGGCTAGGTTGCGTCAATTGACATCGTGTCCGCTTCTTCCAGCGTCTTCAGCCGCCTGTCAGCTGAACATCCATGCCTCCGAACTTATAGACACTAGCATCGATGAGGCGCGCTTACGGTAAGGCTACGCTACTGGCGTGCCGGCCTCATACTCTTTCAGAAGGCCGAGATCTGTCTGTCCATGAAACGGTTGCGCTCCATTCTCTGGTCCTCTCGGGGGCCAGGGCTTAGTTCAAAATGGATGAGTTCAACCGGGAAAGGTCAACGGACCAATCGTACTTGAGCGAGTGATTTTGCAGACTTTTTGAAAGACTTGCGCTGCGTGTACCGAACACCACTACCAACCAGAAAACCTCGAAAGGACTTCGTCCGATATCGTTGGGAGCTCGAAGAAGGCTCTATCGAGCAGCTCTATTGCCTGGTGAATATCATTTTCTGTGATACTCAGCGGCGGTGTCATTTCCAACACATTGCCGTTCATGCCGACATAATAGAGCACGACGCCGAGTTCGTAGGCGCAGTAGATCAGCTTTGCGGTCTCCACGCGCGCCGGCGCACGGCTTTGGCGGTCGAGTACGAGTTCGACGCCGCAGGCAAGGCCCCGGCCGCGAATGTCGCCGATGAGGGTGTGGCGTTCGGCAAGCCACGCCAGACCGTCGCGCAGCAATTTTCCCTTGCGCTCCGCGCCTGCGGCAAGGTTTTCGCGGTCGATCGTTTCGAGCACGGCAAGGCCTGCGGCGGCGCAGACCGGATTGCCGTGCAGGGTCTGCATGGCAAATGCGCTGGCGCAATCGAGGATATTGGCCGGTGCGATGACGGCTGAGAGCGGCAAGCCGCCGCCAAGGCCTTTGCCGAGCACCAGGATATCGGGCACGAAGCCCTCGTGGTCGAAGCAATGCAGGCGGCCGCTGCGGGCAAGGCCCACCTTCACCTCGTCGCAGACGACGAGAATGCCATGGGCGCGGCAGATATCCGCGAACTTGCGCAAAAAACCATCGGGAGGAACGATCAAGCCGCCATCTGACTGGATCGGTTCGATAAAGGCCGCACCGATCGAGCCGGCCGGAACCACAGCCAGCTTTTCCCTGAGAAGCGTGAGGATGGCATCGCCCGTCGGATCGCCCTCATGGGGGCGGTAGGGATCGGGGTAGGGCAGAAGGATCAGCCCATCCGCCTTGGCTGCGCCGGCCTGAACGCTGTGGCCGGAAAATGCCATAGAGCCGACGGTGCAGCCGTGATAGGCGCCGACAAAGGCGATGACGCCGGTGCGGCCGGTTGCCTTCACGATCGCCCGATAGGCGGCTTCGTTGGCATCGGAGCCGGAATGGCCGAACCAGACCTTATGCCCGCCGCGACCGGGAAAACGCGCCAGCAGCCTTTCGGCAAGCGCCACGGCCGGTGCGTTCGAGGCGGAAAGGATGCTTGCGCCGGCAGGGTTGGCGATGGCGGTGGAGACGGCCTCGACGATGGCGGGATGGCCGTAGCCGAGGCTCGCCGCGCCCCAGGCGCCGGAGAGGTCGATGAGTTCGCGGCCATTCTCCTCCACAAGCCGCGCACCCTTTCCGCCGCTGATGGCAAGCGGGAAGAAGCGCAGTTTCTGCAGGGTGCCGATGGCCGCTTCATCCCTGTCGTAGAGACTGTCCTCCATCAGCCCTGCTCCTGCAATGCCGCCTTGAAACAGCGGGTGAGCCTGTCACCCCATTCGCCGACGCCGGAAAGCGTGTCGATCAGATCATGCCGCACCTCGATGAGGGCACCCGGCAGGCCGCGTGCGTCCGCATGGACGGGCACCGTATAGTCCTCATCCCGATGGATGATGTAAGGCTCGTTGTCGCCGATGGTGAGGCCGGATTCTGCCTGGAGTTCCCGGACTAGCATTTGGCCGAAGCCGGTTGCCTGTCCATAGAGGATACCGGCGTGCCATGGGCGTTGCTTGCCGAAATAAACAGGCGTGAAGGAATGGATCCCGACGACGATCGGGCGCTTGCCCTGTTGCTGCAACAGGTCTAGCCGTCTCGCGACGGCCTCGGCATAGGGCGTGAACAACGTCTCGATGCGCTGCGTCTTCTCGGCTTCCGTCAGGCCGATATTGCCGGGGATCTTGGTCGTTTCGCTGATTTCGGGCATGGCCGAGGGGACGCCGAGGGGACGGTTGCAGTCGATGACGAGCCGCGAATAGTTCGTCATGAATAGCGGCGCATCGAGCATGCGGCTGAGATGCTGGGACAGGGCGTTGACGCCGATATCCCAGGCGATGTGGCGTCGGCGCTCCGTCTCCGGCAGACCGAGGTCGCCGAGCGCCTTCGGGATACGGTTGGACGCATGTTCACAAAGCAGCAGGTAGGGTGAGGTCCCATTGGGATTGATCACGCTATAGGGCGGCGGCTCGTCGATGGCGAGCAGCGGCAGGGCCGGATCGTGCCGCCACCGGTTCTCGGGATGGGGAATGACATTGCTTGAGGTCATGATCTGCCCAATCAATAGACGGTGGCGTAGCGGGCGCAGAGGTCTTCGGGCGAAAGACCCTCGACGATTTCGATCTCCTTGCGCTTCATGGCGAAATAGCAGTCGAGGAAATCCTTCGAGAACCAGCCCGTCACCACGTCATCGGCAGCCAGCGTATCGAGTGCCTCCGAAAGACTGGAAGGCAGGCGGCGGATGCCGAGCCTCGCCTGTTCCTCGGCGGAGAATTCCGACGGGTCGGTGTTGATCAATGGCGGCTGTTCCAACCCGGCGCGAATGCCCTCGAGGCCGGCACGCAGCACGACGGCCAGCGACAGATGCGGGCTCGCGCAGGCGTCCGCAGCGCGGTATTCCATGTTGAACTGTTTGGCCGGGTTGCTGCCGGGCAGGTCGAGCGTCGGGCAGATGCGCAGCGTCGCTTCCCGGTTCTTTTCACCGAGGCAGGTATAGGCCGCGCTCCAGTGATGTGGCACGAGGCGCATGTAGGAGAGCACGGAGGGCGCGGTGAAGGCGGCAAGCGCCGGCAGGTGCCTGATGACGCCGGCCGCGAAGGACCCGGCGACCTTGGAGAGCCGTCCGGGGCGCGAGGCGTCGAAGGTCACGGGGTTGCCGTCGAGATCGGTGAAGCTGACATGCAGGTGCACGCCGTTGCCGACGCCGTTGGGGTCCGTCTTCGGCGCGAAGCTGGCGGTCCAGCCGAAGAGGGCGGCAACCTCGCGGGTCACGGCGCGGATCGTCGCGCCGCGGTCGGCGGCGACAAGGGCGGGGGCGGGGCGGCAGGTGACTTCGAACTGGTCCTTGCCATATTCCGGCAGGAACATTTCCGGCTCGGCGCCGGCTTCCTTCAGCGCGGTCATCAGCAGGGATCCGAAGGGTTCGGCGCGGCGCTGGGCGCGCAGGCCGAAGGCAGGGGCTGCGGGCCAGTCGGCGCCGAGCACCTGGAATTCCTGCTCGACCGCGCTGATGACCCTGAGACCGGCTTCTTTCTCGAATTCGGCCAGCGTCGCCTTCAGGAAGCTGCGCACGCAGCACTCCCATGGCTCGCCCGTGAGGTCCGTGATGTCGGCATGGTAGAAGTGCAGCGGCGTCTCGTCCGGCAGGCAGGTGACGCGCGCCTTGCTGGCGGGATCGGCCATCAGCCGCAGGTCGCCGGCCGAGCCCCAGGGGTTCGGGTCGGCAATGAGGTCGAACGGTGTCAGCGCGAGGTTCGCCGGCACCCAGCCCACGCCCTTGCGCAGGTAATCCTCGATCTCGGAGGCCGCGAAGCTGCGGCCGCGGGTGATGCCGGCAATGTCGGTCGTGACGAAGGTCGCAAGTTCCGTCAGGTCGGCGAAGGCCTTGCCGTTGCTGCTCTCGGTCATGGTGATCCCCTTCTTGAAACGATCAGGTGCGGCCGAGCCCGCCGAGGCGGCTGACGACGGTGTCGGTGTCCGTGATCCAGCAATAGCCGGCATAGGCGCGCATCGCCGCGTCGTGGCGTTCCTGGCTGTAGGTGGCGCAGGCATCCTCGACGACCGTGACGAGATAGCCGCGGTCGGCGGCATCGCGCACGGCCATGTCGACGCACTGGTCGGTGACGACGCCGGCGATGATCAGGTAGCGGGTGTTGAGGTTGCGCAGCACGTAGTCGATGTTCGTCGAGTTGAAGACGCCGGAGGAGGTTTTCGGCAGTACGATCTCGTTGTCGATGGGCGCGAGCGCCGGGATCACCTGTCCCTCGGGCGAGCCCTTCGGCACATGCATGTCGGAAAGCTTGTGGTCGAGCGAGCGGTCGCGGCCATCAAGCGTCAGGCTTTCGATGATGGTGTGCAGCACGTTGCAGCCGGCCTTGCGGCCCGCTTCGAGAATGCGGACCTGGTTGGGGATGACCTTTTCGCGCAGACGGCGGTGGTAGTAGCTGTCGGCATCCTGCGGATGGGTCGGGTCGAGGTTCGGCTCGCACCAAATGCGCTGCATGTCGACATAGAGCAGGGCCGTCATGCCGGCCTTGTAGGTGCTGTCGCGCCGCAGCAGGTCCTTGCCGTATTGCACTTCAATCGCAGTCATGTCTGTCCTCCAATGGATGTCGGTTCGCCGTTCGGGCGCAATGTCATTTGCTACCGTCGACCGGCGGGCTGTAGGCGTCTTCGGTGATGGCATAGCTGCGGCGCAGCTCCTCCATGCGCTCGATGCGGCCGCGCGACTGGTTGGCAAGGCGCGCGGTCAGGCCGGCGATCAGCGCCTCAGTCTGGGCGATGGCGGGCACCATCGTGTCATAGGGCGAGACCGTATCGACCGGCGCCATCAGCGTAACGGAGGCGAATTCGGCGATCGGCGAAACCCAGCGGTCGGTGAAGAGCACGATGCGCGCACCCTGCTTGGCCGCCTGTCGGGCAAAACGGATCGTGTCGATCTGGTAGCGTCGGTAGTCATAGACGAAGAGCACGTCGCGCTTGCCGAGATCGACCAGCTGGTCGACCTGATCGGCCTGCGAGCCGTTGATCCAGCGCGTTTCGCCGCGCAGCTGCTTCATATGCGACCACAGAAGACCGGCAAGGAAGCCGCTGAACCGTCCGCCGAGGCAATGAACGCGCATGTTGAGATCGGCGGCGGCATCGATGGCGGCCTCGAAATCATCGGGCGGCAGCATCTGCATCGACGCTTCCAGCGCGTGAATGCTGGCACGCAAAAAGTATTGGTAGAAATTCTCTTGTTCCAGGGACGGCTTGCGCGTGTCGAGCATGGAGAGCGGCGAGCTCATCCGCTCCTGCACTTCGCTGAGAAGCGCCGCCTGGAATTCTGGATAGCCTTCGAAGCCAAGCTTGTTGGCAAAGCGCACGACCGTAGGGTTGCTGACATCGGCGGCCGCGGCGAGATGCGCAACCGTGTTGAGCCCGGCTGCCGGATAGTTCGACAGCAGCTGCCGCACGATTTTCAGCTCCGCCCGTGTGAAGGCGATTTCCCCGTCCGTCAGGCGGTCTCGAATGGCCATTCCTTGCCTCCCTCTCGTGATCGGCGTTCGTGGCGCGATTTTAATTTTGTTACATTCTTGCTAGCAGACAATAAAAAATGAAACAAGATTGACATACGCGGTTTCTCGATTAACGTTTGTTGCGGGAACGGGCTCGACAAAAGAAGCCGCAAATCGGGAGAATGCTGATGGTGCGCATAAGGCGCGGAACCGTCGTCGGGATCATCGCGACGGTGCTCCCCCTGGTGGTCGCGGCCCTGGTGGCGAAAGGCCTCTTTCCAGGGGCAGGGGAACGGCTGGTGACGCTGTTCCTGATCAACGTGATCGCCGTCATCGGCATTGGCGTCTACAGCGGCAATTCCGGCATCATCTCGTTCGGCAATGTCGGCTTCATGGCCGTCGGCGCCTATGCGTCCGGCCTCCTGACCATCAATCCGATCGTGCAGAAGACAGCACTACCGAATCTGCCGGACTGGCTGATGGGCTGGGGCATGCCGTTTCTGCCGGCCCTTCTTGTGGCGCTTGTCGTCGTCGCGCTGGTGGCGGTCGCCATCGGCATTCCGGTTGCCCGGCTCGGCGGCTCCTCGGCCTCGATCTGTACGCTCGGCTTCCTCGTCATCGTGCATGTCGTGTTGGTCGCCTCCAGCGACTTTACCCGCGGCAGCCAGACCTTCTTCGGCATTCCCCGTGCGGTGAATATCTGGGTCGCGCTTCCTTTCGCCATTCTCGCGGTCGCCGTCGCGCGTATCTATCGCGATAGCGCCGCCGGTATGAAGCTGCGCGCTTCGCGGGAGGATGAGATTGCCTCGACGGCCGTCGGCGTCAATGTGCGCCTGCACCGCTTCCTGGCCTGGGTGCTGGGTGCGATCCTGTCCGGGGCGGCGGGCGTGCTGTTTGCGCATTTCATCGGCGCCTTCTCGCCGAAGGATTTTTATTTCAACTTCACCTTCATGCTGCTCGCAATGCTGATCCTCGGTGGCATCACCACCGTCTCCGGTGCGGTCGTCGGTTCGGCCGTCATCATGCTGATCGTGGAACTGCTGCGAAAGCTGGAAGGCGGCGTCGATCTCGGCGTCTTCTCGCTGCCGACGGTGTTCGGTCTCACCGATATCGGCATCGGCCTTGCCATCCTGCTTGTCATGTATCGCCTTCAGGATGGCCTGCTCGGCGTGCGCGAAATCGACGAGCAGGTGCCGTTCCTCAAGCGCCTCGCCGCGGGCGTCGTCAAGCCGATGGCCGGGCAGCCGGTGCAGGCAACGCCCAGGGATACCGGTACGCTGCGCGTCGAAAATGTCGGCAAGCGTTTCTCCGGGCTGGTCGCGCTGGAAAAGGCCGACTTCGAAATCCGTCCGGGCCTCGTTACGGGCCTGATCGGCCCGAATGGCGCCGGCAAGTCGACGCTCATCAACAGCGTCTCGGGTGTGGTGCCGCCGTCCACCGGCCGGGTGATGATCGATGGCACAGATGTCGCGTCGCTCCCGGTGCATCGGGTGCCGGTCACCGGCCTTGCCCGCACCTTCCAGAATATCCGTCTTTTCAAAAACCTCACCGTCTTGGAAAACGTCACGGTCGCCGCAAGCGCCGTCGCCGGCGAGCGCGATCCCGTGGGCCTTGCCCGCGAGGCGCTGGTTGAAGTCGGTCTCGGCACTGTCGAGGGCCAGCTTGCCGACACGTTGTCCTACGGTGCGCAACGGCGGCTGGAAATTGCCCGCGCGCTGGCGCTGAAACCCCGTTACCTGCTGCTCGACGAGCCCGCCGCCGGCATGAACCCGGCCGAAACGCAGGAACTGATGACCGTGCTCGACCGTATCCGCACGAAGCACCGCCTCGGGCTCCTCGTCGTCGAGCACGACCTGAAGCTCATCATGCGGCTCTGCGACGTGGTCGTGGTGCTCAACAAGGGCCAGCAGATCGCAATCGGCACGCCCGCTGAAATCCAGGCCAATCCCGCCGTCATTGAAGCCTATATCGGTCGCCGCCGTTCGACGGCACAGCAGACGAAGTCCGCAATCGACGCCGCCATGCCGGATCTCGATCCGCATACCGCCGGCAAGCCCGCATAACCACCAGAGGAGAATAAGAATGAAAACGACATTGAAGGCCTTGTTCTTGTCCACCGCGCTTGGCGCCCTCGCGTTCCCCGTACTTGCCGAGGACCTTGTCGTCGGGCTTGCGACCGCGCAGACCGGCGGCCTTGCGCCCTATGACCAGCCATCGCTGAAAGGCCTGCAGATGGCCGTCGACGAAATCAACGCGGCCGGCGGCATCGCCGGTAAATTCCCGATCAAGCTGATCGCCAAAGATACCCGCTCGGATGCCGCCCAGACCGCGCTCGTGGCGCAAGAACTGGTCGACGAGGGTATCAAGATCCTCATCACGCCCTGCGACGCCGACCCGTCGATCGCCGCCGGCCAGATCACCCAGGCTGCGCAGATCCCGGCCTTCTCCTTCTGCGCCACGACGCCGACCATGCCGCTCGCCGTCGGCGACTACATGTTCGGCAACTACCCGGCCGACAACGTGCAGGCCGCGGTGCTGGCGAACTATGCCAAGGAAAAGGGCTTCAAGACCGCCTATGTGCTAAAGTCGCCGGATACCGCGTATACGCTGAAGCTGCCGGAATATTTCGCGACCAGCTTCAAGGGCAAGGGCGGCGAAGTCGTCGGCGAAGGCACCTACAGCATGGGCCAGCAGGATTTCAGCGCCGAAGTCACCAAGATCAAGGCGCTGAACCCGGCGCCCGACGTCATCATGACCGCCGCCTATGAACCGGATTTCCCGGCCTTCATCCGCCAATTGCGCGGTGCGGGCGTCACCACGCCGATCCTCGGCAGCGATGGCATCGATTCCCCGACAACCTTCGGTCTCGGTCCGCTCGTCGACGGCGTGGTTTTCACCACGGCAGGCTTCGCGACGGAAGGCAGCCCGCTTGCCGCCTTCAACGAGAAGTACAAGGCGAAGTTCGGCCAGGACCCGGACACGGTCTACATCGCCAACGGCTACGATCTCGGCAAGGTCATCGAGGCGGCCGTCACCAAGGCTGACAGCGTGGACTCGACAGCTATCCGCGAAGCCATCGCGTCGCTCGACGGCGTCGAGGGCGTGACCGGCAAGATCAGCTATGTCGGTACGCAGGGCATGCCGCTGCGCTCCGTCTCGCTCGTGCGCATCGATGGCGGCAACCGCTCGCTGGTCAGCCAGGGTGTGCCGGCGGCCGAGGACGTTCCCGCACCGTGATGTTCAAGTGATGCCCTCCGGTCGTGCCGGAGGGCAATCTTCCTGCTGTTGGCCGGGGCGGATGAGCCGCGGCGAGGATTTGCCCGATGACGCGTGACATTTCCGACGAGACCCCGATGCTCGAGGTCAGCGGCCTCAAGGTCGCCTATGGGCCGGTCGAGGCGCTGAAGGGCGTCGATCTCAAGGTCCGCAAGGGCGAGATCGTCACCCTCCTCGGTGCCAATGGCGCCGGCAAGAGCTCGACGCTCAATGCGCTCGTTGGCCTTGCCGCCAAGAAAGCCGGCCGCGTGACCTTCGCCGGCAAGGACATTTCCACCTTGCCGCCCGAGATGATCGTGCGCATGGGTATGACCCTGACACCGGAAGGGCGCCGCATCTTCCCGACCCTCACGGTCGACGAACACCTTCTCCTCGGCGGTGCCATGCACAAGGGCAGGGGGCAGATCGACGCGGTGCGCGAGGACATGCTGTCGCGCTTTCCCATCCTGAGGGAGCGCCTGCATCAGAAGGCGGGCTCACTCTCCGGCGGCGAACAGCAGATGCTGGCGATCGCCCGCTCCATGATGTCCTCGCCCGATCTCCTGCTGCTCGACGAGCCGTCGCTCGGCCTTGCCCCGCAGATCGTCGACCAGATTTTCGAGCTGATCGCCGGCCTGCGCCAGCGTGGACTGACCATCTTGCTCGTCGAGCAGAATGTCTCGCTGTCGCTGGAGATCGCCGACGCCGGCTATGTCATGGCGAACGGCCGCATCGTGCTGTCAGGCTCCGCTGCCGATCTGCGCAATTCCACCGAAATCCAGGGCGCCTATCTCGGCGCGTGACCGGCAAGAAGGAAAACCATCCATGGACATGTTCCTGCAGCAGCTGGTCAATGCGCTGAGCCTCGGGGGTACCTATGCGCTGCTGGCGCTCGGTCTTGCCGTCGTCTTCTCGATCATGGGCCTCATCAACTTCGCCCATGGCGAACTGATGACGGTCGCCGGTTACGGCCTCTGCTTCGCACTGATCGTCGGGATGCCCTTCGGCCTTGCCGTCATCTTCGCGCTAGCCGTCGCGATCGTGCTGGTGCTGCTGATGGAGCGCACCGCCTTCCGGCCGGTGCGCGGCGCGAGCGGCACGACGCTGCTCCTGACGAGCTTTGCCGTCAGTGCCATCCTGCGCGTGCTGTTCCAGAACTTCATTTCCGCTCGCCCCAAGCCGGTACCGATGCCGATGAGCCTGTCCGGCACCATCGAGATCGGCGGTCTGCATATCGGCGTCATCCAGGCGATTTCCATTCTCGTCACGGTCATCATGCTGGTCGGTCTCAACCTCTTCCTGCGCACCACGGTGCTGGGCCGCGCCATGCGGGCGGCATCGGAGGATTTCGCCATCGTCCGCCTGATGGGCATCCGCGCCAATGCGGTCGTTGCCACGGCCTTCGCGATTTCCGGCCTCATGGCGGGTGTTGCCGGCATTCTCTGGGTGGCCCAACGCGGCAGCGTCGATCCGCTGATGGGCTTCCTGCCGGTGCTCAAGGCCTTCATCGCGGCGATCATCGGTGGCCTCGGCAGCCTTTCGGGCGCCGTCGCCGGCGGCTTTCTGCTCGGCTTCATCGAGGTCTTCTTGCAGGCCTACCTGCCGGAAAGCCTACTCAGCTATCGCGACGCCTTCACCATTCTGCTTGTCATTGCAGTTCTGTTGTTCGCACCGCAAGGCTTGTTGGCTCGCAAGGCGATCGTGAAGCTCTGAGCGAGGTGTCCTGCTCACCTGGGATGCCCTGGATTCGCCGGTGCAAAGACGAGGGCACAATGTGGGTGAAAAGAACTTGTTCCTGCTGGGCCCCGGATAGCTGAATATAGCGCTTTCAGGCGCCTGCAGAATTATAGAGAACCTCAGCCCGCCAAAGACGCAACTATCGGGCCGCTGGCTCGAGCCCATTCAAGAGCAAATCCATAACTGAATACCGGGATTGGTGGTTCGCACGCCTTCCAGTGTGTATAAGCACGAGAAATTGAACCCATTTGGCACCGGAGGGTGGCCCCGGCGGGTCTATGCTAACATTCGGAAATAGTGATCGTCTTTCGCGTTCGGCTGAGTATCGCGAGCTCCTTGAAATGTGTGATCAGGTGCACGTAATTGTCGTACCGTGAATTGCACTCTCCGGTAAAGTGAGATCGACCGCACCGTTGGGGCGGCCGATCATATCGTGCAAACGGTTTCACCAAATGGCGTTCAAGACAGCTTCTGCGCCAACCTATCACATGGATGGCAGAACTGCGATGTCGCGGATCTCGTTCTCAAGGCCATCGATAGCGCCGATCTCCGTTGCCGCACCCGTTTCCAGATTGACTGTGTAGAGAGCCTTGCTCGCTACGAGGAAAGCGGTGTTCTTGCCGCCCTCTTCACCCTGGATATCGAAGGCGTAGGTGGCGGGCTTCTCCTTGAGGCCGAGTTTTCCAATCGCCTTCAGCGTTCCGTCATTCGGCTTGGTCTGCTGGACGAGGGCGCCGATGGTCGCATCGATATTGTACATCGCCGTCTTTTCAGGCTTTCCAATCGAGTTTGTATAGGCCGCCGCAACGATGTCCGGCGTTTCACCCTTGTGCATATCGCCCTCTTCAAAAGCGAGCGTACCGTCGACGGTCACGGCACCTGTATCAGGATGGACGCGGTGGTTCGTGGTGCCTGTCATGAAACGCAGGCGATCTGCCACGGGATTGAAATCGACCACGACAGGCGCTTCCGTGAGCGTGAGCATCTTGTCCATCTTGGCGACTTCGGTTGCGGCGCCGGTCTCCAGATCGATGGACACGATCGCGTGTTCAGATGTCACGCCGATCACTGTCTTGTTTCCTGGGCGGAAATCGACGCCCACAAGCTTGTCAACGCCGGTAACCTCGATCGTCTTGCTGACGGCGGGTGTCGCCGTGTCGAACATGATCAAGGTTTTCTCACCCGTGAGGCCGAGGACCGGGGCAGCCATGACAGCAGTCGTGGATATGACGAGAACAGTTGAGGCGGCAAATGCGGTGCGAGCAATGGTCATGTTGGTCTCCAGTTGTGTTTCTGCTTGGTTGAGAGCCTTCGGCATGAGCCACCTGCGCGCTCTCCATCGTAAGACACCTGAGAGACTGCTCTGGATGCAGACCTGAAAAATATTTCCGACCCTGCATCCACGCGGCCCTGCGGTGTGTCGTCACGATATAGTGAACTCGGGGCCGGCCGAGCTTATGGACTGGACGAGCGGTTACCCGCATGGCAACAGCGACTACGACAGATATGCTTATAGCAAGCCACCAGGAGGAGACCGCGCTTGGCCTTGGTGACAGACCAGTCGACAGACCTTGAAGCAGCGCTTGCCGATTGTGCAAAAGGCGACCAGGATGCATTGAAGCGGATATTCGACCAGGAAGCCGGACGTCTCGTCGCCGTGGCGCAACGCATTTTGAGGCGCCGTGAGCTTGCCGAGGAAGTGGTGCAGGAAGGCTTTATCCGCATCTGGACCCATTCGCACCAATACTCGCCGGCACGCGGTTCGGCGCGGGGGTGGATTTATGCAATTGTCCGCAACCGGGCTCTCAATCTGCTGCGTGACGGGCGTCGCGAGGATTTGGTCGAAGACGGCCAGCTGGAGGTCTTGCGGGATGCCGACCAACTGGATGAGATCATGTCGGCTTGGCATAAGCTGGATCGGGGCAGCCGGTTGCACGAATGCCTGAGCAGGCTGGATGACGTGCGCAGACGCGGCATCCTGATGGCGTATGTGGGTGGGTACACCCACGGCGAGATTGCCGGACGGTTGCGGCTGCCGCTGGGCACCGCAAAGTCCTGGATTCGGCGGGGCCTTTCCTCGCTGCGGGAGTGCATGGCATGAACCTCGAATCCAACGAAATCTCCGTCATCGCTGACGAGTATGTGCTTGGTCTGCTCGAGGACGGCGACAGGGCATATGTTGAGGCGGAAATCGAGCTCAATGCAGCTTTGAAGCAGGCCGTGGCTGAGGCGTACGAACGGTTCTTGCCGCTCGATACAGGTCTCGCGCCGACGGATGTATCGCCGAGCCTATGGAATGCGATTTCCTCCAGACTGACCGAACAGCAACGGACATCGCTTGCGATTGCGGCAAATCCCGCCAAGGCGGTCAACGACAATCATCGCTCCGGTTGGCGAGCGGCCGCCGTATCGGCGATCGCTGCCTCGATCGTTTTGGCTATAGGCCTGACATGGAGCATAACGCGACAGGTCGAGCCCCTTGTTGTGGCGGTGCTTATGAATGAGGCCGGCGAAGTCCAGGCCGTAGTTGAGGACTTTGGAAACGACTCGGCCAATGTGAGGCTGCTCACGGATTTTACGGTTCCGGACGACAAGACAATGCAGGTCTGGACACTACCCTCGATCGAAATGGGGCCAATGTCTCTCGGGGTGCTGAACGGGTCACGTTCGGCAAGGCTAGCCGGGTGGTCACTTCCGAAGCCTGCAGATGCGCAGCTGTACGAGATAACCCTCGAGGAAGCGGGTGGTTCACGGAGCAAACGCCCCACCGGGCCTATTCTCGCGAAGGGGTTCGCCAAATTGACGCGGTAAGTATCTCTGTTTCCTCGCGAAATAAGCGGAACTGGCCTGCCGGGTAGACTGTCGCGCTCTTATTTTTGCGCCAACGTCGGTTGCTCAATCCTTCTACAACCTTCTTCAACTAATGTTCGGCTATCAACGAGGTCGAGCTTATGACGGGCGTTCAAATCCGCTTGGCGGAAATCATCGAAGCTTTGAGCAAGGCGCTCGATATGACCGAGGGGCAACCTGAGGGGCATTGCATCCGATGCTGTTATATCGGCATGCATGTCGGTCGCGAGATCGGCCTTGATGACGTTCAATTGCATGATCTCTATTATACGCTTTTGCTGAAGGATCTCGGCTGTAGCAGCAACGCCGCGCGCATCTGCGAACTCTATCTCGCCGATGATCTGAATTTCAAACGCGATTTCAAGCTGGTTGACGGCAGTCTCACCCAGGTCCTCCGGTTCGTCATCAGCCACACCGGCATGCAGTCAGGCCTTGCCGAGCGATTTCGCAGTATTTTGAACATTCTGCAAAACGGTGGAGAGCTCTCCACCGAACTCATTCAGACGCGTTGCCAGCGCGGCGCCGAGATCGCTCGACAGATGCGGTTCTCCGAAAGCGTAGCCCAGGGAATCCTTGGACTCGACGAGCATTGGAACGGGGGCGGAAAGCCGAATGGGCTCGCCGGCGACCAGATACCGCTGTTTTCCCGTATTGCTCTCCTGGCTCAGGTAATCGACATATTTCATGTCAGTGGCGGCCGGAAAAGTGCACTCAAGGAAGTCAAGAAGCGCAAGGGCGATTGGTTCGATCCCTCCTTGGTCAAGGCCTTTGTCCGCGTGTCAGAGAACCGCCTTTTCTGGGATGCCTTGTCCTCTTCCGATGTGGAGGCAATCGTGTTGGCCTCCGAACCGGGTCAACATGCAATTATGGCTGATGACGACTACCTCGATGACATTGCTGCCGGCTTCGCCAAGGTCATCGACGCCAAGAGCCCATATACTTCCGGCCACAGTGATCGTGTGGCACTCTTCACCGACCTGATCGCGGAGGAAATGGGCATCGGTTTCGAGGCCCGCCGGCTCCTCAAGCGGGCTGCCTTGCTGCACGACGTCGGCAAACTCGGTGTCAGCAACAGCGTACTCGACAAGCCCGGCAAGCTTGACGAGGATGAATGGCTCAAGATGAAGAGGCATGCCGAGTTTTCAGAGCATATCCTGTCTACCATCGGGGCGTTCTCCGAGGCGGCACTGATCGGGGGGGCACACCATGAACGGCTGGATGGGAAAGGCTATCCGCGTGGTTTAATGGCGGAGAATATTCCGATGGAGGTCCGAATTGTCTCGACGGCGGATGTCTTCGATGCTCTGACCGCCGACCGACCCTACAGAGCCGCTATGCCGATCGCCAAGGCCCTTGCGATCTTGTGGGAGGACGCAGGCAAGTCGCACGATCCGATCTGCATCGAGGCGCTTGAGCGTGCGCTGGCCAAAGTCGCGTTGGGAGACAGCGAAACCAGATCCGGTTCGGTACCGCTGCAAACCAAGCCGCAAGCTGCATAGCCGACTATGTCGACCAAGCGTGCTCCGAACAATGAAGCGATTTTCACTATGGAGGCGGTGCAAGTCGTATCGTGGGCACCACCGTTCTTCAGAGAAGCGTCTTGCGGATTTGCTCGAGAGCGCGATCGCGCTCAGCGCCATAAGGCAGCAGTCCCTTGAGGCGTCCGTCGGCGCCGATCAGCAGAAGCGACATGGTGTGGCTCATGTGGTAGTCGCCGTCCTCGCTGGGCAGCTTGGCCGCATAAATCATCCAGCCCTCGATGACTTTCTGCATCTCGTCGGGTCTGCCAGTGATGCCCCTGATCCTGTCCGTGAATGCCGTGACATAGCCGTGCATCACTTCCGGCGTGTCACGTTCGGGATCGACAGAGAAGAAGTAAGTCTTGAGGCCAGATCCCTCCGGTCCAAGATCTTTTAGATATCCGGCAACCTCGAAGAGCGTGGTCGGGCACACTTCCGGGCAATTCGTGTACCCGAAATAAACGAGCGACGGGCTTCCCTTGAACAGGCCTTGGTCGACCTGTTCGCCCTTGTCATCGACAAGTGAGAATTTGACGTCAAACGGTCCTGGACGAGGACTGTTCATGGCAACCCAGACGATCACGCCGACAAGAACCGCTCCAAAGATCGTTCCGATAGACGCAAAGATGAGTACGAACGGGTTTCGCGGTGTCATTTTGCATGCCCCTCGTGCTCACCATGTGCCGGGGCGTCGCCGCCCTCGACCATGACTGTGCCCTCGAAGCTCGCAAAGAGCGTGACTGTCTCCGGCGCGATATGCTTCTCCGCCTCGGCAAGCTTAGCCACAATCGACGTTGCATGCTCGTCGGACAAGCCCATCGTCTTGAGGGCATGGGGATCCTTTAGGCTGTCGCCGCTGCAGAGGTGGATGCTCCAACCGTCACCCTTTTTCTTCAGGAGCGCACGGCCGCCGCGTGCGTCTTGCGTCCAGCCGGCAATCGCCCAATCGCCCTCGACGACGACGGGTGCGACGGAAAGGGTCTTGTCCGGCGTTTCGAAGATCGACTTGAGTTTGGCAGGGATATCGAGTTGCGGATCGCCCGTGACAGCCGATGCCTCACTGAGCGGCTTGTGATGCTCGTGCGCATTGGCATGCTCGTCGTCGCTCGCCGCGGCCGCTGAGCCTGCGGCGGGGCCGACCTTGAACTCGACCTCAACCGATCCGGCCTTTTCGAATGTCAGGGTGGCCTTGATCTCTTCTCCTTCCTTGAAGCCTTCACTGACCTTCATGAACATGACGTGGTAGCCGCCCGGCTTCAGTTCGACCGTCGAGTGCGCGGGCACGGCTATGCCGTCCTTCAGCTCGCGCATCACCATGATCCCACCGTCCATCTTCATCTCATGAAGCTGCACGGTACCCGCGCGCTCGGCGGTCGCGCTCACCAAACGGTCATCGGCGCCAGTGTTGGTGATGTTCAGGTAGCCGCCCCCGACTTTTGCACCCGGCAGCATCGCGCGGGAATGGAGGTGGTTGATCTCAATGGTTCCGACCTTGAAGCCTTCGGCGAGGGCCGAGCCCGGCAAAGCCAGGCTCACGGTGACGAGGAGGAGTGTGGCGATAAGCGTCTTCATGGATAGTCTCCAATTTCTACGAATTAGGGGTTAGCTCAAAACGCGCTTGACCGGCCGCACATGCCGAATGAACAGCAGGTCAAGAGCAAGGACGGTGACGAGAACGATACCGGTGAGCGGGAAGAGCAGGGACACGGCGATCATAATGACGGCGGCGGATTTCCAGACGCCGATCTTCTCCGGCACAGCGGGTGCGACCAGGCGTCTTGCGCCGGACGGCCGACGCTTCCACCACATCACGACACCGCTGACCGAAATGAATATGACGGAGAGACAAAAGGCTGTGTTGAGTGCGATATTCCAGACGCCCATGTCGCCTTCATGGAACGCGATGCCGACAGCCATCGCCTTGCCTGCCGCGCCGTAATCGGAAAAGCCGACATCGGCGAGGATTTTGCCGGTATAGCGGTCGATGTGAACGGTACGGTCGGACGTCGGGTCCGCGCTGTCATTGCTCATCGTGTCTCGCGCGAGCGTCCAGACACCGCTATCACCGCTCGGGAACGAGAGCTGGAAGCGGCCGTCAAAGCCTATCGTGCGGGCGAGAGCGACGACGCTGTCGAGATCGACCGACTGTCCGTCCGGGATGCCTGCATGACCTTCGTGCGAGCCGGAGGCCGGCATGGGCGTCTGTTCGAGCGCCCAGGCGACGGCCTTCACCCCGCCATGGTTCATGCTGGCGTGGGTTGCGTCCGAAAGCGGGACGTTGTCCCATTTCTCCGCCGGAAATGTGCTCCAGGCCTGCGTCATGCGCTCGCCCCAGATGCCGGCCCAGCTAAGTCCCGACACAAGGAAAATCACGAGCACGATTGCGGCCCAGACACCGATTGTCTGATGAAGCGACTTCCACAGCTGTCGGCCGCGCCCCGACAGGTTGGGCACGAGCGAACGCGCCAAGCCGCGTCCGTCCCGCGGCCACCACAAAAACACGCCGGTCACGATCAGCACCACGCCGAAGCCGGCCGCGACTTCAATCAGCCGATCGCCGACCGTTTCAATCAGAAGCGTCCCATGGATGACGTTTGCGAGGTCATAGAGCGCATCCCGGCGATCCCATGACCCCAACGCGACGCCGGAATAGGGGTCGACAGCGACCATTGTCGACGTGTCGCCAGCGTTGATGCGGAACACCGCAGGCTGTTCGCCGGTTCTCGGCACGATATATTGCACGAGCGTTCCGCCCGGTACCGTCGCGGCTGCGGCGTCAGCCTGTACGGACACAGGGACCGCCTGACCGGAAGGGGTGACGGCAAAGATCTTCTCGCCGTCACGACCAACCAGAACCGACGACCAGAGCATGATCAAGCCGGTGACGGCGAGCATGATGAGAAACGGCGCGACATAGAGGCCGGCATAGAAGTGCCATCGCCAGGCGGCCACATAGAAGGACCGCGGTGAAGTTCCGTCCGCTCGGATTGGCGATGTGTCTGCTGTCATTGTCATGGATAGTTCCCCAGGGTTTTGGATCAGATCTGCGCGTGCCGGCCTGCTCGGCCAAGCGCGATCGCTTCCAAGGCGGCGCGATCGCGGATCGTGATGCGTTCGGGCTGGTCGAATGCGATCAGCTTGGAGCGCTTCAGCACCCCAAAACATCGGCTGACGGTTTCGAGCGTCAGTCCGAGCCAGTCGGCAAGATCGGCACGGGTGAGAAAGAGGGTGAACGTGGCTCGGCCGCCAGCCGTGTTTCTTCGTCTGCGGGTAAATTGTGCGGCTAGATCGAGTATGGCGCTTGCGACGCGTTCGACAGCGGTCTTGCGCCCGAGGAGCAAGGCATGCTCCTGTGCACGGCACAGCATCTGGCGTAGCGCGCCTTCGAGCGAAGATGGCTCGCGGAGGCTTTCGATCGTCTCGATCTGTGTCGAGGTTAGCGTGATCGCCTTGCACTGGCGCAGATCGAGAAGTTCGGCACTTACCTCCTTTCCTGGGCCGAGAATGTCGAGGATCAGTCGACGTCCGTCAGCGAGTTCCTGGAAGAGGGCGATGCAGCCGTCGACGATCCGCAAACCGCTCGGCCGCGTTGCGCCATGAAAGATGAACTGCGTGCGGGCCGCGATACGGGCAGGAGGCTTGCACCTCGGCCGTGTTGGAGAGTCGATGAGTATGACGGGTGCTGCGGCACCCACGATGGTCCTGTCGAACATGGAACATAATCCGGCAACGCACCGGAATGGATCCGTTCAGACGGATGACCCCGGCGCAGGCTGAGTTTGCCGCTGCAAGAGCAGCAGCGCTTCAGGCTGTCAGGCCGGACGGGGGGCCGCGCGGGGACGCGTTCGGGGGAAAGAGCTGACGGTAGAACGCTTCGACGCGCACCGGAACGATATGCTCGCCGGCGCGAAGGATACGCTCTCCAACGGCATCGGCAGGAGACGGCAGGAGGACAGAGGCTGAGAGCCGGCAGGCCTCGCAACCCTGTTTGCCGACGTGGTCCGTCTTCTTTGTCGATCCATCCTCGGAGGGAAGGCACAGAACCGGAAGAGTGCCATCAGGCAGTACGAACTCGGCGAGCTCGCTTGGCGAAAGGCCATGGCTGCCAATCGCCGGGGGCGTGTGAGCGAACCCGACAAGCAGCAAGGCAAGCGCGCAGAGTATGCGCACCCCAAACTGCTCAACTCGGTGAAAGCCCTCGACCATATGCCCCTCTGTGCCATCGGACACGGCGCGAACATAATCGGATTCTCCAACGCCCTCAATGCGGCAAGATGGCCTTGCCGCTATAAGTCATTAGTAACCCCTAAGCATGCGACGGTGAGGACGTGTCGCGTCCAGGCGTGCTTGCAGGTGGGCGTTGATTTATCTACCCTCCCTGTATTGGATTTGGAGATCGGTTAGGCCGGTGAAAACGCGTGCGCTTGGCATATTGACCGTCTTGTGCCTGTTCGCGGGCGATGCGTTCGCGCACCGCAACCGCGTGCCGCAGGATACGAGCGGTATCTCGATCCCCTTCGTCACGCATGGCGAAATGGCGATCCTGTCCGCCTATCGCACGCGGATTCTTGCGCTGGGTTCGCTCGGCTCCTACGACGATCGCGATCTCTACAAGCTCATGGTCTTTGCCAAGGCGCAGCACGCGCGCTGTCTCTGGACCCTCGTGCCTGGCACGCTGTCGGATGAGGCGAGCCCGTTCAACGAGTGCGGCCATGCCGATCTCGCGGGCACAAAGGCTGTCCTGCTTCGCGCACGGGAGGTGCCGCGCCTTGCCGCCCGTGCCACCCTTCTCATCTCGGAAATCGAACACGAGATGATTATGAGTGGCGCCACCCTCATCGGCTGCGCCTATAGCAATTCTTCCTTCAACACCGCGGAGATCGTCGGGCCGCACTGGCGCTCGGTACCTGAACACTGGCCGTCGTTCGTATCCCTCTCATCTTTGACGGTGGGGCTTGGCGGGTTGGGGATGGTAGGGGCGTTTGGCCTTCGCCGACAAGCGAAACAAATTGAAAAGACCGCAGCCGCGCCATCTCGATGATCACTATTGGCGGTGATGCGACAATTCGGCGGTGAATGGGCTCTGTTCAGTGTGTCAGCGCATTGCTAAGACATAATGCGAGAGGTCTGAATGACGAAGCGGCGAAGACATGGCAGGTTTGGATTGGTGGCAGTAGCCGTCGCCATCGTCATGGCGTTGCAGATCCTTCTCGGCACTTTCGCGATGGCGGCGAATGCCGCGACACCGATGGTCGATGCGTTCGGCAACATGCTGTGCATCAACAGCGCGGAAGGTGACGATTCCGGCTCCACGCCGAACAAGGATCGTCCATTACTCCCGGAATGCTGCACACTGGCTTGCGGGCTAGTCCATTCCTTCGTTCCGGCGGATACGTCTGTCGCGGTCCTGTTCAACCCGCTTTCCGAACCGCTTCAGCGGCCCGTCATCAGGTTTGCGGAACCTTTCCATTCTGTACTCGATAGCCTTCCCGGCAATCCTCGGGCGCCTCCCTTCGCCTGATGGGCGACCGTTCCTTACGACGAGCATGATGATGAAGACCTATCGCGAGTTTACTCGCGATCACGGTGCCTCTGCGTGAACGCAAGATAACGGCGATCGGATGTCCTGCGCCGCCATTATGTTCATCATCTCCTCGATGCCGTCTGGAAAGACCGAACTCCGCTATCTCCACCCGTTTCTAAAACCCGCCGGCGGGATGACCGGCAATTCAGGAGAATACCTATGCTGAAGCATACCCTCGTTACCATTGCAGCCCTTGCGGTCGGCACCTCGGCCGCCCTTGCCCATGTCTCCCTGCAGCTCAAGGAAGCCCCTGTCGGGTCGACCTACCGTGCCATCCTTCAGGTGCCGCACGGCTGCGAAGGCAAGCCGACCAATGTCCTTCGCGTGCAGATTCCGGAAGGCGTCATCGCGGTCAAGCCGCAGCCGAAGGCCGGCTGGACCCTGGAAAAGGTCAAGGGCGCCTACGCCAAGTCCTACGACTATTACGGCACGCCGACGAGCGAAGGCGTTAAGGAGATCGTCTGGAGCGGCGGCAACCTCGGTGATGACGAATACGATGAATTCGTGCTGCGCGTTTATCTGACGAAAGATCTGAAGGCAGGCGAAACGCTCTATTTTCCGGTCGTGCAGGAATGCCCGGACGGCGCTGCCGAGCGTTGGATCGAAATCCCGGCCGCAGGCCAGTCTGAAGACGATCTGGAGCTGCCGGCTCCAGGCGTCAAGCTGCTCGAAGCCGTGAGCGGCCACTGATAACTTCGGCTGGCGCTCTCGGGGCGCCAGCCAATCTACCCAGTCCGGAGAATGTGCATGCGAAACCACCGCCTCGGTCGGCTTGGCCTTCTGGCTTTGATCACAGGTCTCACCTGGTCCTGTCTGACAATGGCTGCGCTGGCGCATGCATCGCTGACATCAGCAACGCCGTCGGATGGCACGGTGGTTGCGACACCTCCGACGATGTTTTCGCTGTCCTTCAGCGAGCCCGTCTCGCCGCTCGTCCTGAAGCTCGTGCGTCCCGATGGCGCCACGACAAACCTTGAACGCTTCGCTCTTCGCGACAAGACGCTTGAGATCACGCCGCCCGATGATCTCGTGGACGGCACCTATGTCATGACATGGCGGGTTGTTTCGGAGGACGGCCATCCGGTCGGCGGTTCCAGCATCTTCTCCATAGGAGCATCGAGTGCGTCAAAGCCGAGAGCGACGGAGAGCGTCGACTGGTTCGTGCGCGCGGCCTTATGGATCTCGAAGATTGGTCTATACGCCGGGCTGTTCCTCGGCATTGGCGGCACCTTCGCACTTCGTTGGCTCATACCACCGACGGGCGGTGTGAAACGCTTGACGTCCGCGCTGATCGCGATCGGCGTGATCGCGACCCTGGCATCAGCAGGCTTGCAGGGTCTTGACTCGCTTGACCTTCCACTTTCCGAATTGGTCACGTCGGCGGCTTGGATGGCAGGATTCGAGACGAGTTTTGGCCGCACCGTCATTCTCCTGATCGGCGCTTTCTTCTTGTCGGTAGTGGCGCTGTGGGTCCAGGGTTCGGCCATGGGCCGAGCCGTCGCGTCAATTGCGCTGATCGCAGGCGCCGCCGCGTTGGCGCTGAGCGGCCATGCTAGTGCAGCCGCGCCTCAGTTGTTGATGCGGCCTGCCGTGTTCCTGCATTCATTGACAATCGCCATCTGGGCCGGCGCCCTTCTCCCGCTGATCCATGCCTTGCGGCATGATGCTGAAACCGGGCGGGCGGCGCTCGCGAGATTTGCTCGGTTGATTCCGGTCGCCGTCGGCATCCTTATCATTGCAGGCATTGCGCTCGCAATCGTTCAGGTCGAGAGACCGGCAGCCTTGCTCGACACCGCCTACGGAAACGTTCTGCTCGCCAAGCTGGGCCTCATACTGGTGCTGTTCCTGGTGGTCTCGTTCAATCGGTGGGCACTGACCAAACCCGCACAGGCTGGAGAGGGGAAAGCAAGGCACAGGCTTGCGCGCGTCGTTTTCGTGGAAACCATTCTGGTCTTGGCAATTCTGGCGGTTGCGGCCACTTGGCGGTTTACACCGCCGCCGCGGGCGCTCGCCGTCGTCGCCGCTCAGCCGGTGTCGGTTCACATTCACTCCGACAAGGCCATTGCAGAGGTAACCATAACGCCCGGCCGTGCCGGCCCCGTTGAGGTTTCCGCTTTGGTCATGGCGCCGGACTTTTCGGCGATGGTGCCGAAAGAGGTGGTGTTTGTATTCTCCAATTCTCAGGCTGGCGTCGAGCCGATGCGGCGCAAAGCCACCCTCAAAGATGGAACTTGGCGGAGCGAAGGCGTGGTCCTTCCGTTATCGGGGGAATGGCAGCTGAGGATAGATGTGCTTGTTAGCGACTTCGAGATAGTCAAATTACAGGTCGTAATTGAAATCGCGCGGTAACTACTCGGATTTGGCTGGGGCCAAAGGTACGCTTCCGTTTCAAGAGCCCCAAAGAAACCTCGAGTATGTAGTCCACGCTGACCGACAAACTCGACATGCGATAACCGCATTAAGCGAAAACCCGCCTCGGTCTGCGCACCGCTATGAACAGCAGGCAGGCAGCGCAAGTGCCGTGGCTCGCCAGGCGCCTGGATAGACGAGGATCTCGATCACCAGCATCATTGCCAGAAGCGCAGCGCGGACAATCGGCTGGCAAGGCCGAGCATCAGCAGGATCGGGGGAAATGCTCGCCGAAGGCCGCGAGACGGGCGGCAAGTCAAGACTGGACGAACGGTATCAACGCATGCCAGCGCTTATGACATAGGTCTTTACCATGTAGTCGAGTTCTTCTTCCGTCAGGTCCGTGTCAAAGTGCTGCCAACTGGAGGAAACCAATGACCATCATCCCAGTAAAATTCACGGTGAAGCATTCTGTTTTGGTCGAGGGACACAAAGTCGATGACGGAATCTACGTGGGGCAGAGGATTTCGGACACTGAGATTGAGCGACAGCACCGCCGGAAGCATTCCTTTTTTCTGCATTTAGTCGAACCGGTCCCTGGGAGGACGTCAAAGGCCGTAGAGCGGTTCGACCTCGACGTTACTGCCCTCGTGTTCACTGGGGCGATCACAGTGAGTTAGGGGAGTGGTTCATCGATAAGGCGTCGTCATCGAAGATTGAGGTTTGAGGGTGCCCCCCATAGGCTCGTGGCGCCATCTTGTCGTGTTTTTTACTGGCGCTGCTGAGACTGATCTTGAAACCGAAAACCTAGGAAAATACATCCTCGGTCGGTGCTCGATCCCGACACCACCCTTGTTGATCACCAACGTTTTCAGTGAGGTAGAGATGAACTCGAAGGTATTTGATAGGCCCGTATATCTGAGGGAACGCAGAGAACTGATCCGAGAGATAACGTGCCTGGAAGACGCCATAGATTTTCTGGAAGAATGGCCTGAAAGAGATCGTGATATCGTTCACGACGCGGCATTGAAGACCTGCTACATGGCCTTCGACGGTCACAAACCGGTAAAAACTGGGCGCAATGCCATTCGCTCTTTTGGAGAGAAGAAGGGCATTCTGGTGAAATCTCCCGGCGTCATGCCGTGGATGATCCGGTCGCGCTCCGGTGGTGGACGCCTGTCCGCATAGGAGCCCCTGGAGACTGGAGAGGCTGCCGATGCGGCCTCTCTTGCAAATAGCCCGCGTCGTGCCGCCGCCGCGAGTCGCGAGCGTTGCAGGATAGCCGGCGCACCGGTCGCGAAGACGGCTGATGATGCCTAGGGTCCGGACTCACTAGAGCCACCAGATGACGGCTGCGGCGAGAGCGACGGCACCCATGAAGTTTTTGATGTTGCGATCGAAGCGGGTGGCGAGGCGACGCCAGTCCTTGAGACGG
>NZ_JARSBQ010000022.1:0-36568 GCF_029623935.1 Shinella sp. 838
GCCACCCACATCCATCGCATCCGCGCAATTGCGCATTGGAAAGCTGTGACGGGCGCGGTTGCCTGATTTCCGAGAGCCGTCGGCAGAGCGCAATCACCGCTCGATAACGTGACATCGCCATATTCCGGCATGATCGATCCGGTCTCCTCGCTGCAGGGTGCGGGCGCCTTTATCGGCCAGCTTTATCCGACGACGTATTTCCTGACGATCGCGCGCGGAACGTTCTCGAAAGCACTCGAATTCAAGGATCTCGCCGCCTCCTTCATTCCCCTGCTGATCGCTGTCCCGGTTCTGCTCGGAAGCGGAGTGGCGCTCCTCAAGAAACAGGCAGGTTAACCCATGCGCTTGGCGAATATCGCTCAGCTCGGCGTCAAGGAACTGCGCGGCCTCGCCCGCGATCCCATGCTTGTCGTCCTGATCCTCTATGCCTTCACCCTGTCAATCTACACGGCGTCGACGGCCATGCCGGAGACGCTCAACAAAGCTGCCATCGCCGTCGTCGACGAAGACCAGTCGCCCGTCTCCTCCCGCATCCTGACCGCCTTCTATCCACCCTATTTCTCCATTCCGAATCTCATCTCGCCGCACGAGATGGATAAGCGCATGGATGCGGGCATCGACACCTTCGCGCTCGACATTCCGCCAAACTTTCAGCGTGACCTGCTCGCCGGACGGTCACCGACGATCCAGCTCAATGTCGATGCGACCCGCATGTCCCAGGCGTTCAGCGGGGGTGGTTATATCCAGTCGATCGTCTCAAGCGAGGTCAGCGAATACCTCAACCGCTACAGAAGTGGAGCGGAGGTTCCCGTCGATCTCGCATTGCGCGCACGGTTCAATCAGGAACTCGACAAAGGCTGGTTCGGCGCCATCAACAACGTGATTTCGTCGATCACCATGCTGTCGATCATCCTGACCGGCGCCGCTCTTATTCGTGAACGCGAACACGGAACGATCGAACATTTGCTCGTTATGCCGGTCACGCCGGTCGAGATCATGCTGAGCAAGGTCTGGTCGATGGGGCTGATCGTCCTCATCGCATCGGCGATCGCCATCATATTCGTGGTGCAAGGCGTCCTCAAAGTCCCGCTCCAGGGCTCGGTCACGCTGTTCCTGACCGGTGCAGCTCTGCACCTGTTCGCCACGACGTGCATCGGGATATTTCTCGCAACGGTCGCTGGCTCCATGCCGCAGTTCGGCTTGTTACTGATGCTGGTTTTGCTTCCACTGCAGGTTCTGTCGGGCGGCGTCACACCTCGTGAGGGCATGCCGCAGATCATCCAGGACATCATGCTCGCAGCGCCCAATACCCATTTCGTCATTCTCGCGCAGGCAGTCCTGTTTCGTGGTGCGGGGCTGGATGTCGTCTGGCCGCAACTTCTCGCTCTGGTCCTCATCGGTTCCATCGTGTTTGTTTTTGCGCTGCGCCGTTTCCGCAGCTTCTTGCGATAGGGAACCATTGAAAGGCTGATGCCGCTTGGTGACCGACCTGTTGCGGCCAGGGAACGGAATTACGAGATGGTTCAGCATGTAGACAATGTCAGTTTCACGCGAGTGGCGAGGTCTATGCTCATTCTTCTGCTGCCGATGTAGTTAAACAATAACGATTATTCAGTGGACGATTGCGTTGCCTGTTTGGTCTTTCCTCACCGCAGCAGCCAATGGCTCGGAGTCCGAGAGCCAGAATGAAAATGACCTTAATTAAATAACGGCGCAGTCACGACAACCCCTTAGAGCTCCTCGAAAATCATCAATACAAAAGCATTTGCGTCTTCGTGCGTCGAACCATGCGATATACAGCCTGCAATAAGAGTCATCAGTCGTTGACTCAAATCAATGCTCAGTACTATGATCGATGCAACGGTTGTGTTGCGCCTACTACAATTAGGAACGGCGCCTGCATTTTAAGTGCAGCGCACAAATTGCTGCCGCGAAGTCAGTAATTACTTCAACGTGCTTCAACCAATTTGAGGAGGGGCAATGACCACTGATTCCGAGATACCGGAGGAGCGTCGGTTTCGCTTCCCTACCGCATTCACCATTCTGTTCGGTTTGATCGTTGTGGTCGCCGCGCTGACCTGGGTCATTCCGGCCGGGCAATATGAGCGGGTCCAGAATGCCGCATTGAACCGCGAGGTACCCGTTGCCGGAACCTATGCGGTCACCGAGGCAGCGCCGCAAGGCATCTTCGACGTCATCATTGCGCCAATCGGCGGATTTTATAATCCCGCGACCAACGTGGCAAATGCCATCGACGTTGCGCTTTTCGTCCTTGTGATCGGAGGGTTCATCGGTGTCGTCACCGCTACCGGCGCGATTAATGCCGGCATCGAGCGGGCTATGACAAAGCTCCACGGACGAGAGAAATGGATGATCCCGCTGCTGATGGCGCTGTTCGCATTCGGCGGCACCACTTATGGCATGGCCGAGGAAACGCTCGCCTTCTACATGTTGCTGATTCCCATCATGATCGCGGCGCGCTACGACGCGGTGACGGCGGTTGCAATAATACTTTTGGGAGCAGGTGTCGGTGTCTTGGGTTCGACGGTCAACGCTTTCGCCACCGTCATCGCCTCTGACGCCGCCGGCGTGCCGTTCACCCAAGGACTCGTGTTACGCCTCGTCATTCTCGGTCTAACCTGGCTCGCCTGCGTCGCCTACGTGATGCGCTATGCCGAAAAGGTGCGGCTCGACCCGTCGAAATCCCTCGTCTACGACATGAAGTCGGACAACGAGAAACACTTCCTCAGTACGCACCATGAGGGAACTGCATTCACCACGACCCACAAGTTTGTGCTCGCGATCTTCGGCCTCACCTTCATTGTGATGATCTGGGGCGTGCTGAAGGGCGGCTGGTGGATGGGGGAGATGAGTGGCCTTTTCCTTGCGTCAGCCATTGTCGTCGGCTTCGTGGCCCGGACGGGCGAGAAAAATTTTACCGATACCTTTGTGAATGGCGCGCGCGATCTTCTCGGTGTCGCCCTCATCATCGGACTGGCGCGAGGTATCGTCGTCGTCATGGACGCGGGCAAGATCACCGACACCATCCTGCATTGGACCGAGCTGTCGGTTGCCGGACTGGGCAAAGTCGCCTTTATCAACGTCATGTACTGGCTTCAGGTGCTGCTGTCGTTCTTCGTGCCTTCGTCATCGGGCCTCGCGGTTCTGTCCATGCCGATCATGGCGCCGGTTGCGGATTTCGCCGGCGTCAGCCGAAGTCTGGTTGTCACCGCCTATCAGTCCGCCAATGGCCTCGTAAATCTCATCAACCCGACCTTCGCGGTTGTCATGGGCGCGCTTGCCATCGGCCGCGTGCCCTATGAGCGCTGGCTGCGCTTCATGTGGCCGCTGCTCGTGATCCTCACCGTTATCATCATGGCGAGCCTCAGCATCGCCACCATCATTGCCTGAAGGAGATTTTCAATGGCTATCACCTATGGTGTCCACTCGGAGGTCGGCAAACTGCGCCGCGTTCTCGTCCACCGTCCCGGCGCGGCGCTTGCCCGTCTTACTCCGTCGAACTGCCACGAACTGCTGTTCGACGATGTCATCTGGGTGAAACAGGCACGTATCGAGCACCTGACCTTCGTGGACGTCATGCGCCATCGTGGCGTCGAGGTCGTGTTCCTGCGCGAAATGCTGGCGGAGACTCTGCAAATTCCTGAAGCCCGACGCTGGCTTCTTGAACGTCGCGTCAACGACGACACCGTGGGTACCGGTTTTGCGGACGATCTGCGGGCTTATCTCATGGAAATCGATGCCGACGCCCTTTCGCTAATTCTGATGGGCGGCATGAGCAAGGCGGAGCTCCCAATTAAGGGCGGGGGTCTTCTGGTGGAGACGCTGCGCCCGGAAGATTTCGTTCTGCCGCCGCTGCCCAATCATCTGTTCACGCGGGATACGACCTGCTGGATTTATGGCGGCGTCACGCTCAATCCCATGCGCTGGAATGCACGCAAGCTCGAAACCGTCAACATCGCCGCCATCTATCGTTTCCATCCGGATTTCCGCGATGCCGGCTTCCCGGTCTGGTGGGGTGATCCCGACAAGGACCACGGCCTCGCCACACTGGAGGGTGGTGACGTCATGCCGATCGGCAACGAAACCGTTCTCCTCGGCATGGGCGAGCGGACGACACCGCAGGCCATCGGCCAACTCGCGCGCTCCCTCTTTGCGCAAGGCGGCGCAGAAAGAGTCATTGCGTGTAAACTGCCGATTGAGCGTGCTTCCATGCATCTCGATACGGTCTTCACCTTCTGCGACCGCGATCTCGTCACCCTCTTTGCGGAGGTGGCAGATAAGATCGAACCATATTCGATCCGCCCAGGCGAACAAGAAGGAACGATCGATGTGCGGAAGGAAGAGCGTCCGCTCATCGAGGTCGCGGCTGAGGCTCTGGGTCTGAAGCAGTTACGTGTAGTCGAGACGGGCGGCGACGCTTATGTCGCCGAACGCGAGCAGTGGGACGACGGCAACAACGTCGTGGCGCTGGAACCGGGCGTTGTCGTCGCCTATGACCGCAATACCTACACCAACACCCAGCTTCGCAAGGCGGGCGTGGAAGTTATCACCGTGCCGGGCGCGGAACTCGGTCGGGGTCGCGGAGGCGGCCATTGCATGACATGCCCGCTGATCCGAGACCCCGTGTAACAGAAGGAAGCCATCCATGCCCATCAACATGCACGGCCGCAGCGTCCTGACGCTTCTCGAATTCTCACCTGACGAAATTCGCTTCCTGCTCAAACTGGCCGCCTCGCTGAAGCAGGCAAAATATGGCGGCTACGAGCAGCCACGTCTGACGGGCAAGAATATCGCGCTGATCTTTGAGAAGGATTCCACCCGCACGCGAACCGGCTTCGAGGTTGCGGCCTATGATCAGGGTGCCCATGTCACCTATCTCGGGCCGTCCGGAACCCAGATCGGCAAGAAGGAATCGATGAAGGACACCGCGCGCGTGCTTGGTCGGCTCTACGATGCGATCGAGTACCGCGGCTTCGGTCACGCCGTGGCCGAGGATCTCGCTCGCCATGCCGGAGTGCCGGTTTATAACGGCCTGACCGACGAATTCCATCCCACGCAGATTCTCGCCGATTTCCTGACGATGCGCGAATATACGCGCAAGCATCTGTCGGCGGTCAGTTTCGCCTTCCTCGGCGATGCTGGAAACAATATGGGAAATTCGCTGCTGGCGGGGGCGGCCCTCATCGGAATGGATATCCGTCTTGCGGCGCCAAGGCAATACTGGCCGGATGCAGAACTGGTCGAGCGGTGCCGGGCCATTGCGGCGAACACCGGTGCCAGGATCACCTTGACCGAAGACGCAAAGGAGGCGGTCGCGGGCTGCGACTATCTCTATACCGACGTCTGGGTGTCGATGGGCGAGCCGGATTCCGTCTGGGCCGATCGCATCGAAAAGCTCACGCCTTACAGGGTCACTGCCGAACTGATGGCGGCAACCGGCAATCCGCACGCAAAGTTTATGCACTGCCTGCCCGCGTTCCACAACCGCGAGACCGAAATCGGCGAGAAGATGTTCCAGCAATTCGGCATCGACTGCATGGAGGTAACGGAAGAGGTATTCGAATCGCCGGCGTCCATCGTCTTCGACCAGGCCGAGAACCGGATGCACACAATCAAGGCGATCCTCATCGCGACAATCGGAGGCTAGCAATGCTCATCGTCATCGCATTGGGCGGGAATGCGCTGCTGCGACGCGGAGAGCCTCTCACGGCCGAGAGCCAGCGCGCCAACGTCAAGCGCGCCGCGGCCGCCATGGCCGAAGTGATCGGCGCCGGCCACCGCGTCGTCGTCTGCCACGGCAACGGGCCGCAGGTGGGCCTGCTGGCGCTTCAGTCGGAGGCTTACAAGCCGGAGGAAGCCTATCCGCTCGACGTGCTCGGCGCCCAAACCGAAGGCATGATCGGGTATATCATCGAGCAGGAGCTCGAGAACGCACTGGCCGGCCGGAAACGCGTCGCGACGTTGCTGACTCAGGTAGAAGTCGATGCGGACGACCCCGCGTTCCGCAAGCCGACAAAGCCGATCGGCCCGGTCTATTCCGGTACGAAAGCCGAGAAACTGGCGCGGCAACGGGGTTGGAACATTGCGGCGGATGGCACGGGCCACCGGCGCGTCGTTGCGTCTCCCCTGCCAAAGCATATTCCGGATGTGTCGGTCATCCGGATTCTCGTCGAGCAGGACGTGATCGTCATCTGCGGAGGCGGGGGCGGCATTCCTGTCATCCGCCGGAGCGACGGCAGCCTCATCGGGATCGAGGCCGTCATCGACAAGGATCGGGTGGCGGCACTGCTCGCGGAAGAGTTGGGCGCAGACATGCTGCTGATGCTGACCGACGTCGATGCCGTCTATCGAAACTGGGGCAGTTCCTCCAAGGAACCCATCCGAACGATGTCAATCGATCAGATCCGGTCGGAGGAATTCCCGGCCGGCTCAATGGGGCCAAAGATCGAGGCCGCGCGCGACTTCGTGGCGGCGACAGGAGGTACCGCCGGCATCGGCGCGCTCGGGGATGCAATCGGGATCATCGAAGGCCGTTATGGCACCCTGATCTTTTCCGGCGACCCGACCGACATTCCCCCGGTTCCCAAGTTTAAAACAACTGGAGATAAGAGATGATACTTCCCAACGATGCGACTATTGCCGTGGCGGACGGCAGACGGATATCCCTGTTCCGCAAATAAGGGAGCCGAGCCGCATATCCGGCTTGTCGAACTGCCGGAACCGCAGATCGACGCCTTAAACCACGGCTCAGGCGCACGACACCGCAGCGCAGCGGCCAACCCGGATGCCGCCAGACGCTCAAAGGCGAAATCGGCGCCCTCGTCATCGCCGATCCCAGGACGCTCGGTGAAATGCGCCGCCATTTCCACGACGCCGTGAAGGCAAACCTGATCGGCGAACTGGCCAGGGTTTTAGAGAGCGGCACGAAGCCAGCTCACCCCGCGGAGGCCACGTCTTGTCAGCCTGCGAAGGAATTCCGTCCAGATCGGCTCAGCTTCTGACGTGCCGACCGCATGATCACAAACATTGATCGATGACGAATTCATCCTGCTCTGCCGACCTTTGGCCACTGATGACAGCGTCTGCCGATGGTAGTCTGTACAGTGCCCACAGCACCCAATGTCGAGGGGACGGCGTCTAAGAGATGCCTTCCCCTCGTTTCGTGTAGATCTGAGACGACCCTTGGAGTGAACCCCTCGGACTGGACCACGGGACACGGAAAAACTGATACACTCTGCGGGCCTTAATCGGAGAAGGCTCATGAAGTCCCGAGGTCCATATCGCCGACATTCGACGCCGTTCAAATTGCAGCTTTGCCAGGATATCCGAAACGGCGTCATCGGACGGCGCGATGCACAGCGCACCTATAGCGTTTCGGCCAACCTCATCCAGTTGTGGCTAACGCAGTTCGATCGTGGTGAACTGAACGATGAAGAGGCGGAGGCGAGCGTCATTGCCGAGTACGAGGCCCACATTGCGGCGCTCGAACGTAAAGTCGGCCAACTCACGATGGAGCTGGACCTGGTGAAAAAAACTCCGCGCCAGCCGATCGCCGAAGGCAACGAGAAGTCCTCCATCATCACCGGTCCCCGGCCTGCTCCGTCAGACGGGGGTGCAAAGTGATCGACCTCCCGAGAAGCACGTTTTACCACCGATCCACGGCAAGGGCTTTGAATCTCGGCGATGCCGAGCTCGTTGCGATCATCGAGGACATCCAGGATGAATTGCCCTGCTATGGGTATCGGCGCGTGACGCACGAGCTTCAGCGAAGAGGCCACTTGGTCAACCACAAGCGTGTCGCTCGCGTCATGCGGGCCAATGGCCTCGGGATCAAGCCTCGCAAGCGGTATGTTCGCACGACGGATAGCAACCACGATTCACCGATCTACCCGAACCTCTATCGCAATGTGATCCCGGCGCGGCCTGACATGGTCTGGGTGGCCGACTTCACGTACATCCGCATCGCCGGCGGCTTTTGCTATCTCGCCGTCATTCTCGACGCTTGCAGCCGGAAAGTCGTCGGCTATGGCCTGTCAAAACGCCTAGATACGCCGCTGGCATTGGCAGCGTTGCGTTCGGCGCTCGAGAACAGAAAGCCTCCACCCGGCTGCATCCACCACACGGACCGCGGATGCCAATACGCAAGTGAGACCTATCGACGAGCGCTCGATGCCGCCGGTCTGCAGGGATCCATGAGCGCTGTCGGCAACCCTTATCACAATGCTCAGGCAGAGAGCTTCATGAAGACCCTGAAAGTCGAGGACATCTACATCGCCGGCTACGAGACATTCGCGGATGTGGCCGAACGCTTGCCCAGGTTCATTGAGGAGATCTACAATGCCAAGCGGTTGCACTCGGCCCTTGGCTATCGATCGCCAGCAGAATTCGAAACCCAACTCGCCCAGCAGGCGGCTTAGTTTGAAGCGCCCCGTGGTCCAGCCAGAGGGGTTCACTCCACCCTTTGCCTCAGATCTCATCTCAAACTATTGCAGCAGCGGGTGTCGTTTGGCAGTTAACCGCAAGAATCTGCCTCAACATTTTCAATAAGATAGCGCGGCACCTAATTTGATACACGGCAGTTAATCTGAGAATGTCGCATGGAATATGGCATCTAACTTGAGAAACAGCGGGCCACGACGTCGAGATGAACTTTGATGATTTCGCAATCGCTGCGGCGGAAATAGAGGTTTGGAATACCTCGTTTCTTCAACAACTTGGCAGCTCGTCCAGGCCAACTCGGGATAGCCCATACCTGCAACTGATTTGCAACGGCACTTGACGAAGTTCTCAGATTAAATGCCAAACGAGATCCAAACATCCGCATTCTTACGATTAAGTGCCACGCGACAATCTCCTCTTGGACCGTTCGCGGATACGAACATTGCCGAGTTAATTCGGTATCGGCCCGTTCTGGAAGCCAAGACCTTCGCGAACTTCTGTCAAAATGCCCAATTGTGCCCTTCTGCAAGCGACGCCGGATAGGGAACTGCACGACAAGTTGAGGGCATTGGAAATGCCGGTGAACCCTTCGTTATCGCCGCGCCAGCGGTACCGGAAGTTGCTACGCACTCTCACGCGAGATGATCTCAAATCCGAGCCGCGTCGCCCGCCCGGACGGGGTTTTGCCTGCCAGGCGCGCCAGGAGCATTCGGCCCGCCTCCATACCGGTTTCCCGCACCGGAAACCTGATCGTGGTCAATCCCGGCCTGATCCAGCCGGACACGATGCTATCTCCAAAGCCCGCAATCGCGACGCGACCGGGGACATTCAGGTGCAGGTCAAAGGCGTGGCGGATGGCTCCAACCGCGACATAATGACCGGCAAACACGACTGCATCCGTCTGCGGATGTTCGCGAATGATCGTGCCGATGATCTCTCCACCCTGCCCTGTTCCCGGCGTGGCCGTGATGTCGTAGACGACCGGCGCATCAAGACCGGCTTCTTCAGTCGCCAGGTGCAGACCTGCGAGACGATCGGCCATGCGACTGTCGTCAAGTCCGACATGGCCGACGAATGCCAGGTGCCGACGCCCCCTGCCTATCAGGTAGCGCCCGAGTGCTGCACCGGCATCCACATTCGACGAGCCAACGCTCATGTCGAGCGGCTCAGGATTATAGTCAAACATCTCCACCACGGGCGTGCCGGAACGGCGCAGGAGATCGACGCAGTCTGGACTATGATCCTTGCCGGTCAGCAGTATGCCATCCACCCTATGCCCCAGAAATGTCCGCACGAGCTCGCACTCAGCCTCAACGGAAAAATGCGAGTGGCCAAGCAGGATCTGGTAGCCCGCCGGTTCAAGCACGTCAGCGGCCCCTTGCATCACCATGGAATGGATCGGGTTGGCGCTCGTCGGAACCACAACCCCGATCACCCGGGTGCGTGCGGAGGCCAGGCTCGAGGCTTGACGATTGGGGATATAACCAAGCTCGGCCGCGATCGTCAGCACGTGCTCACGCGTCTTGCGCGAGACGCGGTCCGGATTGCTGATGCAGCGAGACACGGTGACGGCAGACACGCCCGCAGCTTGTGCGACCTCCTGTAAACGGACGGGGGTATTTAAGGGTGAAACTGGTTGCGACATATCCGTCCAGGGTTGTGAGGCCGACTTGAAGGAGCCGGCTGCGAATGAACAAGCTTGCTTGACTTCTCCATGCCATAGATCCTATCAGAATGGAAAGCGTTTTCCAAATGAGTTTCTCCATGGCGAAGATCCGAGCCTCGGTTATCGGTGCTGGCTGGTACGCAGCGCAAAACCACATCCCTGCTTTGGCGCGGCGCAGTGACGTCATCCTGGATGGGGTATCGCGCCTGGGCCAGGAAGAACTTTCAAAGGTGAAGGAGCATTTCGGCTTTGCCTTTTCGTCTGAAGATTTCCAGGAGGTTCTTTCGCGATGCCCCGATGTGGTCATCGTCGCCTCGCCCCATCACCTGCACTACCAGCATGCCCGCGCAGCGCTCATATCGGGAGCGCATGTGCTTTGCGAAAAGCCGATGACGCTGGATGTGGGCGAAGCCTGGGATCTGGTGGCCCTGGCGAAGGAGCATGGGCGCCATCTTCTCATCGCCCACGGCTACAATTATCTGCCGCACGTCGATCAGTTGACCCTCAAGATCGCCGAGGGCGCGATCGGAACAATCGAGCATGCAGCGGTCAGCTTCATCTCCGCCACGCGCGATGTCTTTCAAGGCCAGGCGGGTCTGCGGCAGTGGGAAAGCGCGCTCTTCAGGCCGGATCGCAGCACCTGGCAGGATCCTGGGAAAGGTGGTGGGTTTGCCTATGGGCAGCTCAGCCACGCCCTGTCGCTCTTGTTTCTTCTCACTGGCCTTGCGCCGACGAAAATAAGCGGATCGACCTTCGACCGCGACGGCATTGACCTTGCCAATGCCGCCAGTCTTTGCCTATCCAATTCAGCCGTGGCAGCAATCTCGGGGGCTGCAGCCATGCCGCAGGGAAACCGGGCATTGATGCGCATCTATCTCGCCGGCAGCTGCGGTGTCGTCGCTGCAGAATTTGATCGCGACTTTTGCGAAATTCGCCAGGCAAGCGGCAGGGTTGAGCGCCTGGGCCTTTCCGATGGAGACTGGGCCTATCGCTGCGATGGCCCGGTGGATGCGCTCGTCGATCTTGCGCAAAATGCCGGTACGAACCGGTCCACCAGCATCAACGGCGCCCAGACCGTCGCAACCATTGCGGCACTGCTGCAATCGTCGCGGCAGGACGGCCAGGTTCAAACCATCCGGGCTCATCTGTGATGGCAGAAGCGATGGGCTCCACCAAGGCATTCCTGCTTCGCATCCGGCAAGGCAAGATTGCAGAATACAAGCGGCGCCACGCGCAGATCTGGCCGGAGATGGTCGAGGCGCTCGAACAGCTCGGCTATCGGCACTACGACATCTTTGTCCATGAGGGCAGTGGCTGCGTCTTTGGCCATGTCCTGATCGATTCCACGGTCACTGGCCAGGCTGATCATCCGACCATCTTGCGATGGCGAGCCTATATGGCCGACGTGCTTGAGATGGATGGCGAGCTCCCAGTTCAGGAAGTCCTGGAGAAGGTGTTCACGCTTTCAAACCACGTGAAAGCGGCGCCGTAGCATCGATCAGACCCGCTGCCCTATTGACGCGTGCAGTCGGTTGGCGTAAATGGACAGCGCTTTCCATTTTATGGAAATGGAGATCGCGGAGAAGCGGCGCGAGGCCGCGCAGGGGGCATGGGGAGGCCTCTTGTCACTTTCGATTGGGAGGAGTGCATGCCAAAATTTCGTTCAACTGGGGCAAAGAGTGCCGGTGCAGCCGTCTTGGCCGCCGTCTTGCTCTCCACGACAATGGCCTATGGCCAGACCGTGCCGGATGTGCCGCGCAATCGCACCTTAATCAGCCAGGGTTGGGATTACTATAATGCGGTCCCGTCGACAGAGAATTTCAATCCCTATGCAGGGGTTTTGCTCCACCAGCGCAACAGCCTGCATTACACCGTCAATGAAGCGCTGTTTTACACCAATCACTTCACTAATGAGCTGATCCCCTGGATCGGTGAAAGCTACAGCTACAACGACGACTATACACAAGTGACCATCAAGCTGCGCGAAGGCGTACGCTGGAGTGACGGTGAGGCCCTGGATGCCGAGGATGTCGCCTTCACCTTCTCCATGCTGAAGGCCGCAGCACCGGATCTGCTGTTTTCGAGCGCGATCGACGAATGGGTCGCCTCGGTCGACGTCATCGATCCCTTGACCGTCAAAGTGTCCTTGACGAAACCAGGTCCCAGATGGGCTGCCGATTTTCTGGCAACGGGCCAGTCAACACGCTTCGTGGTCGTCCCCCAGCACATCTGGGAGGGGAAAGATCCCAAGACCTTCAATAATTTCGATCTCGCCAAGGGCTGGCCGGTCGGCACTGGACCGTTCAAGCTTGTCAAATCGGATGCCAGCTCACTGTTTCTCGATCGGCGTGATGAATGGTGGGCACAAGATGCTGGGCTTGTTGAGGCAATGCCGAAGGTGGAGCGGGTCATCTATGTCCCCGCGACCGCCGAAGCCATGCCCCAGCTTTACGCCACCAACCAGATAGATATCGGTCGCAACATTCAATCAGGTGTGTTCGAAGCGATCCGCTTCCAGAACCCAAACCTGACAGCCTGGAACAATGAGGGACCTGTCTGGGGCGCCCCGAATGGCTGCGTCGTCGGCATCCGTTTTAATACGCAGCGCCAGCCTTTCGATAATGTCGCCCTGCGTCAGGCGATCAATGCCGCAATTGACCGCGACCAGATCGTCAACCTCGCTTATGAGGGCTCCGTCAAAAAGGCAATCTTGCCGTTTTCTTCCTACCGCGGAATGCTCGACTATGTCGATCAGCTTGAAAAGAGCCTCGATGTCGGCGTCCTGGACCAACACGATCTTTCCAAGGTCGACCAGCTGCTTCAGGGCGCCGGCTTTACGAAGAGCGGTGGCGCATGGGTGCAGCCAGATGGGAGCCCGCTGCAGATCGCCGTTCAGGTCGGACAGGGCGACCCCGTCGGCCCGGTTCTCGTCCAGCAACTGAAATCGGCAGGCTTCGACGCCATCGTGAATGTCCAGCAGGTGACCGCCCAGACGGAAGCGCTGTCGACCGGCAATTTTGGATTAAGCGTCTATCCACATTGCGGCAGCCTCTATGATCCCTGGCAAACCCTGGAGCACTTCCATTCCAAATATGCAGCGCCAGAAGGACAGGCGGCGACCAATCTGCGCGCCGTCACACGCTACGGCAACCCCGACCTGGACGCTTTGCTCGACAAGATGGAAGCCTCGCAGCCCTCGCCGGATAATCCAGAATACGCAGATCTCGTTGAACAGGCGACTGCGAACTTTATCCGCGACTTGCCGGAAATCCCGCTGTTTGAGGAAATTCAGACGCAACCGTTCAATACGACCTACTGGACGGGCTATCCCTCCTTTGACAATCCCTATGTCGCCCAACCCCTGCCGTGGGAAGGTTTTGCATTGGTGATCCACCGTCTTCAGCCCACCCAGTAACCCCTGGCGAGCGGGTCTTGCCAAAGGCCCGCTTTCCACGAGCTTTATGACTAGAGTGAACGCGGTGAAAATCAAGCAGATCAGAGCCTTTGCCATCCGCAGCGAGATGGTCGGTGCGCTTTACAGGGAAAAGACGCCTTCGGGCGCACAGCCGCGGCGAGATCCATGGACCCGCCAGGCGCGGGTGGCGGGCCCGATGTCCGGCTACTCACAGTTTAAGGCCAGCAGGTCGAGCTGGCGGCTCGATGGCGCAGTCGGATGCCTGGTCACGGCCGAAGACGGTACGACCGGCTTTGGCGTCAGCCGCCATGGGCGCGCCGTCATCAGTCTGATCAATGATCATTTTTCCCCCTTGCTGGAAGGTCAGGAGGCACTTGCCACCGATCGGGCCTGGGACATGATGATGCGGGCCTCCTCCCCCTATGGATCCTCAGGGATCGCCGCCTATGCCATCAGCGCGGTCGACCTTGCGCTGTGGGACCTGAAGGGCAAGGTTCTCGACAGACCCGTTTATGAGCTGATCGGCGGGCCCGTCCATGACAGCATCTTCTGCTATGCCACAGGAAACGACACCGACTGGCACATGGAGCTCGGGTTTCAGGCAACGAAGCTTGCATGCCCCTATGGCAGCTTTGACGGGCTGGCAGGACTGACGGCCAATGAGGAGCTCGTTCATCGAACACGCGAGATGATCGGCCCGACGGTGGAGCTGATGCTTGACTGCTGGCTCGCCTTCGACCTGGAATATGCCGTTCGCCTTGCAGAGCGTCTTCGCCCCTATGGATTGCGCTGGATCGAAGACTGTCTGCTGCCCGATCAGTTGGAAGCCCATGCCGGACTTCGCAACCGACTGCCGTGGATGAGCCTTGCAACTGGTGAACACTGGTACACGCCCTCAAGCTTTCTGACTGCCGCCAGCCGTCAGTTGGCCGATATTTTCCAACCCGACATCTGCTGGGCTGGCGGGTTGACCGGGTCAATGCGCATCAATCACATTGCCGAAGCGGCCGGGATCGAGGTGATCCTGCATGCCGGGATGAACACACCCTATGGGCAGCATCTCACCTATGCGAGCGCCAACATGCGCTGGGGGGAATTCTTCCTCGGCTCGGCTCCGGGCGTGCCGCTGAAGGACGCCTTGATATTTCCTGGCATGGCCGTGCCCGACCAAGGCCTACTCGTACCCAATGCCGAACCCGGCTTTGGACTGGGTCTGACCGAGGCGGTTTTGCAAGACATGCTGATCTGAGGGCTCGCCATGTATTTCCGCTACGTCACTCGCCGCTTCGGCCTCATGCTTCTGGTCATCATCCTGGCTGTCTCGATTAACTTCCTGCTGCCCCGCCTGATGCCCGGAGATCCCGTCGAGGCCCAGCTCAACCAATTGCTGGCGACCGGTAGCGGGGGTGGCGACATCTCGGCAATGGTGGAGTCCTACAGAAGCCGTTTTGGTCTGGATCGGCCATTGTGGGAACAATACCTGTCCTATTGGGGTGCCACGCTTCGCCTTGATCTGGGTGTATCCCTTGCGGCCTATCCCGAGCGTGTCGTTGATGCCATCCTGGCCGGCCTGCCTTGGACGCTTGGCCTTTTGGGCTTTGCGACACTCGTCAGTTTTACGCTTGGCACGCTGCTTGGTGGTCTGATGGGCTGGCCGCGCGTGCCGCGTTGGCTGCAGCCCTTCGGGTCGTCGGTGGTTCTATTGTCCTCTGTTCCCTATTTCCTCATCGGGATGGTGCTGCTTTACGTCTTCGCCATCGTCTGGCGCATCTTCCCCGCGGGCGGAGGATTGCCCTTCGGCATCCAGACCGGCTTCAACTGGGAGACCATATCGGCCATTGCCATGCATGCGGCGCTGCCCGCCGCCTCCATCATCCTGGCCGAGATCGGCGCCTGGGCGCTTGGCATGCGCGGCATGATGGTGAGTGTTTTAGGCGAGGACTACATCTCGCTGGCTGACGCCAAAGGGCTGAAGCCACGCCGCATCTTCTTCTGGTACGCAATGCGCAACGCGTTATTGCCACAGCTGACAAAGCTTGCCCTGGCAATGGGCCACATCGTATCGGGCGCCATCCTAGTTGAGGTAATCTTCTCCTATCCGGGGATTGGCTTTCGCCTCTATCAGGCCATCCAGTCGAATGACTACTTCGTCATCCAGGGCATCGTCCTGGTTCTTTCGATCTCGATCGCCGTGGCGATGTTCATCCTTGACCTCATCTATCCTTTGATCGACCCGCGTATTGCTGCGGAGGAGGCGTGACCATGGCCGCCATTTTCGTCCAGCCGCGACAGCTTTTGCGAAACCGACCGCTCGCCTTCGGTCTTGGAATTTTGGCCCTCATCTGTCTCATCGCAATCATCGGTCCTTTGCTCGTCGATCCTACAGCCGCGCGCGTCGGCGCCACGATTGCCCGCCAACCCCCCTCTCCCGATCATTGGCTTGGTACAGACGGACAAGGTCGCGACATGGTGACCGTGCTGATCCATGCCATGCCCAACACGCTGACGATCGGGGTAGTCGCCGGCTTGATCAGCCTGACCCTGGGAGTGGCCCTCGGACTGATCTCAGGCTTTGTCGGGGGGGTGGTCGACACCATCATCCGCGTGCTGACCGACGTCATGATGACGATTCCAGGGATTGCCATCCTCGTCCTGGTTGCCGCCAATGTGCGCGAAATGACGGTGGGATTGATGGCGGTCATCGTCGCCTCCCTGTCCTGGATGGTGGCAACGCGCACCATCCGTGCGCAAACCCTGTCCTTGCGCGAGAGGGGCTATGTCCAAGTGGCGCGGCTCAATGGCAGCAGTGGCCTGAAACTCGTGTTCGTCGAGGTCCTTCCCAATCTCCTGCCCTTTATCGCGGCAAGCTTCGTTGTCACCGTATCGGGAGCCATGCTGGCCACGATCGGACTGGAGGCACTTGGTCTTGGTCCGCAAAACCAGCTCACCCTTGGAACGACCATCTATTGGGCCCAGTTCTACGGCGCCATCCTGCGCGGCATGTGGTGGTGGTGGGGTCCGCCAATCGTCGTGATCTCCATCATCTTCGTCGGCCTCATGCTGACCGCAATGGGACTGGACTCCTTCGTCAACAAGCGTCTGGGAGGCCACGCATGAGCGATCCTCTCCTCGATATCCGCAATCTCACCATAGAATACCCGACCCCTGCCGGTCGCTTTGTTGCCGTCGACGACGTCAGCTTTGACATCGGCGCAGGAGAGCGGTTCGGGCTGGTGGGCGAGTCAGGCTCGGGCAAATCGACCACCATTCTTGCACTCATGCGCATGCTGCGCGGCGGCGTCGTGTCGAAGGGGCAGATGCTGTTGAACGGACGTGACCTGGCGCAGGTGCCGGACGCAAGCTATCGCCGTTTGCGGTTTGCCGAGATGTCACTGGTGCCGCAGGGCGCCATGAGTTCGCTGAACCCGGTGCTGCGGATCGGCCGCCAGATCAACGATATCTTTGAGGACCACGGCGTCATCCATCCGCCCAAGGACAGGGTTTCCATCATCGAGGACCTCCTGCAGCGCGTCGGCCTGCCTGCTGCCGTGCGCCATCGCTTCCCCCACGAACTGTCCGGTGGGATGAAACAACGCGTCTGCATCGCCATGTCGATCGCGCTAAAGCCAAGCGTCATCCTCGCCGACGAACCGACCAGCGCCCTTGACGTGATGGTGCAAAAGCAGGTCCTGGCGACGCTCGGGCGGGTGCAGAAGGAGCTCGGAGCCGCCGTCATCCTGATCGGCCATGACATGGCGCTGATGGCCCATTTCGTCTCGAAGCTGGGGGTCATGTATCGCGGAAAGCTCGTCGAGATGGGACCGGTCAAGGAGGTCTTCGCCAATCCGCAACACGACTATACCAAGATGCTGATCAACTCCCTTCCCACCTTTGAACGGCGAACTCGTGCCGCTGCGGCCGATAGGAGGTCAAGTTAATGGGACTTCTGGAAGTTAGGGCGGCAAGCGTCGTCTTTCATGCGGGGCGAGCAAGCGCCAAGACGGCCTTGCACGACATTTCCTTGTCGATTGGAGGCAAGACACCCTCAATCACGGCGGTGGTGGGCGAAAGCGGCAGCGGCAAGAGCACGCTGATCCGCCTCTTGCTTGGCTTCCGGAACCCGACGCTCGGCGAAGTCCTGTACGACGGAGACAACATAGCCGGCTTGACGCGTGATGGCGCGCGCAAGTTCCGGCGCCAAGTTCAGGCCATCTTTCAGGATCCTTTTGACGCCTTCAATCCCTTCTACAAGATCGACCATCCGCTGGTGACACCCCTGCGCAGCTTCGGCCTCGCAGCATCGAGGGATGAGGCCTATGCGCGTATCGAGACAACGCTGAGAAGCGTCGGCCTCGTTCCCGAAAACACGCTTGGGAAATACCCTCACCAGCTTTCGGGAGGTCAGCGGCAGCGCATCATGATTGCCCGGGCCTTGCTGCTCGATCCAACCGTCATCTTGGCTGATGAACCGGTCTCCATGGTCGACGCCTCCTTGCGCGCAACCATTCTCGACATCCTCTATGAGCTCCGGCGGGATCTTGGAATATCGCTCATCTACGTGACGCATGATCTGACGACAGCATATCAGGTCGCAGACACGATTGTCGTCCTGCATGGCGGTCAGATCATGGAGGTCGGCGCGGCCGAAAAGGTCGTGCATGACCCGCGCCATGCCTATACGAGGGCGCTGATCGATGCCGTCCCGTCTCCAGATCCGGATGTCGCTTGGAACCTTGATGACGACATTGCGCCGCCCGAGGCCTTCCTGGCGGGTAAAACCAAACTCGCCCTTTATGCGACCGAGCCGGATCGCGCCATTGCGTCGGTGGCAAGACCCGGGCAAGCACCCGTGACGGCCGCCGAGATCCAAAGAGTTGTCTCTTTGCAAAAAGCGCTGGCCGCATGAGGATCGACGCCCATTGCCATGCCTGGCGCCGCTGGCCCTATCAGCCTGCGGTTCCAGATGCGACAAGCCGTGCCAGTGCTGCCAACCTGATCCATGAATTGGACCGGTTAGGCGTAAAACAGGCCGTGCTGATCGCTGCGGCAATCGGAGACAATAGCGATAATACCGACTATGCCTTCAAGGCAGCTGCGGACTACCCTGGCCGGTTCGTCGTCTTTCCCGACCTGGAGTGCTGGTGGTCTTCAGCTGTCGGGCAACCGGGGGCGGCCGCGCGCCTGGAGGCGGCACTGTCGCGCTTTCTGTTTCGCGGCTTCAGCCTCTATCTCGCCGAAGACGAAGATGGCAGCCGTCTGGTGGGTCGGGACATGATGGACTTTTTCAGGCTGACCCGTGATCAAGGCCTGATTGCCAGCCTGTCTGTAATGCCGCATCAGATCGAAGCAGTCATCCAGCTGGCCAACAGGATGCCGGAGATCCCGATCCTGCTGCACCATTTCGCCTTTATGGGGCCCCGAAGCCGCACGGGCCCTGGCGACAGTGAAGCCGTGATTGCAGCCGCCGCCTGCTCCAACATCTACGTTAAATATTCCGGTATGGGGAATATCGCTGCGAGCGACCATGAATACCCCTATTCCCCCTTGCGCTGGATCCCAGATTGTTTTGCGCAAGCCTTCGGCCCCCACCGGATGCTCTGGGGGTCCGACTGGCCGGTCTCAACCAAACACATGACCTATCCCCAGACCCTGTCGCTCCTGACGCGTCACGGTCCGTTTCGGGGCGAGGATCTATCGGCGGTGCTCGGCCGCAACATGCATGACCTTCTCAACCGCCAACCCAATGGAGCCCCAAATGAACCAGATTGATCTGATCGGCAAAATAGCTGTCGTGACAGGCGGCGCTCAAGGAATCGGCTTCGCAGTCGCGCGGCGTCTTATCGCCTCTGGCGCCTCAGTCAGTCTCTGGGACATGAACGAAGACCTGCTGAAGGCGGCGGTCCGCGAACTCGGTGAGAAAGCTTCGTCCGTCGTGGTGGACATCAGCGATCATGCTGCCGTCGCTGCCGCGGCAGAACATGTGGAGGCCGGTCTCGGCAGTCTCGATATCCTCGTGCACTCCGCCGGTATCGCCGGCAAGAATGCTCCCCTCGATGTCTATGAGATCGATGAATGGAAACGAGTAATCGACATTGACCTTAACGGGACGTTCTACGTCAATCGGGCCGTGATACCGGGCATGAAGAAGCGCAATTACGGCCGTATCGTCAACATCGCGTCGATTGCCGGAAAGGAAGGTAATCCCAATGCGGCGGCCTATGCCGCGGCCAAGGGTGGCGTGATCGCGATGACCAAAGCCGTCGGCAAGGAATGTGCCGGATTTGATATCGCCATTAACGCGATCACACCGGCAACGGCAAAGACAAGAATTCTCAATGAACTGAAGCCGGAATTTATTGACTATATGTTAAGCCGGATCCCGAGAGGCCGTTTCCTGGAGGTCGACGAGGCCGCCAACATGGTGGCTTGGCTTGTCTCAGCCGAAAACAGTTTCACGACAGCCTCTGTCTTCGATCTTTCAGGAGGCCGCGCCACCTATTAGACAGGTGTTGGCGCCATAGTCACTCCATTGGAGAGATAAGGTTGCGTCCCAGCATCGGGTGCACCGGGAAGGGTTGTCAGGGACAGACGTCCCAGCCGCCGACTTTTCATCCTCGGCGGCTGACCGTTTCTGGCTGACCCGTGATATCCAGGATCGACGGTCTGCAGTGGGCGAACGTCAATCCTTGGAGCGCTTTCACTGCGGATTGCAGATATCCCTCACCGACTGCTTGACCGCCGCTAATGAAAAGATACGATCAAGCCAGTCATCCCTGAAAATCAGCGGGCGAGCCTGGCGGATGGCGTGAAGAGCCCCGTCTGAGAATTTTCCCTCCGGAAAGGCTTCGAAGGCTATCCCGAGTTCGATCTTCAGGTGGCCCAGCATGAAGTCACGTGCCGCATCAGCAGGAACACCCATTGAAACGGCCCGATCAGTCGCATCGCGAAGGGCAAGCGCCAACGTTGCGCCCACTGTCTCTGATAGGGCCGGTTCGAGGATGGCAATGCTCTCCAGCGAGCAGCGATACGCCCGAGTAACAGGCGCATATATCGTGCGGGCGATCTCCTCACACAACTGATAGTGCTCCTCGGGTCCTTGAATCAAAGCGCATACGATTCCTTGGGGGCCGCTGATGCCACCAAAGAAGTCCTTCTGGGCATCTACGTCAGGTGTGAAATCGAATAATGCCGGATGGCATGGATGGGTGCAGAAGTATGTCACATCTGCGCGTTCCGGCATCTCACCAGCATAAGGGGCAGCCGCATCGAGCACAATAATCGCAGCACCGGGCTTGAGATGATCGATGATCGCATGGGAGATTTTCCCGATGAGTCGATCCGGCACGGCGAGAATGACGACATTGGCATTCGCCAAGGCGGCGACTTGATCCACAGTTTCAACACCGACTTCTTCGCGCAGCCTTTGACGTCCCTCGTCGGAAATTTCGACGTGCGAAACTGTAAAGCGGGACGGCTTCAGGTTCTTTGACAGGCGCACGCCCATCTTCCCGCCAGCTCCAAGCAGGGCGATATTGGTCATTGGTTTTCCTTTCCCGTTGCGATCTTTTCGGTAACGCTTGATGCTCATGCAGACGCAGGGCCTTGACTGCCAAAGCGCTGTTGCGCTGGCAGGAGGCAGTTGACCCGGTATTACTTCTGTTCTTGGCTGACGTGCCGCTACGGCGGTTCGATGTGTTCCATGTCAGGTTCACCTCATGACGATCTAAGGGGGCGAATTGTCCGCGCGAGTTTGTCGCGCAGCCGCCGGCCCCGTATTCCGTCGGCGACCATGGCTGCGAAAATCACCGTTCCCAGTATAATCGGCTGCATGTAAAGGTTGACCCCGGTGAAGACGAGGCCGAGTTTGGCGGTCTGGATCAGCGTTGCCCCAGCAACAGCACCGAGCGCAGTGCCGACACCCCCGAAAAGGCTCGCTCCACCCAAAACCGCTGCTGCAATGACATCGAACTCACGGCCCTGCCCAAACCCCACATCGAGGCGGCCGATCTGCGAGATCATCACAAAGCCTGAGATCGCAGCGCAAACCGCGGAAATCATGTAGGCCCTGGCTTCAATCCGCCCGACCGCCAAACCAGCCTTGCGCGCCGCTTCTCGATCATTGCCAAAGGCGTAAATCTGACGGCCGGCGCCAGTGTGACGCAACACGATGTGAATGATCACAGCGGTGACGACGAAGACGAGGATAGGCGTGGGGATCCCCAACACGTTCGACAATCCGAACGTCCGCATGCGCTCAGGAAAATCGAACTGGGTCGAACTGGTGAGCCAGGTCCCGAATCCTCGAAAGACAAAGAGGCTCGCAAGGGTGACGATGAAGGGTACGACTCGAAGCACGACAATGAAGAAGGCATTGAGACCGCCAAGCCCCGCGCCGACGACCATGGCCACGACGAAACCAGCCTCAACCGGCAGCCCGAAGGATCGCATCGCCATGCCGGCGATCAGCGGTGCGAGGAACATCACAGACCCGACCGAAAGATCGATGCCTCCCGTGATCAATACGACCGTCATGCCAAGTGCCGCGATGCCGATGAAGGATGATTGCTTGATGATGTTGGCCAGGCTCTCAGGCTGCAGGAATTGTGGGGCCTGAACTCCAAACCACAAAAGGATCAACACAAAGAAAACCGCCGTCGAATGGCTGAGCGTGAAGCCGACCAGTCCTTTCATGATCCGCTTCATTCTGCGATCTCCCCAAATGCCAGTGCGAGGATGCGCTCGCGATCGAAATCCTGGCGCAGAACCTGTCCTTTGATTTCTCCGCGGTTCATCACGACAATCCGATCGGCCATTCCCATCAATTCCTCAAGCTCCGAGGAAATCATCATTATGCCGCCCCCGCGAGCGGCGATCTCATCGATCAGGCTGTAGATTTCGTATTTGGCGCCAACATCAACACCCCGTGTGGGCTCATCGAGGATGAATAGATCGGGATCGCGCAGTTGCCACTTGCCGATCACGACCTTTTGCTGATTGCCACCGGAAAGAGCCTTGGCGGGCTGGCTGTGGATGTCGTTGGCCTTGATGTTGAGCTCTTCGCGCATTCGTTCAGTTCGCTCCGCAACGCGATCGCGGTCGATCAGTGCAAAAGGTCCTCGGCCAAAAGCGGCCAGTGAGGCAAGAGTCAAGTTATCGGCAACGCTTGAATCCATCATGAGCCCTTCTTCACGCCGATTCTCGGTCACAAACGCCATTCCGGCCTCGATGCGGGCTCGAACCGGCCCCTCCAGCGGTCGCCCCTTGAGGCTGATTGTGCCTTTTGCGCATTTGTCGAGACCAAAGAGAATCCGCGCCAGCTCTGATCGACCAGCACCCATCAGTCCAAAGAGACCGACGATTTCCCCTTCATGCACGGCAAGGTCGACATCCTCGATTACGCCTGGCTGAGTGAGTCCACGCGCCTCCAACACTGTTGCCCCTTGCGGCTGATTGCTGCGCGGCGGGAACATCCCGCCCATGTCGCGACCAATCATACTCCGGATCATCAGCGGGATCGGAAACTCGGCAATCGTTCCCCTTGAGACGACTTCGCCGTCGCGCAACACGACGATGTCATCACAAAGCCGCTGTACATCCGACAATATGTGCGAGATGTAGATGATCGTGCAGCCTTGGCCTTTCAGAGCCTCGATCGTCGCAAACAGCCTCTCGCTTTCACGCGGCGTCAGCGACGTCGTGGGTTCATCAAAGATCAGGAGGCTCGCCTCGTTGTGAAGCGCCCGGGCGATCTCCACCAGTTGTCGCTCGCCCGGTGACAGTCGGCCAACTTCGACAGAAGGGTCGAAATCCAAAGAGAGGCGAGAGAGGACTTGCCGACTTCGCTCGTTGATCCGCTTCCAGTCAATGAGGCCCATACGCCTCGGAAAGCCATCAATGTAGAGGTTTTCCGCCACCGAAAGATTGGTGAAGAGGTTGAGCTCCTGGTGAATGAAGGCAATGCCGATGCGCGTTGCGTCAGCGGCTCCTGCCGGTTCATAGGGCAGACCGCGCCACATCATATGACCTGAGGTCGGTTTTACGACACCCCCGATCATGTTCATAAGCGTCGATTTGCCCGCGCCGTTCTGGCCGATGATGCCGAGCACTGAGCCTTCGCGGACACTAAAGCTGACATCGCGGTTGGCCGGGATCCCGAACCAGGATTTTGATAGGCCTTGGAGAGACAGAATGTCCGTCATCGTACCCGCTCCCGCTTCAGCCGTGTGCGCAAAACATCGAGCAAGGCCGCACATAGGATGATGCCGCCTTTGACCATGTCGATCTGGAAGGCCGAAAGGTTCATCGCCGAGAGCGAACTTGCCATGATGACGTAGAACATGACGCCAAAGAAGGTCCAGATGACCTTTGCCTTGCCACCGAACAGGCTTGTCCCGCCAATCACGGCAGCGCCAATGACATCCAGAAGGAAGGTGCCGCCACCTAGCGTCGGTCGCCCGGCTTCAAGGCGGGCGGCAAACAACAGCCCGCCGATCATCGCGCAAACCGCCGAGATCACGAACACAGCAATGATGATGCGCCTGACGCGCACACCGGAAATTTCGGCGGCCTTGCGGTTCATCCCGATGGCCAGCACCTGGCTGCCAAACACCGTCCGATTGAGGAGCACGTGCGCCGCCAGTGCGACGAACAGGGCGATGACCATGGGATAGGTGACAAGAGAATAGATGGCGCGTCGGGCTATCTTGGCCTCTTCCTTGGCACCGAAATAGACAGAGACGATATCGCCACGGCCCAGACGAATGAAATCGTCAGGCAGGTTTGCCACATTGCCCGATTGCGTGAGCCAGAGGGCAAAGGCCGAGAAGATCATCATCGCGACCAGCGTCACGATGAAGGCCGGCATCGCAAACATAGCAACCGCCATGCCATTGATAAGGCCGATGATCACGGCAGCGACGAGCATGGCGGCGATGGCCAGGACCACGCCGTGGTCCACTCCTGCGAGCGGCCCCCCGGCGTCTGTGAGCAGCCACCCCCAGATGGGTGTGTTGGAAAAGGTTGCCGGATCTGCAGCTCCCGTGATCAGCACCGCGCCAAGGACCGATGTCAACGCAATGGCTGCCCCTTGGCTGAGATCAATACCTCCGATCGCAAGCACAAAGGTCTGGCCAATCGCAACGATGAGCAGCGGCCACATATTGGACAGGACATTCACCAAATTCGCCGGTGTGACCAGCATCGGCAAAAATGGCGCCAAGAGCAGCACGTAGAAAACAGAGAGATACAGAACGAACTGGTCGGAGAGCAGCAGGTCAACCGCCTTGTCCTTCAGTTCTCTTCTCGGCACCGGTGATGAAGACATAGTGTACCTTTTCGCCATTGGACCCGGCCGGGCATCGCCAGCTGGGTCCCATGTCGTTTGTCAGCAGATCAATTGTCGAGGAAGCCTTCTGCAAGCAACTTGCAGCCCCACATATCCATCTCGCGTTCAGCGAGATTGGCAGACGTCAAGGCAAAGCCCGGGTCGGCGATCACTTCGTTCGGATCTGTCTCGCCGGCCTCGATCGCTTTAACGATGGCATTCACGGAAGCCTCGGCCTCGAAATACAGATCCTGGACCCCCGTCGCGTCGACATAGCCTTCCTTGATGAGCTTGCAGGCCGTGGCATCACCATCCAGACCGGCAAGCGGGATATGGCCTTCTTCGCCAGTCTTCTTCCACATGCCACGCGGCTCCAGTACCGATCGGATGGTGGGGAAAAGGAAATCAGACGAGGTGAACATTGCGTCGATCTTCGGCTTGGCCGTGACCGCAGCCTCCAGATTGGCAAGGGCAGTCGCCGCGTCCCAGTCAGAGGCGACTTCCGTCACATCGAACCGGTCCGGGAATTTGGCAACTGCTGCCTCAAAGCCCTTCTTGCGCTGGATGGCGTTGGTGTCGCCCAGGTCACCGACAATCACCACTGCATGAAGCTTTGCATCCGCCGGCGCTGCAGCAATTGCCTGCTCCAGCACAAAGGCTGCAGCCGTTTCGGCAATGGCAGCATTGTCGGCGACAACGATTACGCCATTATCATTGTTGGCTGGCGGCCGATTGAACACGACGATGGGCACGTCATTCGACGTCGCCTCCTTGACGATGGTCACAGCGCTCTCACCGTCCTGCGGAATGAGGATGATGCCGTCGACGCCTTGAGCAACGCAGTCACGCACCTGCTCCAGCTGTCGGTTGACATCTTCGTTCGCATTGCGCTCGATGACGCTGTGGCCCATCTCAGTGAGGGTCTCAACGATGGCCTTGTGACTTGCCACCCAAAATTCCGTTTCCAGATCTTGGAACGCAAAGCAGATATTGGCCGCACTGGCTGTAGAGCTGAAACCGACCGTCGAGGCCGCAAGAGCAAGACCGAAGGTGATTTGTCTGAGATGTTTCATGTATTCTCCTCCAATAGATACTGTGGATTGGGCCGAGATGGCCCCTGCGGAGGGTGGCCCTTTGCTCCATCCGCATGGCTGATCAGGCTGCCGGCGGTTCCTCCCCCCTGGCAGCGAGCTTCATTTGCCGCCCATCGTTCCTGGCTGACTGCACGGCCGCGAAGGTGAGCCTCAGAGTTTCCAGATTGTCGGCGCCAGAAGGTTGTGCCTTTGCGCGTCCGGCCAGCACGTCAAGAACATGGTGTTGAAACGCGATGACGGAGTCCTGTACGAGGTTCCAGGGCCGCGCACCCCAAGATGGGATCGGCGGCTCCAACACCTCCTCCAGGCACCTACCCCGGCGATGCAGCCGCAAGCGGTAGCCATCGCCAAGCTCAATGGAGCCTTCGTCGCCTTCGGCTAACGCAAGTGTCTGTACGAACCTGTCGGGTGCATAATGGCTGAAGAAGCTGCATTCAACACTGGCAACAGCCCCGTTTGCATGCCGCATCTGTGCCAGGAAGGCGTCCTGGCCCGTGACGTTTGGATTGAGGCGCTGGGCCTCGCAGCTGATGCGGGTCACCTCACCAAACAATCGACGTGCAACGTCGAAGAGATGCAGCCCGACATCCGACAGCGCCAGATCTTCGACCTGCGCCAGGTACGGCTGGTTGGCATAAATATCAAAGGCATGGCGGAAGTTCAGCCGCAGGAACTGCGGCTGGCCGATGGCACCACTGTCTATGAGCTCCGCGATGCGACGTATTGGTGCCTGCCAGCGAAAATTCTCGTGGACGAGCAACTCCACGCCCGCGCGTGTGCACGCGTCGACCATGGCCTGCGCATCGATCAGGTCTGCTGCGAACGGCTTCTGGCAGATAACGGCGCAGCCATGGTCGGCTGCCAACTCGACCAAACTCCGATGAGAGCTCACCGTGGTGGCGATATCGGCGAAGTCGGGGCGGATCTCCTTGAGCATCTGAGCTGCATCGCGATATGCCCGGGCCCCGAACTCCTCTGCGAATGCCGCAGCCTTGGTGGGATCGAGATCGCACACAGCGACAATCGTGACGTCTGGAAGGTCGCGCCAGGCCAGCATATGGTTGCGTGCGAAGAACCCACAGCCGATGAGAACACCGCGGCGCGTCATTGACCATCGTCCAACGTAGCGTCATTGCCAAAATGGTAGGCGAGACTGAGGCTGCCCTTTGCATCAGCAGTGACGCTATACCCGCCCCGCTCGGTCATGAGGCTCCATTTGTCGGGCTCGACGATGACATCCGCCGTGGCCCCCGCGGTTTGCTGAGCGAACTGCACGACGTGGGCAAGCGGCCCGGCCGCTGCGAGCGGTCCCGAAGTCATTGCCAACGCTATGCTTGCACAACCTGCCTTGGCAGCGAGCGCGAGGACTGCAGCCGCATAGGCCGCCGCATACTCTGTCTTCTGCCGCGGATCCGCATTGGTCATCGTCATGTGCCGGCCGTGAGGATTGGCCGCTAATCCATCGCCATAGGGATTGGACCGCATGGCAATGGAGAATAGACCCAGATGAAGCGGCTTGGCCGGCAGGAGCGCTGCCGCTGAGGCGAAAATGTCGGGCAAGGCCTCCAGGGTCTGGGTGATGGAGCGATCATCAGCTGCGTGAACAATGGCACTATTGCCGAAGGTGATGAAGTCCGCATCACTGGCAGGCGGGCAGCGATTGGCTTCCGTGAAATGGGTAAGGCTGCCACCGCCCAAGGCAATGCCTGGCAGGAGCCTGCGCAGGACGGGCAAGACGTCGGATGGTCTCGGCCCCTCAGGCCACGGCCCCTCAGGTTGATAGCTCTTCAGGTAGGGCCGTGGGAGTGCCGTCAGCCGACCAAGTTGAGGATAGTGCTCGATCAGGCGCAAGACGGTCGCCTGCAGGTCGGAAACCGCATCAAAGACCACTTCGACGCCGCCGACTGGCATGCCTTCTATTCTGGTGAAATCATCGTCCGTGGTCTCTGGGAAGACCCGCAACAGAAGCGGCCCAGCCTTGCTGACCGGCAGCGATCCTGCATCATGCGCTAATAGCACTTGCGGCAGCCGAACGCGCTCAGCCTCGGCACGCGGAAAGGCTTCCACCTTGGCAACTTCGCCAGAAATGCCGATGACGATGGACTGGTCGACAGATTGGCCGCGCTCAAGCACGAATGGACGCGGCAGTGTCAGTGGCCGGCAATAGGTCTTGAAGGATGCGTCTGACCAATTGCGCTGATCCTCCATTTCGAACACGTCGCCTTCGAACTGGATATCGACGGACAAAGCGCCGATGGCGTACGCCATTCCAGCGATGTTCATCGCAGGCTGAGCCGGGGCGATTTTGAGAGGGAAAGCAGCCTGAGTTGATCCACCGTCCGGATGGCGAAGGGTGAGGCAGCTTCCCGCCACTTCCTTGATCGGATGCAGAAGCGTTAGACCGGCGCGATTGAGTAAGACCGCCTCATGCGCCTTCAATGAAAAAAGCGCCCGCAACTCGCGCTCGTTGGTCATCTCGACGCTGAAGCTGCCCTCCACGGGTGCGACCTTGCCCCTGAACCGGCGTCGATAAGAATGATCGGTCGCCTCCTCCAGAACCGTCTCGATTTCAACCACACCCCAGTTTTCATCGCGCAGGGGCGCATTCAAGCCGCGCAGGATTTCGACACCGTCAAAACTAAGGCTGCGCAGATCGCCGGCGACAGCGACGGCCTGCAGCTTGCCGTATCTGAGGAGGACAGAACCCATGGCGTCAGCCACTGCTTTCCCACCCTCATCCATGACGGATCCCGCTGTCGTCCTCGTCTGCACTGGTACCCTCCCCGGCCGCTTAACCTCATATACTCATTATATCACTTTCTCGTCAATACTGAAGACTGGCCCCTCCGCAAATCGGCTGGGCATCGCCATATCCAGCTTCTCCGGCCTTTCTGCGGACGATCCGCTTGATAGGCGTCATGTGCTGGTATAATGACTCAAGGGACTGAACAATTGGAGGACATGATGCTCGAGCGCATCGAAGCCGACTACCTGATCGAGACCCCCGGGGATCCCGAAAAGGCAGCAGAGGTAATGGCAGGCGAACAATCTTCAGGCACCTTCGCACCCGTTCCTGGGGAAACGGTGGAACTGAAGGCACGCTCGGCAGCGCGCGTGGAGGCGTTGGAGCTCATGGAAGAAGTCGCGGCGCCCAGCCTTCCGGGATCAATTGCAGCGCCTGGCTCGGCATGCCGTCGCGCTCGCGTCACCCTGTCCTGGCCCCTCGACAATATCGGCACAGATCTCATAGGCCTGATGGCCACCGTCTCAGGCAATCTCTTCGAGCTGAAACAATTCTCAGGCCTGCGGATCCTCGACATCCGGCTGCCGGAGGCTTTCGCCGCCGCCTATGACGGGCCAAAATTTGGCGTTTCCGGCACCCGCAGCCTAGTCGGCGTGGATTCAGGGCCGTTAATCGGCACGATCATCAAACCAAGCGTGGGGCTGTCAGCTGCCGAAACCGCAGCGGCCGTGGCGCAGCTTCTAGAAGCGGGGATCGACTTCATCAAGGACGACGAATTGCAGGCCGATGGTCACTATTGTCCCTTCGACGAGCGAGTCCGGGCAGTTATGCCGGTGATCAGAGCTCACGCTGAGCGGACAGGACGCAAAGCCATGTTCGCCTTCAACGTGACTGGCGAGGTTGATCAGATGCGCCGCCGGCACGATCTCGTTCTTGCCGAGGGTGGAACCTGCGTCATGGCAAGCCTGAATTCGGTGGGCCTATCGGGGCTACTGGGTTTGACGCGCCACAGCCAGTTGCCGATCCACGGCCATCGTAACGGTTGGGGCTATCTCAGCCGCGCGCCAATGCTGGGTTGGTCCTATATCGCCTGGCAGAAGTTTTGGAGGCTGGCGGGGGTCGACCACATGCATTGCAATGGCCTCCGCAACAAGTTTGCCGAACCCGATGATAGCGTCATTGCGTCAGCTCGCGAATGCCTGGCCCCGATGTTCGACAGCAAACCATGTATGGCAATGCCGGTATTTTCCTCCGGCCAGACGGTCCACCAGGCAGAAGACACTTATCAAGCTCTTGGCAGCGCCGACCTGATCCATGCAGCAGGCGGTGGCATCATGGCTCATCCGGGGGGCCCTGCCGCAGGGGTCGCGGGACTAAGACAGGCTTGGGATGCTGCGATGGCGGGCATTCCGGCCGCAGGCTACGCCCTTGACCATCCCGAGTTGGCCGCTGCCTTGAAGGCGTTCCAGAGATGACGCAGGTCGAGCAATTCCCGCCCGGTCCGCTGATCGCCTGGTATGGTGACGATTTTACGGGCGCCGCTGCGGTGATGGAGGTCCTGAGTTTTGCGGGCTTGCCTTCCATTCTCTTTCTTGATCCGCCCTCCCCCGAGCAGGTCGCCCGCTTTGGGCAGATGCGGGGGATCGGGATCGCAGGCACTGCCCGCTCTGAAAGCCCCCAATGGATGCAGGCAGAGCTCCCCGCCATGTTTGCTGCTTTACGGAAGACAGGCGCGCCGCTTCTGCACTACAAGATCTGCTCGACCCTCGACTCGGCACCAGACATCGGCTCAATCGGCGCTGCCATGGAGATTGCCGTCGCCACATTGGGGACAAGGTTGATGCCAATTTACCCCGCGGCAATCCCTCTAAAACGCTATCAAGCCTTTGGATCCCTCTTTGCCGCGGCCCCCGATGGCGTGTTTCGGCTGGATCGCCACCCCGTCATGGCGCGCCATCCGGTGACGCCAATGAACGAGGCTGATGTTGCACAACACCTTGCCCGGCAGACCCGGCTGCCAATCGAAACGCTAAGGCTAGATCAACTGCATCTGGGACAGGCGGATGCTGTTTTTGCCGCAGCCGAACGCAGGGGGCGAGCTGGCATTGCTTTGGATAGCGTTTCTGAAGCCGATCAACGCGAAATCGGGCGCATCCTTTGGCAGCGACGCAACGCTGATATGATGTGCTTTGGCTCGCAAGGGATCGAGTATGCGCTCGTTGCCCATTGGCGCGCTGAAGGCATGATTCCCCCGGTTGCTCCGCGGCCGTCGGCCGGAGATCTAGGTCCGATTGCGGTTGTTTCAGCTTCCGTGTCGCCGGTGACGGCGCAGCAGATCGCCAATGCAGCCGCAAGCGGATTTCACCTGATCGAGGGCGACCCACGTCATCTTGCGAGCGGCCATGCACCCGCTGCGGAAGAAAGGATTGTGACCGAGATGCTGGAAGCGCTTACGCGTGGGCAGGATGTGCTGCTTGCGACGGCGCGGGGACCTGATGATCCGGCCGTAGAGCGGTTCCGCACCTGGCTTGCTAACCGCGCCACGGCGGCAGCCGACGCAAATCGCAACATTGGCCAGGCCCTGGGCCGGATCCTCCACAGTGTCGTGACCCGGAGCGGCTTGCGACGAGCAGTGATCTCGGGCGGCGATACGTCTGGGCATGCAGCGCGGGAGCTGGGGGTGACGGCGCTTGAAGCACTCGCGCCGACCGTGCCAGGGGCCTCCATCAACGTGGCCCGCTCCGAGGATCCTAAAATCGACGGATTGCAGCTCGCTCTCAAAGGCGGGCAGATGGGTACAGTCGATTTTTTCAGCAGGGTGAGGACCGGCGGTGGCGTGGATGGCAAGCTGAGATAAGGCGTCGACGCACAGCCCTGAAATTTGATAGTTACAAACCCGCTGGGCCACTGGTGATGGTGACCCGATCATGCCGCTGATCCGCCGCCCGGAGCCGTAATGGAACCCATTCAGAAGAAGAAATTGTATCAGTCCGTACTGGATCGCCTCATTGAGACGATAGCCTCGAAGGAGTTCCCGCCAGGATCACAGCTCCCCTCTGAGCGGGAGTTGATGGCGATGATCGGCGTGGGACGGCCCTCCATCCGCGAGGCGATGCTTACGCTACAGCAGATGGGGTTGATCCGCATTTCGCACGGTGAACGTGCCCGCGTCGTCAAGCCTACACCCGAGGCAATCATCGATCAGATATCTGCAGCGATGATCATGCTCCTGGCCGACAACCCAAAAGGTCTTGAAGATCTCAAGTCGGCCCGGATTATGATCGAGGTAGGACTTGCGCGAATGGCCGCAACGAGCGCAACAGCCAACGACATCCGTTTCCTTGATGAGTGCATAAAGGAGATGCAAGCGCGGCAGGGTGATTCGGCAGCTTTCGTGGCAGCCGATATGCGCTTCCACGAGATCCTCGCCGGCATCAGCGGCAATTCGCTTATAGCTGCTGCGGTGTCGGGCATGCTTGTATGGCTGACTCGATTCAAGCAGGACATGGTGGTTGTAAAAGGCGCAGAGCAAGTAACGATCGAGGAGCACAAGCTTATTTTGGATGCTATCCGGAACAATGATGCTGAGGCAGCAGGATCTGCGATGCAACGTCACCTGTCCCGCGCAAATACTCTCTACTACAACTACACATGATTTAGAGAGACTACATAAACATGTGGACCGGCTTTCAGGACGACTTACAAGAGGAGCAAGCTTTCATCAATCCACGCATTCGCGTGAGATGTCCATAGCTTTCTCTTCCCTCGATTTGAATGGATTCGAACAACCGACCCGTTTGTCGAAGGATAAATCGCTGGATATCCGAGACCATTCCACTGTTTAAGACTGTCAATCGGCGTCGTAACGGGGCTCTGACTCATATGTGGAACGGCCCGGTTAGCAAGGCGTTGGCAGCATGAATCTCCGTCGGACGGTGCAGTCATATGTCCGGCCTGTCAGCGCGGTCATTGACCGCTGGCCACGATGAGATCCGCGATGTCGATCGCCTAATCACTTTCTCGCGCTCGAAGGCGCATTGAGTCAGACGGTCTGATCGACATCGAGGTATCGCCCCTCGGGTTCATCACACTTCGTACCTTGCCACTTTATCCCGACGCAGTAACGCCGGGAATTCTGTTCCTATGCCTATGCCTATGCCTATGCCTATGCTTTTGCCATCGCCGGCGCTTGGTATGTGCCGCCCTTGACGAGAAGCGCCCATATTGTGCGCGCCATCTTGTTGGCGAGCGCCACGGCTGCCACCTTGTAGGGGCGACGTGCCATTAATGACACCACCCAACCGGGCAACTTAGAACCTCTGCGAGCCTGTTTCAGGATCGACGTCGCTCCGACAATCAGTAGCGTTCGTAACTGCTTGTTGCCTCGCTTCGAGATCTTGCCGAGCCGCTCCTTCCCTCCGCTGGAGTTTGCTGTTGGTGTAATGCCGATCCAGGCAGCCAGATCCCGTCCTGTCCGAAAGGCCGCCGGATCCTGAACGGCGGCACGAACAGTTGCCGCAATAATAGGTCCTACGCCGGGGATCGTCGTCAGCCGACGAGCGGCATCATCGGCTTTCACTGCTGCGATAATCTTGCTGTCGAGCACCTCAACCCGTTCTGTCAGCCTTTCGATCTGATCGGCCATTTCAAGAAGCGCCGCCTTGGCCGAGTGCGGCAGACGTCCGTCTTGATCGTCGCGCAAAATTGCAATGAGCTTGGCAATACTTGTCATTCCGGCCGCGGCGATGATTCCGAGCTCGGCCATATGGCCCCGCATGGCATTCGCCGTCTGGCTTCGCTGACGCACGAGTAACTCTCGAGTCTTCAAAACCATCCCAGCGGCTTGCTCTTCCGGTGACTTGACGGGCACGAAGCGCATCGTTGGACGCGTGACCGCCTCGCAGATTGCCTCTGCATCAGCCGCGTCGGTCTTGTTGCGTTTGACGTAGGGCTTAACATAGGCCGGTGGCATCAACCGCACCGTATGGCCGAATTCGCCGATTGCGTTGGCCCAGTAGTGGGCACTCCCGCATGCCTCCATTCCCACAAGGCATGGCTCAATGTGACGAAAGAATTCCAAGACCTGTGATCGCCGCAAAGCACGGCGGACAGCTATGTGCCCGTCTTCAGTAATGGCGTGGATCTGAAAGACCGACTTGGCCAAATCCAGTCCGATTATGGTAATCTTCTCCATGGAACGGTTCCTTCTGTCTTGTGGCGATTGGCGTCACCACAGTAGGCATCCCCGATGCCGGTGCGAAGGGCCGTTCCACACCATCACTTTTGATGAAATCAAGTGCTGGCTGATGTTGGTTTCACGCAAGGAATCAATACCATGGGCCATTCGCTCAGATCGTCGACGCTCGTCCCTCGCGGCTTTATAGTCGACAATACAGCCATTGATGACGACGTCATGTTGATCGCAGTCCGGCCGACGAGCAAAGCAAGCTTTTGCCCAATCTGTGGAACAAGGTCGGAACGAATCCACAGTCGATATCAACGACGCCTGGCTGACCTGCCCTTGGTGGGAAAGCCCGTTCGGCTTGTCATTGAAGCGCGCCGGTTCCACTGCGATGCACTGCTATGCGGTCGGCGAATCTTCGCCGAGCGCTTCGACGGAGACATTCTCGCGCCTTCGGCGCGGCGAACCGCCAGGCTTGACCACATCGTCCATCATCTCGGACTTGCACTGGGTGGCAGGCCAGCGGCCACCTTTGCCAAAAGGCTGATGTTGCCGGTCAGCAACGATACGCTGCTGCGCGTCGTGCGGCGACGCGGCAGTCCGCGCTTTGTCCCACCCACCTTGATCGGTATCGTCGACTGGGCGTGGCGACGAAATCAACGCTATGGGACCATCATCTGCGATCTGGAACGGCGCAAAACCATTGCTCTCCTGTCGGATCGGGAGCCGTCGACGGCCCAGGCCTGGCTCTCGGACCAACCTCAGATCAGCATCGTCGCTCGCGACCGCGGCGGTGGTTACGCGACGGCTGCAGCCAAGGCGTTGCCACACGCCACCCAGGTCGCTGACCGCTGGCACTTAATGGAGAACGCCAGCCGGGCATTCCTCGATGCGGTGCGCAAATCGATGCGCCAGATCCGAACTGCGATCGGAGCGGCCACGATCAACCCCGAACTGCTGACGGCCGCCGAGAGGATCCAGTACGAGGGATATCTTCGACGGGAAGACACCAACGCCGCAATTCTCGACATGGCCAAGTCCGGAGCAACAATCAAGGAGATCGTGCGCCGGACCGGATACAGTCGCGGCCTTGTCCGACGCGTACTGCGTGGTCAACGTTCGGATGTCTTCCGCGTCCGTGAGAACTCGCTTGAACTCTACCTGCCCTGGCTTGACGCTCAATGGACGGCCGGAAACCGGAATGGAACGGAGCTATGGCGGCAACTCAAGAGCCAAGGGTTCCGCGGCTGTCTTCGAGTTGTCACCGAGTGGGCCACACGCCGTCGAAAAGCAGAGAAGGTCGATGCGGGCGCGTTGAGCCGAGCGCCTTCGGCCAGGACCATTGCGCGTCTCATGACCATCGGCCGCGACGACCTTTCCAAATCTGAGACCGTGACGGTTGCGGCGATTGAGGGTGGCGTGCCGCTGCTGGTTGAGGCCCGGGAAGTCATCGCCGCCTTCCAGGCCATGATCCGCAAGAAATCTCTCGCTGATCTCGATACATGGTTGGAACGCGCTCGATCGGGCTTGGTCGCCTCCTTCGCCAACGGTGTCGTTAGAGACCGAGCAGCCGTCAGCGCAGCGATCTCTTCACCATGGTCCAACGGCCAGACGGAGGGGCAGATCACCAAGCTCAAACTTGTGAAACGCCAGATGTACGGCCGCGGAAAAATTGATCTCCTCCAAGCCCGCGTCATCGGCGCGGGATAAAATCCATCACCACCAAAACTGCGTCAGAGCCAAGATTGGACGCCGATAAGGGAGGTGTGAACCGCCCCGGCTTTGCCGGAGACCCCAACTCGTGAGAAGTAGGGTCTATGACAAGCAAGACGACGAACAAATTTTCTTCTGAAGTCCGCGCCCGCGCCGTTCGAATGGTGGCCGATCATGAAGCCGAACATCCTTCCCGGTGGGCGGCTGTATCTTCCATAGCGGCCAAGATCGGTTGCTCGGCGCATACGCTCAATGAATGGGTGAAGAAGGCCGAGGTCGACAGCGGCAAGCGTGCAGGTTTGCCGAGTGACGTGGCGGAGAAGATAAAGGCTTTGGAGCGGGAGAACCGGGAGCTTCGTCAGGCGAATGAGATTTTACGCAAGGCCTCTGCGTATTTTGCCCAGGCGGAGCTCGACCGCCCACTGAAGCGATGATTTCCTTCATCGATGCACACCGCTCGGTGCTCGGGGTCGAGCCGATCTGCAGGCTGCTGCCGATTGCCCCGTCCACCTACTATGAGGTCGTTGCCAAACGCACGGACGTGGACCGCCTATCGGCCCGCACCCGACGCGACATGGCCCTGAAGATCGAGATACGCCGGGTGTTCAACGAGAACTTCCAGGTCTATGGCGTGCGCAAAGTCTGGCGGCAGTTGCAGCGAGAAGGTTACGACGTTGCCCGCTGCACCGTCGCTCGGCTTATGAGAATGATGGGGCTTCAAGGCGTCATTCGCGGCAAGCCAGTCAAAACCACCGTGTCGGACAAGTCCGCTCCATGCCCGCTAGACCGGGTGAACCGACAGTTCTTCGCTCCCGCGCCGAACATGCTGTGGTTATCCGATTTCACCTATGTCGCTGTCCGTCGTCAAATGAACTGAGACTTTTCGGGCTTTGGAAGAGCGGAGTTTCCGGCTCGGTTTGCGGGTTGATTTAAGCCGCTTTGGCGTGATGGTTCAAGCGGCGCTGTCTGATG
>NZ_JARSBQ010000023.1:0-31539 GCF_029623935.1 Shinella sp. 838
ATCATTCATGGCGGGTGTGGTCTCCGGAAACGGCACGGATCGGCGTAAGCAACCAAATCCTACGTCATTTCAACGGTTTGAACCATATCCGCCAACCCCTCGTGAATTATTCGGGCTAGCAATAGCCACCCCTTAAATTCGGGTCGTTGAAGCGTCCGTACAGCGGGTATCCCCGTGCGCCGCGTGACCCTCTTCGGCTGTTTGGAAGGCTGCATATTATGCAGGATATATTCACACGCACCTTCCGCCATCCCATCAAGCCCATCCCGACTGGCCTCCACTGTCGGGCAAGCTGAAGAACACTCAAGCCAATTGCCTCGATCAGTTTGTAAACGCGCCTCCCGGACGGAGATCGGCGCGATTTTCAGTGTTGGGAAAGAACAGAAATGGCACAACTTCCGAAAACGATTAAGATAGATGCAAGCTCCAGCACAAGCGGAGTGAATTTCACGACTTTTGTTAGCCAATACCTCACCGATCTCGCAAAAATCGGAAGTAGTGGTGCCTATAATTTCTATGGGGGTACGGCAGATTCTGCCTATGGCAGCACGTATTACATGAACGGCGACCAACTTGCCTTCAGATACCAGAAGAGCGGTACAGAGACAGTTGATCGCATCGTCCTCGGCGGCGAAGAAATTTCTTACGACGGCATTCATCACGGTAGCTTCTACGGTCATGGCATATCTGGTTACGTCGATAGCCTGACATTTGGTTCCTGGGGGCCGGGCACCAAACCAGGTACAGGCGACCCACAGACAGCCCCTCTGACCGGTCTTGTCGAGACGCTCAAAATTACGGGACTTGATCTTTACGTGAAGCCGGGCACAGGTCCCGCAACTACAACCCCTACGTTCAATGTCAATGCCCTTCACTCCCTCTACGACGCCCTGCTGGCCGGCGGGGAAACAGCAAGCAGGGCCATCAATGAGCTATTGGCCAAATACGCCCAGCACTTCATTGGTTCGACCGGAAACGACACATATGCGGGCACAGACAACAATGATACAGTTGATGGAAAGGGCGGGGACGATGCAATAGACGGTGGGCTTGGTGACGATACCGCCGTCTATTCTGGTAACCGTGCGAACTACACCCTGACCGAAGGCCAGGATGGTGTCTGGACAATAACGGGCGCTGACGGCGTGGACACGCTGAAGAATATCGAATACGTCCGCTTCGCCGACCTGACCCAAGATCTTAGCAAGCTCACTGATAACGAAAACCATGCGCCGACGGGTCTGGAGCTGGGCACAAACGGAGTGGTCTGGGGAACCCTCAAGGTCGGCGGTTCCATCGGCACGCTTTCCGCTAGTGATCGTGATGCCGATGAAGTCTTCACCTTTGAGCTTGTCGACGACGCGGACGGGCACTTCTTCGTTGACGGTGACCAGATCAAGCTCGCAAAAGGCCTGACGACGACAGATAGTCGCACCGTGACCGTCCGCGTCACCGACAAGGCCGGGAACTCATTCGAAAAGGTTTTGACCCTCACCGTAGGTGGCACCGTGGATAACGATGCTCCGACTACGCCTATCCTGACGAACGCGACCCCGAACCCACTTGAAAACGTGAAGGTGAACACGGTCGTCGGAACTCTTTCCGCGACGGACCCGGAAAACCGGCCGTTGACCTATACGATCACCAATGATGCCGACAAGAAGTTCCGCCTCGTCACAGAAGGCGGCGAAACGAAACTGGTGATCGGCGGTGCACTCGACTTTGAAACGAAGACGACCCACAGTGTGACGATCAAGGTCTCCGATGGCGAGAAGGAGTCTACCGAGACCTTCACGATCAATGTCGCGGATATCGATGAGGCGCCGTCCGCACCAACACTTTCCGGCACGAGTATAGCCGAGAACTCCGCCCTCAACACGGTCGTCGGGACGCTTTCCTCAAGTGATCCGGAAGGCAAGAGCTTGACCTATACGCTGACGGACGACAGCGGCAAGTTCAAGCTTGTCCAGGACGGAAGCCAGTGGAAGCTCGCAGTCAACGGCACGCTTGACTACGAAACAGGCCCCCGCACCTATAGCGTAAAGGTCGGAGCCTTCGATGGCGTCAACACAACGGAAAAGACCCTCACGATCAACGTCACCGACGTCTATGAGCCGACGGACCTGACGCTTTCCAAAGAGACTGTCGATGAAGATGCCGCGATCGGCACGGTCGTCGGCACCTTCGCGGCAACCAATCCCGAAAACAAAACGCTGACCTATCAGCTCAGCGATGATGCCGGCGGCAAATTCAAGCTCGTCCAGGACGGAAGCCAGTGGAAGCTCCTCGTCAATGGCACGCTCGATTACGAAACGGCGACAAGCCATGACGTGACGGTCAAGGTTTCTGATGGAACCAATACCGAGACAAAAACCTTCACGGTCAAGGTCGGTGATGTCGCAGACGGAACGGACCAGTCGCGCGGAACGGTGACACTCGACGGTTCCGGCTCGGCCGGTATCGATTTCGACGCCTTCCTGGTCAGCCAGTTCCTTAAGGGTGCCACCCTTGAAGGTTACCCGGGGCTGAACAACAACAACAAGGAAATGTTCTTCAGCTACGGCTCACAGTCTACCTCGAAATATGCGCTGGCCTTTGGTGCTTTCGAATATGACATGGCGACCCACAAGATCACGGGCAAGATCGATTCCGTCGAATACGGCACCCGCGGAACCGGTTCGTTCGGCACCAACAATGCCTTTGCCGGGGGGAACGTACAGCTTCGTATCAGTGGACTCGATCTCACCAACAGTGCCGGCAGCGAAGCCCTCAGCTTGTTCTCGAAAGTCCATATGGCCGGCAACAGTGCTACGGCAGCAGATTTGGCACTCTACCTGCAATACCTGAAGCAATATGCCCAGAACGTCGTCGGTTCGAGTGGCGCTGACACCTATGTCGGCACACGCTTCAACGATACGGTGAAGGGCAATGGCGGCAATGACAAGATCGATGGCGGTCTCGGCGATGACACATTCGTGCTGAACGGTGCAAAGGCCGACTACACCTGGGTCGAGAACAAGGATGGCACCTGGACGGTGACGGACAAGCGCACCGGCAGCAGTGACGGCGTCGATACGATCAAAGGCATCGAAAAGCTGAAATTCTCTGACGGGACCGTCACGATCGGCGAACCCGAGGTCTCCGATATCATCGAGGGGACAGCCGGAAACGACTCCCTTCCGGGCACCAGCCGCTCCGACAGGATTCTCGGCCACGCCGGCAATGACAAGCTCTTCGGTCAAGGCGGCCACGATGTTCTGAACGGCGGAGAGGGGAGTGACCAGCTCTTTGGCGGAACCGGCAACGATCAGCTCTATGGCGGCGCGGGCAAAGATGTTCTCTACGGCGGCACGGGCAATGACGAACTTTTCGGCGGCGCCGACAACGACCAGCTCTTCGGTGGAACCGGCAAGGATGTCATCTATGGCGGCGCTGGTAAGGACATCCTTTACGGCGGCACGAGCAATGACGAGCTCTATGGCGGTGAAGGCAACGACGACATCTATGGCGGGACCGGAAATGACCAGGTCGAAGGTGGCGCGGGGAACGACAAGCTCCGTGGAGGCGACGGCAACGACGTCATTTCTGGTGGTGCTGGAAACGACCGGCTGGTAGGTGGCAATGGTGCCGATCTGCTCTCCGGCGGCGCAGGTAAGGATGTATTCGTCTTCAACACGCTCGCCAACTCGACGGTAAAGACGTCCGGTCGCGATACGATTCTCGATTTCAACGGTAAAGCCGGTGATCGTATCGACCTTTCAGGCATCGACGCCAATGGCAAGGTTTCTGGTGACCAGGCCTTCTCCTTCGTCGGTTCGGAGCAGTTCTCCAAGACAGCCGGTGAGCTTCGCATCGAGAAGACGGCGTCCGACACCTTCATCTATGGGGATGTCGATGGCGACGGAAATGCGGATTTTGCCATCCAGGTGGCTGGCAGCACGACCTTCCTGAAGGACTACTTCGTTCTGTAAGCCCACCTTAAAACGGAAGCGCCGCCCCATAGGGGCGGCGTTTTGTCCTTCTGAATATTTTGACTTCTAGCCGCGCTCTCAGCTTTGCAGTGGGACAGAGCTCTCCTTCTGCTGGCCCTCATTTTGCGCAGGCGGCCCATTCTTTGGCGGCATCGAGGAATGGACCCAAAGGATATCCCGTTCCATGGTGAACTGAAATCGCCGGGGATGAGGGTGCGTATCGCTGACCCCTTGCATATCGTTTATCGCATCCAGGAAATCCTTGGGCGCGATCTTCACATAGTGCCCGCCCAGAACGTCGAGGCTGACATACACTTCTGAAACCGATTGAGCGGCGATTTTCATTTCCCAGAGGAACCGCCAGCTCTTTTCCGGTTCGCTTGTCTGTTCCTGGTTCATCTTGTGCCTCGTATCATTGCTGCCTTGGGGAGGCAGCTGTCATATTGCTCGGCTCTCAAGGCCATTGCATGGCAGTATAGAAGGCGTTGCCCTTCTCAGCGAAGAGTTATCCATTGCCTCATTCAAATTCAGCAAGATTCAGGACAGCGCCAAAAATCCAATTTTGCCATGAGGCTCTGCCAAAATTTTACGACCTTTCGGTACCCATTTCGGAGAGTTTTGCCGACAAAAATCATGAATTATCTTTTGAAGTGAGGCTGACAGCCTCGTTTTAGGTGGTTTTATTAGTTTTAATAAGTTTTAGACGCAAAAAGTGTGTTTTTCTGATTTTTAAACAATAGCTTACTTCCGTTAGATGTCGGTGATGTACGGTTTGTCGTCGGTAATGTACGGTTTGTCGTCGGCGATGTACGGAAAATTGTCGGCGAAATACGGTTTTCGACAAAATTCCGTCATTTGCCTCAGAGGATGCGCGGGGAAACTTGTCGTCGGCGATGTACGGTAGACCGACAAATTTTTGTCGTCGGTAATGTACGGGGCGGGGACAAATTTTTGTCGTCGGTGATGTACGGCGAGCTGTTGATTTTTGTCGTCGGCCAAGTACGGAGCCACGACAAAAATTAGAGTTCGGCGAGGAGAGGGGAGAGCGGCAGGTCGCCTTCGTTGCGGTAGCGCATGCGCAGCATCGATCCGTCCTTGCCGTCCTCGAGCGAAAGATCGTATTCCGGCATCGGGAAGGCGAGGGTGCGGGTGACGAACTCCCGGAGGTCGTAGGAGAACTTTCGCAGTTCCTGGGTGGAGCCGCTGCGCTTGTAGAGCTCCTTCAGGCTGTAGATCGCCTCGCTCTTGCCGGCGGCCTTGCGCGCCAGGCGGTAGATGAAGCGGCCAAGGCCGGAGCTGATCAGGAAGTAGTCCTGGTGGAGTGTGAGGAGGGGCAGCGTCCGCTCGTTGCGCACCACGCTGGTATAGACCCAGTCGGGGATACTGATCTCGATCGTTTCGATGCGGTTGGCGCCGGTGCGGCTGACAACGCTGTAACCGCTGATCATCGGGCGGCTGTCGACCTGGCGGCGCTTGCCGCCGGAGAGGTTGACCATCTTGATCGTGGTGTTGGCGAGCCGGTCGAGCGCGGCCTCGAGATCCTCGTAGGATTTACCGCCGTCCGAGCGCCGGCAGAACTTCAGGATGTGGGAGGCGCTTGGACGGTAGGTCTTCGGCGGCAGGCTTGGCCTTAGACCCTTTGCCTCGCTGCTGCGATAGTTTTTCACCTCGTCGGCGAGATAGGAGACCATGTTGAGGAAGATGTCGTAGTCGAAGACCGTCGCAAGGCCCGTTTCTGCGCCGCCTTCGATGGTGATGAGGCTGTCCTTCAACTCGTATTTGATGATGCCCTTGTTCGCCTTCTTGCTGAGCGAGAAGGGGGCGACGTCCATGAGGTGCACGTCGTCCTTCAGCGGCGCGTCGTAGATCGTCGGCACGAAGAACATCAGCTGGGCGTCATCCTGCGGCGCGGTGCGCAGGATGCGTTTCGGCGTCGTCTCCTGCATCAGGGCTGCGGTGACGTCGGCCTGGATGGATTCGTTACGGATCGCTTCCCCGAGGCGGGACAGCAGCATGTCCATCTTGCTGTCACCGAGGTTCTCCAGCTTCAGGTCGGCCCAGACCCGGCGGCTGTAGTAGCGCCGCAGCCGGCTGAGGGCGTCCTTGTCGAGCTTGATCCGTTCCCGCTCGTTCTGGTCGGCATATTGATCGGCGAGTGTCTGCAGATAGGTATTCTTCTCGTGCAGAGACAGGTCGCTGAAGTCAGCGCGTGTCATCATGGAGAAGCGGGGAGCCTTCATGTCCGGATTGTCCTGTCTTCGGCCCGCTCTCCGGCCTCGGGGTCGGGAAGGGCGTATGTCGTGGCGAGATATAACCAACAGGGGGCCTTTTCCGCCAGAGCAGATAGGCGTCTCCAAGCAGCGGTTCGTCAGAAAGCCTTTTGCTATCGTGCGGACGTTGTGCAAAGAGAGCGGGATGTTCAATGGACCATCGGAGCACGCATTGACGTCTCTTACTCACCTCCAGCGACTGGAAGCGGAGGCGATCCATATTTTTCGCGAGGTCGCGGCGACCTTTTCCAAGCCGGTCATGCTCTACTCGGTGGGCAAGGACTCCTCCGTCATGCTGCATCTGGCGATGAAGGCCTTCTATCCGGCAAAGCCGCCCTTTCCGTTCCTGCATGTCGATACGACCTGGAAATTCAAGGACATGATCGCCTTTCGCGACCGCATGGCGGCCGAACTCGGCTTCGATCTGCTCGTCCATGTCAATCCGGAGGGCGTCGAGCAGCAAATCTCGCCCTTCACGCACGGCTCCAGCATCCACACCCATGTGATGAAGACGGTGGCGCTGCGCCAGGCGCTCGACAAGTACGGTTTCGACGCGGCCTTCGGTGGCGCCAGGCGCGACGAGGAGAAGTCGCGCGCCAAGGAGCGCATCTTTTCTTTCCGCAACGCCGCCCATGCCTGGGATCCGAAGAACCAGCGCCCGGAAATGTGGAAAACCTACAATACGCGTGTTGCACCCGGAGAATCGATCCGCGTCTTTCCGCTTTCCAATTGGACCGAACTCGATATCTGGCAGTACATCCTGAAGGAGAACATCCCGATCGTGCCGCTCTATTTCGCGGCGCGGCGTCCGGTCGTCGAAAGAGACGGCATGCTGGTCATGGTAGACGACGAGCGCATGCCGATCGGTGAGACCGACACGGTCGAGGACCGCCTCGTGCGCTTCCGCACGCTCGGCTGCTATCCGCTGACCGGCGCGATCGATTCCGATGCGGCGACGCTGGAGGATATCGTGCGGGAAATGCTGACGGCGCGGACCTCCGAGCGCCAGGGTCGGATGATCGACAAGGACGAGGCCGGCTCGATGGAGAAGAAGAAGCGCGAGGGTTATTTCTGATGGCGACCGTCGCTTCGGACCTTTCCGCAAAGGGGATTGCCGATTATCTGCGCGAGCAGGAGAACAAGTCCCTGCTGCGTTTCCTCACCTGCGGCTCGGTGGACGACGGCAAGTCGACCCTGATCGGCCGCCTGCTCTACGACACCAAGCTGATCTTCGAGGACCAGCTCGCCGCGCTCGAGCGCGACAGCAAGAAGCACGGAACGGCCGGCGACGAGATCGATTTTGCGCTGCTGGTCGATGGGCTGGAGGCCGAGCGCGAGCAGGGCATCACCATCGACGTCGCCTATCGCTTCTTTGCCACCGATCGGCGGAAGTTCATCGTCGCCGATACACCCGGCCATGAGGAATATACCCGCAATATGGCGACAGGCGCCTCGACGGCAGACCTTGCCGTCGTGCTGATCGATGCGCGCCAGGGCATCCTGCGGCAGACCCGTCGCCATGCCTATATCGCCTCGTTGCTCGGCATCCGGCATATCGTGCTCGCCGTCAACAAGATCGACCTCGTCGGCTACGACCGGGCGGTATTCGACAAGATCGTCGCGGAGTTCAGGGCCTTTGCCGGCGCACTCGGCTTTGCCACGATCCAGCCGATCCCGCTGTCGGCCCGTCACGGCGACAACGTTACCCGCCGCTCAGAGAATACGCCTTGGTATCAGGGGCCGCATCTGCTCGAGCATCTGGAAACGGTTCCGGTCGAGGAGGCTAACCGCGAAAAACCCTTCCGGTTCCCGGTCCAGTACGTTTCCCGCCCGGATCTCGATTTCCGCGGTTTCGCCGGCCAGGTCGCCTCCGGCGCCGTCGCCGTCGGTGACACGGTGATCGTCGCCAAATCCGGCCAGTCGACGCGGATCAAGGAGATCGTCACCCGGGATGGTTCGCTCGATCGCGCCATGGAAGGGCAGGCGGTGACATTGGTCCTCGAGGACCAGCTCGAAGTCTCGCGCGGCAACATTCTGGTCGCCCCCGACGACCGACCGACCGTTGCCGACCAGTTCCAGGCGCATGTCATCTGGTTCGATGCGAACCCGATGATCCCCGGCCGCAGCTACATCCTGCGCACCGAAACGGACAGTGTCGAGACGACGGTGACAGCCCTCAAATACGAGGTCGACGTCAACACCTTCGCCCATCTCGCCGCCAAGGCGCTGCACATGAACGGCGTTGCGGTGTGCAATTTCTCGACCCGGGCGCCGATCGCTTTCGACAGCTACGCCGCCAACCGCGTGACCGGCAACTTCGTCCTGATCGACCGGATGAGCAACCGGACGGTCGGGGCCGGCATGATCGATTTCGGGCTGCGCCGGGCCGACAACGTGCACTGGCAGGCGATGGAGGTCGACCGTACGGCGCGGGCGGTCCTGAAGCACCAGAAAGCCGCGGTCGTCTGGTTCACCGGACTTTCCGGCTCCGGCAAGTCGACGGTCGCCAACCACCTGGAGAAGCTGCTGCACGCCGAGGGCCGCCATACCTACATGCTTGACGGCGACAATGTCCGCCACGGCCTCAACAAGGATCTCGGCTTCACCGCCGAGGACCGCGTCGAAAACATCCGCCGGGTGGCCGAAGTCGCCAAGCTGATGACCGATGCGGGTCTCATCGTGCTGGTCTCCTTCATCTCGCCCTTCCGCTCGGAACGGCAGCTCGCAAGGGATCTGATGGTTGAGGGCGAGTTCATCGAGGTGTTTGTCGATACGCCCATCGAGGAATGCGCGCGGCGCGATCCGAAGGGGCTCTACAAGAAGGCGATGCGCGGCGAGCTCGCCAATTTCACGGGCATCAGCTCGCCCTATGAAGCGCCCGAAAATCCCGAAGTGCACCTCGAGACCGTCGGAACCGAGCCGGACGAACTGGCGATGCGGATCCACGCGGTTCTGGAAAGCCGGATGGAGGGATGATCGACTGCATCCCGGCGCTGCGCCCGGATGCGGAGACGATAGAGCGATGGCGACCGACGCACAGAAAATCCCGACCTTTGCGCTCCATATGAACGGCTGGAAGCGGGCTGTCTTCCAGTCCTTCTTTCCGGAGCGGCGCTTCGTCTATCTGCCGCTGAACGTCACGGCGGAGGTGTTCGAGCGCAAGTGGATGGCGCGCATCGCGGCGACGAGGGGGGCGGAGGTCTTCATCTGGGGCCACAATCTGCCAGCCAATCTCGAGACCTTCGTGCGGGACCGCGGCATCCCCTGTTTCTTCATCGAAGACGGTTTTCTGCGATCGAACCGGCCCAACGCTGCGCGTACGCCGCCCTTGTCGCTCTCGCTCGACAGCCGCCGGCCCTATTTCGACAGCCGGGGACCATCAGACCTGGAAGTGATGCTGGAGACGCATGATTTTTCCGGCGATCCGGACCTTCTGGAACGGGCGAGGGAAGGCATCCGCCTCATCGTGGAAGGCGGCCTCAGCAAGTACAACATGGTGTCGAGCCTCTCCCTTGCGGACCTGCTCGGGGAGAAGACGAAGCCGCGCGTGCTCGTCATTGGCCAGGTCGAGGATGACGCCTCCATCCTCTATGGATGCGACCGGAAATTTGGCAACAACGACCTCGTGCGGCTCGCCGCCGCGGAAAATCCGGACGCCGAAATCCTCTACAAGCCGCATCCGGATATCCTGAACGGCGTGCGTGACGCCCAGTCGGATCCGCAGGAGGTTGCCCATCTCTGCCGCATCCTCAGGGAAAAGATACCGCTCGCCCGGTCCTTCGAAACGATCGACAAGGCCTATGCGATCACCTCGCTCGGCGGCTTCGAGGCGCTGCTGCGTGGCATTCCGCTGACCGTGCTCGGCTGTCCCTTCTACGCGGGCTGGGGCCTTACAGATGACCGGCAGCCCAATCCTAGGCGCACGCGCCGGCGCACGGTGGAAGAGGTCTTCGCCGCCGCCTATCTTCGCTACCCGACCTATTTCGAGCCGGTGACGGGCGCGCGTTCCACATTCGAACAGGCCGTCGAATGGTTGAAGCTGCGCCTTGAAAACCCGGAAAAATACCGGAACGAATTCGGCGATGCCAAGCCGGATAAATGGCGGCCTTGGGGCGCCTATGGCATCCTCGGCTGGCGCCATCTTTTGCCTTTCATCCTCATCCCCCTTATCGGGTGGGGCGGCAACAGGAGGCTCGTCGAGAAATACAGGGCCAATCCGATCCGCTTCTTTCGCGAGAGGACATCCCTGAAAGCACGCATCGTCGGACGGATCCTCTATCCGTTCGATGCACGGAAATAGAGGAGGCCGCGTCTTGTTCGAAAAACCGCTCATCACGGCCGTCATTCCCGTGCGTCTCTCCGCCGACCGGCTTTACGACGAGCCCGAGCGCATCGCCCGGATCATTGCGACACTGCCCCAAGGGTATGCGCCGCTCATCGTCGATTACGGCACGCCGGCGGAAAGGGCGGGAGAGTTGCGTGATCTTGCCGCCGCGACGGGAACGCGGCTGGTGCGCTTGGAAACGGGCGATGCCCCTTTCAGTGTCGGACATGCGCGCGACATCGGCACACAGCATGCGCAAACGCCGCTGATCCTCTACCACGACATCGACTTCCTCATGTCGCCGCGCAGCTACGAGCGCGTGCTGGAGGAGACGCGGCTGCGCGGCATGCCCGACAATGCCTATACCTTCTTCGCCTTGCCCGGCGCCTACATGACGGAGGATTTCACCCGGCGTTACCTGGATCTCTTCGCCCGCAGGGAGGCGGCCTTCGCCGATACGCTGCTGCATGACGGGGTGATGCGGGACGACAGGACGGTCTACCAGAACCACACCTATGCGATCTCGGCGATCGTCGCCAGCCGCTACCATCTCCTGGCGATCGGCGGGCACGACAAGAGTTTCGTCGGCCATGGGGCGGAGGATTTCGAGCTTCTGCACCGGCTCGCAAGCTACGGGCCGAAGGGACCGCGCACGGGCAATTATTATCTCAACACCCGCCGCAACGCGATCCAGCGCTATGAGGGGTTCCGGGCCTATTTCGCGCTCTATGGCATCGACGTCTTCCAGCGCGGCCTGCAGATGGCTCATCTGTGGCACCCGCAGCGCGAGGATGCGAGCTATGTGACGCCGATGACGGAAAACCAGGAGCGCGTCTCCGGCATCATGGAAGCCTATGATACCGGTGCGTCCTGGCTCCTGCCCATGGAAGACCTGCATTCCCGGGAAAAGACGCTTGTCCTTGCCGAGGAAGATGCTCCGGCCCTCCGGGCGCTACGGCATGCTTTCCCCGCCTTCGGGCATTATCGGATCCGGCAGGAGGGGGATTTCGCCGATAGCGACCTGCTGAGCCGCACCCTGGATGCAGAAGGGTTTACCCGGATCCTTTTCCTCGACCCCTATGGCAATGACCATCGCTGCTCCCTGTACAGGGGCCTCAAGGCCGCGGGGCGGCGTCTTGCTGTCTGGGGGCAGGGTGGGCTGCCGGGAAGCTGGTTCTTCGATCCAGAAGGGTTTTGTGCTGACAGCGCCTCGTATGCGGCGGCGCGTTGGGACCAGCCTCTCGATGAGGCTGCCCGGCAGAGGGTGTTGGACTGGCTGGAAAGCCAGAAACCCGCACCTGCGGAGGACACCGAGGCGGCGGGGCCTGCTCTCGCCGAACGACTTGGTCTCGGCGGGCGGCAGATGGTGCTTGTGGATATGCAAGACCTGGATGACGGAATGGCCCGCGCCTTCGCTGGCCCTTGCGGCGGGGCTGATGCATTCAAGGACTGGATCGCTTATCTCGCAGGGGTGCTTGATCCGCAGGCCTATCTCGTTGTGGCAAAATGCACGCCAGGCGCCGCCGTCCCTGACATGGCGCATGTCCTCTTCGTGGAGGAGAACGAGGAAGCGGCCGATCTGATTGACTTGGCTGCGTCGGTCGTCGTTCTCAACTCCGGTCTCGGTCTTGCGGCGCTTGCAAAAGGCAAGCCCGTGATCTGCTGCGGCGAAGCCTTCTACGCCCAGCCCGGCCTTGCGTGCACGGTTTCCGAAAGGGAGGCGCTGGTCGCGGCTGTCAAGGAGGCCTCCTTACCGGATGAGGACAGGCGGCTGAGCTTCCTGCGCTACCTGACCGAGGATTTCTATTCGTTCGGCGTTGCCGATCAGGTTCCCTCCAGCGCGGGAGGGACGACAAACCGTATCCTTTTTTCCGTCATCCGCGGACTGACCGAAGCTCCCATCGCTCTGGGGCAGGTTCCGGGAAACGTTTCCCTCAAGGCACCGCTCTATTTTTCCTTCGGTGGCCGTGAGGGGGTGCAGGAAGAGACGAAGGCTATCAATACATTCATCCGCATGGGAAGTGCGGCCTGCGAGAAAGGCGAATATGACGAAGCGCTTCGCCTGTTTGCGATTGCCAACCGGCGGCAGCTTGCCAACAAAAACCTGTCCCGTGCCATGATCGAAGCGGGTATGGTGGCGCATGCGGCCGGCGAGCGTGATGAAGCTGCGCGGCTCTTTGAGACCGCACGCCGATGGGTTCCCGATGGCAGGGGTGCCGCGCGTCCGCTCATTGAGCTGGCGAAAGCCGTGCGTTTGGCGGGAGATTACGAAGACGCCGATCGCCTCTTTGAGATTGCCTATCGCTGGCTTCCGGAGGATCGGAATCTCCATAAACTTCTCCTCGAAACCGGCGTCCAGCGGCATGGTGGTCCCCTCGCCGACTGGATGATCCTGCCGGCCGGGAAACTGAGCGAAAAGGCACGGGAAGCCTTCGCCGCAGGCGATTACAGAAAGGCAACGCAGCTTTTTGAGGCCCTGCGCGCGCGCGAACCCGATGAGGTCGAGCACCTGCGATGCCTAGCGGAATGCTATCTGAAGCGCGGTGCGGACGCTTTGGCGCTGGAATGCCTGGATGAGGCTTTGAAGCGCTTGCCCGAAAACAAGCGGCTGCAGCGCAGGAGGCGAGACGCAGCCTTGCCGCAATGGCTGCGCCGGCTCTTTCCAGGCCGGCCTTTCCTGCCTTGATGAAAGCGGCGGTGGGTGTGTTTCTTTACGACCAAGGATGACGAATGAGTTCCGCAGACACCTCCCCCGGTAGACCGGGTGCGCCGATCGGCGTGCAGGACATCACCATGGTGTTCTGCGTCCGCCTTCATGACGGCAATCCCTGGATTATCGACCGACTGGATGCGATGGCTGAGTACTACCAGCCCTGTCCGCCGGTCGTTGTCGTGGATTTCGGATCGGAGCCCTCGCACCGAAACGCCATTGCAGCCGTCTGCACACGACGCGGCTATCGCTATCATTTCGTCGATGATCCAGGTGTGTTCTCGCTGTCGCTTGCCCGTAATATCGGTGCATCGCTGTGCGCGACGGATTTCATCTACTTCTGCGATCCTGATTTCATCAGTGAACGCGATCTCTTCCAGCGGCTGGCGGAGACGGCGAGCGCGCTCGATATGCGCAATGTCATCGACGTCATGCTCAATCCGCCGGCCTTTCATCTTGGGGCCGCCGAGACGCAGCAGCTCGAAAGCCTCGGCAGCGCCGAGCAGCAATCATTCCTCCTGCGTAAATTCGCCTTCACGCTGAACTATTCCGAGGTGAGCGGCCCGGATGAGCGTTATGTCGCGCCCTATTCGAACGTCTTCCTGATCAGTCGGAAGATGTTCTCCCTCGTCGGAGGCTATGATCCATCCTTCCGTGGGCACGGATCCGAAGATTTCGAATTCCTGCTGCGCTTCTGCCTCCATGCGGGCCTTCTGCCTTTGCCGGAGGAGCCCGAAAAGGACCTGTTCGGCCCGCTTAGGGCCAATTTCTATCAGGCGCGGCCCTATGTCGGCTTTCGCAGGCTCTTCGAGCTGCTTTCTCAGCCGACGGAGGGGTTGGGGCTCAAGGTTTTCCACCGGTACCATCCTCGCGCGAAGGAACAGGCGTGGTATGCGTCCGGCGACAGGAAACGGGAGAATTTCCTTTCCGCGGCGCAAAAGTATCTCGCCGATCGCACAAGGTTGCTGTCGATCGACCATCTGGACCGCAAAAAGACGATTGCCTGCCTGTGCAAGAACAAGGACACGCTGGGCTATTTCCTGCCGCTCCGGCTTCTGGGCTACCGGCTCGTTCCCGTCCTCTCCGACAAGGCGGACGCGGTCGGCGAAATCCTTTCCGGCCTCGAACAGGGCCGCATCGACGACATCGCCATCTTCAATCCTTACATGAAGAGCCACGCCGCTTTCCGCCCGATCTTCGACAAGGCCAAGGCGCTCGGCCGGCACACGATCGTCATCGAAAGGGGCGCCTTGCCGGCGACGATCTATTATGACGAGGACGTCTGCTACACCAGCGAGCGCTTTTCCGAAGCGGCCTTCCTTGCGGAAACGTTTTCCACCGAAGAACTGGAAGATGCCCGGGCCTATGTCGACGACCTGCGCGGGGGCGGCAAGACCCTCGAACAGATGGGCGTTTACGAAGAGACGGCCGCAAAATACCGCCATCTCCAGGACGACAATCGCCTCAAGTGCTTCGTGCCGCTGCAGCTGGAAGACGACATGGCCGTCACCCTGTTCCTTCGCGGTGAACAATCCTACCCGCAGTTCCTGGGATCCCTGGCGTCCCTGGTGGCTGACAATGCCGACGTCCTCTTCATCATAAAGCCGCACCCCCTGTCGAAGACGGACCTTCCGCTTTCAAGTCCGAACGTCGTCACGGCGGAAAGGGATGACAACATTCATGCCCTCATCGACAGCGTCGATGCCACGCTCTGCTACAATTCCGGGGTCGGCCTTCTCTCCCTCATGCATGAGACGGTCACGATCACCCTCGGCAACGCCTTCTACAATCTCGCCGGCGCCGGCTATCGCGCGCCCTCCGCTGCCGCCGGCATTGCCGCGTTGAAGAAAGGAGAGCTCAAGCGGCCTGCGCGTGGCCTCGTTCTTCGCATCACCGCCTGGTTCATCCTCAGAAAATACTCCCGTTTCCGCGCCACGGACCACATCGTCGAGTTCCAGACCCGCAAGAGCCACGGCTACAAGGACATCCGCGTGACGGAACTGCGCTGGAAGGATGCGGCAGAGCGGCTCGGCCGCTTGAACGAGACGGTGCGCTTTTCCTGGCTGAGTTATGCCGGAGCCAAAATGGCGCCGACGCGGTTCATGGGCGAGCCGGACTCATCAAGCGCCGAAGCACTCAGCATGTCCGGCTTTACCGCTTATCGGGAGGGTCGTTATGGACAGGCGGCAGAACAACTGGTCCAGGCCTTCGCGCTGAAGGAAAGCCAGCCGAACCTCCTGCGGCATGCAGCCGAGGCTTATCTTCTGGCTGGTGACCGGAAAGCGGCGGTTGCGGCCCAGAAAGCGGCGCTTGTCCGCCTGCCGACCAACAAGCGCGTGAAACTGCGCCTCTGGGTCATGCGAGTGCCGCTTCTCGGCATCATCGTCGGACAGCAGCGGTTCAAACGCCCGCAGTAAGCCGATCTATTGCCAGGAAAAGACGTCCGCTTCCGCCAGCCGGGCGGCAGCGAGATCCTTGTCGGACAGTTGCAGGTCGCCAGCGGCGATCGGCCAGTCGATGGCGATGTCGGGGTCGTCGTAACGGATCGATCGGTCATGCTCGGGCGAATAGTAGTCCGTCACCTTGTAGACGACCTCCGTATTCTCGGTAAGCGTGACGAAGCCGTGGGCGAACCCCTTGGGAACCAGGAGCTGGTTCCATTTTTCTGCAGAAAGCTCGACGCCGACCCATTGGGCGAAGGTCGGAGACCCCTTGCGGATATCGACCGCCACATCGAAGATCGCTCCACGAACGACACGGACGAGCTTGTCCTGCGCCCGCGGGGGCAGTTGATAATGCAGCCCACGTAGCACGCCGCGCCTTGCGGACAGGGAATGATTGTCCTGCACGAAGGTGAGGTCGATGCCGGAGCTCGCGAGCCGGGCGGCGTTGTAGGTCTCGGAAAAGAAGCCACGCGCATCGCCGAAGCGGGCGGGCACGATTTCGAGCACGCCGTCGAGCCTGGTGGGACGTATCTCGCTCATGCCGTGCCGAGCTCCCGGGCGCGCCGACGCAGGTAGTTGGCGTATTCGCTGCGCCCCATCTGCTCGGCCCGCTGCAGCATCCTGTCGACCGGCAGCCAACCCATTTCCACGCCAATCTCCTCCGGGCAAGCGATCTTGATGCCCTGCCGGTGTTCGATGGTCCTTACGAAGGCGGAAGCCTCGTGCAGGCTGTCGAGCGTACCGGTGTCGAGCCAGGCATAACCGCGGCCGAGCTGTTTCACATGCAGCTTGCCCCGTTCGAGATAGGTGCTGTTGACGGTGGTGATTTCCAGTTCGCCGCGGGCGGACGGGGTGATGGAGGCGGCGATGTCGACAACGTCGTTGTCATAGAAATAGAGCCCGGTCACGGCCCAGCTCGATTTCGGGACGACGGGTTTTTCCTCGATGGATAGCGCCGTGCCGCCGGCGTCGAACTCCACCACGCCGTAACGCTGCGGGTCGTTGACGTAATAGGCGAAGACGGACGCGCCGCTTTCACGCGCTGCCGCCTGTCGGCAGAGGTCCGAAAGCCCGTCGCCGAAGAAGATGTTGTCGCCGAGAACCATGGCAACCGAGGAGGAGCCGATGAACTCCCGGCCGATGATGAAGGCTTCGGCGAGCCCGTTCGGCTGGGGCTGCACGGCGTAGGAAAGCTCGATGCCGAAATCCGATCCGTCGCCGAGCAGTTCCTGGAACAGCGGCAGGTCGCGCGGCGTAGAGATGATGAGGATCTCGCGGATGCCCGCCAGCATGAGCACGCTGAGAGGGTAGTAGATCATTGGTTTGTCGTAGATCGGCAGGATCTGCTTCGAAACCGCGATGGTGAGAGGATAAAGGCGCGTGCCGCTTCCCCCCGCCAGAATGATACCTTTGAACGCCATGTAGGATAGACCAGTCACCAACGGAAAATCGCGCCGAACCTCGCATGGATGAGGGCCGCGTTGCAACACTTGCGCACATCCAAAGGTACCGGCCTGTCCTTGCCCTGAAACTTCCCCTTCGGTTAAAGGTGAAGCCTCGCACTTCAGGGGAAGCGGACAGGAAAGCTCGCATGCGCGTACTCGTCACCGGCGGAGCCGGCTTCATTGGATCGGCCGTCGTCCGGCACCTCGTTCTGGAAAAGCGCTATGAGGTCCTGAACGTCGACAAGCTTACCTATGCCGGCACGGAGACGTCTTTGCAGGCCGTTCGCGGGGCGCCCAACTATCGTTTCTTGCGCGCCGATATCTGCGATGGCGAAACCCTGTCGCGAACACTTATGGATTTCCAGCCCGACCGGATCATGCATCTCGCCGCCGAAAGCCATGTCGACCGTTCGATCAACGGGGCGCAGGACTTCATCAACACCAACATCCTCGGCACCTTCACGCTTCTGGAATGCGCCCGGGCTTACTGGAGCGCTCTGGAGGGAGAACGAAAGCAGGCTTTCCGCTTTCTGCATGTCTCGACGGATGAGGTCTATGGATCGCTCGGGGAAGAAGGCCTTTTCAGCGAAACGACGGCCTATGATCCAAGTTCGCCCTATTCGGCCTCCAAGGCGGCCTCTGACCATCTCGTCAAAGCGTGGGAACGCACCTATGGCCTGCCGGTGGTCGTCTCCAACTGCTCCAACAATTACGGCCCTTACCATTTCCCGGAAAAACTGATCCCGCTTGTCATCCTCAACGCCATGGAGGGCAAGCCGCTGCCGGTCTATGGCAACGGCGCGAATGTGCGGGACTGGCTTTATGTCGAGGACCACGCCCGCGCCCTCGACATCATCGCGGAGCGCGGCCGGATCGGAGAGACCTACAATGTCGGCGGCCGTAACGAGCGGCGGAACATCGACGTGGTGACGCGGATCTGCGGCCTGATGGACGGTTTTCGCCCGCGCGCAACGCTGCATCGCGACCTCATCACCTATGTGACGGACCGGCCGGGCCATGACGCCCGCTATGCGATCGATGCGACGAAGCTTGAAACGGAGCTGGGCTGGCGGGCTGAGGAGACGTTCGAGACCGGCATCGAAAAGACGGTGTGCTGGTATCTCGACAATGAATGGTGGTGGGGCCCCCTGCGCGAGCGTTATTCCGGCGCGCGGCTTGGCCTGTCCGGCCATGCGCAGAAAACCGGCGTGTGAAGCGAAATGGGCGGCAAGTGCAAGCGCATGGTTGTGACGGGTCGCGAGGGCCAGGTCGTTCGCTCTCTTCTGGAGCGCGGAGCCTTGAACGATCGCTTCGAGATCGTGGCGCTGGGGCGCCCCGAGATCGACCTTCGCAATCCGGATGGGGTCGGTGCGGTCCTCCGGCTGGCGCAGCCCGATATCATCGTTTCCGCAGCCGCCTATACGGCGGTGGACCGTGCGGAGACCGAGGAGGTGGAGGCCCACGCTATCAATGCCATTGCCCCCGGGCGGATCGCCGGTGTTGCGGGTGACCTTGGTATCCCGGTCATCCACCTTTCCACGGATTACGTGTTTGATGGCGAAAAGCCTGGGCCCTATCTGGAAACGGATCCGGTTGGGCCGGCGAGCGCTTACGGCCGAACGAAACTCGCCGGCGAGCGCGCCGTGGCGGAGGCAACGGACAATCACGTCATCCTGCGCACGGCCTGGGTCTATAGTCCTTTCGGCAGGAACTTCCTGAAGACCATGCTCACGCTCGCGGAGAGCCGCGATCAGATCAATGTGGTGGACGATCAGCGCGGCAATCCCACCTTGGCGCTCGATATCGCCGATGGAATCCTGGCGATCGCCGGCAATCTCCTCGACAGCGATGCCCTGCAGCTTCGCGGGATCTTCCATATGACGGGCGCGGGTTCGGCAAGTTGGGCGGATTTTGCAACAGAAATATTCGCTGCCTCCGCCAAGCGGTGCGGCCCTTCGGCCGCTGTCGGACGGATACCGTCCTCAGCCTATCCGACGCCCGCTCGCCGCCCCGCCAATTCGCAGCTCAATTGTGGGAAATTGGATTGGGCTCACGGGGTACGCCTCAGTGGCTGGAAATATGCGATGGCCGAAACGGTCGAACGCCTTATCACGGAGAAGGTCGCGGGCGAGAGCACGTGACGATGGAGGTCTCATGAACGCTCTCAAGCAGGATATGTCCACGCTTGTCGAATGCTACTCCAATACGGATGTTCCGACCTTAACGGATACCAGCTTGGATCTACATCGGTCTTTTGAAGAGCAGATATTGATATTCGGGACTGCAGCGCGCCGTGGCACTCATATGCCAAGACTGGGGGAATATCTTCTCGAGAATGTGACGACCGTTGCGCCGGCTGTTCTGACGCAGCAAGGTCTGACGGAATTGTTCTGGTTTTTGTTCTCGCAGAAAGCGTGGGAGAAGATAGATTGGTTGTTGAAAACGGCTGATCTCAGAGATCTTCCTGACCATATCGCCGATCTTTGCTTCTTGGCATTTTACAGAATGCAGAAGAACCGGTTGATGAGTGGAAAGGGCGGACAGTTTTTCAAGAGAGATGCTGATATTGTCCGTAAGCGCCTTGCCGAAGTCTGGCCGAATGCCAGGATACGGCACGAAGCATTTGAGGCGATGCTGCAGCATGTCTTGGGGGAAACCAATGAGGCGAGAAGGATGTTCTCAGCACTCGACGGGACGGTGTTCATCGAGCCGTTCGCTGGAATCTCTAGTGTCTTGATGCATCCTGTTGGTGTGGCCTGCCCGGACGGTGCGTCGCTTGAAATAATTCCATGTCGGGCAAATCACGTGACCCTTCTTTCATTGGACCGGTCCTATTTTGAAAAGTACGCATTTCTGGCAGCGCGCAGATATGCACGTACCAATTCTAGCAACGGGCTTCACTTTCACTGCGTGGGTTTCGACCCTCGAGAGACGATTGCCGGTTGGGGATTGCCGGTAGAAATTGGCGTGACGATTGATAGGGAGGACCTGCATGCGTTGAACCTCCGCCAGCAGCGTGGTTATTTCGCCAGTGCGCGCTTCCTGCATCTTTCTCGATATATAGACCTGTACCAGTCGGTGTTTGTTGCCGATGTCGATGGGCATGTCTCAAGGGATGTGGCGTCGATGGCCGAAGAACATCAAGATGTCGACATTATAATGACGACGAAACTGTTTGAGCCAGGCAGGGATATAACGCGCCTACCATGGGAGGCTGTTAGCGCTGGTTCACTCCTTGTACGCGCTACGGCAGGAGGTAGGAAGTTTGCACAGCAACTGGGAGCGTATTTGCACAGCGTCGTCCAGAACGGAAAAGCACAAGGCCGCCCGATCTGGTACGCAGATCAAACGGCCTTATTTTATTGCTGGTACGATGCACCTGCTGATGTGCGGTTCGCCACCTTCACGAAATTTGCCTTTGTCCAAAGAGGATCCTGGCAGCTTTTTGAAGGGGAGCGTGAGCGGTTGCAGTTCTTGGCCACTGATTGAACCCGGCATATGTTGGGCTAACCGGGGTTGACGTCAGACGGTGAGCGCTTTCATCTTTCAAGGAAAAGCAAAAATTCTAGTCACGCCGAACGATATATAGGTCGTGACGGTTTCCGGTTCGCCCAACAGATCGGCTTACAATTGACAGGTCTGGGGGAAGCATGGTTTTCAGATATTCGGGAGAAACAAACATCAGTCCCCAATCTGCAGTATCTGCATTTTTGATCAAATGCAGGTCTGGTTGGTATCCGATTTCCTTGAAAGCCTGGAAATAATAACCTGTCTTATCGTAAGTATTCACTAAATCCATAAGGAAGCCTTCACGAGTCCAGCTTTCATGTCCTGTATACCGTTCATATCGTGGGCTCGGAACATTCAGGAGGATACGGGAGGCAACATCATGAGGACCATGGGTCGAGAAAAGGAAATGCCCACCTTTTTTCAGGACTCGCCCCATCTCCGCAAACCACCGCCGTCCCGCGCTGGGTGAAAAATGCGTCCAGATGCTCTTGGCGATAATGATATCGAACTGCCCGTCATCAAACGGTAGCGGTGGGAGCTGCTTGCTGACCACGGCGCTTACATCGGCAACGTTTTTTTGAAGCCAGTCAATCGAGACCTCTGCCGGGTCGGCGCCGAAAAGTTGCAGCTCCGAAGCAAAGGCTCGCCGTAGTACGGCGAGGTTACGCCCTGAGCTGCATCCGAAATCAAGAAGGTTCCCTTTGATCTCAATGCCGGCGGACAACAACTCACTCAGCACCATGTCCGTATTCTTAAAGTCGTAGAAGATACGGTATTGTCCCGGCACGAAGTGTATGTGGGATGGTGGAATATCGATGGCGAGGTCTGCGCGAACTCTTTGGTCCTGAGGCGCAGACACCAGCCATTTGCTCAATTGGGTATACGGGCGGTCGTCATTCTCCGATTTTGTCAGTTGGCCATCAGCAATGATTTCAGCAATGATTCGGCTGGAAGCAGGCGAGAGCCGAGGATGCATGTCTCGTTGAAGAGTTCCATCGTTTTCCCATACGATTTCTGCGTGGTGCTCCTTAAAAAATTTCTCAAAAAGTGCTTCCACTGTATTTTCCCTATCTGCATATCCGGATCTGCCACCATTACCTGCAGATCCTTGTAAAGGCCAGACAGTGGGCTGAAGTCGGTTACAGCGCAGCCTTGGGTTTATATTGCTCTTATTGAACAGTGGCGACTGAGCTAGCGCTTTTCACAGTGATGCCTTCCTGCTCGACGGAAACATTGATTTCATAGCGTCCTGGAGGAAGGTTGCGCTTTTTACCGGCGAAGGCCGAGTAGGTGGCCTTGTTTCGATCGAGCGGCTCGCTCGTGTGATCGACCAGGGTGTTTCCCTTGTCGTCCTTCAGGGCGAACTTGATGATGTCGCCTTTTCTGAGATTGGCGAACCAGGACCAGACGACGAAAACGCTGTCGCGCGAGGAAACCTGCGGTGGCGGGCCGTCGTTGACGAGCGACTGGTGGTCGATCGGCTTACCGGCGAGGCCCGATGCGAGGATGTCGGGCTTTTTCAGGTCGATCTTCTCGACGATATCGGGGGCAAAGAGAGAGGCTTCCTGCTGGAAGGCCTGCGTGCATCCCCCCGAAAGCTTGCGTCCCGTCAGGGGATCGAGCGTTTCCCCGTTTCGGGAAACAGTGATGTGGACATGCGGGAACTGGGCAAGCCCGGAAGAACCCACATCCCCGAGACGGTCGCCCTTGCGTACATCCGTTCCCGGTTTGACGGCAAGACTTCCCTTCTTGAGATGGCAATATTGGACCTCGTAGCCATCCTCCAGCTGCATGACCAGACCGTTGCCGCATTCCTTCCCGGAGATCTTCGCCCTGTCTTCCTCGGTCTCGACAAGATGATCCATCTCCCCGTCCCTGACGCGCAGCACCTTGCCGTCGGCAACGGCGATGACGGGGTAACCCTTCTCCATATCCTTCAGCGAAAGGATGCGCAGGTCGGTTCCCTTGTGCCCGTCATAGGACTGGCCACCGCATAATGGGTCGGCAGTGCCGGCCCCCGCATCCATGTCGGGATATTGCTGCATAAAGCACGTCTTGCCGAGCTCACATTGGGCCGGCAGGCCAAGCTCGATCGCCAAGGCGGGTGCGGCGAAAAAAAGAGGCGTGAGAAGGGCTGAGCCCAAAAGGGGGAAAAGAGTTCGCAAAGGTTTTTCCTGAATTGAGGGAAAGACAACAGGACATATGGAACGGCTGGCAGTTGACGGCTGGCGTGGCGAAGCTCTACCTAGCAAGCCGCAAGGAGACAGGCGGAATATGGCCATTTTAGCGTTCGTCTTGATAGCGCACGAGTCGGCGGAGGTGGTCGGAAAATCGATCGACATGCTGTTGAAGGCCGACGGCGAATGTGTGGTCTGTGTTCATTACGACGGCAACTCGTCTCTCAAGGAATTTGCCGAACTCAAGCGACGCTATGGCGCAAGCGACCGGGTCCTTCTCGTGGAGAACAGGGCCCGTTGCGGTTGGGGCCAGTTTGGGCTCGTTGACGGAACGATCCGCGCGCTGCGCCTGCTCGCCGCATCCGGAAAAGCCTATAGCCACGCCTATCTGGTCAGTTGTTCCTGCTGGCCGATCCGGCCGCTTGTCGAGCTCAGACAGTTTCTTGACCGGAACGACGACGTCGACTTCATCGAAAGCCATGACGAGCGCTGGATGACGGGCGGCCTGCGGGAAGAGCGTTACACTTTGCGCCACCCCTTCAGCTTCACCCGCCAGCGCGCCCTGTTCGAGGCGGGCGTTCGCCTGCAGCGCAAGCTTAGGATCAGGCGGAAAATCCCGGCCGGGCTCAGCCCGCGCTACGGGTCGCAATGGTGGTGCCTGCGGCGGGAAACAATCATCGGGATCTTGCGTTGGGTGGAGGAGAACCCTGCCGCTTATGCGTTTTACCGGCAGGTCTGGATTCCCGATGAAACCTTCTTCCAGACGATTGCCCATACACTCGGCGGTGCCATAGCGCGCGGTTATATTCCGACGCTCTATACGTTCAACGTCCATGGCAAGCCGATCGTCTTTTACGACGACCATCTCGCCTGGTTGCAGCAGCAGCCCCATTTTTTCGCCCGGAAGGTTGCCCTGTCGGCGGAGCGTTGTCGTGCCGCACTTTTCTCGCTCGCCTGTTCGCCATCCCCGACGGGGCAGCCGGTCATTGATGTCCCGAAGTTCGCGACGCGAATTCCGCCTGCGACAAGGACCGAACCATACTATGGCCGGATGTTCGAACCGGGCTCGGGCGTGCGAAACTGGCCGAAGAATCTGGAAACGATGCGTCAGGCGAGCGTGGTTCTCTACGGCCCTCCATCGCTGACGCGGCTTGCCGCCGAAACACTGCGCGCTTCAGGCGGCCTCACCGTGTTGGGGCGGCTTTTCCATCCCGACCGGATCGAGTTCCAGCCGGGCCGATCCGATTTCCACGGGTTGAATTCCGGTGAGATTGCCCTTCGCGACTACGACCGGCCCCTCTATCTGTCGCGGGTCTTGTCTCGCTGCCCGGCGTTGCCTGTCTTTGAGCTGTGCCCCGGCGACGACCCCGCTCTCGAGAGGCTCGTTTTGGAGAAGGAGGAGAGTTTCGTGGCGATCCCGCTCGTCCCGGGCGGGCGATCACCCGCCTGGCGCGCGTTGTTCTGGTATCTGGCCTTGCCGGAGCAGCAACGGGTTGCCATTGGCGCCGCGACAAACCGGTTCGATCGCTTCCGGCGTACGGAAGAGGCGGCCGCGAAATATTTCGGCCAGAAACATGTGGCGGCGATGGAGAGAAAACTGTTCGGCGCTGCAGCCGGCGAGACCCTGGTGTTTTCCGGCGCGGGCGGCGTGCCAGATCCCGAATGGAAGGCTGCGCTGCGGTTCCTGCATGGGGGGCGGATTGAGCCGCTTCTCACAGCCCTCGACGGGCTGGCCGGAGTTTTCAGTAAGCAGGACTGGCGAAAGCTTGCGCCGTCTTTCTCTGAGGAAGATGCGGGATTTGCGGCAAGCCATGGCTAGAAAAATCAAGCATCGCCTCGTCAGCAGCCGCGCCTATAATTTCATCCTCACACACTGGCAGAATCTTCGCTTCGGTGGCCAGTTGCGTTGCGTGCAAAATCGCCTTCGCAAGAATGATCCCTGCGTGCTTTTTAGCTGCATACGCAACGAGATGCACCGGATCGATTTCTTCTATCGTTATTACAAGGACCTTGGCGTCGATCACTTCGTTTTTGTCGATAACGGCTCCACAGACGGATTTCTGGAATGGAGCGCCGGCAAGAACGACGTGTCAGTCTGGCATACCGACAGGAGTTACAAGAAGGCTGGCTTCGGTATCTACTGGTGCAACTACCTTCTTCGGAAGTACGGGACGGACAAGCTCTGCGTGACCGTCGATCCGGACGAGTTCCTCGTCTACCCCCACATGGAGAGCCGCTCGATCAAGGATCTCGGCCAGCACCTCAAGGAAATCGGCTGGCCCTGCCTGCATGTGTTGATGCTGGATGCCTATAGCGCCCGCTCGATCGACGAGACGACAATGGCGCCCGGTGACGATCCTTTCACCCTCTGCCCCTATTTCGACCGCGACGGCTATGTGCAACGGTCGAATTATATGTCGGGCACCTTCGTGCAGGGCGGTCCGCGGCTGCGCGCTTTTAATCGTGAGACGCCGAAGGAGGCCCCTGCCCTCAACAAGATGCCGGTTGCCTGGTGGCGGAAGCATTATCGCTATCAGAGCTCCGCACATCTCATGTGGCCCTGGTCCCTCAACAAAACGTCCATGAAAACCGGCATTCCTCTGTCGGGCGCCCTTTTCCACTTCAAGTTCGTCTCTTCCCTTCAAGAGAAAGTGGAGGAGGAGATGAGCCGCGGCCAGCACTATGGTGGCAGCCGGGAGTACCGACGCTACAAGGAAAATATCGCCGCGACCCTTTATCAGGAAGGCGTCAGTGTGAAGTATGAGAACACTGAGCAACTCGTGAAGCTGGGCTTGGTGCATATGGGAGAATGGGTTTGATTTTACTGCCCCGCCTTGACCGGCCCATTCAATAGGAGTGACGGGTCTCCATGACCTTCTTATAGGTTTCGGGATCGAACGGAACACCGAGGAACTCCGTCAGCTTGCGGGCATGCTCTGGTCCCTTGACCAACTCTTCATATTCGACATGAAAGGCGTTTGGCGACGCGGCAAAGGCATTGTCTCGCAACCGCTGGTCCATGCTGCGGATGGTAGCGTAGGAATGGGCGGTATCCTTCCACCAGCTGCTCTTGGAGGTGGCGAGGATGTCGCGGTGGTTGAAGATGATCTTCACATCCCCGAAGACTTCTGTGACGTCGGACAGGAAGGCGTCGAAATCTTTGATTTCGTTCCAGTTGATCCGGATCTCCTTGCACCCGACGACCTTCGTGTCCGCCGGTGGATTGAGAATGGATTCCACGAAAATCTTGCGCAGGGTGCTGCGCATCTCGTCGGGTTTGATCAGGTCTGCCCCATACCAGGGGTGAACTGCCAGCATGGATTTCTTGGCGACCTGCCCTTTAGTTTCCTTGGCGGAGCGGTAGAAGTTACACAGATGCGCGAGTGCATTGTAATTTTCCCCGCGGATGCAGAAGCCCGGCAAGCTGTTGAGATACCCCATCAGCAAGGTCGAGCCGGAACGGCCATACGTAAAAATGAAGACGTAGCGATAGGGGTCGTGCTTACTGGGCGCCTTCTTCGGGAAATTCGAAGCGCCAGCGATTTTTGGCGTCGAGAGTTTGTTGATTAAGCTTCGAAATAATTTCATAGAGTTCAAAGGTCCTTTCAACGCTGGACACGTCGCTGATGACCGCACCCTCGTAGTCCCGGTCGTCCTTGATATAGATCTCCCGGATCGAGAGGAATTTCGAATTCAGGGCGGTGGCTTCCAGGCCGTTGGCGCTCATGACCCGGCCGGTCGCGTAGTCTTCCAGTATGTGCTGATATTTCGGGAGTGGCGTCGATGCAATAAGGTTTGCCGCCTTGCGGCTCAGGAAATATCCGCCTTGCCCGTCATACCAAGTCTGCTCGGGATCTATCTCGAAGATCAGGCCGGCAAGCTGCTTGTTGAAGACAGCTGTGCTGTGCCAGTCGAAAGCGGTACGGCTGCCCAGATTTACGTCGCTGCCGATATAGTCGAATTTCTCATAGGCGAATTCTAGAAGCTTCTGAACGTTGAGGAGGCAATCGTCGTCGAGCTTGAAATAATGGTCGGCGTCGACGATGTGCAAGGCGGCGGAAACGCCGTGCCAGATCTTGTGTGAGAGATATTCATAGGTATCGGGAACCGGCAGAATCAGCCGGTCCTCGACGAGGACCGCTTCGGGTTGCTCGGGGTGGCCCTCGATGAAGTAGACGTCGATATTAGCAAGACGCGCATCCTTGGCCCAGGTGTCGCGAATGGCCTGCTGCTTGTGGCGATTCTTCTTGCAGCTTACGACGAGCACAGCGAGCTTGCCGCGCCGCTGTATGGCGGTCGTCTTCTTATGATCGCGCAGTAGAATCGGAGCGCTCGCCAGTTGCACGTCGTCCATATCCCAGACCAGGCTCGCCTTCGACGTGGGCGCCGGGACATGGAGAGGATGGCGGCCGGCGATATCTTCAGCCGATAGGCGTAGCTTCCCGCCGACGTCCACGAAGTATGTCTGCTTTCCGATCGAGAGCGCCTGCAGGTCTCCGGGATGCGCTTCATCGAGCAGAAGAAAGTCGTCCGTCCGACTGCGCAGCCGCTTGTCGCGGACAACGGCGGTTAGGCGGTCTGGATCGGTCTGCGAATCGAGGAGGATGATATTGCGGTGGCGCACCTCGGAAAGAACCCTGTTCATGAACAGGGCACCCTTAAGCTTACGCAAGGCGCCATCGCTTTTGACGGTCATTTCGACGACTGACGTACGGATATTGAAGCAAGTGCTCTGCAGTCCGACGAAGAAGCTGTGCCGGAACAAGCTCGAGTTGTGAATGATGACGAGAAGCTCATCGAGATAGGGATGGACCTTTTCGGCGAGGCGGCTGAAGGCCTCTTCGTTCCCATCCCAGAGATAGAGCGCCGAAAGTCCGGGTTTTAGGCCTTCCGCTTCCCCCAGCGCCCGTAGCCGAGAGCCGAGCCCCCTGCGGAACCTATATTCGGGAAAGAACCGCCAGCGCCGTGAAAGGGCCTCTGTGACCGGCTCGTCGTCGCCGATCGTCATGTAACGGAAATTGCTATAGACGCTCCAGACGATAGATTTCGGAAAAGCTTTGCAGGGAAACTCCAGCCGGAAATCCTTCAGTTCCAGGACGAAGGTTTCGCCGTCGAGAGAGAGCTTTCCCTTGATCGCCAGCCCCTTGAAGGGAAAATCGTGCACTTGCGGCTTGCCCCAGACGCCCGCATAACGGTCCTTGACGGAGAGCTGGCCCGCCTCCTTGTCGAATTCCACATGGAAGAGAACATCGTCGGCAAGACTATCCACGATGTGGAAATAAAGTCGCGCGTCCTTGTCAAGAGCGGAGACGGAGAAGTGAAGAGGGGTACTAAATTTCTTGACGATTTTGATTCTCTTCATTCTTCTATCTCCACTTCACGCGCTGTCATCTCAAAATCCCGATTGAAATTATGCCGTAAGCATTGATCCGTTTGCCACACGCTCAATCAGGCTGAAATATTGCTTGGTGAGATCCTTCATATCGTAGCGCTCCAGCATATGTTCTCGCGCTCGCTCCCGGAGTGGGACATAGCGCGCTTGGTCTGCAAGCACATCCGAAAGTCGTCCAGCTAGCACCTCTGGCTCAAAGAATGGTACGAGAAGGCCGTTTTCCCCGTCTTTTATGATTTCGCGCACCGGCTCTGTATCCGAGCCGACGATGAGCGCGCCGGTGCTCATGGCCTCCATCATGGACCAGGACAATACGAAGGGCACCGTTAAGTAAACATGGGCAGCGGAGACGCGCAGGGCATCGCGTAGAGTGCGTAGCGGCTGGCGGCCGAGGAAATGGATGCGGCTTTCGTCGAGGGAAAGGGTTTCCAGCACCCATTCCTTGTAGGTTTTCCCATCTGGGCGCTTGGTGCCATAGGCGACCCGATCCTCGCCGATGATGACGACATGGGCTTCCGGTCGGCTTTTCTGCAGGATTGCCACGGCCTCCATGAATTGCGGAAACCCGCGATAGGGCTCCATACCGCGCGCGATATAAGTGATGACTGGATCACCCTTGCGGAACACGAGATCGCCGACGGTGAAAGTGGTGGTGTCGCCCGGTGAGAAGTAATCCACATCAACTCCGTCATGCAGAACAGAGATGCGTTCGCGAAACTGCGGAGGAAACTGACTCTTTTGGAATTCAGTCGGGCATTGCCCCCAATCCATTGTGGCAAGGTCATGAAGAATTGCGGTATTCTTCATTCTAATTTTTAACTCGGCATCTGGCTTCTTTTTTTCTTCGTGATTAAGGAAAGACGAGTCTGATCCATAAGAGTGGTAGTACCATTCAAAATATGGCATGTATTTTGCTTTTGGCCAAAGGTCTTTTAGGAATATTCCGTCCCCAAATCCTGAATGGGCTAAAATAATATCAGGGTAGAATCCTTTTGCCTTTACTGGCATGAATGAAGTATAGGCGGCTTGGCCGCGGATGACAGAGGTTTCCGTATAGCTGAGCGCGGGATGGATATTATTGCGCGCTTCACGATGGGGTGTATAGCCTACGCGCTTGATGGAGGCTGGTTGCTTGTTTGACGCAAGCGAACCGGACAGCATATCGATATCCCGACGTCCCTTCAGATGATGGACAATGCGTGCGTACTGTCCAGGAAAATTATTATGAACGAACAGAATGCGCATGCGGCCTCTCTCGCGGTTATCGCCGAAAAAGCCTTTAAAGCAAGCGCTGGCCGAAGGGAACCGTGTTCTCCGGCCAGGTTACTGCCTCTTTAATCGTTATAGGTGCGCAGGGCAAAGCGGGTCACCGGATCAGCGAGATGCTGCAGAAGTGTCCGAGCCTCGGTCTGGAAAAACAGTTCGGCGACATTACCTGGTAAAATATTGCGGCCATGGCGCTCTTTTTCCATGCGGACACGGGCGATATAATAGGAAACGCGTGGATCCTCTGGCATAGCAACGGTATCGGCCGAGATATAAATGACCTTACCCTTCAGTGGAGGCGTTACAGTCGTTTGGTCGCTTGGGAAGATGATTTGAACTTCCTGGTCAACGAAGACCTTCGTTATATCTTTTGGCAGAATTGGTACTTCGAAGAGGAGCGGCGCATCCTGCGGCAAGATTTCAGCTATCTTCTCACCAGGCTGGACGACTGCGCCGATCGACTTGAAGGGCATGCTTAGCACGATACCATCCACAGGGGCGGCGATATCGGCGCGCCGTAAACGGTCGTTGAGCCGATTGATTACATCCTCGCTCTGGCTGAGCTTCTGCTGCAACTCCGTGATCTTTTGGCTGGTATTGGCCGCGTGTTCAGCAACGAGTCTTTGTTTCTCATCATTGAAGGAGCGGATATTGTGGTGAGATTTTTGCACCGTTGCCTGTGCATTTGATTTCTGCGCGTCAATCCGGGACATTTCGCGTTGAAGAGCAAGTACGCGTGCGCGCTGGGTAAGGCCTTTAGCGAGTAGATCTGCGAGGCCTGCCTCCTCCTTGATGAGGAGGTCTTTCTGCGCACCAAGGGCGGCGAGCTGGTCTTTTAGATAAACGAGGTCTTCCTCTTCGTTTGCGATTTTGCCGTCCAAGACCAACAGCTTCTGCTGAAGCGCCCGGCGAGTGTTTTTGAACTCATCAACCTGGCTTGCATATGCCTCAACGATGCGAGGATTATCTGCTACCGGAGCGAGCTTTTCCGCAACTACAGTAAAGGTTTCGGCTGTTGTGTTCCGCTCCGTGCGCCAACGCTCCAACTCAATGATGGCGAGTGCCCGTTCGATGTGCATTCGGTCGAGTTGCGAGCGATTAGCGGTCTCGTCCAGCTTGGCGATGATATCGCCGCGCCGGACAGTATCGCCCTCACGCACGTCGATTTCCTCAATAATGCCGCCTTCGAGATGTTGCACTATCCGATTGTTACCTTCGGTGATGACACGGCCACCTGCAATCAATGCTCCGCCAAGCTTAGCCGTCGCAGCCCACGCCCCACCGAAACCAAAGAGGGCAACAAGCACTATGCTGGCAACGAGCATGGGACCACGTCGGCTGGTTGGGATCGTGTCACTCCAGTTCTGAAGTGCTTCAAGGCGGAGGCTGGAAAGTGGCGGTGCGCTCGGACGGCTATCGTCCGTTCTTTGCGACAGGTTATCGTTGGACATCAATGTTCTTCCTAATCAGGAGGCCTTGTTGGGCACAGGGCGCACAAGTTTGCCGGGCATGACGTCGGCCGGATCGCCGTAGGCATCTACCTGCCCGCTCTTCAATACAAGAACCTTGTCGACATGATGAAGCAGTGAAAGTCGTTGGGTCACGACAATAGTGGCAATGCCAGCCGCTGCCGCTCGCTTCAGAGCACCGAATAGAATCTGTTCGCCATCCGTATCGAGACTTGCGTTGGGTTCATCAAGTATAACAAAGGCAGGCCCCCCATAATATGCCCTTGCAAGGCCGAGAAGCTGCTTTTGGCCTCCGGATGGCTGAAAACCGTTTCCGGAGATCACAGTATCGTAGCCTTCTGGAAAACGCATGATCATGTCATGGATGCCAACAAAGCGGGCGGCCTCGACAGCGAGCTCCGGTGGATCTGTCCCGGATCAGCGCCCTTGAGACAGAACTGGTTTAGTTGAGAAGAGAGGATTTTCGGCTCATCGTAGCTCTATCAAAGGAAGCGAAGATGAGACAGAAATCCGGGCCGCAGTCGTCAGCGGCTGAGAAGACGATCAAGGACATCCGCCGCG
>NZ_JARSBQ010000024.1:0-28971 GCF_029623935.1 Shinella sp. 838
GACTCCCATCAAGGCCAGGAGCGTGATCGCTCCAGCGATAGGCCGGATAGATTCACGCATCCAATGCCGAGTGCCGCCAAATGTTCATCTCGCCCGGGAGGCGTCCATAGATTATCGTAAATGCCGCGACCCGGCACACCGCCAAACACACGGAACCCGTGCCAATGAGCGTCGAAGAGCATCTCGTGCGTTTGTAGCAGGTAGGCCCTGACCAGAAACGCCCGGCTGTGTGATAGTTTGATATGGGCGACCTGCAGCTTCGTGCGCTCGCCGCCTATCACGGCATAATCTTCGCTCCAATCGAATTGGAACGCTTCGCCTGGGCGGAAGGACAGAGGAATGAATATGCCGCGGCTCGCTGTCTGCTGCTCAGTCCGCCAGTCACGAGCGAACGCGGCGACCCTACCATAGGAGCCGGTAAAGCCGAGAGCCATCAGATCGGCATGAAGCTGCTTCAATGTTCGGCGCTGCTTGCGCGACCTCCCGGCCTCGGTCTTCAGCCAGCCAGAGAGTTTGTCTGCAAAAGGATCAAGCTTGCTCGGTCGTTCCGGAACCGTGAACGTCGGCTCGATCGTGCCGGCACTCAAATACTTTGCGATAGTGTTGCGTGACAGCCCCGTGCGCCGGCTGATCTCCCGGATCGACTGCTTCTCGCGCAGCGCCATCCGACGGATGATGTTTAAAAGTCCCATGTGGATCACTCCGTTGCCCCCGTCGCTCACCGCGTTGGGGGAAGGTTCACATGGCTCAATTCTCAATGGAAATTATGCGCCTAACCGGCTCAGTTCTGCGTGGAAACCAACACCCAAACTTAAAACCGGAATACAATTTGACTCGGCATCCATTCAGTGTTCATATGGGATATTATTGGTATACCAAGCGGACGCCAGGGCAATGCAGAATGAAGAAGACACCCTCACGCAAAGCGCCTTCGAAGAAATTCGGCGCATGATCGTTTCAGGGGAAATGCCGGGAGGGGCCGTCGTTACGGAGCGCGGCCTTGGTGAAAGGCTGGGCCGGTCCAGAACGCCCATTCGCGCCGCGATCGGTCGGCTTGAGGGGGAAGGGTATCTGCGTCGGCACGGGCGGGTGATCCTGGTCGAGGGTGTTGCCGTCGAGGACATCATCGAGATCCTCAATGTTCGCCTGTTCCTTGAAGTCGGTGCGGCCAGGGAGGCGGCCGGCAGGATGAGCAAGGAGACTGTGACGGCGATCCGCAATGCCATTCTCGACATGCGCGATCCTTCAGGCGTCGTGCCGGCGCTCCACTGGAGTGTCGATGACCTGATTCACCTTTCCATTGCCGAGGCCTCCGGAAACAAGCTTCTGGCCCGTATGGTCGTTGAACTTCGTGATCGTACCCGGATGTTCGGACTCTCGCGGATACCGTCCCGCTTTGAAGCCGGCAAGGAAGAGCACCTTGCGATCATCGACGCGATAGAGGCGGGGGATGGCCAGGCAGCGGCCGAGGCGATGAGCCGTCATCTCGAAAACGCGCGGGCCGGAATTGTTCAGGCATTGTCGAAAGGAAGACTTTAAGATGGCCTTGCTGTCAGAAGCTGCCACGGGCGTGTACATCATCGCGGTCACGCCGTTCACGGAAACGGGCGCTCTCGATTACGAGAGCCTTGATCGTGTAACGGACTTTTATCTCCAGGCAGGCGCTTCCGGTATCACCGTCCTCGGCATGATGGGCGAGGCGCCGAAGCTCTCCGCGGCCGAGAGTCTCGATGTCACCCGGCGGGTCGTCGCGCGCGCGGGCAAGGACGTGCCGGTTGTCGTGGGCGTTTCCAGCCCGGGCTTCGCGGCCATGCGGGAACTGACCGCTGCGGTGATGGATGTCGGTGCGGCGGGTGTCATGGTGGCACCGCCGGGCACGTTGCGCAGCGATGATGCCATTCTCGGCTATTACCAGATGGTTGCGAGCACGCTTGGCGAGGACGTCCCTCTGGTCTTGCAGGATTTCCCCCTGGTGACGAGCGTACAGATCACGCCGAAGGTGATTACGCAGATCGTGAAGGCGGTTCCGAGCTGCGTCATGCTCAAGCACGAGGATTGGCCCGGGCTTGCAAAGATCACGGCACTCAGGGCGGCGCCGGATGCACGCCGCATCAGTATTCTCGCAGGCAATGGCGGGCTGTTCCTCCCGGAGGAACTCGACCGCGGCGCAGATGGCGCGATGACGGGCTTTGCCTATCCCGAAATGATGGTCGATGTCTGCAAGGCCCATGCGGCCGGGGATCGGGAACGCGCGCGCGATATCTTCGATGCGTATCTGCCGCTTGCCCGATACGAGCAGCAGCCGGGGCTTGGTCTCGCCATTCGCAAGCACGTCCTGGCCCGCCGTGGTGCAATCGCATCTCCAGCGCTGCGCCAACCCAGCGCGAAACTGAGCGCCGCAGATATTGCCGACATAGAAACGCTCATTGCCCGGCAGGAGCGCCGTCTGGGAGGACTCGGCTGATGGATCTCGGTCTTGAGGGAAAACGCGCCCTTGTGCTCGGCGCCAGCCGGGGTCTCGGTGCGGCAATTGCTCAGTCCCTGGCAAGTGAAGGCGCCATCGTTTTCGCGGCAGCAAGGCGCGAGGACGCGATCGTCGAATGGCGCGCGCGGCTTGCCGAACCGGTTGCGGCGCGAGTGGAAGCCTGCTCCTTAGACCTTTCGGACAGGGCTGCGCTCGATGCATTTGCAGACCGCCTGTTGGCCGAAGGCGGTGTCGACATTCTCGTCAACAACGGCGGCGGACCGCCGCCCGGTGCGGCGCTCTCGGCTCGCCTCGATGACTGGCAGGCCCACTTTTTGGTCATGGCGGCGCACCTGTTCCACCTGACCGGCCGCCTGTTGCCGCCGATGATGGACCGGAAATGGGGCAGGGTGATCACGATCGGCTCTTCCGGCATCGAGCAGCCGATCCCGAACCTCGCGCTCTCCAACGGCATTCGCACTGCCGTGCTCGGCTGGTCGAAGACCCTCGCGAGCGAGGTGGCTGCCAGCGGCATCACCGTCAACGTGGTCTTGCCCGGCCGGATCGACACCGAGCGGGTCGGGGAACTCGACACGGCGGCCGCAAAGCGGCTCGACCGCCCTGTGGAGCAGATACAAGCGAACTCGCGGGCCGCGATCCCGCTGGGGCGCTACGGACATCCGCAGGAATTCGCCGATGTCGTGACGTTCCTTGCGAGCACGCGCGCCAGCTATGTCACCGGATCCAAGATCCGCGTCGACGGGGGACTTATCAAGGGAATTTGATCATGAAGCGGACACTGCTTTTCCTGCAGAACGGCACCGAGTGCAAAACCGTCTCCAAGCTTGAGGATACATTCGCAAGCCACGGTCTAGATATCGATTATCGCTGGGCCTACGATGGCGACTTCCCCAACGATCTAAGCGCTTATTCCGGGATATTCGTTTCCGGCAGCCCCCATGGCGCCTACGAAGATATTCCTTTCATCCATCGGGAGCATGAATTGCTACAGCAGGCCGAGCGGGCAGGCATTCCCATGCTCGGTATCTGCTTCGGCAGCCAGATCCTCGCCTCCGCGCTGTGTGGCCGTGCTCAGGTCTTCCGGCGTTCGTTCTGCGAGGTCGGCTATAAATGGCTGAACGTGTCGGAGGCCGCAGCGAGCGACCCCATAGCAAACTCCCTCGGCGACCAGGTCTATATGTTCGTCTGGCACAATGACGAGGTCGCCGCGGCTCACCCCGACATGACAATCCTCGCCTCCACCGATCTTTGCCCCAACCATATCTGGCGATACCGCGACCGGCCGATCTGGGGGATTCAGGGACATCCGGAGATCTCCCGCGAACAGGCGGCGATCTGGTTCGAGGAAAACAGGAGCACCCTGGAGAAGGATGGCGCCGACGTCGAGCAGCTTAAGCAGGCCGCTGACGATGTCCTGCCCGCCAAGACGATGATTACGAAATTTGCTCGTTACTGCCTGGCCTGAACACATCATTGGGAGGAAACCAAGTGTCTAGAAGCCTGTTGTTGGCGGCTGTGGCCGCCGCTGGAATGCTCATCGCTTCCACGTCGCATGCAGAGGAATTCGTCTTCTCCAGCTGGGGCGGGACCTATCAGGAGGCGATCACGAAAGCGTGGATCGATCCGTTCCACGAAAAGACGAGGATCGATGTCGTCCAGGATACGAATCCGGAAATCGCCAAGATAAAAGGCATGGTCGACACCAACACCGTAAGCTGGGACGTCGTGACCGGCGGCGGGGACGCCCTTTCGCGCGGGAAGGCCGAAGGGCTGTTCGAGGAAATCACGCCGGAAATGGTCAATCAGGATCATGTTCTTGCAGAGGCGCGCCATCCCTATGGCGTTCCGTCGGAAATCTTCTCGACAGTCATCGGCTTCTCGACCGAGCAGTTCCCGGACAGCGGGCCGCAACCGCAGACGTTCGCGGACTTCTGGGATGTCGCAAAATTTCCCGGAAAACGCGCGATGCCGGACAGCCCTTCCGAGGTTCTCGAAATCGCGCTGCTTGCCGATGGCGTACCCGCCGATCAGGTTTACGCCGTGCTCGATACGCCGGAAGGTGTGAAGCGGGCCTTCGACAAGATCGCTGAGATCAAGCCGCATGTGTCCGTCTGGTGGTCTAGCGGCGCACAGCCCGTTCAGGCGCTGGGCAGCGGAGAGGTGACCATGGCGATCGGCTGGAATGGCCGGTTCCAGGGTGGCATCGACGAGAAGTTGCCGATCAAGATGACCTGGGGCCAGTCGGTTGCCCAGGTCGGTTATTTCATGATCGTCAAGAACGCTCCCAACAAGGATGCGGCCGTCAAGTTCCTGAACTACGTCGTTTCCCCGGAAGCGCAGGCGGAATTCAGCAAATATGTCGCCTACGGCCCGATCACCGAGAGCGCCATGGCGCTGATCGACGACGAAAGAAAGGCACGGCTGCCGTCGACGCCAGACCGTCTGAAGGGTGCGCTCTTCCTGAATACGGCCTGGTGGGGAGAGCACGCCACCGCAATGACCGAAAAATACACGGCACTGCTGCAGGACTGAGATCATGGTACAGACGAACTACTGGTTTTCCCGGGACGAATTCGCGTCCCGGGTAGCTCGGGTCCAGGCCGAGCTGAAGAAGGACGGCTTCGACGCCTTCCTGGCTTTTCTCCCGGAAACCGTCACCTATCTCACCGGTTTCTTTACGCGCGGATATAGCTCGTTCCAGTTCGCGATCATTCCGGCGTCGGGCGATCCGGTCGTGATCTGCCGGGATGTCGAAGAGTATTATCTCGATTCCACCTGCGTCTTCCCGGGGCGCGCCATGTGGAACGATTCCGATGACAAGTCCCGGGTGGCCGCTTCCGCTATCACGGCTTGCCTCGGGGACAGTCCGCGCCTCGCGGTCGAAATGGGCGCCTGGACACTTTCTGCGGCCCGTCTTTCCGGCCTGCAGGCTGCGCTTCCGAAATCGAGCTGGGTGGACTGCAGCCGGCTGGTTTCCTCCATGCGGCTGATCAAGTCGCCGGCTGAAATCGCCTATCAGCGCAAAGCGGCGGCCGCCGCCGAAGCGGGCATGCGGGCGGGCATCGAGACCGCGAAAGCCGGTGCGAGCGAGCGGGATATGGCAGCAGCCATCTGCGCGGCGATGATCCTCGCGGGCAGCGATTCCCCAGGCCCTGGCGTGCTCTCCTCCGGCGAGCGGGCTTTCCACCTTCACGGCGGCTATACGGATAGGGTCCTGCAGCACGGCGATATCGTGCAACTCGAAACGACGCCGAACCACCGGCGCTATCACGCACGCTTCATGCGGCCGATGAAGGTCGGAGGCGCGACTGACGAGGACATGCGGACGGTCGAGCAGCTCATCGGGATTCAGGACGAAGCGCTGGCCCAGGTCGCCCCCGGCGTGGAAGCCACGGTGCCCGACCGGATCTATCGTGAAGGCGTCCTGTCGGCCGGGTTGCGGGAAACCTACACCAACAAGACGTTCTATTCCGTCGGATTGCTGCTCGAGCCGAATGGCGGCGAGCCGCTTGAAGCCGCGCCCGGATGCACCTGGAGCTTCGCACCGGGCATGACCTTCCATACCTATGTGCTGGCAAAGGGCTTCGGGATGTCCGAAACGATTGCGATCACCGAGACCGGCTACGAGCGCCTGACGAACTTCCCCCGCCAGCTTTTCGTGACCTGACCATGATGACGACGGTAGCACGCAAATCGACCGCGCCTGCCTTGGGGCTTCTGCCCCTCGGCATCCTTCTGCTGGTCTTCTTCATCTGGCCTGTCGTCACGCTTCTCGGGTTGAGCTTCGGCCAGGATGAGTTCACGCTCGACTCCTATCGCCACCTTATTAATGTGCCCGTCTATCGCGCGGTGCTTGTCAACACGTTCACGATCTCGGCGATGGTGACGGCGCTTTGCGTGCTCTTCAGCTATCCGCTGGCCTATCTCATGGCGACCGTCAGCCCGCGCGTCCTGCGCCTTCTTCTGCTGGCGGTCGTATTGCCCTTCTGGACGAGCGCGCTCGTGCGCACGACGGCCTGGATCGTCATCCTTCAGCGCAATGGCGTTCTCAACGAAGTCCTGGTTGGAAGCTCGCTGATCTCCAATCCTCTCCCCTTTGTCTACAATCTCTCCGGCGTGCTGATCGGCATGACGCATGTCCTGATGCCATTCGTCGTGCTCCCGCTGTTCGCCGCCTTTCGATCCGTCGACCGTTCCGTGATTCAGGCGGCCGAGAGCCTCGGCGCCGGTCCTGTCCGGATCTTCTTCAAGATGCTACTGCCGCTCACTGCGCCTGGCGTGCTGGCGGGTGCCACGATCGTCTTCATGAACGCCATCGGCTACTACATAACGCCTTCGCTGATGGGCGGCCCCGGCCAGACGATGATCGCGCAGATGATCGACTTCAACATTTCCAAGCAGCTCAACTGGGAGCTCGCCTCCGCCCTTGCCGTCGTCCTGCTCATCTCGACGCTGATCGTCTTCTTCCTTTTCCAGAAGGTTTTCGGCCTCGACCGGCTGATGGCCCCGGGCGGTTCGGGCCGGGCCGGGGAGAGTTTCGCCGGCAAGGCGAAGCAACGGTCCATGGGGGGGCGCGTCGCGGTGGCCGCCGGCATACTCGTCGCCGTGTTTCTCATCCTGCCGATCCTCTTCGTTTTCCCGATGAGCCTTGGGGCTTCGCCCTTTCTCAGATTTCCGCCGGAAGAATATTCCCTCATCTGGTATCTGAACTTCTTCTCCAACGCGAAATGGCTGACGGCGCTCCTCAATTCATTGAAGGTGGCGGCCATCGCAGTCACCTTGTCGATCGTGTTGGGCACGGCGGCGGCGATCGCGCTCAACCGGATCGACAGCCGGTTTCGCAAGGTGATCGAGACCTATTTCCTCTTGCCGATGATCATCCCGACCATCATCGTTGGGGTAGGCCTTTTCTATTTCCTCGCGCCCCTCGGTCTCATCGGCGGCGCGCTCGGACTGGGACTTGGCCATGCCGTCCTTGCCAGCCCCTATGTCTTCCTGACGGTTCGCGCCGCGGTCCAGGGTTTCGACACGAACCTGGAGCAGGCGGCCATCGGGCTCGGCGCCTCCTGGCCGATGATGTTCCGCAGGGTCATGCTGCCCGCCATCGCTCCGGGGATCGGCGCCGGCGCCGTCTTCGCCTTCATTACGTCCTTCGACGACGTCGTGCTGGCGATCTTCCTCACGAATGTCCGAAGCCGGACCCTACCCAAGCTGATGTACGAAGGTGTCGCGCACGAGATCGATCCCACGATCATCGCCGCATCCGGACTCATCATCCTGCTGACCGTTTTCACGCTTGGACTCAACATGATCCTGACACGGAGGTCACATTGACTTTTTCAAGTCTCGGTAAGCCCGTCGGTATTTCGGGTATCGTAAAGAACTACGGCGCGCTCCGTGCTTTGGATGACGTCACGCTGGATGTCGGCGCGGGAGAATTCTGTAGCTTGCTGGGTGCATCCGGATCCGGCAAGACCACCTTGCTGAAAGTGATCGCGGGCTTCGAGGCGATCGATGCCGGCCATCTCCGGATCGGGGACCGGGATATCGGCCGGGTGCCGGTTTCGAAGCGCAATATCGGCATGGTGTTCCAGAATTATGCGCTGTTCCCGCATATGAGCGTGTTCGACAACGTCGCTTTCGGATTGGAGACCAGGCAGACGCCTCGATCCGAGTTGCGCGAGCGGGTCGACGAGACGCTCGCCATGGTTGGTTTGACCGGCTACGAGGAGCGCCTGCCGAGACAATTGTCCGGCGGGCAGCAGCAGCGGGTCGCGCTTGCGCGGGCGCTGGTCATCCGCCCGGATATCCTCCTGATGGACGAACCGCTCGGCGCGCTCGACAAGAATCTGAAACAGTCGATCCAGCTTCAGTTGAAGGCATTACATCGCCGTGTCGGGATTACGGTGATCTATGTCACGCACGATCAGGAGGAGGCGCTCAATCTTTCCGACCGGATCGTTGTCATGGATGCAGGCCGTGTGATCCAGGTGGGAACGCCCCAGGATCTGTATTTTAAGCCCGTCAATCGATTCGTCGCGGGCTTCCTGGGCGACTGCAACGTCTTCTCACGCGAGGACGGGAGCTGCTATGTCGTGCGCCCGGAACATCTGAAGGCTGGCACCCTTGCGCAGGATTGCGAGATCCGGCTCGTTGCGACCTTGACGGATGTCATCTTTATAGGGACCGGCTTGAGATTGATCATGTCGATCGGAGACGAGACGGTTATGGCTATCGCTGATATGCGTCAGCAGCCAGAGATTCCTCCGGCTGGCGATAAAATCTGCATAGGCTACAGTATAGAAGACGTCCTCCCTGTTACAGTTTAGAGCACCTCCGGTTCAATCCGGTTCATATTCGGAGGCCTTGAAGTAGTTGGCGCATTCGACGGGCGTGAAGAGCTCGATAATGAACTGACGGCATTCCAGGGGGGTATGGTTCGTGCGGCCCTTGCCCGTATTATCGCCTTGAGCTTGGCGAAGGCGTTTTTGATGGGATTGAAGTCTGGGTTGTTGATTGCGGGAGCCTTGCGCCGCCAAGCAAGCCGATTGAGGACGTCGACCACATGCTCCCCGCGCAGGTGCGGACCAACCTCGATTGCCAGCGCCTTACGCGTATGGATCTCGATCACCGTCAACGCCTGGAACGTGCGGACGATGGCCATCCACATAAGAGGATGATTGGCGGCTTCTTGCCAGCGTTTGTCTCTTCGGATGAAGGCCTGGGCGCGTCCTGCCATAATTTGCGCGATTTCAGTCGTTCAGTTCGTCGCCTCGTCCTCGACGACTTGGTGTGCAAGTGTGGGATAGATGCATATAGAAGACCGTTAAAAAGAGAGGAGAACGCATGAAGCGAAAGATTGTGCTCTCTGGCCTTTCATTCGCGGTGTTCACGAGCCTCTCGGTTTTGCTGAGCCCGTTGAAGGCCGCCCCCAGGGAGTTGAATCCCACTTTAGAGCCCGTGCAATATATCGATCTGGCGCGAGAGGCTTTTCGGACCGGAAGGAAGGAGGATGCGACATTCGTGCCCTATGTAGGACAGCTTCGCTATTGTGCCTAGCTTATCGCAAATCCTCCACTTGATCCAAGTCGGAAGCCCGCGCTGTTCGCTTCACTAATGGGAGTGGTGGCCCTGCCGATAAACAAGCATGAATTCGGTGATGTGGAGGAAGCGGTCGGGTTAATTGACGAGGCATTGGCGTGGGACGCGGCGAACCCGGACAGCTCGATTCCGAAAACTGCTCACGAACGCAGACGAGCTGGTTTGATGAGCTTGAGAAAGAAGATGTCAGAAAACTCCAGGTCGATCTAGGATCAACGTGAGGCTAACAGCTTAGAGAGCCGTTAGCCGGCTGAACAAGCCGTCTTTCCTATCTCGAGCCGGGAAATTATAAGTTGGTTGAATTTTATGAATAGATTATTGATCTCGTTTTCTTTTTTGATACTGCTGCTTGGTCAGCCCGCCATCGGGCAGGGGGCTTCAGAAGAAGAAAGAAATTGTATCGATCGGTCTGGTGGCGTTACCAGTGAAATGCTCAAGTGTGTGACGCTTTCGTACCAAACGGCCGACGCGAGTCTCAACAAGGCTTGGCTGGAACTATCTCCAAAGCTGGATTCCTTCCAGAAGAAAGCATTTCGTGAAGCCCAGCGTGACTGGATCAGCTTTCGCGATACGACATGCGCTGCGGAAGCCGTGCTTCAAACAGGCTCCTTTGCCAGCGTCGCATTGATCGATTGCAAGGCTCGCCTCACTTCCGAGAGGCTTCGCTGGTTCGAGTCTGCCCAGCCAGGCTAGAAACCACAAACGACAAGTAAACGTTGCCTGTAGATACCAGAAGCGGGCCGTATTGCAGGGCGAAGCTCTGCGAGCCGGAGAACGGTTAAATTGGAAACGCCGTAGTTCCAATAGGAACAGTTCGAATATTGGAGGATGGAATGCTCAGAACACTCGTGTTCGCATTGATTTTCAGCTTTTCGACGTCGTCGCCCAGCTTTTCACAGGACTACCCGTTCCAGGGACTTGCGGCGGACATTGCCATGAACACCCTGCACAACACCTTGTTGAATGCCTCTATTCGGTCGTCGCTTGAGGAGGGGGAAAGTGGCGCCGCCGAGGATGCTGCTTATCTGACCCGTTACAGGTCCAACCCGCAAGTCAGCGCCAGGGCGGAAGGTCAGTTTCTTGCCTTCGTTGAGAAGACCAGCGGTCCGGCGGGTGCTGCGGTCGTCAAGTTGGAGTTCGACAAGAGCAGTCCCGTCAAACTGTGGGCTGGCCTTGTTTCCAAGGACGGCCTTAAGCCAGGCGACGCGGTAGATGCGGTTGCCGCATACTGGATCCTCAATTGGATCATTGCCAATCAGGCACATGATGAGGAGTTTTCAACCAAGCCCGTACTGGATCAGGTGCGTGCCGCGTTGATGGGCAGTCCTCGATTCAGGAAACTGAGCGAAGCGCAGCGTCAGGAACTCTCGGAGGTGTTGATGATGAACTTCCTGATCCAGCAGGCGGTCTATAGCCAGGCCGTCACCACCGCAGACACCAGGATGCTCGAACAACTGAGCAGTGCAGCAGTACAACGCTTCTCCAACGAGGCTGGGACAGACCTGCGAAGGATCAAGCCTACACATGCAGGGTTTGTCACGAGATAGTCTGCTAGTTGGGGCGTGCCCCACCAGGCGGTGGCTGGCACTTTGGGAAACGCTATCAGCAGCTAACGAGTGGCGGCTGCGCGAAATGCCCGATCAAAAGCTGAACGAGCCGGACGCGAAAGCGCCGCCACCGCTTCATTCAACCACTCCTCGATCTCCTGCCCGGCTTTCGGCTCCGGGCGGCCGGCTCCCTTACTGAAGGCCTGGATCGCTTGAGGATGCTTGCTGAGCGCGTATGAAACGCCTCCCGTGAAAAAGCCAACATCTTCTGCCCCAGGCCACCAGAGGCTTCCATCCTTTCGTTCAGCTCTCGCCAGGGCGTCTGGATCCGCCACCAGTGCCGCCCATTGCTTTCCCAGACGATTGGCTTGACCATCAGTCAACATGGACGACGTATATTGTCGTAAAGCCCTACCTGCTCTGAAGTCCTCAAGATAGTTTGCAACGCCGAGTGGATCATTGTCGACAGCTAGCGCCTGATTTTCGAGGTCTTCCAGGCCAGGCTTTCCCGCTGCCAGAAAGATCTCACCTGAAAGGCGTTGCGCTACGGTAGGTGTAGCTTCGAAATGAAAGAGCGTCACAAAGGCCAAAATCGCCACTACCTTGCCGCGGATCATCGTCATCCTCGCCTGTCCAAGTCCCCTGCCTACGGTCGACTCATTTCGCCAGCGAAAAACAACCGCTAAGCCGATAATGGTCAAGTTTGGATATTTTGTGTGGTGCCGTGAGCGTGCTGCAACCGTCGCCCTTCCTAACGGAATCCACCCGGCGGAATTATGTCCGCCGGACGCTTCGATATGCAGGCGAGGGATCGCGAATGGGATTTTGCTGCGGCGTTCATGCCTGTGTCAACGGCGGAGTAAAAACCGGCCTCGGGCCTCAGCGTGCCGGCCGCGCTTGGCATCTCATCGGGAAGTTCGCCTTCCGAGAAGATGAAGCCGCTGTCAGGTTCGAGAGCGGCGATCCCCTCGACGTTCTCGCTCTTAATCGCCGTCAGCCAGCCCGGCCCACCGGCCTGCTAATGCGAGAACAGGATGCCGGGGCCAGTCTTTGCGAACAGGGCTGCCATCGCATCCGAGATCACGCCGGCATCGTAGGGGCCGGTGTTCGGCGTCACTGAGCGGAAGAACTGGTCGAGCGTCTCCGGCTTGCGGTGAACTGGACGTTTTCGAAGTAATCCGGCCCCTTGCCGATGCGGAATTGATCGAAGAGCAACTGGTCGAACGAAGCGGGCTGGACCGTTGCGGCGACTGTGCTGTTGCCGGCGCGGCCACGAGGCGGCTGATCGACGGTATAGACCGGGAAATGTCGGCGCAGGAACATCGTCTGGAGGCCTTCGCGCCCATCCGGTATCCATACGCCGTGAACCGCGGAATTTTCTCGCGCGTGTGGGGCATTGCTGACGTATGATGGGGCTATTGTTTCAGGCGGCGATCTGAGCGGCGTCTTTTTCGGCCTGGCGCAGGTTCAGTTTCAGCACCTCCTGCACCCGCAACGCAAGGGATGGAAACCCACACCGCATGTCCATATGGCCCGTTGCAATCCACACGAGCCGATGCCATTCCGCGATTAGATGTATCGGGATGCGTCTTTAAGGTCAGCTTCATAATTGGCAACCGCCGTTCCGGCGTTTCTCTCACCTCGTCATCGTGAACATCGTCCGCTGATGCGTGAGCGGACTTTTCGGGATCCTCAAGTGAGAGATGACGGCTGCTCATTCGTTTGGCAGGGCGTAGCGAAGTATGCGCAGCTCGTCTTCATCCTCAAGTGAAACCTCCAGCACCTGGTTGATCAAGTCAGGCTCCGCCTCCAACTCCGCAAGGGCCTGCTCGAAGAGTTCGATCTGCATGTCTAAATCCATGCCGGGTGGGCCATTGAGGCAGATTAGCCCGGCATGGATGGCAACGTCTGCATACTGGCCCTTGGAACCGGGAGTGTCCTTTGGACCCCGAAAATCCACGGAGTTCTTGGTTACGAATGTCCAGTCACCCTGGAGGATGATCGGCTTCAGCTCCCAATCCTTGCGGCCGGCCAAACCTATCCAGACGATGTGGCTCGTTTCCCCATGACCTTTGCCGATTGCGAGTTTGGCAAGTTCCGGACTGAGGCATTCATCAATCAGAAATTTCATCCCGCCTTCCTGCGACGGGCGACACGGCGGTCGACGATGATAGTTGCGCCCTCGGGCAAATCGGAGGAGACGCGCGGCCGCCCACGAAGGGGGTTTGCCTCCGCGTAGATCGCAGCGAGACGCACCTTTTCCGCGTCAAGGCTTGGCCAAGTGTCCAGAATCTGCTCGATCGGGAGACCAGCCGCGGCGGAAGCGGCGACATCATAGACCGGAACACGCGTGCCATTGATGACCGGCGTGCCGCCTAAGATATCCGGCGATACCGCGACGAGTTCGCGAGCGGCCGCAAGATCGTCCAACCGCTTGCTTGTCTCCCGGACGAATGGAAGCAGGTCGATTGTCAGGAATTCGTCGTGTACAGTCCAATCCTCGCGCAGCAGCGCAGCCCAGGCGAGCGCCCGCGAGCGCGTGAGGCGCGGACCGACGGTCTTGATTGCAAAGAGCCGCTCCTCCGAGGTCAGGCGTCTGGCGCTCTCGAAGTAAAAGGCAATGAATGAGCACGCGCCGGCGAGAATGTGCCGGCCATTGTCGAGCGAGACAAACGCCTCTGGCAGGATATGTTCGTCGATGGCGCGGTTCACGTCGCGCAGGCTCACGCGCGAAACGACAGCGGCCTCGCTCGCCTTCAGCATTTCCGCAACCTCGGGCATATGGGCCTCCTGATTAATTCTTCCGATGGATCGGAATATATATTCCAGGCGCTACGATTACAAGATGTCGGGCTCGCGTTGGGCCATTCACACCTAGGCGGCGGCGTCGATCGCCTGGCTGCGGAGTGAAGACGAGAGAACATGATAGCCGACCGCCACGGCGATCTCCCGCACCTCTATTTATGTCCATGAAAGAACATTATAATGGACATTCAACGCGATGAGCTGCTTAGAAATGTGTAGGTCGCGAGTTCGGATCCCATCAAGAGCCCACGCATATATCCCAAGTGCCGGACAGAGCAGGTGCCGATCAGGATGCTTTGTGTTCACACCCGCTTGCGGGCAACAGAGTGCGTCATCTGCTTCCTGCGGGTACGTGACTGGTACTTTGTCCCGATGCGCATAAGCTTCTGGAAGGTCGGGCACTGCAGATGAGACGGGGCTGGGCAATCTGCTACATGCCGCATCATGGTCGCCAGCGCTCTGATTTGATCGGCGTTGCTTTCCAGCTCTGCAGCCCGAAGGTGCAACTCGTCGCGGGGAATGATGACGCTTCCAGTGCCGCGGCCACCGAACATCGGTCCGATCTCGTCGAGGGAAAACCCCGCCGCCCGTGCCATGTTGATCAGGGCCAGCCATTTGAGAACTGATGGATCATATTGACGACGCAAGCCCCGTCTTCCCACAGATTCGATGAGACCCACTTCCTCATAGTATCGGAGCGTCGAAGCAGGTAGGCCGCTTGCGCCGCTGACTTCGGCGATGTCCAGAAATTTCATACTTGACCTCAAGCGGACTTGAAGTCGTACCCTGCCTTTTTCCAGTGTGAAACGCAAGGAAAGCGGTGAAAGATGCAGCTGAGCAGACAAACGAATGCACTATCCATATGGCACGATCCACGTGCGCTCGCGTTGATGATCGCTGCCTCACTCACCGTGATGACGGCGGCCACGATCAGCCCTGCCTTGCCGGGGCTCGAACAGCAGTTTGCTGCCAACGAAACCAACGCGCTTCTGATCCGGCTGCTGGTCCCGGCACCTTCTTTGGCGGTCGTTCTGGTGGCGCCATTGTGTGGAGCGGTCGCTGATCGCTCTGGCCGCCGCCGTTTGCTGCTGCTGGGCTTGCTGCTGTTTATCGTATCGGGAAGTGCTGGCCTGATCCTGCCGACCTTACCGTTGATCCTGCTCAGCAGGATATGTCTCGGGATTGCGCTTGCCATGATCATGACGGCCCAGTCTGCGCTGATGGCAGACTATTTCTCGGGCGAGGCATTGCACGCTGTTTCAAGTGGTCAGGTTTCCGCGCGAAACTTCGGCGGTTTTGTCTTCATCGTGATTGCGGGGCTTCTTGCTTCGGTACAGCCGAGGCTTCCATTTGCCGTATATGCGATGCCAGCACTCGCTCTTCCGTTTTTCTGGCGCGTTATCGTCGATCCACCGGCTTTCAGATCGGCGGGCGAAAAGCCCGCACAGTCCAATTCCGGTGAAACGACGAAGGTCGTCTTCCTGCTCGCCTTTGGGCAAATGGTCTTGACGATGCTGTTTTTCGTCATGCCCACGCAACTGCCGTTCTTCTTGTCCAGCCGTGGCTATACATCACCGAGCATGACAGGAGCCGCCCTCGGAACGCTTATGGTCGCCGGCGGCATTGCTGCGCTTGGCTACCCTCGGGCTCAGGCCTTCTTCGGCAATGCCGGTGTCTGGGCGCTCGGTTTCGGCCTTATGGCGCTCGGTTTCGCAGCGCTCGTCGCGGGAGACACTACGACGGCGATTTTCTTGGGAAATGCTGCGGTTGGCGCGGGTTATGCGCTGGCAATTCCGGGATTTGTCGCTCTATCGCTCTCGCGGACGCCTCCAGGCCGCCGCGGACAAACCGCTGCGATTCTGACGGGATCTGTGTTCTTGGGTCAGTTCCTGTCCCCATTTCTTAGCAATCCATCGATTGAAACGTTTGGCTGGCGCATCAGCGGTCTTGGGCTGGCGGCCGCGCTAGGAACGGTTGGGGTTGTCTGTGGAGCGGTTTCGATACTTCGTACACGCAGTTCCTGAACACTTTTCATAAATGGAGCCCTGGTTGATTGCGTTTGTGGAGTAGTGCTGTGGACGCCTGCACTCCGGCGACAGGGACCGCGGATATGCCTGGTGAAGAGGTTTGGCTGGTCGGCGAGTGGCGTTCGAGCGGGGAGCGCAAATATTATCTCGCCAATCTGCCCGCCGATGCCACGCTCAAACGACTGGCCGGCGCGATCAAGGCCCGTTGGGTCTGCGAGCAGGCGCACCAGCAGATGAAAGAGGAGCTCGGCCTTGACCACTTCGAAGGCCGATCATGGAAAGGACTGCATCGTCACGCCCTGACGACGATGATCGCTTATGCCTTCCTCCAGTATCACCGCCTTCAGATCGCAAAGCGGGGAAAAAAAGAAGAGGCGTCAACAGAACGGACCACCTGAACCAACCCTGCCGGCATTCCGGCGCGCCGTCATCGCAGCCCTGACCTTGATAGAAGCGGAAATCCGATGTCCGCATTGCCTCCAAAAGATCGGCCGCCATCCTTTCAATGTATCCATCCGGCGAAGGCCGCGGGGTTTATGATTTCGGCTCGTCTGCCATGATGCGTTCGATCCTTGCAGGATCGCATTGCTCGTCCACAAGGAACTGTCGGACACCGCCATCCCAGGTGCGGATATCGGCGAGGAATTCCTTTAGACTTTCGATGCCCCGGTCGGTGAAGGTCGTGATGCCCTCTTCGCTGCCGTCATAGGCATGGATCATCTCGCCGTAGTCGATGTTGTCTGAGTTGCTGGCAATTTCCTGGACGAGTTCGAGGTTCTCGCCGATCAGCGTGGCGACGTATTCGATCGTGTAGACATGGGTCGGTCGCGCCATCAGGCCGCCATCTGCCGTACGCTGCCGGCGGCGGTCCAGTTCCACGGCAACAGTTCCGGCAGTCGTGACACGGGAAGGTTGGGCATGCGGGCGAGGACATCCGCCAACCAGGCCTGCGGATCGATATCGTTCATCTTTGCCGTGACGATCAGGGAATACATGAAGGCAGCGCGCTCGCCCCCACGCTGGGAACCGGCGAACAGCCATGCCTTTCTTCCGCAAGCCATTGCCCGTTCATTCTGCCCATGTCGGTCAGGAATTGGAGGTTCATTACCGTTGGCATCCCTATTTTGGCCGCAAGGTCAGCGTGCGGCGGGTAGAGCATCGAGCGACGGGCCAATTTCTTAAGGTGAAAGGTCCATCGGGTCTCGTAGTTTCGATGGCTGCCTGGATGCTTGATCCGGTGATTTGCGCCGGGATGACTTTGGGCGCGCAACAGGTCGATCTCTTGGCATTGTCCGATCTGAAGAGGCTGGTCACGGTAGCCGCTGCTCCCCCAAACTCCCAACGCGATAATGGAATCGCTTGGGAGAAAGTCGATGAAACAACACGACGCGCCCGCGCTGACCTCGGGCAGACAGATGAGCCTGATATTCGAGCCCCGCCGGGTGGACGGGATGAAAGAAGCGGACCGGGCGAAGGTCGTTTTGACGCTTGCCCAAGTCCTGATGCAAGCTGCCGGCATCCGAGTCGAGGAGCTTGCCGATGACAAGCGCTGATCTGCTCCCGGCGACCGTGCTCCAGCGTAAGGCGGTCGTCTATGTGCGCCAGTCGTCGCAGTCCCAGGTCATGACCAATCTGGAAAGCCAGCGACGCCAGTATGATCTGGTCGACATCGCGCGCAAGTACGGCTTTGCCGACATCGAGGTCATCGACGACGATCTCGGGCGATCCGCGAGCGGAACGGTGGCACGGCCCGGCTTCGATCGTCTGGTCGCGTGGCTCTGCGCAGGCAAGGTCGGGGCCGTTCTGTGCTTCGATGCGTCGCGGCTCGCGCGCAACGGGCGCGACTGGCATCATTTGCTCGAACTGTGCGGGCTTGTCGAAGCCCGCGTCATCGATCGTGACGGCGTGTACAACGCCTGCCATCCCAATGATCGCCTGCTCCTGGGCATGAAAGGCAGCATCAGTGAGTTCGAGTTGGGCGTGTTGCGGGCAAGGATGCTCGATGCCGCCAGATCGAAGGCGCGGCGAGGCGAGCTGCGCCTGTCGGTTCCGTTCGGCTATGTATGGCATCGCGAGGCAGGCCTGGGACTTGATCCCGACATCCGTCTGCAAGAGGTGATCCGGCTTATCTACACCCGCTTTCGCGAACTTGGCAGCGCCCGCCAGGTGCTGTTGTCGATGAAAGCCGAGCAAATCCACTTCCCCCGGCCTGCTGATGAAGGCCGCATGACGAACTGCGTCTGGCAGCCGATCCGCTACCGTAATGTGATCAGTGTGCTAAAAAATCCATTCTATGCGGGCGCTTATGTCTATGGCAAAAGCGAGAAGCGAACCTTAATCGTTGAGGGGCGAGCTCGGCGGACCTACGGACATTACAAGCCGGCGGGCACCTGGGAGGTGATGATCAAGGATCATCACGAAGGCTACATCGGCTGGGAGGAATATGAGCGCAACCAGAAGCAGTTGGCGCTCAATGCCTACGGTCGCAGAGATGGTGTAAAGTCGGGCCGTGGGGGCAAGGCGCTCTTATCGAGCCTTCTGACGTGCGCCCGTTGCGGCCAACGTCTGAGTGTTTGCTATAGGGGTGGCCCGATAAGCCAGCCGGCCTACCGCTGCGACAAGGGTAATTTGGCTGGGCTGCCTCGTTGTATGATCTTCGGTGCTCCGAAGATTGACACGGCGGTGGCACGAGAGCTGTTACGAGCGGTAGAACCCTTAGCGATCGAATCCGCGATCGAGGCGGAACGGATGCATCGGAAACAAGCAGATGATCAGCGCCAGATCCTGGATCTGGAACTCCAGCAGGCCCGCTACGAGGCCGGCCTTGCCGAGCGGCGCTACGCGGCATGTGATCCTGACAATCGTCTGATCGCCGCACAGTTGGAGAAAAACTGGGAAATCGCGTTGCGCCGCGTGCGTGATTTGGAGACGCGCCAGCCCGCCGAAAACCCGACGACCATCGCGGTTGATCCAGATGCTTTCGTCAACCTGGCGGAAAACCTGTCAGCGGCCTGGAATGCTCCTGATGTGACGATGCGCGCCCGCCAGCAGCTTCTTCGAACGCTGATCGCAGACATCATCGTCGATGTCGACGATGCCATACGCGATGTCGTGCTCACGATTCATTGGCGGGGTGGCCAGCACTCGGAACTGCGTGTTCGCAAGCCGCGCTCCGGCGAACACGGCAGCGCGACAGCCGAAGATGCACTGGAAGTCATACGCAGCATGGCGGGTCGCTGGTCAGATGAGGATATCGCCGCCACACTCAACCGAATAGGCTTTCCCACCGGCCAGGGAAAGACCTGGACAGCCCATCGGGTCCGCTCTGTTCGTTACGTGCGTGGCATCGATGCCTACCGTTCAGCGGACAAAAATGGCGAATGGCTCACGCAAGCAGAGGTCGCGAAAGCGTTGGGCGTCTCAAGCTATATGGTACGACGCCTTGTTTCCACAGGCGTTCTTCCTGCAGTCCAGGTTGTTCCGCGAGCGCCCTATCAAATCCGGGCCGTCGATTTGACGTCCGAGCCGGTCAGAGCGGCGATTGCCCGGAAAGGTCGCCCGTTGCGCGATGTTGACGCGGACACGCTTCCAATGTTTACAGACACTTAACGAAGGGGTGCATAATGAAACACGTCTCGCCACGCCGCGCAACGCTCTTTCCGCGCAATTGTTCGTCATGCAGATCCTGCCGTCGTCGGCATACCGGGCGAAGTCGGCCCAGCGTGACAGCACGTAGTCGATCGGCCCGGACACCGGCGACGAGCGCGAGAGGCTGGCCCGCTCGGCGCGCAACCATTCCTCCATATCGTTCAGCAAGGGCTTGCTCTTCTCCTGCCGGACGACAAGCCGCTCGGCCGCGCTCAGGCCGTTGATATCGCGCTCGATGGCGAACAGGGCATCGATGCGCTTCACGGCCTCAAGGGCTACCGGCGAGATCGGCTTGGCACCCTTGCCCCGCCGGGCATTGCGGGCGACATCGGCCAGTTCAAAGAACTTCCGGCGCGCATGGGCGAAGCAGAACGCGGGCGTTGCCGGCATCTGCCTCCTCGTCCGGTCGAACAGCGGATTGAAGCCGTTGTAGCAATCAGCCTGAAGGATGCCGCTGAAGTCGGCCAGATGCTTTTGCGGGTGTTCTCCGCGCCGATCGCTGGAGGCGTAGAAGACCGCTGCCGGCGGCGCAGGCCCGGCGAATGGCCGATCGTCACGCACGTAAACCCATATTCGCCCGGTTGTGCAATGGCCCTTGGCCAGGATCGGGATCGTCGTGTCGTCGCCGTGAAGCCGTTCGGCTTCGAACACATGCGTCTCGATCAGGTCGAAGACCGGCTTGAGGGCAAAGGCGACGTGTCCGACCTGATCGGCGAGCGTCTGGGTCGACAGGTCGATGCGCTCACATTTGAAGCGCGTGCTCTGGCGGTTCAGCGGGATGTGCTGCCCGAACTTGTCGAAGACGATCGTGGCCAGAAGGTTTGGGCCGATGAAGCCGCGCGGTGTGGCGTGGAAAGGCGCGGGAGCCTGGCTGATCGCCTCGCAATCGCGGCACGTGAACTTCTCGCGCACCGTCTCGATCACCTTGAATCGGCGCGGGATCTCCTCCAGCGTTCTGGTGACGTCCTCGCCCAGCTTCGATAGCCGCGATCCACCACAGCAAGCGCAGGCTGTCGGTGCGTCGAGGACGATGCGCTCGCACTCGATATCCTCCGGCCAGGGCTGGCGCACTGGCCGTTTACGCGTGAAGGCACGCACTGCCTGCGTTTTGGGCGCGGCCTCTTCGGCCGCCAGTTCGTCCTCGGTTGCCGACGCGGCGAGTTCTTCGAGCTGCAATTCCAACTGGTCGATCAGCCGCTGGGTGCGCTCACGACCCGGCCCGTGCTTGGCCCGTTCCAGCTTGCCGATCAGTAATTGCAGATGTGCGATCAGCACCTCGGTGCTCGACAACCGCGCCTTTGCATTGGCGGCTTCCGCCTCGGCCTGCATACGCGCCGCGCGCTCGGCCAGCAGCGCCGCATGGGCGCTGGTAAGGTCCGATGGCAGGCAAAGCGGCGGCAGAACAGAAAGACCCAGCGCTGAACTTCCACGCCGACACAAGAGTGTCGATCGGCGCTTCGAGAAGTCAGAAGTACGCGCAAAGTGGCGTTTATCAAATTGCCCTTCACCTTGGCGCGGCGTGACGAAGGATGCAGCCCAGGCACGACGTCTGTTGGCACTCGGGTCGATCTAAGAGGGAGGCTCACGTTCCGATGCCGCTCGCCTCGGCAACGTCACGTTCCAGATCGTCCGGGATTGGTTCAGCCGCACGGTGAGCACTGTCAGCGCTTGGCGGGTCTCCTCCGGCACCTCCGGCCATTGCGGCGTCCCTGCCGTCTTCCTCCGCTTTGGACCCTAGAACAGACGAACTGGTACGGACTGGTGAGGCATCGATATCTCTCCGGCTCGTTTCGTGAGAGACCAACGCTGCGTCCATTATCGCAGATTGCGATGAGGCATCGGCGGCTTCCAGTCGCTTTGCCACCGGCGGTCCAAAGTTTGGCCCCAGAGCAATCAATCTCCGGGGCGACCGCGTCAGCCAAAAAAGTGCAGGAGTTTTCAATAATGGCCAATGTAGGCAAACGCTTCGCCGAGCGACAACTTACGAGCCTGTAGATGCAGACAACCTACTACAGTTCAGACGACAACCGTCCCTCGCGTTGCGGCCTGCGGATAAATCGTTCCACAAGTTCATCGTTCCATTCTACATATTCAATATGAAGGCCATCAGCATGGCGCGCATATAGCATCCGTCCCGTCGGAACATTAACTATTGGCTGGGTTATGGTTGCTCCACTGGCAAGCAACTCTGCTTCGATAGCCTGGAGGTCGTGAACTATCACTGGGCCATGGCTATCCCGGATAGGAGCTAGCGATTCCTCAGTGCCTGCGACGACAAACATGTCTCCAATCCCCGCAAGGTCCCATTCGCCGAAGCGAAACCGTAAATGTGCTTGGCGGCCGTGGAGCCGCTCGAGTGCGACCAGGGTTGCATTGCAGTCGGTCGAAAACATCCGTGCATAGGTTTTGAGGATCATACGGCACCTTCTTTATTGATCACTATAGAACTATGCTAATTGACTCGCATTGGTCAATGGTTTTTTAGTGAGTGATATGAAACAGCTTAAAAACAAGGGCGGCCGTCCACGCGGCTTTGATCGGGACGAAGCAATCAAGACCGCGATGTATCTATTCTGGAAGCATGGATATGAGGGCGTCTCCTTAGTCATGCTGACAGAAAGTATCGGCGTAGCCCCTCCCAGCCTCTATGCTGCGTTCGGATCCAAAGCCGAACTTTATCGTGAGGCTTTGCACCGATACTCGATGATGGCCCAATTATCGCTTTCGCAGGAAGATGGAGTACGGCTTACCCTCGATGAGGCCGTTGCGCAGTTATTTGACAAGGTCATCGACAGGGTAACGTCCGAGCAAGGCGAGCGCGGTTGCATGATTTCATTGGGTTTGCTTACCAGTCATCCAGATCACAGCGATTTAAGCGAGGAGCTCGCGGCGCGGCGAGGGGACATGGCCGCAAACCTTGATCATGAACTTCGGTGCTGGTTGTCACCAACTCTTTCCGGGAAGGTTGCACGCTTTCTTTGCGCCGTCCTGCAAGGTATCGCCGTTCAGGCTAAAGATGGTGCGGCGGCACATGATCTTCGCGCGACGGCAGAGATTGGTCGCGCGGGGGTGACAGCAATTATAGAGCCACAACCGCAGACAACATCCTAATGTCCATTCTCTAATATGCCGCGTCCACCAGTTGCGCGTCGTGCGCAACGATCGTTTACGGGTCGGTGCGGCATCATAGTGAGATAGCATCCAGGGAAGGTAACAATCCGCGCGCGAGCTCTTCAATCGACGACCGCTGTGCTAACCGGTGGCCAGATGACAAAACCGCGATTGTTGAAACTCATCTTGCGCTCACCGTGGCGGTATCGTTACTGCATCACCTTGATGAACTGACGTAGGCACGTACAGGCGTTGGAAGCAGACGTCGGGTCGGATCCCCACTGAAACGCTGCATGTGCTCGGCGACTGCATGGACGACCTCGATTGTGGCGGGCGCGAGCCAAATTCCGATCCTACCTGAATGCATCGGCGAAGCGGCGCATTAATCGCACCAGATCAGCAATATCCTTTTCATCCCAAGTATCGAAGATCGCTCGGCTCATCCGCTCTCGCGCCGCATCGATCTTGTCCGTCATGAGCTTTCCTTCGGCTGTGATAATCGCTTCGCGAACTCTTCGGTCGGCAGCACTACCGCGGCGGCTGACAAGGCCAAGGCTATCAAGCTTCGCGACCTGACGACTGACCGTTGTGTAATCCAGCCCGACCCGCTCGGCGAGTTCGACAACGCCGATCGGCCCCATTCGCTCGACTGCGACGAGGAGCCGAAACAGTGCGCGATCCAACGAAATCCCGGCCTCGCGAACCAATTCGTCGTCTTGCTGCGGCCGGTTCATCGCGCTGACGATCTCGATCAATGATCCATGCAGATCGCGCATCAGTTCTGATGTGCGTGTATTTTGCACATTATTTGTTGACATCAGGCTCTCCCTCTTGTTATGTGCATAATACACACATGGAGACGAAAATGACAAATGATTTCACTGCAGATGTACTCATCTGCGGAGCGGGGGCGGCTGGCCTGACGCTCGCCATCGAACTCGCGCGCCGCGATATTTCCTTCCGTTTGATTGACCGATTGGCAGTGCCTTTCAATGGTTCCCGCGGCAAGGGCATACAGCCCAGAACACAGGAAATCTTCGAGGACCTCGGCATTTTGGACAAGGCGGTAGCAGCCGGGGGCATCTACCCACGCCAACGGACCTATCGCGATGACGGGAGCTACACCGATGCTGATATGGCCGAGATCATCCAGCCCACCCCAGCAGAGCCCTACCATCTGGCGCTTATGGTTCCGCAGTTCGTGACTGAACGCAATTTACGATCGCGCCTGATCGAACTTGGTGGTCGAGTGGAATTTGGCTGCGAATTGAAGGGGTTTGAGCAGGACAAAGATGGAATTACCGCGCGTATCGGCCATTCTGAATACGAAGAGGTTGTTCGGGTGCGCTGGTTGATTGGCGCCGATGGCGGGAAAAGCTTTGTCAGACGTTCTCTCGAGATCGGCTTCCCCGGTAAGACGCTCGACGCTCGTGCAATCGTCGCCGATGTAGCGTTATCCGGGCTTTCAGATGAGGTCGCGCATCGTTTCGCCAGAGACGGCGACATGAGCCGGCAGGTATGGGTTGGCCCTCTCGCCGGCACGGACCTGTTTCAAATCCAGGCACCTGTCACCAAAGACGCACAAGTTGATCTCTCCGCGCATGGACTGACGATGTTCCTGGCCGATCGAACGGGCCTCAATGACATCATTGTCCACACTGTTCACTGGGCATCAGACTATGAGATGAATGCTCGCCTGGCCGACAGCTATCGGGTGGGGCGCACCTTTCTGGTCGGTGATGCCGCCCATGTCCATCCACCGACGGGAGGCCAGGGCCTGAACACCAGCGTGCAGGATGCCTACAATCTCGGATGGAAACTTGCGGCCGTGGTGCGAGGTGCCCCTGACCGGCTACTCTACAGTTACGAGGAGGAGCGGCGCCCGGTTGCCGGAGCCATGCTTGGACTTGCAACCAAGTTGTTGGACGCCCAGAAGGCGGGGGAAATGCGGCGTGGTCGTGAAGTCCGTCAACTCGACATCGGTTATCCATTGTCGCCGCTCTCAGTAAACTGCACCGCGGCCCGAGCTCCGCTGCCGGCTGGCGATCGCGCTCCTGATGCGCCGTTGCGAGGCGCAGGGGGGCAAATTGAACGCCTTTTCAGCCTGTTTAAGGGCGTCCATTGGACATTGCTGGCATACGAAGCCGGGCAGCAAGCATTTGAGCCGCGCGAAGGCTTGCATGTTCACCGGATCGGGTCTGGTGGGGAGTTTTCCGACGAGTGGGGGCATTTCAAAGACGCCTATGCGCTGAAGCCTGGCGACTGCATTCTGATCCGCCCGGACGGGTATGTCGGCGCAATCTTTGACGCCGATCGAACCGACGAAATTGAGGTGTATCTCGCGGAGGCAGGTCTGCTCTCTGTCAATGGAGAGAGCAAATGAGAGCGGCAATAGTATCAGCGATGGGGATTGAGCCAACGTTAGGCGAGATCGATCCGCCTATCCCGCTAGAAGGGGAGAACCTGATCAAAGTGACTGCGGCAGCAATCAGCCACGTCACCAAGGCTCACGCTTCCGGCGTCCACTACAGCGCGAATGGCGTGTTTCCGTTTGTTGTCGGCATTGATGGCGTAGGCAGGCTCGATGACGGTAGGCGCGTGTACTTTGCTCTTCCCCGTTCTCCCTTTGGCAGCATGGCGGAGTTTGCGGTCGCAGATACCCGTCTTTGCGTACCTATACCGGCCGGTCTCGAGGATTTTACTGCGGCAGCCATCGCCAATCCGGGAATGTCGTCCTGGGCGGCGTTGACAGAACGCGCCCGTTTGCAAAGGGGAGAAACCGTTTTGATCAACGGGGCTACGGGGACATCCGGCCGTCTCGCGGTGCAGATCGCGAAATGGCTTGGCGCCGGTAAGGTGCTGGCAACCGGTAGAAACCCCATCGCGCTTGAAGAGATAAGACAGAGCGGCGCAGACGAGATCATCCCGCTTGGGGCAGAACCCGAAACTCTCGACAAACGATTGATGAAGGAGTTTGCCGAAGGCGTCGATATCGTCATCGACTATCTCTGGGGTAAGAGCGCCGAGCGCCTCCTGATTGCTGCTGCCAAAGCTGGCTCCGGCGCATCGCCAATGCGCTTTGTTCAGGTGGGCTCTATCTCTGGTTCGGAAATTTCACTGCCAAGCGCTGTACTACGGGCGTCAGCAATCGAGTTGATGGGCAGCGGGAATGGCAGCGTGTCTGCTGACAAGCTCCTCGAAATCACTAGCAAGGTGTTGCGGTCTACCAGACCGGCCGGGCTGGATATCAGTTTCAGGAAAGTCCCTTTCGCTGACTTTGATGCTGCATGGCCGAAGAACGATAGCACGTCACGAACTGTTTTCGACCTCAGCCAGGGAGCAAAGTGAAGATGACTGAGGCTGCCTACTCGAAACCGGCTTCCCGTGAGGCCCTGCGTCGGAACTGGCGCATCATGGTGCCACTCTTCCTGGTCGTTTGTATTTATTCTGCCGGAATGGCTTCGGTGCTGCCAGTCCTACCGTTCTATCTGAGGGAGATGGGGGCAACTCCGCTGATCTTTGGCCTTGTCCTGGCTACGGAGGCGTTCACTCATTTTGTCGCCGCACCCACCCTAGGCCAGTTGTCGGATCGGTTCGGCAGGAAGCGGGTTCTGCTTGCAAGCCAGGCTATGGCGGCAGCAAGTCTTTTCCTGCTGGCGGTCGCGCCAAATGTGTTCGTGGTGATAGTCGCGCGTGCGCTCTTTGGTCTGACAGGCGGCAATTTCTCGGCGGCCGCAGGCTACGTCGCTGACCACACTGCACCTGAGGATCGCAGGCAGGCCATTAGTATCCTGACTGGTGGTGTCGGTTTAGGCGGTATTACCGGTGCGGGCCTGTCCGGGTTTCTTTCCGAGGCTTCGCTGGCGGTGCCAATCTTTGCAGCCCTCTTCCTCTCGATCGGCGCGATTGGCCTTACTCTTTTCGCACTGAAAGCCGATCAGGCTGCGCCCTCGCAAACCGGACCATACGAACGCGAGAAAGTCTCGTTTCGCGCCATCGTTTCATCGCCGATCATCCGTATCCTCATCATCGTGATGGTATGCCATTTCCTCGCATACGGCATCTACAGCTCGCAAATGCCGGTCTTTCTCGCAGAGACATTCATCTGGAACGGGCAGTCTTTTGGCCCCCAGCACCTTAGCTACATCGTCGCTGCCGATGGCGTCATCAACATCCTGGTGCAACTCTTCCTCCTGGGTTGGCTTGGTCGGCGGTTTTCCGAGCGTCAGCTGATCATCTTGATATTTGGCTTGATCTGCACCGGCTTTCTCATCGCGAGCCTTGCCACAACCGTCCCCCTTCTCGCATTGGCGGTGCTTTGTGTGAGCACGGGCGATGCGATGGCCAAACCGACTTACCTTGCGGCTCTGTCCGTCCATGTACCGGGAAACCGTCAGGGCGTCGTCATGGGATCCGCTCAATCGCTTGGCGCTCTAACTGATATCATCTCCCCGTTGATAGGCGGTTTCATCCTTGGGCACAAACTCTATGGCCTCTGGGTCGGTCTGGCGATTGCGGTCGCTGTCATAGGCGTCGTATTGGCGACCGTGAGACTACCCTCAACTGATCCGGAAACACGGAAATCGTAAACTGAGACACTGCGTATCAGCCGATGCCCTCCGGCTACCAGCATGATCGCGGCGCTGGTTCCCCCTTTCCAATGGAGTCATATGGATGAAGCTCTCAGCTCGAGCGAAAACTCAGCGAAAATTCGTGAAGGCTCCTTTTGGAGACGTGCTCGCCGGCATCCTGGTTTTTGCAGTGGCAATTTTAAGTGGGTGTGTGGCGCCAGAACGTCCGACGTACAACGCAGCTGAAGCTGATCGCGCACAGATTTCCGGATTCGAGAACATCAGGGCGCACGTAGATGATCCGCGGCCTCCTGTATCGGTGCATGACCCCTGGAGGCCGGTCATCCTGAAGGATAAGCCCACGATGCTTGCCATTTCCGGGGGCGGGGCAGGGGGAGCGTTTGCGGTGGGCATATTGTCCGCCTGGAGTGAACTTGGAACCCGCCCGAGATTTGCGGTTGTAACGGGGGTGAGTACAGGTGCCCTGATCGCGCCCTTCGCATTCCTCGGCTCAGATTATGATGCACAGCTCAGACGGCTTTATCTATCGGGAGAAACACGAGACCTCATCGATATCGAATGGAAAGGAGCCGGCATCTTTTCTCCGGGCCTTCTCAAGGGAAATGCTCTGCGCAGCAATGTGGAACAGACTATCACGATCGAGATACTACGCCGAATTGCAACAGAGCATCGCGCCGGACGTCGTCTCCTGGTTATGACGACAAATCTCGATACCCAGCGGGCGGTAGTCTGGAACATTGGAGCGATTGCTGCCAGTAACCGGCCGGACGCACTGGCCCTGGTCCGGCATATACTGATCGCATCCGCAAGCGTCCCGGGAATTTTCCCTCCAGTATCGATAAGAGCGGTCGTCGATGGAAAACAGATCGAGGAATTGCATTCCGATGGGGGTAGCTCGGCACAGTTCTTTACTCTGCCTGAACACCTGCTCGTTGCGAACAACGATCATGCTAAAGGTCAAAACCTGCATATTTACGTGATCGTAAATAACGCCCTTATTCCTGAGTTTTCCATGTCACGTGAGCGGGCCTTGCCGATCATGGGCAGAGCGTACGGCATACTCTTGAAATCGCAAACGAAACACGGCCTTGTCGCACTCTACAATTTCGCGCAACGATCAGGTGTCGACCTCGATATTGCATCGATCGACGAGCAGGTTCCCTATTCCATGCTCAATCCGCTAAGCGTTGACTACATGCGCTCGGTGTATCGCATAGGGTATAAAGGGATCTTGGATAGAAAGCTGTGGGTCAAGCGTCCTGTTTTCAGAACTCCGTATGGTGGCGTCGCCTTAACTTTTGGGAGTTTGCGGCGGGGATTTGCGAGCCGAATTTCAGGCAGCTATCGAGCAAGCGATTTCTCGCCAGATCGTGATGGCATGAGCGCGAAGCCGGCGGTAGTAAGCTGCGGTGAGATGTTTGCGATGGAGATGGAAAAGGTTGGCGATTGGGCCATGGGCTGAGACGAAACGCTGGCATTGTCGCGCCGACTTGAAGCGCATCATGCGTCGTTCTCGTCGTCGTACTGGAAGGTGGGAAACCACCGCGAACGATTTACGACTGGCGGCATTACCTTGCGGTCATCCAGCGCAAACCCGGAGCCCTGCGCAATGGTGCGCCTTTCCTGGAATTGCCGCGGGCCTTTCGACAGTTGCA
>NZ_JARSBQ010000025.1:0-28205 GCF_029623935.1 Shinella sp. 838
GCTCGGCCCTGCCGCCGTCGTGCGCCCGCGCGGCTCGACGATCGACATCGTGCTGATCACCAGCCGCACCCAGACCTACGAGCCCGACATCTTCGCCAACCAGGGCATCGACTTCACCCGGAAAGCCTTCCTCCTGGTCAAGTCCACCAACCATTTCCACGCAGGCTTCCAGCCGGTCTCCTCCCAGATCGTCTATGTCGCCGCACCCACCTCCTACCCGACCGATCCCGCAACGACACCCTACAAAAAAGCCAGCCTAAATATCTGGCCACGCGTCAACGATCCGCTCGGGCTTGAAAACTGAACCACCCGCCGGACGGGAGCCGGCGCGGACACGAACCTTGTAAAATCAGAGGGATATAAGATGAAAAATGCATTTGTCATGATAACCTTGGCCGCGGCACTCGCCAGCACGAGCAGCCTGGCCATCGCCCAGACGACGGATGGCGTCCTCACCGTCGCGACCATCGGCGAGCCGCCGACGCTCGACGTCATGCAGACCGCGACCGACATCGTGCTGACCATCGACCAGCACATTTTCGAGACGCTCTACACCTATGACAACGAGTGGCGTTCCGTGCCGCTGCTGGCGCTCGCCATGCCCGAGATTTCCGAGGATGGCCTGACCTATCGCATTCCTCTGCGCCAGGGCGTCAAGTTCCACGACGGCAGCGATCTCGATGCCAAGGACGTCACCGCCTCGCTGACGCGCTGGATGGCCGTCAACTCCAAGGGCAAGCAGGTCGCCGAAGTGGTGGAAAGCCTGTCCGAAGACGGCCCGAACACCGTCGTCGTCAAGCTGAAGTCGCGCTACGCGCCGCTGCTCGCCACCTTCTCGCAGGCTTCCGTCATCATGCCCTCCGAGAAGATCGCCGACACGCTGACCGAATTCGTCGGCACCGGCCCCTATGCCCTGAAGGAGCGCAAGCCCGACCAGTATACCCAGCTCGTCCGCTTCGACGGCTACACCTCGCCCGAGGGCGAGCCGAGCAACTATGCCGGCAGGCGCGTGGCGATCGCCAAGGAGATCCGCTTCGTGCCGGTTCCCGACGCAAACACCCGCGTCGAGGGCCTGATTTCCGGACAGTTCGACTTTGCCGATTCCCTGCCGGTCAGCGCCTATGAGCGCGTCGAGGCGAGCGGCAAGGCGAAGGCCGTGATCTACGAGAACACCGGCTGGGCCTCGCTCAACATGAACATGAAGGAAGGCCTGCTCATCAAGAAGGAGCTGCGCCAGGCCGTGCAGGCCGCGCTCAACCCGAACGACATGATGCTCGCCGCCTTCTCCGACGAGCGCTTCTTCAGCGTCGATGCCTCGATCTTCCCGAAGGGTTCGCTCTGGTACACCGAGGCGGGCGTTGCGCGCTACGGCGAGGGCGATCCGGAAGAGGCCGGCAAGCTGCTTGCGGATGCCGGCTATGACGGCACGCCGCTGCGCCTGATGACCAGCCGCCAGTACGAGTTCCACTACAAGATCGGCGAGGTCGCCAAGGCCTATCTCGAAGCCGCCGGCTTCAAGGTCGACCTGCAGGTGGTGGACTGGGCGACCCTGACGACCCGCCGCGCCGACCCGAAGGAATGGGACATCTTCATCACCCATTCCAACTTCCCGGGTGACCCGACGACGATCAACACGATCACCGACACCTATCCGGGCTGGTATGTTTCCGAGCAGAAGGCGTCGGCCGTCGCCACCTACATGAACGCCGTGTCCGACACGGACAAGCAGACGGCCTGGGAAGGCATCCAGACCGTGATCTACGACGATGCGCCGCTCTTCAAGGTGGGCAACTTCAACGCGGTCACGGGCGTCGGCGCCGGTATTTCCGACTACAAGCCGACCTACTGGCCGCATTTCTGGAACGTAACGCCCAAGAAGTAAGGGGGAAATCATGGCAAGGATCGTCCGGGCACTGTTGAACCGGCTGGGGGGCATGGCCATCGTGCTCGCCCTCGTCGTGACGGTGGTTTTCGTCATCGTCCGCGTGACACCGGGCGATCCCGCCGCCGTGATGCTGGGGTCGGATGCGACCCCGCAGGACATCGCCGAACTGCGCACGAAAATGGGGCTCGATGCGCCGCTGATCACCCAGTATGGCCAGTTCGTGCTCGGCATATTGAAGGGCGATCTCGGCCAGTCGATCTTCCTCAACCAGACGGTGACCTCGGCGCTTGCCGCACGGGCGGAGCCGACCTTCTTCCTCACGCTGTTCTCGATCCTGATCGCGGTTGCGATCGCGTTGCCGGTCGGCATCCTCTCGGCCGTCAAGCGGGGCACGCTGTTCGACCAGGTCGTCGTGACGCTGACCATGGTGGCGGCAAGCGTGCCGAGCTTCTGGCTCGGCCTCATGCTCATCCAGGTCTTCGCCGTCGGCCAGGGCTGGTTCCCGGCCTCCGGCTACGGCGGGCCGGACACGGCCTTCCTCGAGCGGCTGCACCATCTCGTGCTGCCTGCCGTGGCGCTCGGCATCGTCAATTCGGCACTGATCACCCGCTTCACCCGTGCCGCCATGCTGGACGTTCTGGGTGACGACTATGTGCGCACCGCCCGTGCCAAGGGGGCGAGCGAGCGGCGCGTCATCCTCAAGCATGCCCTGAAGAACGCCTTGATCCCGATCATCACCGTGATCGGCCTCTCTATCGCCATGCTGGTCGCCGGCGCGGTGGTGACGGAAACGGTCTTCGGCCTGCCGGGCGTCGGCAATCTCGTGGTCTCGGCCGTGCTGCGCCGCGACTATCCCGTCATTCAGGGTACGCTGCTCGTCGTCGCGGCGATCTATGTGCTCATCAACTTCATCGTCGACATGCTCTACATCCTCGTCGATCCGCGGGTGCGCCTATGATGACCGCCTCCCTCTCCATGCCGCTCGTCTCCAGCCTGCGGCGGCTCTTCCGCAACAAGGCCATCCTCATCGGCGCGATCATCCTTGCCATCGTACTCGTGGCGGCGATCCTCGCCCCGTGGGTCGCGCCCTATGCGCCGAACAAGCTGTCGATCGTCAACAAGCTGAAGCCGCCGTCCCTCGCCCATGTCTTCGGCACCGACGAATTCGGCCGCGACATCTTTTCCCGCGCCATCTATGCGGGACGCATCTCGCTGCTCGTCAGCCTCGGCGTCGTCTGCATCTCCACGGTGCTCGGCGTCATCATGGGGGTCGCAGCCGGTTTCTTCCGCAAGCTCGACGCGCCGATCTCCCGGCTGCTCGATGCCATGATGTCCTTCCCGGACATCCTGCTCGCCATCGCGCTGGTCGCTGCGCTCGGGCCGTCGCTCACCACGGTCATCCTGGCGCTCGGCATCACCTATGCGCCGCGCCTTGCCCGTATCGTGCGCGGCTCGACACTGGTGCTGCGCGAGCTGCCCTACATCGAGGCCGCCGTCGCCATGGGCCTGCCGACCTGGCAGATCCTGACGCGCCATGTGCTGCTCAACCTCGCCTCGCCCATCCTCGTGCAGGCGACCTTCGTCTTCGCCTCGGCGATGCTCGCGGAAGCAAGCCTGTCCTTCCTCGGCGTCGGGGTTTCCACCGATATGCCGACCTGGGGCACCATGCTCGCCTCCGGCCGCGAATACATGAACAACGCCCCCTGGCTGATGGTGTTTCCGGGCCTTGCCATCGTCTTCTCGGTCCTTGCCCTGCAATTGCTCGGCGACGGGCTGCGCGATCTCGTCGATCCGCGCCTTGCGAAGGAAAGCTGACCATGACCGCTCCCACGAACCGGCCGGTGCTCTCGGTCGAGAACCTGACGACCTCCTTCAAGACTGCCGAAGGGTGGCGCGCCGTCATCCGCGACATCAGCGTCGAGGTGAATGCCGGCGAGACCGTCGCCATCGTCGGCGAATCGGGCTCGGGCAAAAGCGTCACCGCACTGTCCACCATGCGCCTCCTGCCGGCAGGCCGGGCGCGCTGCGAAGGCCGCATCCTGCTCGAAGGACGCGATCTCCTGAAGGTGAGCGAAGCGGAGATGCGCTCGGTGCGCGGCGGCACGATCGGTATGATCTTCCAGGAGCCGATGACCTCGCTCAATCCGGTCTTCACCATCGGCAACCAGGTTGCCGAGGCCCTGGTGCTGCACCGGGACCTGTCATGGAGCGCCGCGGAGGCCGAAGCGCTGCGGCTGATGGAGCGCGTGCGCATCCCCGCCGCGAAAAGCCGTCTCAACGAATATCCGCACAAGTTCTCCGGCGGCATGCGCCAGCGCGTGATGATCGCCATGGCACTCGCCTGCCGCCCGAAACTGCTTATCGCCGACGAGCCGACGACCGCGCTCGACGTGACCGTGCAGGCCGAAATCCTCCATCTGCTGCGCGAATTGCAGCGCGAGGAGAACATGGGCGTGCTCTTCATCACCCATGACATGGGCGTGGTCGCCGAGGTGGCGGACCGCACCCTCGTGATGTTCCGCGGCGACATGGTCGAGACCGGCCCGACGCCGCAAATCTTCGCGGCGCCCAAGGCGATCTATACCAGGGCGCTGCTCGCCTCCATCCCGCGCCTCGGTACGATGGGCGACGCTGCTGCACCCCGCCGCTTCCCGAATGTCGATCCCGCCACCGGCGAGGCCAGCGACGGCGGCGTGACGTCGCCCGTTCCCGATGGCGTGCAGCCGATCCTGAAGGTGGAAAAACTCGCGGTCCGCTTCGCGCTGCCGCAGGGGCAGATCCATGCGGTCGAAGGCGTCTCCTTCGACCTGAAGCCCGGCGAGACGCTGGCGCTGGTCGGCGAATCGGGCTGCGGCAAATCCACCACCGGCCGGGCCATCATGCGCCTCGTCGATCCGAGCGCCGGTTCGATCACGGTCGACGGGCAGGATGTGACGAAGGCGAGCGCCGGTTCGCTGCGCGCCATGCGCCGCACCTCGCAGATGATCTTCCAGGATCCGTTCGCCTCGCTCAACCCGCGCATCACCATCGGCTCGGCGATTGCCGAACCCATGCTCGCGCATGGCCTGATGGGGCGGCGCGAGGCGAAGGACAGGGTGGCCGAACTCCTGCAGCAGGTCGGCCTCTCCGCAGCGATGGCCGACCGGCATCCACACGAATTTTCCGGCGGCCAGCGCCAGCGCATCTCGATTGCCCGGGCGATCGCGCTGCAGCCGAAGCTCATCGTCGCCGACGAAGCGGTCTCGGCGCTCGACGTGTCGGTGAAGGCGCAGGTTTCGAACCTCCTGCTGGATCTGCAGGAACAGCACCGCCTCGCCTATCTCTTCATCTCGCACGACATGGCGGTGGTGGAGCGTGTCAGCCATCGCGTCGCCGTGATGTTCCTCGGCGAGATCGTCGAGATCGGCCCACGGGCGGCAATCTTCGACAATCCGCAGCACGCCTATACACGCCGCCTCATCTCCGCCGTGCCGATCCCCGACCCTGCCCGGCGCGGCCAGTTGAACCCGCCGCTCAACGAGGAGATCAAGAGCCCACTGCGCCCGCACGGCTATGTGCCGCCCAAGCGCACCTACCGCGAGGTCTCACCGGGGCATTTCGTTCAGGACAGCATGGCTGCCTGACGCCCGATCAACGCTCCCCCAAGCCTGCCCGCCGGTCGCATCGTGCGCCGGCGGGCTTTTTTGTGTTTGCCGCGACAGCCGCACGCGAAAACCCTAACTTTTCCCGCTTCACGCGAACCGTTGCACGGGCGCCTCAGGGCGCATGCCTCGCGCCAGCCAAACCTGCAAATTAACCTTTTGTTAACCATTCCATCGGTACACCGAAGCAACCGAAAATTAACGAAGATGACTGACGTGTTAACCCAACCACGGCCGATCCGCCTCAAGGGGCGCTCTTTCCTTGCGCTTGCGCTGACCCCGGAGCTGCCCTTCGAGGACTGGCTGGTGCGGCTTGACGATCTGGCAGCGCGGTCCGCCGGCTTCTTCCTGCGGCGTCCGGTGGTGCTGGATGTCGATGGGCTGGATATCGAGAAGGCGGAGCTTCGCGAACTCGTCAGCCAGCTGAACGCCCGCAACGTGCGCGTCATGGGCATCGAGGGCGCGCGGTCCTCGCTGCTCGGCGCAGACATGCCGCCGGCCATGACCGACGGCCGCCCGGCCGGCGACATCGAGGCGCCGGTTGCGGAGGAACGTACGGAAAAGGCCGGCAAGGCAAAGAAGACGGAAAAGGCGGAACAGCCCGCCGAATCGGTCGTGGTGCCCGCAAGCCCGCCGCCGATGCAGGCGGTGCCCTCGATGGTCGTCGCCCGCCCTATCCGCTCGGGCCAGTCCATTTTCTTTCCCGAAGGCGATGTCACCATCATCGGCTCGGTCGCATCAGGCGCGGAAATCGTCGCCGGCGGCTCGATCCACGTCTATGGCCCGCTGCGCGGCCGGGCCATGGCCGGCACAATGGGCAATGCTTCTGCGCGCATCTTCTGCCGCAAGCTCGAAGCAGAACTGATCGCCATCGACGGCTTCTACAAGACCGCCGACGACATGGAACCGGACCTGCGCGGCAAACCCGTGCAGATCTGGCTGGAAGGCGAAGCAATCAAGGCAGCAACACTCGGCTGAACCGAGGACGGTTCAAACAACGGAGAGGTCAATGGGCAAGGTAATCGTGGTCACATCGGGCAAGGGCGGCGTCGGCAAGACGACGTCGTCTGCCGCGCTCGGCGCCGCGCTGGCGCAAAACGGCGAGAAGGTCGTGGTCGTGGATTTTGACGTCGGCCTGCGCAATCTCGACCTCGTCATGGGTGCGGAACGCCGCGTCGTCTATGACCTCGTCAACGTCATCCAGGGCGAAGCCAAGCTGACGCAGGCGCTGATCCGCGACAAGCGCGTCGAGACACTCTACCTGCTGCCGGCGTCCCAGACCCGCGACAAGGACAATCTCACGCCCGAGGGTGTCGAGCAGGTCATCGCCGCCCTGAAGAACGCCTTCGACTGGGTGATCTGCGACAGCCCGGCCGGCATCGAACGCGGCGCGACCCTTGCCATGCGCCACGCCGACGTGGCGATCGTCGTCACCAATCCGGAAGTCTCGTCCGTACGCGATTCGGACCGCATCATCGGTCTGCTCGATTCCAAGACGCTGAGGGCGGAGAACGGCGAGCGCGTCGAAAAGCACCTGCTTTTGACGCGCTACGACGCCGTGCGCGCCGAGCGCGGCGACATGCTGAAGGTCGACGACGTCCTGGAAATCCTCTCCATCCCGCTGCTCGGCATCATCCCCGAGAGCATGGACGTGCTGCGCGCCTCGAACGTCGGGGCTCCGGTGACGCTCGCCGACGGACGCTCGGCTCCGGCACTCGCCTATTTCGAAGCTGTCCGTCGTCTCAAGGGCGAGACCCTGCCGGTCACGATCCCCGGCGACAAGCGCAGCTTCCTCGGCAAGATTTTCGGAAGGAAGGCGGCATGAATCTGTTCCGTTTCTTCTCCCGCGCCCAGTCGGCGCCGGCAGCGCGCGAGCGACTGCAGGTGCTGCTCGCCCATGAGCGGGCCGCCACCGGTGACGTGGACCTCGTCAACAAGCTGCGCGACGAGATCCTGAAGGCAATTTCCAAGCACATGCAGGTTGATGACGAGAAGGTCTCGATCAAGATGGAGCGCGGCGCGCAGGTTTCGACGCTTGCCGTCGACATCGAGATCCCGTTCGACGCCGGCAAGAAGGCGGCTTAAGGCCTCCCCTCTGCTGCCACAAACAAAAAACGCCCGGTGAAAGCCGGGCGCCTGCCGTTTCAGAGATCGCTCGCCAAGACGTAGAGTGCGGCGAGCGCTTCGAAGCCGGCCTGGTCCTCCGCCGTAAACCGGCCGGGCAGCGGGCTGTCGAGATCGAGAACACCAAACACGACGCCGTCGCGGACGAGCGGCGTGACGAGTTCCGAGCGCGAGGCGGCATCGCAGGCAATATGCCCTGGAAAGGCGTGCACATCCGGCACGAGCTGGCTTTTGCACTCGGCCACCGCGCTGCCGCAGACGCCCTTGCCGACAGGGATGCGCACACAGGCGACCTTGCCCTGGAACGGCCCGAGCACCAGTTCCTGCGGCGTTTTCAGGAAGTAGAAGCCCGCCCAGTTGAGATCGGCGACCGCGCCGAAGATCAGTGCGGAGAGGTTCGCCGCGTTGGCGATGGCATCGCGCTCGCCATGCAGCAAGCCTTCGGCCTGGGCGAGCAGCTCGCGGTAGAAGCCGATTTTGTCAGCCGCCTCGATTTTCCGAATCTCATGCATGGCAGTCCTCATGGACGACGGTTTTCATCGGATCGTCGATAGACCCGGGCAACTGACCTTGCAAGGGTGGAGACCGGCGCGGAATCAGCCGGCTGCTTACGGCCTCATTCCAGAATGTAGCGTTTTGCAAGCCGCGCTTCGGCACGCAGGGCATCGGCGCGATCCGGCCGTTGATGGCGGTCCATCTCGGCGGCCGCGCGCTCGCGCTCGGCGATGTCGGCCAGCAGGATCGCCCGCACCTGCGCAGCGCTCAGGGAAAGCCGATCGACCTCCGCCGACCCGTCGCGGAAGCTGTGGTGATCTGCGGCACGGTGCCCCGGCTGAAGCGGCGGCGCTTCGGCGTTGTCGATCGCCGCGACGAGCGTCCGGATCAGTTTTGCCTCGTCGGGGCGGCCCTCCTTTATGGCGGCGCGCAGATCGCCGCGCATGCGGGCTTTCATTTCACCAGCGGCATCGCTTGTCTTGTCGACATTCCCTTGCGGTTGAATTACCATCTCAACGTCCTTCAATGTTCCATAAAAATCTATTTATATAGAGCAATAGGGAATAAATCAGAGCACATCACATGACGCAACAGCTTTTGACCGTCGAACAGGCAGCGCAGCAGCTGAACCTGCACCCGAAAACCGTGCTGCGGTACATCCACGACGGGCGGCTGCCTGCAACGCGGGTCGGAAAGTCCTACCGCATCCTCCGGGTCGATCTAGACACGCTTGCCGGCGTCGCAAGCGGGGGAAGCGAACTGGACGGGAGCGCGCGCACGACCTGCATAACGGACATCCCCGACATCACGCTCGAGGCCGCGGAACGCATGGCGACATTTCTCCAGGCCGTCGCACTTACCGGGAACGCCGGCACCCCGCCACTGCATCTCCAGACGGCATTCGATCCACAGGCGGGAACACTGAAGATCATCGCGATCGGCAGCCCTTCGGATGTCGGCAAGCTTCTGGAAATGATGCATCTTCAGATGCGGGCGCGGTGAGAGGCGGTCCTGTCGCCGCGCCACCAAGAAAGAGACCCGGCACGCTTTCGCATGCCGGGCCCGGCCAGTTCTGCCGAAGGCCAAGCGGTTAAACGCCGACGCGCTGCTTCCTGCGGTCGGCCTGCTGGTCGGCCGCCGCGGCATTGACCTCTGCCCGCGCACTCACCTGCGGCACGCCGACATCCCACCAGGCATCGCCCGGCGTCCAGGTGAAGGCGTCGGAGACGATGGTGATGACGGTGGTGCGGTCGGTCGTCTGTGCCCATTCAACGGCGTCGCCGAGATCGGCAAGGCTTTCGACCCGGCGGGTGAGAGCCCCCATCGCCTCGGCGTGCTTGGCGAAATCGACCGCGAACGGTTCCTTGACGCGGCAATCCTTCAGGAGATTGTTGAACCCCGGCGTGCCCTTGGCGTTCTGCAGGCGGTTGATGACGGCATAACCGCCGTTGTCGCAGACGATGAGGATCATCTTGTGGCCGGACAGCACGGTCGAATAAATGTCCGAGTTCATCATCATGTAGGTGCCGTCGCCGATCATGACGATCGGCGTGCGGGTGGGATCGGCCATGGCGGCGCCCCAGCCGGCGGCGATCTCGTAACCCATGCAGGAGAAGCCGAACTCGCAGTCGAAGGTGTTCGGCGCCTTGACGCGCCAGTTCTTCATCACCTCGCCCGGCAGGCCGCCGGCGGCGGTGATCAGGAGGTCACGCTCCCCGGCCTTGGCATTGACGATGCCGACGACCTGGGCATAGGTCGGCACCGGTGCATTGGTCGGCTTCTGGTAGCCGTCGAGCGCCGCGTTCCATTTTGCGAATTCGCGCCGGCCCTTCTCCGTCCAGCCGGCATCCGCCTTGTAGTCGCCGATCACGGCATCCAGTTCGGAGACCGTCTCCAGCGCATCGCCGACGACGGCGACGGCGCGGTGCTTGTTGGCATCCCAGCGGGCCGCATTGATCGAGACGAAGCGGGCATCGGGCGAGAAGGCGGTCCAGGAACCGGTGGTGAAATCCATGAGGCGCGTGCCGACGGCGAGCACCACGTCGGCCTCGCCCGCCAGCGCATTGGCCGAGGTGGAGCCGACGATGCCGATCGGGCCGACATGGGCCGGATGGTCATGGGTGACCGTGCCCTTGCCGGCAATGGTCTCGCAGAGCGGGATGCCGTGCCTTTCGGCAAAGGCGGCAAGCGCCGTTTCCGCGCCGGAATAGCGCACGCCGCCGCCGGAGATGATCAGCGGGCGTTTTGCCGCCTTCAGCACGCGCACGGCCTCCGCAAGGCTGTCACGATCCGGCCGCGGGCGCGGCGCCTTGTGGATCGTCGGCGCAAAGAAGCTTTCGGGATAGTCCCAGGCGATCTCCTGCACATCCTGCGGCAGGGCCAGGAAAGCCGGGCCGCAATCGGCGGGATCCAGCATGACGGCGACGGCCTGCGGCAGCGAGGAGAGGATCTGCTCGGGATGGACGATGCGGTCCCAGTAGCGCGTCACGGCCTTGAAGGCATCGTTGACGGTGATGGTCGGATTGCCGAAATGCTCGACCTGCTGCATGACCGGATCGGGCCGGCGGTTGACGAAGCTGTCGCCGGCGAGAAGCAGGATGGGCAGGCGGTTGGTATGCGCCACGCCGGCCGCCGTCACCATGTTCAGCGCTCCCGGGCCGATGGAGCTGGTCGCCACCATGATCTGGCGGCGCCGCGTCGCCTTGGCAAAGCCGATCGCGGCAAGCGCCATCGACTGCTCGTTCTGGCCGCGCCAGGTGGGCAGCGTGTCCTTGACCGCCTCCAGCGCCTCGGAAAGGCATGTTACATTGCCATGGCCGAAAATGGCGAAGACGCCGGGAAACAGCGGTACGCGCTCCCCGTCGATCTCGGTGAACTGGTTGCACAGGTAACGCACCAGAGCTTGCGCCATGGTCAGGCGGATGATGGACATGGTAAACCTCCCTCAGCCGGCCTTTTCGCGGCGGCCACTGTCCGGAAACTTTTATTTCATACTAAAAATTATTGCAATACTTATTGCATATCACGATGACAAAGAGCAGCCCACCCAGGCGCCGCCCGACTGGCTGGAGGCCAGCGCCGCCTCGATGAACTTCACGCCGAGCGCGCCGTCCACCACCGTCGGATAGGCGAGCAGCCCCTCGGGCAGGGTCCGGCCGAGACGGCGCGCCTCGATGGCAATGGCGAATTCCTCGTAGAGATTGCCCCAAGCGTCGCTCAGCGCTTCCGGATGGCCGCGCGGCATGTGGACGAAACGCGCCGCATGCGTGCCGATGCCCGCCCCCTCGCCGCGCGTCAGTACGCGGGCCGGCTCGCCGAAACGGCGGACATGCAGCAGCTCCGGCTCCTCCTGGTTCCATTCCAGGCTCGCCTTGTCGCCGAAGACGCGGATGCGCAGGCCGCAATGAGCACCGGGCGCGACCTGCGAGATCATGATGGTGCCGGGAATGCCGCCCTCGTAGCGCACATGCATGAAGGCCGTGTCCTCCAGCGCCTTCGACGGGCCGAGCGTGTGGAACTCCGCCCGGACGGCGGTGACGGGGCGGCCGCAGACGAAGGCGCCGAGATGGTGGCAATGGGTGCCGATATCGCCGGTCGTGAAAGTGGGACCGACGATGGCGGGATCGACGCGCCACTGGGCGCCGGCGCCGGCCTCGCTCGGCGGCGTCAGCGCCCATTCCTGGAAATACTCGACATGCACCTGCTGCAATTTGCCGAGCGCGCCCTCCGCGATCATCTGGCGAGCCTGGCGCACCATGGCGGAGGCGGCATAGGCATAGGTGACGCCGAAGACGAGGCCCGTCTCCTTCTGACGGCGCACCAGGTCGAGCGCATCGTCGCGCGTCGTCGTCAGCGGCTTGTCGCTGATGACGTCGATGCCCTTCTCCAGGAAGGCGACGGCGATGGCGTGGTGGGAATTGTTGGGCGTGGTGATCGCCACGGCGTCGATGCCGTCCGGCCGCGCCGCCTCACGCTCGGCCATCACGCGGTAGTCCGTATAGGTGCGATCGTCCGCAAGGAGCCAGGCGCGGCCGGATTCCTGCGCCACCTGCGGGCGCGACGACAGCGCGCCGGCCACCACATCCCAGCGGCCCGAAAGCCGCGCGCCGCGCGCATGCACCTTGCCGATGAAACTGCCCTGCCCGCCGCCGATGACGCCGAGCCGCAAACGGCGCCCGGCCAAGGGAAACTCCGCCATGCTCTCCTCCTCCACATTCTGGCCGCCCGGAACGGGCTTGCAAAAACCCTCTTCAGAATTAATATTGACGAAATTTATTACATGCAACTTTTTTTGCAATCCACCCATCACATCAGGAGGAGGAACCATGACGAGGATCGCATTGCTCGGCTGCGGGCGCATCGGCAAGATGCACGCGGCCACCATCGCCCGCGCCGCAGGCGCCACGCTTGCCGCCGCCTACGACCCGTTGACCGCCGCCGCCGAGGAGATCGGCCGGCTTTATGGCTGCCCGGTCGCCGCCAGCGCCGACGAAGCGATCGCCCTTGCCGACGCCGTGCTGATCGCCACCTCCACGGCCACCCATGCCGACCTCATCGAGGCCTCCGCGCGGGCCGGAAAGGCGATCTTCTGCGAGAAGCCGATCGACCTTTCGCTTGCCCGTGTCGTCGCCTGCCGCAAGGCCATCGCCGGCTTCGACAGGCCAGTCCAGATCGGCTTCAACCGCCGCTACGATCCGGGCCACCGGGCCGCGCGCGACGCGGTGCACGCCGGCAAGATCGGCGATCTCCAGCAGGTGATCATCACCTCCCGCGATCCTGGCCTCGCCTCGCGTGACTATCTCAAGGTTTCCGGCGGCATCTTCCGCGACATGACCATCCACGATTTCGACCTTGCCCGCTTCATGCTGGGCGAGGAGCCCGTCGAGGTCTTCGCCACCGGCAGCACGCTCATCGACCCGACGCTTACGGAATTCGACGACGTCGATTCCACGATGATCATCCTGCGCACCGCGAGCGGCAAGCTCTGCCACATCAACAATTCCCGCGCTGCCGCCTATGGCTACGACCAGCGCGTCGAGCTGTTCGGCGCAAAGGGCATGCTGATCTCCGGCAACCGGCGCGCCCACCAGGTCGAGCGCTTCACCGCGACCGCCACCGGCGCAGGCGAACCCTATCTCGACTTCTTCATCGAGCGCTACGTCGAAGCCTTCGAGATCGGCCTGAAATCCTTCCTGCACTGCGTCGCCGCCAACGCTGCGCCGGACGTGACCTTCGACGACGGCGAGAAGGCGCTGGTGCTGGCCGAGGCCGCCATCCGCTCCAAGGCGGAAGGCCGCTTCATCAGGGTCGAGGAGATCACCGGCTGAAGAGCCGTGGCTGGAGCATTTCCGGACGCAAAACCGCTACGCACTTTTGCTGGAATTGCTCTAGCTCTTGCGCCGCTGCCTGCCCGTGACCGTCGGGATCTCGGGCGAGCCCTTCTTGTCCTCCTGCAGGAGGGCCGCAAGTGCCACCGCGATGGTCTGCGTCAGGCACATTGGCGCTGCAAGCGAACGCGAGAAGGAATATTCGTCTTCCGGGATGGTGAAGAGCACGGCCGCGTTCTTGGCGAGCGGCGAGAGCTGGCTGTCGGTAATCGCGACGATGGGCGTGCCGTTCTCGGCCGCGACATCGGCGATCGTCACCACCTCCTTGGCATAGTGGCGGAAGGCGATGGCGACCAGCACGTCCTTCTTGCCCATGACCTTGGCCATTTCGGGCGCAAGGCCGCCGGCGGGATCGAGCAGGATAACCCGGCACTGCAGCATGGAGAGCACGTAGCGCAGGAACTTGGCGATCGGCTCGGAGCGCAGCTGGCCGGCGATGAAGATCGTGTTGGCATTCTTCAGCGCGCGCGCCGCCTGCGACAGGCTCTCCTCCGTCGTGGTGTTCAGGAGCTCCTGCAAGGTGGCGATGTCACGCACGACGAGGTCGTGCAGGAAGCCGAGATTGCCTTTGCGCTTGGTCTTTTCCAGGTCGACGTCGAGCGCGCTGATGCGCTCGCGATAGCCAGGCGCGGCCGTCGACAGGCGGCTCTGGAACACCGACTGGAGCTGCTTGAAGCCGGAAAAGCCGAAATGCTGGGCGAAGCGCACGAGGATGGAAGGGTGCGCGCCGCACTGTTCGGCAATGGCGTTGATCGACTGCATCGCCACGATGTTCGGGTTCTGCGTGATGAAGCGGGCAACCTGCTGGAAGCGGTCGGACAGGTTCGGATAGGCCTCGGTGACGATGTTGACGAAGGTCTCGTAGTTCGCCGTCTTCGGCGGCGGCTGATCGGACTGCTTTACCCTCGGCATACGGCCTACTCCCCGGATGGTACTGTTTCGGATCCGGGATGAGCCGGTGCCGGTCCATATTTGCAGTATTGCATAAAACCGAAGTCTGCAACGCTCGCCCGGAAACGGCACATCCCGCCATGCCCGGGAGCATGGCGGGAGGCCGGGAGGCGTGCTCCGGGCCTGCTATCAATAGGGCGCGTCGGGGAAATAGTATTCCGCGGCATTGTCCTTGGTGATCAGCGGGCTGCCGAGCACGTAGCGGCCATTGATCGGGGCCTGCGTGGCGTATTTCATCGTGACGAGCTCGATCGCCGGGATGATCAGCGTCGGCGGGTAGAAAATGTCGGCATCGACCATATCGTGGCCGTCCATGACAAGCTTGATGACCTTGTTCATGCCCGAACCGCCGAGCACCGTAACATTCTTGCGGTCGGCCTGCTTGATCGCCTCGATGGCGCCAAGCGCCGCATCGTCGTCACCGGCCCACACGCCGTCGATCTGAGGGAAGCGCTGCAGGTAGTCCTGCATCACCTCGAAGCCCTTGTCCGGGTTCCAGTTGGCATATTGCATGTCGAGCACTTCGATCTTCGTATCCTTCAGCGCAGCATTGAAGGCGTCGATGCGGATGTTGTCGATCGCCGTCGGGATGCCGCGCATCACGACGATCTTGCCGCCGTCCGGGAACTTCTTCTTGAAGTACTCGGCGGCCGCCGTGCCGTATTGCGGGTTGTCGCCACCGACATAGAGATCCTCGATACCCTCTTCCGCAAGGCCGCGGTCGACGGTGGCGATGAACACGCCCTTGGCCTTGGCGGCCTTGACCGGCTCGGTCAGCGGGTCGGATTCAAAGGGCAGCACGACAAGCGCGTTGATGTTGCGCGCCATCAGGTCCTCGATGTCGTTGACCTGCTGCGTCGCGCTGGAGGAGGTCGCCAGCACGAAATCGATGTTCGGGAAGGCTTCCTTCATCCGGTCGATCGTGCGTTTGGTGTGGTAGTTGAGGCCGCCCGTCCAGCCGTGCGTCGCCGCCGGGATCGAGACGCCGATGACGGCGTCGGCGGCAAGGGCGGGCGCCGTGAAGGCGGCAACGGCCACCGCACCTGCGGCGAGCATGGATTTCAGTCGATGGAACATTCACTTGTCTCCCTGTTGAAGTGAAATGAAGCGTCAGCCCTGCGCCCGGTCACGCTGCAAAAGCACGGCGATGATGATGATCGCCCCCTGGAAGGCGCCGTTGAGATAGGGGCTGACGAAGCCGGTAAGATTGAGGATGTTGCTGATAAAGCCGAGGATCAGCACACCGACGATGGTGCCCCAGATGCGGCCGAAACCGCCGCTGAGCGCCGTGCCACCGATGATGACGGCGGCGATCGCCTCCAGCTCCCACATGAGACCGGTGGAGGGCGTGGCGGCGCCAAGGCGCGGCACGTAGATGACGGTGGCGACGGCGACGCAGAGCCCCTGAATGACATAGGTGAGGATGCGCACGCGGCTGACGGGGATCGCCGAATAGAAGGCGACGTGCCGGTTCGAGCCAATGGCAGCGACATGGCGACCGAAGCGCATGCGGCGCAGCGTCAGTTCACCGAGGATGGCGATGACGGCAAGCACGATGATCGGCACGGCGATACCGAGGACCTGACCGTAGTAGATCGGCCGCACCGCATCCCGCAGCGAAAAATCGAGCGAGATGGAGCCGCCATCGGCAAGCCAGGTAATGACCGAGCGAAAGATGCCCATGGCGCCGAGCGTGACGATGAAGGCCTCGACACGCCCACGCACGATCATGAAGCCGTTGATGAAGCCCGCGGCCACACCGATGACCAGCGAGAAGAGGATGCCGGCGGCGGCGAGCTGCCAACCGTCGCCGAGCGTGGCGGCCGCCGAATTCATGAACATGATCGTCATGCCGGCGACGAGCGCCGAGAGAGAACCAACCGACAGGTCCAGTCCGCCCGCCGTAATGACGAAGGTGGCGCCGACCGCGATGATGCCGATGATGGCGCTGCGGGTGAAGACGTTCGAAAGGTTCTCCGCGCCGAGGAAGCTGTCGCTCATCAGCGTGCCGACCAGCATCAGGAGGATGAGCGCGATGAGCGGACCGGCGGCCCCGAACAGGCCGACGAGGGTGCGGCCCGGCGACGCGGCTGCGTTGCCGGCAGACGTGGCGGTGATGTCGGTCAAAGGCTTGCCTCCTCCTGCGGACCCTTTTCTTCGAGGCCCATGGCAAATCGGATAATGTCGGTCTCGCTGATGACATCGCCGGAAAGCTCGCCGGCGATACGGCCGCGCCGCATGACGAGCACCCGGTCGGACAGGCCGACGATCTCCTGCATCTCCGAGGAGATGACGACGATCGCCTTGCCCGCGGCGGCGAGCCCCGCGATGATTTCGTAGATCTGCTGCTTGGCGCCGATATCGACGCCGCGCGTCGGCTCGTCGAAGACGACGAGGTCCGGTTCCGCCCCCAACGTCTTGGCGATCAGCACCTTCTGCTGGTTACCGCCGCTGAGCGCGCTCGCCGTGACATCGAGCCGGCCGGTGCGGATGTCGTAGCGCGCGACGGCCGCCTTGAGATCGCGCCGCTCGGCAGACCGGTCGATCCAGGCCGTGCCGGCGATCGCGCCGCTGGTCAGGGCGACGTTTTCCGCCAGCGGCTTGCCGAGCAGCAGGCCCTTGCCCTTGCGGTCCTCCGTCAGGTAGGCGAGCTTCAACCCCCAGGCCTCGCGCGCCGCCGGCAGCCGGCGCTTTTCGCCGCGCAGCACGAAAGACGTGCATTTCGCCGGGCGCAGGCCGAGCAGTGCCTCGAAAAGCTCGGTGCGGCCGGACCCGACAAGGCCGGAAATGCCGAGCACCTCCCCTTCGCGGATCTCCAGCGTCGCCTCTTCCACCGCGCCGGGCGCCGTGAGGCCGATCACGCTGAGAAGCGGCTTTCGCAGCGCCGTGCCACGATGCGGCGGGTAGATCTCGGCCAGCGGCCGGCCAACCATCGCCTCGGCCATAGCATCCTCGGAAATGTCGCACGCCTGTTCGACACGCACGATCTGGCCATCGCGCAGCACCGCGACCCGGTCGGCGATCGCCTTCACCTCGTCGAGGCGATGCGAGGTAAAGATCACCGAGCCGCCCGCCGCACGGAAGGCCCGCATGCGCGCAAAGAGGTTGCCGGCCTCGGTCGCCGAAAGCACGGCGGTCGGCTCGTCCATCAGGATGAGCTTCGGCTGGCGGGCGAAGGCCTTGGCTAGCTCGATCATCTGCCAGTCGGAGACGGGAAGGTCGCTGAGCCGTGCCCGCACCGGCGCCGCAGAACCGAGCTCCGCGAGAAGGTCGCGCGCCCGCATCTCCATCGCCCTGCGATCGGTGAAAAGGCCGCGTGTGATCTCGCGGCCGAGGAAGACATTCTCCGCCACCGTCAGGTGCGGGGCGAGGCAGAACTCCTGGTGCACCATGACGATGCCCGCCCGCTCGGCGGCATGGAGGTTTGCCGGAGCCGGGGCACCATCCAGCAGCATCGTGCCCGAGGAGGGCGGCGCAAGGCCGGCGGCGATGCGCATGAGGGTCGATTTGCCGGCGCCGTTCTCCCCGACAAGGGCCAGAACCTCGCCCGGTTCGACGACGAGGTCGATGCCCTTCAGCACCGGTACGGTGCCGTAGGATTTGGCAATATCGCGAAAAGCCAGAAGCGTCATGATCAGGCCCCGATCGTCGCGGGACGGTATGTCGCGATCTCGGCGTGGTTGACGACGAGCGCCGGATCGAGCGTCCCCTTGAAGAAATCGAGAATGTTTGCCGCCGCGGCGATCGCCATGCGCCGCGCACAAGCCTCTGTAAGTCCGGCATTGTGCGGGGAGAGCACCACCCGCTCGCAGACAAGCATCGGGTCATCGCCGGCCGGCGGCTCGCAATCGAGCACGTCGAGCCCCGCCGCGGAAAGCCGTCCCTCCTCCAGCGCCGCCAGCAGCGCCTTTTCGTCGATCAGCCCACCCCGTGCCGTGTTGACGAGAATAGCCGAGCGCTTCATCACGGCCAGTTCCGCCGCGCCGATCAGCGGCTCGGGTCCGGACTTCGGCACATGCAGCGACACGACATCGGCACGATGCAGACCGTCCATGAGGTCATCGACCGGCATCACGCCCGCGGCCGCGATCCCGGCGGCGTCCTGGTACTTGTCATAGGCGAGCACCGTCATGCCGAGCGCTGCGCCGATCTGTGCCAGTCGCCGGCCGATGCGGCCAAAGCCGACGATCAGCAACGTGCGCCCGTCGAGCTCGTCGGCATCGAGGCTGTTGCGGTAGTTCCAGTCGCCCTGCCGCATCCTGCGGTCGAAGAGCACGGTGCGCCGCGCGGCCGAGAGCATCAGCATGACGGCGTGCTCGGCCACCGCGCGGGAATTCACGTCGCCGACCACGGCGAGCGGGATGCCGCGGCCGTTCAGCGCCGCGACATCGACGGAATCGTAACCGACGCCGTGGCGGGAAACGATCTTCAGCTGCGGCGCTCCCGCGATGAAGGCCGCAGGAAGCGGCTGGGTGCGGATGAGCAGCGCATCGGCCATCGGCAGGAGCGGCTCGTAGCTCGCCGCGGAAACCTCCTCGACATAGTCGATCACCATACCGGGCGCGGAGTTCAGCACGGCAAGGCCGTCCGCATGGATCTTGCCGGCCACCAGGATCCTCGGCATTCAATATCCTCCCGTGTCGATCGTGTCGGCGGGAGCGACCTGCTGCACGCGCTCGCGGAAGGCCCTGACGCTCGCCTCGGCGGCGCCGGCGAGCAGGCGGACGTCGTTGGAGACGGTCACGAGATCGAAACCCCAGCCGACGGCTTCCGCGGCATAATCCGCCGTGCCGTTGTGCAGTGCCGCCCGCTTGCCGGCCCGGTGGGCGGCGTGGAGGATCGTCTTGATCGCCTCGATCATCTCGGGCTCGCGGCGGTCGAAGCCCGGCGCGTAGCGCTTGCCCTGCAGGCCGAGCGTCAGGTCGGCCGGGCCGATATAGACGCCGTCGAGGCCGGGCGTGGCGAGGATATCCTCGAGGTTCTCATAGGCCTGCGCGGTCTCGATCATGGCAAGGCAGATGATCTCGCCGTCGGCCTCGGCGGCATAACCGGGGCCGGCGGAAAACAAAGCGCGGCTCGGGCCGAAGCTGCGCACGCCGGCCGGCGGATAGCGCACATAGGACACAAGACGCTCGGCCTCGGCGCGGGTGTTGATCATCGGGCAGATGACACCGTAGGCGCCGGCATCCAGCGCCTTCATGATGTCGGCCGGATCGAGCCAGGGCACGCGCACCAGCGGCGTCACGCCGCTTGCCCGCATGGCCTGCAGCATCGGCACAGCGCCGTCATAACCGACGATGCCGTGCTGCAGGTCGATGGTGAGGGAATCATAGCCCTGCGCGGCCATGATCTCCGCGCTGAAGGAACTGGCGATGGAAAGCCAGCCGTTGAGCACCGGCTTGCCTTCCGCCCAGCGCTGCTTGACACCGTTCCGGATCATGGATGCCTCCCTCAGACCGTCATCTGCGCGAGCTTGACGTTGGAATAGTCGAGGATGCCCTCGGTGCCGCCTTCGCGGCCCATGCCGCTCGCCTTGATGCCGCCGAAGGGCGCCTCGGCCGCGGCCAGGGCAAAGCTGTTGACGCCGACCATGCCGGCCTCCAGCCGTGCTGCCGCCTCGCGGGCGCGGCCGGCATCGCGGGTGAAGACATAGGCGGACAGGCCCATTTCGGAGGCGTTGGCGCGGTCGAAGACCTCGTCGGCCGTGGCAAAGGGCGTGATGGCGGCGATGGGGCCGAAATTCTCCTCGGCGATCGCCTTCGCATCGTCCGGCAGGCCGGTGATGACCGTGGGCTCGAAGAAGAAGCCGGCATTCATCTCCGCCGGGCGCCGCCCGCCGGCAAGGATCCTGCCGCCGCGATCGCGCGCATCGGCGACGATCTCCTCGATGGCGGCAATGCGGCGCTCGTTGATCAGCGGCCCCATCTGTGTCGCCTCGTCGAGGCCGTGGCCGAGCTTCAGCGCCCGGGCGCGGACGGCAAAGCCCTCGACGAAACGGTCGTGCAGCGCCTCGTGCACATAGAAGCGGTCCGGCGTGACGCAGACCTGGCCGGCATTGGCATATTTCGTCGGCACGGCGAGATCGAGCGCGCGGTCGAGATCCGCATCGTCGAAGACGATCATCGGCGCATTGCCGCCAAGTTCCATGCTGACGCGCTTCACCGTCTCGGCGCTGTCGCGGATCATCTGCTGGCCGACGCGGGTGGAGCCGGTCAGCGATACCTTGCGCACGGCCGCCGCGGCCATGATGGGCTTGTAGGTGGTGGCTGTGGGGCCGACCAGGAGATTGGCGACCCCGGCGGGGATGCCGGCCTCGCGCAGGCAATCGAAAAGGATCATCGCGACGCCGGGCACCTCGACCGAGGGCCGGACGATGACGGCGCAGCCGGCGGCGAGCGCCGGGGCGACCTTGCGGGCGATCAGCGCCGCCGGGAAGTTCCAGGCGGTGAAGGCGGCGACGACGCCGACGGGCTCATGCGACACTTCCAACCGGCCGCCCGGCGCGCGGCTTTCGACGATGCGGCCATAGATGCGGCGTGCCTCCTCGGCGTACCAGCGGAACTGGTCGACGGCGAGGCTCCATTCGCGGCCGGACTGGGCGAGTGGTTTTCCGGTCTCCAGCGTGATCTGGCGGGTAGCCTCAGCAGAGCGGGCGGCCATGGCATCGGCGGCCTTGTGCAAAAGGTCGGCGCGTGTCCATGCCGGCGTCGCCTTCCAGCTGCGGAAGGCCCGCTCCGCAACAAAAACTGCGCGCTCCGTATCTTCGACGCCCGCCGCGGGCACGCTGCCCAAAACCGCACCGCTACCGGGATCGGTGATCTCCACCGAAGCGCCCTGCGCAGGCCCCGACCAGGTACCGTCAATGAACAATCCGTATGCGCCGTACATGCTGCCTCCTCCATGCGGCGCGCCGCCCGAAGAGGCCGCGTCCGCAAGTGTAATTCCAAAATCAGAAAGAAAGCAATTTTTATTGCAAGTCAAGAATAATCCGCAACGTTTGGTGCGATTACCCGCATATTGCACGGCTCAGTGCGGCCGTTCCGGCAGCACGAGCGGCGTGCGCCGGCGCGCCGCCATTGCCTCTACGATCTGCTCGGCAAGACTTGTGGCGACGAGGCCATCCCAGGCCGTCGAGCCATCGGCGGGCGGCGTTCCATTGCGGATGCCGTCGATCCAGGCCTGATTCTGCAGGCGATAGGCATCGCGGAAGCGAGGAACCCAGTTTGCCGGAAAGGCCCCCTCCTCCGCGCCGTTGCGCCGCGTGCGGGTGAGCGCCGGATGCGCCATGCCGATCGTGCCGCCTGCGCAGACGGCCTCGGCATGGACATGATAGCCATAGGCGGCGTTCATGAAGACCTCGACGGAAACGAGGCTGCCGGCCTCCGTCTCGAAAACGAACATCGCAGGGTCGCCGCTCCCCTCGGCTTCCGACGGGCAGGGAATGACGGTGACGGCACTGTATTCCGTCGAGAGCAGCCAGCGGCAGACATCGATCTCGTGCACCAGCGAATTGGTGATCGCCATCGCACCGGTGAACCAGGCAAGCGCCGCGGCGTTGCGGTGCTGGCAATGCAGGATGCGCAGGGCGCCGAGCGCCCTGCTGTCGAGCGTCGTCTTCAGCTCCCGGTAGGCCGGATCGAAGCGGCGCATGAAACCGGTCTGCACCAGCGGCCGGCCCGCGTGCTGTTCGGCCGCGACGATCTCCAGACATTCGGCCGTGCTCGTGGCAAGCGGCTTTTCGCACAGAACCGGCTTGCCCGCCGCGATCGCCGCCAGCACCAGCCGGTGATGCGTGGCGTCGGGTGAGGCCACGAGGACAGCCTCGACCGCGGGATCGGCGATCAGCGCCAGTGCATCGCTCGTCGGCCGCGCACCCTGCCCGACCGCCTCGGCCCGTGACAGATCGGCGTCCGCCACGGCAACGAGATGTGCGCCCGCGACATCGCTGGCAAGGATGCGCGCATGTTCCGCCCCCATCACGCCCGCGCCGATGACGCCCACTCCAACCGTCTTCATGGTTCCTCTCCTCCTTCGTTCAGCCGGCCTCAACGACACGCCAGGTGCCGGCACGCGCGGAGGCATGGATCGTCTCCACCAGCGTCTGGATGCGCAGACCGGCGCGAAAATTGAATGGCTCGGGCCGAAGGCCGGCAATCGCTTCCAGATACCCGGCGACCTCGATCGCCTTCAGGTCGTTGAAGCCGAGCTGGTGGCCCGGCGCGACACAGAATCGGCCATAGGGCACGTGGTCCGGCCCCGCCTCGATGCGGCGGAAACCCTGCCGGCCCTTCCGGTCGGCCGTGGAGTAGAAATGCAGCTCGTTGAAATGTTCCTGCGAGAAGGCGAGCGCACCCTTGGTGCCGTAGACCTCGAAATCGTGCTGCATCTTGCGGCCGGTGGCGACCCAGTTGCCTTCGATGGAACCGGTGGCACCGTTTGCAAAGCGCAGGAAGGCGCGGCCGATATCGTCCGTCTCCACCGTGCGCATACCGCCTCTGCCATCCGGGCGGCTGGCGATGACAGTCACGCAATCGCCCATCACCCTCTCGATGGGGCCGAGCAGGAATTCGGCGGTCGCCAGTGCGTGACTGCCGAGGTCGGCCAGCGCCCCGCCGCCGGCAGGATCGTGGCGAAAGGTGAAGGGCGCGGCGGCATCGGCCATGTAATCCTCGGCATGAAGGCCGCGATAGCCGCGGACTTCGCCGAGCTCCCCGACTGCGATCATCTCCCGCGCCAGGTTCAGCATCGGATTGCAGAGATAGTTGAAGCCGACCTGCGTGCGGATGCCCGCCTTTTCTGCGGCCTCCGCCATTTCCCGGGCATCGCCCGTCAGCGGAGCGAGCGGCTTTTCGCAATAGACGTGCTTGCCGGCGGCGATGGCGGCGAGCGCCATGTCCTTGTGCAGAGCATTGGGAGCCGTGATGTCGACGATGTCGATTTCCGGATCCGCCACCAGGCTGCGCCAGTCGTCCGTGGCGCGCCCGAAACCGAGCGCTGCGCGGGCGGCTTCTGCCTGTGCCGGGGTCGCGTCCGCGATAGCTGCCAGTTCCACCTCATAGGGCAAGTCGAAGACCCTTGCGGCGGCCGCGAAGCCGAAGACATGCGTCTTGCCCATGAAACCCGACCCGATGAGGCCAAGACGGAGCTTCTTCTTCATTCTCTCTGTTCCCCGGATGATGGCCCACGGGTTTTCCGTGAGCAGCATTTTTGCAACATTTATTGCGAAATCATTGCACTATGAACGCTCGGTGTGCGGCCGGAGCGAAAGCAACGCCCCGGCGCCTGATTGGTCTTGTCAGATCGTGCCGCCGAGCGAGGCTTCCAGCAGCGCCAGTTCCTGCCCGCCCGCCATCATGTCCTGCAGGGCTGCCGCATCCACCGTGCCGCGCTCGGCCGTGCCCAGGGTCTGCCCGCGGTTGAGCACCGTGAACCGGTCGCCGACGGCAAGCGCATGGCGGACATTGTGGGTGATGAAGACGACGCCGATACCCTGCTTGCGCACCCGGTCGATGGTGCTGAGCACGTTCGCCGTCTGGCGTACGCCGAGTGCGGAGGTCGGCTCGTCGAGGATCAGCACCTTGGCGCCGAAATAGACCGCGCGCGCGATGGCGACCGTCTGGCGCTCGCCGCCCGAAAGCGTGCCCACCGCCTGATCGGGACCGCGCAGGTTGATGCCCATCTTGCGCATCTCGGTGACGGTGATCTCGTCGGCCTTGCCGGTGTCGAAGGTCTTGAACGGCCAGACGCCGCGCTCCGGCTCGCGGCCCATCCAGAAATTGCGGCTGACGCTCATCAGCGGGATCATCGCGAGATCCTGGTAGACGGTGGCGATACCGGCGGTCATCGCATCGCGCGGGCTCTGGAAGAGCGTCTGCGTGCCCTCCACCAGCACCTCGCCGCCACTCGGCCTGTAGACCCCTGACATGATCTTGATGAAGGTGGACTTGCCCGCACCGTTGTCGCCGAGCAGGCAGTGGCATTCGCCCGGCCTTATGTCGAAGGAGACGCCGGCCAGCGCGATGACATGGCCGAAGTGCTTGGTGATGTTTCTCATCTCCACGATGGCGGACATCAGCGTTCTCCCGTGATGATGCGGCGGATGTAGGTGTTCATGATCACCGCAGTCAGGAGGATGACGCCGAGGAAAACCCGGAAGAGCGAGCTTTCCGCATTGGCGAAGAACAGGCCCTGCTGCACGACGCCGAAGATGATCGCCCCGAGCGCCGCGCCGATGACCGAGCCGTAACCGCCGGTAAGCAGCGCCCCGCCGATGACGACGCAGATGATCGCCTCGAACTCCTTGAGCAGGCCCCGGTCTGCCGCCGCCGAACCGAATTCCATCACCTGGCAGGTGGCGAAGACACAGGCACAGAAGGCCGAGAACATGAACATCAGGATCTTCACCCGGTTGACCGGCACACCGACATACCGCGCCGCAAGCGCATCGCCGCCAGCCGCGAAGATCCAGTTGCCGAACTTGGTGCGGGTGAGCAACCAGTGGCCGAAGATGACGAGCACGATCGCCCAGACGACCAGCATGGGAATGCCGTCGATGACCGGCTGGCCGGCGCGGTTGCCGCGGGTGAAGGTGGCGATCCAGCCCATCTCGCCCATCCAGGTGAAGAGGCTTCCGAGGATCTTGCCGCCGAAGAGCGGCGCCAGCCAGTCGCCGGCCGCCTTTTCCGCAACGCCGCCGATGATCGTCTGGCGCGTGAAGTAGATCGAGCCCCAGATCGTCAGGCCGCGCAGGATGTAGAGGAAGGCGAGCGTGACGATGAAGGACGGCAGGCCGGTGCGGATGACCAGCCAGCCGTTGACGCCGCCCAGAAGAATGCAGAAGACGAAGGTGATGACGATGGCAAGCCACAGCGGCACACCGATATGGACCGACAGGATCGCCATCATGACGCCGGAAAAGCCGATCATCGAGCCGGTGGAGAGGTCGAACTCGCCGGCGATCATCAGGAGACAGGCGCCGACCGCGATGATCATGAACTGGGCCGACACCACCGTCCAGTTCATCACGCCCTCGGCGGCGAACATGCCGCTGTCGCCAGCGACCGCTGCAAAGAGCAGGAAGACCAGGATAGTGCCGCAGATGCCGCCAAGCTCCGGGCGGATCAGCGCGCGCCGGAGCGGCGAGACGGGCTTGATGCGCTCGTCCTTCAGCGCGTCTGGAATGACGTCCGTCATGAATGCACTCTCCTCCCTCGAAAGATCGGGCCTCGAAAGACCGGGGCGCGGGCGGCTGCCCGCCCGCGCCCGTAAAAACGTCAGATCAACGGTACTGGCCCGCCAGGGACTCGACCAGCGCGATGTTGTCCTTCGTCACGAAGCCCGGGCCGGTGAAGATGGAATTGGCCGGGGCGACGCCGTAGCGCACATAGCTCGTCAGCACCTGGATCGGGATCGAGCCCTGCAGGAACGGCTGCTGGTCGATCGCGAAGTTGATCGTGCCGTCCTTGATGGCGGCGGAGATTTCCGCAGAAAGGTCGAAGGTGCCGAAATAGATGTCACCGTCGAGGCCCATATCCTTGACCGCACGGATCGACGGTTCGGCCGAGTTGGGGCCGAGCGTCAGGATGGCGCCGGTATCGGGATTGGCAGTGAGATAGGCCTTCACCTTGTTCTGCACTTCCGACGGGTCGATGCCGGAATCGACCATCTGGTTGCCGAGCTCGACGCCGATGCCCTCGGCAAAGCCGCGGCAACGCTCCACCGAGGCCGGATTGGTGATGTAGTGGTTGACGCACAGGAAGCTCTTGATGCCCGCCTCCTTCGCACGCTTGCCGGCGCCGAGGCCCGCTTCATATTCCGGCTGGCCGACATGCATCAGCGCACCGAGCTTCTGGCTTTCCTCCACCGTGCCAGAGTTGACGGTGACGACTGGAATGCCTTTGGCGACGGCATCCTTGATCGGCCCTTCCAGCACGTTGAAATCGGCGATGGTGACGATGATACCGTCGACGCCGGCGGCCGAACTCTGCTGGACGATGCGTGCCATGTCGGCAAGGTCGCCCGTCGGTGGGTTGCGATACTCGGTCGTCACGCCCATCTGCTCGTTCGTCACCTTGATCGCGTTCTTGATGACGTTGAACCAGCTGTCACTGTCCGGGCCGTGGCTGATCCAGACGAATTTCTCGCCATCCGCATGGGCAGCACCGGCGAGCGCCGTCGTCGCCAGCAGCACGCCGAGGGCAAGGGATTGCAGGATTTTCTTCATGCTTAACGTCCTCCCGAAGTCGGCTTCCTGTTCGCTCCCCGCCCGAAGCCTTTGCGGGTAACCCAAGATGTCAGGCCGCCCGTTTTGCGCCTTGCGCCGAAAGAGCGGTATCGAGGCGCACCTGATCCCAGCGCTCCTCAACGGCCCGGGCAACGAGGTCCTGTTGGCTTTCGGGCGCAAGACCGCCGAGCGGCGGATCGGTGTCGAGATTGGTCGGGAACGGATAACCATCCGCCGTCGCGGCAATCACCGCCCGCCGCCCGGCCGGCGACAGCGCCGCCAGATGCGGGTAGACCGCGCGGACCATCGCGGTGCTATCGAGGCTTTCCATATGGCGGGCGAAGGCGGAAGCCGTCTGGATAAGGTTGACCATGCGCACGACGTCCGCCGTGCGGTTCTCGCCGGCGGCATGGAACAGCGCTGGGGAAAAGAAGATCGCGTCGCCCTTTTCCAAGGGAAGCTGGACGCAATTCTCCTCGAAGTAATCGCGGAATTCCGGACGCGTGGCGGCGACATAGCCCGGCAGATAGCGCTGGGAATGCGGCAGGAGCTTCGTCGTGCCGCTTTCCACCGGCATGTCGCAATGGGCGACCCCGCCCTGCAAGATGAGCGTCGGGCCGGTGGCGTGGATATGGCTCGGATATTCCGCCATCTGCTCGGGCTTCATGAAGCCGAGATGATAGTCGCGGTGCGGCGCCTGCGCCTTGCCGCCGGGACGGACCTGGTTGACCTGCGTGGCGATCTGGTAGCCCGGGCCAAGCCAGGCGCGGCAGGCAATATCGATGACAGGATTGGCCATGTAGCGGGCATAGACGGCGGGATCGCGCAGGCAGAGTTTCTGCAGCGAGTTCCAGATGCGATCGTTGGCGCCCGCCTTGGCAAAATGGTCGCCGGCTGCCGTACCCGCCGCCCGCTCGTCGGCGATGATGCTGCGAAAGACATCGCTTGCCGCATCGATGGCGCCGGGATCGATGAAGGCGCGCTTGACGACGAAGACACCGGGCCCTTCGCCGATGACCGAGGCCCATTCCGGGCCGATGCCGTCATCGACCGAGGCCCCGTCATAGACGGGGATGTTCTTCTCGATGGCGATCGCCGTCGGGCACATCGCCATGGTCGTCACGGTTTCCACCTGGCGGCGGAATTGCGCAAGGTCGATCACCGTTGCAATATCGTTCATCGAAATCCTCCTGTCCGATGCCTGAAAACCGGCTTGACGGCAGCCATCGCTCTCACCCCGCCCCTCCCCGGGCATGGCGAGCTGCAAACGCAGATCAAAAATTGCGACCATCAATTGACTGCAATATTAATTGTGAAATTTTATTGGTGTCAATACGGCTGCGCTGCTTCACTGGCAAAGACGTTATCAATCGCAGGCAATCTCCGTTGCCGATTTCGTTGGCATTATAGGGCTGCGGCTAGCGGGGTGGAAAAGGGGGGTTGTTTTGGGGCTTCAAACGCAAAAAGCCCTCCGCGAAGGGAGGGCTTTTAGATTTGGT
>NZ_JARSBQ010000026.1:0-26591 GCF_029623935.1 Shinella sp. 838
TGACGACTGCGGCCCGGATTTCTGTCTCATCTTCGCTTCCTTTGATAGAGCTACGATGAGCCGAAAATCCTCTCTTCTCAACTAAACCAGTTCTGTCTCAAGGGCGCTGATCCGGGACACTGATCGGTACGTTTGCAGTCATGCTTGCACTCGGCTTTTCACTCAACACGATCTCGCTCCTGGCTCTCGTCTTGGCAATCGGCATCGTTGTTGATGACGCCATCGTCGTGGTCGAAGCCGTCGAACACAAACTCGATGCGCATCCCGAAATGTCACCCGCCAAGGCGACAGAAGAGGCGATGAAGGAGATTACGGCGCCAATCATCGCCATCACCCTGGTACTCCTGTCGGTGTTCGTGCCAACTGCATTTATCCCTGGCATCACCGGCCAACTCTACCAGCAGTTTGCCGTCGCCGTTTCGGTATCCATGGTCATTTCCGCCATCAATGCCCTCAGCCTATCCCCCGCTCTCTGCTCGATCATCCTCAAGCACAGGGGTGAGCCTAAAGGCTTGTTCAAACTGTTCAACCGGTCGGTGGAAGGCATGCGTGGCGGATATGTTGCCTTGGTCGGGCCGCTGACCCGCCGTGCTGTCCTCGCAGTCGCCCTCCTGGCGGTCTTTGCCTATGGAACGGGTTGGCTAGCCAAGGACATTCCTACTGGCTTCCTGCCTCTCGAGGATCAGGGTGCCTTCATGGGCGAATTGCAGCTTCCAGCCGACGCCTCAGTAGAGCGCACTGCAAAAGCGAGCGAGGATGTCCTGAAGCGGCTACAGGAGAATGAAGCCGTCCAGGATGTGTTCATCGTTGCCGGCTTCTCGTTGATCGACGGTGTCGTGCTTCCCAACAGAAGCTTCTTCGTTGCAACGCTAAAGCCATTCGAAGAGCGAACCGACGCGTCCCAATCGGTCTTTGCCGTCGTTGCTGACGTTAACGCGAAACTAGCGACCCAGGGGGATGGCGTCGCCTTTGCCTTCAACTTGCCACCCATCCAAGGCCTTGGCACGGGCTCTGGCTTCCAGGGCCTGATTGCCAGCCAGACGGGTGCAGATCCAGCAATGATTGCCGCCGTGGCGCGTGGAGCGGTAGCAAACGCCAACGAGGATCGCCGTCTGGCGGGTGTCTATACGACCTTCAGCGCTGATACGCCGCAATTGAAGATGATCGTTGATCGGGAGCGGGCGCAAACTCTTGGTGTCGATCTTTCAAGCCTTTTCTCGACAACGGGCGCGCTCTTGGGCGGCACCTATGTCAACGATGTCAATCTGTTTGGGCGGACATGGCAGCTCAAGGTCCAGGGCGATGCCCAGGCCCGAATGGATATCGGCGATATCGGTGAGATACGGGTTCGCAGCACCAGCGGCACACTCGTGCCGCTGGCTGCTGTTGTCGATACGAAATTGATTACCGCTCCCGCTTTCATAACGCGCTACAACAACGAGCGGGCGGTCGTAATCAACGGCGGGCCCGCCGACGGCTACTCCTCCGGAGAGGCCATCGCAGCGATGCAGCAAGTGGCAAATGACACGCTTCCCGAAGGTTATAAGTTGGAATGGACGGGAACGGCACTGCAGGAAATCCAGGCCAGCGGTCAAACCGGCCCAATCCTGATCCTCGCAGTGGTTTTTGCCTATCTGTTCCTGGTCGCGCTCTATGAAAGCTGGGCGATACCGCTTGGTGTCCTTCTTTCGGTCGTCACCGGTTTGTTCGGGGCTATGTTGGCGTTGAAACTGACCGGTCTGGACAACAACGTGTATGCGCAGGTCGGCATCGTTATCCTCATTGCGCTCGCAGCCAAGAACGCGATCTTGATCGTCGAGTTCGCAATGGAGCAGCGTGCAAGTGGTAAGGGCATCGTCGAGGCAGCCATCGAGGGCGCAAATCTGCGATTTCGAGCGGTCATGATGACGTCGTTCGCCTTCATCCTCGGCCTTCTACCTCTTGTTCTGGCCGGTGGCGCGGGCGCCGCGACCCAGCGCGCTGTCGGCACGTCCGTGTTCGGTGGCATGTTGATGTCCGCGGCCGTCGGTATCTTTATCATTCCAGGCCTTTATGTCGTGTTCCAGGTTCTTAGAGAAAAGATCAAGGGCGGGCGCAGGAGCGACGGGCAGGAAGACGCTCCACAGCCGGAATGATGACGGTACATCCGGGTCATGGCCCGCAGCCCTGACATAGGTGGTGCATTCGGCTCGCTTGAAGAGCTCGATGAAGGAACTGACGGCATTCCGCAGGGCTCTTATGGTCCGATGTACTGATGATGCTCTTCTTGCCTCAAAATTATGAAAGACGGCGTCTACAAGTCTCGGTGCTATTTGTGATGAAAAGGAATGCCAGCATGCCAACGGCGGTTATCGCCCAGCCGATCAATGTGGCGAGCGGCCGGGCTCCTGCTGCCATATTCTGCGGCAGGCCGAAAACGCCCAATCCCACCATTGAACCGATGACGAGCGCCGTCAGCGCGCCCAGATGCAGCTTGGTTTGCTTTGTCGCCGAGGCGGCGGTGCTGGAGGCGGAGTGAACATCTGCGGCAGTCATGGCGGGTCTCCCGGCGTTCGAAAACACAGCCAAAGACTGCGCCTCCAACCCTCAGGTTGCTTTGGCCGGCGTCAAAGCCTGTCACGGGGGAGAGGCTCATTCTCACCTGCATCCGCAACGCATGCGAACCCGCCAAGGAGAATGAGATGATGGCGCTTGTCTACGAAAGGTCCGGGACGGAAGACCTTCTCCCACGCGGCCGATACGAAAGCGCTCAAGGTGGTCATCGAGACGGACGCCGTGCGGGCGATCCCGGTCAGGGCGATGGACGAGCCTCTGCTGTCGGACGTCCTCCGGCATGTGACGCCGGAAGACCTGCGCTTCCGGTTCCTTGGCAGTGTGCGGGAGGTGAGCCATGAACGCTTGCTTGCCATGGCGCAGGTCGATCATGTCGCGACCGAGCACTTCCTCGCCTTCGCCGGCAGCAGCGGCGCGATTGTCGTGGCGGCGATGGTGGCCTGCAACCCGTCGATGACGAAGGCCGAGATGGCGATTTCCGTGCGCGCCGACGACAGGCACAGGGTGTCGGCTGGGAGATGCTGCGCCACGCAGCCCGCTATGCACAAAGTCGTGGCATCAGCACTCTGGAATCGCTGGAAAGACGGGAAAACCAAGAGGTTATCGAACGGGAACAGGGTTTCGTCACCGTCCCCTACCCCGACGATCCGACGCTTTTCCTCATCCGCAAGGATCTTCGCTCCACCTGAGCCCGGGTGCAGGGCTCACAGCGAGAATTCCTGGTCGAGGCGCGGCACGACGCTCGCCCAACCGAGCTCGCGCTCTATGCGCACACGCAAGGCTTCCGAGGCTTCGGCCTCCCCGTGCACGATGAAGACCTTGCGCGGCGGGTGCGGAGAACCGGAAAGCCAGCGCATCAGCTCATCGGCATCGGCATGGGCCGAGAGCATGTCGAGATGGGCGACCTCCGCATTGACCGGAAGCCAGACGCCATGGATCTTCAGTTCCTTCGCACCGTCCTGAAGCGAGCGTCCCCGCGTGCCGGCGGCCTGGAAGCCGGCAAGCAGGATCGTATTGCGCGGATCGGGCGCGAAGGCTTTCAGATGATGCAGCACACGGCCGCCCGTCGCCATGCCGGAGGCGGAAATGACGATCTTCGGAACGCGGCTTGAGCTGATCGCCTTCGAGGCCTCGACGTCGTCCGTGTAGCGCGCGATGCCGAACACGCTCTTGCAGCTTTCGAGATCGAGCCGGTGATCCCTGGGATGCCGGCCCATGAGCCCGGTCGCATCGATGGCCATGGGGCTGTCGAGGAACACGGGGACGTCTCCAAGAGCCCCTGCCTGTTTCAGCCTCCAGAAATAATAGAGCAATTCCTGCGCGCGCCCGACAGCGAAGGCCGGGACGACGAGCGTTCCGCCACGTCTGATCGTGCGCTCCACGACCGCCCGCAGGGCATTTTCCGGGTCGGTCTTGTCGTGAATGCGGTTGCCGTAGGTGGATTCGACCATGATGTAGTCCGCCTCGACCGGCCGAGCGGGGTCCGGCATCAGCGGATCGCCGTAGCGGCCGATATCGCCGGAAAAGACGATCCTCTGGCCACCCCAGACCATTTCCACCCATGCAGCGCCGAGAATATGACCCGCGCGGTGGAAACGGAACCATGCTCCGTTGGAAAGCCGCACGGTCTGGTCGAATTCAACGGTCGAGAAGTGCTCCACGGCGTTCTGCGCATCATGGACCGTGTAGAGGGGGAGAGCCGGTTGGTGACGCGACAGCTTGTGCCGGTTGAGGAATTCCGCGTCCTTTTCCTGCAGATGGCCGCTGTCCATGAGGATCAGCTCGGCGACATCGCGGGTGGCGGACGTCGCGTAGATTTTGCCACGATAGCCCTCGCGCACCAGACGCGGCAGATATCCACAATGATCGAGATGCGCATGTGTCAGGATCACCGCATCGATATCACGCGGCGAGACTGGCAGGGGCGTCCAGTTGAGGTCACGCAGGTTCTTCAGACCCTGGAAAAGACCGCAGTCGATCAGGATGCGGTGTCCCCCGAGGGTGAGCAGATGCTTCGAGCCGGTGACGGTTCCCGCACCGCCGAGCGATTTCAGTGACAGCATAGTTCCCTCCCCTCACGGGTCGCTTCGCCCACGGATCGGCCTATTGCCGCGCATAGGGCCATTTCCAGTCGCGGATTTCTGGCATGTCCTCGCCGTGCTCGCGTACATAGGCATGATGCGCGTCGAGCTTCGCCTTCAGCCCGGCGACGAGATCCGGTTTCCGCTCGGCAAGGGCCGGCAAGCGTTGGATCGCCTCGATGGCGAGGTGGTAGCGGTCGAGCTTGTTCATCACCGCCATGTCGAAGGGCGTGGTCGTGGTGCCTTCCTCGACGAAGCCTCTGACGTGGAAATTCGTATGGTTGGCGCGTTTGTAGACCAGCCGGTGAATGAGATAGGGATAGCCGTGATGGGCGAAGACGACCGGCCGGTCACGGGTAAATATCCGGTCGAAATCCTCATCCAAAACGCCGTGCGGATGATGCTGCGGCGATTGCAACGCCATCAGGTCCACGACGTTGACGACGCGGATGCGCAAGTGTGGCAGCGCCAGGCGCAAAAGATCGACGGCGGCGAGCGTCTCCAGAGTGGGAACGTCGCCCGCGCAGGCCATCACGATGTCGGGCCCAAGTCCCTCCTCCGTGCCCGCCCAATCCCAGATGCCAAGCCCGGCCTCGCAATGGGAGGCCGCCTCGTCCATCGTTAGCCATTGCGGCGCCGGCTGCTTACCGGCCACGATGACGTTGATGCGGTTCCAGGTCTTAAGGCAATGGTCGCCGACCCACAGAAGCGTATTGGCATCCGGCGGCAGGTAGACGCGCACAATGTCCGATCCCTTGTTGGCGACGAGATCAATGAAACCGGGATCCTGGTGGGAAAAGCCGTTGTGGTCCTGCCGCCAGACATGGGAGGTGAGCAGATAGTTGAGCGAGGAAACCGGCTTGCGCCAGGGCAGTTCGCGCGCGACCTTCAGCCATTTGGCATGCTGATTGAACATCGAGTCGACGATGTGGATGAAAGCCTCGTAGCAGGAGAAGAAGCCGTGTCGGCCGGTGAGCAGGTAGCCCTCCAGCCAGCCCTGGCACAGATGCTCGCTGAGCACTTCCATGACACGGCCTTCCGGCGCGAGGTGATCGTCCGTCGGTAGCGTCTCGGCCATCCACACACGGTCCGTCGCCTCGAAGACGCTGGCGAGCCGGTTCGAGGCCGTCTCGTCCGGTCCGAAGATGCGGAAGTTGCGCTCCGCCGCGTTCAGCCGGATTACGTCACGCAGGTAGTCGCCGAGTACCTTCGTCGCCTGCTCCTCGGCCGCGCCGGGCCGCTCCACCGCGACCGCATAGGCAGCGATGTCGGGCGTGCGCAATTCCTTGCGAAGGATGCCGCCATTGGCGTGCGGACTGGCGCCCATGCGCCGCGCACCCGTCGGCGCCAGCGCCCGCAGCTCCGGCTTCAGGCGGCCATCCGCATCAAAGAGATCTTCGGGATCGTAGCTGCGCATCCAGGCTTCGAGGATGCCGCGGTGGGCGGCGTTCGTGCGGCACTCGGAGACGGGCACCTGATGCGAGCGCCAGTGGTTTTCGACCACTTTGCCATCCACCTCTTTCGGTCCCGTCCAGCCCTTCGGGCTGCGCAGCACGATCATCGGCCAGTGCGGGCGGCGGGCGGGTTCGCCCTTCGCCGCGGCCCGGATGGCCGCGATGCGGTCGAAGGCGGCGTCGAGCGCGGCTGCCATGTCCCGGTGCATGGCCTGCGGCTCGTGGCCCTCCACGAAGATCGGCTCGTAGCCGTAGCCGGTGAAGAGATGGGCCAGCTCCTCGTCCGGCAGGCGCGCCAGCACGGTCGGGTTGGCGATCTTGTAGCCGTTGAGATGGAGGATCGGCAGCACCGTGCCGTCGCTGACGGGGCTGAGGAACTTGTTGGAATGCCAGGCCGCAGCGAGCGGGCCTGTTTCGGCCTCACCGTCCCCCACCACGCAGGCGGCGACGAGATCCGGATTGTCGAAGGCCGCGCCATAGGCATGCACCAGCGCATAGCCAAGCTCGCCGCCCTCATGGATGGAGCCGGGGGTTTCCGGCGCCGCGTGGCTCGGAATGCCGCCGGGGAAGGAAAACTGCCGGAAGAGCTTCTTCAGTCCCGCTTCGTCCTCGCCGATTTCGGGATAGATTTCCGAATAGGTGCCTTCCAGATAGGTACTGGCCACCATGCCCGGCCCTCCGTGGCCGGGGCCGCAGATATAGAGGACATTGGCGTCGCGCGTCCGGATGATACGGTTGAGATGGGCATAGATGAAATTCAGGCCCGGCGTCGTGCCCCAGTGCCCAAGAAGGCGCGGCTTCACATGCTCCGCCTTCAGCGGCTCGCGCAGCAGCGGATTGTCCATCAGGTAGATCTGGCCTACCGAAAGATAGTTGGCCGCCCGCCAGTAGCGGTCGATCAGCGCGAAGTCTCCGGTGTCATGATCGTTCGCCATATCCGCTCTCCCTGTCCGCCCGCTCCGAGAGTTCAACGCCCGTGAAAGCCTGTTTGCTCCGAAGGCACAACGCTACTGCGGCAGCGCCCCACCGCCGGCGATACGCCCACAGGCCATATCGGTTATCGTGATGACACCCCGGCGTAATTCCTCAAGATTCGCAGCGAAGGATTTCTCGGCAAACTCGGTCTGGCAAACCAGCATCTTCAACGCATCGTCGCACTCGGCGAGGTTCTGGAAATGAGCACACTGATCCTGAAGCAGACGTGACGTCGTCCCCAGCCAATGCCAGTACATCGCCATTCCGATCCCGAAGCGTGTCAAAAGAAGTGGATCGGCGATGCTTGGGACGAAGGCCGCCGCAATTCGCTCTGCATTCATCGCGTTGCCCGCGGACATGACGAACTCCCGTCTCCCGTTCCAACATGATCTCATTCTAGACGGCTCCGCACAATGAAACTTGATCTGCGTCAACGGAGGGTGAGACTGTCCTGTATAGGGTGATGGATCGACAGATGACTTTCTACGCAACAAGACTTTCGACCAGATTCAGCCCGGCGATACCGCCTCTATCGTCCCGCTCGTCGGCCAAGACGATATAGACCTTTTCGCCGCCGCCGAGACCGCACAGGTCTCGCTCGACGGTATCGAGATCGTTCCCGTTGCGCACAGCCATGTCTATGCCATGGACATCCCGGCCTACGACAAGCTGCTCATCGTCACCGACGCAGCGATCAACATCCAGCCGACGCTGAAGCACAAGCGGGACATCTGCCAGAACGCGGTCGATCTCCTGCGCCGGCTCGGCATGGAGAAGCCGAAAGTCACGGTGCTCACCGCCGTGGAGACCGTGAACCCCAAGATGCCGGCGACGGCTCGATACCGCGGCGCTGACCGTGATGGCCGCGCGCGGACAGATCACCGGCGCGAGCGTCGACGGACCGCTCGCCTTCGACAATGCCCTCAACTTGGACGCCGCCCGCACCAAGGGCATCGCCTCCCCGTCGCGGGCGAGGCCGACATCCTGCTCGTGCCGGATCCCGAAGCCGACAACATGCCGGCCAAGCAACTGATCTACTTCGCCGGCGCGACGGCGGCTGGGCTCTTGCCCGTGGCGCGTGTCCCCATAGTGCTGACGGGCCAGGGCGATCCGGTGTCGGCCCGCAGCGCCCCATCCGGTGGAGGGGTTGCCCGGATGAAGACCTTGCTGACCTTCAATGCTGGCTCCTCCACCATGAAGATCGGCCTGTTTGCGCTTCGCTCGGAAGCGCCCCTCCGGATCTCCCGGGGCATAATCGATTTCCGCCACGATCCGCTGACCTTGCAGGTAAGCGAGGGGGAGCAGCGGATCGAGGCCGCGCTGGATGCCCGGCCGAACCCGGATTTGAGCGGCATCCTGTCGGAGACCCTCGCCATCCCACGCACATTCCATGACCGGGGCATCAAGCGGCATGGCTTCCACGGCCTCTCCTACAAATATGTCGCCGGCGAACTCGCCCACCTCGCGCCGGAAAAGGCAGACGGCAGGGTTGTGGTCGCCCATCTTGGCAGCGGTGCGAGCCTGTGCGGCCTCGACAAGGGGACCAGCCGCGACACCAGCATGGGCTTTTCGACTCTCGGCGGTATTCCCATGGCGACGCGCTGCGGCGCTTGGCCCGGGCGTGCTGCTGCATCTCCTCGAGCAGGAGGGACTGGCGCTGCGCGAGATGGAAGACCTCCTCTACCACAAAATCGGGCTTCTCGGGGTTTCCGGCATCATGGGCACCCCTGCCGTGCTCGCCGCCATCGCAGTCTTCGTGGCCGCGCAGCTCGTCTTCACCTTCGCGCCGTTCCTGCACGAGCTTTTCGGCACGACTCCCATAGCCTTGCTCGACGGACTGCTCATCCTCGCCATCAGCGTGATCACGATGGCGGTGCTGGAATGCGAGAAGGCAGTGGTCCGAAAGGTATGGTCTGGAAGCGGGAATGGTGATGGGAGGAGCGGGTTGGCTGAAGCTTTAGAGCATTTCCGCCCGATTAGGCGATGCGTCAACTCCTTTGCCTTGCGTCAAGGTGCCGGGAACCAAAGGGGAAGAAAGTGGAATCAATCCGCGCACGAAGCGAAGGAGGAACTCCCGATGATGATCCGCGAAATGCCCCATAAAGAATGCGCAGCGACGATTGCGGCTCAGCGGCTGGCGCGACTGGTTTGCGCCGAAAACGACAGTCCTTACGTCGCCCCGATCTGCTATGCCTATTCGGTAACCCGGCTTTTTGCATTCTCGATGCCCGGCAAGAAACGTGACATCCTGCACGCCAATCCTCGCGATGAGCGAAACAAGCGAACTGTCGCACTGAGAACTCCAGCGGGGGTTTTAACCTCACATCATCGAAGAGCCCTGAGAGCATTGAGGATCACGGCCACGTCGATCGCCTCCTGAAGGATCGCACCTTCGACGGGCTGGAGATATCCGCATGCCGCCGCAACCATCGCCCCGACCGAAAGCGTCAGTCCCACAGATACACTCTGCAACGCGATCCGACGGCTTCGGCGCGCGATCGCAATTGCTTTGGCGAGCGGCGCAAGCTCATCGACAAGGAGCACCACACCGGCGGCCTCCGACGATGAGGCCGTGCCACGCGCACCCATGGCGACACCGATGTCGGCCGCCGCGAGTGCGGGCGCATCGTTGACGCCATCGCCCACCATCATTACCGGGCCATTGCCGGTCTCCTTCCTGACGGCCGCGACCTTGGCTTCCGGCGTCAGATCGCCAAGGACACTATCCATGCCAAGAGCCCGCCCCACGGACTCGGCGATCTCCCTGCGATCGCCGGACGCCAGCACGAGCTTTCGGACACCGGCGGCGCGGAGATCATCGAGAACCGGCAGCGCATCCATGCGGACCTGATCCTTCAGTACGATCATCCCCGCGAGCACTCCATCGATGGCGACGGCAACGGTCATCGAGGCGCGCATTTCGGGTGCGATCAATTCATGTGGATCGTCGCAGCCGGACGTGCGCTGCACGAAACCGCTCCCGCCGACAACAACCCGCCTTCCGTCGACATAGCCTTCGATGCCAGTGCCGGGCACTTCCCGCGCAGCCTCTGGCCTCGAAAGAGACAGACCTCTTTCGGCTGCCGCACGGACCAGCGCAGCGGCGACGACGTGGCCGGAAGCCTGATCGAGGCTTGCAGCCGCCTGCAGCACGGCTTCTACGGTAAAGGCTGATGTCGTCCTGATATCGACCACCGCTGCCTGCCCATGGGTGAGCGTACCGGTTTTGTCGAGAACCGCCGTCCGCACACGCGCCAGTAGTTCGAGCATGCCACCATTCTTCACAAGGACCCCGATACCCGCCGCCTTCGACATGCCGGAAATGATGGCGACGGGGACTGCAAGGATCAGGGGACAGGGCGTCGCGACAACAAGGACGGCGAGCGCGCGGATCGGATCCTGTGATAAGTACCAAGCAGCGCCCGCTATGATGAGGGTCAGGACCAGGAAGCCCATCGCGAAACGGTCAGCCATGCGGACCATGGGCGCCTTGCTCGCCTGCGCGGCCTCGACCAGCCGGACGATCCCGGCATAGGTGCTTTCGGCGGCCGTTCGGTAGGTGACAAGATCGAAGGCCGCACCCACACAGGTCGAGCCGCTGAGCGCCTCGGTTCCAGGTGGAGCGGGCTGCGGCAAAGGCTCTCCCGTCAAGGCCGCCATGTCCAGTGCGGAGCCTTCGCCGGAAACGATCCCGTCCACCGGCAGCACCTCGCCCTGTCGGATCAGCAGCCGGTCGCCTGGCTGTATCTGGGAGATCGCGACCTCCTCGAGCCCGGAAGGGCCGTAACGCATCGCAAAATGCGAGACGCGCCCCATCAGGGCCGTCATCTCCCGACGCGCGCGCCCTTCCGCAAAAGATTCCAGCAACTGGCCGCCCGCGTACATTAAGCCGACGACGTTTCCGGCAAGCGGCTCGCCAAACGCGATCGCTGCAGACATGGAAAGCGCCGCAACGATATCGAGCCCGACATCACCTCGGCGCAATGCACTGAAAACCTGTAGAAAAAGGCTGGTAAGGACGGCCAGCGTCGCCGCGCTCCAGACAAGATGAGCGTAGCGAGCGGCCTGCCACGACAAGACCAAGCCGATCACCAACCCACCAGCGGCGATTGCGACCAGGATCACGCTCGAATGTCGTTGCCAGAGGCTTTTGTCCGCTTGTGGCACGTTCCCTGCTCCTATCGCAGAATGCGAAGAGAGTAAGCCCAAAGACGGGCGCTCTCGCCTTGCGCAAGATCAATTCCTGGAGCGGCGATTTCTCTATACTGAAACAAGCAGCCACCGCGACTTGGCCGGCTGGTTCATACTTGGTGGTTCTGCAAATGGATACGCTCATAGCCAGATTGGGTCTCGCGCTATCGATCGGTCTTTTGGTCGGGCTCGAACGTGGCTGGCAGGAGCGGGAGGCACCCGAAGGCAGCAGAACCGCTGGCATGCGCACGTTCGGGATATCGGGACTTCTGGGCGGCGTTCTGGCAGTCCTCGCTCAAACCCTCAACTCTCCGGTGGTGTTTGCAATCGGTTTCCTGAGCTTCGCCGTCACGCTGGGCGTGTTCAAGCTGCGCGAGGCGCGTTCGGATTCCGATTATAGTGTCACCACCGTCATGGCGGGTCTCGGCGTTCTGGCGCTCGGCGGCCTGGCGGCCACCGGCGATGCGCAAGCAGCGGCAGCGGGAGGCGCAGCCCTTGCAGCCACGCTTGCAAGTCGGAACGTCCTGCATGGTTTCCTGAAGCGCTTAACCTGGATGGAACTGCGCTCTGCGTTGATGCTTGCCGTCATGACGGCGGTGGTCCTGCCGGTCCTGCCCGACGAGGCCATCGACCCATGGGGAGGGCTTAATCCTTGGAAGGTGTGGTTCTTCACCGTTCTGACCGCAAGCCTCTCGTTCCTCGGCTACATTGCCGTCAGGATTTTCGGAGCGAGCAAGGGCTTCGTGCTGAGCGCGATTGCCGGCTCCCTCGTCTCGTCCACGGCCGTCACCATGGTTCTGGCGCGAACCGCGAAACGCTCTTCCGATCCGCTGCCGCTTGCCGGCGCTGCGGCCCTCGGCGCAGCAGTGTCCATCCTGCGCGTAATGGGCCTGATCCTGCTGATCGATCCGGCAGCGATTGTTGCCATCGGCCCGGCCGCAACCATGGCAGCGGTCGTCTTCGCCGGGTCTGGGCTCGCAATTTTCTATTGGCGACAGGACAAGCCGTTCGCCGACGTACCGGCCAGCAATCCCTTCGAGATCGGTCCGCTCCTGATCTTCGCGACGATTTTCGCAGCAGCCGCCATTGCAAGCGCTGTTCTCGTCTCGCGCTTCGGTAGCTCCGGTCTTTTGGCCACGAGCGCATTGACAGGCACGGTCGATGTCGATGTCGCCGTGCTGGCCGCTCTGCAAGTGGGCCGGAGCGCCATGCCGATCGACGTCATCGGAGAGGCAATCCTTATCGCCATGACAACGAATGCCCTATGCCGTGCAGGCATCGCAACCGTCCTCGGACCATCGACCTTCAGCGGACCGTTCGCTGCCCTCACGATCATCGCCGGCGCGGCAGCGTTTGCCGTTCACACCATCATCACCGGCATGTAGCAAGCGCGCTCGATGGCGTGGCCGCCGGGCGCAGGAAGGGATGATCAGCCAATCGTCATTCGCCGAAGCACATTCGTCTTCCAATAAAACTGATGCGCCAACGCGCCGAGGACATGAAGGCCGACAACAGCCCACAGCACGGCCTTGAGAACATCGGCATGGAGGTCGCCTGCGCCCTCGAATCCGAGGTAGTACGCAGCGGCGCCAGTAACCGGCATTGCGATAAGAAGAAGGTAAAGGGTCCATTCGGAAACCTTCGCGACCAACTTGAATATCTGTGGCTCCTCAGATGGCGCCGCCGGCACGCCGTGGACCTGCCGGAGCAAAAGACGAGCCGCCACAAGAAGGAGGATCGCAATTCCGACATAGGCATGGATGTTGGCGCTTGCCACCTGTTCGGCGTTCGCCGCACCGGTTTGTTTGATGCTCCGGTTCCACGCATTCATGCCGTCCGGGAATAAAAGGTTGAAGAAGACGAACCCCGCTGTTAGCCAGTGCAAGACGCGCTGCGGAAGGGAAAACGAGAGCGATGCGGTCGTAGCCATGGACGTGGTTCGCCTTCTTGCGTGTGATGGCATCCAGGAGGATGCGGTTACTTCGTCACCGTCAGCATGGCGTGCATTCCCGCCTCGTAGTGGCCCTTGATGTTGCAGAGTAGCAGATAGGAACCCGGGGCAAGTTTCGCCTTCAGTTGCCCGTCCGTGCCGGGTTTGAGGTCCGATACCTCGCCGAGACTTTTCAACTGCTTCTCATCCACCCGGTGTTTGGAGGCAATCACATCGATCTTCTGATCGGCCGAGTTCAGCTTGACCAGGACCATTTCATGCTCCTCGGTCACCGCGTCGTTGTGCACCACGAATGTCGTTTCTCCGGCCTTTATCGTGGAACGGTCGAGCGTGAGCGTCATCGGACCGCCGCCTTCGCCACCCTCTATGACCTTGACGGTGTTCACTGCCCATGCGGGCGAGGTGATTGTGACGATGGCGAGCGCGGTGAGGATATTGCGACGGATGTTCATGTCAGCTTCCTTTTGGCTGGAACTCCATCGGGGAATAGGTCGTCATGCTGACAGGCGCCTGAACGACAACGAGAAACGCCAGTGGATCGGGATGAGCGTCCCATTGCAAAATGAGCATTGGGACGCTCCGGCTCTTACCGCACCATGAACACCGGCAAGTCACACTTATCGAGGATCGAAGCGGTGACACCCCCAAAGACACGTTCGCGCAGACGTGAATGGCCATAGGCCCCCATGACGATCATGTCGCAGCCGAGTTCGAGCGCATGCTGGCGAATGACGTCTTCCGTCGGCCGCTGGCCGCTCGCGATCTGCTCAACCACGACCTTTGCGCCATGGCGCGACAGGAACGCCGCCATGTCGGCGCCCGGCTCACCGCCATTCTCGAAGTAAGACGAATCCGGATCGACGACGACGAGACGGACTGTATCGGCGCCTTTCAGCATCTCGATAGCCGCCTTTGCGGCGCTGGCCGCTTGCGGACGCGAATTCCACGCCAGAAGGACGTTTTTCGGCTTCAGGGTGGCACGGCCTGTTTTCGGCACCAAGAGCAGAGGTGTACCGGCATTGAACGCCGTCGCCGCGATTGCAGCCTTGCGAAGCTCGATGTCTGAGCGGACACCTTCACCGGCAACGACCACGTCTGCATACATTGCCCGCGTGCCGATGTTGCTCTCGATAATGAAGCGATCGTCGTAAATGTGGTCGACATCGAACGATACGCCATCCTTCCTGCAGCGCTCATCAGCAATGCGTCGAGCATCGACTACCTCGTCGATTTCCCTTTGGCGCTCACTCAGCCATGCGGCCGCAGCCGGATAGTCGGCCCCGAACGGCGATATCGCGGTTCTCAGCGCCATGACGGAAAGATGCGCGTCTATTTCTGCCGTCAGCTCTACGGCCTTGTCGATATCTGCATCGGTATTTGTCGTGCCGATGAGCGAGAGTATGGTCCTGAACGACATTTCTGAGCTCCTTCACCGAAATGGTCATGCGATGAAGGAAAGATTGCTCTCGGCACCTGCAGTCCGCGATGATCTACGTCAAAATAGCATCCTGAACCTGTCCCGCTTGACCGGTGTCAACGCGCATGGCGCGCCCAGCGCTAGTTTAGCAGTATTTCCAACTGTCGGCGGAGGCGGGAGCCGTGAGCTATCGTAGCATTCTCGTGAACCTGGACATCGATCGACCAGTCAAGCCGATCACAAATGCCGCAACCGACCTGGCAGTGCAGGTGGGTGCACGGCTGATTGGTCTGTGCGCTGCGCAGGTATTCCCCTCTCCGTTTGCTTTGCAAACAACGAGCTACGCGGCAACCAGCGCGACACAGCGCATGTACAAGGACATCGAAAATCGCATAGAAGAGATCCATGCTGAGTTTCGTGCCCTGACGGCCGACAGGGTCGAGAGCGAGTGGCGCACAGAAATGAGCGGACCCACCGAGGCAATCGTTGAAGCTGCCCGCGCCGCTGATTTGATTGTCATGGCTGCAGGGGAAGGTGCGCAGTCTGGCGATTCCTACAGAACCGCTGACCCGGCGAGTGTCGTGCTGCACTCAGGCCGCCCCGTGCTTGTTGCGGGAAACGGAAGACATGCGATGCCGGTGAAAAAGATCGTGGTCTGCTGGAAGGACACACGCGAGGCGCGGCGTGCCGTGGCCGATGCCATTCCTTTGCTGTCCTTGGCCAAGGACGTGACCGTCGTTTCGGTCAGCTCCGAACCTGACACTTCGCTGCGAAAGAGCAATGCGGACGTTGTCTCGTACCTCGCCCACCACAACGTGAGAGCCAGATCCCATATCTCCAAAAGCGCGGATGAGACGATTGGCCTGTTGCAGTTTGTCGATCAGAGCGGTGCGGATCTCATAGTGTCGGGCGCATATGGACATAGTCGGCTGAGAGAGCTGGTATTTGGCGGGATCACCCGCTTTCTTCTCGATGAAAGCGGCCGGAATCGATTCATGTCGAGTTAAAAGGCATGGACCGAACCAGCTTGTTGCCGTACCGATCTCGGCCGCATGAAGAAGACTGCCTCGCTCCACGCCTCAACCTGCCGCCATGCGACCCGGTCGGGGACAGATAGTCTGGTCGCCTTCGACAATCCGACAAGCTATTCGGAAATAACAATGCGGGCGAAATGAGCCGCATCTCCGCGTATATCCGGGGCCGGCGCACCGTCTCGCCTTTCCGTGAGCCCGGCGGCTGAGGGCGCCTCACTGCCGCAGAAAAGCTCAAACAGCAATCCCATAACCGCCTCGGCGCGGCCATCGGCAATGGAATAGTAGATCTGACGCGATTCCCGGCGTGTTTTGACAAGGCCGGCCTGCCGAAGCTCCGCCAATTGCTGGGACAGCGCCGGCTGCTTGATGCCGAGCGCCTCTTGAATGTCACTGACCGAGCTTTCCTCGCGTGCGATCTGACATAGCAGCATGAGACGATTGGCGTTGCTGAACTGGCGCATGAAATCTGCCGCTTCCGGCGCCTTGGCGATCATCGTTTCCAGCGAAACGCTCGCTCCCCCACTCATGCCCGCCTCTCCCGATAATACCAGGCCTCTCCCTCACGCAGAGCGCAATCGTCCTCGTTGGCAAGGGGTACCTGCTCAAGAAGAGCCGCGCCCGGTCGCCACCCTTCGGGCGTCGAGGCGTCCTCGCGCTCTGCGGCTTGAAGGGCCGCAACGAGGCGCAGAAGCTCATCGACCGAGCGCCCTACATTCATCGGATACCAGACGACCGCACGCACGATGCCATCCGGGTCGATGACATAGGTCGCCCTGACGGTCGCGCTGCTTTGCGCGGTCCCGTCGATCATGCCGTAGGCCTGCGCGATCACCATAGCGCTGTCCTCCACGAGCGGGAACATGACCTTTACGCCGAAGCGCGCCTCGATGTCTCGTAGCCAGGCGATGTGGGAATAGAGACTATCCACGGAAAGCCCAAGCAGGGCGCAGTCAAGCTTCTCGAATTCCGGCGCCGCGCGCGCGAGCGCGATGAACTCGCTGGTGCAAACCGGCGTGAAGTCCGCGGGGTGCGAGAAGAACACCAGCCAGCGCCCGCGGAAGGCCGACAGCGTAACAGGACCTGCGGTGGACCGCGCGGCGAATCCGGGCGCAGTCTCGTCGATACGCGGCGGGCGGGCTGAGTGAGTGTTCGTTTCCGTCATGATCGCATTCCTGGGTGCAGGCCGAGCATCCGTGATAACGGCTGCCGATTTCGATTTCCACAAAATACATACTTGCATAATTACTGTAAATATGTATCTATTAGCCATTCTTTACGGAGAACACGAGCCATGCCAAGCACCGTTTCAGATCTCCCCCTCGATCGCGCCCGCGCCATCGTCGCAGCGGGCCTTGCGGATCCAGCAAAACGCCCTGTCGTAAAATCATTCTTCGATGAGCAGACCTACACGATCAGCCATGTCGTGCGCGACCCGCAGTCCAATGCCTGCGCCATCATCGACAGCGTGCTCGACTACGATCCGGCCTCGGGCCGCACCACGAGCGCTTCCGCCCAGGCGCTCATCGATTACATAAAATCCGAAAGTCTCGAAGTGCACTGGTTGCTCGAGACCCACGCCCATGCAGATCATCTTTCCGCGGCGCCGCTGCTGCAGGCCGAACTCGGCGGCCAACTTGCCATCGGACGCGAAATCGTCCGCGTGCAGCAGGTCTTCGGAAAGATCTTCAACGCCGGCACCGAATTCCAGCGGGACGGCAGCCAATTCGACCAGCTCTTCAACGACGGCGACCGCTTTTCGATCGGCAGTCTGGAGGCAACCGTGCTGCACGTCCCTGGCCACACCCCTGCCTGTCTAGCCTATGTCATCGGCGATGCGGTCTTCCCCGGCGATACGCTGTTCATGCCGGACTACGGTACAGCGCGCTGCGACTTCCCCGGCGGGGACGCACGCCAGCTCTACCGTTCGATCCAGCGCCTCATGAAGCTACCGGATAAAGCACGCATGTTCCTGTGCCACGACTACAAGGCGCCCGGCCGCGATCACTACGCCTGGGAGACCACAGTCGGCGCAGAACGGACCGGCAATGTCCATGTCCGCGAGGGTGTGAGCGAGGACGACTTCTACACGATGCGTACCGCGCGCGACGCGACGCTCGCCATGCCGAAGCTGATCCTGCCGTCCGTGCAGGTCAATATGCGCGGCGGCCAGCTTCCGCCCACCGAAGACAACGGCGTGCAGTATCTCAAGATCCCTCTAAACGTCCTGTGACCCCATGACCGACCTCAACATCCTCTGGCCACTTTCCGGCGGCCTGCTGATCGGCCTTTCGGCCGGCCTCTATCTGCTGACGACCGGACGCATCGCCGGGATTTCGGGCCTTGCGGCATCGGCCGCCGGCCTCACGGGAACCGGCATCAGCACACTGGGCCTTGGTTTCCTCGGCGGCATTCTGGCTGGCGCGGTACTTGCCTCGACCTTCCTCCGGCAAGCCGAGATCACCCTCACCGCGTCGGCGCCGCTGCTCGTTGCCGCCGGCCTTCTCGTCGGCTTCGGCACGCGCCTCGGCTCCGGCTGCACGAGCGGTCACGGCGTCTGCGGCCTTGCACGCCTGTCGAAGCGCTCGCTGGTCGCCACATCGGTTTTCATGGCCGTCGCCGCCCTCACGGTTTTCGCCGTCCGCCACGTCTTTGGAGGCATTGTCTGATGTTCGCCAGAACCCTTGCTGCGATCCTGAGCGGCCTCCTCTTCGGCGCGGGGCTCGTCGTGTCGGACATGATCAATCCGGCCCGCGTCCTCGCCTTCCTTGATATTACCGGCGAGTGGGACCCCTCGCTCGCATTTGTCATGGGCGGTGCGCTCATCCCTTCCTCCTTCGCCTACCTGATCCGGAAGCGGCGACTTACGCCGGCCTTCGACGATCGGTTCTACGTTCCAGAACATGGCCGCGTGGATCGGGCGCTGATCGGCGGCGCGGTGCTGTTCGGACTTGGCTGGGGACTGGTCGGCCTTTGCCCCGGCCCCGCCATTGCGGTCCTGACGACGGGCCGCTGGGAAGCTGCCCTGTTCGTCGTCGCCATGTTTGCCGGCATGATCCTCTATCGCTTGACGGTCGGCCGACCCGCAGCGGTGATCCGATAATCCGCAAACAGTGTCATCGCCTTGCACGCTTTTCGACCACACCGAAACAAGACCGCCTGAACGCGCGGCGAAAGGTGCGCCATGCTTCTGGAACCCATTCAATACGGCCTCGGCGCGCTGTCTGGCGGAGTTGTCGGCTTTACTCTCGGCCTGTTCGGCGGGGGCGGCTCCATTCTCGCTGTGCCCCTTATGGTCTATATGGTCGGCGTTCCCAACCCGCATCTCGCCATTGGCACCAGCGCCTTTGCTGTCGCCGTGAACGCGTTTGCCAACCTTCTCGGCCATGCCCGCTTCGGCAATGTCAAATGGCGCTGCGCGGGTCTCTACAGCCTCGCTGGAATCATGGGCGCGTTTGTCGGCTCCTCCATCGGCAAGATGATTGATGGGCAGCACTTGCTGATCCTGTTCGCCTTACTGATGCTCGTCGTCGGTGCGTTGATGTTCATAAGGCGCGGCGAAGAGGGTGACCCGAATGCGCAATGTTCCCGCGAGAATGCCCCGAAGGTGATCGCTTTCGGCGGACTGACCGGAGCCTTTTCCGGCTTCTTCGGCATCGGCGGCGGCTTTCTCATCGTACCTGGCCTTATCGCCGCGACCGGCATGCCCATCCTCTTCGCCGTCGGCTCCTCTCTCCTCGCTGTCACCGTCTTCGGCCTGACGACATCCCTTAACTATGCCTATTCCGGCCTGGTTGACTGGGGACTCGCTATCGTCTTTATCGGTGGCGGCGTTGTCGGCGGCTTGTTGGGCGCCCTTGCCGCGCGCAAACTCGCAACCAGAAAGGGCGCGCTCAACACTGTCTTTGCGCTGCTCCTCTTCGTCGTGGCAGGATACATGCTCTTGAAAGCCTACGAGCAGTTGACCATCTGACCCGCGTTGCTTTCCGCACGTGCTACCAAGAGAGCTTTGAAAGGCAATGGCCGAGGTCTAAATCCGTCGATGACATGCATTTGAATTGAGGCCCGCGGGCTATGCTCGACCGTCGGCAAAACACATGACACAAGGCATTCCCTGACGGCCACGGTGCCCTGCACCTGAACCTGGAAACCGATGTACCTGACCTTGCGCTCCTCAAATTGCTCATGCTGAAGGCGGCTACATCCGCGATCTCGATCAGCTCCGGTTTCCGCGGCGACCTATTCTTCGCTACAGTTTTGACGGGTGCTCTGATCGGAAGGCTATTATCGTTAGCTGCGCCATATCTTGGACACGCCACCCTGAGCTCGCAGGCTACGCGGTAGTTGGCATGAGCTCACGCGCGGTCGCCGTCATCGGCGGGCCACGACGATGACATTCCTTGCCCTCGAGATCACGTGACTTCTCGACGACCGCCCTTGTGCTGGTCTCGGCTAACACCTCGCCCTTCATCGAGCGAATGTGTTCGGCTATTCGTTCGCCGCCTGGCGTTCCATCTGCGTGAGGGCGACGTGGGCGCCAGCTTGTCGAACGACAGGCGCCTCATGATCAGACCGCCCGGCCGACAAGCGCGCCAATGGCCGCCGTCGACGCCATGGCGACCGCGCCCCAGAAAACGACCCGGACAGTCGGCCGCCAGATGCCAGCACCGCCGGCACGCGCACCCATCGCGCCGAGGACGGCAAGCCCGATGAGACAGGCAACGGGCACAGCCCAGACGACCGTTCCCGACGGCGCCAGCAGGGCGACCGCCAGCGGCAGGACCGCACCCATCGCAAATGTCGCTGCCGATGTCAGTGCCGCCTGGACAGGCCGCGCCACTACGTGGCTCGACAGGCCGAGTTCGTCCCGTGCATGGGCTTCGTAGGCGTCCTTCGCCATCATTTGTTCGGCGACCTGGCGGGCAAGATCCGGCGCGACGCCGCGCTGCTCGTAGATTGCAGCGAGTTCTGCCAACTCCGCCTCCGGCTGGGTGGCCAGCTCGTGACGCTCACGCGCCATGTCGGCCTGTTCCGTATCGGCCTGGGAGCTGACGGAGACATATTCCCCCGCCGCCATCGACATCGCACCTGCCACCAGCCCGGCGACACCGGCGACGAGGATTTCCTGCGATGCCGCGGTCGCCGCCGCGACACCGACGATGAGGCTCGACGTCGAGATCAACCCGTCATTAGCACCCAGCACCGCTGCCCGGAGCCAGCCGATACGATCGATGAGATGATTTTCCTTGTGAACGGAACGCATGGCATCTCCGAATTTCAGCATATCGGCCGTGGCTGCAGGACTTCAGACGATATATTTAGAATTATTCTAAATAATTGCCATAGAGTCGGCAACACATCAACCTTCGCGACGCTTTCTTCCCGTCACCATGGCGCGCACGAGGTTTTCCCGGTGCTCGACGCTGGCAAGGACAACGCCGGCGATATGCAGGGCGACCAACCCCATGGTCGAATAGACGAGGACCTTGTGCGTATCCTCCACCCACGCGACGCCCCAATATGCATCCGTGGTCATCATATAGCCGGTGGTCACGATGCCCGACACCGCAACGAGCAGCAGGACGACCATGGCGCCCCCGGCCGGATTGTGGCCGAGATACCGCTTGGCGCGCAGGGCGAAGCTGTCGCGGAGGAACGCAAGTAACGTCGTGGGGGCGTAGAGGAAATTGGCGAAGCGGGCGTGATGCGACCCGACCAGCCCCCAGACCAGGCGCAGGGCGATCAGCCCGGCGATGGCATAGCCGGAGAGGATATGGGCCTTCTTCCATTCGTCGCCGGTGACAAAGGAAAAAACGAAGAGGCAGACCAGCGACCAGTGAAAGACCCGCACGAGCGGGTCCCACACCTTGACGCTTTCCCCCGCCCCATCGGTTCGGGAGAGCGGCGCCATCATTCAGCTCCTTCCGAGCCGACCGGTTCACCGGTTTCCGGGTTGAAGATCGTCTCGACCTTGGCGCCCTTGGCGTCGATCGCATAGACCTCGTAGCAGCCGTTCTCGACCTTCACCCGCCGGACATCAAGGCCCATCGCCTTGGCCTTGTCCTTCATGGCGTCCTCAGTCATCCATTTGTCCTTCGGCACGTTGCAGCCCTTGCCTTCATCTTCGGCGCGGGCCGCACCGGCGGCGAACAGGCCCAGAAGGGCGGTTGCGAGAAGGAATGTCTTCATGGAAATTCTCCTTGTGGCCGGCCGGAGCACCCTGCCCCGACGCTGAACGCACCATAGGCGACCGTGGCTGAGCGATGGCTGACGAGAAATGTCAGCAAAATTTCAGCCTCGGCGTGCTACGCTTCGATCATGCGTATCCTCCTTATGCCCATCGCTGCCCTTTCCCTTGCCGGGCTTCTTTCGGCAGGCGCGGTCGCCCATGCGGATGATGATGGCCACGACACGGATGGGCGCACCCTCGACGCCATCCAGGAGGCGGTAGAAAAGGGCGCGATCAAACCGTTTTCCGAGCTGCGCGAGATCGCCAGCCGGCGCGTCAAGGGCGATATCGTGCGCGTGGAGCCGCGCCGGAAACACGGGCGCTTCCTCTATAAATTCAAGGTTCTGTCGCCCGAGGGGCAGCTCGTCGAAATCGAGATGGATGCGGCGAGCGGCACGATCCTCGAAATCGAGAACGAATGATGCGCATCCTGCTCGTCGAAGACGACCGGCTGATCGCCCGCGACCTCACCGTCCATCTGCAGCGGGCGGGCTATGTCGTAGACCATGCCCGCGACGGTGAGGACGGCTGGTATCGCGGTGACAGCGAGGATTTCGCAGCCGCCATCCTCGATCTCGGTCTGCCCTCCATGGACGGCATGACGATCCTGAAACGCTGGCGCAAGGACGGGCGCCGCTTCCCCGTCCTCATCCTGACGGCGCGCGGCAACTGGGAAGAACGCGTGGAAGGCATCGATGCCGGGGCGGACGACTATCTCGCAAAGCCCTTCCAGATCGCGGAGGTCCTCGCCCGCCTGCGTGCCATCCTGCGCCGCTACGCCGGCGAGCCGAGCCCCGTGCTCAGCGCCGGCGCGCTGCATCTGGACCCGCGCAGCAAATCGGTGACGCTTCGGGACCAGCCGGTCGATCTGACGCCACTCGAATATCGCTGCCTGCATCATCTGCTTCAGAACCGCGAGCGCCATGTCAGCCAGCAGGAACTGACCGAACAGCTCTATGCCCAGGACTTCGACCGCGACAGCAATTCGGTGGAGGTGTTGATCGGCCGGCTGCGGCGCAAGCTGGGCAAGGCCTTCATCGAGACACGTCGCGGCTACGGCTACCGGATCGCCGCCGCATGAGATGGCCTATCTCCATTCGCAGCCGCCTCCTGCTGATTTCCGCGCTGACCGTGAGCCTCGCACTGACGCTGACCGTCACCCTGCTGGTCTCGCTTTTCTCCAGCAACATCCGCAATCGCATCGACGCGGAGTTGACCAGCCATATCAACACGCTGGCCGGCGCGCTGTCTTTTACCGCCGACGGCACGCTCCAGCGCCCGGAAAGCCCGCTCGACCAGCGCTTCGCTACGCCCTATGGCGGGCTATACTGGCAGATCGTCGACGATGTGCGGGGGCAGACCATCCGCTCGCTCTCGCTGTTCGACACGGCCCTCGGCCTGCCCGCCGACCAGCACGCTGAGGGCGCGGTCCATCGCTACCTGCTGCCCGGCCCAGCCGGAAGTTCGCTGATCGTCCTTGAGCGGCTGGTGCAGGTCGCCGCGCCGGAGGGGAAACGCGCGCTGCGCATCGCGGTCGCCATCGATGCGCGCACGCTGGAGGAGGCCAAGACGGCCTTCATCCGCGACATCATGCCGGCCGTCGCCGGGCTCGGCGCCTTTCTCGTCGTCGCGTCGATCCTGCAACTCACCCTCGGGCTGCGGCCGCTGGCAGCGTTGAACGAGGGGATCATGCGCATCCGCGAGCGGCGCGCCAGCCAGTTGACCGGCTCCTATCCCAGCGAATTCCAGAGCACCGTGGCGGCGGTCAACGCGCTTCTGGAAACGCAAGAGGCGATGATGGGCAAGGCAAGGAAGCGCGCGGCCGACCTCGCCCACGGCCTGCGCACGCCGCTGACGGTGCTCTCGAACGATGTCCTCACTCTGCGCGACAAGGGTGAGGCGGCGATGGCGGACGAACTGGAGCACCTGGCGTCCGTCATGCGCAGCCATGTGGAACGCGAACTGGCCCTTGCCCGCATCGCTGCCAGCGCGGACCTGCGCCGCTCAGATACCGACGTGGCCAAGATCGTCGGCGAACTCGTGCGCATCCTCAAACGCTCGCGCTCCGGTGAGCGCTTGAGGTTTGAGATCGACGGCCGGAGCACCGAAATCGCACCCATGGATCCTGCCGACTTTCGCGAACTCATCGGCAACCTCCTCGAAAATGCCGTCAAATGGGCGAAATCGGAGATCCACATCCGCTGGTGGCGCAATGAAGCCGGCCTGCATCTGGCGATCTCGGATGACGGTCCCGGCGTGCCGGAGCAGGAACTCGGCAATCTCACCCGCCGCGGTTGGCGTCTCGACACGGCATCACCCGGCTCCGGCCTCGGTCTCTCGATCGTCCGGGAGATCGTCGATGTCTATCGCATCGGCTTTGCGCTGCGGAACCGGAAAGCCGATAGCGGGCTGGAGGCAGAGCTTGTGTTTACGTGCACATAAGGACGCCAAGGTCCGAAGGGGTATTGGTACGTCAACGTGCCAGCGACGCCGCAACACTATTGAGCTATTATATCCACGCAGCGCACCATAAAGTACTCCTCCGACTACCTCCCCAACGGCAAATCCACCGAGAAAAACACCTGACATACCGGTTGAAACGCTCACCACTGCACCAACCTGCAAGACGCCGATTGTAGAGCTGCGAAGCGTGATGATTGCCAGCAGGGTTGCCAATGGCGCGTTTACCAAAATACCAAACACCCTGCGAGGGCGACGCCTGCTCGCCTCCCCTCCAGATACACTAGCGGCGATCATCGCGCTACCGACCAGCTTGGCAACAGCGCAGGCGCCTACGATCATCGTGGGCGGCATTCCTTATACCAGTAAACCGACGGCCATAGGCCCCAGTATGAAGTCGCTTTGGACTGTGCCACGCTCGGGGGTGCGACCGCGCCTATATCGACGTAGCGAGAAACAGATCAAATATATACTGTTTCGAGACGTGGACAGCACGCATGAAAATGGCTGAATATCACGCACGCCTGTGCAAGGGGTGAGCAATGCGGATATCAATCCATACGCTGGGTACACGAGGCGATGTTCAGCCCTACCTCGCACTTGCCAAGGGACTTGTCCAAAGTGGCCACGACGTTCAGCTTACCGCACCCGAGCAGTTCGCCTCGATGGCCTATGAACGTCGTGTGGCATTCGCTCCGCTGCCACGCGAATTTCTCGCCGTCCTCGAAAGTCCAGAAGCCAAGGCAATACTTGGACGATCCAGTGCCGGCTTCGGTGCAGGACTCAAGCTCCTGAAATTCTATCGCGAAATCGGCCGGCGACTGCTGGACGCAGAGTGGAATGCAGCGCGGGAATTCTCGCCTCAAGCGATCATATTTCATCCTAAGACCCTGGGCGCGCCGCACATTGCAGCAAAGCTCGAAATACCTCTCCTTTTAGCATCCCCCCTTCCAGGCTTTACGCCGACCACGGAGTTCCCCACTCCAGTTCTACCCGTCGCTTCTCTTGGTCCTTTCAACCGCTTGAGCCACGCGTTGATGATCCATGGGGGCAGTATCCTGTTCTCCAAGACGATCCGCGCATGGCGTGCCGAGGCGCTCGCGCTGCCCGATCGCAGGAAGGCCTCGCCACTGGCCGGAACGCTCTACGCGTACAGCTCGCATGTCCTGCCGAAGCCTTCTGATTGGGGTTCAGACATCATCGTTACGGGCTACTGGTTTCTCGAGACGAAGGACTGGAGTCCACCAGATACACTTGCTCAATTCCTCGCTGCCGGAGAGCCGCCAGTTTACGTCGGATTTGGCAGCATGCCGGGCTCCAGCCCGGAAAGATTGACGGGGCTCGTGCTGGAAGGGCTACGGCGTGCCGGCAAGCGCGGCCTCCTCGCCACGGCCGGTGGAGCACTGGCAACGAGCGCATCAAACGAATATGCCCATATGATCGCTGAAGCGCCTCATGACAGACTGCTCCCGTTCGTCAGCGCCACCCTGCATCATGGCGGCGCGGGAACCACTGGTGCTGCGCTGCGTGCCGGAAGGCCGACAGCAATCTGCCCATTCATCGGCGACCAGCCGTTCTGGGCACGACGCGCCAACGCCCTGGGGGTCGGCCCAAAACCGCTGGACAAGCGAACAATGACCGTCGACGATCTCGCCAGCGCCTTCATGGCGATGGATAACCCCGCCATGCGTTCGCGAGCAGCAGAGCTTGGGGCAGCGATTCGAGCAGAGAAAGGTGTCGAGCAGGCCGTTGACTTCATCAACGATCGCCTGTCCGAGCCGAGAACCACCGGCATTGGAAGATAGCAGCCGCCGCTGATCGATATCCTATCCGACGCCGCACCTCTGGACAAAGGCGCCCTCCTGACATGCTGAACGCACTGGCGTCAGGAGAAGCGGAAAACGCAAACGAACCCAGCATCATCCCTCATGGATCAGTAGCCTATGAGCAAATAGCTCTCATCTGTGCCGAACAGGGGCTGGACACCCAACAGTGGGGCTGTACGCCTCACGATCTCCTTGACCATTGGGGCCGCCGTGAACGATGCCAGCCGCCGCCCTTGTTCGCCTGTGAGCGGTGCATCGATGATCGTCAGGACCACATAGCGCGGGTCGTGCATAGGGAACCCACTATAGCGCGGCAATCAGGATGAGACGCGGGCGACAATCTGGATGAGATTCTTAGGTCGCGGTCGGGATCAAGTTATCACGCTGATTGTCGCTGACAAGTTCTTCGTCGTTTTCTGATTG
>NZ_JARSBQ010000027.1:0-25428 GCF_029623935.1 Shinella sp. 838
CTTCCATCACGATGGATTAACTCCGGCGACTGGCAAAACTTGCCTGCGGTGTCGCGCAGCCAGCAAAAGCCTGCCTCTCGTCGCCAAAACGTCCGGTGCTATGCATTAAGGCGGCTAGAATGCCTTCGACCGGCGCGGCCGACTGCGCATAGGCCAATTCAGGGACCAGCGCGGCAGAGGTCGCCAGCAGGGCCAGCGATAAGAGGGCCTTACCGCGCGGACGCTGCGGGATCGTGGGAATGCTCATTTGAATGTCCTTCTGATTTTGGGAGGATGTGGTTGGGGGACCAGCTCTAATCGGCGGTCCAGACGTGTTGGTCGCGCCAGGGGGAGGGCGCGAGCGCCACCGTCTCCTTGCGGGCATCGCTATTCCCGCGGCGCTTTTCCTCGGCCGCCGATGCCTTGGCGTTCAGCGTCCAGCGGTTCATCACCTTGACGATGTACTGGGCTGTCTCGTTGAACTCGGGGATGCCCCCCTTCTGGTAGACGCGCTCCGGACCGGCATTGTAGGCGGCCAACATCAGCAGGGGATCGTCGAACTCGCCATAGAGCTTCTTGAGGTAGCGGACGCCGGCGCGAATGTTCGATTCCGGATCGCAGCGGTCGGTGACGCCATAGTCGGAGGCGGTCTCGGGCATCAGCTGCATGATACCGACGGCGCCGGCGTCTGAGACCTGGTGCCTGCCGCCGGAACTCTCGACATCAACCACCGCGAGCGCCAGGTCGGGGTCCAGTTCTTCCTCTGTGGCGATGGTCCGCACCAGTTCCAGCACCCGGTCGCTATCGACAGAACCGCACGCTTGCGCGGTCGTAGCCGACGTCGAGAGGAGGAGAAAAATCAGGGTGGTTTTCAATTCGTTTATCCGGGTTGTCGCATCGAATAGTAAACTATAGTTAATTCGTATGGGATTCCTCTGTCAATTCGGAAATGGCATGGCTGCTATGCGACAACAACTCAAAGTAATCGGATTCGCCCTCATATCCCTCACGGGAGACGCCGCCACAGTCACCATGGCGCAGGGCGAAAATCCCTACGGGGAACCGCCTCCGGAATACCTCCGCCAATTTGTGGAGCAGGGGACGAAGGCATTCGTGCTGGAGCGTTTCGACGCCGATGGAAACCTGGTGGCGAGGTCGATCGAGAAGCTGAATGGGAGTGTCGAGATCGACGGCCCGGTCGAGCGAAGCATAGCGGGGCAAAGGATCAGTTTGCGTGGGCTGACCGCCTGCCCAACCGAAAACGTCGTTTATAATCGCGTGCAGACATGGCGTTGCACCGACGCGGCGCGCGACTACGCCGAGACGGTCTATAACAGGCGTGCCAAGGTCATTCTCTGCAAGACCCTGGTGCTGACCCCGGCTGAAAACGAGACGACCCCGGCGTCATGCTTCGTTCTCGTTGGTGGCGAAGGGGAGCCCTTCAAGACGGTCAATGACGATGACAGCATGGTGTTTCTCGGACTGGCGTCCATCGGACGAACACAGGACGGGCGCAGCCGTCGGCCTGACCTCGAAGCGTCGCAATCTCTCTCACGATCGATGGGGTTCCAGAATGCGGATTGAATTTTCGATGGTCATCGCCATGTTGGTCGCGTCCACAGCCGTTGCGCAGGACAAGGCCATTTCATTTCCGTCTGACGTAAGCTTTGAGACTGGCGATACCTGGGCTTACGAAGGCCGAAAATACAGGGTTTTCGGCGTTCAGGCATGTCTGCGCGGCACGACTTTTCGTTCCTCTGATGGTGACGAGGTCGACTGCGGGATGCGTTCGATCGCATCGATAGCAGCGCTGTTCTCGACGGGTTCGATCGGTTGTCAGCCTGTCGGCAACGCCAAGGATGGCGCCACGTTCGTCGTCTGCGCAGCCGAGATCGATGAGATGACGGTCGATGTCGGAACGGCGCTCATATCGTCGGGCGGGGCATTTGCGGCCGTGTTCCCTTCTGGCGCGCCGGTATCGGCATCCTACGCGATCGCGGAGAAAGCCGCCAAAGACAGCCGCGCCGGCCTATGGGCGGGGCGCTTCGTTCATCCCGTCTCCCTGCTTCTGGGCGAGCAATGACCAGACCTCCGAAAGATCGATGTGAAGGCATTCCGTAATCATGGCGACTTCCCGCAGGGTCATGAGCTGCCATGCGCCTTCCTGCAGAAGCTCCAATCGCTCTTCAGCAATGCCGGTCAGTTCGGCAAATTCATGAGGTTTGGTGTCGCGGCGCCTTAATTCGTCTGCGAGGAATTGCACAAGCTCTACAGCACTTTCACTGGCCATTTGCGGTCATCCTTTCCGGTCACCGGCACGACGGTTTCGCGTCGTTGTGGTGCGGGTTTGCTTTGCCTGCATGCGCGCTCGCCAGTGCGAAGTCGGGCAAGGCGATGTCGGAACGGACGGGTGTGATTCCCCCGGCCGAATGTCTCGCTCAACCTTTCCACGAGTGAAAAGCGGCGTTTTCGCGGCAGCCGCTGATTATGTTTGTCCGGCGAGTAAATTATAATTAACTTGGTGACTCGCCTTGTGGGCGAATGAGCCAGGGAGGTTTCATGCCGTAGACAAAATAAAACCCGCCTCGGAGAGACGGGTTCAGTGACACACGGAGATGTGCGCAAAAGTCTTATAGCCAATGATTTTTTCGCACATTGATGAGGCCGCTGCAAGTTAATTCTTGCCACGAATACGTGCGTCCTGCGTCCTGGATTTCTCTCCGCTGACCACAACGAGGAGAGAAAATGCTTGTTGCATCACCAGCGGCCTACGGGCCGAACCTATTGTCGCGCCTACTCGCCGCGCGCACCCTCCAGCAGATTGACGACTGCGCGAAATCCGCCTGGATACTGAATGGGGAGGGGCTCGTAGACGACCGCGAGATGGCATATCTAGCCCCGGTCATCGAGCATCAGCGGCGCGCGATCCGCGCGCAACCTTGGCGTCTGGGCGATCCGATTGGTCATCTAAGACCGACGACGGCCAAGCCGGTTCACCGACGCCCGTCAATTCCCGCAGACAGGCGAGCTGCATCCTGGGTGCGCCGCCGCTCGCTCGCCAAAAACTGCATCATCCCGACTTGCATCGCCGGAAGGTTGACAATCAGCAAGCTTGCCGTGCTTTCGGTCATTGCCCGAGCGGTGATGGACCGTGGAAGATCGAATATGTCTCTCCCTGAGATCGCCGCACGCGCTGGCGTCGGATGCACAACAGCGCGGTATGCCATTCGGGATGCCTTGCGAATGGGGCTGATCAGCGTGTCCGAGAACCGGATCAACGGATTTTGGAGCCGCCCCAACACGATCAGGATCGTCTGTGGTCGTTGGCTTCGATGGCTGAAGGAGCATGCAGGGTTTTCGCCACGGAGAAAATCGGACGACGGAATTGCTGTCGATTGCGTCGGCACCCCCCTCAGAAATCTGATCCCCACGATTGAAATTATTTCATTCTCGCTGCGAGGCGCGGTTCATCATCGATGGGGAGCGCGTGCAAATGTGCCTTACTGGCGCGGGGATACATGCCTTGATAGGGGAGTGAGGGCTTTGGAATAGCATTGCGCTGGTTTCACGGAACCTCTGGTCATCGAACTTCCGGCTAGTGGAAGTGGAGCACCGCTCGCAATACATGATGCTGAAGCCCACCTTGCCGAAGCCGTCCGCGATGATCATTCCGTTCCGTCATGTCGAGACTCCATTCGAGTTCAGCTGGGAAGAATGGTCCTCGGTGTAGTGCTCGTTGAGGCGAAACGCCGGCTTGATCAGTTCCAGCCCGTCGGCTTTACGATCGGATGGAATGTCGGAGCCACCGGCGGCCAGCACATCTTCCATGCCCATATGCATGTGGTGTGTCGCTACGAAAGAGACGCCAAGGCTGGTCTCGGCATCCGCGACTTTCTGCGATCCTAGAAGGCGCGACCGTCAGGCGCAGCACTTTGAGCCGCCCGTTGCCGGCGCGCAGCAAGAGTTCGTTGCGGTCGCCTGCTCCGCCAGCCATCGGTCGCGCGGCTTGCAGCTCGACGGCCGCGCCGCCAGCGCCACCTCTAACCTGCCGTCTGCCAAGCGCGGCGACGATGCGCAATAGAGCGCCATCGGCCGCTTCCCATCGCTGACCTCAAAGGTGAGCTTGGCCGCCGGATCGAGCCGAACGTGATCAGAAACCTTGCGGATGATCGCGGAGAACTTTCCTGCAGGCATGTGGCTCCTGCCGTCCTCGTAGATATCCCAGAGCTGGACGAACATCTCCGACCAGGCTTCCGGATTGGCACCGCAGTCGAGCGCCGAGAATGCACCCGCCTTGACCTCGGTGACATGATAGCCTGCCTTCACCGGCTGACCATCGTAGAGAAACACCAGCGACGCCTCGGGCGCAGCCGCAAGGCCGTCAAGAAGCTGGCCAAGCGTGATATCGGACGAAACAGCCTTGTCGATCGCATTCATGTGCGATACTCCTATTGTTCAATGATTCAAGGATTATTGAAATATGAATGAGTGTCAAGCCCTCACATCATTCGCGGCCCTGTCGCAGGAAACCCGCCTCGCCATCGTCCGCACGCTGGTCGTCGCCGGACCGGATGGGTTGGCCGCCGGGCTGATCGCCGAGCGCATGGGCGTCTCGCCCTCAAATGTGTCGTTCCATCTGAAAGAGCTGGAGCGATCGGGCCTTATCGCGCAGCGGCGAGAATCTCGCTCGATCGTCTATAGCGCCAGCTACGATGCGCTGGCCGATCTCGTAAAATTCCTGATGGAGGACTGCTGCGCTGGCCATCCGATGGTCCGAGAGGGTGTCGAGCGATCCGATGGCTGCTGCAAGACGGATGTTGCCCGGAGCGAGGGCGACGTCATTGCGTGATCGGAAGGTACCTGTCGGCATTGTTGCCGCACTCGGCCTGACCCAGATCATCGGCTACGGCACCCTCTACTACAGCTTCAGCATCCTGGCGCCTGGCATGGCCGCGGATCTCGGCATCACCGTCGCGCAGGTTTTTGCGGTCTTCTCGACCTCGCTGTTCGTTGGCGGCCTGTCAGCGCCCTATATCGGCCGGCAGATGGATCGCATCGGCGCCGCGACGGTCATGGCGATCGGCTCGGCATTGTCCGCACTGACCTTGATCTTGTGCGCCTGGTCGCCATCGGTGGCAGTCTTCGCGCTGGCCATCGTCCTGTTGGAGATATCGTCCGGCATGGTCCAGTACCAAGCCGCTTTCGCGGCACTGGTCGAGGCCGATCCCCGGTCAGCGTCACGCAGCATCACTTATCTCACCCTGATCGCGGGATTTGCCTCGACGATCTTCTGGCCGATTGCCACGGCGCTGCTCGGCTATCTCTCGTGGCGGGAAATCTACCTCGTCTATGCCGTGCTCAATCTTGCTGTCTGTATGCCGTTCCATGTCTGGATCATGCGGAAGGGAAAGGTAGCGGCAGCCGGCGGGCAAAGACCTATGCGCGAGCCTGTCGTCGGAGCTGTTCCGCGCGAGCGTCGGCGCGGTACGGTGGTCGTCGTGTCGGCTGCATTCGCGCTGCTGAGCTTCACCCTTGGCGCGATGCTGGCGCATATGGTGCCGATGCTCGGGTCGCTTGGCTTCGGAAGTGCCGCCGTCGGCATCGGCTCCCTGTTCGGTCCGGCGCAGGTTCTTAGCCGCCTGATCAACATGATCTTTGGAACGCGCCTCGCGCCGCCGGGCCTCGCGGTTCTCTCCGCAGTCTTCATGGTGCTGAGCGTCGTTATTCTGGCGCTGTCCGGCAACTGGCTCCCCGGCGCGGTCGCCTTCTCGATCTGCCTCGGCCTCGGATCGGGCATCAACAGCATCGCGCAGGGAAGCTTACCGCTCTACCTGTTCGGCTCGGATGGCTATGGTGCGCTCACCGGCAAGATGGCCGCCTCGCGGCTGGCTGCCGGCGCAGCAGCGCCGTTTGCCTTCGCGGCGACGATGGAGCAGTTCGGCATAGGCGCATCGCTCGTCCTGAGCGCCGCGCTTGGCTCGATCGGTATTGCGGCGTTTGTCGCGGTAGCGATGGCGACGAAGCGGAGCCTCGTCACCTCGCCAAGCCCGTCAAATTGACCGCAGCGATACCCGCTTCTCAAGCTCGGCCGCCTGTTCCTTGCGCTCGCTGTAGCGGTCGGTGAGATAGGCCGAAGCATCGCGCGTGAGAATGGTGAACTTCACCAGTTCTTCGCAGACGTCCACGACCCGGTCGTAATAGGACGAGGGCTTCATCCGGCCGTCGGCGTCGAATTCCTGATAGGCCTTGGCGACGGAGGACTGGTTGGGGATGGTGATCATCCGCATCCAGCGGCCGAGAATGCGCATCTGGTTCACTGCATTGAAGGACTGGCTACCGCCCGACACCTCCATAACGGCAAGCGTTTTGCCCTGCGTCGGCCGGACCGATCCGACCGAGAGCGGAATCCAGTCGATCTGGGACTTCATTATCCCGGTCATCGCGCCGTGGCGTTCCGGGCTCACCCAGACCTGCCCTTCCGACCATTGCGAAAGATCGCGCAATTCTTGCACCTTCGGATGGCTCGCCGGCGCTTCGTCAGGGAGCGGCAGGCCCTTCGGGTCAAAGATACGAACCTCGCATCCAAGGCGTTCGAGCAGCCGGCGGACCTCGAATGCGAGCAGGCGGCTATACGACACCTCACGCAGCGAGCCGTAGAGGATCAGGATGCGCGGCTTATGCGTTGAGAACGCCGGACGCAGGGCATCGAGATCTGTCGAATATAGGTGATCGCCCTGCAGTGCTGGGAAAGTGTCAGGCAATGCGCTTTCCTTCCTGGTCGAGGATCTGTTCACCGTCCTCCTTGAAGAACGGTCCCCTGAAGGTGTCGGGCAGGATGTCGAGCACCGCCTCGGACGGACGGGCGAGCCGGGTGCCGAGCGGTGTCACGACGAAGGGGCGATTGATCAGGATCGGCGTTGCGATCATCGCGTCGAGCAACTGCTCGTCAGTCAGGTCTGGGTTGTCCAGACCGAGTTCGGCATAAGGCGTGCCTTTCTCGCGAATGGCTTCCCGAACGTTCAAGCCAGCGTCCGCGATCATCGTCGCAAGCTGCTCGCGCGTCGGCGGGTGCTGCAAATACTCGATGACAACAGGTTTGATCCCGGCAGCGCGGATCAGCGCCAGCGTGTTGCGGGACGTCCCGCAGGCGGGGTTGTGATAGATGGTCGCGTCCATGGTCAGTGCCTTTCGGTGGCGGTGGTTCTGGAAACAGCGGGGGCGGCCTCGTACCAATCTTTCGAGCGGTTCACGATCCACACGACCGAGAGCATGACCGGAACCTCGATGAGAACGCCAACGACGGTGGCGAGTGCTGCGCCGGACTGGAAGCCGAACAGGCTGATGGCTGCGGCAACTGCAAGCTCGAAGAAATTGCTGGCGCCGATCAGGGCTGACGGGCCGGCAATGCAATGCCGCTCACCGGTCATCCGGTTGAGTAGATAAGCCAGCCCGGAGTTCAGATAGACTTGGATCAGGATCGGCACGGCGAGCAAGCCGATGACGGCTGGCTGGGCGATGATCTGTTCACCCTGAAAGGCGAAGAGCAGAACCAGCGTCGCAAGTAGCGCCACCAGTGAGATCGGCTGCAACCTTGCCAGCACGCCATCCAGTGCCCGGGCCTTACCGCCAACCGTGAGGCGGCGGCGGATGACCTGCGCGATAATGACGGGCACGACGATATAGAGGGCGACGGAAAGAACGAGCGTATCCCAAGGCACGGTGATCGCGGAGAGGCCGAGCAGCAAGCCAACGATCGGAGCAAATGCGACGACCATGATGGCATCGTTCAACGCGACCTGAGACAGCGTGAACAATGGCTCCCCGCGCGTCAGGTTGCTCCAGACGAACACCATAGCGGTGCAGGGAGCCGCGGCGAGAATGATCAGTCCGGCGATATAGGAGTCGATCTGGTCGGCAGGCAGGTATGGGCGGAACAGCCAACCGATGAACAGCCAACCGAGGACGGCCATGGAGAACGGCTTGACGGCCCAGTTGATGAACAAGGTCACGCCGATACCGCGCCAGTAGGTGCCGACCTGCGCCAGAGACCGGAAATCGATCTTAAGCAGCATCGGAATGATCATCAGCCAGATCAGGATCGCGACGGGAATGTTCACCTTGGCGACCTCGGCCGCGCCGATGATCTGAAAGAGACCGGGCATGAGATGGCCGAGGGCGACACCGGCGATGATGCACAGGAACACCCAGATGGTCAGATAACGCTCGAACGTGGACATCAGGCGGACTTTCCTTGCGGCGACGTCGAACCTTCCATCGCACCGATCTGGCGAAGCTTGGTCTCAAGCGCCATGTGATCGAAGGATGCCAGCGGCAGGCTGACGAACGCCGCGATCCGGTTCTTGAGGAAACGCGCGGCCTGAGCGAAGGCGCGCTGGATCTCGATGTCCGAGCCAGCGACGGCGGCGGGGTCTTCGACACCCCAATGGGCGGTCATCGGATGGCCGATCCAGACCGGGCAGGCTTCGCCGGCGGCGCTGTCGCAGACGGTGAAGATGAAATCCATCTGCGGCGCGCCGGGCTCCGCGAACACATCCCAGCTCTTCGACGAGAAGCCCGTCGATGGATAGCCCAGCGCTTCCAGCTCCTTCAGGGCATGCGGATTGACTTCGCCCTTCGGCTGGCTGCCGGCGGAGAAGGCTTTGAATCGTCCGCCGCCCTCCTTGTTGAGAATGGATTCGGCGAGAATAGAACGAGCGGAATTGCCCGTGCAGAGGAACAGCACGTTGTAGGTCTTGTCGGTCATGGTCGTGGTCCGTGGTTAGGCCGGCGGCCGGGTGAGCCTCATGATGGTCGCCGACGATGGGCAGATGGAGGAAAGCTGACGGGTCGCCAACACGGCTGCGGGAACGCTGTCCCGCTGGAATTCAGAAAATCCGATGCGCGTGAAGAACGGCGCTGCACTCGTCGTGGCAAGGAAGACGTCGCCGGCCTGATCGAGACCCGCCACCGCCCGCTCGACCAAAACGCTTCCCAGTCCTTGCCCCCGATGATCGGGAAGCACGACGACCGAACGGAGGAGAAAATCGTCGCCGCAGCGCTCAACACCGATGAAACCGACAGCCCTGCCGTCCGATGACTGCGCCCTGAAGAAGGTGCGACCATGATCCTCGATGTCGTCGGTGGGCAGATGCGCTTCCGTCAAGGCTGCCTTGAGGCCAGCGTCGTTGCCCTCAATCTGCTCCAACCTGATCGCGCTCATAACACCTTCGCCTCCGGGGCGCAGCACGGCGTCAACTCGGCGATGAGCGGAGCGCAAAGCTCCGTCGATCCGCCGCAGCAGTCTTTGAGGAGGAACAGCGTCAGCTCGCGCAAGCCATTGAGGTCGGCCCGGTAGATGATCGATCTGCTCTGCCGCTCGCTCGTCACCAAGCCTGCCCGCGAAAGCGTTGCGAGATGCGCCGACATGGTGTTTTGCGGTACATCGATAAGGCGGGCGAGTTCGCCGGCCGGGATGCCATCGGGTTCGTGCCGCACCAGAAGCCGGAAGGTCTCCAGTCGCGTGGTCTGTGCCAAGGCGCCGAGCGCTGCGATTGCTGTGATATTATCCATATATCCAGAATATCGGATATGTTTTCGATGTCAAGACGAATCCGGGCCTCGACGTCCGGCGGATAAAGGTCGAGAACGGCTGCTACGAGGTCTATGCGATCGATGCCAAGGGCGCCAAGGTCGAGACGATCTTCAATCCGCAGACCGGTGAACCGGTCGGCTCGGAAGGAGCGGAATGATGGCGCCACTCTCCCGAACCAGCGGGGCGGGGGAAAGCGTCAAGGTGTGGGACCCGCTCGTGCGGGTCTTTCACTGGTCGCTTGTCTGCCTCTTCGTTTTTTCCTTCGTTACCGGCGACGAATGGAAGAAGGCTCATATCCTCTCCGGCTATGCCATCGCAGGGCTGATCGCCCTGCGCCTGGTCTGGGGGCTGCTCGGGCCGCATCACGCCCGCTTCGCCAACTTCCTCTATTCTCCTCCGACGATCCTAGCGTTCCTCCGTGACAGCCTCGCCTTCCGCGCCAAGCGGTATCTCGGCCACAATCCGGCGGGGGGCGCGATGGTCGTCCTGCTGCTCGTTGCGGTGTCCGGTATCGTGACCACCGGCTACATGATGACCACGGATGCCTATTGGGGTGTCGGCTGCGTGGAGGATACGCATAAGCTCCTGGTCTATTCGACCATCGGGCTGATTGCCCTGCACATCGCCGGCGTCGTCTTCGCCAGCGTCGAGCACCGGGAAAACCTCGTGCGCGCCATGGTGACGGGAAGGAAGCGCCGCGAAGGTTGATGTGCGGCTGTCTATATGGCATGTATTTAGAATTATTCTAAATACATGCCTGACGTCATAATGCAACCACAGTAGATCTGCTGAAATCGGAGATGTTATGCGCGCCGTTCACAAGGAAAGCCACCTCATCGAACGTATCGGCTGGCTCCGCGCGGCGGTGCTGGGCGCCAATGACGGGCTGATCTCGACGTCGAGCCTCATCGTCGGTGTCGCGGCGGCGACCGCGGCATCGCAGGAAATCCTCGTCGCCGGTGTCGCCGGTTTGGTGGCCGGCGCGATGTCGATGGCGGCGGGGGAATATGTCTCCGTCAGCTCGCAAGCCGATACGGAACAGGCCGACATGGCGCGCGAGCGCCACGAGCTGGCCACCCAGCCGGAGGCGGAGCTGGCCGAGCTTACCGCGATCTACGAGCAGCGTGGCGTCTCACCGGATCTTGCCCGCCAGGTTGCCGAACAAATGATGGTGAAGGACGCCTTCGAAGCCCATGCACGGGACGAACTCGGCCTGTCGAGCCAAGTAATGGCGCGGCCTGTCCAGGCGGCGCTGACATCGGCGGTGACCTTCGCGACGGGCGCGGCCCTGCCGCTGGCGGTCGCCCTGCTGGCGCCGTCGGGAACGGTCGTCTGGGCTGTGTCCGTTGCCTGTCTCATCGGGCTTGCCGTCCTCGGCGCGATCGGCGCGCGTGCCGGTGGTGCTGGCATCTGGAAGCCGACCGTCCGGGTCGTCTTCTGGGGCGCGGTCGCCATGGCGTCGACCGCAGCCATCGGCGCGCTTGTCGGCCGGGCGGTCTGATCATGAAACGCCTGTCGTTCGATACGCCCACGGTGATGTCGCTGCTGACGGTGCTGGGCATGGTCCTCGCCACGGCTGGAACCTGGCCGCCGGCCGAGGGGCTTGCCGTCCTGCGCTGGCCGGGGCTGGCGCTCGTCTATCTCGCCGGCGGACTGCCGGCGACGGGGAGCGCGCTTCTGGCCCTGTGGCGGCAGCATGTCCTCGATATCGACCTCCTGATGGTGGTTGCCGCGGTTGCCGCGGCCGTCGTCGGAGCGCCGTTCGAAGGTGCGGTGCTACTGACGCTGTTCAGCGTGTCGACAACGCTCGAGCATCAGGCGCTCGGCCGCGCGCGCCGCGCCGTCGAGGCGCTAATGGCGCTTCGTCCCGAAACGGCGTTCCGCAGGCAGGCCGATGGCTCGGTGCTGGAGGTTCCCGCAGCGGAGCTTGCCGTCGGGGATGTCGTGATCCTGCGGCCCGGCGCCCGCGTGCCGGCCGATGGCGTCATCCTGCTGGGACGTGGTGGCATCGACGAGGCCAATATCACCGGCGAATCCATGCCCGTTTCCAAGGAGCCGGGCCAGCAGGTGTTCGAGGCCACCGTCAATCTGGACGGCATTCTGGAGGTGGAGGTCGCAAGAACGATCGGCGATAGCACGATCGCCCGCATGATCCGGCTGGTCACGGAGGCCCAGGAGGCCAAGGCCCCCTCCGAGCGTTTCAGCGCCTGGTTCGGACAGCGTTATACCGTCGCGGTTCTCCTCGGCGCCGCTCTCGCCTTCGCCGTTTTCTATGGGGTCGGGCGCGATTGGGAGCAGGCGCTTTATCGGGCCGCGACGCTGCTGGTCGCCGCCAGCCCCTGCGCGATCGTCATATCGGTACCGGCGGCGATCCTGTCGGCGCTTTCGGCGGCCGCGCGCGGCGGCGTTCTGTTCAAGGGCGGCGGCGCGCTCGAAACGCTGGCCGCCGTCAATATCTTCGCCTTCGACAAGACCGGCACCCTCACCAACGGCCGGGCGGCCGTGACGCGGATCGTCGCGCTGGACGCGGACGAATGCGGCTTCCTGTCGTTGCTCGCCGGGCTCGAAGCCCATTCCGAGCATCATGTCGCGGCGGCCATCCGCCGGGAGGCGGCTGCACGTGGCATCGCGCCGGCGCATGTCGTGGATGTCAGCGCGCGCCCAAGCGCAGGGATCGTCGGGTCGGATGCGCTTGGTGTCCTCTGGGCCGGCAATCTTCATCTCGTTCGGGACATGGGGGCGTCGGTTGATCACGCCCGGCTTCGGGAACTGACCGACAGCGCCGAGACCGTCGTCTATCTGGGACGAGGACCGGCTGTCCTCGGCGCCGTCGGAGTGGCGGACGAGGCGAGGGCGAGCTCGGCCCCGGCGCTCGCCGCGCTGCGGGCCGGCGGCGTGCGCCGCATCGTCATGATGACCGGAGACCGCCGGCCGGTGGCCCTGCGGATTGGCGGGCAGCTCGGCCTTGCTCCCGACGAGATCCACGCCGAAATGCTGCCGCAAGACAAGGTGCGCCATGTGGGGGACCTGGCGAGCGGCGGCACGGTGGCCTTCGTCGGCGACGGCGTCAATGACGCGGCCGCTCTTGCCCGCGCCGATGTCGGCATCGCCATGGGCGCGGCCGGCTCGGATGTCGCCCTTCAGGCCGCCGATGTCGCCCTATTGTCGGAAGACATGAAGAAGCTGGCCGATGCGCAGCGTCTGGCACGACGGACCGCCGCGATCATCCGGCAGAACCTCGTCGTCGCGATCGGCGCCATGCTGGTGCTGGTAACGGGCGGGTTGTTCTTCGATCTGCCGCTGCCGCTGGCGGTGGTCGGACATGAAGGCGGGACCGTGCTCGTGGTCCTCAACGGCTTGCGGCTGTTGTCGGATCCGATCCGGCGGCCAGTGGACAGGGCCGCATCCGTCCGTGCGCTGGAGGACGGGTTGGCGACGTCGCCACCGGTTGCGGCCACGTCGCCGGCCGACACGCCGGTATAGGCGCCGGCCGCGTTCTGCGGATCAACAGGACAGGAAGCGGGTGCGCGTGTTCTCTTCGAGAAGCAGACCCGTGATTCCGCCGAACACCCATTCCCGCAGGCGGCTGTGACCATAGGCGCCGGTGACGACGATATCGGCGTCGCTTTCGTCGACGAATTGCAGAAAGCCGATCGTTTCGTCGGCGCTTTTGATCATCTGCGGCCTGGCTTTTACATTGTGCCGGGCGAGATAGGAAACGATATCGGCGAGGCTCTGCCTCTCGGCCGGTGCGGGCTCCGGGGAAACGGAAACGACGGCGACGTCATAGGCGACCGATAGCAGGGGAAGTGCATCGGCAATCGCGCGGCGGGCCTCACGGGTGTCCTTCCAGCCGATGACGATCTTTCTTGTCGCAATCGCGTCCCGGTCCCTCCCGACCACCAGCAGCGGCCGGCCGGCGCGCAGGACGATGGCCGCCGGGTCCGCGCGCTCTTCGGCCGCCATCAATACGAGATCTGCGATACGGGCGGCGGCCACGACCGCCTCGGTCGGCGCCATTGTTTCGCCGCGCCATTCCGCCTCGATCCTGTTTGCCGCCAGATGGAGGAACGCGGCGCGGGCCTCCTCCATGCGCTCTGCGAGCGTTTCGGCGGCGCAAAGCCCGACGAGCCGCGCGCCCGAGCGGGATGCCAAATCGATGGCGGCCTCCGTTATCGGCTCGAACGGCCGGTCGATATCGAGATTGACGAGAATGGATCGATAAACCACGCGTAGATTCCTTCCGGTCCAGGTAAGCGGTCGGAAGCATAGCGCCGATAGCGCGGTAGATATTGATCCTGGTCAAGTATCGCGTAGGGCCTGCCAAAGGGCCGGGTCAGCCGCCCCGTTCCGCCTCCGGAGGCCTTACCTCGGATTGCGAGCATGCGCTCCACGTTCGCCGAGAGGATCGGGGGCAGGAACGGCCGCAGAAGTTCCAGCCGGGCGACGATTGCACCGTGAGCGGGTCCAGCAATTTCCCCGACGCCCCGGTGAAGACGGACACGTTTTAACGGGCCATTGCAAAGATTTTGGGCGCTCCTATCTCTTGCTAGAGATCGTTGGAGACACCCGCGATGAAGACCATCCCTATCGAAACTCTCATTTCCGACGCGGCTGAAATTATGTTGCCGCGGCGGTGCGCCAAGGCAACCCGACCGGCTGTGGCCTGTATCTGCTGCGGAAACGCTGATCGGGCAATGGACGACGACGGGTGCGGCATCTGCGATGCTTGCCTCGATGCGCCGCTGCAGGCGATTTGTAATCTGGAAGGATTTGATTTGCCGGAAGTCTTTCCTCATTTATCGCGGCGACGGTAGCCGTCGCGCGTTCGCAACCATACGGTTCGGAAGGGCGCTCTCCGAATGGGTCGAGCGCCCTTCGGCATTACTGGAAGGTGCGCCCGGCGGATCATGCGGGTCGCCGCGAGCGTTCCATCTGATTACCTCTCGCCTATCATTTCGATACCGCCGCGAAGCTCCACCACGAATATGTCCGGCGGCTCGGTGTCTTCGACGCGGACCTCGCGGGCGGGATAGGCATGGCTAAGCGGGAAGGACAGGCACATCAGCCGACGTGCTGCACGGACAGGGCACGGGCGGAAGCGGCCTGATCAGCGATTTTGCGGAGACGGAAGGGTCGAGCCAGTCCGCCCAGGTGTTTCGCTCAAGGATCACGATTTGCCGATCGTGGTAGGGAGCGATATCGGGGCCGGGCGGCATGGTGAAGGCCTCACCGACCTAATCGGTGGCCCGCCAGATGCCGACAATAGCAAAGATCAGCTCCGCGATCTTGCGAAATAGCCACTAATCCTTGCGTTTTTTTTGCCTTTCTCGGCCGGTTCGGTGAACTCAGTTATGCGGACCCCCTTTGTTTTTCCCGCGGCGTTTTTGGCGAGGTCCGCCTTGCGAAGCCTTCAATTCTACCTCAGCGCGGCGGGCCTCGATAGCAAACCATCGCAATTTTGGCGCCCGCGAGCCACTAATGCCGCCACACCTTCACTGCGGAGATCAGCAAGATGATCGCTAGGGCTGGCAGCAGTACCGCGTTCGGAACGATCCCGAGAAGCAAGCCGCCGACAAAGGTGCCGACAATCGAACCGGCAGCCATGATCAAGAGAAAGGCCTTGTTGCGGCTGATAACAGAGAAGCTCCGATCACGGCTATAGCGAGTGAACCCGACCAGCATGGTTGGCAGGCTTATGGCAAGCGAAAGGCTGCCACCGAGCTTGATGTCCGCTCCAAAGAGGAGAACCAGTGTCGGGATCAGTAGTTCGCCGCCCGCTACTCCCAGCAGTGATGCGACGATGCCTATGATGAAGCCGGCGAAAACACCCGCGATGAGCTGGCTGACGCCGGTCAACATCGGTTGGCCGGCTGTCGCGTCGTGCCCGAACACCAGGACGATCGCGATTGCCACGAGCATGATGGCGATAACCTTGTAGAGCGTCTCCGACCGCAGCTTTGTCGCCCAGCCTGCGCCGAACCAGGCGCCGATCAGGCTTCCGGCGAGAAGATTGAGGACGATCGGCCAATTGTCGGCGACGGCGCTGAACGGAACGGTTCCTGCCCGAAAAGGAAGCGCGGTCGCAACGACCACGAGGCTCATCGCTTTGTTGAGGATGACAGCCTCAAGCGCTGCAAAGTTGAAGAGCCCGATCAGGATTGGGAGGCGGAACTCCGCGCCGCCGAGCCCGATGAGTCCTCCAAGAGCGCCAATAATCGCGCCAATTGTGAATTAGCCCCGAAAGGCTCTCGTGTCGCCCCCCAATTTGAACGGACAGTTGGCATAAGCAGAAAGGCATAGCGTCTGAACGCTGCAACCTGCGTATGTCGGAGCGTTGGACCCAAGGTAGCACCTTGTCTGTAGCGCCCATTATTCCCGGCGTCGTGAGTGGAACGCCACGCACAGAGGCACCGTGGCGGACATTGTGATCAAGCCATCGTCGGCCCCCAGCTTCGGTAGAAGATGTAGCCAGCGACGACGAAGATGAGCGCCGCGAACAGACGGTTGAGTGTGTTCTTGTAGCCACTCAGTCGAGTTGCCAGCCTCATTCCGAGGATGCCGCCTGCGATGCCTCCACCGATGAACTCCGTTGCAAGCCACCAGTCCACCAGCCCGGATGCCGCATAGTTCAGCGCGGTCGCCAGTCCGAAGGCGCCGACGGACAGAAGCGACGTGCCGATCGCATTGATCATCGGCATGCCGGTTGCCAGCATCAGACCTGGCACAATCAGGAACCCCCCGCCGATCCCGAAGAAGCCTGACGCCGCTCCGGCGGCCAGCGCCACGGCTGCTGTGACAAAGCACATCTTAAGGTCGATCGGCCGGCTTTCGACCGACGGCGGCTTCCTGGGCTTAAGCATCAGGGCGCCGACGACGACCATCAGAATGCCGAACAGGAGAATCAGTCGGTCTCCGTCCATCGCCTTTCCGAGGCTGGAGCCTGCTAGCGCGCCGAGGACGCCGAGCGCTGCAAACACCGCGGCGCACCGCCACCAGACGTGTCCCTTGATTGCGTGGCTCGTAAAGTTCGCGAAAGCGTTGACCGAAACTGCAAGCGCACCGGTTCCAATCGCGACATGAGGCTGCGCGACTCCGACGACGTAGAGGAGGAGCGGGGTCGCCAGGATCGAGCCGCCGCCGCCGAGAAGGCCGAGCATGAAGCCGACGATCCCGCCGGAGCCGACAGCCGCTAGAACGGAACCAATCATGTTCTTCTGCTCCACGCTCTGTCGTAGACTGCCATACCGATTAACATGGCGGCGACGAACAACACCGTTTGTGGGATGCCAACCGATAGGGAGGCGACTGCAGGGCCGGGACAGAAGCCGCCGATCCCCCAGCCAATTCCGAACAAGGCCGATCCGATGAGCAGCGGCGCGTCGATCTTCCGGGTCGTGGGCACATGGAAACTGTCGTCGAAGGTGGGATGGCGCATCTTCTTCATCACCTGAACGCCGATGAAGGCGACAGCGACGGCGCCGCCGAGGACGAAGGCAAGACTTGGATCCCAGTTGCCGAAGACGTCAAGGAAGCCTCGGACGCGAACCGGATTGAGCATGCCCGAAAGCGACAGGCCGAAGCCGAAGACGATGCCGGATAAGAGGGCGGCGCCGAACTGATAGATGGTCCTGTTCATAGTCCGAAACCTCGTAGAATGGCGACCGCGACCACGCCCGCGGACAGGAATGTGGCAACGGCCACCATCGATCGCGGCGACAGGCGGGCAAGCCCGAGCACGCCGTGTCCGCTGGTGCAGCCGGATCCCATCCGCGAGCCGAAGCCGACCAGCAGTCCGGCCACGATGATCAGCGGCCAGGCTGTGATGATCTCAACAGTCGGCCAGCCACCAATGACCAGCAGGTAGACGAGCGGCCCGAGCAGGAGGCCAAGAACGAACGCAAGATTGGTGGTCAGGCCGACGCCTTGAGCCAGACGCCCGACAATGCCGCTGATGCCGGCAATCCGGCCGTTCAAGAGCAGGAGCATGACCGCGGAGGCGCCGATCAACATGCCGCCGCTCAGCGACTGGAAATAGATGCTCATGTCTCTTCCTTTACGCAGAAGATGTCATAGAGGGCGGAGACCAGCTGTGCGGCTTTCTCCTCGGTCAGGCGGTAGAAGATCTGCTTTCCCTCCCGCCGGGTTTCGACGATGCCAGAGCTCCGCAGCACGGTCAGATGCTGCGAAAGATGCGGCTGATGGACGTCAAGCTTTTCCTCGAGTTCGCCGACCGAGAACTCGCCCTCGACCAGCGTGCATACGATCATCAGACGCGCCTGGTGGGACAACGTCTTCAGAAGATCGGCGACGGCTCCGGCTCGGCCCGCCATCTCGGCGGGAGAGAGCCGCGCCTTCATCATTTTCTCTGAGTCGGTGCTCATTCCCATGCGGCTCCCTGCAATGCGTCGAGCGGAAACTTCAGGTAGCGCTTGCCGTTCGCTTCCGGCTCCGGCAGTCGCCCACCGCGGATGTTCACCTGCAGGGCATGCAGGATGAGCTTCGGCATGGGCAGCGTCTTGTCACGCTTCGTCCGGAGCGTCACGAACTGTTCTTCTGTCACGCCAGCAAGATGCTCGTTGAATTTCTTCTGCTCGGCCACGGTGCTTTCCCAGCGCGGAGCACGGCCGTCCGGCTGGTAGTCGTGTCCGGTGAAGATGCGTGTCTCGTCCGGGAGAGCGAGGATATCCTGAATCGACTTCCATAGGATGCGGACATCACCGCCGGGGAAGTCGGCGCGCGCCGTGCCGCTGTCGGGCATAAACAGCGTGTCATGAACGAAGGCCGCGTCGCCGACCACATAGGTGATCGAGGCAAGTGTATGCCCTGGCGAGAACATCACCTTGGTGTCGATGGAGCCGACCTTGAACGTCTCACCATGTGCGAAAAGCCGGTCCCATTGCGAGCCGTCGATCGCTAGCTCAGGCCAGTTGTAGATCTCCTTCCAGAGCTTCTGAACATCGACAACGCGTTCGCCGATCGCGGTTCTGCCACCGGTCTTCTCCTTCAAATACTGGGCCGCGGAGAAATGGTCGGCATGTGGGTGGGTATCGAGGATCCACTCCACCGTCAGGCCATTCTCCCGGACATAGTCGAGGATCGCGTCGGCGTTTATGGTGCCAGTGGCTCCGGCCTTCTCGTCGAAATCGAGCACTGGATCGATGATGGCGCACTTGCCCGTCGCTGGATCGGACACAACATACTGGACGCTCCAGGTGCGCCTGTCGAAGAAGCCCATCACCTTCGGGCGACGCGTTGCGTTCTGCTCGAGCCATGCCGCAGCTGCACTAGTGTCGAAGCCGTTGGCTCGTCCGAATTCGACGACGTCCTCAGCAGCCATCCGGCCGTCGAGGACCTCCCCGATCAGGTACAGGCTGAGAGATCTCGTGCCGGACTTGCAGTGTGCGAAAACCGGTCCGCCGGAGTCGTCGAGCGCCTTCTGGAACGACCGCACGTCCGCTTCGGTGATCGTGCCGAGCGTGACAGGAACGAAAGAGTAGGACAGGCCGCAATGCTCGCCCGCCTGTTTTTCGGCGTCCGTTCCCGGCTGGAGAGCGTCTTCGGCGTCCGGTCGGTTGTTGATCAGCGTCGTGAACCCCAAGCTGCGCAGGGACCGAATGACGTCGACGCTCGGCTGCGGCGAGACCGATAGCTTCTCAGAAATCTTGATGGCAGACATGCCTGACTCCATGTTTCGATACATTATACAATATAATATAATATATAATGAAGAAATTACAACGGGGTTCGATGACCAGATTGTCGCAGCGGGTTGTCGAGAATGTGCACCGGCCTACACCTGACGGCGTTGTGAGTTGCTCCGACTACTATGAGGCCTGCAGCACGCTGAAAATGCTGTCATTGTTTCGCGAGCGATATAAGCCGCGGTTCCATAATAGAACTTATGCGATATGTTATAACGTATCAAAATGAGCGTTTAGGCACCAGCGAGAATTGATCCGCTACCTCCCTTCGTCTATGTTTTTCGTTGACAAAAGACTTTGAAGGAGATCCGATATGGATGAGGCGAAAAAAGAACTCCCGCGCGCACCGACGTTCTGGTGGGAAAAAACGCTCTTCGCCTTGGTCTTGCTTCTGCCTTCGACGGTTTACCCGTTCGCGACCGCCTTTGATTCCACGATAACCCCGTTTGGCACGTCACTGGTCGTTGCAGGCACGGGGATCGTCCTCATCCTGCTGTCGATATTCAGGGATATCGGACCGACCTTCGTCGAAAAGGCCGAGGCCAGGTTCCAGAACCGTTACGCAGCGGACATCTACTCGATCCCGATGACCTTCGACGCGAAGCCGACACTCGTGCCGGGCTTCTCCCGGCTGAGAGCAACGCGCGCCGACAACAGCCAGACCATCGGCGCCTGGGCGTTAAGGTTCAACCACGGGCGTCAGGTCGCATGAGGCCCATCCATGGCAGAAGAGCTGAACGCCACAATGGCTGAGACCTATTTTATCGGCTTGCAGATCAGCGGCCGAAGCTCCTGCACGATCACGCCGGCTTTCGGCGAAAGCATCGCACCGATCCAGTTGTCCGAAAATGTTCCGGCCGCATCGGCCGGTGAAAGCCAGATCACCTCGTTTGTATCGAGTTCGATCTTCACCTCACTGCCGATCGGACTGCCGGCGACGGTCTGCACATAGTGGCGCTTGATCGGATGGGTCTTTCCCTGCGGATCGATCCACTGGTTCTCGCGATAAGCCACCGCGATCTTGCCCGCCTCCCCGCTCGATGCGCAATCGGTCGCCCGCTCGCATCGAATGACCGTCGAAAACGCGCAGGACCAGGTGAAGCCGCTGCGCCACATTGGATTGTCTGCAGCCGACGCCGTGGACGCCGCCAGGAGCAGCGCTGATATCACCGGGTACTTCAAGATGTTGATCCCCTTTTGTCCGAATGCCGTGTTCGGCATGAAACACCTAGGGGCGGTAATTAAATATAGTTTACGAAACGCGCAACTGCGTCAGCACGGCGGCAAGCCGTGCGGACGATCTATGTCAACCGTCGCTGGATTTGACACCCATCATCAGCTCTTGCAGCGGAACCTTCAAATTCGTGCTGATCCGGGTGATGACCTGCAGGGAAGGGTTCGCTGTCGCGTTGAGAATAGCGAAATAAAAGGGGCTGGTGATCTCACAGACGCGCGCCATCTCTTTTTTCGTCAGCTCACGCTTCTCCCGCTCGCGCTCCATGACCATCGCCATGTTTCGCAGGATCATCGTGCCAAGATCAGTGTCAGGCTTCTTACGCTTGCTCGCCATCGTCGGATAAACTATAATTTACGAATTAGTATATTGGATGAGAAGGTTGCCGATGTCTGCCAAAGCCACACCCGTAAACGTCATCGTCGGAATGCTTCTGACGGCCGCCGTGTTTCCCGCCCCGGCTTTCGCAAGCGAGTGGGGTTGCGAAGTCCTGCTGTGCGCTTCGTCGTCCAATCCATCCTGGAGGGGCGTGCCCGCCTGCCACCCGCCGATGAACCGGCTGATCTCCGCGATGAAGAAACCGGGGTTCGACTGGCCGACCTGCCATGAAGGAGGCACGGGAGCGCCGGGCTACGAGAGGTATGCGCAATGCCCGGAGGGCTATCAGGTCGGGAGCAGCAGGGACCGCAATGGCTTCGCCAGGAACGGCGACTTGTGCGTCAAGACAGTCAACGTTTGCCAGGGCAATACGCACGGTCTCTATAACTCTGATCGGCAGCGAAGCTGCATACAAACGGTCTCCATGTCCCGACCGCTCAGGTCAGAGCCTTACTATTTCGACATCAAGAATGACACCTCTGGCCAAACCGAGCGGCATTGGTTCGAGTTGCACAAATAAACGGTTTCGAGCAGTTAAGGAAGGTTTAAATCCATGCGAACTGTCAACCGTCACACCCTTCTTGGCCATGTCGGCAATATGATACCGCTCAAAAATGTGCTGAAAGTGAACATCGCGACCAATCGCGAATGGATGGCAGATGGGGATCGGAAAAACGCGACCGACTGGGTCCAGGTGACGATCCTCGACAAGAAGCAGGCCGAGTGGATCGAAGGCAACGTCGGGCAAGGCGACCTTGTCTATGTGGAATCCCGGATCTCGAATTCCAGCTATGAACGCGACGGGGAGCAGGTCTACACGACCGACGTCATCGCGCAGCTCTTCAACCTGGTTTCAAAAAGCCGGGTGCATGATCATTCCTAGACACGTTTGATCGGATCGAGGGCCATCGACCGCCTGCCGTGAGGACGGCGCGGCCGCGGCCGCAGCGAACCGGCCTTGCCGGTGAGCGGAGCAGGCGGAGGAAACCCGCGCTCCCCAATTGCGCCGTAGGGTTTTCCGGAGCCTCGTGCGAAACGGGCGTGCTTCCATGATTGTGATCTTCTTCGATATCCCGGTGGGCCACCGCCCGTTCCGGTCGGCCGCGCTCTATGCGAGCACGGAGCCAGCCGGAGGCCGTCTCCGCCGATCCCGGTAACGATCGCTTGTCCGTCGGCGGCTTGCGCCCCCGGCACTGAGGCCCGGCGACGGGCCGCATCATCTCTTTCGCCCCTGACATCGCCGGCCGCCCGGATCAAGGGGCAGGCGCGGCAAGCCGCTTGTCGCGTCGGGAAAAAAAACGGCTTTCACCGCTGCGCGCCGAACCTTCCGTTTTTTCCCCGCCACGACCCCTTGACCCGAACGACCGCCGCCATGGGGCGGGCTTCGCCCTCCCCCCTCTGTCCGGGGGAATGTCAGAGGCCATTCCCCCGGACAGACCGGGGAGGCTTCGCCCAAGGGGGCTTCCCCGGCGGGAGTTCGGGAAACATGGAGACAGAAAATGAGCATCTACACCCACACCGCCCGTTTCGACACCGGCCGCGCCCTGACCGAAACCGAAATGCGCAGCTTCGCGCCGTCCATCTTTGCCGTGACCGCCCATGAGAGCAGGTCCGAGCGTTTCAAACCCATCCCGACCATCGAGGTGTTGCGCCGCCTCATGAACGAAGGCTTCATGCCGGTCGGCGCCAAGCAGTCCCGCAGCCGCACTGAAGGCAAGGCCGACTTCACCAAGCACCTCATTCGCATGCGCCGCATCGATGACGGCAAGGTTTACAATGTCGGGGATACCGTCTGCGAAATCCTCCTCAAGAACGCCAATGACGGAACCAGCGCCTACGAATTGATGGCCGGGCTTTTCCGCGTCCGCTGCCTCAATTCCCTCGTGACGCAGACCGGCACCATCGACGCCATCAAGGTCCGCCATTCCGGCGACGTGCAGCACAAGGTCATCGAGGGCACCTATCGCGTTCTCGGCGAGGCAGAACGCACCCTTGCCGCCCCGCAAGATTGGTCGACCATGCGCATGAAGCCCGAGGAGGCTCAAATTCTGGCGGATGCCGCCCATGTTCTCCGCTTCGGAGACAATGAAGGCGAGACGACCACGCCGATCAAGCCGGAGCAGTTGCTTGTCCCGCGCCGCCACGACGACCGTGCGAACGATCTTTGGACGACGTGGAATGTGGTGCAGGAAAACGCCATCAAGGGCGGTTTGCGCGGCGTCGGTCGCGACGACCTCGGCAGGCCGCGCCGTGCGACGTCCCGCGCGGTCAACGGGATCGATCAGGATATCAAGCTGAACAAGGCCCTTTGGCTGCTTGGCGAGCGGATGGCCGCCCTGAAATCATGATCGGGACAATAGGAGTGCCGCCGGCAATGGCGGCGCTCGCATCCATCATCACCATATCGGAGGGTAGACCATGAAGCCCGCGCATCCAGTCGTCATCTCCAATAGTGGGGAGATCACTGGCCATGTCCGTCCCATGGCATTGGCCAATGCAATTCACTCTTGCTTTCCCTCGTCCTGGGGCGGCGCATTTTTCATCACCTTAAACAATATTCGCGATTGCATCGAAGCCGGAGACCGATGGTTTGAGGAAGAGACTCCCGAAGGATTCCGGATTTCCACCGATAGCGGCTTTTCCTGCATCGTTCGGGATCGCCTTCACTTTTGCTCCCTCCCCCGTACGGCCGCCGCGCTTGAAACAGTCCCAGACGATGAATCTCAAGTCGGGAGCCCCATTGCATCGAAAGGCGGTGACGCATGAATGCCCGCACGATCGGCATATTGCAGGCGCTGCGAAACTCGCATGGCCCAAGCTGGCTGGTGTCCTATACCTTGCCGAAGCCGGAGCCGGCATCCGAACGCCCGTCCGCTGTGATCGCTGTGACCGCCGACAATGGCGACATCTACGAAGCGACGAGGGCCTCGAAAAACGAAGCTTGGACGATCACTATCCCGAAGGGCAGGATCGGTTTGCCGGAACGGAGGCTGAGCTTCGCGCGCATATTAAGCGGCTGATTTCTACAGGGCCAGCGGCGAAAAACGCGCCATAGGCATCACGCCGCGCGGCCAGAAGGGATGCCCCGCCGAAAGGAGGGGCATCCCTTTGCATTTACGGGATTGAGAGACTGTTCCGCGCCGGCGCTCGTGTTCCTGTCCCTTGCCGCATCGAGCGGCGCCGGCCAGGACGAGGGGTGCCCCGGAGCCCCACCCCTCGAACTCCCTTCCCGCCCATAAGACCCTTAGCTCTGGCTCTCGGCCCAGATCTCGGGCCGCCAAGCCTCGATAAGAGCCTCGATCTCGGCTTGATACTCTTCGGGGTAGAATGCCTGGGACTGGCGGCCGAGGCAGACGAACACAGTCCCCATATCGGCGGCAATTACCTGATCCACGCCGAACAGGTCCGTCAGATCGAAGCCGCCGAGGCGGTCAGCATTCCACCATGCCAGAAGAAATGCCGCGACCCGTCGGGATTGCCCGGTGTCGCTTCTGGCGATTTTCAGAAGACGCTCGAATGCGGCGCGTTCATAATCGGTCATTGCCATGTCATTCCCCCCTATGATCGGTTGACGCCCTTGACCTGGCGGCTGGCGGAAGCTTGCTTGATCACGGCCGCGACCTTTTCCAGGAAAGCCGCGCTCACGCTCCCGATGGGCTTGGTCGAGTCGAAGTCGAATGCCTTGTCGAGTTCCACACGATTGTATTCATCAAGGATGATCCAGCAAGGAAAGGACAAGCCCACGCGGCGGCATTCCATTTCGGAGAGCGAAAGCGAAACGCGGTCGCTCTTTGGCTCCTGCGATGTGATCGGAAAGAGATAGACCGCGCCCGGATTGCCGGGCGTGCGCACGACAATGCAGACCGGACGCGCTTTGCGACCAGATTCTTCGCCCGCGCTTGCTTGCCGCGCCCACAGATAATGGAATCGGACGACCTGCCCCCGTTCAAACATCGCGACCCGCATCGTCGAGGATTGCGTCGATGCCGGTCATCAGCTCATTGTGGATCTCGTCGGGCGCGTCCTCCAGGCGGTACGCCTTGGCATGTGTCTCGCCCTTCAGGCGCTGATAGGCGTCGGCCGTCAGGATCACCAGCTTTTGCTTGCCGCGCTTGGTGAGCGCGACGGGCTCGATAAGGGCGGCTTCGAGGATTTCCCCGGATGCCCGATTCATGTCGGAAAAGGTGAACTGCTTCATCGTCAGCCTCGATTCTGGATATACCTAATATACGTATTCCATGCGAAATATGCAATGACATAGTTGGTTGGGCCACCGCCCGTTCCGGTCGGCCGCGCTCTATGCGAGCACGGAGCCAGCCGGAGGCCGTCTCCGCCGATCCCGGTAACGATCGCTTGTCCGGTCGGTGGCTTGCGCCCCCGGCACTGAGGCCCGGCGACGGGCCGCATCATCTCTTTCGCCCCTGACATCGCCGGCCGCCCGGATCAAGGGGCAGGCGCGGCAAGCCGCTTGTCGCGTCGGAAAAAAAACGGCTTTCACCGCTGCGCGCCGAACCTTCCGTTTTTTCCCCGCCACGACCCCT
>NZ_JARSBQ010000028.1:0-25282 GCF_029623935.1 Shinella sp. 838
GCTTGAGATCTGTAACGACCTCATTCTGGCACATCGATGCCGATTTGGGGGCCGTCCACCCCAACAGGTCTGAAGGAGAGTGGCCAATGTCGCCCAGGTGCGTCCACCACCTTCGCTGCTGGCGAATAGACTATTTTTCTCGTGATTGTTTGAGGCCTGATCGCGCGTTCGACGATGTTGGAGTCGATTTCGACACGGCCGTCCGCCAGGAACTGCTCCAGCACGTCCCGCCAGGAGAGTGCATAGCGGATCGTCTCGGCAGTCTTGGAATTCCCAGAGATTTTGCGCAGCTCTCTTTCCCACAGATCGAAGAGGCCGGTGACAATGACTGCGGACTTTTGCTGTCGCAGCGTCGCTCTGGTTTCGACATCCCGGCCGCGAACCTCATCCTCGACCTTCCATAGTGCGCTCATGGCGACGACCATATCCGTCGCAGCCTGCGAGACCCCGGTGATGTGCAGGTCGTAAAACTTGCGCCTGAGATGCGCCCAGCAGCCTGCGAGTTGGATCGTCTCGTTGTTGCCGCCTTTGGCCCGCGTCCTGGCCAGGCTGGTGTAGGCCATGTATCCATCGACTTGCAGGATACCAATTAAGCCAACGAGAGGCCGCGCCACGCACTGCGCACCTCGGCTGTCTTCGAAGCGATAGGTCACCATCGGCGGGCTGGTTCCGCCATAGGGCCGATCATCGCGTGCGTAAGCCCAAAGCCAGGCTTTCATGGTCTTGCCCGAACCGGGCGCAAGGGTGGTTGTTTTCGGCACGAAAGTCGTGAGGATTGGGCCAGCGGCGCGATCGTGCGGATAGAGGTTCGGCCTGGCGAAGTCATTCAGATTGCGGAATGGATGCTGGATCGAGCGTTTTGCGCCAGCATGGAGATGGGCGAGCCACAGGTTGCGGTGGCAAGCCTTATGGAGCTTCATAGGCTACTTACCGAGCGTGGTGTCAGGCAAAGTTCAACGGATGGACTCACGGCCATCCAGGATGGCGCGCCATGAAGGCACTACCACCACCCTCGACTTTGCCAATACTGACCCTGCAACTGAGCATACCGTTCGATACGCCGCAGATGCGAGATTTGAGTGACGCGGAACGGAGCCCGTTGTCACGAGGCTGGCAACCCTTCTGATGGCCGCAGCCGGCGTCGCAGCGAGGGAGGCGAGCGATGACAAGCAAATTCTCCTTGCCACCTCGGTGCTGACACGCAAAGCTGTGGTCTACGTTCGACAGTCGACCCCGGTTCAGGTCCAGGACAACACTCCACCTCAGCAACCGGAACAGGAGGCCCGGCCACCGCGTCGTAATCCGGAACAACGGAAACGAAGCCATCCAATGAACCACCCCCAAACCGCCCTTCCAGCACCGCCGTGCGCCAGCTATTCTACTGAAAGCGCGTAATCTCATGGCGACGAGCCGTCGCCGATAGCTGCTGAGGTCCACTATAGCTCTCAGCGACAGTCGCCAGCTTGGCTTCGTCATTAAAGTGCCCACGACGACCTTTCTCACCTATCTCCAGCCGACTGATCTGCGGGTGACCGCTGCTAATGATATCCATGGTTAAATCACTGGCTATATTGACGTCGATATAGCCGGAGCCTTACCAAAATTCTCAATTGAGCAAGGCGTCCTTCACCGAATGTGTATGTTTCGACGAGCGTCTCTCAGGGTTGGGTTACCTAGCGCTCGCGGATAAACGGCATCCATAGTTTGACTGCGGCGATTGCGACGAAGCCGAGATAGGATTCCTTTGTCTTGTCATAGCGGGTCGCAACGCGCCGCCAGTTCTTGAGCTTGTTGAAGAGCCGCTCGATCTGGTTACGCCATTTGTATTTGGCTTTGTCGTGTGGGATCGGCGTCGTAACCCTTGTCGGCGAGGAAAGCTTCGACCCGGTCGGAGATCATCCGGAACAAGGACGCAAAGCCTTGGGTATCATGCGTCTGCCCGGGCGTCAGGACAAAGCCGCGCGGACGGCCTTTCGCATCGCAGCGGGCATGGAGCTTGGTGGTGAAGCCGCCGCGCGATCGACCAGTTCAGCCAGAGTTTCGAGCATTGCTTCGAACACACCGGTCTCAACCCAGCGTCGATATCGGCGGAAGACGCTGTTCCACTTGCCGTATTCATCAGGCAAGTGTCGCTATTGCGCAGCCGTACGCGCCATCCACATCATGCCTTCGAAATAGCGCCGATTGTCCTGAGCAGGGCGGCATCCGCGCCCTCGCTCAGCGGGAAGAAGCGGACCGATCACCGCCCACTCATCGTCTGTCAAACCAATCCGTTCGCCCAAGGCTGCCTCCAAATGGAAGCCTTGAATCAAAACCCGACTCCGCAGTGAACCTTTGTCCACGAACGCTAGACGGATATCCACCTTCAGCAAAAACTTGCCAAATGTCATCCTCGACGAGTAATTTCTTGCCATTCGCGAAGCGCGCCACACGGCCCCACCTTAGCATGTCAACGGCTTTGATCTGGCCTGACTCTTGCTATCTAAACAACGACGCGGACGTGAGAGCTGCGTCATTTTGCCAAACGGGAGGAGTTTCCATGAAAAACAAGTTGAAGCGCGCCGTCATCATAGCTGCTACCGGCGTATCCATCGCCTTCACCACGGCCGCCGCCGCGCGAGCAGACGAGTTCATCAACGTCCTGACGGGCGGCACGTCCGGCGTCTATTATCCACTCGGCGTCGCACTCTCGAAAATATACGGCGAAAAGATCGCAGGCTCCCGCACCCAAGTTCAGGCCACCAAGGCTTCTGTCGAGAACCTGAATCTCCTGCAACAGGGCCGCGGCGAAATCGCCTTCGCGCTGGGTGATTCCGTCAAACTCGCCGCGGAAGGCAATGCCGAAGCCGGTTTCAAGGCACCGCTCGACAAGCTGCGCGGTATAGCCGCCATTTACCCGAACTACATTCAGATCATGGCGTCGAAGGAGTCCGGGATCGCCACACTCGCCGACTTTAAGGGGAAGAGCCTCTCTGTCGGCGCGCCGAAATCAGGTACAGAACTGAACGCCCGTGCCATCTTGGTGGCGGCCGGGATGAGCTATGACGATCTAGGCAAGACGGAATATCTGCCATTTGCCGAATCCGTCGAGCTGATGAAAAATCGTCAGCTCGACGCCACGCTGCAATCGGCCGGCCTCGGCGTCTCGTCGTTTAAGGACCTTGCCACCTCGCTCGACGTGCAGATGGTTTCTGTTCCCGAAGACATCGCCACAAAGCTCGGCGCGCCCTACATCGCCGCCACCGTTCCGGCGGGCACATACCAGGGCCAGGACAAGGATGTGCCGACGGTTGCGGTGGTCAACTTCCTCGTGACGCACTCGGAGGTTTCCGACGAAACCGCCTACCAGATGACCAAGCAGCTCTTCGAGAACCTGCCGGCCATGGTCGCCGCCCACAAGGCGGCCGAGCAGATCGATCTGAAAGAAGCGCTGAAAGGCATGCCCATCCCGCTGCATCCGGGCGCCGAACGCTACTACAAGGAAAAGGGGCTGCTCTGACCGTTTAGCAACGACTGTGCGGCGGTGGAGGATCGCCGCACAGATACCTTAGTAGTCCGTCGCTCGGGAGGAAACGATGCACGACACCAATGGACCGGCCGACGGCGCTGCCGCCGCGCTGAGCAAGCATGACGCCCTCGCGGGCACGTTCCCGGCGACGAAAGAAGGGCGGGTGCTCTTTGCGATCGCCTTTCTGTTTTCCCTGTTCCAGATCGCAACCGCCGCACATCTTCTCGATCCGCCGAGCCAACTCGTCCGGGCAATCCATGTCGGTTTCGTCACGGTCCTGATCTTTCCGCTGCTCGCCGCCATGGGGACCAGGAGCGGAGCCGCCCGCGCGATCGCCTGGAGCCTTTCTGCGCTCGGAGCAGCCGTCGCCTTCTACCAATGCTACGAATATGCCGACCTGCTGGTGCGGGCCGGCGATCCATTGCCGCAGGACATCGCCTTTGGCGTCATCGGTATCGGCATCGTCTTCGCCGCCGCCTGGGCCTTGATGGGACCGGCCCTGCCGATCATCTCGGGCGCTTTCCTCGCCTACTGCCTGTTCGGCGAATACCTGCCCTCGCCGCTCAACCATCGCGGCTATGCCTTCTCCCAGGTCATCGACCACATGGCCTATGGCACGGAGGGCATATACGGCATTCCGACGCTGGTTTCCTCAAGCTACATCTTCCTCTTCATCTTGTTCGGCGCCTTCCTGGAAAAGGCCGGCATGATCCAGCTTTTCAACGATGTATCGCTCAGGCTCGTCGGCGCGCGGCGCGGCGGAGCGGCGAAGGTGGCGATCATTTCGTCCGGCCTTATGGGGACGATCTCCGGATCGGGCGTCGCCAATGTGGTGACGACCGGCCAGTTCACCATTCCGCTGATGAAGCGCTTCGGTTATCGCCCCGCCTTTGCCGGCGGCGTCGAGGCCACCGCCTCGATGGGCGGCCAGATCATGCCGCCGGTCATGGGTGCCGTCGCCTTCATCATGGCCGAGACGCTTGGCGTCGAATATCACGAGGTCGTCAAGGCCGCCCTCATTCCGGCAATCCTCTACTTCGCGTCCGCCTTCTGGATGGTCCATCTGGAGGCAGGCAAGCGCGGGCTTCTCGGGCTGCCCCGTAACGAACTGCCCTCGGCCCGCGCCGCGATCACCAAGGGCTGGTATCTGGTCCTGCCGCTCGCCGCCCTCGTCTGGCTGCTGTTCTCCGGCTACACGCCCCTCTTCGCCGGCACCGTTGGCCTCGGCTTCACGCTGCTGCTGATCCTCGGCAGTTCCATCGCCCTTGGCCTTCCATCGACCGCGGTCCGGGTGATCTTCTGGATCGGCCTCGGCCTCGTCGCCGCCGCCTTCTTCAAGTTCGGCATGGAGGTCGTCGTCGTCGCGCTGGCGGTGCTGGTCCTTGCCAATGGTATCTGGAAGGGCGGCCGGGAGACGCTAGCCATCTGCCGCGACGCGCTGGCGGATGGCGCCAAGACCGCGCTGCCGGTGGCCATAGCCTGCGCGCTCGTCGGCATCATCATCGGCACGATGACGCTGACCGGGGCGGCCAACACCTTCGGCCAGTTCATCGTGTCGGTCGGCGGCAAGAGCCTCTTCCTGTCGCTGCTCCTGACCATGGTGACCTGCCTGGTGCTCGGCATGGGCATTCCGACGATCCCGAACTACATCATAACTTCGTCCATCGCCGGCCCGGCATTGCTCGAACTCGGCGTGCCGCTGATCGTCAGCCACATGTTCGTATTCTATTTCGGCATTCTCGCCGACCTGACGCCGCCGGTAGCGCTCGCCTGCTTCGCGGCAGCCCCCATCGCCCGCGAAAGCGGCCTGAAGATCTCCTTCGAGGCCATCAAGGTGGCAGCCGCCGGCTTCGTCATCCCTTTCATGGCGGTCTATTCGCCGGCGCTGATGCTGCAGGAAGGAGGGCCGCTTGCCGCGTCGCTCGGCTATCCGGCGGCCGTCGCCTATATCGTCTTCAAAACGGGCTTCGCCATCGGCCTTTGGGGCGCCGCGGTGATCGGCTTTGCCGCCGTCCGGCTCAACCTCTTCGAACGGGCGCTCGCCACCGCTGCCTCCTTCAGCATGCTCGCCGCGCTGCCCGTGACGGATGAGATTGGCTTTGCGCTCGGGGCGGTCTTCGCTGTCCTCATCTGGCGCAGGGCGCGGGCAGCGGCCGCGCCGGAAGCGGCATGAGCACCCTGCTGTGCATTGCCGGCGGCAAGGCCATCGCCCTTGCCGCCGGTCTCTTCACCTTGGGCTGGACCCATTCGGTTGAGAAGACCGCATGGCAGGAAAGCTGGGCCGTCACGCCGGACGGGCTGGTGCTGCGGGAGGCGCGGGTGAAGGGCTCGGGCGCCGGCATGGAGCCTGGCGAAGGCGCGCGCCGCAAGGACGGCTGGTGGGTGTGGGAGCCGCATGCCGCACCGCTCACCACACTGGTCCTCGCCTCGTCCGGCGCCACCGGCTCCGGCTGGACGCTCTGCGCGGCGCACGGCTGCCGGGAGCTTGGCCGCGACAAGGGAGAGCCTGTCGTGCTGCGGCCCTGCGCGGATGGCGAGGCGATATCGCGGGAGCCCGGTAAATGATCCGTCTCACCGGGGGCCAATCTCCTGTTCTTTTCGCATGCAAGGAACGCTAAGCTCATGGGTGAGAGAAGCGAGAGACGGATCGGCCCGAAAATGACTCGCACCATCGGTCGCATGACGATCGCCATGCTTGTCGTCACCTGCATAGCGCCCTTCGTCGCCTACTACCTGGCAAGCGGTGTCGCCATTGCCACGCTCGAAGGCCAACTCCAGCGCAGTCTCGTCCTGACCAATCGCGCCATCGAAACGGAGATCGAGCGTTTCCGCTACTTGCCGATGGTGATCGGCGAGGACGCGCGCATCCGGGCGATCGCAGGAACGGAGCGCGGCGAAACGGCACTCGACGCGGCCAACGCCTACCTGGAAACCATCGTCCGGCAGGCCGGTCCCGCCGAACTCTACGTGCTCGACGCGCACGGCGTGACCCTTGCGGCGAGCAATCATATGACGCCGGAGAGCTTCGTCGGACAGGACTACAGTTTCCGCCCCTATTTCCGGTATGCGATGCGCGAAGGCGAGGGGCGCTACTATGCCATTGGCGTGACGACCGGCAAGCCCGGCTACTTCCTCGCCTCGCGCATCGATATTGCCGGAAAGCCGCCCATCGTCGTCGTTGTCAAGGCGGACCTGTCGCCGCTGGAATTGGCCTGGGAGGCGGCCGGCGTACAGACCGCCATCGCGGATCGCTGGGGCATCGTCTTCCTCTCGGGCAACCCAGACTGGAAGTACCGTCCGCTGGCGCCGCTCGGAACGGAGGCTTTGGCGCGGCTTGCGGCGGAACGCACCTACGAGGGCGCCGACCTTGCGGCCCGCAGGCCGATCCTGCCGGAAGGGGTGGGCCTGCCCACCGGCGCTCTGGAGGACCCGGCGCTTCGCATCGCACAGGGCGGCGCGCCGCTGCTCGCCCGCTTCTCGACGGTCGAGCCGGACGGCTGGCACGTGCTGGCGGCAACCGGTACCGGGGACACGGCCAAGCTCGCCGGCTTCTGGGCGCTCGCCGCGCTGATCGCCGGTCTGCTGGCGACGGGCGCGCTCTATTTCCTGCACCAGCGCGCCCAGATCATCCGCATGCGGCTGCGGCAGGGTGAACTGCTCGAACGCATGGTGGCCGAACGCACGCAGGATCTCGCCTGCGAGATCGACATGCGCCGCAGGACCGAGGACGAGCTGCGCCGTGCCCAGGAGGGCCTCATCCATTCGGAGAAGATGGCGGCGCTCGGCCGCATGTCCGCGGCCATCGTGCACGAGGTAAGCCAGCCGCTCGCCGCGCTCGACGCGACGCTCGCCACCGCCGGCGTGCTGGCCGGCAGGAAATCCGCCGAAGCCGCAGGCGCGCGCATCGTCGATGCCCGCTCCCTCGTCAAGCGCATGCAGCGCACCGTCAAGCATCTCAAGACCTTCGCGCGCAAGGATGCCTCGGACCTGGAGGACGTTTCGATCGACAGTGTCATCCGCAACGTGGTGGATCTCGCCGCCCCCCGCACGAAAAGCCTCGGCATCACCCCGATCATCGAGGCACTGGCGCCTTCGCCCGTCGTGATCGCCGTCGCACTGAAGCTCGAGCAGGCGATGCTCAACCTCCTCCTGAACGCGCTGGATGCCGTGGAGGGGCGTCCCGATCCCGCCATCACCATCCGCCGCACGCAGGATGCCGACCACGTCGAGGTGGCCATCATCGACAACGGAGCGGGCATCGCACCGGAGCATCGCGAGCGCATCATCGAACCGTTCTTCACCACCAAGCTGACGGGCGAAGGCCTCGGCCTCGGCCTGTCCATCGCCACGACGATCGTGCGCGAATGCGGCGGCGAGATCCGCTTCGCCGAAGTGCCGGACGGCGGAACCTCCGCCACCGTCTCCGTGCCGCTTGGCAGACGCGGCACCGGGAGCCTGGAGGCGGCGCAATGAACCGTGGCCGCATTCTTCTCATCGACGACGACCGCGACCTTCTGAAGGCCGCGACGGACTGGCTCACCGTTAGCGGTTTTTCCGTCGAGGCATTCCACCGGCCGGAGGAGGCCTTTACGGCGCTGCTGCGTGCCGAGCCCGATGTCGTCGTTACCGATGTGCGCATGCCGGGCATCGACGGCATGACCTTGCTCAATTCCACCGTGCGCCAGAAGCGGGACGTGCCCGTCGTGCTCATCACGGCCCATGGCGATGTCGGCCTTGCGGTCCAGGCGATGAAACAGGGCGCGGAGGACTTTCTGGAAAAGCCCTACGATGCCGACCGCCTGCTCTCCGTCCTCGACAAGGCCGTGGAGAAACGGCGCATGAAGCGGGAGATCGTGCGCCTTCAGGGCCTGGTCGGCGGCAGCGAGAAAAAGGATGCCATCGTCGGCGACAGTCCGCCGATCCGCGACCTGCGCAACCGCGTCGCGACGCTCGCCGATGTCGATATCGATGTCCTCGTCATCGGCGAGACGGGCACCGGCAAGGAGCTTGTCGCACGGGCTCTCCACCGGCTCAGCCGGCGCGCCGCCGGTCCCTTCGTCGCGATCAACTGCGGGGCGCTGCCGGAGGCCATCTTCGAAAGCGAGGTCTTCGGCCATGTGAAGGGTGCCTTCACCGGCGCGATCGCCGACCGCGAGGGCAAGTTCGAACACGCCGCCGGCGGCACGCTGTTTCTTGACGAAATCGAATCGATGCCGCTCGGCCTGCAGGCGAAGATCCTGCGCGTGCTGCAGGAGAGAGTCGTCGAGCGCCTCGGTGAAAACCGTCTGCGATCCGTCGACGTGCGCATCGTCGCAGCCGCCAAGAGCGACCTGACCGCCGACATCGCCGCCGGGCGCTTTCGCGAAGATCTGTTCTATCGCCTTGCCACGGCCGATGTCCGCATTCCGTCATTGCGCCAGCGGCGCGACGATATCGGCCTCCTGTTCGGCCATTTCGCCTCCCTTGCGGCACATAGATACGGCCGTCCCGTTCGGGCGGTTCCCGCCAGGCGGATCGAGCAACTCCGGCAGCAGGAGTGGCGCGGCAATGTGCGTGAACTCAAGGCACAGGCCGAGCGTTTTGCCCTTGGGCTCGACGAACCTGCCGCGACGGTGCGCGACGCCTCCTTCAAGGACGATACGCTCGCCCTGCCGGAGCGGCTGGCAGCGTACGAGGCGCATGTCATCCGCGAAGCGCTGGAACGCAATGACGGCAACACCGCCCGCGCCGCCGCGAGCCTCGGCGTGCCCCTTCGCACTTTGACCGAAAAAATGAGCCGCCGCGGTCTTGCGGGCCTGCGCAAGCGCCGCCAAGACCGCGGCCAGGATTGACATCGACATGGGCAGGCAGGCGCAGAACATTTTGTCTTCGGAACTGCACAGGGGTTGCTAATGACGTCGCGATGGGGGTGGCTGCTTTCGCAGCTTGGGCGCCGGATGTGGGTCCGGGCAACGTTGTTTTCCATTCTCGCCATCGTGACGGCATTGATCGCCATCGTCTTGGCCCCGTTCATTCCCGGAGACCTTTCGACCCGCATCGGGGCCGACGCGGTGGACAACATTCTCGGGATCATCGCTTCCAGCATGCTGACGGTCACCACCTTCTCCTTGAGCACCATGGTTTCCGCCTACTCCGCCGCGACGAGCAACGTCACGCCGCGCGCGACGAAACTTGTGATGGAGGACAGCACGACGCAGAACGTGCTCGCGACCTTCATCGGCTCCTTTCTCTTTAGCCTCGTCGGCATCATCGCCCTCAGCACGGGGGCTTACGGCGACCAGGGCCGCGTGGTGCTGTTCCTCGTCACGATCGGCGTCATCGTGCTCGTCATCGTGACCCTGCTGCGCTGGATCGATCATCTTTCGCGCCTGGGGCGTGTCACAGAAACGACGGAAAGGGTCGAGGCCGCGACAATCGAGGCGATGCGCGCCCACTTGCAGCGCCCTCATCTCGGCGGTCAAAGGCTGGCGGACAGGGCGGACATCCCCTTCTTCGCCAAGCCTGTCTTCATCGACAGGATCGGATATATCCAGCATCTCGATACCGGCACGCTCTACGATATCGCGGCCGCCGCCGAGTCGCGAATCTTCGTTCACCTGATCCCCGGCCAGCTCGTGGATCCGACAAGACCCGTCGCCTTTCTCGACGGCGGATCGGAGCAGGACGCCGAGGAAACGAGAGCGCGGATCGCCACCTGCTTTTCGGTAGAGGACGTCAGGACATTCGATCAGGATCCCCGGTTCGGCGCCTCCGTTCTGGCGGAAATCGCCTCGCGCGCCCTCTCCCCGGCCGTCAATGACCCGGGCACGGCCATCGATGTCATCAGCCGGGCATTGCGGGTCCTCGCCGTGTGGACGGAGCCGGTCGAAGCCGGCTACGATGCTGAGGTGCTCTACCCCAATGTCCATGTCCCCGCGATCGAACCGGGTGACATCTTCGACGATCTGTTTACCCCGATCGCGCGGGACGGCGCGGCGATCGTGGAGGTCGGCATCCGCCTGCAGAAGGCATTCGCCACGCTGGCGAACTTCCGCCAGCCGCAGTTCCGTGCAGCGGCGGAGCGGCACTCGAAAGAAGCGCTCGATCGCGCCGCCATGGCCCTAGGGCTGGAGGGCGACCTGCACAGGTTGCAGGAGGCCGCAAAAAGCGTCCGAGATACTAACGATCTGAAATAAAATGAAAATATCGCAAGAACATCGTGCCGGAAGATGATTTTCCGGCCGCGATTGTTGACGCAGGCGGCCGTTGGCTGCGACAAAGCCCCGATGCAGACACCTGTTACAATCGATCCAGAATACCTGACGACCCGGCTGAAAGCGCTCCTCGACATACCGAGCCCGACCGGTTTTACGGACGAGGCCGTTCGCTACACGGCACGCGAACTCGAAAGCCTTGGCCTGGAGGTCAAGCTGACCCGCCGCGGCGCGATCCGCGCGCGCCGCCCCGGAGCGGCCGAGCGGCCGGCGCGGGGCATCGTCTCCCATCTCGATACGCTCGGCGCGCAGGTGAAGGCGCTGAAGGACAATGGACGGCTCGAACTCGTGTCGATCGGCCATTGGTCGGCGCGCTTCGCCGAGGGCGCGCGGGCCTCGATATTCTCGGACAAGGGCACCTATCGCGGCTCGATCCTGCCGTTGAAGGCGTCGGGCCACACGTTCAACGAAGAGGTCGACACGCAGCCGACTGGCTGGCGCCACGTCGAGCTGCGCATCGACGCGCTGGCGCGCGATCGCAAGGACATCGTGCAACTCGGCATCGATGTCGGCGATATCGTCGCCATCGATCCGCAACCCGAATTTCTCGAAAACGGCTTCATGGTCTCGCGCCATCTCGACGACAAGGCGGGGGTTGCGGTCATGCTCGCCGCTCTGGAGGCGATGCAGCGCGAAGGTATCGAGACACCGGTGGACACCTACTGGCTCTTCACGATCGGCGAGGAAGTGGGCGTCGGCGCGTCCGCCGTGCTGGTGCCGGACATTGCCTCGCTTGTCGCCATCGACAACGGCACGACAGCGCCGGGCCAGAACTCGGACGAATTCGGCGTGACGCTCGCCATGGCGGACCAGACGGGTCCCTTCGACTACCACCTGTCCAAAAAGCTCTTCCAGCTTTGCGGCGACCACGGCATCCGCGTCCAGAAGGACGTGTTCCGCTATTATCGCTCGGACGCCGCCTCGGCCGTCGAAGCCGGTCATGACGTTCGGACCGCCCTCCTCGCCTTCGGCGTCGATGCCTCGCACGGCTACGAGCGCATCCACCTCCATGCGCTGATTTCGCTGGCGCGGTTGGCCGTGCACCACGCGGCGAGCGAGGTTCAGATCGAACGCGACGCGGAGGAGATTTCCGGCCTACGCGGCTTCACTCGCCAGGACGTGAAGCAAGCAGAACAGGACCTGAGTGCGGACAAGCCGGACACACCCTAACTGCACTATCGCAGCGGTTTGCCCGCACGTTTTGGACGTTCGGACGGGTGCTGAGCCGCGCGAACGGCTATTTAATCATGATAGATTGTTGTCATACTCATATCTATCGCTATAAATACACCTATCGAACGACGCCAAATCGAAAGGATCTTTCCTATGAAGAGGCTATTTCGCAGTGTCTTTACGGCTGCCACCCTCACCTGTGCTACCCTTTCGGCGGGGCCGGCCACAGCCCAGACCCCGGCCAACGTTCTTGTCGTCGGCCAAATAGCCGAACCCCAGTCCCTCGATCCGCACACGGTCACGGCGACCAACGACTTCCGCATCCTCGTCAACCTTTACGATGGCCTGGTGCGGTTCAAGGACGGCACGCTGGAGGTTGAGCCGGCGCTTGCCGAAAGCTGGGTAATATCCGAAAACGGTAAGACCTATCGCTTCAAGCTCCGCGCGGGCGTGAAATTCCATGATGGTTCGGATTTCACCGCCGAGGCGGTGAAATTCAACTTCGACCGCATGCTGAACAAGGACCATCCCTTCTACAATACGGGGCCGTTCCCGTTGTCCTTCAACTTCGCTTCGATCGCGTCCGTCGATGTCGTCGATGCGCACACCGTCGAGTTCAAGCTGAACGAAGCCTTCGCGCCGTTCCTCTCCAATCTCGCCTATCCAACCGGTCTGATCGTCTCCCCCGCGGCGGTGGAACAGCACGGCAAGGACTATGGCCGGGCGCCCTCCGGCACAGGCCCCTTCAAATTCGTCGAGTGGCTGTCGAACCAGCGTGTCGTGATCGATCGCAACCCCGACTACTGGGGCGGCGCCGCAAAGCTCGACGCCGTGGTGTTCCGGCCAATCACCGACACCAATACGCGCGTTGCGGAGATGATGGCGGGCGGCCTGGACGTGATGGTCGAGGTGCCGCCTGATAACCTCGCGACCTTCAAGCAGGACGCCAAATTTTTGGTCGCCGAGCAAGCCGGGCCGCATGTCTGGTTCACGATCCTCAACACCAAGCAAGGCCCTTTCGCCGACAAGCGCGTGCGCCAGGCGGCAAACTACGCGGTCAACAAGGAAACGCTCGTCACCAATGTTCTGCAGGGCACCGCCACGGTCGCCGCAGGCCCCATTCCGCCGGCGTTCAACTGGGTGGAGAATACCGTCGAGCCCTATGCATACGATCCGGAGAAGGCCAAGTCACTGCTTGCCGAGGCGGGCGTCGAAAACCCGCAACTGACCTTCTACGTGACGGAAGGCGGCTCCGGCATGCTTGACCCGATCACCATGGGCGCAGCCATCCAGGCGGATCTTCAGGCGGTGGGCTTCAAGGTGAAGATCGAAACCTACGAGTGGAACACCTTCCTCGGCCGCGTCAATCCCGGTCTAGAGGGTAAGGCAGACATGGCCGAGATGGCCTGGATGACCAACGACCCGGACACCGTGCCCTATCTAACGCTGCGCACCGACGCCATGCCCGACAAGGGCGGATTCAACTCCGGCTACTATTCCAACCCCGAGGTCGACAAACTGCTCGAGCAGGCGCGCAAATCGACGGATCAGGCAGAGCGCGGCAAGCTGTACGGCGAGGTGCAGGCGCTGGTGCATGAGGATGCGCCCTGGCTCTTCGTCGCCAACTGGAAGCAGAACGCGGTCACGACGGCCGTCGTCGAGGGCTTCAAACTGCAGCCGTCCTTCCTTCTCGACCTGCGCAGCGTCGCCAAGCCCTAGCGGCACCTGCCACGGATACCGGGAGGTCTCATGCCGGCCTATATCATGAAGCGGCTGCTCGCCGTCGTTCCCGTGCTGTTCGGTCTGTCGGTCATCGTCTTCTTCGTGATGGCGCTGATCCCGGGTGATACCGCGACAGCCATCCTGGGAGCCTATGCCACCCCGGAAAATGTCGCGCGCATCAACCGGGACCTCGGCCTCGACAAGCCGCTGGTGCAGCAATACTTGATCTGGATCGGCAATGTGCTGCACGGCGATTTCGGCCGCTCCTTCGCGCTCAACCGGCCGGTCATCGACGAGGTGCTGGAACGGTTCCGGGCGACGCTCGTGCTGGCCGGCGTCTCGCTGGTGCTCTGCTCGGTGATCGGCCTGCTGGCGGGCATCGTCTCGGCGGTGCGCCAATTCGGCTGGGCCGACCGGGCGATCACCTTCTTCGTGCTTGCCGGCATTTCCATGCCTTCCTTCTGGCTCGGTCTTCTCCTGATCTACCTCTTCGCCGTGCACTGGCGCATCCTGCCGGCCTCCGGCATGTACGCCGTCTATGGCGGCGGCGATTTCAGGGATCTCCTCCTTCATCTCATCCTGCCGGCCGCGACGCTCTCGGTCGTGGCGGCCGGGGTGATCGCTCGGCTGACGCGGGGCGCAATGCTGGAGGTGCTGCGGCAGGACTATGTGCGGACGGCCCGCGCCAAAGGCCTGCCGGAAAGGCGGGTGGTCTACGGTCACGCCTTCCGCGCGGCGCTCGTCGGCATCATCCCCGTCATCGGCATCCAGGCCGGCTTCGTACTGGGCGGCGCGGTCTATATCGAGACGGTTTTCCAGTGGCCCGGCATCGGCGCGATGCTGGTCAAGGCGATTTCGACGCGCGACATCCTGCTGGTGCAGGGCGGCGTGCTCGTTGTCGCGGCCAGCTATGTGCTGTTTAACCTTGGTGCCGACATGCTCCAATCGATGCTCGACCCGAGGATCCGCGTATGAGCGCGCCTGCCGCAATGTCGGCCTCGGCTCGGCTCCCCGCCTGGCGCCTGCTGGTCAACAACCGGCTGGCGACAGCCGGATTGTGCATCATCGTCCTCATCGCGCTTGTCGCGCTGCTCGTACCGCTCCTGCCGCTTCCCGACCCGGATGCGACTGCGCCGGCCGATCGCCTGAAGCCGGTGCTGACCGCGGGGCACCTTCTCGGGACCGACCAGCTCGGCCGCGACATCCTCAGCCGCCTACTGTGGGGCGTGCGCATTTCGCTCGCGGTCGGGTTTGCCGCCACGCTCATTGCCGCCCTCCTCGGCTCGGCGATCGGTATCGTGGCGGGTTATGCCGGCGGGCGCACGGACAACCTGATGATGCGCGGCATCGACATATTGATGGCCTTTCCCTACATCCTCTTGGCGCTGGCCATCGTCGCCGCGCTCGGCTCCGGCCTCCTGAACGCGCTCTACGCCATCGCCGTCGTCAACATCCCCTTCTTCGCCCGCAATGTGCGCGGCGTGACGCTAGGCTATACGCATCGCGAGTTCGTCGACGCGGCGCGGCTCTCCGGAAAAGGCCCGGTCGCCATCGTACTGACGGAGGTTCTACCCAACGTTCTGCCCGTCATCGTCATCACGATGTCGACGACGGCTGGCTGGATGATCCTCGAAACGGCGGGGTTGAGTTTCCTCGGCCTCGGCGCGCAGCCGCCGCAGGCCGATCTTGGCTCGATGCTCGGCGAGGGACGCGCGCAGCTCTTCACCGCACCGCATGTCTCCATCGTGCCGGGCGCGATGATCTTCCTCGTCGTCATCAGCCTGAACCTTCTGGGCGACGGCATCCGCGACGTGCTCGATCCGCGCCTGCGCTCCGGCGCGCTCGCCCGGCCCGGCCCCGTCACGGAGGTCGCGCGTGATCGCGTTGCGCCGAAAAACACGGCGCGGAACGCCGTCCTTGCTATCGAAGGGCTCGAGACCGGCTTCCGACGCAGCCGTGGCGTCGTGCCGGCGGTGCGGGGCGTCTCCCTCCATGTCAAGCCGGGCGAATGCCTCGGCCTTATCGGGGAAAGCGGCTCGGGCAAGAGCGTGACCGCCCTTTCCGTCATGGGTCTCGTCGCCTCGCCGCCCGGCCTCATCCGCAACGGGGCAATCTACCTGATGGGCGAAGACGTGCTGGCCATGCCGCCGACGCGCCTCATCGCCAGCCGGGGAGCCCGCGTCGCCTATGTCTTCCAGGACCCGCTGACGACGCTGCACCCCATGATGGCAATCGGACGCCAGGTGGAGGAGGCGATCGCCGCCCACCAGCCGCTCGGCGCGACAGAGCGCCGCGAAAAAGCGATCGCGCTGCTCGACAAGGTCGGCATCCCCGAGGCCCGCGCCCGTGCCGGCCACTACCCGCACCAGCTTTCGGGCGGCCAGCGCCAGCGCGTCGGCATTGCCATGGCGCTCGCTAACGATCCTGATCTCATCATCGCCGACGAGCCGACCACCGCCCTCGACGTGACCGTGCAGGCGCGTATCCTGGAACTGATGCGCGCTCTTCAGCGCGAACGCGGCATGGCGCTTGTCTTCATCACGCACGATTTCGGCGTCGTGTCGGAAATCTGCGACCGCGTGGCCGTCATGAAGGACGGGGAGATCGTCGAGACCGGCGAAGCGCGGGCGGTGCTCGCCAATCCGCAGCATGCCTATACGAAACGGCTGATCGCCTGCGTCCCGGAACTGGGAAGCGGAAGCCGTTTCCTCGACCGCATGGCCGCGCTTTTCCAGAGGGAGGCGGGGACGTCATGACGGCTCACGCGATCGAGATGCGGGAACTCAGCAAGAGGTTCGGCGGCGGCAGGAGCCTCTTCGGCAAGCCGCGTCATACCATAGACGCCGTGAAATCCGTATCGCTCGATCTTCGGCGCGGCGAAACGCTCGCCCTGGTCGGGGAGAGCGGTTCGGGCAAGAGCACCCTTGCCCGCATGCTTGTCGGCCTCGAAACGCCCACTTCCGGCAGTTTCGCCATCGGCGGGAGGGATGCCAGCGGACTGCGCCGGGACGGGCCGAGAGCCTTCGGCAAGATGATCCAGTACGTGTTTCAGGATCCGGTCGCCTCGCTCAACCCGCGAAAGACCGTCCGCGACATCCTTGAAAGCCCGCTCGCCCTTCTCAACGGCTACGCCCCCTCCCGGCGGCGCGTGCGGATGCAGGAACTGCTCGATGCGGTGCAGATGCCGGCCGACACGCTTGAACGCTATCCGCACGAATTTTCCGGCGGTCAGGCCCAGCGGATCGCCATTGCCCGGGCGCTGGCGGCCGACGCGCAAATCCTCGTTCTCGACGAGCCGGTGAGCGCGCTCGACGTGTCCGTGCAGGCGCAGGTGCTTCTCCTTCTACGTGACCTGAAAACACGCTTCGGTCTGTCGTATCTCGTCATCAGCCACGACCTTGCCGTGGTCGAGGCAATCTCGGATCGCGTCGCCGTGATGTATTTCGGAGAGATCGTCGAGACGGCGCCGGCTGACCGACTTTTTGCCGACCCTGAACACGCCTATACACAGCGGCTTGTCGCGAGCGCGCCTCGCATCAGGAGAGAGTGACGACAGATGTCTGGCATCGATGAGAAACAAAACCCGGCAGACGACGGCAGGCGCCTTTTCACGCCCGCCGGAAAGACGAAGCGCCGGCCAGAAGCAATCGCCGATCTCTTGAAGGACTATATTCGGACGGAAGGCCTTCTGCCCGGCGCGCGCCTGCCGCAGGAGCGCGAGCTGATTGACCGTTTCAAGGCGGCCAAGGGCACGGTGCGCGAGGCTATGAAGGCATTGGAAACGCAAGGCCTCATCTTCACTCGTAGCGGACCAGGCGGCGGCGCCTTCGTTGCCCAGCCCTCCGCCCAGCACGCCATGGAGCTCTTGTCGACCTATTTCTTCTTCGACGAGCCGAGCCTTTCCGACATCTACGCCATCCGCAAGGCGCTGGAACCCGAAGTGGCCGCGCTGCTCGCCGGACGTATCACCGACGAACAGCTTGCCCTTCTCGAAAGTACGATCCGGATATACGACCATCCGCCGGGCGGTGCAGAGGAACAGTATCGCCAGCGCGTGGCCGAGCTCGATTTCCATTCGCAGCTGGCGCAGCTCTGCCCGAACCCGTTGCTCGGCTTTCTAAGCGGCCTGATGCACAATCTGCTGCGCGAACTTCCTCTCGCCCGAAGCATCTACGCTGATCCGGCCCCCAGTTCGCGCGAGGAAGGGCTGTCGTTCCAGTACCGGCTGATGGCCTCTCTGAAGGACGGGCGAGTGGAGGACGCGCGCCGTATCGCCGGCGAACACATGGCGTTTGCGGAGGCCTACATGCTCGCCCGCGCGCAAACGGTCGGAAAGGCTGAGAGGGGCAATTTTCAATGACCGGGGAACAACCGGAGCGCTGGCGCATTGTTTTCAGCTAGCGTCAGGGCCGTGGATATTTTCACGGCCCTGACGTTCCATTTTGTACTCACAAAGGAGGTTTCAGCCCAGTTCATGTGTGGAATTTGCGGAGAAGTCAGGTTTGACGGCGGGTCCCCGTCGGTGTCGGCAATCTCGATCATGGCAGACGTACTCGCCCCTCGCGGGCCAGACGCATCAGGAATCGTGGTGCGGGGAAATGTGGGGCTCGGGCATCGACGATTGCGAATTCTCGATCTCTCCGACAGATCACAGCAGCCGATGGCCGATCCTGACCTCGGCCTCTCCCTTGTTTTCAACGGCTGCATCTACAATTTCCGTGAACTGCGGACAGAGCTTGAAAACCAGGGCTACCGATTCTTCTCCGATGGCGACACGGAAGTCATCCTCAAGGCATGGCATGCCTGGGGCGTGGACTGCGTCAGCCGTTTCCACGGCATGTTCGCCTTTGCTCTACACGAGCGCGACAGCGGCCGCGTCGTCATGGCGCGCGATCGTTTCGGCATCAAGCCGCTCTATGTCGCGGACGCCGGCGGGGCCTTGCGCTTTGCCTCCAGTCTGCCGGCGATCGTCAAGGCGGGCGGTGTCGATACATCCATCGACGTCGAGGCCCTGCACAGCTACATGACCTTCCATGCCGTGGTGCCGCCACCGCGCACGATTCTTTCCGGCGTGCGCAAGCTCTCGCCGGCCACGATCCGCGTCTACGAGCGAGACGGAAGCTTCAAGGACCACCGCTACTGGGATCCGTGCTACACCCGCTGTGCGGGCGACGGCGCCATGACGCGCAGGGACTGGCAGGAGCAGCTTCTCGACGCACTGCGCACCGCCGTAAAGCGCCGCATGATCGCCGACGTGCCAGTCGGCGTTCTGCTCTCCGGCGGCGTTGATTCCAGCCTCATCGTCGGTCTGCTTGCCGAGGCTGGCCAGCGGGGCCTGATGAGCTTTTCCGTGGGCTTCGAGGAGGCCAACGGCGAAAAGGGCGACGAGTTCGTCTATTCCGATCTCATCGCCCGCGCGTTCGGCACCGACCACCACAAGATCTTCGTGCCATCCGAAAACCTGATGGAGGCCCTTCCCGGCACCATCGCAGCGATGTCGGAGCCAATGGTCTCCTACGACAATGTCGGTTTCTACCTGTTGTCCAAGGAGGTCTCCCGACACATCAAGGTCGTGCAATCCGGCCAGGGTGCGGACGAGGTGTTCGGCGGCTATCACTGGTATCCGCCGCTCGTCAACTCCAACGACGTCGTCTCGGACTATGGCAAGGTCTTTCGCGACCGCTCGCATGAGGTGCTGCGAACACAGTTGTCACAGGACTGGATTTCCGAGCACGACACCAGCGGTGCGCTACTGGAGGAGCATCTTCTGCGAGAGGGCGCGGATACCCCTGTAGACCAGGCGCTCCGGCTCGACAGCAATGTCATGCTGGTGGACGATCCGGTCAAGCGCGTGGACAACATGACCATGGCCTGGGGTCTTGAGGCGCGTGTCCCCTTCCTCGACCACGAGTTGGTGGAGCTTGCCGCACGCATCCCGCCCGAGGAGAAGTTGCGCGACGGCGGCAAGGGCATCTTGAAGGATGTCGCCCGCAAGATCGTGCCGAGCGAGGTGATCGACCGCAAGAAGGGCTATTTCCCAGTCCCGCAACTCAAATATATCGCCGGTCCCTATCTCGAGATGATCCGCGACGCACTTCATTCGCAAGCGGCTCGCGAACGCGGCCTTTTCCGCGAGACCTATCTCGAACGCCTGCTCGAGAAGCCCTCGGACCATATCACGCCGCTGCGTGGATCCGAGCTGTGGCAGGTCGGGCTTCTCGAAATGTGGCTTCAGGCCCAGGGGGTGTGACGTGAAGAAGGTAGAAGAAAAGACCACGCCGCGCCAGGCAGCCAGGACCCGCAGCGCCAAGGGGGCGAGCGCGGTGAACCATCGCCTGAAACAGTTGCGCACCCGCGCGCAGCCCGGCCGCCATCTCGGCCGGCCGGACGCGTCGGAGAAGCAGAAAAAGGATGTGGTACTGGACTGTGGTTGGGGCCGGCTGCTGTTTGCACAAACATTCTCGAAGGACGAGACGCTTCTGTCGAAACTTCGCGAGGAAGCGCCGTCAAGCCGGGATATCGCGTTTTACGTGCAGGACCCGCATGTGCTGTTGTCGCACGCCCCGCAGGAGGTGTTCCTAGATCCCTCGCATACATTCCGTCTTGACCTGTCGACCTATCGCGCGAGGAGCCGCCGCCTTCGTGCCATCAACATCCGTCGGCTTGCCACGGATGCCGACGCCGACGGCATCAACCGCATCTATGCCGCCTGCGGCATGGTCCAGATCCGCAAGGATTTCTTCTCCTCCGACAGGGATAACCGCCCGGTGACTTATTTCGTCGCCCAGGACGAGACGACCGGCGAGATCGTCGGCACCGTGACCGGAATCGACCACCAGCGCCTGTTCAACGACCCCGACCGGGGCGCCTCGCTCTGGTGCCTCGCGGTCCATCCCGACGCCCGCCAGCCCGGCATTGGCGAAAGGCTCGTCGGCAAGCTGGCCGAGCATTTCCAGGCGCGGGGCCTTTCCTGTCTCGACCTATCGGTCATGCACGACAACGCGCAGGCAATTAAACTCTACGAGAAGCTGAACTTCCGACGCATGCCGCTTTTCGCGGTCAAGCGGAAGAACGCGATCAACGAGAAGTTCTTCGCCATGCCGCACCAGTCCTACGATGCGCTGAACCCCTATGCCCGGCTGATCGTTGACGAGGCGACGCGACGCGGCATTCATGTCGATATCACGGATGCCGAGGGCGGGTTCTTCCGGCTCTCCCATGGCGGCCGGTCGATCCATTGCCGGGAGAGTCTTTCAGAGCTTACTTCGGGCGTTGCAATGTCGATAGCTGATGACAAGGCCATTGCCCGACGCGTTGTTTCAGCAGCCGGCCTTGTCGTACCCGATCAAATGGAGGTGGGTAAAGACCGCGCAGTAATTGCAGCGTTTTTGAGGAAGAACCGAAAATTAGTTGTGAAACCGGCGCGCGGCGAACAGGGCCGTGGCATTTCCGTCGGCATCACCACGCAAGAGGCACTCGATCAAGCGATCGACGAGGCGCGCGGTGTCTGCGACCGGGTTTTGCTCGAAGCCTGCTTCGAGGGCCATGACCTCCGTCTTGTGATCATCGATTTCAAGCTTGTCGCCGCGGCCGTGCGCCGCCCTCCCTGTGTCATCGGTGATGGCCGGGCTACAATCGCAGCACTTATCGCAAAACAATCACGACGGCGTCAGGCAGCAACTGGTGGAGAAAGCCGAATTCCCATGGATGCGGAAACGCACCGGTGCCTCGCCGAACAGGGGCTGAATCTCGATTCGATTCTCGACGACGGACATGAGGTTACCGTCCGCAAAGCCGCAAATCTACATACCGGTGGCTCTATCCATGATGTCACTGACACAGTGCATCCCGATCTCATCGCAGCTGCCTGCCGCGCCGCGCGGGCAATCGATATTCCGGTGGTCGGCATTGACTTGATGGTCAAGACCCCGTCAGAACCGGAGTACGTTTTCATCGAGGCGAACGAACGACCTGGCCTTGCCAATCATGAACCGCAGCCGACAGGAGGGCGTTTCGTCGATCTTCTGTTTCCCGGTACCAAGACAGAAATTTGATTATGGCCTTCATTCCACTGCGTATCATTTGTCTGCTGGCTACTCTTTTGGTTGCGTCTGTCATGCCTGCAGCCGCGCAAGAGCCGCTCGGTTTAGAGAATTCCCAGGAACTATCGGCCGGTTCAGCAAAGCTGCAGGACCTCATTGACATCCTGCGCGACGACAAGACACGGCAGACCTTTCTCGACGAATTGCAGAAGGTCGCCGACGGAACAGCCGCCAAGGACATCGCCGAGACGCCATTGGCCGAACCCCTCGGCAAGCAGATGGCGGATGTGACGCGGCACTTCGCCGAGCGGGCGGTTTTTTCCATCATCGTTTTCTCCCGGCAACTCGCTGCGGCACCAGCAACATTGTCAAACATCAATGGTGGGGAAGCTGAGGTACTTTTTCGCGCCGCACGTGATCTGGCGCTGGTGATTGTCGTCACCTATGGCGTTTTCGCAGTCCTTCGGCTGGTTGCACGCAGAATCTACCGCTCCTTCGGGCGACGCGCGACGACCGCGGGTTTCCTCGAAAAAGCCTTTCTGGTCACCGCTTCTGTGGCTTTCGACATAGGCATCGTCATCGCCGCCTGGGGCGCTGGATATCTTGCCGCTCTGACCGTCTTCGGAGAGCTTGGGCGCATGGATATCCAGCAGACACTCTATCTCAACGCCTTCACCGCGGTGCAGATGGCCAAGGTGGCAACCAGGGCCATACTGTCGCCATCCACCAGCGAGCTTCGCCTTATACATGTTTCGGACAGAGCCGCCCGGCGCACGAGCCGCATCCTCGCATGGATCATCAGCATTCTCGGCTATGGCCAGCTTCTTCTCCAGCCGATTCTTTCACAGGCCGTTTCGGCCGCTTCTGGGCAGGCGGTGTCCGCCCTCGTTGCGCTTGTCGCCCTTGTCATCGCCGTATCAGCGACATTGGTAAACCAGCGTGCCGTAACCGAGTGGCTGCTGGCAACCCCCGAACACAATCCACGTAGCCGTCGCGTCCGCTTCATCGCGGCGCGCTGGCACTGGCCAGTATTGGTCTATCTGGCTTTCCTATTCTTCGTCGTGCTGATCGGGCCGGCCGAGCGGCTGTTCTCCGTTCTCGGCGCCAGCGCCCAGACCTTTGTCGCCATCATCGTCGGCTTCGTCTTCGCTGACTGGCTAGCGCGCACGGTCCAGAAGGGCGTTCGCCTGCCGAACAACATCAATCGGCGGCTCCCGCTGCTGGAGCGTCGCATCAACGGCCTCGTTCCCCGTTTCCTCACACTGCTGCGCTTCCTCATCATTGCCACCGTGATCGCCTTCGTAATCTCGGCCACCGGCATCTTCGACGTGGCGGCCCTCATGCAGTCGCGCATGGGCCTTGCCTTTACAGGCGCGGCGGCGTCGGTTTTCGTCATTCTGCTCGTCGCCTATGTCGCCTGGCTGACATTGACATCATGGGTGGACTATCGGCTCAACCCCGCCTTCGGTACAATCGCCACCTCGCGCGAAACAACACTCCTCACCCTCTTGCGGAACGCCATGACTATCGCAATCGTGGTGGTCGCCCTTATGTTCTCCCTATCGCAGATGGGACTGGACATCGCGCCGCTGCTCGCTTCGGCGGGTGTACTCGGACTTGCTATCGGTTTCGGCGCGCAGAAGCTGGTGCAGGACGTTATCAACGGCGTATTCATCCAGTTGGAAAACGCCATCAATGTCGGCGACGTCATTACAGTGGGGGGCACAACCGGCACCGTGGAACGTTTGACGATCCGTTCCGTCAGCCTGCGTGATGTGACAGGTGCCTATCACATCATCCCCTTCTCCTCGGTCGACATGGTGACAAACCTGATGCGCGACTTCGCTTACCACGTTGGCGACGTGGGCATCGCCTATCGTGAGGATGTGGAGGACGCCAAGGCCGCACTGTTCGAAGCTTTCGAGCAGTTGCGCGCCGATCCGGAAATCAATGGCGTCATTGTCGGCGAGATGGAATGGTTCGGCGTTCAGGAACTTGCCGACAGTGCGGTGATTGTCCGCGTCAGGATAAAGACGCTACCGGGCAAGCAATGGGGTGTCGGACGCGCTCTGAACGGAGCGGTCAAGCGAGTCTTCGATGCTCGCGGCATCGAAATGCCCTTCCCACACCAGACAATCTATTTTGGAGTAGACAAGAACGGTGGCGCTGCACCTGCTTTTGTTTCACTCGTTCAACAATCTAGCACTGAAAATGGCGAGACATGATTTGCATGGAACAGTGTGAACCATATTATAGGGTGAGGGAGATTGACATTCCAGCAATGAATGAGAGCGAAAATTGACAAAAGTTGACGTAACACAAATCGAAAAGGCATGGAGAAGATGGTGGAATGAACTCGGCCATGTCGCCCGCTGCAACCGCGACCCTGCCCGCACGAGAGAGGCGTTCGATGCGGGTTATCTAGCTGCACTTGAGGAGTGCCGATGCACAGCCATTCGGAACGGATAATCCCAGCCATCTGCTCCTCCAGTTTCAGCGTGGTGAAGCGCATCTCGGGTCGCTGGGCAGCGATGACAATCGCTTCGGTATTTGCCGCACCGCTCTTTTGGCGCTTCACGAATGGGCGCACGCACTGTGGTACGATCAGCCGGACTTGATGGCCCAGCTTGGTTATCTCACGCGCCGAGTAGTGAGCAATACCGCAAGCCTCCATGAATTACCCCGTCAGGGCCAGAGCTTTCATCCAACTTGTAGCCATGATGTCGATTCCTCATAATTAGCAGCACGACGCCGACCGGCCGGCCGGCCGACCGTTAAAATTGTTGCATTTGAGTTGCTTCGATCTCTGCGGCTCCACAATTGCAGCAGCTTTACCTGTCGATCTTTTTCTCCACGTAATGCTGCTGCAATCTTTTGGACAAAGATGACCCAAATGAAGTGAATGGAGGAACGATGCGGCTCCTATTGATCGAGGATGAAAGGGAATTGGCCAACGCATTGACGGCCGGCCTGGCAAAGCATGGCATCGTCGCGGATCACACGATGTACCTCACTCATGCGCAGGAACTTGTTCTGCAGAACGACTACGATGCTATTCTTCTTGATCGCCGCTTGCCGGATGGCGAAGGCCTGACGTTCATCCCGAAGCTACGGCGCGCAGGCAATAGCACGCCAATCATCGTTTTGACCGCTCGGAATGAACCGATGGAGCGCGTCGAAGGACTTGATTTTGGCGCGGATGACTATCTCGGAAAGCCGTTCCTGATCGAGGAACTCATGGCGCGGGTGCGCGCGCTCATGCGGCGCAATCCGGAGCTCGCCAATCGGGATATTCAGATTGGCCGGCTATTGATTGACCCACTGCATCTAATACGGCCCCTCACTGATCAAAACCCATAGGCCCATTCTCTGCGCCCGATCGACATGATGCGCCAGGGCTGGCTTTCGAGCTTCCGCCAGGCATCGCAGCAATGATCGACGATGTCGTCGTATGATTTGAAGACACGGTTTGATAACCAGTTGTCGCGCATGAAATGCCAGAGGTTTTCGACCGGGTTCAGCTCCGGCGATTTCGGCGGGAGTGGCAGAATGGTGATGTTTTCGGGCACGACGAGATTGTTGGA
>NZ_JARSBQ010000029.1:0-25139 GCF_029623935.1 Shinella sp. 838
AAATCATACGACGACATCGTCGATCATTGCTGCGATGCCTGGCGGAAGCTCGAAAGCCAGCCCTGGCGCATCATGTCGATCGGGCGCAGAGAATGGGCCTATGGGTTTTGATCAGTGAGCGGCCGTATAAGACCCTTTCTCAAGCGTGCAGGTAATGACTTCCAGGTGCTGCGGCTCGATCATAGCCACAGGCGTGCCAGCCGAAGATCAACGATCCTTTGCCCACTTCTTCAGTCCGATAATACATATGGTCGTTAAGCTTGGGCCGCAATGATAGTTGGTCGCGGTAGACTGAAGGCGCGGCAGGATAATAAAAAAATTATAGGCTGCCAGTTCTTTCCGGACCCCGATCCTGTGACTAAAGTTGAATGTATTTCGTCAATTAATCACCGCTGGTAAATAAAAATAGTTGAAGCGTATGGCTAAACGATTGTGAATACGGAGGATCGTCTTGCCTAAATCAGGTGGACTCGATTTGAATTACGTCACCCATCTGCTGCAAGAATTCTGCCGCATATATTAATTCGCCCTGAACGGCGGTATGGATCTCGAAAATCGGCTGCTCTTTAACCACAGCATCTCCCAGTTTCGAGAGCAAACGGATTCCAGAGACGGACGATTGTGGAGCGCCTGCAAGTTTGGCGACGCGCGCCAGATTTCGGTTATCGATTGATACAACCACTCCATCATGTTTTGCGCGGATGGTCTGGATGTGTTCAGCATGACCAGGGGAGCGCATACCTCCTTGCGCTGTGCAGATCCGGCGGAATTTGTCCCAGGCAGCACCACTGTCAAGTGTTTCGCACGCAAGAGATTTGCCGCCACCGTTTGCTGCCACGCCTGCGATTTCGAGTGCTGCGCCCGCCAGCGCAGCAGCACGCTCGCGTAAATCCATGGGTGCGCCCGGAGTATTTTGAAGAACGGCAAGGACATCATGCGCCTCAAGTGCCGGGCCGATGCCCATGCCGACCGGCTGGCAACCGTCTGTTTTCATACAGGTGACTGCAAGGCCAAAGTGTTCGCCGACCGCAACCAGCGTTTGCGCAAGGCTGTCTGCTGCCGCTGTCGTTCGAACTTTGGCAGTCGGTCCGACTGGAATATCGATTACGACGTGAGTGGATCCAGCGGCGATTTTCTTGGAAAGCACGGATGCAACGAGTTGCCCTTCCGTGTCTATGTCGAGGTCGCGTTCAACCCGAATGAAAATATCGTCGGCGGGACTGAGTTGTACCGCCCCGCCCCAGGCTATGCATCCTCCCTCCGCTTGGACGACACGGCGGATGCCTGCAATATCGAGGTTCACCGGTGCCAGCGTTTCCATTGTATCTGCGGTTCCGGCAGGTGACGTTATCGCCCGCGATGATGTCTTCGGCATGATCAGACCGTTGGCCGCGGCAATGGCAACCACAATCGGCGTCGTGCGATTTCCTGGAAGACCGCCTATGCAATGCTTGTCAATAACAACTGCAGTGTCCCACTTTAGGCGTTGACCGGCGGCAATCATCGCGCCTGTGAGATCAATGGTTTCCTTCAGATCGAGTGGCGGCGTAGCGCTTGCGGTCAGGAAAGCGGCGAGATGGACGTCGGTGTAGCGATGAGCAACCACATCCGCGATGATCGCGTCCAGGCCGGTCCGATCGAACCGCTGGCCAAAAATCCGGCTTCGCACATGTGCCAGAGAGCTGAGGGCGGGAGGATGGCTGATTTCGACCTCGTCCCCATCCTGAACAGCCAAGAGCTCCCATGCTGCCTGCGAGAGGCCTATATCGCCCATCGGCAGCAACTCGGTATCAATCTGCAACAATTCGGCCTGAATGCATTTGTTGCCGGCTCGCACCTGAATATGCGAGCGTGCCGTCAATCCTTCAGATTTGCAGGCAGGACAATCCGTTCGCATGACGACAATCGCCTGGTGCTGTGCATGAAGCCCCAACCTGCGCGCCCGCAATGGTGGGTGAGACGATCTCACAGAGTTCACAATTGGAATTCCTGATCTTGCCGAGGGACGACACTCGACCAACCAAGTTCGCGTTTGATCCTCACGCGTAGAGCTTCCGAGGCGTCCGGCTCTCCATGCACGATGAACACGCGTTTCGGTTCGTTGAAGCCAGAAAGCCAGCGCATGAGCTCATTGCTGTCCGCGTGGGCGGACAACATGCCGATCTGCGCGACCTCCGCATTGATCGGAACCCACATGCCGTGAATTTTCAGTTCCTTCGCGCCCTGCTGGAGCGCGTGTCCGCGTGTTCCCATTGCCTGGAAGCCGGACAACAATATGGTGTTTTTCGGATCTGGCCCGAACGTCTTCAGATGATGCAGAACACGGCCGCCCGTTGCCATGCCCGATGCAGAGATCACGATCTTCGGGAACGGGTTCGCAGTGATTGCCTTCGACGCCTCCACATCATCGGTGTAGCGGGCTATTCCAAAAGCCTTGCGGCAAGTTTCATGATCGAGACGGTGATGCTGCGAATGACGGCTCATGAGTTCCGTCGCATCGATCGCCATGGGGCTGTCCAGGAAAATGGGAACGGAGCCGAGACGGCCAGCAGATTTCAGCTTCCAGAAGTGGTAAAGCAATTCCTGGGCCCGCCCTACGGCAAAGGCGGGGATGATAAGCGTGCCGCCGCGTTTGATTGTTCGTTCCGCCACCGTAGCGAGCGCTTCGGCTGGATCTTCATCTGAGTGCACGCGGTTGCCATAGGTCGATTCGACCATGATGTAATCGACGTTCCCTCCGGATACCGGATCCGGGAATAGCGGATCGCCATAACGGCCGATGTCTCCCGAAAACATCATGCGGGTGCCTCCCCACTGAATCTCGGCATTTGCCGCACCGAGGATGTGACCGGCGTGGCGGAATTGCAGGGATACGCCGTTGCGAAGCTCGATGACCTCGTTGAAATCGACTGTTGTAAAGTGCTCCAGCGCCCTCTGTGCATCCCTGATACCGTAAAGAGGCAAGGCAGGCTGATGCTTGGACAAGTGGTGCTGATTCAGAAAGTCCGCGTCTTTCTCTTGCAGGAAGGCGCTGTCCTTGAGAATCAATTCCGCTACATCCCGCGTGGCTTCCGTCGCATATATCTTACCGCGAAAACCATCACGGACCAGCCGCGGCAGGTAGCCGGAGTGGTCGAGGTGCGCATGCGTCAGGATCACGGCGTCGATATCACGCGGCGGAACTGGCAGCGGCTCCCAGTTCTGCTCGCGAAGGTTTTTGAGACCCTGGAAGAGACCGCAGTCGATGAGAATCCGGTGACTATCGAATTCCAGAAGATGCTTCGCTCCAGTTACTGTACCGGCCGCACCGAGTGATTTGAGTTTGAGCATGTCAAGACTTTCGTGTCAGGTCCGCTCCTAAGAGCTGAACGCATTCATTTGGTTTGTTGGTCTGCGCGGGTTTCGATCGCCGCCAGAAACGTGTCGATCAGCGATATGGTGTTGCTTGGATGGGGGATGGAGTTCGTCGATACGACCCTGCTTGCCAGAACGGAGAGTTCTGCATAGGCCTCTGCTGCCAATAGCCCGTGCACCACGGCGCAAACCGGCTTCTTGAGGCCTTGGGAGGCAATCTGTCGGGCGGCTTCGATGAGGGTACGGCCAGAAGACGCGATATCGTCCACAAGGATAGGTTGCCTGTCTTTCCAGGCGGAGAGGTCAGGCACCTCGATTACGACATTCCGGTCGCCATGCCGCGTTTTACGCAGGACAGCGAAGGGCGCTCCGGAAACGGACGCGATGCTTTCGATCCACTGCGCACTTTCCTCATCGGGGCCGATCAGGAAAGGAGCGGTGACGTTCTTACCGATCCATTCAGCCATGACTGGCGCAGAATGGAGGTTAAAGGCAGGGATCGAGTAAACTTCACCGAGCGTTTTATAGCGGTGCAAATGGGCGTCAACTGTTGTGAGGCTGTCGAAAAGCGAGGAAAGAAGGCGTGCGAATGTGCGCGAGGTCACGGCCTCTCCAGGCTGAAAGCGCGTATCCTGCCGCATGTAGCAAAGATAGGGCGCGATCAGATGCACACGCGCTGCGCCGAGTTCTCGTACCGCGTCAGCCGTAAAGGCCAGCGAGAGGAACTGGTCATCGGGTTGGGACAGGCTGCACACGATGTAGACACTGCGCCCACGAACGTCCGATGCGATGCGCGAGTAGCTTTCCCCGTCAGGAAATCGCCTTGTTTCGAGCGCGCCCAGTTCGTAGTTGGCACGTCGGGCAAGTTCCACCGAAAAATCTTCATTCCCCGGCATCGGCAGGATCAATCTCTGCTCGCGAGTGGAGCCTCTAATTGCGTCAATCAAATCCGTATTCCTGATGCTCTGAATAGAGCCGGCGGGCGTTGCGGCCGCCCTAATATGGTGTGGGCTTCTAGGAGGTTTTGCTAGTTCGCTGGTAGCGCGGCGGCATAGGGCCACTTCCAATTCTGGATTTCCGGCATGTCTTCACCGTGCTCACAGACGAAGCTCTTGTGCTCCACTAGCTTCTCCCGGAGCGTGGCCAGGATCGGCTCTGCCTTCTCTCGCAATACGGGTAGCCTCTCGACGGCTTCTATCGCCAAATGGAAGCGGTCCAGCTCGTTGAGAACCGCCATGTCGAAAGGTGTTGTCGTGGTGCCTTCCTCGATGAAGCCGCGAACGTGGAAATTGGGGTGATTGGCGCGTTTGTAGACCAGGCGATGGATCAGATAGGGGTAGCCATGATAGGCAAAGATCACCGGTCGATCACGCGTGAATATTCGGTCGAATTCCTCATCGGAGATGCCGTGCGGATGGTGCTGCGGCGCTTGCAGCGCCATCAGGTCAACGACGTTGACCACACGAATGCGCAGACGCGGTAGCGCCTGACGCAGGATATCGACAGCGGCAAGCGTTTCAATGGTGGGCACGTCTCCGGCGCAGGCCATTACCACATCCGGATCCAGCCCTTCCTCAGTGCCCGCCCAGTCCCATATGCCAAGGCCCGCCTCGCAATGCTTTACCGCATCCTCGATGGTCAGCCATTGTGGTGCCGGTTGTTTGCCGGCGACAATGACATTGACCCGGTCCCAAGTCTTCAGGCAATGATCGCCAACCCATAGCAGCGTATTGGCGTCTGGTGGCAGATAGACGCGAACGATATCCGAGCTCTTGTTGGCAACCAGATCCACGAAACCGGGGTCCTGGTGCGAGAATCCATTATGATCCTGTCGCCATACATGTGAGGTCAGCAGATAGTTGAGCGAGGAAACTGGCTTCCTCCAAGGTAGTTCGCGGGAGGTCTTCAGCCATTTGGTATGTTGGTTGAACATCGAATCGACGATGTGGATGAAGGCCTCGTAGCACGAGAAAAATCCGTGGCGCCCGGTCAGCAGATAACCTTCTAGCCATCCTTGGCATAGATGCTCCGATAGCACCTCCATAACCCGCCCTTCGGGCGCGAGGTGATCGTCCGTGTCGAGCCTTTCGGCCATCCATACGCGATCCGTTACCTGGAAAACGCTTTGCAGTCGGTTGGACGCAGTCTCGTCAGGACCAAAAATCCGGAAGTTCCGGTTTTCTGCATTGAGGCTCAGCGTATCGCGCAGATAATCGCCGAGGATTTTCGTGGATTGCTCCTCTACGCCCCCCGGTGCGGATATTGCGACCGCATAGGCCCGGATATCCGGCGTTATCAGCTCTTTGCGCAGGAGGCCACCATTGGTATGGGGATTGGCGCCCATGCGCCTGTCACCCTCTGGCGAGAGGGCCCGAAGCTCGGGTTTCAGCGTGCCTTGTGCATCGAAGAGGTCGGTGGGATCATAGCTGCGCATCCATTCTTCCAGAATGCGGCGGTGTCCCTCGTCGTTGCGGCAATTGGCCACCGGAACCTGGTGCGAACGCCAGTGCCCCTCGACAATCTTTCCATCGACTTCTTTCGGTCCAGTCCAGCCTTTCGGGCTGCGCAGTATGATCATCGGCCAGCGTGGACGCACCGCCGAATCCGACCTGGCCTTCTCGCGGATGCCAGCAATGCGATCGAACACCGCGTCCAGCGTTGCCGCCATCTTGCGATGCATGTCTTCTGGCTCACTGCCTTCAACAAAGAACGGCTCATAGCCGTAGCCGGTGAACAGATGCGTCAATTCCTCATCAGAGAGGCGCGCAAGGACAGTAGGATTGGCGATTTTGTAGCCGTTGAGATGTAGGATTGGCAACACCGTGCCGTCCGAAAGCGGATTGAGAAACTTGTTGGAGTGCCATGCAGCCGCCAGCGGGCCGGTTTCAGCTTCGCCGTCGCCGACCACGCAGGCAGCGACGAGACCGGGATTGTCGAACACCGCCCCATAGGCATGCACCAGCGCATAGCCCAATTCGCCGCCCTCATGGATGGAGCCTGGTGTTTCAGGGGCTACATGGCTGGGAATGCCGCCCGGGAACGAAAACTGCCGGAACAGCTTGCGCATTCCGGCCTCATCCTCGCCGATTTCCGGATAGATCTCGCTGTAGACGCCTTCAAGATATGTACTGGCAACCATGCCAGGCCCACCATGGCCGGGGCCGCAGATGTAAATGATGTGCTCGTCGCGGGCACGGATGATGCGATTGAGATGCGCGTAGATGAAATTGAGGCCGGGCGTGGTGCCCCAATGTCCGAGCAGGCGCGGCTTGACGTGTTCAGGCTTTAGCGGCTCTTTCAGCAACGGATTGTCGAGCAGGTAAATCTGTCCGACCGACAGATAATTGGAAGCTCGCCAGTAGCGGTCGATCAACGACAATTCGTTCGCATCAATTTCCATGATCTCTCCCCACGCGGCCTGCCCATGCGGCTTCACCAAACCGGTGGCAAGGCCTAAAGAACGAGGCCCGCCGATCCAGTTGGGAGAACTGCGCGCCGTTGCGCCGTCATTTACGATTACTACCCAACCCGTGCACTAGTCAACAATTGATGACAACACCGTTTGACTTCACCGTTGTTCTTAAAAAGGGTATCGATGACAAGACGTGACAGCAGGCCGCGATGGAGAGGGTAGCCGGCTCAACCGTGCGGGAGTTTTTGCGTTGAATTCAGTGGGTGCGACTTTGGCTTCTCCGTTCAAGCTTGTTGCGGCTACTCTCGATTGAGCAATGCCGGAGCAGCATCGTTGTCAGGGCGTGGGCAATAAATTTCCTGTTCCTTTGCGAAAAGCGACCACGCCGCAATAAACATCGCCGCGATCAACGGGCCGATCACAAACCCGTTAATGCCGAACAACGACATGCCTCCTACTGTCGATACGAGGATCACATAGTCCGGCAGGTGCGTTCCCTTGCCGACAAGCGGCGGTCGCAGGAGGTTATCGATCAGTCCAATAACAAAGACACCGACCAAGATTAAAATTAAACCCTTTATCCACATGCCGGACAAGATCAGCCAGATCGCGGCCGGAATCCACACGATCGCCGCTCCCACCGCCGGCAGCATGGAAAAGAACGCCATAACCATGCCCCATAACAATGCTGCTTGAATCCCAAGGGCCCAGAATACCAGACCACCAACTGCACCCTGTGTCAGGGCGATGATCACGTTTCCCTTTATTGTCGCTTGGACGACAGCTGTGAATTTCCGCAGAAAATGCTCCGCGTGATCATCGCTGAGCGGCATTGCCTTGCGAAAAGTCCGACCAATCTCCGGCCCGTCCCTAAATAAGAAAAAAAGGAGATAGAGTGTAATTCCGAAGCTGACAAAAAGCTGAAGGGTGTTCTGTCCGAAGCTGAAAACGTGGGTGGCAACAAGCTGGCTTGCCTGCAGGGCGGCTGTCGAAATCTTTTCGCGAATTTGTTCGATACTCCCGATTTGCAGCGACGCCAGCCAGTCTTTCAGAAACGCTGGGAGGATGGTGTGCAGGTTTGTAACATAACCGGCAATATCGAATTCCTCAGTACTCAACTTTCTGTACAGATTGCTCCCTTCTTGAACGAGGGATCCGAGAATTACGAAAGAAGGTACGATGACCAAACATACGCAGATCACGACCGTTAGCAGTGCGGCGATGTTTCTCTTTCCACCGCAGCTACGAACCAGTACTTCCTGAACCGGGTAAAAAACGATTGCAAGGACCATTGCCCAGAAAATGGCGCTGTAATAAGGCAAGAGAAGCCAGATGAACGCAACTGTGATTGACGAGAGAATAAAATAGAAGCATGTTTTCTGGACGGACATCCTAATTTGCTCTTCTGCTGTGACTCCGGACCTTCATCCCTTTGTGGCTGGAGTTTTATGGTTAGATATGCGCGTTTGCGCAGGTGAAGCAATGGGCGAGACCCTGCTCTTGTTGGCAAGCTGAAAGCTCCGCTTCGCGAGGTCGATCGCCAGAATGTGACTGTTGTCATCTGCCTCTCCTCCGTAAGCGCCACCATGGCGCTGAGCAGGCAACATACGCTGATGCCGGCCGGAGGGGGCATCACCCCATCAGTTTAATACCGTACGCTCTCGGCCATCTCGACATTGCGTCATGTGGGTACTTTAGGCGTCAAACACCAGATTTAACTTCCATGGTTGGATTGGTCTGCACAGGAAAGAAACCGTTTCAAGCTCAAGCCTGCTATTAAAATGTAAGGCGGTGTGGCGAGAGAATAGTGACCACAGTTCAATTGCAAGACACGTGGTCTTGCGCCAGCGGCGGCCAGCCTCTTGATGAATCTCTCCGATAACACTGGGAGAACCACTTTGTCTCTCTTAGCCAGCACAACCTGGAGATGGAGATCAGGTCGTGCCAAGCGATCCGCGTAATTCTCCATGTTAAGTGGTCCCCAAGCTCTCCTGAGATCAGAGAGCTCAATATCAGGCTCAAGGCCATGTCGTATCGGTCGCGTGGCGCGACCGGTCCAAACCATATCTGCTAAACTCCCTGCCGTTAGAAATAACGAGGCTTTGGAGACCGTCGTGTCGTGCGCTGCAACAAGTCCTGCAACCCAGGAGCCCAGGCTCATACCTAGAACTGAGATTTTTCTATAGCCTTCATTCTTCAACCAACGAATGAGTTTTCGACCGTCCCATACCGCCTGCCGTACAGATTGGATTGTTCGGCCGAGATTCGCGCTGAGCATATAATCGGCGTAGGAGGAACCTGGCCGACTGCGTTCAAAGTGATATGGCATAGCAATCTCAATAACTGTAATGCCGCGCCGCGAAAAAAACTTGGCAATCTGACTATTCCGTGTGCTTGCATTCCAATGGTGGAATACCACTAAAGCATGATCGAGCGATCCACTTTCGGTGAGCTTCGCCGACACGAAATTATTTTCGTCAATGTCAGTCGAGATGTCCGAGGGAAATGTGATCCACATGTCTTTCCTCTGAAAACCTTGGCTGCATCCGTTCGGCTCATCGAAGAAAGCGCGATCAGCAACGGCCTGGTCCGCCAGAAAGCAAAATTCGTTGATGTCTCGTACTCCGCTCGCGAGTGAAAAGGCGCGCTCCGCATCAAGCGTGAAGATCGCGGTTTCCTTTCCGACCTCACCACGCTGCGCGCGCTGTTCATCCCAGTGATCTAGCCAATTAAGGAGCATTCGGAATCGGTCCTTTCTCACTCGCCCGTTCTCGACCGAATCCCGGATCAAATAGGCCGTAAAGCGCGAAAATCACTCCCAAGCCCAAAAGTATCGAGAAGCCAGTAAAAGCCCCGGTAAACAAGTAGCCCGCAACGAGAAGCGCGATGATCGTCGCCATCTTCCACAAGGTTATATCAGACCAGTTTGCGAGGCCGAGCCGGATCAGTCCAAACAAAAACACAATGCAGGTTGATGTCACGACCAGAAGGCTGCTGTAGTGTGTCGGCGTTCTATAGCCGATTGTATCGTTGATGCTGCTACGTCCTTGAATTGCGGATGACATGTCGTTGATCAGCCACGCCGCGATGTTCTTTTCGGTCGATGTCAGGTACGAGCTCTGACCTTTCATGCATATGCCGACCAATACCCCCAAAATGGTACACCGAAAAATTGTGCGTATCACCACCTGACCGACCTCGTTTAAGTCGGATTGCTGATTGCCCATTGCCTCATCTTCCAAGCTCCTTCCAATTCGCCAACAATCGTGCGCGATAGTATAAAGCAGAATCAAGCCGGCAAAGAAAATGTAGAAGGAAATTGCCATGTAAAGGTAGGCGGAAGCGGTGAATAATACCTCTTCTGGCACTGATATTACGTCAGGACGGACGATCGCCAATTTCCCCCAATCTATGGCATATTCGCCGTTGCCATTCATAAGCGGGATCAAACACACTTCGATCCACTGAGACAATCCAGCGAACAAGATGCAAACGAGGAACACCGCCCTGTAAGTAGCGGAGGAGCTTTCTACATTGCTCATCCAGGCACGGTGGCCTTCCATCGGGTCTTTGTGCTTTGCGAGCTTTGTGCGTCCCTTGACCTTCCAAAAGACCAGAAGTTCGGTCACTAGTAAGAAGAATAGGGGGAGGAGGACCATGAAGACGAATGTCCAATTCGGGGCCCAAAGAAACCCGATCTGCTTAACAACGCCATCCGACCGATCATAAGTCGCGCTGTGGATCCCTGTGACATAAGACAAAAATCCAAGAGCGGTAGCGCCTGCGAACACCGAAGCTGGTAGGTTTAAAGAGAATTCGCAACTAAAAAGCGCTTCCGATCTTGTCGCCAGACTTAAGCGCCGGACTCTCCGCGTGGCACCAATATCCTTTACCAGCTCCGCGGAGGATGATGTGGTAGAAGCGGCTGCGGTCGGCGGCATTTCTGGCCCTGCTGCAAGCACGTTCGTTCCCGCCTTCCTGCCCTCGCGCCTCTTGGTCGTTAATCGGGCTTGGGCTTTGCTCAACTCCACCTGCCATTCACCGGTTGCTACCGGATCATCGCACCCAAAAATCCTTGCCAACCAACGAATGTTGGCGGAGCTAATTCCCTTGTCATTTTCCTGGAACCATAGCTGAACGGTGCGCAGATCGACACCAATCTTGTTGGCGTCAATCTGCGAGATCGCCTCTGCAAGCAGCTCCGGCGTCCATGGCCCAGCTGGAAATCCATCGTTTTCTATAGGCCGTCCCGCGCCCGCTGCGGCCAAGCGCTTGAACGTTTCCTTAAAATCACTGCCATCGTTCGGCGGAGGGAGAAAAAACTTTCCGTTGTTCAGCAAAGGCTTACCGCCTCATTTTTCGTTTCGTTTCGCTCGACTTCGTATTCTGTCGTGCCTTCGTGCCTAAATAGAGGCCTGTTTCCCCGCCGACAGGTGGCCATGGTTTCGTTGGTTGTGTTCGGTCGAGCCTCGTCAGTTCGACGGGGTCCTGAAATTGGGGCGCGGTTCGGACTTGGCGGGCGTTTGTATTTTCTCTTGGTTCAGAGCGTTTGCGGAAATCCGGGAAGGAGTCATATGTTGGAGCGATATTCAGATAGGCCTTTGCAGGGACAGACCGTGCTAGTCACGGGGGCATCGGGTGGCATAGGGGCAGCTATTGTGGAGCGCCTTGCCCTGGAGGGGGCGCGGCCGATTATCCACTATTGCCACGATGTGGCTGCGGCGGAGGCCCTGTTGTCCCGTATCGGCGGACACGGCTTTGTTGTGCAAGCGGATCTATCTGATGCGGAGGGATCGTGCGAACTTTGGCGGGAAGCCGTTGCTTTTGCAGGGCGTATTCACAGCGTTGTCAACAATGCGGGTATCGTTACCGAAATTTCGATAGAGAGCTCGGCTGCGGCATGGAAGACTGCGTGGCAGAAGGAATTCCAACTCAATCTCTTTGCAGCGGCCGATCTTTGCAGGGAGGCGATTCGGCATTTTCTAACCGAAGGTGGTGGGCGCATCGTCAATATGGCCAGCCAAGCCGGTCAGCGTGGCTCCGCCGCCGATATCCTACCTCATGGCGCGACCAAAGCCGCATTGATCAATCTCACCAAATCGATCGCCAGCAGTTTCGGTCGGGAAGGTGTTATGGCAGTGTCCATCGCTCCGGGTTTAGTCCGCACGGAGATGGCGGAGAAGTATATCGCTCATGACGAGGAAGAGACTGTGGATACCATACCAATAGGGGATATGACCGAGCCAGCTGAAATCGCTGAGCTTGTCGCCTTTGTGCTGCGCTACTCGCAGGAATCGCTGAACGGTGCCACGCTCGACGTCAACGGCGGTAGCTATATTCGCTAGTCCGTGACGGCGACAGGATTTCGTTCTGCAGACCGTGTGACAACAGGCTCAGTCGTCGACCAGCGCGGACGTGATTTCCTTTTGGACCTTCTTGATCGCTCTCTTTCTCGCGGGGGAGTTATAGAATATTTTCAAGATCTTCTCGATCGATTGTTCGGCCTCGGCTTTTCGCTGGACGCTTGCTTTCAGCGCCGACTTGAAATCTGGATTATCACCTGATGTGGACGCTTCGCTATTCTGCCGGGCGCCCTGCATTCGATCGGCTATGTGCGTCGTTTCATGAGCTTGCTCGGCCTGCAGCAGGCTCGACGGCATCATAATGGCGACTGAGGAATTCGCAGCAAATTTCGCTCCTGGTATCGAGTTGATCTTGGAAGCGCTGGAGGGGACCGCCATGATTTCCGAGCGCTCAATACCGGCATTGGCTAGCCCATCAATCGCCGCTTTGCTCGATGGCACCCGAATTTGCAGCCATGCCCGCTTCAGAAGGTCCTTGTCGGCATAATAGAAGTTCCGGAGGCCAAAGATCGGCTGCTGATTGCGCAGCTTGATGATGCAGCGGGTCTCGTTCATCGCGCCCAACTCATCCGGCCGCATGAGAGGGCGCATCGTGGTCTTGTGTGACATCGTCGCGCCCTTGCGGTCAAACAGCGTCACGCCGGTCGAGACCGCCTTGTCGACCGTCACTTCCTTGCGCTCGCCGAGCAACTGCGACACGTATCGCTGATCCTCGGGATCCTGTGCGCCAAGGAAGATCTGAGCACGGGCAGAGTTGACGAGGATCTGCCGCCCTTCGCGTGTATAGACGTTGTCGATCGATCGCAGGGACTGCACAAAAAACCAGCAGGGAACGCCATAACCGCCAAGGACGGTGGCGACGGTCAGTGCGTTTTCGAGCTTGCCCAGGTTCTGGAATTCGTCGAGCAGGACCAGCACGCGCCGCTCGTCCCGTTTCATCAGGTTGCGCGACATGTAGTCCATGAACTGGACCATCAGCACGTTGAAGATCGGCCCGATCGAGGCGATCTGCTGGATACGGAAGTCCAGATAGAGGCTCATATTCTCGCGGCGCATCGCCCGGATGTCGAAGGTCGACCGTGCCGTCGCGCGCAGGATGCGATTATTCTTGAATGGCCGAACGGCCGCGGCGAGGGAGCCATAAACGCCATCGAACTGCTTGCTGGCCATGACGGCGAAGCGGGCAAGGGTGGTGTAGGTGAAGGAGCTGATCCAGGTGGCGCGAAGCTCAGGGTTGGCGACCTCCTCCAGCCATTCCCGCAGCGGTCGATCGCCGCCCTCGACGACATTGAGGACCGTGCCGAGGTTTTTGTCCTTGTCGAAAATATCGGGGTTCTCCAATACCCAGGAGGTGAGGCCGGCGAACAGGGCGCGAGCGTCGGAGATCCAGTAGGCATCGCCCTTGGGCGTCGGCAGCAGTGCCGTCGCGATCGAGTTGATGTCGATGTCGCGCTGATCGGGATCGATCGCGACAAAATCGAGCGGGTTATAGCATTCGGTGTCACCGTTTTCGTCGGCCGGCGAGAAACGCAGGACGCGGGAGAATTTCGAACGAAAGCCGGCCGTCGCCTCATAGGTCTCGCCACGCATGTCGAGCACGACAATGCTGTCCGGCCAGAGCAGGCAATTCGGCACGATCAGCGAGGCGCCCTTGCCCGACCGGGGCGGGCCGATAACGAAGCCGCCGACGTCATCGCCGTCGATCCAGAGCTTCTTGCCGCCAAACAGCATCGGCTTGAGAAATCGCCGCCGGCCGGAGCCGCGCTGGGTGAAGCCGCCCGGAACCTTGATCAGGCTGCCGCCGATCCGACCGACGAACACGCCACCGGTGCGCGTGAGACCGAGGGCGCGGGCTTCCAGCGGGCTGAGAAATCGGGCATCCGTGGATTTCTTCTTGCCGGTCATGGCCGCGACGAGCATGGCGCCGCCGGCGAGCAGACCGGCCGCGGCCGCGATCGCCGGCCGGTGCCAGTCGCCGGCGGCGAGATCGAGCCGCGCCGCGCGATACGACGCCAGCATATCGTCCTGCAGCACCTGGAACATCCAGGGCGAATTGTCGAAGGCATAATAGAGGCCGGCATAGGCGAGGGACGCGACGAATGCGGCCGCAGCCGCAGCGATAACCAGCCCGAACAGCAGGATCGCCGGGTTCATAGCGTGTCTCCCTTGGTGAAGACGACTTCTGACACGACGCGCCGGCCGTCCGGAAGGCGCGCGAGCTGGACGACGACAGGGATAACCTCCTTCAGGTAGTCGATGATCTCCTGCTTCTCGAGCGCGACGCCGCTCTGCATAACCATCAGCGCCAGGCGGTCATAGGCCGAACGTGCCGAGTTGGCGTGGACCGTCGTCAACGAGCCGGGGTGGCCGGTATTGATCGCCTGCAGGAAGGAAAACGCTTCGGCGCCGCGCAGCTCGCCCAGCATCAACCGATCCGGCCGCATGCGCAGCGAGGCTTCCAGCAATTCCTGCGGCGTCACCTTGGCGCGACCCTGGTCGCCCTTCGAGGCAAGCAGCGCGACTGTGTTCGGGGTGATCGGCTTCAGCTCGCGTGTGTCCTCGATGGTGATGATGCGTTCCTCGTCCGGCACTTCTTTCAGGAGCGCGTTGAGAAACGTGGTCTTGCCGGTCGACGTGCCGCCGGAGACGGCGATCGACACCCGCGATCGCACCGCAGTCCGAAGAAACAGCATGGCGTCGACATCGCCCTGCATCATGGCGGCAAGTTCCTCCTCGGCCGCTGAAAGCATGAGCTGCCGACCAACCTTTGTATGCTCGAACGTGCCACGGCTCTTGTAGACATCCAGGCCGATGTCATGGATGACCTGCTTACGGATCGAGATCGCGCCACCATCGGGGGCGGCCGGCGGCAGGACGCACTGGAATCGTTCGCCGGTCGGGAGGGACGCCGACAGGATCGGATGCTCTTCGTTGACGACCTGGTTGGTGGAGCCGGCGACGCGCTCGCTCAGCGTCCGTATCCATTCGGCGGAAAATTGAGCATCGACCACGCGTTCCATGCCGCCGACGCCAAGGCGCTCGACGAACAGCTCGCCGGGGCGATTGACCGAGATTTCGGAGACGCGCTCATCCGAAAGAAGCGGCCTCAGCCGCTCCAGCGCTTTGTCGAGAAACGGAAACTGCTTCATTTGTACACCGGGGCCACCGGATAATAGGGCGTCGGATCGACATTGCGGCGGATTTGCCCGCCACGCTTCAGCCGCATCATTTCCTGCCGGACCGGGTCGGCGTAGAAGGCGGAGAAATCGAGGTCGCGCCGCAGATAGACGATGATCGACTCCCCTTGGGCGACATAAATGGTCGGTGGGATCTTGGAGCTTTCCTTGAACGCCTCGTTGGCAATGTCCTGGAGGATGGCGGACGACTTCTCTGCGGCGATCGAGCGGGCTTCGGCGGCCGTGCGGCTCGGCTCGGTGGTGATTGTCGTGACCGCACCGGTGATCGGATCGACCGTCGAGATCGAGCGGGCGCTTTCCGTCGCGGTATCGCCGAGCGCGGCAACATATTCCGCCGCGCCGCCGATCACCGACAGCATGATCGCGGAGCCGAAGCGCTCCCAGAAATGCGTGTCGATCTCGCCGGTCAGCCCGGCGCGGCCGAGCCGATCTGCGCCCGGCGAGGCGATCTCGGCGGAAAGGCCATCGGAGCGGATGACCCGCGACCAGACGACGAAGATGCGCTTCTGCCCGCGCGCCAGCCCGGACTTGTATTCCCCGATGAGGCGGGAGCCCTTCGGAATGAGGATGCGCGCGCCATCGAGCGAACGGACGTCCTCGCGCACGATCGCGCGCACCATGCCGGGCAGGTCCGTATTGATCGCCGTCTCCAGGAATCCTCGGATCATCGTGCCCTGGGCGACGAGTGCGTCGGTCCGGTCGAACCGTGTTGCCTTGACGATGCCGGCGGTCTGCTTTTCCGACTGGGCAAGAAACGCCTTGTTGGCATCGCTTTCCGCGCCCGGCACGGCGACGAGCTGGCCGTCATCGGCGATCGTCACCGACTGATCGCCGGCCGCCAGGCTCTCGCGGCCGGAACCATCGACGATGATCTGTTCCGAGCGTAGCCGTTCCCAGCGCGCCTTCTCTTCATCTTCCAGGCGCTTTGCCTCTAGCGCGGCAAGCCTCGCGTCCTCTTCGGCACGCCGGCGTGCCTCTTCCGCCCGAAGCCGGTCTTCCTCCGCGCGGCGACGTTCCTCTTCAATCTGGCGCAGCTTTTCCAGATCGTCGCCCTGATTGACGGTGACGTCGACCGTCGCGGAGTCCACCGGCTTCTTTTCCTCGACCGGAATTTGCACAAGGTTTGGATCGGCCGCCTGTTTTACAGGCTCGTCAGGGAAATCGCGGATGCTGGAGTTCGAGGTTTCGAAGGTTTCGCCGGTGCCTTCGGTCAGGTTGGCGGTTTGCGGGCCGCCTGGCCAGTTGACATAGGCGAGCACGCCAGCGCCGACGAGAAGCAGCACGGGGAGGGCGAGCTTTCCAAGACGGCCGTTGCGGTCGCTGGCGACGCTGCTTTGCCCGTCGAGATGGTCGAAATCGATCTTGCTCATCGCTGGCGCTCCTCTTTGCTGCCGAGGCGCTTCGGTCCATAGGCGTCCTCGATGAGATCGAAGGATTGGCGATTGGCCTGCCGGTTATAAAGGCAAAGCCACTTGTCGCCGGCGCGCAGCGTGAACTGTGCCGCTATCTTGTCGACCACCACGTATTTGCCCTGGGTGCGCAGGTTGACGAGCGATTCCTGGCGCTTGCCCTCGACGACGAAGATGGCGGGGATTTCATCGGGAAACTCCAGATACATATGCGTGCCGTCGTCGAAGGCGACGCGGGGCTTCAGGCTGGTGTCGCCCTTGAACACATAATCGTAGTTCAGGCGGCTCGGATCGAGATCCTTGAGCAGCGGATCCTTGGCACTCTCCTGCGCGGCGGCCAGGAGCCGGGCATTGACATCCTCGTCTGGATATTTGAACCGCACCTGGAACGCAGCGCGCAGGTCGACCGCAGCCGATCCCTTCAGCAGCAGGGCATAGACGCGCTGGTTGGTGACGATGTTGACGTTAGTCTCGGCGTTTTCGCGCAGCGGCTTTACGAACAGGATGCCGGAGCCCTTTTTGGGGACAATCGACCAGCTGGCCGTGTCGCCGGCCGAGATCGTCTCGATCACCTCGGAGCTACCGAGCTGGATCATCGTCGAGACGCCGAGTCCCGTCGGTACGGTGACGACGGAATTGTTGTTGAAGGTGATGTAGCGGATGCGCGGATCGGCTGCTGTGGATGTGGACGCCGTGGCAAAGAGCGCCAGCGCTGCGAGGGCGAGGGTTTCTTTCCGCATCAGCGCCCTGCCTTGTCTGCCGGCAGCACCTCTGGCAACGATTCCTGGTCGCGCCTGTATTCCACGACCTGGAAGCCAAGCGGATTGTCGAAGCGATATTCGTTCTTGAGCGGAGCCGTCGTATAACGGAAGCGGACCACCGAGACCCAGTGCTCGCGCCGCAGGGTGTTGTCGCGCCGCGTTTCCGTGGAGAAGCGGACGGTCGCGGTGGAGGAGTTGAGGAACGAGACGGATTTGATTGTGACGGCGATGCGCGTGGTGCGGCCGAGTAGCTTGTCCTTCGACTGCGGGTTCGACGGCTCGAATTCATGCCGCAGGTCCGACGAAGCCCGGCCGGTCGAATAGAGCTGGGCGAGATCGTAATTGTCCTTCAGCGCCTGAGGATCATAGGTCTCGCGCGCCCGGATATAGCGCACGATGTTGGCGGTCTTGATCGCGTCGTTTTCGGAAAGCTTGCTCTCGTTCAGGGACCGGGCAACCTCGACGAAACCCGTCGTCTTGTCGGCGATCACCACCACGGCCTCGAATTGCTTGAGCGGAACGAGGAGATTGAGCGCCGAAAGGCTGAGCAGTGTAGAAATGCCCGCGACCGTCGCGACGGTCCAGGCGATTTTCCGGGAACGACGCTCCTTGCGATACAACTCCGCCTCCCACAAGGCGCCGGCTTTCCAGTAGGCAGTGAGATCGATCGGCGGAGTTTCGGGTGTATGTTCGGCTGGCTCTGCGTTGCTCATTTGACTTCCGATAAACCGCTAATCCTGCGGAGTTAAATATAGTTTATTAGGCAGGCCGAGCGATCACCTCTGTCGGCCAAATCGGTGCTGAGGTCAGGGCTGGTTTGCCTGGATTCGTGGAGCTTTCAGCTCCGTAGTGCAGTCGTCCGAAGACCTAGCTGCACCGCTTCATCAGCGTTTTCTTCGACACCGTATTGGAGAAGTAGAAGGAGCGATCGTCCTTCACCTCGACGCGCACCGTGTCGCGCTCGCCGTCGGATTCATCGGACCCGGCCTCGACCCACAGCACGTCGAGAACATAGGATCCGCCGTCCTGTTTGACGGAAAGAACCTTGCCGGCGGTCTTGTTCGCACCGATTCCCTTGTCCTCGATATAGATGAACGCTGCGGCCGCGGCTTCGCAGCCACCTTCGACCGGTGCATATGCGCCGGTCAACACAGGCAGGATCGAGCTTGGCGATTGTGACCATGCCGTGCCGGGGACAAGCAAGGCGAGCGCAATCATCGTCGAGGCAATGTTCCTCATTACTAGCCCTCCGCGATCAAAAGCCGAACACGGCGGCGAGGCTATGAGCGTATCCGGCCAGCGTGTTGTAGAGATCGATGCAATACTCGGCGAAGGGCTTGAAGAAGATAAAAGCGACCATGAACACCAGATAGCCGAAGCCGCCGCCTTTCTTGGATTCGGCGCGATCGTTCTCTGCCATCTCTTCGTTGAGACGGTTTTGCGCGTCCATGGCGGCGAAGCGCCGACGGTCATCTTGCCAGGGGTGATCCACGGCCATTCTCCTTCGGATAAACTATAGTTACCAAGAATGAGCATGAGAGACTACCTCAAAGTTGCCCGTTCTTTTCGGTTTCTCGCTGGATTGCGCGGGCGCGGGCTGCCTGAACATCCGACGATGTGCGGCGACGGCCAAGGCCGGCACGCAGGATCCCAGCGCGTCCGGTAATCTGGCGTCCGGCATAAGCAGAAGAGCGTCGCCCGCCGATGAAGGCGGAATCGCCTTGCCCTAGCACACTGCCGCCGACGATGGATGCCGCAAAGGACGGGATGAACCGGAACACGACGATCCCGAGCAGGCAGACGATCACGAACGGCGCGACATAGGAGAGCTTGCTTTCCGTCGCGGTGTTGTTGGCCGTGTTGATGGCCAGCTCGATGAGTTGGTACAAGAAGGCGAGAAACGCCATCATCAACGTCTGCGTCACCATCAGATTGACCATCAATAACAGCCAGCCGTCGGTGAAGCGGAAGGTCCAGCGATAGAGGGCGAGGATTATGAACACCGGCGCCAATGCCAGCGTGATGAACAACATCAGCTTGGCGGCGAGGATCGCGGCCGCCGCCACGGCGATGAAGATCATGGCGACCACAAAGACGATCGCACCGATGAGAGCGCCGACATATTCGAAGGTGCCGGTCGCCACCTGCTCGTAAATCTTACCAGCGGTCTCGAACACTGCGTCGAGGATCTTCACGACGCCCGTCGTGTCGCCCGTCCCGCCATCGAGCGCACCACCAGAACCCGCGATCGACTCGATGATCGTGTCGGAAATCAGGTTTGGCACCTCCTGCACGAGCTTATATATCGTGGCCGAGAATGCCCCCCAGTTCGTCGCCATATAGTAGATGAAGAAAGCCCGGCCCAGGCGCCACGCCGCCTCCGGGATCGAGAAGCCATCGCGGCCGGCGAGGATCATGTAGCCCCACCAGAGGACATAAAGTGTCAGCATCGACCCGAATAGGACATTCACCTGCAGCGCGAGGCCGTCATAGGCGTTCTTGATGAACGTCTCGCCGATGGCGTCGAGCTTGGAAAAAATGTCCGAGATGATCGTGGTCGCCGCCATCCGTCTATTCCTTCAGGACAGGCGCGAAGACGTCGTTGACCGGCATGGCCGGACCGCACAGGTCATCGGCCTCGGCATATCTCGAGATCGGCGGGCAGGGAGCTTTCTTCTCGCCTTTCGTCTGGCAACCGCCAAGCAGCGCGAGACCGGAGAGCATGATGGCAACGGGCAATCGCATGCGGCCTCACTTGAACGGGTTGACGTCTTTGTATTGCAGCATCTTGGCGGTCTCCGACTGCTGGGTCAGCCGCATCTGCATCTCGGTGTTCAGCGCGGAGACCGCGCCGTTGGAAACGCCGATCAGCTCGTTGATGGTGCGCGCCGTCTCTAGCTGGATCCGGGTATTGGCATCGACCGATCCCTTCACGTCCTCGGCCGAGCCGATCTGGCCGGTCGCCGACTGAAGCGATTGCTCGCGCTGCGACACACCCTTGGACGCCTGCTGCGTCAGCGCCGAGAGCAGCGCCACCGTGTTGACCGCGCCGGAAAAGGCATTGTTCATCGCACCGGCATCCTCGCCGTCGATGATCGCCTTGACCTGCTTGACCAGTTGAAGGCCGTTGATCAGCGTCGCGGCGATATTCTGCGCATCGGAGCCGAGGCCGCCGAAAGACAGCGTGCCGCCGTTCATGATCGACGAGAAGGACGGTGCGGCCGAGACCGACATATTGCCGCCGAGGCCGGTCGAAGAAATCCCCATCGAGCCGTCGCGACTGCCGGAGAGCGCGCCGAGGATCTCCTTGGTCTTTTCGAGGATGTTGGTGTTGGTTTTCATGATCTCGCCGGTGTTCTCGGCATTCTTCTTGGCGATGGCGAGATTGGTGTTGTCGATCACCGGAATATCGGCGAGCGCCGGCGTCGAGAAGGCGAGGGCGGCGGAGACGATGAGCAGCTTATTCATGGGAACCCCCTTATTCGGCCGCGTTGGCGGCGTTCTGGATGGAAAGAAGATTGTTGCCGATCGCGCCATCCGAGCCTTCGGACGACAGGACCGAGGTTTCGGCATCGGCGGCCGCGACCGTGGCGCAGCGCGGCCAGTCCTCACGCGGCACCTTCATCTGTTCGAGAATGACCGGATCGCAGCTGTAGGGATTGACCTTGGTGTCGGATTTGAGGGTCTTGGCCGTCTCGGACGTTTTCGACAGGTTCATCTGCATGCGCGCCTGAAGTAGTTCGTTGAACAGGTTGCGGGCCGTGATCAGGTTGTTCAGCAGTTCGGCGTTGACGGCGCGGGCCTGCGTGTTGTCGTCCCAGGCATCCTGGTAGATCTCCGACGCGCCGACCGACGCCGACAGCGCATCGATGCGGCGGCCCGCCTCCTGGACGCCTGCGGTGCTTGCGTCGATCCCCGAAACGGCACGGTCGACCGCGCCCGCCGCCGCGCTGTTGGAACTGCGGGTCGCTCCGGAACCGTAATCGACATAGGATTTATAGGACGGCGAGGAGATGTCCTCGATGTTCGAGGCGCCGGCGAATGAATTAAACCAGCCATGGTTCCGGCCGACCTTGCCGGCCCAATTCTTCTGCTCCGCCGCCGTCGAGCCGTTGTACCAAGAGGCAAGGCAGGCATAATCGGTGCTGCCGCACTTGTTGACGCCCATGCCGAGGTATTTGACGCCGCCCTCGATGTTCTCCTCGTTGATGTCGCGGTCGAAGCCCATGCCCTTGCCGGTCCGCTTGGTCAGCTGCATCACGCCCTTGACGCCGGTCGGCGAGCCCGAGCAGGTCGAGATGCCGGATTCTGTATGCGCCACCGACAAGGCGAGGCCGACCGGCACATTGTACTTTTCCGCGTAATGCTTGATCAATTCGACGTTCTTGGCGTCCTCTTTCACCGCCTGCGCCGGCGAACGGTAGAGACGGCGGTTCTTTTCCTTCTGGGAGATGTTGCAGTTCGTCACCGTTTGCTCTTCGAGCTGGTCGGATTGTGTTTCGGTGTCCTGCTTGGAATGTCCTTCATCCTCCGCCCGCTTTTCCTTCACATCGTCGTCGATGACCGGAATGTCGGCGAATGCCGCTGGCGCCGGTGCGGTGACGAGCGCGGCAGAAAGCAGGAGCAGGATCGTTCTACGCATCGGCCGCCTCCGGAATGGTCCAGCCACAGAAATGAGGGAGCCACGCGGCCGGCTCGTCGCCATAGGTCTCGCGCAGCGTCTGGCACTCGCGCACCGTCTCCGGCCGCCCGGACAAGACCTTCACCAGGTCGGGCATCGCCGATAGATCGAGCCGCGCGATCACCGAGTCCTGGGCGTGCTTGATGAGGAAGGTGCGGCTCGTCTTGTCTGCCTGCTTCACGAAGCGGAATTCCTTTTCCGACAGGCCGAACGCCTTGCGGTAGCTCTCCTCGTCGGCCGACGCATTCGGGAAGAAGATGTTGGTCATCGTCTGTTCGATGATCGTGTTGCGCAGGTCGGAACGCACCACGTCGGCGGCCGACTGTGTGCCGAAGCCGACTATGCCGTTCATCTTGCGGATCGTCTTCAGCCAATCCTTGATGAAGCCGGAGAAGACCTCGTCATCGAGCAGGCGCCAGCCTTCGTCGAGGAAGATCATCGAGGGGCGGCCGTCGAGGATCTCCTGAATACGATGGAACATATAGAGGAGCGCCGCCGAGCGCGTGCGCTTGTCGGACAGGATCTCAGTCATGTCGAAGCCGATCACCGAGCCGGCAAAATCCAGCCTGTCGGTCGGGTTGTTGAACAGCCAGCCCTTGTCGCCCGTCGTCCATTCCTTCAGCCGGTCGGCGAGATCGCCAATGCCGGATCGCATCCTGCCGCGAAGCGCTTCCGCCAGCATGTCGAGACGCCGCTGTGGTCGTTCGAAATCGGTGTAGATGCTGTCGACCGCATCGGAGATGACCGCCATCTCCTCGGCATTCAGCACCCGGTCCGACGGTGTGACAAGATAAGAGACCAGCGTCTTGCCGAAGCTGCGGTTGGCGGGCGTGTCTTCAAGCTGCAGCGGCGCAAAGCCGGTCGGCTCGCCCGGCGAAAGTCGCTCATAACGCCCGCCCATAGCGCGCACGAAGATCTCGCCACCGCGATCCTTGTCGATGAAGACGCAGCGCGGCCGCGGGTTAACGCGCATGCCCTGGGCGAGAAGGAAGGAAAGCGCCACCGTCTTGCCCGAGCCGGTCGGGCCGATGACGGTGAAGTTGCCGACATCTGCCTCATGGAAATTGAAGAAATAGGCGGTCTGGCTGGTAGTCTCCAGCAGCGAGATCGGCAGGCCCCAATGGACCTTTTGCGTCTGCCCGGACGGAAAATTGTGCGCGGAGAAGAGGCCGGCGAAGTTGACCGACGAGATTAACCCCTGCCGGGCAATGTAGGAAAAGTTGGTCGGCAGTTGCGCCCACCAGGCCGCTTCCTGATTGAGGTCTTCGCGCACGGCGACCACACCCATGCGCGCCAGCTCCGCCGTGACGTCTGCGACGGCGCGGTTGAGCCGCGGCAGGTCGCGCTCAAGCACCGCCACCGTCATGTGATGTTTGCCGAACACCACTTCGCCCGAGGCCAGCCGGTCGCGCGCCGTTTCGATATCGTCTTCGACCGCCGTGCCGCCATCGTCGGAATTCGAAATCTGCCGGCTGATCGTGGCGATCGCCTCGGTGACCGTGGTGCGGTCCTCCGGGGCGAAGGAATGTGTGACGACGAACTCGTAAGGAAGGCGCAGCAGTCCGTCGAGCTGGCCGGGCGTCGTCATCGGCGGATATTCCTTGATCGACACCATGGCGGCGACCTTGGAGGTCGCGCCGTCGGCGGACCAGATTTCCGTTGCCTTGCGGCCGAACATGATCCGGCCGGTCCCGACGTAATCGGCCAGTGACATGCGGGGGAGGGGCATCGTCCGCTCATCGCCCGCGGCGAGGATCTTGGCGAAGAACTCGGCCGGTTCGGAATAGAGGCCACCATCGCGGGTGACGCAGGAAAGGACTTCCGGGCGGTAGGAGCGGAAATCGCCGACAATGCCGGACACCATGTCCTTTAGGTCGCGTAGCGCTTCACCTCGCGCTTCGACCTCGTTGTCCGCCATGCGGAAGACGTCGAACATGCGATCGACCTTGCCGGCGCGGCCGGTCATCGGCCGGCGAATGACGGTCAGGTACAGTTCGTTGACGAACATCGTCCGGTGCTGCAGCCCATCCATGTAGCGGGCATTCAACTCGTCGGCGAAGGGGTTGTCGAAACCGCCGTCGATTGCCGGCTTGATCTGTCGGCGGATGATGGTGGCGTAGAGCGCGAAACGTGACGATCCGAGCGAGCGGACCGTCATGTTGCGGTTGGCGAGGCGGGCATTGATTTCCGCCTGATCCATCGTCTGGTAGGGCAGGCCGGAGAGCCGGATGACCTGCAACAGCAGGCCGGACTTGGTGACGATCGTTTCTTCGTCGACATGGCGGAGATAGGGAACATGCGTGCCGATCCCAAGATCGCGGGCGCGTTCCCGCCCGAACTTCAGGTCGTGATTGACGATATTCATGGGGCGTAGCTCCCCGCTTTCCAGAAGCGTCGGTTACGGATCGCCCGGCGCATCGACAGGAAAACCTGCGCCACGCGGACGATGTGGATGTCCCGCTGGCAGAGGTACAGCCCGATGAAATGGACGGGCAGGACGACCAGCGGCGCCAGGAAACTCGACGACGCGATGAAGACGACGATCCCGAAAATCCCGTTCACCACGAACACGATGATATCGACCCCGAAATACATCGGCGGCCGGGTCAGCGGCTGGATGAGCGGTTCGACATCGGGAGCGTCGTCACGCATGTCAGACACCCCCGGCTGTCTTCATGGCGTCGACCAGTTCGGCGGCGCCGAAGATGATGGCGATGCCGATGACGATGGAGATCGCGCCCTGCCAGGCCATGCGGCCGGTCAGGAACAGGAAGCCGAGGAAGCAGACGGCGATGATCGCGAGCGAGCGCGCGACATTGCCCTGCAGCACACCGACGAACCATTCTAGCCCGAATAATTCACGAGGGGTTGGCGGATATGGTTCAAACCGTTGAAATGACGTAGGATTTGGTTGCTTACGCCGATCCGTGCCGTTTCCGGAGACCACACCCGCCATGAATGA
>NZ_JARSBQ010000030.1:0-25091 GCF_029623935.1 Shinella sp. 838
AAAATCTTCGCGTAATGAAATCCCTGATCGCATCGCAGACCTCCGGTTTGCACCAGAGATTCAGATTCACCGCACTTTGGGAAGGCCAAAGAGTCGAGGTCAGCGAGGCGGCGTATAACTCAGATTACAGCTATACCATAGGTCCGCTCATAGGGCTGTCCTTTGCGCAACACCGCCCAGGCGATCCGCGCGAGCTTGTTTGCCAGAGCCAGGATCGCGACATTGCGCTGGACGCCTCGGGACAACATCGTCTGGAGCCATTGCCCGATTGGCGTATCACTTTGACTGAGCGTGTGCATTGCCGCTCGAGCTCCGTGGATCAGCAAGGTTCTCAGGTAGGTGTTGCCGCGCTTTGTTATCCCAAGCAGACGTGCCTTGCCTCCGGTGGTGAACTGTCGTGGCACAAGCCCCAGCCACGCTCCGAGATCTCGGGCATGCTTAAAACTGCCGGCGTCACCAATCGCGGCAACAAGTGCCGTGGCGTTAAGCACGCCAATGCCGGGAATCGATGTCAGGCGGCGCATCGCGCTGTTTTGCCTGGCGAGTGTCAAGAACTCTGCGTTCGCCGCGCCGATCTTCTTATCAAGCATTCGCCATTCGTCCCTCAATTCGATGACCAGGCTGCGGATACGCACAGACAAGACCTCATCAGCTTCGGCAAGGAGACCGTCCAGAGCGCTCTCGAACTTCACGCGGCCTGCGGCGAATATGACACCTCTCTCAAGAAGAACGGCACGCAGCTGATTGATCAAGGTCGTTCGCTCCGCAACCAGCCGTGATCGAACCCGGTGCAGCGTCTGGATATCCAACTGCTCTTGGCTCTTTAGTTCGACAAACCGCATCGTCGGACGAGATGCTGCCTCGGCAATGCCTTCGGCATCTCTGTCATCATTCTTCTGCGCCTTTACATAAGGACGGACGTATTCCGGCGACATCAGCCGAACCTCATGACCTCTCACGATAAAGAGCCGGCCAAGATGGTGAGCACCACAGCAGGCCTCCATCGCAATAACGCATGTCGGTAGCTGCTCGACGAATTTTATCAATGTCTGTCGCCGCATCGTTCGCCGGACAACCACAGCGCCGTCGTCATCTACACCAACGACGCTGCAGCTATTCTTTCCGATGTCGATACCGAGTATGGAAATCTGCATGGCTCGGCTCCTTCCCTTCAAAAGAGCGACATCATACTCGATGTCCTCGGAAGGGCGGGCCGTCCCATAACCAATAGTTGGCCGCGTTCAACGTATCCTGTTCAAAAAAATTCAGACCACGATGCTGCGAGACCACTCTCGTCGCAAAAACCGACACGACGAGGTGTGTCATTCCCTAACTACCACTCGATCTGCTGGCCGTCATAAGAATAAAATCCGCTCGATTGTGAAGGGCCAAGTTTCGCAATGACGTCGAGCAGTCTAGCAGCTGCATAGTCCGGTGCCACGCTCTGATGCGCCTTCAAAAATGGTCGTGCCAATTTCGTTGCGACCGTTCCCGGATGGAGGGCCACCACGATCGCTTGAGGATGTGTTCGAGCGATCTCCAGAGCCGCCGTCTTGATGATCGGGTTCTGCGCCGCCTTGGCGGCGCGGTAGGAAATCCATCCGCCCAGGCGGTTGCCGCTAATGGAGCCAACGCGCGCCGACAGGGAGGCAAACACGTTCCGCGTCTTGCGAGGCAGCAGCGAATGAAAGTGCTTTAGCAGAAGCGCTGGCCCGATGGCATTGACGCGGAACTGCGCCATCATCGCATCGGCGCTCAGTGCCTTGATCGTCTTCTCAGGAGAATGGCCGTCGATCAACAGCGCTCCTGTCGCGTTGATGACTAGATCGAACGCGCCATACCTGTCGCCCAGATCGCGAGCTGCCCGTTCGATCAATGAATGCCTCATCATTGAGGTCGAAACCGTCTTCGCTCCGCGAAAGCGTTGCGACGGCATCAGAACCAAGGTCAACCCGCAGACGCGCCGCCAGTGGTTTGCCAATACCGCCAGAGGATCCGATCAAAAGAGCCTTCACTATCCCTCTCCTAATTTAAGAGGAAGATCGCGGCGTTCAGTGACGTCGCATAGACAAGCCAAAGCGCATAGGGTGCGAAACACCAGCGCGCCGATCGGTCCTGGACCCTGATCATAAAAGAAACAACGATTGACAAGAGGCAGACGATCACGGCAAGGCCGAGTCCGATCTGGTGAAACCCGAAGAATACAGGCGTCCAGGTCCAGTTCAAAAGCATCTGCACTATCCACAGCCGGAAGGCGGTGGAATTGAACCCTTCACGGATTGTGACCCGCCAGCCCGCAACGGCGATCAAGACGTAAATAAGCGTCCACGCCGGCGCGAAAAGCCAATTCGGTGGGGTAAACCATGGCTTTGCCAGTGATTGATACCACTCGCCCGGTCGGATCGTCAGGCCGATGGTGAAGCCTGTAGCCAATACCAGCACCAGAAAGATGAGTAGGGCGGTATAACTGCCGTACGATACTTTCATTGCAAATGTCCCTTCGTTTTAGTCACAAAGCCAGCCGTGGACTTCAGCTTTCGTCGTGGTTCGCGATTATGACATTTTTCCCGAACTAAGGTCAGCCAGGAAGCTCTCGGCTTGCTTTCGTATCTCGTGGCGTGTCCGATCGTTCATTCTTGCCCAGGTGGCATAGGGTTGAGCGAGCCGGCGGTTTGATTTCAACTTGGTCTGATTGCGCGCCAAGAAATCCCAATACAGTGCGTTGAAGGGACATGCGCTCCCGCCGATGCGCTGCTTGGGATCGAACCGGCACGTGCTGCAGTAATCCGACATGCGGTTGATGTAATTGCCGCTCGCCGCATAAGGCTTGGTGCCGAGGAAGCCGCCATCGGCAAATTGGCTCATGCCAATGACGTTTGGAAGCTCGACCCATTCATAGGCGTCGGCATAGACCTCGAGATACCATTGATGCACCGCCTTGGGATCGATGCCGGCTAGCAGCGCAAAATTGCCAGTGATCATCAGGCGCTGGATATGATGCGCATAAGCGTTTTCGATGGTCTCGGTGATGACGGTCGCCAGACAGTTCATTTTGGATTTACCAGACCAGTAGAAAGCCGGGAGCGGTCGGGTGTTTTCGAAAAAGTTGCTGTCAACATAGTCGGGTCCCGCGAGCCAATAGATGCCCCGCATATATTCCCGCCAGCCGATGATCTGGCGAATGAAGCCTTCGACGGCGTTGAGCGGCGCATTGCCCTCGAGATAGGCGCGCTCAGCGGCACGGCAGACTGTGAGTGCGTCGAGAAGTCCGATGTTTATGTAGAATGAAAGGAGAGAGTGGTTGAGGTTCGGGTCGTCCTGCAGCATCGCGTCCTGCGTTGCACCGAAGTTCGGCAAAAACTCGGCTACGAACTCCCACAAGACTTGTTCTGCATCGGATCGCCGGACGGCGAAGCCGAAGCGTTCCAGGGTGCCGAAATTTTGCGGAAACAGAAGGGCGACGGTGTCGATCACATGCCTGCTGATATCATCTGGCGCGAACGTCATGTGGGTCGGGCGAAACAGGTCAGGCTTAGCGGGTTGACGGTTCTCAGCATCGAAATTCCACCGTCCGCCGACCGGCTCGTCTCCATTCATCAACAAGCCGGTCTTTCGGCGCACGTCGCGATAGAAAAACTCCATCGTTAGGGCCTTTCGGCCCTCGGCCCACGCCTTGAATTCGTCATGCGATACCAGGAAGCGGCGATCCGGTCGGATATCGACGTCGATGCCGAACCTGGAAGCCCATGTCTCCATGTCGAGGCGCACGCGCCACTCGCCGGCCTCCGTGACGCAGATTGCAGACGGCTTGAGATCGTCGATTGCTCGTTTCACCTCAGCGCCGAAGGAGCCAGCATTTGCTTCGTCGTCGATCCGCGTGTAGCGAACGGGATAGCCACTCGCGCGCAGCTCTTCCGCGAAGTGCCGCATGGCGGAAAAGACAAAGGCGATCTTCTTCTTGTGATGCCCGACATAGGTCGCCTCGGCCATCACCTCGCACATCAGGATCGTATCGTGCTTCTCGTCGACGCCTTCCAGCGACGAGATATTCAAAGAGAGCTGGTCGCCAAGGATAAGAATGAGCTTTGACATTGAGACGTTTTACGCAACTTGGATGACATCGGATTGGCTTCGCTGCAAAAGCTGTAGGAGTGACAACCTCAAATTTAGCGCAGGTCTGCAATGATCAGCCGATAGGAGTTTTCCAATCACGCAACACGCGGCGGAGCGCTCGGAGTTCCACATCAATCATCAAGCCTGGTTTCTCCAAATTCGCTACAATCCTTCCGCTGTTGGTTCCAGACAGAACTGAGCCGGTTAGGCGCATTCGATCCGCGTCTTCTATAGCCAGCGGCCCAGATCGAAGGTGGCTTTGGCCTAAATTTCTTGACTTTGGAGGCCCTTCGCATGGTCGAAATCGCCTATTCTGGATTCGCCGTTCGCGTCCGGGGTGAACGCCATTCCAATGGTAATTACAACCACAGCCCCATGAAATCAGCCCCACGCCCGCCTGATCGCATCCAAGGCGGCGAGTATCGTCGGATCCTGGTTGCGAGCCTCCAGGTGGAGGAAACTCAGGGTCGTGGAGATCTTGATATTCTCAGCGAGGACGAGGCCGTGTGCCTGTTGTTCATGAAGGGCAATCGACTCTCGGCAAAGGCTCAGTCCCACCCCTGTCCGGACCATGGCGACCATTGACGTCTCCTGATCCACCTGGGCGACGATATTTTGGCGGACGCCTAAATCGGCAAACAGGCGCGACAGCAATCGATTGTGGACCGAGGCCTGTGGTGTGCCAATCCAGGGAAACGATGCGAGCTGGGACCAATCGGCGCCGCGCACGAAACCGGCAAGCGCCGGCGGCGCGACGACGCGATAGGTCAGTTGCGCCAGCTCGCGGGCATGAAACAGCGGTGCGTTGTTCTCACCGGCGCTATCGGCGGCGTGGTCATAGTCTCTCGGGTCGCCGAGAAAGAAACCGGCATCGAGTTCATTTCGCCTCAGCCCCTCCGGCACATCGCCGCTCATTCCGTGACGCAGCGTGGTTTCGATGCCTGGTCCGCTTTCGATGAGCGCCTTCAGAAACGCGCCAAGTCGCGTGAACTCCGGGTCGATGATCGTGCCGATCCGCAATTTGCCTCGGACGCGTGTCGATAGATGTCCTGCTGTCTGGCCGAAATCCGTCAACGCCGCTAGCACCTGCTCGGCCTTGGCCGCCAGCAGCGCCCCCTCCTGCGTCAACTCCAAGCCTGTGGAGGTCCGCCGGAACAGGGAGAGGCCAGTCTCTGCGGCAAGACGTTTCAGTTGCAGCGTCACGGCCGGCTGCGTGACGTGCAACAGCTCCGCGGCGCGGGTGACGTTGCTCTCCCGCGCCACGGTGACGAATGCCCTCAATGTTCTCAGGTCGATCGACTGCAGCATATTAATTTGATTTATAATGCCTTCTATCATTTGTCATTGGATTTTCCGGCTGAACCTCCGCTATGGCTTTGAACAATGTAGGCAGGGAGGCTGGCATGCCACGGCAAGATGTCGAAGCTTATGACTGTGCGTTGTTCCGTTGGAGCAGGCGGGCAGAACAATGACGCGCAACGCTTCCCCCCCTTCCCACAATACTTTTGATTATATTGTTGTAGGCGGCGGCTCCGCCGGTTGCCTGCTCGCCAACCGCCTCAGCCGCGATCCGGCGACGCGCGTCCTGTTGCTGGAAGCCGGTCGCAAGGATGACTATCCGTGGATCCATATTCCGGTCGGCTATCTCTATTGCATCGGCAATCCGCGCACCGACTGGCTGTACAAGACCGAGTCGGATGCCGGCCTGAACGGGCGGTCGCTGCGCTACCCGCGTGGCAAGACGCTCGGCGGCTGCTCCTCCATCAACGGCATGATCTATATGCGTGGCCAGGCGCGTGATTTCGACGGCTGGGCGGCAGAGACCGGGGACGAAGGTTGGTCCTGGCAGAACTGCCTGCCCGATTTCAAGGCGCACGAGGACCATTACCGGCTGGACAACGGTGCGGATCCCAAAACCGGCGGCAACAGCCGGTTCTCCGACATGCACGGCCATGGCGGCGAGTGGCGGATCGAGAAGCAGCGGCTCAAATGGGACATCCTCGAATCCTTTGCAGAGGCGGCTGTCGAGGCCGGCATTCCGCGCTCCGACGATTTCAACAGCGGCGACAACGAGGGCGTCGGCTATTTCGAGGTCAACCAACGCTCCGGCTGGCGCTGGAACACGTCAAAGGCCTTCTTGCGTCCTGCGAAGAACCGCCCGAACCTGACGATCTGGACGCAATCCCATGTCGAACGGCTGATCCTTGAGGCCGATGGTTCCGGCCGCAAGCGTTGCGCAGGCGTCGTGGTCCAGCGGCAGGGGCGGAGCGCAGAGGTGCGCGCCCGCAGGGAGGTCATCCTGTCCGCCGGCGCAATCGGTTCGCCGCAGATCCTGCAACTGTCAGGTATCGGTCCGGCCGGATTGCTGAAGCGCCACGGCATCGAGGCTGTGCATGACTTGCCGGGCGTCGGGGAAAATCTCCAGGACCATCTGCAGATCCGCGCCGTCTTTAAGGTCGGTAACGCGAAGACGCTGAACACGCTCGCCAACAGCCTGTTCGGCAAGGCGATGATCGGGCTGGAATATGTGCTGAAACGCAGCGGCCCGATGAGCATGTCGCCCTCGCAGCTCGGCGCATTCACCCGGTCGGACGACGGCCAGGCCCACGCCAACCTGGAATATCACATCCAGCCGCTCAGCCTCGACGCTTTCGGCGAACCGCTGCACAACGTACCGGCCTTTACCGCGAGTGTGTGCAATCTCAACCCGACCAGCGTCGGGAGCGTGCGCATTCGCTCTGATAAGGTGTCAGACGCCCCGGCGATTGCGCCGAACTATCTCAGCACGGAAGAGGACCGCCGCATCGCTGCCGAAAGCCTGCGGCAGGTACGCAGGATCGTGTCGCAGCCGGCACTGGCGAAATATCAGCCGCAGGAATGGAAGCCCGGCTTGCAGTTCCAGAGCGACGAGGAACTGGCCCGGCTTGCGGGGGATATCGCCAACACCATCTTTCATCCGGTCGGGACGACGAAGATGGGCCGCGACGACGATCCGATGGCGGTGGTGGACAGCCGCCTCAGGGTGCGGGGCATCGAGGGCCTGCGCGTCGTCGATGCGGGCATCATGCCGAAGATCACCAGCGGCAACACCAATGCGCCGACGCTGATGATCGCCGAAAAGGCGGCCGGCTGGATCGTCGCCGATGCGCGCGCATAGAGAATTCTTGGGGAGATAAGAGAAATGACATCGATCGCACGTTCCCCGCTTCCGCTTTCCGGCGTTCGGGTGGTTGATTTCGGGCAATATATAGCAGGCCCGGCCGTGGCCATGATCCTTGGCGATCTCGGCGCGACCGTCGTGCATGTCGATCCGCCCGGCGGTCCGCTCTGGGACAATCCCGCCAATGCCATCCTCAACCGTAGTAAGCTGATCGTTACCCTCGATCTCAAGACGGAGAAGGGGTTGGATGAGGCGAAAGCGCTGGTGGCCGAGGCCGATATCGTCGTCGAGAATTTCCGTCCCGGCGTGCTCGCCCGGCTCGGGATCGATTTTGCGGCGCTCCGCAAGGCACGACCGGAGCTGATCACCCTGTCGATCCCCGGCTTCGCCTCCGACGATGAGCTTCGCCGGGACTGGCGGGCCTTCGAGACGGTGATCGCGGCCTCGTCCGGCGTCTTCACGGATACACCAGGCAGGACCAGCCATTATTGGCTGGACGAAACAGTCGTGGCCACGCCGCTTGCAAATGAACATAAGAATTCCAACGAGACGAAAATTGCGCCAAGATCGACGAGAGTAGCGGTCTGCGTTTGAGATTGATCTGCTGTTATCGGCATGGTTGGCCTCCAGAGAGTTTTCTAGCGACCTCACTCTGCCACGGTGCAGGCCGCTACTCACCCCTGATGGGATCTCAAGAGCATTAAAGAGAGCCGTGAGCGGGGAATGACGACGTGAAACTTTTTCTGGAAAACGTCATTCAATTGCATTACATTCTCGTTGAATATGGAGATAGCCATGGCCGCAAACGCTCTCGTACAAACACGTATTGATTCTGAAGTCCGGGACCGTGCTTCCGCAGTGCTTGAAAGCATGGGCCTCACGGTATCTGATGCGGTTCGTATTATGCTCACCCGGACTGCTAACGAGGGGGCGCTGCCTCTTGAACTTCTTTCTGGCAGTGAAGCACATGACGCCTGGTTTCGGACCAAGGTGCTTGAAGCGTTAAACGATACTCGACCGGATTTATCGGACGACGAGGCCGAGGCGCACTTTGCCAGACGTCGAGCGGCGGCCCGCCTTAAAGCTGGTGTGCCAGAATCGTGAAACTTACTTGGTCGGCTTTTGCGTTGTCGGATCGTGACGCCATCTTCACTTACGTCGAGGCCGATAACCCCGCAGCAGCCGTCCTGATCGATGAACGGATAGTAGCCGCCGCCCGCCGCCTGCTCGATTTTCCTGCCAGTGAGCGCTTGGGTAGAATTGCCGGGACACGCGAACTCGTCATCAATGGCACGCCTTACGTCGCTGCCTATGCCATTACCGAGACGACAGTTCGAAGTCTTCGCGTACTCCATGGCGCGCAGGAATGGCCAGAACATCTGCCGCCTGGCTAATGACTACGTTCGCGCGGGGGGCGACGATTCGCTTCCCATCAATAGCAAAGAAGTCAGGCGCTCCGAAGGGAAGAATATCGCTCAGTGTCCCTTTCTCAGCCAGGGTGTCGAGGAGCCCATTGCTCAAACGTTTCAGCGCAACTCGCGAGGCCATCGAGTGGACCTCGATCGCCATCCAGATCGTATGGGTATCAGTCCAGCCGCGATGCCATGGGTAGATGTATGTCCGCTCGTCGACAATCGAGACGATAAAGTCATAGGCGCCTCCAGGTGCAGAATGCCTGACGGTCGGCTCTGGATCGAATTGAATCTGCGGCCCTGTCCTCAAGGCAGTCCCAGCCTGATGAGTAGGGCTGCTGAAAGAGAAGCTTTCAATTTTGCAGCGCCGGCAGCAACGACAACCATATCTCCTCTGCCCAGAAATCGCATTCCATCTCTATCCGTATGCCGTCCCGTTCAAGCACTGCCCATGAATGGTCAAGGCCACCGCCCTTGTCGACAGACCATCCTTCGTCTCCCACCGCGGCGATGGTCGCACACCAGACGTCCTTGGATATCTCGAGACAATGTATGCGCTCCGGCACCCCATCGCCGGGAACTCGTTTGCAACTGCAACGTTATGGCGGCATGGAAACGCGAACGAAGATGGTACACTTGCGCGAGGATATACTCTGGTCTGTGGAGCGCGGCGGTTCCCCGCTTGTCGGCACGGCCATCCATGACGGGCATCTCCTGCGTAAGGACCTGGCGGACCTGATGGCGCTGACGCCTGAGGAGCGGTTGCGGGAGGAGGATCCGTTCACCGCAATGACCATCGGGGATCTTGTCAATCGCGTGGTCGTTCATCGTTCCCGGTTCGAGATGGACCTAAACCGGCCGCGGGAGGGTGCCGTCTATCTGCGACCCGAGCAGGCCTGGGGCCTCGACCTGTGGGATACGCAGCCGACTCCTGACATGGTGGAAAGCGTTTTGCGCCAGCATGATGGCTACTATGCCATGCTGCTTGAGTTTCTGCGGGGCATCGAGCGCGAGCATGGCCGCTTCGTGCTCCTTGATGTACACAGCTACAACCATCGCCGCGACGGCGCGCTGGCTGCGCCGACCGTGCAGGAAGCGGCTCCGGATATCAACATCGGCACGTCCTCCATGGACCGGGCCTATTGGGCGCCGGTGGTTGATGCCTTCATGGCATGTCTTCGGGAGCAGCCTTTTCCGGGTCGGCGGCTGGATGTGCGCGAGAACGTTGCTTTTGCCGGCAAGGGTGAGCAGACGCGATTCATTCATGAGCATTTTCCGAAAACAGGTTGTGCCATTGCGGTCGAATTCAAGAAGATTTTCATGGACGAGTGGACCGGTGAACCGGACCTTGAAGCCATAGCAGCGCTACGTGCTGCGATCCGTGGCACCTTGCCCGTGTTGGAAGTGGCACTTGCCGACATGCCGGACCGGCGACCATGAGTGCGCGCAAACGGTCCGCACCGGTGGACGATCTAGCCCGTGTCGCCGCCGCACTGGAGGCGGGGCCGCCGACTCGCCTCGATCTCGCCGGGCGCGGCCGTCTCTATATCGAGCGGCCCCTGCCGTTTATCGCCGTGTATGTCGGGCGCCGGGCCGCGCCGGCCGCGCGCGCCGTCACCATGGCAAATGCGTCCTACCTGCTGGCCGCCAATCTCGCTGAGGCCGCCGCTATAATTCGTCTCGTCGGCGAAAAGATGCGCGAACAATTTGGTGCGTTCCTGGTGCTGGATTTTGGCGAGCTTTCCGCCGATCGGCTGGCGCAGGACGCGCCCTATCTCGCGCCATTCCAGATAAGCGTTTCGGTGTCGGCGGAAAGTGCCGACGCGGCGCTCACAGCTTTCGTCAGCGGGGTTGAAAAGCTCGAAGCCCGCTATCGCGCCCCGCAGGTCGCGCGTGCTGCTCCTGCCGACGATCCCAGTGCTGGCCTTGCGCGCCGTTTGCCGGAATTTCCCACGCTCACTGTTCGTTTCGCGCCGATCTACCGCGTGCCGAAGTCGCGTGAGATTTATCCCGAGCTCCAGAGCCGTCTCGTCGCCCAGTTGGTCGATGCCGGCCTGCGCGCGGCCGGCAAATTCACCCGCACGCAGACGGCGCTTGCGCCCGCAACGCATCGCGCGCTTGGCCGCGGCGTCTTCGTGGAGGCGGTGACGCGCGCCGACCGGGCTATGGACAATATTTCCCGAAGCTTCGATTTCCTGCTCGCGGTCACGCCGATCAATGCGGAAGCCGCGTGGGAGGAGTTCAGTGGGGCAGGGTACACGCGCGCGCCAAATCTCCTCTACCGCCCGCTCTCTATCGATATCGCGGCGCGCAAGAAGGCTCTCTTTACCATCGGGCTTGACCGCTTCGAGGATCCGGTTCTAGAAGGGCTCTACCGCGAAAAACAGCAGGAACTCGACCTCCAGCTTTCTATGCTGGCCGCGCGGGGGGATGACCGTTTCGTCGAGATGAGCAGGGCGCTCTATGGCGCCGTGGATGCAAGGCTGGAAAAGGTGGCTGGAGATATTCTCGAAGCGACCGCCAGACTGGGGCGCAAGCACCCGCCGGAAACCGCGAACCATCGCTATGTGGCGCAGCGCGCCAAGGCGATGATCGCCCGCTACGCCACGCAGTTCCCCGACTTTTCGCCGGATGTCGAGGTGCGTGACGACCTTCCCTCCGGCTTGATGGTGTCCAGCGACCGCCTGCTGATTGCGCGGACGACGACGATGGCGCGCGAGCGGGTCGATGCGCTGCTGAGCCACGAGGTCGGCGTGCATCTGCTCACCTATTGCAACGGTTCGGGCCATGGCCTGCGGCTCTTCCGTTCGGGCCTTGCCGGATATGAAGGGGCGCAGGAAGGGCTGGCGGTTCTGGCGGAATATCTTGTCGGTGGCATGACGGTCGCGCGGCTCCGGATGATTGCGGCGCGCGTTGTTGCCTGCGCGGCCATGTTGAACGGCGCCGATTTCGTGGAGACCTACCGGCTGCTGACGCGCGATCATGGTTTTGTGCCGCCCATGGCCTTCAACATCGCGCTGAGGCTGCACCGCGGCGGCGGGCTTGCCAAGGATGCGATCTATCTGCGCGGCCTTCTGGAAATTCTCGCCCATCTTCGCGGCGGCGGCGATCTGGAGCCGTTCTGGCTCGGCAAGATTGCCGCGCGCCATTTCTCTGTCATGCAGGAATTGAGTCTGCGCGGCCTCCTCAAGCCGCCACGTCTGGTGCCGCAGTTCCTGTCGGGTGCTGGCGATCGTCTCGATCGGCTTCGCGCCGGGCTTACCCCCATCGACCTCGTTGCATAGGAGGCCTTCATGCGCATCGCTTTCTTCGTCAATTCGATAGCAGACGAAACACCGCATTACACCACCACGACGCTGGCGCTTGCCGCGCTGAACCGCGGCCATGAAATCTGCTATGTCACGGCTGCCGGGTTCGTGCTGCGCCCGGATGACAGCCTTTCCATCCGCGGGCTGATGCTACCCTCCGCCGGCTACAAGAAGCTGGAAACGCTGCACAAGGATTTGCAGGGCGACCAGACGGAGATGCGCACCTTCGATGCGTCGGAGATCGACGTGCTGTTCCTGCGCAACGATCCCTCGCTGGAAGGGCCGGAGCGGTCCTGGACTGTGAATGCTGGTCCGCTCTTCGGTCGGCTGGCGGCGCAGCGCGGGACACTAGTGGTCAACGATCCCGCCGGTCTTTCCAAGGCGCAGAACAAGCTCTACCTGCAGGAGTTTCCCGCTGCCGTGCGTCCCGCCACGCTGATCTCCAAGAATATCGACGAGATCCGCAGCTTCCTTGAAGGTGAGAAGAAAGGGGCGATCATCAAACCCCTCCAGGGCTCCGGCGGCAAGAACGTGTTTAAGGTTGCCTCTCACAAGGACCATAACCTCAATCAGATATTCGAGGCCGTGAGTGGGGAAGGTTACCTGATTGCCCAGAGCTTCATGCCCGAGGCGAGCGAGGGCGATGTTCGCTTCTTCGTGATGAACGGTCACCCGCTGATGCGCGACGGCAAGTATGCCGCCTTCCGCCGCGTACCCGCGAAGGGCGAAATCCGCTCCAATATCCATGTCGGCGGCGGGCCGGCTCCGGTCGAGGTGACGCCCGCCATGCTGGGTATCATCGATGCGGTGCGGCCCAAGCTGATAGAGGACGGCATGTTCCTCGTCGGCCTCGACATCGTCGGCGAGAAGGTGCTGGAGATCAATGTCTTCACGCCGGGCGGCCTGCACAATATCGCACAGCTCTACGAGACCAATTTCTCCGACAGCGTGATCGCTTCGCTCGAGGAGAAGATCGCTGCGCGCGATGCCTATGGCGGCAGCCTGGAAAACAGCCGGCTCGCGATGCTTTGAGTCGAGGGGCTTTGCACCTTTATTCTCGGTACCGTTTGTAATCCGGTTGCGCGACGGCGTCGGGCAGATGCTCCGTATAGTGAGGCATCGCAAGCTCGGAACAATCCGCCCCATGTCGCGTTGCGCCATCGCTCTGCAGGTTCCGTTGTGTGCGGGCGCGGTGCAGCTTGATCGAAGGGGATTGACTCGCATGAGTTATTCGTTTTCCGAACTCGATTTCATGAAGTCCGAGCTGGGTGCCGAATTTACCGGCGAGGGAACGCACTTCGCGGTCTTTTCCGCGCATGCCGAACAGATGGAACTCTGCCTCTTCAGTGACGACGGCAGAGAAGAAACGGCTCGGCTTGCGTTGCCGAAGCGCGAAGGGGATATCTGGTCCGGCTACATTGCCGGCCTTAAGCCGGGCACCGTCTATGGCTATCGGGCGAGCGGTCCCTACGAGCCGAAAGCCGGCCATCGCTTCAATCCCAACAAGCTGCTTCTCGATCCCTACGCCAAACAGATCCTCGGCGAAATCCAGTGGGACGATGCGCTCTACGGCTATCGGATAGGCGACGCGGCGGAAGACCTCTCCTTCGACGACCGCGACAGCGCGCCCTTCATGGTGAAGGGCGTGGTGCAGGATTCGGACTTCGACTGGGCGGGTGACGCGGCGATCCGCCGGCCCTGGACCGAGACGATCATCTATGAAGCCCATGTGCGCGGCATGACGATGACCCATCCGGGCGTGCCGGAGGAACTGCGCGGCACCTTCATGGGCATGGCGAGTGATCCGATCGTCGAACATCTCGTCGATCTCGGCATTTCCGCCATCGAACTGCTGCCCATCCAGTATTTCCCAGATGACCGCCACCTTCTTGAAAAGGGCTTGCGCAACTACTGGGGTTACCAGACGCTCGGCTTCTTCGCGCCGCAGCCGCGCTTCCTTTCCGGGCGGGCGATCACCGAGTTCAAGACCATGGTCAAGCGCTTCCATGCCGCCGGCATCGAAGTGATTATGGATGTCGTCTACAACCACACGGCCGAAGGCTCGGAGCGTGGCCCGACGCTCAGTTTCCGCGGGCTCGACAATCTCAGCTACTATCGCCTGTCGCCGGAAGATCTGCGCCACAGCTACGATACGACGGGTACTGGCAACACCGTGAACGTCGCCCACCCCATGGTGCTGCGCATGGTGCTCGATAGCTTGCGCTACTGGGTCGGCGTCATGCATGTTGACGGTTTCCGTTTCGATCTGGCCAGCACGCTCGGCCGCACGCGCCACATCGAGTTCGACCGCGATGGCACCTTCTTTGATGCGATCCGGCAGGATCCGATCCTGTCCGGCGTGAAGCTGATCGCCGAGCCCTGGGATGTCGGCGATGGCGGGTACCAGGTCGGCGGCTTCCCGCATCCCTTCCGCGAGTGGAACGACAAGTATCGCGACGATGTGCGCCGGTTCTGGAAGGGGGACGGCGGGCTCGTTTCCGGGCTTGCCTCGCGGCTCACCGGCTCTGCCCCGCAGTTCAACCATTCCGATCGTGGCGCCACGGCGTCGATCAACCTCGTCAGCGCCCATGACGGTTTCACCCTTATGGATACCGTTTCCTATGACGACAAGCATAACGAGGCGAATGCAGAAGAGAACCGCGACGGCCATTCTGACAACCATTCGCACAATATGGGCGCGGAGGGCGTAACGGAGGATGAGGCCATCAATGATGCCCGTGGCCGCCGCCGGCGCAACATGATTGCCACCTTGATGCTGAGCCAGGGTGTGCCGATGTTGCTTGGCGGTGACGAACTCGGCAACAGCCAGCAGGGCAACAACAATGCCTATTGCCAGGACAACGAAGTCGGCTGGATCAATTGGGGCGGCCTCGACAATCCTTTCCTCAATTTCTGCAAGGGCGTGATCGCGTTCCGAAAGGCGCATCCGGCGCTTCGGCAGGAGCGGTTCCTGACGGGGGAGGCGGCGGAAGACGGTTCTGTCGAGATCGCCTGGTATAAGCCTGACGGTACCTTCGTGGACGATGCAGCCTGGGCGGATGGCAACCTTCGGGCACTCGGCCTGTTTGTTTCGAAATCTGTAAACGGCGAGGGTCCTGACCAGGCCTTCCTCGTCTTCAATGCAGGCGCAGATTGTCGGGTGACGCTGCCGGCGGTGAACGGCATTGCCGAATGGAGGCGGGTGCTCGATACGGGAGCGGCGGAGGATACATTCGCCGAGCACGCGGCCGAAAGCCCGGCTATGGTCTACGGCGCCAGCGTCGCCGTCTTCGAACCAGCCTAGAGGTCTCGATGGCGCCGGAGAACCTTAAAGAAACCGGGCTTGTCTATGTCTCCGACAGCGAGCCTGGAATCCGGCGCCAGCGTACCGGCCGTAGCTTCTGTTATCGACTTCCTGATGGATCCCTCGTGCGCGATGCCGCGCTGAAGGCGCGAATCTCGTCGCTCGGCCTGCCGCCGGCCTATGAGAATGTCTGGATCTGCATCGAGGCCAACGGCCATTTGCAGGCAACGGGCTTTGATTCTCGAGGGCGAAAACAATACCGCTATCATGTGGATTGGCAGCGGCTGAAGAGCGGTGACAAATTCGCCCAGCTCATCGCCTTCGGCCGGGCGCTGCCGAGATTACGGCGGGCGGTACGGCGCGATCTCGACGGGATGCCCGGCACGATCGATACGATGCTGGCGGCGATCACTGTGTTGCTCGACGAGGCGCAACTTCGTGTCGGCAACAGGAGTTATGCAGAGGAGAACAAGACTTATGGCGCGACGACGCTGCTGAAACGCCATGTTTCGCTTGCCGAAGGCGCTATCGAGCTTCGTTTCACCGCCAAGGGTGGCAAGCGCGTGCGCCGGATGTTGAAGCATCCCCGCCTGCAGCGCCTGCTCGAAGAGTGTGCCGGTCTGCCGGGTCGCCAGCTGTTCGTGTGGAAGGATGAGGCGGAACAGGTGCGGCCGATCGATTCAGGTCGGCTCAACACCTATCTTGCGGACATTTCTGGCGTTGCTGTTTCCGCAAAGACGTTTCGCACCTGGGCAGGCAGCCTCGCTGCGTTTTCCGTGGCGCGCCATGCCATCGCGGCAGGTGAGCGGGCGACCATCAAGGATATGTCCGAAGCGGCCGCCGCGGTCCTGCACAATACGCCAGCCATTGCGCGGTCGAGCTACATCCATCCCGATATCATAGCGCTTGCCGAAAAGCCGGATGCATTGCAGCGCGCATTCCATCGCCCGGCGCTTGCGCTTCAAGGGTTGAGGGCGGAGGAAGAACGCCTGCTGCGCTTTCTCGAATGTCGCCGGAACGCGCATCGCCGCGCACGCGCAAAAGCACCGGCTGAGCTTGAAGAACGACCGGCGCTTTGAAGGAGTTTGCCATGCTGTTTGCAGAAAAGGTCTCGCTGGTCACTGGCGCCGGATCAGGGATCGGGAAGGCTGCGGCGCTGGCGCTTGCCCGTCATGGTGCAAGCGTCTGCCTGTTGAGCCGTACGCGTGAGGAGGTGGAGGCGGTTGCCGAAGAAATCCGCCGACAGGGCGGTGAGGCACTGGCGCTTACGGCTGACGTCGCGGACGAAGCGTCAATGCGCGACGGCGTGGAGACGCTTGTCGGTGCCTTCGGTGGCCTCGATGTCGTGATCGCCAATGCCGGTATCAACGGCGTCTGGGCTCCGATCGACGATCTCAAACCCGCCGAATGGGACGAGACGATCGCCGTGAACCTGCGCGGCACCTATCTGACGCTGCATCTGGCCGTGCCCTATCTCAAGAAGGCGGGCGAGGGCGTCATTATCGTCGTATCCTCGATCAATGGAACGCGGACCTTCACCACACCGGGTGCCACCGCCTATTCCGCGACCAAGGCCGCGCAGCTGGCCATGGTGCAGCAATTGGCGCTGGAGCTCGGCAAGGCCGGTATCCGCGTCAATGCGATATGCCCGGGCGCGATCGAGACCAACATCGACGAGAACACCGAACAGCGTGGAGCTGACGAGAGCGGTATTCCCGTCAAATGGCCCGAAGGCGATATCCCGGTCTCGCATGGCGAACCCGGGACTGTCGACGAGGTGGCTGACGCGATCCTTTTTCTCGCCTCATCGAAGGCGCGGCACATTACGGGTGTCCCGCTGTGGATCGACGGTGGGCAAGGCCTCTTGCGTTAAGCCCGTGGCGCGGTCTTCGCCTGTGGAACAGAAAGCGGCTTCGGGCCTTTTCCTGTGATCAGGGAGAACGGACATGAAGCACAAACTTCTGGCAGACGATGCAGGCGAACGCACGTTCATCCTGGTTCTTGATGAGGGCGATGAAGCTTTCGGGTGCATTACCGCCTTTGCCGAAAGGGAAGGGGTGACCGCGGCATCGATTACCGCGATCGGCGCCTTCCGTGTGGCCACCATCGCCTTCTTCGAATTCCAGACGAAGACTTACCGAAAGATACCTGTCGAGGTTCAATCGGAAGTGCTCAGCATGCTGGGAGACGTGGCGGTCGATGACGCGGGCAAGGCGAGCTTGCACCTGCATGTCGTGCTCGGATTTGAGGACGCAAGCACGAAGGGAGGTCATTTTCTGGAAGGCTACGTCCGCCCCACCCTGGAGGTCGTGCTGCGCGAAACGCCGGTCAAATTGCGGCGGCGGCATCGGGCCGATCTCGGCATGGCGCTGATCGACGTCGGTTAGCAAACGGATTGGGAGGCTGTCATGGACAATAAGGACAGATTGATCCTGGCGCTTGCAGCACTGCTTCGTGCCGAGCGTGAAACGCGCGGCGCGCTGATGGAAGCTCTGGAGGAAGATTCGATTTCGCGCGAAACGCTGCTTGCCATCCTCTCCGACCCCATCCCGATCGTCACGCAGGAGGATATCGCGTTCGCCGAGCGTTTCGCCTTGTCGAAACATTTGCCGCTCGAAAGGAAAGACTGATGGCGCCGCGTGCGTTCTGGAAAGGCTACCTCAAGCTCTCGCTGGTGACCTGCCCGGTTGCGATGTCGCCGGCGATTTCGCAGGAAGACAAGGTGCGTTTTCGCACGCTCAACGGCAAGACAGGTAATCCCGTCGTCAGCCGCTATGTGGATGCGGTCACCGGCAGGGCGGTGAACGAGGACGAGGAGGTGAAGGGTTATCCGCGCGGCGAGGATGATTATGTCATGCTGGAGGATGACGAGATCGAGGCGGTGGCGCTGGAAAGCACCCGTACCATCGACATCGAGACCTTCGTGCCGCGTGAGAGCATCGAATGGATCTGGTACGATTCTCCGCATTTCCTGGTGCCGAGAGACACGGTCGGCGAGGAGGCTTTTTCCGTTATCCGCGAAGCCATGACCTCAACGGGCACGGTGGGCATTTCGCGGTTGGTGCTCTACCGCCGCGAGCGGGCCGTGATGCTGGAACCGCGCGGAAAGGGAATTGTGCTGTGGACGCTGCGCTACGGTGACGAAGTGCGTAGCGAAGAGGACTATTTCGCCGGTCTAAAACAGACAAAACCGGATTCTAAGGCGTTGGCGCTGGTCAAGACGCTGATTTCGGAGCGCACCCAAAAATGGGATCCGAAGATGGCGGACGATCCGGTGCAGGACCGGCTGCTCGATATCATCGCGGCGAAGAAGAAGGGCCGAAAGCGCCCTCCCAAGGCCAAAACACCACCGCCGACGGCGGGCAATGTCATCAACATCATGGATGCCTTGCGCCGGAGCATCAAGGCGGAAAGCAAGGGCAAGTAATCAGCCTTTCGCCTTAGCAGCCTTCAGCGGCACTGCCGCCTTGCGGAAATCTGCCCAGGGATCGGCGCTCAGCGCCTGAAGGCGTGCCGGTGTATTTTTGACGGTGAAATAGGCCGGGCCGATGTCGGCGCTGAGCTCTTCCCAGGCGAGCGGCATGGACACTGCCGCGCCCGGACGGGCGCGGGTGGAATAGGGCGCCACCGCCGTCATGCCGCGCTGGTTGCGCAGGTAATCGATGAGGATCTTTCCGCGCCGCTTCGACTTCGTGATGGTCGAAACATATTTGTCGGGGCTGTCCTTGGCCATCGCATCGGCGATGGCCTTGCAGAAGGCCTTGACCGCCGGCCAGCGGGCGGAGGGTTTCAAGGGTGCGCAGACATGCAGGCCCTTGCCGCCGGATGTCTTGACGAAGGCCTCCAATCCGGCTGCCTCCAGGCGCCTGCGTGTTTCCTCGGCCGCGTCGATGATGGCCTGCCACTCCACGCCCTCGCCGGGGTCAAGGTCCATGATGATGCGGTCCGGCCGCTCCCAGTCGTTGAGCGTCGAGCCCCAAGGGTGAATTTCCAGAGCGGCGGACTGAACAAGGCTTACTAAGCCGTCGAGATCCTCGATCGCGACGTAGGGCTCATCGTCCTTGTTCGCAGGATCTTGCACCTCGATGATCTTGGCGGTCATGCCTTTCCAGGCGTGTTTTTGGAAGAAGGTCTGGCCCTCGATGCCGGTTGGCGCGCGCAAAAGCGCGAGCGGCCGGCCGACGATATGCGGGGCGATGTAGCGCCAGACCTCGGTGTAGTAGTCCGCAAGCCCTTCCTTGGTGACGCCCTCGTCGGGCCAGTAGACCCGGTCCGGGTGTGTGAGGCGCACGGTGCGGCGGGGTGGTTTTTCGGCTTTCGGTGCGGCGGCAGTCTTTGACTTCGGCATCTCGGCAACGACCTCCTTTGCGGGCTTGTCCTCCCTCAGGCCGCGGAAGGAAGCATGGCGCAAATGCCCGTCACCCGTCCAGGCGCTAAACTCCACTTCGGCAACCAGTTCCGGCCGCACATAGCGCGCCTGCCGCGCTTCCTCGACCGTCAGCTTGCGGCCGAAAGAGTTCTCGTCGGTGCGCATGCGCGAGAGGCGCTTGAAAAGATCGGCGGCGACGGGAGCGGAAAAGCCGGTGCCGACGCGGCCGACGGGCTCAAGCTTGCCGTTCTTATAGACGCCGAGCACGAGCGAGCCGATGGCATGGCGCGAGACGGTGGACGGCACATAGCCGCCAACAACGAATTCCTGTCGGGCCGAGCATTTTGACTTGATCCAGCTCTTGCTGCGGCCCTCGCGATAGGGCGCGTCACGCAGCTTCGAGACGACGCCTTCGAGACTAAGGCGGCAAGCATGGCGCAACACGAGTGCGCCGTTCTCGTCGAAGTGGCCGCTGTAGCGCAGGATGCCCTGCATTCCCGGCACGAGCTTTTCCAGCAGCGCCTTGCGCGCTTCCAGCGGCACGCGGGTCAGGTCGTAACCGTCAAGATGGAGGAGATCGAACAGGTAGAAAGTGAAGCGGTCGTCGCGCCCCGTGCTAAGATCGGCCTGAAGAGCGGAAAAGTCGGAGGCGCCGCTGCCAGTCTCAACCACGAGTTCGCCATCGATCAGCGCCGTGCCAACGGGTAGGGCTGCGAGGGCGGAAACCAAGGCCTTGCCGAATTTTCTTGACCAGTCCAACCCGCTGCGGGTCAGGAGCTTCACGCGGCCGGCCTCGATGCGGCCCTGCAGCCGGTAGCCATCGAACTTGATCTCGTGAAGCCAACGCTCGCCGGCTGGCGGCGAAGTCGCGAGCGTTGCCAGCGTTGGCGGAAGGAAGTCCGGCAGCTTCGCCTTGCGTGCGCCCTTGATGCCGGAGGGATCAGGTGCTTCGACGGTCGCCTCTTCCTGTTTTCTTTCCTTCGCTTTCCTCGACGATTTTCGGATGCGGCCAGTCTTCGAGGACCACCCCGGTTCTTCTCCGGCGACGTCTTCGATATCCCGGCCCGTCTTGACGGATTCCGGGCGTTCGTCGAGCAGGTCGTCTTCGCCCTCCACCGCAGCGAACTCGTCGTCACCCTTGATCAGCAGCCAGTTCTCACGCTTCTCGCCGGGTTTGCCGTGCATGCGAACGAGATGCCATCGGCCATGCAGTTTTTCGCCGTCGAGCGTGAATTCCATGTGGCCCTTGGCATAGGCTTTCCGCGCGTCACCGATCGGCTCCCAGGTGCCACGGTCCCAGACGATGACGGTGCCACCGCCATATTCGCCCTTGGGGATCGTGCCCTCGAAATCGCCATAGGCGAGCGGATGGTCCTCCACATGCACTGCCAGACGTTTTTCGCTCGGCACCAGACTTGGGCCGCGTGTCACTGCCCAGCTCTTAAGCACGCCATCCATTTCGAGCCGGAAATCGTAGTGCAGTCGCGTCGCGTCGTGCTTCTGAATGACGAAGCTGTGGCCGCTCTTGCGCGCCTTGCGGCCGCGCGGCTCGGAGGTGGATTTGAAGTTCCGTTTCTGCCGGTAGGTGTCGAGCGTCGCCATGCTCATCCTGCCTTGCGGCGGCCGGCGGCCGCCTTGCCTGTTGCCGCAGTTTTCTTCGCCTTGCGCTTGGCCGGTGTTTTGTCCTTTCCTGCACTCTGACGCAGGGCCTCCAAAAGATCGATGACCTTGCCCTCTGGCTTCGGTCGCGTGGTCTTAATCTTGCGGCCCCCGATCTTGGCCTTCACCACTTCGGCCAGGGCCGCGTCATAGCGGTCGTCAAATTTCTTGGGGTCAAAGCGGCCGCTCTTGGTCTTGATGATATGGTCGGCAAGTTCCAGCATCTCGCCTTTGAGCTTGAGGTCGGGTATTTCCGAAAAACTCTCCTCGGCCGAGCGAACCTCGTAATCGTAGTTGAGAGTGGTCGCGATGAGACCCTCTCCCTGCGGGCGTATCAGGAGAGTGCGGACCCGGCGGAAGAGCACGGTTTCAGCCACGGCTGCCACCTTTGCAGTCTTCATGCCCTCGCGGATGAGTGCGAAGGCCTCGGCGCCATGCCGGTCGGATGGTGTGAGATAATAGGGTTTGTCGAAATAGAGGTCGTCGATATCGTCGCAGGCGATGAAGGCCTCGATCTCCAGCGTCTTGTCACTCTCCGGCACTGCGGCGGCGATTTCCTCGGGATCGAGCGCGATATAGTCGTTCTCGCCCGCCTCATAGCCCTTCACCTGATCCTCGCGCGCCACCACCTTGCCCGTCTCGCTGTCGACGAACTCCCGGTGCAGCCGATGGCCAGTCTTGCGGTTGAGCATGTGGAAGGCGATACGTTCGCTGGTCGATGCAGCGGTATGAAGGGCGACCGGGCACACCAGTTCGCCCATCTTCAGGAAGCCTTTCCAGTTCGCTCTCGGTGCCACGCTCGTTCTCCCGCTTCAAAGCGAACGCAATGCTGGCAGTCGCCAAAATGTTCCGATGCCAGTGAGAAGCGCGGAACCAAAGCCGATGCCGCGAATTTCCGCGCTGCAGAGGCAAACCAGACAAGGCGGCAGAGAGTGCGAAACGAAGTGGACCCATTCCTCGTTCCCGATATCGATATCAGTGCACCGATCATCAGGCCCGGAGAGAATGCCTGGAGCACGGCGACGGCCGACCGCCTCGCCGTGCTCGTCGATGGACAGGCCTATTTCAATGTACTGGAAGGCGTTCTGAAACAGGCGCGCCGGGAAGTCTGGATCGTCGGCTGGGATTTCAATCCAGATATTCCGATGCAACCCGGAGTGCCGCATTCCTTGACGCTCGGCGCTTTTTTGCTGCGGCTCGTGGAGGAGTGGCCGGAGCTGACCGTCCGCGTGCTCGTCTGGGCCATGGGACCGGTCTATTCCGGCAAATCGCTGAAAATGTTTCGCAAGCGGCGCTGGTCCTCCCATCCGCGCATCGTGCTCGCCTTCGATAGCCGCCATCCGATCCGCGGCTCGCATCACCAGAAGCTCGTCGTCGTCGACGATACGGTCGCCTTCGTCGGCGGTATCGATCTCACAGCCAAGCGTTGGGATACGAGCGATCACCTTGTCGACGATCCCAGGCGCAAGCTTCCCTCTGGCAAGCCTTATGAACCGGTGCACGACATGCAGGTGGCGCTTGAGGGCGATGCGGCGCGTCTTGCGGGAGATATCGCCCGCCGCCGCTGGCTTTTTGCTACGGACGTGACCGTTCCGGCGGTGGCGTCTCAGACGCAAATCTGTCTCAAAGGCACGACAGATATGATGACGAACGTCGAGGTCGCCTTCGCACGCACGGAGCCTGCCGTTCGTGGACACGCCGCCGTAACCGAGGCAATGGACCTGACAGTCGCGGCGCTCAAGGCGGCACGGCGCCATATCTATATCGAGAGTCAGTATTTCGCGTCAAACCGGGTCTGCGACGTGCTGTGCGCGCGGCTTGCCGAGCCGAATGGGCCGGAGGTGGTCGTCATTTCGACGCTGAGTTCGCACGGCACCATCGAGCGCCTCGTGCTCGGCGCGAACCGCGACCGCTTCATCCGCCGCCTCAGCCAGTGTGACAAACACGGTCGCATGCGCGCCTTCTACCCTGTCGTGCCGAAGCCCGATGGAACGGAACAGGAGATTGTTATCCACTCCAAGCTGGTGATCGTCGACGACACCTTCCTGCGTGTCGGCTCGTCCAACCTCAACCAGCGCAGCGAGGGGCTGGATACCGAGCTCGATATTGCAATTGAAGCCCGTTCCGATGCCGAGCGCGGTGGCATTCTCGCGCTGCGGGACCGTCTGCTTGCCGAGCACCTCGATATCGATCCGGCCATCTTCGCTTGCGCGGTTCGCGCGCAAGGCATGTTGGGTCGGACGATCGATGCGCTCAACACCCGTGAGCGCGGGTTGCGGCCTTTCCGCGATGCGGGAGGCAAGGGAGCGGTTGCGCCGGTCGTGGGAACCGGCCTTGTGGACCCTGTCGCCCCCTGGTGGCCATTCTCGGCCTTGGCCGGCGCGGTGCAAAGCTTCTTGAGCCGTCAGCTTGCGCCCTTGCGCAAACCGGCGTCGGTGCTTGATCCCAGAAAAGTCTCGTTGGCGAGCAGCGAGAGCAGCCCGAGCGGAAGCGGAATAAAGAAATAGATGACGCGGAAGGCGATCATCGCACCGATGGAGGCTGATCCGCCGAGCAGGAAACCGACTGTCGCTTCCAGCACACCGAGCCCGCCGGGCACATGGCTCACCAGTGCCGTAAGATTGCCCACCACGTAGGCGGCGGTCGTTTCCATGTAGCTGGCTTCTCCGTTCAGAAGCTGGTGTAGACAGGCGGCGACAAAGGCGAAGTTGACCGTACCGATGAGGATCTGCAGCGCCGCGAGGTGCAGCGGCGGCAGTGCGAAACGCCAGCTGCGAATCTTCAGCTCACCGCGCAGGAAAGCGGCAAGCGCCAGATAGGTAGCTCCGAGCGCAAGGCAGACCATGCCCAGCGTGGCGGATGCGGTGGTTCCGAGCCCGGCGATCTTTCCCGCGGTGCCGGGAAGCAGGATGAGGCAGAACCCGGCCAGCGTGATCAGCCCGAGCCCGACGGTCGCACCGCAAAAAACGATCAGCTTGGCGATCTCCTCGGTATCGAGACCCCAACGAGAATAGAAACGGTAACGCACCGCGCCGCTGCTGAGCGCCGCGACGCCCACATTGTGGCCGATGGCAAGGCTGGTGAAGGAGGCGAGCGCGGCGCGCGGATAGGAAAGCGGCTTGCCGACATAGCGCAGCGCCAGAAAGTCGAAGACCGTGAGGCAGAGATAGGAGCAGGCCGCGAAGGCGAGCGCCAGGGCGAAGTTTCCCTTGGGAATGGCGGAGAGGGAGGTGCGGATATCGCCCCAGGAATATTGCGCCAGCGTCCGGTAGATCAACAATCCCGCGGCGAGTGCCGCAAGGGCGACGAGCGCGTGGAGGATATGGGTTCGTTTCATGTGGCGCATCCTTCCCGGTCAGTCGAAGCGGAACGAAAACGGAGCTTTTGTGTTCCCGAAACGTCAGAAACGACGAGAGGAAGGCATGGGCAGGCAGCTGAGGATCATGACGTACAATGTGCACAGTTGCTTCGGCACGGATCGGAAACTCGATCCCGGGCGCATCGCCGAGGTCATAGCCGAATGTGAGCCCGATATCGTTGCTTTGCAGGAGGTGGACGTCGCGCGGGCGCGCAGCGGCGGGGTCGATCAAGCGCAGACCATCGCCAACCATCTCAGCATGGCCTCGCACTTCCATCCCGCGCTGCACCTAGCCGCCTTAATGCATAGCACCGGACGTTTTGGCGACGAGAGGCAGGCTTTTGCTGGCTGCGCGACACCGCAGGCAAGTTTTGCCAGTCGCCGGAGTTAATCCATCGTGATGGAAGG
>NZ_JARSBQ010000031.1:0-22519 GCF_029623935.1 Shinella sp. 838
ATGTAGATGAAACGACGACTTTCCGAGATCGATTGCGAGCAATTCGAATGTCATGACTTCCTCCTTTAGCTGGCCCTTCATTCTGAAGGTTCGGAGGGAGGCGTCCATCCCATAACATGAAGACCGCGGTCGATCGTGTTGGCCGCGGCAAGGAACGGCAAGTCAACGTCCGCTTCCAGGCGATGACGAACCATTACGTCTTTGCGCCCGAGTTCTGCAATCCCGCCGCGGGATGGGAGAAGGGCCAGGTGGAGAAGAACGTCCAGGATTCTCGTCCCCGCCTATGGCAACAGATGCCCGACTTCCCGGATTTGGCAACGTTGAACCTCTGGCTGGAACAGCATTGCCAGGACCTGTGGCAGGAAACAGCGCATGGGAGCCTTCCCGGTTCGATCGCGGATGTTTGGGGTGATGAGCAGCCTGCGTTAATGGCATTGCCCGCGATGTTTGACGGTTTCGTCGAGCAGAGCAAGCGCGTCTCACCCACATGCCTGATCACCTTCGAGCGGAACCGCTACAGCGTGCCGGCATCTTTTGCGAACAGGCCTGTCAGCCTGCGGATTTATCCCGAGCGGCTGGTCGTTGCAGCCGAGGGCAATATCCTCTGCGAACATCCGCGGATCATAGAGCGCAGCCACGACAAACCACCACGGACGATCTACGACTGGCGGCATTACCTTGCCGTCATCCAGCGCAAGCCCGGTGCTTTGCGCAATGGTGCACCCTTCCTGGAATTGCCACCCGCCTTGCGCAAATTGCAGGACCAGATGCTTCGCCGCCTCGGCGGTGATCGTGAGATGGTCGATATTCTTGCGCTCGTTCTTCATCACGACGAACAAACCGTCGTCAGGGCTGTGGAACTGGCTCTGGATCAAGGCGTTGCGACCAAGACGCATGTGCTGAATCTGCTGCATCGGCTGATCGACGGCAAGACGACTGACGGCCCTGACATCGACACGCCACAGGCGCTAACGTTGCTGCGTGAACCCAAGGCTAACGTCGAACGCTACGATGGTTTGCGGGTCCGGACTGTGGGAGGTCGCCATGCGTCATGATCCCGCCAGCGCCGCCATCGTCATCATGCTGCGTAGCCTAAAGATGTATGGCATGGCCCAAGCGGTCACGGACCTGATCGAACAAGGAGCGCCGGCGTTCGATGCGGCCGTACCGATCCTATCGCAGTTGCTGAAGGCCGAGATGGCAGAGCGTGAGGTTCGCTCCATCGCCTATCACATGAAGGCGGCTCGCTTCCCGGCCTACAAGGATATCTCCGGATACGACTTCGCCGCCAGCGAGATCAACGAGGCCAACGTGCGCCAACTGCACCGATGCGAGTTCATGGATGGAGCGCAGAATATCGTGCTCGTCGGCGGGCCGGGCACAGGAAAAACACACGTCGCGACCGCCCTCGGTGTCCAGGCTATCGAGCACCATCGCCGAAAGGTCCGCTTCTTTTCGACCATCGAATTGGTCAATGCGCTCGAGCAGGAGAAGGCCAGAGGCAAGGCTGGCCAGATCGCCGAGACGTTGGTCCGCCTCGACCTGCTGATCCTGGATGAACTCGGATACCTCCCCTTTAGTGCGTCAGGCGGAGCGCTGCTCTTCCACCTGCTGAGCAAGCTCTATGAACGCACCAGCGTCATCATCACCACCAACCTCAGCTTCAGCGAATGGGCAACCGTTTTCGGCGACGCCAAGATGACCACCGCTCTGCTCGATCGTCTGACCCACCGTTGCCACATCCTGGAAACAGGAAACGACAGCTTCCGCTTCAAGGCCAGCTCGGCCGCAGCAGCACAGAAGAGAGGAGAAAAGGCCAATCCCTTGACCAAACCCTGATCAGAAAACCATACTCAGAAGTGGCTCACTTCTCGGTGGAAAAACCGGCTCAGTTCCGCGCGGAAACCAACAATCGCGCGCCTCGAAGCGTCCTTCGAGGCGCCACAATCTGGTTTATCCGATGAGCAGATAAAGACGCTTGGAATACTCGCAGACAGCTTGCGGGCCCAAATTTATCGAACGAGAGATGGCCAACTCCGAATTCGAACCATTTCCTCATCAAATGAAGTTCTAAGCGACGAGCCGTACGATAACGAAAACCCACGGTAACATTTTCCGTTGAACACCCGCGCATTGGGGCAGGATCATCTCCGTAAATCAACCACCCGCTATGCGTTGCAACTTGCAAAGCTTTCAATAATATCGGACGGGATATGTGATTGGTTTCAAACGGTTCTGAGGCTTCTATCCACTGCCTCAAAAATAGTGATTAATTTAAAGAATCCAGCCTGTTAGTCGTTGCATCTTGCAATATTCTGTCGGCCGACTTTTCCACAGGATATCCACATTTATCTTGAGTCTCCTCCGTGGCCAGCCATCCTCCGGGACTGGCTGGTTGGGCACGGCTACCTCAAGTGCTGACTCGACTCTCCTTTTGATTGAGTCCATGATGCCCGCAGGAGTTGGCGGACTTCTCCGTCAAGTTCGATGCATCGATCAACTTCGCAAAGGGCAACTTCATCCTTTAATGAGTTCAGGCGCTCGGCGAGCGCTGCACTTGGTCAAAACGAGCCAAATGGACAATTCGACGCCCTCCCCTGATCCAATCCATTCAACCCAGAATGAGGCAAGGCACCCTTATCAAGGAGAAAATAACGCCCCTCGGCCATCAAACGCGCCCGTATCAGAGGACACTAAATTTGCCTTTATGAGTATGGTGTGGAGCCATGCATCATTCGTTGTCTCAGGGGCCGTCGCTCTTGTTGGCGCCGTAACCTTCTTCGTCGCGCAAGCGTATCACATCTCTGATCTGGAGAAGCGGGTTTCTGCACTAGAAGCAACAGACACCCAACACTCTCAGTCTAATCTGAAAGAGAAATCTGATATCGCAACAGAATATTCTCCGAATATTCAGTCACTTCAAAACGATCTGAACGATGTGCGTACTTCGCTACCGCAAGCGAGCACCGGATGTTTTGAAATGATCAAAGGCATCACCAAAACATTTTCTATTTTAGCAGGTGACGAGGTTTGCTTCGGAGCGGTCAAGGCTAGAGTTGGCTTCATTGATTTACAGGGGCAATCAGTCACATTAACGGACGCGGAACAGGCACGGAAAGTCATCTGCAAGGTGAAAAGGCCATGCTCGATCGGTATGCTCATTAGGTTCCAAGTGATGGGACTGGTGACGACGGCTGATGGGTTCGAGACTGATGTGACATTTAGGTGGGTCCCCTAGGACGCAGGTGTTACATCCGTTCTGCACTACAGCGGCAGCATGCTGAGGCTTAATTGTCAACAACTCGGCTTGCGTTTCGCCTGCTGTGCCCTGAAAACGCACGGCAGCTCGAAATCTCCTTGCCACATTCCAGCCTACCATCAAGCCGAGCCCACCTCGAAAAAACCAGGATCAGGCAACGGCGGCGGCTAACAACGCGTGTTCAATTGCCGGCATTCTCATATTCGCGTGAGAAGACGATACTCGATCGCTTGACGACCATCAAAAGCGTCAGAAAAAAATGAATATAGAGTGCCACGGCCACGCCGGATCCGCCCATTCTGGGAGACGGCCAAAAGAAAAGAAGAAGCGTTATCGTAACTGTGACCACGGACAGCAATATAAGGTAGGAGATATTACTGTTAAGCTCCCGAATCAGCGAGTTCCGCGTTTCTTTTAGTTCATTAAATGAACGAAGTTTTTTCTGATCCTCAGGCGGCGTCATTTCCCGCAATGAGACGCTGTACATCGCAACTTGAACACTCAAGAGCAGCGCCGCAAAAATGGAAAAAACAGAGATTGACAGTTCAAGAGCCTTTTCAGGCACCTCCCATTTGAGAAACCACACGGCAGCTCCCACAAGCACCGGGAAGACGTAAAACACTACAATGTCAACTTTGACGAGCTCCCCTTTGGAGCGAAGGGTGTCAAGGTGAGACGAGACGACAGAAGTGATGTTAATTTTTTGCATCGCCTTAGGTCTTTATGCCGTCGAAAAAAGTCTCCATCAGTGAATCAACCTCAGCCGCGATGCTGTCGAATGACGGATGACCGTTCCTCGCAGTCTTGACCGTGTCGGTGATGTCAATAAGGCCTGCATCGCCGCCGGCGCCGAAAACGCCGATAGTGCGGCGCTTATTCCCTATTTTCACGTCCGCCTTGGCTCCCTCATACTCCACTCCGTCAAATACCACGACTCCGTCTGGATTAGGTGGAAACATCTTTTCGAGGTCTTTGAATGTGGAAAGCATGCCGCCACGCCTCTTAGAACGGACAGTGAGTTCATATTCGACCTCATCCATTGTCTTTCCCTTCCATGGCCGATCGGCGGGGTCGCCGTAACGCCTTGGCTTCACAAAGGTTACTGCCTTAACCGGCGCAACATCTGAGATTGCACTTGCGGGCGCCATGACTCTGAAACTGATTGAGTAGTCTGGATAGCGCTGCTGAAAATCGAGCACCATCGCGCTCTGGATAAATGACACGCACGAGCGCCCTTGAAACGACTGAAAGGCAACCAGTGCGTATTCGGCGTTACTCGGTACCCAGAATTGAAAGTACAGTGGTATTTCTTCGAGATCCGTTGAAAGCCGATTATATTTCGACTTCTTAGTCTTTACGTCTTTGAGTTGGCTCTCAAAGCCATGCGTTCCATAGCTGATATAACCATGCACAGTGCGGATAGACTGAGTAGCCACCGGCTCAAAGAACCAAGTTCGCTGCGCGTCCGTTTCGCTTGTCGGATTATTTCTCCTATCTACGAAATCAGACACGTAATCGATAAAATCGCACGGTTCGCTGCCAGGGCCGATCTCCAGTGGATCTTTCTCACCCTTTCGCCGAACTGCGATCCTGTAAAAGCGAAGCCCGATTGCAAATGCCATTTCTCAAGTACCCCCAGCTTGCCACTGAAGCTACTTGAGCTGAAATGATTCCACAACACAGGCGTGCAATGAGCAGTGAACGTGGTTTATGCCAACGGCGACCGCCTCAACCAGCGTGTTTTATTCGTGCTGCCATCCGCCCCATCCTCCGCGCTGGCTGATTGGCTATGGTTTCCTCAAGCCGTAAATTCGATCCTCAGGCCAGTGGGCTTTGCGGCTGGCTCTCCCGCCCAACGCGCCAGCCCACTCGCGAGGATGCCTTTGCCCAAAGGACCATCAACTTCGAGGGCGCGCGACCATCTGCCATCATCGTGCTGGCAGAAGCGAACAGCTACAACGCGACCGCGGCCGAACGGTCGTCCAAGGTTTTCTCCGACGTACTTGAGCATTCTCTTCATCTCGAATTCCCTGACCATGCCGCATCCTTATTGGCTCGACTCCCTATTGATCCCATTCTTCACTCTCCAGATAGAGGGAGGAATGATCCTGGGTTCTGACCAAACTGCAGCTATCTAACCGTGAACCTTGAGTTTCGGCCACTGGCGTCGCTCGGTACGCAGTTCAGCAGCTTATCTCGCTTCGCGCGGACGATGGAACGCAGGGCATTAGCCCAACCACCAGCGGTTACTCATCATCCCGTTTCAACGGAAGCGTGATCTCGGTGTCGAACCTAAGCGAGGAAAGATCGTCGCCAAAATAGAGCCTCATCCAGGACGCGTCTAACACATCTGTAATCTCGCCGGCGATTGCGTCAAAAAGTCTACGCAATACACCCTCGCCCAGGTCAGGGAGAATAGACACAATGTCGCGACCAACGTCAGTCATTAGGTACGCAGGTACAGCAATTCCTTTGTCACCATTGACGACAACTGCAGCTGCCTTCGAGGGTAATGCGAACCCTTTTCTTATTTTTATTTCAGTCACGGGAATTACTACGGCACCCTTGCTAAAGGGTAAGACAAAATGTAATTCGCCGTCATTTGCGGAAAGCTGGCGAAACATTCGAATTTGGCCCTCGAAACCAGGATCTTCGATCAAGCCCGCGTTTACCAAGGAGCGTGTAGACGAATAAGGCAACTCTCCACTCAGGCAGATTGGAATAACACCGTCGATAGAGTTTCTCGAAACATTCTCGAACAATAGAGCCGCTTTCGAGTCCAGTTCGTCGACGACACGCAAGACCTTCGGCGAGAAAGTTCCTGGTGTCTTCACTTCTGATGCAAGTACCCTTCCCCACCGCTGTCGGAGCTCATCGGTCGAGGCAGTGGCGGCATAGGTTTCAAATCGGTCAAGAAACTCCTGGGATAGCGTCCTTTCGTCATTGCTCTGCGTCTCGGTCGGCGGACTAATCTTAAGATTGTCGGCCGCCTCGCGAACCACTGCATCCAGGTTCTCTTGTTCGCTGAGAACCTTGCGGAAATGCCGGTCGAACGCCCGTTCGGCGCGATCAGGGTCGGCACCGAGCTTTTCGACCCCATACTGCGTGACGGTTTCGATCAGTTGAACCTCCCCCCGGGTCTTGGCGTTTCGGACCTCGGTTCGAGCGTCGATGTGCGATCGCGCCCAGTCGGCAACGCTTCCGAAAAGGCGGTCAATAGCCGCGATAAACCGGCTCTTTGCCTTCGCCTCTACGCCGGTTTCTGTGAGTGCTACAGAGAGCGAGGTTTCGTTGTCGTTCTTCTTGTCTTCGGCAGTCATCCCCACCCCCATGTGATTTCACACATGAAAGCAGGATTCTCGAAAAAGGCGAGCCCGCCTCGACTCTAGATTGACTTCATGCTCCTCTCAGGCGCCAGGCCTAGGAGGGGTGGAACCCCTTGACCGTGACGTGCAACGCACATTGTTGCGGGAACTTTCTGGGCTAAATCCGGAATCTGCTGAACTAGACCGCTACCTCTGCTTGGATAGAGCGCTACGCACATTCTGTCGAAATGTAGGCTCGCTGCCCTCCCGAGAACCCTGGAGTTTGTCCAAGGCCGCAACGACGCTCTTTCCCAACTCAACGTCCTCGATTTTCGGAAGATTCGAGAAGGCATTTGCGATGTACAAGTTAACCCGGTAACGCCGATCCGGATCGTCGCCGTTCGGGATTAAGGCGCCAATAAGCCCTTTGACGATAGCCTCCCGAACCTCGGGCGTACCAGTTTCGTAAGTCGAAACAATCAATTGAACGGCGGTCTTCCTACGCGCGCTAAAAAAGTGATTTCGGAGCGAAGCTGGCGTCAAATCGCCGATATCGTCGAGCCCTTCGAATCCACCATTCAACAACACTTGCGGAGCGGAGCCCTCGTTTTCCTTGAGGTACTGCTTTATTTTTTCGGCATATGACGGAAGCAAGCCCACTTCGATGAGAAACGTCAAATTGTCACGCACGGCAAGAATGCTAGGGCCTTCGACGAAGCGCTTGATGAGGTCGGCTTCCAATGCATCTCTGGCTGTGTCCTTCGCGATACCTGCCTTCAGTTTCTCAGTTTCCAACGATGCGTCTATTTGACGATCGTTCAAAATAATCGAGGTGAAAATCGATATAAGGCCACCGATAACTGCCAACAGCATGGGGTTGCTGAAAATCTGACCAAGCGACCGCTTACCGGCCAAGTCGAGTTTTTCCCTTTCGAATTCAAGCTTTTGACTTTCAAACGCCAATCGATCTCGTTCCAGCTGCATCCTAGCAGCGTCAATCTCGTCCTGCCCCAAACTCCCGCTCCCACTTCTCAATAGTTCAGACGGAATCCTCGAACTGCCCCCCAACCACTGGCGTCGAAGGCGCTATTCGAACCGGAGCTCCACAGCGCGCGGGCAGTGATCGCTTAACCTGTTCCCAAGCTCGGCTGCTTCCTCTTCCTCGTAGAGAAGCTCCATGTAGCTCTGCGGGTCCACTCGATCCCATGCAGGCTGATTGAATACGAGAAAATCGATCGGATGTTTGCGATCGCCTTCCCGCGTCGTCGGGCATTCTGACGCCCGATCAAAGGGCAACCTCCAGAGATTTAAGCTGCTTGGATCGCTATCGTCGACCTCCGCCCAGAGATGATCGGTCTGCCCGTGGATATCGAACTTTCGATTGAAATCCCCCGCAACGATCAGAGGAAGCCCGCTTGCCTCTTTGCTATCAATCCAAGCCTCCAGCGGCGCCATCTGCTTCGCAAGCGTCACGCAGTTGGCGTCCGTTGCCGGGACTAGGGATTTTCCAAAGCATGCCGATTTCAGGTGCACGCCGAGTACCCAGAATTGCTTCCCGCCGACTTCGATCAGCGCTTCAATTCCGCGCCGAGTTGTCCGACCGTCCGCGTCGTGCATAACCTGCAGGCCTTCGACATCACCGCTTTGGACGAGCTTCGCCGGTCCGCCCTTCCTGACGACAATCGCAGCGTAGATGTCGGGCTCCGCCGAGGGATCATAGTCTTTGGCAAATGCGACATCGTACTCCGCCGAAGGGAATACACGTTCAACGGCCGCCGGGTTGCCCATCTCCTGCAGCGCGATCACATCCGCGCCCAGGAGATCGCGATATCGCTTCAATGCCTCATAGTCCGCATCGACCCGAATTGGTGCACGGTCGCGCAGCGGCACACCTGATTTGTCGTTGAGGTTGTTGATGTTCCATGTGGCGACCCGAACGGTCTCCGCTAGGGAGGACGTCGAGAACAATCCCACCGAGAGCAACACTGCGAGTTTCACAAGCGAGTTCATGGCCACCCCCTCATATTCGAATGTCGGAATAAAAGCACACTTCGCGGAAAAAGCGAGTCATACTCGACTTTGGCGCGAGAAATTGATCTCTAGTGCGGTGGGCGTCTCAAAATCTAGGGAAGAATCGTGCGCAAACTATCGGCAGTCTTGATTGTTATCGTCGTCGTGCTGTCTGCTAGCCTCGCCGCCGCTTGGAATCTTAAGATCACAAGAGCAGATCTGAACATCGACGGAGGTCTCGAAGCGGCCTGCCATGCGCCAAGGATTCCGTCATTCTGGTACATGGACAAGGGCTTTCCGGAGATCAACCTGGACCGCGTCGCGAATTACTTCGGTGTCTTTGCGGCTTATGCGCTTAACGCCTATGAACCCGGTCCGCGAGAGCGTTTCGATCTCTCACCCGAAGTGTTCGGATGGACTCCTATCGCCGCGCCGACCGAAGATATAGGCGGGTTCCATGGCCAGTTTTTCACAAAGGAAGCTCCGAACCAGGTGTTCGTCATGGTTGTTTTCCGCGGCACAGACGGGGTCCTAAGCGTCTCCGACAACATCTCAAACGCCACTTGGTTCACCCAGATGCTAAACCCGTGGGATCAGTATCGCACCGCCCGTCGCGTCGTTTCGGACCAAATTGCCGAACTCCGTAAGCGATATCCCGGAAAACGGCTGTCGTTTCTTGCTGTAGGGCACTCCTTGGGCGGCGGGTTGGCCCGACATGTTGCCACGGCATTCCCATGCTTCGCAGCTATTGCGTTCAACTCGTCATTCGCGAGCAACAACTTTCGTCTAAAGTCGGCCTACGAACCTCAGATCGTCGATATATTTGAAGAAGATGACCCTCTTTCTCGCGTTTCGCTGCAACTAACGCCGGCGTTCTTCTTTTCATTGAAACCGGAGCATCAGTGGTATCGCGTTCGCAATGTCGCCTCACAAGATGGACAGCATGGCATTTTCCGCGCAGCCGCTGCGATGGCACGGATACCCGCGGATTGCATCGTGACTCGGCCTGACTGCGCGATTAGCCGCGTCAATCACCTAAGCCCTGGTTTCGACGATTTGGGTTACGCCAAGGACCGCCGTGCCATACAGGCCCTCTTATGCCAGGCCGCCCCACCAACGGTTCGGGATGAACCAAATCTCTGCGAGTGATCGAGACGAGATGCCCCACAGTCGCGAAGGGCATCACCCCATTACCTGGCCTTTACCGACTTCGCGCCGAGCCCCTTCATCAATCCGGCGACCCCTGCCCCATCCTTCACGCTAACGAGCGCGTCTGGTTCGGCAGGCTCACCCTTCTTACTCTTGCCTGCAGGCGTCTTCGCGCTGGCTCGAACAGCAATATCAAGGCGACGCAAGGCGCGGACTTCCCACGGCTGCATCTCTTCCCGTAGCAGGCGCGAAAATGCCTCGATCTCCCGGAAGCAGATAGCGCCTGCTTGCATCTGCACATCACGGGTCTGGTCGAGCTCGATGAACCATTCCCAGATATGAACTGCTTCTGGAGGAAGCTGGATTTCCGGCCGGGTTTCCCGCTGATGCGGGGTTGCCCGGCCGAACGAGCAGAGGTCATCGACGATGCTGTCGATTATGCCTTCAGAAAATTTCCGCGGTCACCGACGAAGGTGTCGACCTGCTCGCGAAGCCAGGGCATGCGCTGGTAGACCATTGCGGCATTTTCAGCGTTGCATTCGAGGAGCCGGCCATCGAGCTTGATGCCGGACCACGAGAGGGTGCAGAGAGCAAGTAGGTTGACGCCGTTCTCCTCCATCTCCTCAGCGGTGATCTTGGTATTGCGCCCGCTCTTGAGCCGCTTGTTGATTTCCGCCCGCTGGCGCTTCTTCGCCTTTTCGGAATCGGCGCCCATGAGGGTGATGGTGATCGGCTGACCATTGTCATCCTTCAGCACCGTGCCATCGGCTGGGTGAAGCACTTCCATTACAGCGCCTTCGCCGGCGCCCTTGACTGTGTCGAAACTTGCGAGATCCATTTCGTCTTCCTTTGTAGGTAGGACGCCGCGGGGAACGCCTACAATCATCCCCCGCGGCTATGCCACGTGGCTTTGGTGAACCGGATGTAGGGCCGGATGGGGGTTACGGCGTTTCAGCCGAGGGCACTTCGATGATGGCGCTATCGATGCCGAGAGAGAAGTTCGTCCGGACGACGTTGTCGACCGAACCGTAGTTGTCGCGGGCCGACATGACCTTGGCGTTGAAATAGTAGACGCTGTCCGTGTAATCCTCACTGATCGCATCGGCCGCCTGGACCTTGATCGGATAGGAGAACTTCGTCTTCTCTGCCGCCTTGAGCGCAATCTGCCCGAGGTCTGCCGGATCGCGTCCGCAGACGAGCGCCAGGGTGCCGGCATCGCGCACGCCCTTGAGGTGGCGGGTGCGGCCATCGCCGACAGAGGCGAAAGTAACGTCCGAGCTTTCGTCGCCGAATTCGCCCATGTCTTCCACTTCGCCGATCTCCACCCAGACCAGGGCGGCATATTCAGCGGCCGTGTCCGTGGCCGGAAGGGCCGGTGTCACGCAGATGAAGACCTTGCTTTCAGATGCTGTGGTAATTGCCATGTGGGGTTCTCCTTAATGGCTGTTCGAAGAAGAGCCCTCAGCGGGCGGTGTAGCCGGCGGCGCCGGATCGGTGGGTTCTTTGGCCTTGGCCTTGCTGGGCAACGCACGCATATCGGCGATGTCTGCAACCGGGACGCCGGCGGCCTCATAGGCGCGGGCGATTTTCGGCAAAGCGCCGTCGATGAAGACCTTGGTAGCGCCCTCGACCGGCTTGTCGAAAAAACGCGGGTTGAGCACGGTCCGGCCCTCCGCGTTGGCAACCGGCCCGCGGGCGTAAACAATCTGCTTGCTCATGATGTCCTCACGCGTTGAAGGAGCGATATGGGATGGTGACGGGGAACTGGACGCGCTCCGGTTCCTGCAGCGGCCCAGACACCCATGGTTTGCGGTCAACCTTGACTTTCACGCCGTTCGAGACGAGGCGCGTTCCCTTGGCGAAATGCCGGATGATGCGGTCAGCGACATCGAGCGGCTTCACATATCCGACGCCGGCCTTCCAGTAGACGGACACCTGCAGGATGCCTTGATGCATCTGCCTGCCCTTGCCGACCGAGAGCGTTTCCGTCCGGTTCGGCAGGAACGACACCTGTAGATAGCTGTCCGGTTTCTGTTGGCCCGCGGGCGGGAATGTAATGCCCGGCAGGGCGACGATCAGCGCCGGCGAGAAAGTCAGGCCTGAGAGATGGTCCAGCAGCGCGGCGAGGATGATTGCATCGGTGCCAGTCGCCATATATCAAACCCTTCATGCCCGAAAAGCCGCCGCTCACCGACGAGGAAGTGCACGCCAAACTTCATGAGGCGTGGCTGCTGTTCATGAACCAGCGCGGAGAAACCGACTTCGGCAACAACGTGATCCTCGCGGCCCGAAGGGCGCTCTTCACGCTGCAAATGTCGTTGATGGTCAAAGCCGAAGGTCTCAAAGACCAAGGCGAGATTTCAAATCCTTCGCCACTCGATCAACCGTAGTCGGCCACCGCTGGGCAGCTAGGCGCACAAAGCCGTCTCCGGCCTGCTCGTTGGCGCCATACTCGCGGAAGCCCGCATACTCAGCCGTGTAGCCGAAATAGAGCGTATCGCCGATGTCCGCGCCGGCTATGACGGCCTCGATCGAACCGAAATCGAAATCGTAGGTGTTACCGTCAGCTGGCTTCTTGCCCTTGACGATCGGCGGCATGGCGCTGGTGGACGCCATGAGCGATGCTCGGAGGAAGCCAGTATCGATCCGCATCCGGCCGCCCTCTGCCGTCGGCGTCTGCATCTCCTCGACAATAGCCTGGCTCGCCTCCTTGAAGACCGCTTCGGTAGCGCCTTCGACTTTCTCCACCCAATTCGCCACCGCGGCGGAGAATGAGAGCTTCGCCATCAGGCTGCCTCAGCACGGAAGCGCCGAACAACGGACGCCAGATAGTCGACCTTGTATTGCAGAAAGCAACGGCAACCGATGATTTCGGAAACCGGTGCCTCAGGGTCGCCCGGGTAACGAAGGGTCGCTCCAGACGGACTGACGAACGTGCCGTTCATCTCCACCGCCTGCCCGTTCAGGATGCGATGGGTGTGGCGCACGCGGCTGTCGCCCGCGGTTCGCCATTTCTTTTTCACGTCGCCCTCAATAAGCTTGCCGGCGTCGATCTGCTGGCGGATGGCATGGTCTCGCGCCGTGGCGAGGGCCATCATGGTTTCTGTTCGGGCGAACATTTCGCCGCGCAACTGCAACAGTCGATCCGAATAGCGTCCCACCATGCGCGTAACGTCCTCCGGCGCCACTGGCTTGCCAGCCTTGATCGCAGCGGTAACCGTCCGGTCGAAGCGCTTGTCGCGACGCTCACGGGTCAGATAGTGGCGAAGCTGCGCCGGATCGCCGGACAGGAGCTCTGCACGCGCGTTGGCGATGAAGCGCTCCTGCGGGCTGGTCAGACCGACGATGCCGCCTTCCCTGCGGCGGGTGACCTTTGACATGCGGCCGATAACATCGAGCGCCGTAGCGGTCGGGTTTTTGCCGCGTGACAGTCCCTCGACCAGAGCGGACCGAATAGCGATGCGCTGATCTTCAACTATCCGCGTTACCATCTCGGCCGAATGCTCACGCAGGAACCGCTCGGCATCGGGGTTCCGCACGCCGAAGCGAAACACGATGCGCGCGCCGGAGGGGTCCTTCAGCTTCGGCAGATTGCCAACTTCGTTGATGCCACCGGCGTTGTAGGCCTCGGCAAAGGCGACCTCAAGCGAAGCAAAGGCCTCTGCATCCAACTGCATCGCTGAAATGGCGCCCTCGACGTCGCCGCGCTCCAAGCGCTCGACAACCACTTTGAGGACGATAGTCGACTTGATGCTCTCGATCGCTTCACGGAAGGCCGCGGCGATCTTCGGCTCGAATTGTTGAAGCAGTTCATCAAACGTCATTCAGTCCGTCTCGCGGTTTGAGCGTCCAGACAGGACGATGATTAACCACCTATTAACCAACCTCGACTCTGGCGTGCATTTTTGCTTCACTAGTTCCGCATAGGGGGAACAAATGAAGTCAAGGATCATCATATTTTTGCCTGTAGCTATCTCGTTGACGGGATGCGGAACCTACACGCCTGCCCAGGTCGCTAAACCAAGCGATGTCACGTTGCGACAAGCGGTTTTTGAGGTCGCCACCACTTTGCGAGATGTTCAAAGTCTCGTGCCTGACGACAAAAAGGTGGGGTTGATGGCGGACGAGGCAACGATCGTTTTCAACGTCGCCGCTTCATCGAAAACAAGAAGTGGAGCTGACCTTACGGTTTCAAACGTTCCTGTCGCTGGTGGCGCAATCGGAGGCGGCGCAAGCACCGAAAACATTAGTGAGGCAAGCCGCGGAAATCAGGTAACGATCAAGTTCAAAAATATCGCTACGGCAGATATGTCGAAAGGTGTTTATAGCCTGAAGCAATTCCAAGGGGCTTCGAAAAAGCCCAAGAAGGATCCCAACAAGACCGGGAATGAAGCCAAGCCAGATCAGAGTCCTGTCGGGATCGAGAAACCGGTATCGGAGAAAGACATCCGTGAAATCTGCAAAGTGTCTGGGCTCTGCGTGATGAAAAAAGACGGAGGTGTCGCAGGTTGATAGAATACTACTAGCGTCTCACGTTCAGCTCCCAGAAGACTACCGGCCCGCCCGGCTGAAGTGGCTGCACAACCACGATGGTGTGCGGGTCGCCGCCTATCACCACCTTGTCAGTCCGCAGCGGTTCGATCGTCAGCCCCTCGGTGGATAGGTAGACTGTGCGATCACCCCGTAGGACGAGCGTTCCGTCGATGCTCCGCTCCTCAACGGCGAGATCGACCAGAGTGCAGGGATAATCGAGGTCACTCTCAATCGGATCATACGATGGCCCAGAAAGCGTTGTGCGCCGTATTGCGCCGCGCTGCCCGAACTTCTTGATCAGGCGGGAGGCCGTCCCGCCGCTGCGGGTATAGTCGAAGCCGGCCATCAGACCACCAGGATGCCGGGCATCGCCGGGGTGAAGAAGGGCCACAGCATGCCGTCGATGATCGTCACGACGGGTGTGGCCATTGCGGCGGCGTCGGTAGGTGATGCCGAAGTCAATGCTGCATATTCGGTTTCCAACGGCCCGACCTTCTCACGCTTGACGACCTCGGCGCCTACCACCACGGGCGACAGGCTGCCCGGATTCGTCAGCTCAAGAAATGCGGCCTCATAGCAGGCGTTCACGACGACGACCGGAACATCGTTCTCCCCGATCGCTTCACCCCATCGAGTCGTTGCGCCGGTGCGGGGCCATACGCGTTCTTGCGCGTATCCCGCTTTGCGGCGCCCGCTGAATTTTGGCTCATATCGATCGATCACAAGAGAGCCGCGCTGGCGGGCTGCGGCCTTTTGCTCATCGGTCGTTCCATCGGGAATGACATAACCGGCGGCTTCTGCGTAAGCGATGAAGCCTGCATTGGTACCGTATCCGGCCATGTCAATCTCCTGAAGGGGTGCCCGGCAGTCATCCGCCGGGCAAGGCGTTAGGGCTGGGTCGCCAGATCCTCGAGTGCGGCGACGATCTCGTCTTTCTTGGACGGGGTCTTGTCGCCGAGAAGCTTGGCGGCCGCTGATTTGAACGACATGAACGGGACGTTCGGATCGTTTGCCATCGCCAGGATTTCGGCAGGCGTCTTCGCCGGGTCGTCAAGCTTGGCGCCCCTGAGCGTGGAGAGCTCGGAATCCCGTTCCGCAAGGAGGCTGGTCAGCCTTCCGATCTCGTCGTCCTTCTCCTCCAGCTGGCGGCGAAGCTGGTCGATTTCGTTCGGAGGGATGTCGAGCGGTTGGCCGGCAGCAGTATCGACGGTAGCATCTTGCGAAGGCTCGCCGGCAAGGTCGAGGAACTTGAGGCGCGCCGCCTGCTTTGCCTGTCTCTCGTTCAGGTCCAGGTTGTCCCGCGCTTCGCCGGGTTTCAGGAAGATGAGGCCGCGGAGGGTGTAAACACCCTGCATAGCCATGCTGTTATTGGTGATCTTCATGTCCGATCCTCCGACTACGGCGCGGTGATTTCGTCGGCATAGGCCGCGGCGCCCGGGAGGCGCCACTCCGTGCCGCCGGTTCGTGCGATTGCGCCTTGCTCGTAGCCCATGATTGACTTCTGACGCGGCTGCAGCACGCGCCGGGGCATCGGCAGATGGAAGCGAAGCACTTCCTCATCGCGACGATAGGCGAGCATGCGGCCGCCGCCATCCTGGGAAGCATTGGCGAGTTCACGCAGCGGCTGGATGTCGAGCTGCTGGCCGGTCTCAGCGGTGTAGACATTGTTCTTGCGGAGATAGTCCAGCAGGTTCAGGACACCGTCGCCGGCGCCGAGACGCCGGTTGTTGAGCAACCGGAAGGCTTCGGGCGGGAGGCGCAGGCTATCAGCCCATTCGACTTCTGCCGTGTTGTCGCGGATGCTGCCGAGCAGATCGTTGATGTCCTGGAGGATCTGGTCGTTGGTCTTCGCAGACCAGAACGTCGAAGAGCCGGTACCGGTCGCTGCCACGTCGATACGGGAGATCGCGGTGCTGTTCACGAGACCGGTCCAGCTTTTCTCGGTCGATCCAACCATAGCGATGTTGTTCAGCATACGCTCGATGGCCTGGGACGAGCTCATGGCCTTCACATCGCTGAGCGGGATGCCGTACAGCGCGGACTGGTTGACCTCCTCGAGGTTCCACTCCCAGCCGGCGCCGATCATGGCGTAGTCGTGCGCAGCCTGGTCGCGTGTGGCAGCGCTGAATGGCAGGTCGTTGGCTGCACCGGAAATGAACTTCGCCTCCCCGACGATGTCCACCGTAAAGAACATCGTGCCGATCGCCCATGCGTTGCCTTCCGTCACCACCGGCACGTGAGCGCCATAGTTGAAGGTCGGATAGCGCCGCTGGTAGATGCGGGTCTCGATGTTGCGCCCCTGCGAGATCACGAAGGGGAAGGCAGCCTGCGCGTCAGCGAAAGGCTGGCGGATGATCTGGTTCATGGTCCTGTTTCCTTTCGAGCTCACACGGCTTCAGGATGGATGGTGCCGCGGAGACGGAGACTGATCTCAACGATCTGGCCATCCGAGCCGCTGGTATCGAAAACGGCATCCGGGATCGGGCCAACGATGTTAGCGCCCGCGGCGCCGACGTAGCGATGCGTGGTGGTGTTGTAGAAGACCTCGCCACCGTCGGAGACATTGCCGCCAGCCGTGACATACATTGACCCCATCGTCAGGAAGGCGCCGGTGAAGTACTGCGGGTACGCATCGGGCAGCGAGGCGTTTGCCGGCACGGCCGGATTGAGGATCGCGATCCCGAGGAACGAGCCGCCTGCCAGGGGAATGACACCGTGATCTTCGGCGCCGCGCTGGACAGGCTGGCCGAAACGAACGCCGCCGGCATTTTCGACCGTGCGGCTGATCCGATTGCTCTTCTCCTCGGAAGCGATCTGACCGTGCAGGCCCTTCGCGGGAGCGTTCGTGTAAGTGGTCTGGTACGGAGCCATAGAAGCGCCCTCCTCAGTTGACCGTTGCGGTGGACTTGCCGGCCTTCATGTCGGCAATCATCTGGGTGTAGGCATCGGTGACCGTCCTGTCGGCGTCGCCAGCCGAGACAACGCCATCCTTGACCACGGTCGCGAAGGGATCAGCGCCGACGGTCGTGGTCGTGACTTCCGCGAGAATGTCGAAGCGGGCGTCGATGTAGGCCTGAGCCTTGTCCTTGACTGCAGCTTCGCCCAGTTTGGCCACGACGGTAGCCTTGCGGATATCAGCGTCGGTCAGGCCCTCGGTCTTGACGTCACTGGCGATGGCCTTGGCGGTAGCGACGAGGTCAGCGCGGGCGGCCACGAGCGCATCGAGGGCAGCGCCATCGACGATCCTGCTTTTGAGGGCGTCGATTTCCGCGTCCTTCTTAGCAAGGTCGGCGTCCTTTGCGGCGAGCGCCTTGTCATTTGCGTCGAGAGCTATGGCGTGGGCCTTCTCCGCGTCGGCCAGCTTGGCGGCGTGTGCCGCTTCAGCATCCGCCAGCCTCTTCGCCGCATCGACCTTATATGCTTCGATGGCCGCAACATCGGAAACGGCAACCTGGACGGCCTTATCGCCCAGAACCACCGTCTTGAGAGCGTCAGACATTGCGTCTTTCTCCTTGGTGATGGGCGCGAGGCCCGATTGATCCTCGATGGGCGAGGCACCCCATGCCACACCGTCTCCGATGCGAGCCTTTGAACCGGCCCTCGCTTTGTCGACGACGGCGAGGTGGTTGATCTTGATGTTCGACTGTTGGGCGTCGTAGGCCTGCCCATTAGGCGCCACGCCGTCGCCCCATACGAGCTCACAGCTGTACCCAGCGGAAAGCTCCCGCTTGCCGCTCTCGACTGCCTGGATGGCCGCCGCATCCTTCAGGATCAGCGGCAGATGCACCCACTCCCCGTCCTTCTTCGCCGCGGTGCTGACCTCGCCCACGGCGAGCTGCTTCCAGTTGTCGGCCGTGACCGCTTCTGCCGGGTGGTCCATCGTCACCGGTGCATGGGTGAAGCTCTGGAGGCTGTCGGCGGCAAAGACCTGATCGGCGGGCCGGTAAACCCGCACCGTCGACATTTCCGGCTTCCCGACCTCATTGCCCGCGTAAAGCTGGATGCCGGTGCGAACCGACCGAGCTTCGGCAACAAGATATCCATCGGCGGTCCGACGGGTGCCGGACACCGCAACAGTGTCAGTGAATTGCATGGGACTACTCCCGCCTTGATGAAGGCGCTTGCATCGAGTATAGTTCGCTTATGCCGCCCGTTGTTTCGGACGTAAGCCCAAGGACTGCGAAAGCAGGGCATGAGGCAGGGCGGCTACCTCCCTCACCTTTTCCACATTGTGACCATGTCGATGCGCCGCTGCTTGCGTCGGATTTCTCCTACGTAGATGTAGCGAACGCCGTCGATTGTGGCATGTACTTCGATGCGGCGGGGGCCGAAAGCTCTCTGTTCGGCCTGATGGTAGATCCCGGTGCGCATCACCTGAGGCAATTTCGCAAAATCATCCATGATGACCGGCTTCTGCCCCCGCGCCTTCTCAATTTTCGCATCTCCGTGCTGCCTCAATGAGTGGCGCATCGCCTGATTGCTAGCGGCATGCTTAAAGCCTCGAACATCTTCCCCAGCCATCTTCGATAGAGCGGCGGGGCGTCGGACGTTGGCGAACACCACGTGGTTTACAGCGTTCTGGCCAGCCTGTGCTGCTGCTTCGGTCAGTCTAGTGCCGGTGCTGACAAACCGACCATCGCCCCCTCTCGGGTGCTTGGACGGGTCGAACGACCTATTTGCCCCGCCCTTGCCCCGTTGCTTTTTCGCGTCCTCGAAAGGTGACGTCGCCGACTGGCGCACCTCCGTCCTCGGTTACACCTACAACCCAGTCTTCATCGACCTGTTGGAACATCTCCGGCCCCAGCACGATCTCACCTTGGTAAGGCTCGACGTCAGCAAGGTCCGGCGAATTCGGATCATAGGAAATTGTGATGTGCGGCTGGTACTCCGGATGATCCCACGACGCACCCTTGTCGACCATCTCGTCATGGCGCCAGCGGAGCATGTTTGAGTTGAACAGCAGGACGCGAGCCTCGCCGAACCGCTCCATCAGGCGAGCGCCGCCGCGCGGGATCTTCACCTCATCTTCCCAGGTGCTGCCCATCTCCATCCAGTCAACCGGCGTGCGACTGTAGATTATGGTGACGTGGAGGTCACCGGCCGGGAGCGTGGTCTTGAAACCCTGCCCCTTGGCCCATGCGATGATTTCGGCGGTGTTCAAGACGTCACGGCGAACGTAGAGCGTGCGTGGCGCAGCGTCGGCCGTGGCCATTGGCGGTGGCTTTGCCGCTGCCTGGGGAACAATAGCAGCAGCAAGCTCCTCGTCGGAGGGTTCCTGCTCGCTCAGCTTGCCATATTCTTCGATGGCGGCATCAAGCCCCGGCAGCACTCCATCCTCTACAAGGCGATTGACCAGCGCGTCCGAGACTGCCTCACGCGGGATGATCTCCTGCCCCACCGCCGACCCGACCAACTGACGAGCTGCGTCGGCTGTCGTCTTAAAAATGTCGGCTCGCTCCCTTTCGTTCATCTGCTCGAGCGGGGACCAGCGATAGTGGACGTCCGGATCGCGGACATCCGCCGACCGCTCGATACATTCGTCCAGGCGGACCATAGCCGGCTGAATCTCCAGTTCCTGCATCGATTGGATGCGGTCGTGGTAATTCTTCATGTCCGAGGCGCCGGTTGAATTCATCCCGGCCGGCGATTGTCCAAGCAGGCGAGTAACCGGAATATCGGCAGCCCCGGCGACGATCTGAAGGAATGCCATCAAGACATCGGGAAGACCTGCGAGGTTCGCGCTCTTGGTCTCATACTCCTCCTCCTTGTCGAGGAGCAGCGTGCCGTTTATGCCTTTCGACATGTTTGCCAGGCTGTAACGCTCAATGATTTTAGTGCGATAGACCTCGTCATTCAACGAAGCCATGAAGTCAGGAATGCGGATGATGTCGATCTTCGCCTCGAAGACGAGTGAAGCGATGTTACCGGCCGTACTGTCCGCGTTCTTGATGGCGTCGAGTGTGGACTGAAGGACACTGTCACCCCAACCCTGCCAAGGGTTAGCCGAGATCTCATCATCTGCCGGCATCGCGCCAGAGAACAGCACGAGGCGAGACGGGTGAATAGTGATCTGTGTGCCGTTGGCGCCCGTGAGGCAGTAGTCTTTCGGCCTCCCGTACCACTCCGATTCCGGATTCCGATCGATCTCGCCGGCTTTCAACTGGCGACGTGTCATGACGTTCAGGTATCGAATGCCGCCCTTCTTGATCCGCTCTACGTCGAGGGGGTCTGCTGGATTTGCGTCCCCGGTCCCGACGTAGACCGCAGCCCCACCGAACAGCCGGCCCTTCTTGGCTGCCTCAAGGATCTTGCCCTTGACGTTCAGCCGCTGTTCTTCTTTCTCGATCGCCTCGATCTGCGGCTTCTTCGCTTGCCAGTCGCGCCACTTGCGGCAAGCATCCAGTGCTGGGATGTCCACAATTTTTCGCGGCAGCCACGCAGTGCTATAGGCCGCAATCAGCTGCTCATCCGAGAGGATCGTATGGGCATAGAACGTTGTCGATGCCTTATCTCGGTCAGTGCCCATCCTCGACACAAGGCTAGTCAAGCTGTCGCGGGCGAAAGTGATTATGTTACCCATGTCCGCTCCAGTTGATTCACTTACTCAGCGCCGAGCGGCTAGCTCTATAGAGGGTACCAATTTGGCTTCCATCGTCATCGCAAGCCTCAACGCCAGGCTCCAGCCGGTTCATCGCGGTGAACTAGAGGATACGTTCAACGAACTGATGCAGAGAAAAAGCTTCGGCATGCGTGTCGTTGGCGGAGGAACGTTGCAGGAAAAAACTGGGGAAATTTCCGGCTGCGACCTAGAGGTCGAAGTCGATGAACTGAATGAAGAAGCCATTCAGCTCGCAATCAACACGTTGGAATCGATGCTCGCCCCGAAAGGATCCCGCTTGCATATCCCCATTCAGAACCGAGCGATTGATTTCGGCAAGCACGAAGGCTTGGCTCTCTACCTTAATGGCACCGATCTTCCGCCCGAGGTATATGCCACCTCAGACATCAACTCTGTGATCGAAGAGTGCAATCGCCTCTTGTCCCGTGTGGCTTTCGTCGTTAGCCATTGGGAAGGCCCTTCAGAGACCGCATTGTACATATATGGTATGGATTTCAATGTGATGCGCAGGATGATTGCTCCACTCCTCGACAGCAATCCTCTGTGTAAGAAGTCGCGCGTGGAAAGGATCGCTTAGGATTAGACATTCGCCAATGTATAGGTGCTCGCGCTCAGCAAGGCATTGAATGCTCTGCTGGTGCTGTCCGCGTCGTCATCATGTTTGGCTTCTGGGAAGCCCTCCAGAGCCGAGAACCATGCATCATTCCATGGTCCACGGAGCACCAGGACGTTCCCGGCCTCGGCCTGGGCCGAGAACGGGCTAAACCGCGTGATCTTGTCTCCAGATTCCGGGGTGGCGCGCACGCTGAAACCAGAAAGCATCTTTGTCAGGTTCGTCACCTGCGATTTGCCTGCCTGCCCAGGGTCCTGCGGCAACGAAATCTGCGTCATCCGTCCATCGGCATCCGCAGTATTCTTGATCAGGCGCTCCACACCGGATGGAGATAGGAAGTCTGTCACATGGTGCCCGACGATGTAGCTTCCGTCGGGCAATCTGCCAATCTTCGTCCCTGCCGTGGCGTCCGGATCGGACCCTTCTGTCTTCGGCGTCGAAGCCAAGTCCCATCCACGCATCCAGCGGACACCGGCTGGCACAGCGTCCACGACCTGGCACCAGCCACGCTGGAACAGAAGCCCGGCCGCCGGCCTGATTTTCCAGTTGCCGCCAAGAAGGCGTTCCCGCTCGACCGTAGGCAGAGCCATCAGGTTTGCGAGGTAGCCGGGATCGGCCGCCATCAGCGCTTTATTGTCGGTCAGCTTGGCCGGGACGAATGTCACCGACTTGGGCTCGATCGGCCTTTGCTCGCCGTTTTCGTCAGGTGCGGTGTACTCGGCGAGGTCCGCAGGCGTATCGCCCCAGATAATCTTGTCGCCGATGCGGACGAACCAGCGCAGCTTGCCGGCGCGCTCCGGTATCGGCAGGCCGGTCTCTTGGCTGATCCACCACGATATGAACTCGGCCACCCAGCTATCGGCGTCTGGGTTGCACGTCGCCCTGACATAAGGCCGGACACCGCACATGGAGTGCCGATTCCGATGAAGCCGCCCCCTTGTTCCGAGATGATTGCGCCCCCGGATTCCGGGACGATCTCGCCCCCTGTTTCAAGGGGTCTGCAGGCAGTGATTGTTGTCAGTTCGTTCGAG
>NZ_JARSBQ010000032.1:0-22257 GCF_029623935.1 Shinella sp. 838
ACCATCAGACAGCGCCGCTTGAACCATCACGCCAAAGCGGCTTAAATCAACCCGCAAACCGAGCCGGAAACTCCGCTCTTCCAAAGCCCGAAAAGTCTCAGTTCATTTGACGACGGACAACGATCGTCAGAGACGCTAAAGTCGGTGATCTCATCATCGCCCTGGCCCTTTTCGAAGCCAAAGACATCCTTGCCAGCGCCGCCAGTCAGCGAGTCATTACCGAAGCCACCCCAGATGGTGTCATCGCCATTGCCACCTACAACAGTGTCATTACCATGACCACCGAACAGGAGATCGTTGCCGCTGTCGCCGTACACGCTATCGTTGCCTGCGCCACCATACACGGTGTCGTTGCCCGAGCCACCGTATACAGCATCATTGCCTGCACCGCCGCCAACTACGTCATCGCCAGCGCCACCAACTACACCATTGGCAGTGTTGTCGTTGTCTTCGCCAGCCCAGATGGTGTCGTTGCCGTCACCGCCATCAAGCTTATCTACACCCTTACCACCGTACAGGATGTCGTTGCCTGCGTCGCCAGTGATCTGGTCCGCACCAGCGCCACCGGCAAGAACGTCATTGCCGTCGCCACCAGCGATGGTGTCATTGCCAAGATCGCCATCGCCAGCCCACACGGTATCATTACCAGCGCCACCGAAGACTTCGTCAGCACCGTCAAATGCGACGATGAGGTCGTCACCACCCAGGCCCTGGATAGTCTCAGCTACAGACGTGCCGTACAGCTTGTCATTACCGGTCGTGCCGATGATATCGTCACCGTTTGCCATTTCAGAGGCTCCTTTTTCAAAATTCGTTCACTGCTGGAACGCATGACAACCGCCATGCTTCGACGTGCATGCCAATATTACGCCGGAAAGTCAACTCGCTTGATGCTTTAAAGAAGCCCACAAAACGCGGAATATTCCGAGCCATACAATGTTTTAACAACATTCGCAGGAATTGAACAACGCTGTTGCTCAGCGGCAACAACGGCGCTCTTTGCCTCAGTAGAGATAAGGGGAAGATGTTGGCATGCAGAAAAACGCGGAAGGCCCAGCAAACCTTCCGCGTTCTTGCCTCTGAAGCGCTGATTTCCACGGCACAGCAAATCCTCCTTACGCGAAAAATTCATGCTGTTCAATACGCCATGCGAAGATTCTCAGCATGGCAGTAAAAAGTAGGGTCTTGCCCTGCGTGAACGTCACAATCTAAGACAAGACCGTAGGATAAAAGGACAGCATGGAAAATCCGATAACAGCACTTCAGATCGATGCCACGACCCGTCTCATTGGCCGGGTCGTCAGCGAACCGCCTGCGCGGGTTTTCGGCAAATGCACACTTAACGCCGTCGAGCTTGGCGCTTTCAGCTATCTCGCGCCTGGCGGCGCTTTACATAGAGTGCGTATCGGCCGATATTCATCGATCGGCGATGGAGTGCAGGTGCTTTCGGCTCACCCTGTGGAAGGCTTGACCACATCACCCTTTCCTTATCAATCCTTGTTCCGGCCGCCGTTTGACGCAGCTCCGCGCACCCGTTTTGAGAATCTGGCGGAGACCGTCATTGGCAATGATGTGTGGATCGGTTCGGGCGTCAAACTAAAATCAGGTGTCACCGTCGGCAATGGAGCAGTCATCGGCGCCGGCAGTGTTGTGACGAAGGATGTTGCCGCCTATTCCATCGTTGGCGGCGTGCCGGCGCGCCTCATTCGTTATCGCTTCCCAGAGGAAACGATCGAAAGGCTTGTTACGCTCGCATGGTGGCAATACGACATCGTCAGTCTCGATCTTTCCTGGGATAACCTGGAGGTCACGCTCGACGACTTGACGCGCCGTATCGCTTCAGGCGGCATCACCCCTTATCAACCGGGGCGTTATGTCATCTTCCGCGACGAAGCCAATATTCGCGCAAAGCGCCTGGACCCGTGACACACGAGGATAATCCCTTGGCAGAGCTTATCGAGCATTTCGGTATTCGGTTGCGTATCGATCCAGATTTCATGTCGCCCCGGTTAATGGAGGCTATCCGCACCCGGCAGTACGAGGTGCCGGAAGCCAGAAGGATCGAATAAATCCTCCAGCCAGCCGACATAGTCCTTGAGATCGGCGCTGGTATCGGTTTCGTAACCGCGTTGATTTTGAAGAATCCCGTCGTCGAGCGGGTGATCTCGTTCGAAGCCAATCCGTTGCTTGTCCCCATGATCCAACGGACACTTGCCGATAACGGGGTCGGCGGCCAACGCTTTGAACTGCACAATGCAATTCTCGGCGCGGAGGATACGGGTACGGTCGATTTTCATATTCATCGGGATTTCTGGGCCTCGTCGCTGCGCAAGACAGCAGGAACCATTCGCTCCTGCCCGGTTCCACTCACGAGCTTCGACAGGATCATCGGAACAGTCCGCCCTAGCGTCATCGTCTGCGATATCGAAGGCGGGGAGCGCGCCCTGTTTTGCACCTCCGATCTTGCTGGTGTTCGAGCCGTCTATTTAGAACTGCATCAGCGCGTTCTTGGGTCAGCCGGCATGCGAGATCTGTTCCAGGCCTTCCATGACCGCGGCTTTCATTACGACCAAAACCATTCCAGTGGAGCGATCGTCCTCTTTTCCAAAATCCCCAACCCAACCTGATACCCTTGGGTGTGTTGGAGGCTCACCCATGGAGCCGCATCCATCAGTAGCCCGATGATGCAGGTGTATATCGGTCGAAATACTCAATCGAATCATCCGGGTAGATCCGGAGCTTGCGAGGCCGGTAGGGCTCAATGCCGTCCCTTATTCTATGCTCAATCACCTCAAGGCACTTCTCGATGTTTGACCATTCCGTACCCGCAAGGATGGCCAGACCATAGTCCCACCAGCGTGACGCAAGAAGCCGGTCGACAATTTCGGGTGGAAACCGCGACTTTATGAGCTTTGCAGGCGTACCACCCACCACAGTATAGGGAAGAACATCGCTGACGACTGTTGCACGCGCGGCAACCACAGCTCCATCCCCGATGGTCACGCCTCTGGAGAGAAAGGCACCATCCCCGATCCAGACATCGTTTCCGATCGTAATACGCGCGCGTCTTTTCTCGGTCGCAGCTGCAAGGCTTTGCCTGCCCTGTGCAATCTGGTTCGCTTCTATGCCGAAATCGTCGAACATTTCCGGCCATTTGGCGTTCCAGTGCCCTGTCATAAGGGAATGAGACATGATGCCTGTGTAATCGTGCTCAGGCGCTCCACAGACCACTCCTGGCCCCAGCGAGCAAAAGCGCCCTATCCTGCCGACATGGCGATAACGCGAACCGCGTCCTCCTAAATAGGAAAAGGCGTCGATGCGGCGAATATCGAAAGCACCTCCCCTCAGCTCTACAAACGGCTCGAAAACAATAGGAACCCTTACACGCCCAATCCCAAACCGACTTTCGGATGGCGTACCGTGGAAAGACACCCGATGTTCTCGTAAAGAGGTGAGGAGTTTTTTATCCATAATCGTCTCGACGAACTCCCGTTAAAAGGCCTTTTCCCGGCACGCCACACAGGCTTTGCGATGTTTTCTGAGAACATGCCCTTCTCCTCCCCTACCCTCTATTAAGTTATCCATCCAGCCGCTTAGGTGAATTAAGTTTCAACAGTCAAAGCGCACTCAACTCTACATCAGTTCGCAAGAAGGGAGAGCGGAAAAGCTAAATATTGCTACACAAACCGCTCGCTTCATACATCAGAATAATGATGGATAAGATTGCCTTATCGTTCATAATTGACGGCTGCGCAAGGACATGGTAGAAAACATGAAAATGGTAGATTATAGGAGCCTTTCGTGTCCTTAAACATCAAGAACCCGGCGACCGTTGCCCTCGCCGACGAGCTTGCGCGCCGCCAAGGGATCACCAAGACCGCGGCCATTCATCAGGCGCTCAACGAGCGGCTGCACCGGCTGGGGCACGGAGATGTCGCACAGGACCGCCTTCTCGGAGAACTCCGCGCAATCAGCGAGCGTGTGGCGCGACTGCCCGAGCTCGATACGCGTACTGATGAGGAGATCGTCGGCTTTGACGAACACGGGATTCCGAACTGATGGTGATCGACACCTCCGCGATCGTCGCGATACTGCGCAATGAGCTGAAAGCGGAAACCCTGCGCAGGGCTATAGTTGCCGACACCGTGCGGCTTGTTCCCGCAACCTGCGTGTTTGAAGCGCGCATGGTCCTTGTGAGCCGGCGTGGCGAACATGCGCTTGCCGAGATTGACCTCTGGCTCACCAAGATCGCGGCCGATGTGATTGCGGTCGATGCCGACCTGGTCGACGTGGCGACACAGGCCTGGCTCACCTATGGCAAGGGCCGTCACCCGGCCGGATTGAATTTTACCGACTGTTTCTCTTACGCGCTTGCAAAGCGCAGCGACGAGCCACTGCTTTTCATCGGCGATGACTTCTCCAAAACGGATATTCAGGCTGCCTAACGATGACGAGCGAATCACGTTCGGCCGACGACGAACTCCCCGACATCGTCGATATCGTGCGCGACGTGGTGGATGCCCTCTCCCCTGCCCTGCCGGCGCACGTCGAGCAATTGGCGGACCGGGCGCGCACCTATGTCGAAATGGCGAGCTCGGCGAATACTCGCCGCGCCTATGCGTCCGACTGGTCAAGCAGACGGCTGTCGGCGCCGGCGTCCGCGGTGATCTCTCGGAGATCGAGCGTGCCGAGAAATTCTCAGGCCACTCGCTGCGCGCCGGCCTTGCCTCCTCGGCCGAGGTCGACGAACGTCATGTGCAAAAGCAGCTCGGCCACGCCTCGGCCGAAATGACCCGGCGCTATCGGCGCCGACGTGACCGCTTCCGCGTCAACCTCACCAAAGCAGCAGGCCTTTAGCAAGGCGGTCAAATCGGTGGCAACACTATCGCAAAATTCGGATTTCTGCGGCGTTGCAGAAATCAGGCGCAGAACCCGAACAAAACTCGCGGAGACCGCCTAAAACGCGATGGCGTGGGGTTCCATAGGCACTCTCTGTTGATCGGTGCGGATTTTCCCGCATTTCCGTTCACCGGTGTTTTGGGTGGCGTATCGCCTCGACATAGTGCCTTACCAGAAATGGCTTACCGATATCACCGAATTCCAACTGCCGGCGGGTAAGGTGTTGTACCTTTGGCCCATAATCGATTGCTTCGATGGCGTTCTCCGAGCGCCCTGTTGTGTGATCGCCCCCCGCTTTCGTAGCTACGGGTTGCCAAGACCTAAATGGACATTGCAATAGATTTTTAGGAAGCGATGGCAGCGCCTCACGAAAAAATATGGCGTGGCGGCACATTTACTATTGCTGCAACCGGTAATTCCCATAAACTTCCGGCAGAAGAACAATCTATTGTTGAGCAAAATCAAGGGGATTGACAAAATTCTGTTGGCAAACTGTCGCCCATGCATACGCTGTTATAACCGGAGAAAGATATGACGACCTTTTCTTACAAGGGCTACCTTTCAACCCATACTTCGAATGGTAATGCCACGAAGCTGAAATCGACGAAGCTCGAAGTGGTAGCCACCGGCAAGGATGCGGTTTTCAGCTACAAGCGGACTGATGGAAAAGAGGGCATTACGATTACCAGCCCCGCCATCGAGCTACGCATAGACGGCAAGGTCTACTCTCCGAAAAAACTCGACGCAGAAATAACGCAAATCTCGTGGCGGGATGGAAACGGTACAAAAGGCGTGGCGAACATTCTTGTTGTTGATCTCGGCGATCAGCAGTTCACCATGCAGATATCGGGAAACACCATTCCGACCTTATCCACCGCCGGAAAGTATAATTCCTTCGTAAATTCTATCACCAGTGAAAAACCGCTGACGTTCGGATTTTTCGGCCCCGACGAAAAAATCCCCCTCGATCGGATTATGAAACCGTCCGTCACGGAAAACGACCGCTTTCTGGGGACGAACGGAAAGAACACCTATGATGGCGGGGCAGGGAACGATCAGATTTCCGGCCAAGGCGGCAACGATACTTTGAAAGGCGGCGCTGCAAACGACAAGCTCTATGGCGGCGCGGGCCGTGACGAACTCCACGGCGGAGCGGGCAAGGACGTCTTTGTCTTCAAATCGCTCAAGGACTCCACGGTAGCATCGTCGGGACGCGACACGATCAAGGATTTTTCCAGCAAGCAGGGCGACAAGATCGATCTGAAAGCCGTCGATGCAGATACGGTGGCCAAAGGCAACCAAACCTTTGAGTTTATCGGAACGAAAGCTTTTTCAGGTGATGCTGGAGAATTGCGCTACATCAAGAAAGGCGGCGATACCATCGTATTCGCCGACGTGAACGGCGACAAAAAAGCGGATTTTTCGATCCTCATCGATGCAAGTCTGACGCTGAAAGCGACAGACTTTATCCTATAGAGCCAAGGTCGAATGGTAATCCCCCCGCAAAACAACGGGCTTCAAAAGTAGAATTTTCTCGGCAAGATGATCGAGGAGATTTTTGATGAAGACGAGCAGATTTAGCGAACCGCAAATCCTTGCGATCCTGCGTCAGGCCGAGGGTGGCGTTCCAGTGCCTGAGCTATGCCGGGAACACGGGATGAGCACGGCCTCATTTACAAATGGCGAGCCAAGTATGGCGGTATGGATGCATCGATGATCAGCCAGATGAAAGCTTTGGAAGACGAGAACCGTCGGCTGAAGAAGATGTATGCGGAGATGAGCATGCAGGCCGAACTCCTCAAGAAGGCTCTGGGAAAGAAGTGACGCGGCCATCTCAACGCCGGGAGATGGCCACGAGAGCAGTGGCGCTGCGTGGGGTGAGCACCGCACTCGCCTGCCCCCATCTTCGATGTCAGCGAGACGTGCTTTCGTTACAGCGCCAAGCTGAACGACGAGAACGAGCAGATCGCCGATCTGCTGATCGGATGACGCGGGCGAAGAGGAGCTAGGGCTTCGGCTTGTGCTTCCTTTACCTCCACAATGTCCGGGGCCATCGCTGGAACCACAAGCGCGTCTACCGCATCTACCGCGAAGTGGAGGACCACCTGGAGGACGGCAGGCCGTTCCGGTTGTTGAACGTCCTGGACGATTTCAATCGCGAGGGGCTGGGCATCGAAGTGGATTTCTCGCTTCCTGCCGAGCGCGTCATCCGCAGCTTGAGCCAGATCATCGAATGGCGTGGCAAGCCGTTCGCCATACGCGTGGCCCCGAATATGTCAGCGGCAAGCTGATGGAACGGGCCGAAAGGCAAGGCATTGCCTTGAGCCACATCCAGCCGGGCAAGCCGCAGCAGAACGCCTATGTCGAGCGCTACAACCGAACCGTTCGGCATGAGTGGCTCGACCAGCACATTATAGAAAGCATCAAGGAGGCGCAGGAATTCGCCACGCAGTGGCTATGGCATCGGCGGCATCACACCCGCACAGAAACTGAAAATGGCCGCGTGAATTCTACCGTAGAGCCCCGTTAAAAATGGGGGGATTACCCCGCAAACGCCGTGTAAGCCCGGTGATCGCCCAGCGCATAGCTGTTGATCCTATCCGAGCGAACGCAATCTTGAGATCCCGTCTCTCACTGGTTTCCAGGAGCCCGCCGTCGCATCCTTATCTGGTCGGCTTCGCTGGAGCCTTGCCTCGCTCGGAAAGCATCGGTTCAACCTTGGACGCAACCGCTCAGGTTTCCATTCACGCTCATACCGGCTATAAACATCGGAACAACGCGCAGAGAGAGCATCCATATTGAAAGCCGTGCTGCCGGTAACACTGCTTCTGACAATGGTTGGTGGCTTGTTGCCCGCTTATGCTGGCGGGCCGGATGAAGTTGTTGCCGGCATCTATGCCAGCCACCCTTGGACGGATTTTCCTCCAGGAGGTCACGGTGCATGGTATGTGGAGACCGCAGCAGCCTGGGAGAGCGGCGCATCGGATGCTGGAATGACATTCCTCCTTGGGGCAGCCAACCAATTGGAGAAGGTAGAAACCGCGGTTGTCGCCTCCGGCGAATACGAGGCCACGGTACGGGCCACCCTTTCCGGTAAAGATGGGACCGTTCAGGTACTCAATTTCGGCATGATCGGTGACGACGATGAAGACGACAGATGGCGCATCATCGAGGTCTTTACCGACGGGGGAAAATACCTCTCCAATGTGCTTGCGAATAAATAGCCCTATCCAAGCACCTTCATCAGTTCTCACCAGCCGCGCCGGTATGGGAAATCGGCCTGTCGATCCTCCATCGGCGAAACGCAGCTTATCTATTGCACCCACAAGCCGCTCGAATAGGACCCTGCCCTACCGGGGCTAGATCGTTGGTCAAGCCTTCACATTCGGGTTGTGGAGTGCACCCCGTTTCGCCGGACAGATCGGCTAGTTTGATTTAGCCCTGATGAACTGCCGAGGGGAAGCCATTTTGAGGGCGGAGTGGGGATGGATTTCGTTGTAGATGCTATGGACGAGCCATCGAGCTCGCCCGCTTTCATCGACAACGAGGAGGCCTCCGATGCACGAGAACACTGAGTTCCCAGTCCCAGTTTACGCGGCCATCGAGTTGAGTAAGACCACGTGGTTGATCGCTATGCTTTCACCCGGTTCAAATCGCGTAAAGCTTCGACAGGTTCGCGGAGGCGACGCCGTCGGCCTCGTCGCTTTGCTCGAGAACGCACGAATGAACGCAGAGCGTTTGGCGGGAGCTCCCGCCGGAATCGTGGTCTGTTTCGAAGCGGGATATGACGGCTTTTGGTTAGCGCGGTTCTTGCATAAGCACGGCATTCGGACGTCGGTTTTGGATTCCACCAGTTTCTTGGTCAACAGGAGAAGCCGCAGGGTCAAGACCGACCGTCTCGATGCTGAATCCATGGTGCAAATGTTCCGGTCTTTCGATCTGGGAGATAAGACCGTGTGCCGGGAGGTTCGCGTTCCCACTCCGGAAGAGGAGGATGCCAAGCGCGTCGACAGAGAGCGACTACAGCTTTCGGCGGAGAGGACCCGGCACGTAAATCGAATTCGTGCTCTTCTCAATCTCCATGGCATCCGGGATGTGAAGAACCTCTGGGGCGGTGACTGGCGCGAGTGGTTGCGAGCAGTCAGGACAGCCGACGACCGGCCACTCGGAAGACACCTCGCCGCAGAGCTGGGCAGAGAGTTCGAGCGGCTTGATCTGGTCCATCAGCATATTCGTGTCCTCGACCGTCAGCTCGAGGATGGATTGGAGAACGGAACTCTACAGGTCCCCAATGTCGAGAAGGTCCATCAAATTGCCGCCCTCAAAGGAATCGGCAAGCTGAGTGCGGTCCTCCTGGTATCTGAAGTATTCCATCGCCAGTTTGCCAACCGAAAGTGTTTAGCGAGCTTTCTCGGCTTGGCACCCAGCCCGTACGCAAGTGGTGGTGTGAAGCATGATCAGGGGATCAGCAAAGCCGGCAATCGTTTCGCCAGGCGACTTCTTGTTGAGCTTGCGTGGTGTTGGCTGAGATATCAGCCCGAAAGCGACTTGACCAAGTGGTATCGCAGTTCCTTCGCCGCCGGGTCAGGTCGCTCCCGAAAGATTGGCATTATCGCGCTTGCTCGAAAGCTCGCTGTTGCCATTTGGAGGTTTGTCGAAGATGGATTGGTGCCACCGGGAGCCGCGATGAAAGCAGCCGCAAATTAACAGTTCCAAGCGCCGACGGGTGACTGGAGAGAAGAGTGGCCGCCGAGATTGAAGATGGTTCGGACAACGTCCGCCGTGTTGTAGTGTGGCGCTGCTCTTGATTACTGCTTGGCCCCATGAATGGGATCGTGGTTGAGGTCAATCCTTGCCGAATACAAGTCGATGCGCCGAGTGCGCCAACACGCCAACGCAGCCCAGTCGATAGTTAGAAGGATGCCTAGCATGAGCGCTTGACAGGGCCACTATCATACAAGTCCTCGATCCATCCATCGATGAGCCGGAGTGCCGTTTCGGCATCCGGTAGTGCAGAGATGCGGACGTAATCCCGCTTCAGTGTTTTGACGAACGCCTCGGACATTCCGTTGGACTGCGGGCTGGCCACTGGCGTGAAGCAAGGTGTCAGATTAAGCGCCTGGGCAAACGACCTCGTATCCCTCGCGGTGTAAGCCGAGCCATTGTCCGAGAGATGCTCGATAGCATGCGGAGTCCGCGTTGCCGCAAACCGCTTCTCGACCGCCTCCAGCATCATGTCGCGCACATCCGAGCCGGAGATGCCTGCATTAGCGACCGCCGTCCAGGCGATGATCTCGCGGTCGAAGGCGTCGATGATGAAGGCGAGACGAACGACCTCGCCATTCCAGCAGGTAAACTCCAGACTATCGGAGCACCAGCGCAGGTTCGAGCGCATGACCATGATCTTGCCGTCATGGGTGCGGCCCTTGCGAACGGCCGTGTGCTTCTCCAGCAACATCGCATGGTTGCCCATGATGCGATGAACCCGTTTGGCGTTGACGACAGGCTGATCGGCGGCTCGCCTTTCGCGATTGAGGAGCGCGGCGATCCGCCGATAGCCATAGGTTGGCCTTTGATCCACCAGCCTGCGAATGCTGGGCAGAAGCTCGGCATCCTCAGCCTTGCGGTAGGACCCGCGCGGCCTTGATCTGCCTTTCAACCGCTCCGCGAGGTTGGAACGCGAGACGCCCAGTGTGTCTGCGACGGTCTTCATCGGGAACCGTCCTTCGGCAACAAGATCGGCCGCGATATCCGTTTTTTTGAGTCTGCTTTGGACAGGGCTTCACGGAGGATTTCGACCTCCATGGTCTTGCGGCCGAGCATGCGCTCCAACTCGCGGACGCGATCCTCCAGCTTCTTGACTTCCGAATTGCCGACAACCGGCTCGTCAGAATCCACGGCTGCAGCACCTCCCTCACTCAGAAGCCTGCGCCACCGGTAAAGCAGATTGGGCGCAACGCCATGGCGGCGAGCGGCAGAAGATACCGTCTCGCCTGGTTCGAAACTCTGCTCGATGATCGTCAGCTTCTGCTCGGTTGTCCACCGCCTGCGGCGAACATCACCCGTCAGCAATTCAACGTGTCGATACGCGTTAGACATAAGCCTGTCCTCAAGCCTGTGCTTGAGCCTTTCTGCTTATGCCGACTGTCCGGTCGAAATGGGGGGCAGTTCAGGTTGGATTCTTGCTCCAACCGAAACCGTGAAATAAAACCCGCCCCAAACCCGTTCCTCTTTCGGCGATAGCATCGAGCTTCAGCCTATTTTTCAGCCTGGGGATGATCAATGCGCCTCAAGAAAACCTGCAGTGCCGCATTGGTTTACGCAGTTTATGCGGTCTCGTCAGCAAGCGCGGACACGGTGGCAGACCTCGCTGCCTGCGCCGATGAACATGTCAAAACAGCAATGCTGCCAATCGAGCAACTGGCCGATGCTGAAGCCTCCTGCACCCGTGTTCTGGAAGGGAAGACGAACGACGAGGACAGGCAGAAAGCCGCGTTTTTCCGAGGGCTCATGCGCTTTCTGCAGGTGACGCAGGCAGGCATGGCGCTCGATGCAAATGCCGACGGTTCGATGCAGGAATACAAGCTGCCGACGCAAGAGGATGTGGCCGGCGCCCTGGCCGACGTCCAGACGGCAATTGATCTGCAGGGCCCTCTGAAGGGAGAGGCTCTCGCCCTACGCGTCACAATAAACCAGACCATCGGGCAACCAGATGCCGTTGCCGACGACATCGAGGCGGCGATGCGCGATGCGCCCGCGGACGCGACGCCCTTTGTCCAGAGAGCGTTGGAGGCCGAACGTCGGGGGGATCTGGCTGCAGCGCTCGCCGACCTTGATCAGGCGCTCGAAAACGACGCACAGTTTGGTCCGGCGCTGATTGCTCGCAGTCTTCTACTGCGCCGGGTGGGGCATCTGGCGAAAGCGCTCGAGGATCTGACAGCGGCGATCGCGCTGGGGCCGCCTTTCCGGCGGCTTGCGCTCATTCAGAAATCCGAAATCGAATCCCGCACAGGCGATTTGCGAGCCTCTTTCGACGACATGCTCTCGGCTGCTCGCGAAACCGGCGACATGTCCGCCGAGGATGCCTACGCGATGAACATAGACCTGTTGATCCGCGCAGGCGATCTGGCTCTCGATAGCCTGAAGGACCCCGCTGCTGCTGAAGGCCTTTACAACGAAGCAGCAAAGCTTTCGCCCGACGACTGGCGCTGGCAGCTCGGGTTGGGACGATCGGCCGAAGCGCGTGGGCAAAAGAAAAAAGCCATCGAGATTTACAATCGCATCCTTGAAGGAACGCAATCGGTCCCCAACCTGCTGGAGCGAAACGATGCCGCCTGGCGCCTGAAGCGGTTGACGCAGCCGGTCCTGCAACGGCGCGCAGGAGAATTTGCGCCCGGCTTCGAATTCGGTATCATGCCAGAAAATCCATCACCCGATGGATTGAAACGGCTCGCCTTCATCATCGGCTCCGGAAACTATTCCGAACTGTCCAGCCTTCCCAATGCCCGGCGTGACGCCGCGATCATCGCAAGCCGGCTGGCCGATATGGGATTTGACGCGATCGAGATCGCGGAGGACATCGATAGCAAGAACATGACCAATCTGCCCGCTTATATCGGCGAGCGAGCGGGGGATGCGGACATCGTGGTCGTGTTCTATGCAGGCCATGGCGTCGAAACCGGTGGCGTCAATTATCTCGTGCCTGTCGATGCTGCCATAGGAAACGAAAAAGACCTGCAAACGACGGCACTGGCCCTGCAAGACCTGACGGCGGCGGCAAGCAAGGCGCGCCAGGGCGCACTCGTCATCATCGATGCCTGCCGCGACGACCCGTTTGTCGAGGCAAAGGCGGTCGCGTCATCGCGCGGCCTTGCCCGTATAACGGTGGATCCGGTGCCCGAGCGCATGCCCATGGGCCTTGCCGTTTCTCCCACGCCCGCGATGAACAGTGTGGTCCTCCATTCCACTCAGCCCGGCAAGACGGCGGCCGACGGCAACGGGCTGGACAGCCCATTCGTGATTGCCCTTCTCCAGACCCTCTCGAGGCCAGGCCTGACAATGGATGAGGTGGTACGGGAAACAGCGGCGCGCGTATCGGACCTGACCGGCGGTATGCAGATCCCCACGGCTTATGGTGATGCTTCCGCAATCCAAATCCTGCCCGGTGGCGCACAGGAGTAAGCACCAGTCATCGCCTTGCCGGCCGTGTCCGGATCCAGTGGCTGGCAGAAGGATATGGAGCGTCGACGGTTATTCGTCGCTCGATGTTCGAACTGCCGAAATGGTTGCATCGAACATCATGGCGGAACCGACATGCCACGTGGTGAAAGGAAGGCCCATTCTGCCTTGCACCGTCACGTCCTTTCCAACAGCATCACTCCAGCGCGCGGCTTCGTCACCCTTTGGCGCCAGATGGATATCGCGAAGGAAGACATCCGCCCGATCACCGTCCACGTCCTCTATGGAAACACATTGCCCGTCCTCGACGAAGACGACAAACGCCCTGATGGGTGTCCCGTCAGGATGCCTGCTTTCGACGATGCGCAACTGGCCTGTGATCATCGACGGTGGAGCAAGGCAGCCATTGGCGTGAGCCGGTGCGAAGCCCGCCAGTAGCGCGCCGCCGAGATATGCCCCCCTCAAAAACATCCTACCTCCCGATGTCGTGCTGTCAGAGTTCCCGTGCATGGCGCTGCTTGTGTAAGCTATCTCCCGGGTTACCCGGTCTTTCGATAGGTGAAGGGCCACACCGGGGCACTGTCCTCTTGCGGCAACTCACCCATCCTCGCCGGATTGCAGGCACCGATCGATGTCAACGCACCGTCAACGCTTCTCTGGAACGGGTGCACCATTACGCCGAGATCTATGCGGTAGATTTCGTTCTGCTCCGCGTGATGAGCCAGGAAAACGTTCGCGTCGGCCTGCTGCACATCCAGCTTGCCGGTGTAGGTAATGAACCGGTCGCCACCTTCCGCATGTTCCTGTAACTCTCCGGTCTTGGTATCAATCCAGAAAAGAACCGGGTTTCCCAGTTCCTTGTCGGCGGCGGATATCGTCAGGGATCCGGACGTGCCGACTGTTTCCGCGACAGCAACAGGAGCGCAAAGCAATGTTTCCGCGTGAAGAGGCGAGACGGGGAGAAAACCGGCCACGACTATCACGCGAAGAACACACGACATCATGGACCTCCACCAGTCACCCGCACTCGCAATCTATCAGGCAACAGCTCAGTGGCAATGCTTCTGCCGATATGTGCCTCACCAAACAAACGATACCGCGCATCACGCCAGCGCCGTGGCATTATCACATTATGCTCTTTATATAGGAAATGGCCCAAATCATCGACGAAAACGGCGAAATTCACCCTCCGGAGCGCTCTACGCTACCGCACAGTACAGCGGATTCCGCTGATGTTTCCGCTGCCGGGGTTTCGGCCGACCTCGCCTTTGGCTGACGCCAAACCCGGCCTACCCGCCCAGCTGCAGGTCTTGACCGAGCGCGCTCGCGGCTACGTCGAGGCGGCCAGTTCAGCCAATACGCGACGGGCCTATGCGGCGGACTGGAAGCATTCTTCCGCCTGGTGCCGACGCCAGAATTTTTCGCCCCTCTCCTCGGATCCGCAGGTCCTCGGGCTCTACATCACCGCCTGTGCCTCCGGTTCGGCGGAGCGAGGCGGCAAAGCCAATAGCGTCCCAACCATTGAGCGGCACCTCGCTGCACTCAGCTGGAACTATGCCCAGCGCAGCGCGCAAAAACTGGATCGCAAGGATCGCGCTACCGCCCATAGAGTTCTCGGACGGTCTGCCTGATTTTCGCGGCATCCTTCCGGCGCTGTACCTCAGTCGTTTAGCCTATCGGCCAGTCGCCCCATCAAATCCATGCGCTCATGGAAGATCGCCACGATCAATGCCGGCGCGTCCTCGCGCGGAAGGCCGAAGATGTAATGATGTTCGCAGCGAGCCATGCGCAACTCCGGATAGAGCGCGCTGATGTCCCTGAAAATCCCTTGACCGGCCGCGAGGCGCGCAATGCCTTGTTCCAGTCTGGCGATGTAATGGCGCACCTGTGCATCGCCCCATTGCTTGCGCGTGTAACGGATAACTCCGCGCAAATCGGCTTCTGCCGCACCCGTCAGGATGTAGTCGTGCCGGGTCAAGCGCGATTGTCCCCGGCAAGTTCTTCATCGAGAATTTCGCCAATGCTTTTGGTGGATACCTTTCCCGCCAAGCCTTCGTTGATGCGCATTCCCAGCAGGGTTTTCAGCTCCTGCCATGCTTGATCGGTATCCGCAGCGCCACCCGGAAATAAGCGTTCGAGCGCATATTGCTTGATCGTTTTGCCTTGCAGGGCGGCCAGTGCCTTCAGGCTTTGGTGCTGCTGGTCGGTTATATCGATAGTCAGGCGGCTCATGTAACACACTCCGTAGATTCACACAGACCCACATTAGCACATATATGGTAATGTGGGTAAGCGCGAATTCTGCATCCTGCGAAAGTGATCGCGGTAGGGACGCCCATCACTGAGCGCCCCCCCCCCCCCCCGCACAGATCTGCTGGACGTACAGGATTTTGCCGAGCGGGCCGCCCGCAGGGATGTGGTTGAAAGTCTAGCCGCGGTCCCTGTCGCCGGAGTAGAGGCGTTCACATCATCACTCCACCGCAAGCCAAGTCTCTTTGTCGCCTTCTCAGCCAGCATTTGCGACTCCTTAACTTCGGCCCCCTAGATAGTTCTCCGAATAACGGAGACAATCTATGAGTGCGGTTCCGGATGAGTATTCCGCCCACCCGAAAACCCTTTGGGAGAAGCTTCGCTATTCCGACACATGGCTTTTCGTGCTCATCGTGGTCGTTGTGCCGAATGCATTGTTTCTGCTCGCTTCGCCATGGCTGATGATCCGTCGCCCGCTGGGTCCTGCGCTTTACCTGGCCGCAGCCGTGCTTTCGCTGGTTCTACCAAGGGCTCTCGCCTATCCGCTTTTCCTTATCGCCGCTGTGGTTGATGGCTTCTTCATCGTTTCCGCGATGTTTAATATGCCTTTCGGCCTCGCCTTTGCGTCGATCGGATTCCTGAAAGATATCGATGTCGGTGCATCGTTGCTCTATTCAGCGGGTATCGCCCTACTTGCCGCGGTCGCCATCGTCTCCGCCTACTTGATCAACCATTATCGTGGCCGCCTGAAGCAGGCCTCCCTCATTCCGACCCTGATCGCTGTCAATGCGCTCATCCTCCTCGACTATGCGACGAACAACTACAATCCAGGAGTGCCGGCAACCTTCGAAAGCGCGCTGCAACAGGCGGATCTCACATCGGACATGATCATCGAAAACGATCGAAATGTGCTTCTCGTGCTCGTTGAGGGCATGGGGGCCTATGCCAATCCGGGCGAGCGGGCACTTTTGGAAGACAAACTGCGCGCCGCCGCCGGCCACCGTTTCAAGCTGAAACACGGGGTCAATGCCCATTATGGCTCGACCACTGGCGCCATGTCGCGGGAGCTGTGCGGCAGATGGGGCACCTTTACCGATTATCTCGAGGACAAGAAATACGACTGCCTGCCTGCGCGACTTGTCGAAGGCGGGTTCTCGACAATCAGTTATGACGGTTTCAACGGTGAGCTGCTCTCACTCAGAGAATGGTATCCCCACATTGGTATCCAGACGTCGAATTTCCGTGACGACCTTGAGAGGATGTTCCCGGACGACACGGCCCGCCATTGCGGCTCAGTCCTGCAAGGGTTGTGCGACGAGGATGTCGGCAGGCTCGTCCACCGGGAGCTTGCGGGGGCGGGCGAACGGCGCAAATTCGTCTACTGGCTAACCCTGGATAGCCACCTACCGTACGTGCCCGTCAAGAACGGTCCTCTCTCCTGCGGTACATCCGCCGCGAGCATAGCCGATCGCATCACCTGCGACCTCACGGAAATCTGGATGGGTGTGTTCGATACAGTGGCATCGATCGCCGCCGACCCGAACATGCCGCCTTTGGACATCATGGTGGTCGGTGACCACAACACCCCCATGTGGTCGCGTTCCGCCGTTCGGCATTTTCGACCTGGCCTCATTGACTGGTACAAGCTGGAATACATCGCGCCCGTCGATAACTGAGGCGTGGGTACACAAGGGCCTCCTAGATTTTATCGTCTGAACAAGCGGTCAGCCCAGCATTGCAGCGGCACGGTCAGGCCGGCCTCAACAAGGGTCAGGCTGCGCACAAGCTCATAGCCCAGACGAGTGCGTCACGGCCGAGCATCGCGGTAAGCTCGCCTACATCTATGTCCGCCAGTCTTCCGTTAACCAGGTGCGGCATCATCAGGAGAGCACGGAGCTGCAGTATCGTCTCATCGACCGTGCCGTCGCTCTTGGTTGGCTTAAGGGGCGCCAGCTCACGAAGGGCCAGCCATGGCAAATCGGACTCTCGGACAGCCAGATCAGCGCGCTGCGGGAACGGATCGCGCGCAACACGAACCAGGCGATATCGGCGCTCCACGACATTCTGCAAAGCGTCCGAACAGTTACGTAGAAGATGCCAACGGTCGGCGACCTGTTGGGCCTTCGGCGCGCCCTCCCGGGCGCCACGTGCATATGCGCCAGCCCTGTCGCGGGCGATGATCTCGACGCCGGGATGGTCCTTGAGCCAGGTGGAGAGTGTACTCATCTCGCGATCGGGCAGCAGATCCACGACGTCGTTCGTCTCCAGGTCGACGAGTACAGTCTCGTATCGTTGCCCGCGCCGCCAGGCCCAATCATCCACCCCGAGAATACGTGGAACCTTGAACTCAGGGACAGCTTCCGATCGCACGATGCGCAAAATGGTGTCGGCGCTTACCTGCATGCCGAGGCGCGCGACCAGCCATGCGCCGGCCTCTCCTCCCAATGCTACCCCGACACAGCGATGGAGCTCGGCGAGGCGCCTCGTGCGCCGGCAATATCGCCGTACGACGTCATCGTGTCTCTCCGCGAATGTACGCCTTCGGCATCGGTGATTGCTGCAACGCAGGCGTCGAATATTGAGCGCTATCGTCACGGTGCGCCCTTGCCACGGCAGATCGGTAAGCTGTCGTACATAGCGGCTGTGGAAACGTTGAGAGGCTTGAAGGCAGTCGGGGCACCGCACAGTATGCGATCGGAAACGGCAATGGATGGATATCGCCTCGGACGATAGTTCAACATGGTCAACGACCAATGGTGACGGGATTAACGGGAGAACGCGTTTCGCCATCGTGATGCTCCTGCAGATTCATACGTCGAATCAACAGGATTCAGAAAGTTGCACCGAAATTGCGCAGAAGAGCCCACTTCTGGGGAGTTGATCCGGTGATGACATGTGCGTGGTGGCGCTCGACCTGCCAACCTCATGGCACTTGGCCTCCGCTGACCGCGACGACATCCACAGCCGCAGGCATCACTAGGCGCAGGGGATGGCCAAAGCCAAGGCGGCGAGGGCTTATAAAGGCCGCCCGCCGAACGAGGAACGCAACAAGGCCATTACGGCCATGTTGCGCAGCGGCACGCCGTGGGCGACCATCCAGAGCGTCACCGGCTGTTCCAGTTCGACCATTAACCGGCTGGCAAAGCGCATAAGGGAAACTGAACATGCACGATGAAGCCACCGACCTCATGAACACGCTGACCTACACGCTCGGGGTCATCGTCAACAGCGAGGGTGATGACCGGCAGCGCCTTATGAACGCCTACGAGGAAGCGCAGGCCTTCGCCGCCGGTATCGCTCTGGCAGAGGGCTCGGCCGGGCCGCGTATCATTGCCTGCTTAGAGCGGTTCAAAGCGTACAAGGCGGCCGAGGACATCGCCGCTGCGGCATGGATGCTGACCGCCATTGAGGCGCGTATCGCAGAACACGAGCTGGCCGGATGGCAAACCCTGAAAATCGTGTCGGATAAGGCCGCATCCTTCCTCCGTCCACCAAGGAAGCAGATGCACTAATACGCCGCCTCTCTGACCTCGACTCTTTGGCCTTTCCAAAGCGCGGTAAATCTTCTGTGGTTGCCGCCCATGATGGCTGCGACAACGCGCGCGGCGGACTGGACTGGTCGCGGGCCTCGGCCTTGATGATGGCATAAGTCTGATGGGAGATCATACCCTCGTCGAGGGCCCAATATGTACGCAACCCTTTGATCCAGATCTCGTTGGCAGCGATCCTGTTCTTCAACTCGACGATAACGAAGAGTTCCAGTATTCTGTGACCAACCGAGCCATCTGGTGCCCTGATCTCCTTATTCCAGCGCCTGTCGACTAGATCGGGCGCGCCTTGCGGTAGGCGGCAGCAGCATACACCTTCTTCTTTCCATTTCCTCATACAGGATCGTCAGACTGTTCCTTGCCGATTTCCTGATTCCCCTGCCAAAGGATCTGACGAAACGCGCTAGCTCCAGATTTCGATAGCATACTCCGTTCGGCCTGAAGTAGGGCTTCTTGCCAGGCCGGGCCGCGCTTCCATGCTTCATCGAACGCGATGGCGAAATCGGATGCTCTACGTGTCTCGAACAGGGCTTCGAAGAGGATCTCCGCCTGTCGGATGTCCTTGTCCCGCTTGATCGCGCTCATACCGTCGGTGCGTCGTCTCGTGGCGACGATCATCTTATGGACGGCATATCTCGCCGGATCCGGGACTGTTACAGGGACACCGCTCTTGTGAAGCAGGACTGTCCGCACAGGCTCCCTGATGAGAAAGTCGAGGAAGCGAAGCGGATCCGCGCTCGCCCCGCCGAGGGCAGGCATCTTCGATGGCTGGTCGATATAGTCGTCGGAGCCGCGGTTCGATGTCAGGAACTCCACGCGATATCCAGTCGAATTTTGGAATGCAGACGAAGCCACGGATCCCGATCGATGAGGGACGGGTCGAAAGGTGGGATCGACTCTCTGCAGGAGTTCGACAATCGGGGGGAGGCTGTCTTCGACTTCCTGCGAGATCGCATAGTCCTGCGCAATATCCGCATCCCCGGTCAGGACTGATGCCGAGGGCAGGCGTACGCCGAGCAGTCCGGCGTAGGTCTGAAATGCGACTGTCCCGATGAGGACACAGCGGAGCCGGAAGAGGCCCCTGGCCGCGAGTGCCTCGACGAGGTTGCCGGACATCGCGTCAGGGGCGACCATGCCGCCGTCGCGTGTCAGCGTGCTAGCCATGCGCCTCCGAGCGATGAGATCGTCTTTCTGTTGTTGGTGGGTTTCGACACGCTGCGCGATCTCCGTATCATCAGCAGGGCCGACGTATCGCCGGGACTTGCCGCCGGAGCCGTCCGGGATGTCGAAATACCAATAGGCCTTCTCCTTGACGACGACACGCTGAAAGCGGCCCTCGGGTGGAAAATCGGCTGTCCATGCCGCGTCCATGGATCGCTGGCCCAATTCCGCAAGCATAGTCTGGTAGACGAGATCGATCTTCTTCATCGGTAGTGATGCTCCCCAACAGGGCGACTGCCCTTGGACCTCTCCCAGCGTTCAATCCCATGCCTTCAAAGCAGAGGTAGCCTGAGGCGTATTCGTATCGCCCCTCATCTATGCATAGCCGCCAATCTTGAGAACAGCTTCAGCGGGCCTCGTTTTTGTTCCGCTGGCAGATGTTAAGTTCGTTTGTTGCCGCTTCAAGCGCGATGGCCTTAACGCCGTTATACCTTTTTCGTAGATCGGTATAGCAAGGCTGAAAAAAGGGGAAGTCCCCAGTGGACAATACCATGCACATTGCTCGGGTTGTCGCCCGGTCCCCTGTGCCGCTCTCAAAGTCACAGCCGTGAGAGACCGGGCAAATATCTGATGCACATGAACGTAAACGGTCAGCCGATGGCGTCTGGCCGGAGGTTCCGGGGCATAAGCGCTTCGATTTTGGCTGCCGGCCAGCCTTAAGGGATGCGGGTCAATATGTGGGAGAACCAGTCGAGCGGATCGACGCAATTCATTTTGCAGGTCTGCAGCTCAAGTCGGAGATCTATCTTGCTAGACATGAGGATAAACTCGAACTCACCAGTTATGGCCTCTGGTACCTGTGGCGAACTAACGGCGGGAGGAAAGCTGGCGCTGGTGGAAATCAGACATATGCCGGTCGGCAGGCAAATCTTCGCACTCTGGCGCCGAAGTTCACCCTATTCGAGAGACTTTGAAACATTGACGATCGAGATTTCTTCGCTGGTGCTCCAACAGGAGGACCAGCCTCTCGAGGAAACCGGGCATCCGTAACCCCATCCGGCTTCGGCGGATGCACAGCTCATCGACCCGATTGCCTTATCGGTTATGTTTCTCATCATAGAGAAATGCCGCAAATCATCGACGAAAACAGCGGATTTTGTGCTCCGGACGTCGCTGCTCCGCCGCTCAGCACGGCGGAGGCCGGCGGTATTTCCACCGCCGTCGTTGCCGCCCTGTCAAGCGCCCTCCCCTGCCGGGGCACCTATAAGATCTGACCGAACGCGCCCGGGGCGATGTCGAAGCCGCCAGCTCAGCCAATACGCGGCGGGCCGATACCGCGGACTGGCGGCACTTTTCCGCTTGGTGCCGACGACAGAATCTGTCCCCTCCCCCGGAACCGGCAATCGTCGGACTCTACATTATCGCTCGCGCCTCCGCGTACGGCCGAGCGTAACGTCAAAGTCAATGGCGTCTCAACCATCGAGCGGCGCCTCTCGGCGATCGTCTGGAATTGTTCCCAGCGCGGCACGCCGCACTGCCCCGGCAGAAGGAAGCGATCTTCCCAAAAAATCTGATCGCCATGCTGGAGACGCTCACCCGCGGTTCGTTGCATGGGCTTCGCGACCGGGCCATGATGCAGCTGCTCGGCTTTGCCGGCGGTCTGCGTCGCTCGGAGATCACCGGGCGCGACCAGACAGACGATGGGCGCGGCTGGGTCGAAACTTTCGACAACGGCGCGCTGGTGTCCCTGCGTGGCACGACCGATTGGCTCGAGGTAGAGATCGGCCGTGGCTCGTCCGACGCCACCTGCCCTATCGCAGCGCTGGAGCGCATAGATAAATTTGCCCTGCTCGCAAGAAGGAAGCACTCGCCGCCGGCATGTGTGGCGATCTTTCCGAGGCAGAGCGCGGCCAGCTTTTTGCCGGCCATTTGCTGCGCGCCGGCCTTGCCTCCTCGGCCGGCGCACAATTCCTAGCTTTCAAGACGTCTCAGATAAATCAGAGATCCATGAGATGCGGCGGGCTGAGGAGCGCGAGAATCCAAGCATTCACGCTATAGGTAGATTATATATGAGAAAGAACCTGGATACCTACGATGGCACTTAGCCCGAATAATTCACGAGGGGTTGGCGGATATGGTTCAAACCGTTGAAATGACGTAGGATTTGGTTGCTTACGCCGATCCGTGCCGTTTCCGGAGACCACACCCGCCATGAATGATC
>NZ_JARSBQ010000033.1:0-21866 GCF_029623935.1 Shinella sp. 838
GCCTTCCATCACGATGGATTAACTCCGGCGACTGGCAAAACTTGCCTGCGGTGTCGCGCAGCCAGCAAAAGCCTGCCTCTCGTCGCCAAAACGTCCGGTGCTATGCATTAAGGCGGCTAACATGGTAGCTGGGGCTACACTCACAGGAACCAATCGGATTTGACATCTTCAAGCGCGATGCCAAGCAGTGTCACGCTTCCGCCGCCGGACAATTCAAGCACGGTGTCACCATCTGCATTTTCGACGGCAGTGTAGGTTTGCCCGTTGAGCTTGATGAGATCGTGGTCTGCCTCGAAGCCGCGAATGACATCATCGCCTTCTTTCTTTCCGAAGATGAAGGTATCTATACCGAGGCCACCGGAAAGTTCGTCGTTGCCCAAGCCACCGTCGAGCACGTCCCTTCCTGCACCACCGAAGAGCGAGTCGTTGCCTCGGTTTCCGAACAGTTCGTCATTACCGAGGCCGCCGGAAAGCTTGTCGTGGCCTGCGCCACCATAGAGCTCGTCGTTGCCGACGCTGCCGTTCAACACGTCATTACCGTTCGCGCCCTTCAAGAAGTCGTCGTCGGCGCCGCCTTTAAGTGTGTCTTTTCCCGCGCCGCCGTAGAGGAAGTCATTACCAGCGCCACCATCCAAAAGATCATTCCCAACGCCGCCGTATGCGATGTCATTCCCGTCGTCGCCAAAGATATTATCGTCTCCTTGTTCGCCGTAGAGCGCGTCGGACTGGTTACCACCGTTGATCCGGTCGTCACCCAGGCCGCCCTTGACAATGTCGTTGTTCCCGCCGGCGGAAATTGTATCGTCCCCCAGCAACCCATAAATGATGTTTCTCCCATCAGTGCCGTTTAAAACATCATCTGCGTTTGTGCCCCTGATTTGGGTGGGAAGAGTCTTTTGGTGGCTTGGTGTTTCCCAGTTGAGTTGCGTTTCCCAAGTGAATTTTAATTTAATAAACTCATTTGGATTGGTGTCAAGGTTGTCAACTTCCGGGCCCATAGTATATATTAGGTTTATTGTTCCGTCATTTATGATGTTTTCCCAATCTGAGTATGCTATATTTAAGTTACTTGTCGTGTTCTGAGATTGTATTCCTTGAAATTTACCTAGTTCATATCCATCTATGCTTACTGAAAACCATTCATCAGGATACAGAGTTGTGAGGTCGCCAAAATCACCAAGAAAATCGACCTGGACTTCTGCGTCTCCAACAGTGTTACGCGTTACGGAGACGAGTGTGTCTCCTAAGACCTTGTTTCTGGAATCTCCTGTGTCGGCAAATCCTAGTATCTCGCTTGTTACTTCGGTCGTTACCGTATCCATAGTAGCCTCCAACCGATGGTGAGTTGTCGGAGAAATCTAAGAGATTACGTAACGAGTATCTTATTTGCGTATGCGTCTATTCTGGCCATCTGTTTGCAGTAAATGGGCATAAAACAGGGAGCATGTTGCGTGAGAGGAGTAGAATGCTGCCGGGTAGCGACGACAGTTTGACGTACGCGATTTTACCCTCTTCGTACCCAGCATTGCCGATTAGAAGGAGAGGGTTTTAGATCCCCGCCTTCCGCATCAACTCATCCAGTGCCTCGCCGTACGACATTCCAGTGTCGTTGCAATATTGCTTAAACCTGTTGATGACATCGATCGGCGCACGCACGAATGCCTGGTCCAAGGGCTCGCTTGTCTTGCGGATGCGCTTGATCCTTTGGACCGGCTCGCGGCTTTGGAAGCCGGCCCGCTCGGCTGCGCGATCGGAGGCCTCCTGTTCGGCCTGTGGCGGCGCCTTTTCCGCGGGGCGGGGTGCGAAGCCGGAGAGATCGAGTTTCTTCGGTTTTCCAAATCCGAGATCGCTGGACATTACGCTGCCCTTTCCGTCGAGGCGCCACGAAGGAGTTCGAGTACCTCCTCCGTCAACTGAACGGCATTGTCGATTGCAGCTTCCAGGCCGTTCACCTGCCTGGCGTCGAGTTCGAAGAGGCTGAGCCGTTCCATGAACATGGCGTTATAGGCTTCGCGGCGATAAAGATGGGTGCCGAGAACTGGTAGGTCATTGCTTCGCATCTGATCTGCGATCTCTCGCTCGATACGCCGTGTGAATGGCGGAGGGCTTGTGCGATTGAAGGCGAGCGTGAAGTTTAGCTTACGCCCGATGTCCTCCTCACTTTCCCGCACCAGACCGACGGCCCGTGCGGCCTGCTTGGCGTCGAGAGCACTGCCGCCCAAAGGTATCAGGGTGAGATCCGCGCGAATAATTGCGCGTGATGCAAGGCGGCTTGCTGTACCTTCGAGATCGACGAAGACAAATTGTGCCTCGGCTGCGGCGGTGTTGATGAGGTCGCGGATATTGCCTTCCGTCGCCTCGCTGATGACCTTGATCGGAAGATTGCTCTTTCCCGTTCGCCAGTCGGTGATCGGTTTGTTGGGGTCGGCATCGATGATCGTGACGGATCCGCCCTGCTGAGCGAGGGTCGAGGCTATGGCCAGGATGGTCGTCGATTTACCCGCGCCCCCCTTGGGGTTGGCTGCGCACACTACCGGCATGGCTCGTCTCCTATTGATTATCAAGCGTACCTGATAGCTTGAATGCATGAATGATTTGTGAAAGCTATCAGATAGCATTCATATCGCAACTGAATAGCAATTTAGATTGCAATATGCATGCTATCTGAAATCAATCTTACTTGATATCTATCCCGCTATCATAGCTCATGCTCCTGCGTGGCAAGAATGAAGTGCTTCGGCTTGGTTGCCTGGGAGCGGCCTGGGCTGCTGGCAGTCAGCGAATAGGTGGCTATGCGGTTAAGCGCATCGCTCAATAAGCCATTGCGCGATCGGGCGATTCACCGGTCTCCGAATTAGTGACGCGGCGTGAGCCGCACCCGCCGGGAGGCGAGCACGGTTCCACGTTACGCTATAGAGAGCTGGAGGGGCGCCAGTGAAAGGCCTCGGTGCACGGCACCTGGCTTGTACTCATGGTGCGCCCGGTTTGTTCCCGTCGAGTCGCTCCGTGCAGATCTTGGCCACGGCTTTTTGCAACATGGTCACGCGATCGATCAACCAGACCAATTCCTCGTTGGTTATTTCGTAGGCCGGGGAGTAGCGCGCATCGACATAGGCGCGATCAAGGCGGGCAAAGCTCCGCTTAGCGAACCGGCTATCGCGCGGCCAGATGCCGATGAGTTGCGGTGCGATCCTTTCTGCCTGGGAGCGAAGGAAGGTTAGCTTGTGGGATTTTGGGCTGTAGAGGGCCAGGACGAGCAGGGTGCAATGATAGAGGCGTTCGGTCGTTTGATGCAGATCGAATGCAGCTTCCTTGACGTAACCTCGCCTTATGGCTTCCTGCGCTATCTCGAGACGGCGGATGGCACTTGGGAACCAATGCTCAAAATAGGTGCGCGCTTGGTCGAGGGCTTCTTTCGGTGCAAGGATCTTCGGCAAGGCGAGAGGAAAGCCGGAGGCTTCGTAGAGCACTACGCCGTCGCGGGCGATGTCGACGAAAAATGGGCGGCCCTGGGCGAGCTGGTCGTTAACATCCTGATAGCTGTGGACGATGAAATTGACAGGCGTGGCGAGTCGGCGGGTAATGGTCAGCTCCTGCAAGAACCGTTCTCCAGCCTTCTCCCAAGCTTCATACTGTTCGGCAAAGCGTTCCTCGTTGACGATGATGAGAAGGTCATAGTCGGAAAGATAGCCGCTCTTGCGATCTTCTACCCAATCGCCGCGCGCATAGGAGCCGAACAGGATCAGCTTGAGGATGCGGCCACGTTTGGCTTTGTCGGAGAGTTTTGTTTTCAGGGCCTCTTCAAATTCCCCGAACAGGATTTGCGCGGTGCGCTCCAGTTCGCGGCGCTTCCTGTCAGGTAGATGGGTGAGACGATCGGATAGCATCAGAATCTACCCATTTTCGCGGTGTGAGTAAGGGCGACACTCGATGGTTGGTTCATGATCTCTTGCATATCTGATTTCGATGCTCGCCGTCTTGGAAAACAGAGCATTGGTACGGTAACTCTTGTAGCCTAACGACATAAACCTTGGCTTGGGTTTTTCGCGCCATGGAGATGGCCGGGGTTGCGACCGTTGGAGAAAACAAAACGGCAATGTAGTCGACCATTCAACGGTGGATGTTGGAAATAAATTATAATTAGTCAACTGCGCCGGCGGAACCTGCATACAGGCAACTTCCCTCAGGAGTAACGATTGATCATTACCCGTTGCCAACGGTTAATGGGCAGTCATCAATTGCCCGTTGATAATGGGGAACAAGATCGCGGTTAATTGTCAGTTATTAATGGATAATTGACCGTTTCCAGTGGTATCGCAGGCAACGAGCGCGTTAACAACGGGTAATTGCTCACGCCAAAGTGTTCGGGTTATCCGGGGTCGTTGCGATGTATGTAGCGAGAACGTCCGGTTGTGCGAGGTTGCTCAAAAAGATTAATTATAGTTTATATCTTGCGGCAGGATAGTCAAGTTTGTGGTACAAACTCGACGTCGCTCCGCCTCTGGCAGGGCAGTGGTTCGCGCCTCTGGCGCTCTGGGTCGCCTCCGGCAACCTGGCAAGCGGGAAGGAAGACATGCGGAGCGAGGTGGTGAGGGTCCGACTGCAGCCGGAGGAGCGCAAGGCGCTCGCCGCGCTTTGCGGGGACAGCCGCACCGCCAGCGACGTCATCCGGCTGCTGTTTCGCGACCGGGCCGGCCTTCCGCTTCCGGTCGGGCCGGCTGAGGCAGACGCCCTGCGTGGCACCAATGAAGAACTTCGCCGCATCGGCATCAACCTCAACCAGGCGGTCAGGGCGATGAACGAGGGGCGGGTCGGGTACGAGCCGCATCTCGACGCCGCGCTGCGCAGGCTTCTCGACGGCGTGTTTCGCCTGCGCGCCGATATCGACCTGATGCTGCGGATCAGCCGCAAGGAGCGGAAGGGAGCTGGTCATGGCGCATGACTGGACCGGACTGCTCGTCGAGATCGAGGCACTTACCGTCCGCCGCGCCTCGTCGCTGGTAGACGGGGAAGAGGAACTGCGCCGGCCGCGGGCCAGTGGTGTCGCTCCGTCGGCCAGGGAACCGGGACAACGCTTTGTTCCCACAGGGATCGCGAAAAAAGTATCGCCCTCGGGCTTGGATTCCTCACGCGAGCCGACGATCGCATCCATCTTGCAGGCCCCAAAGGGATCGCAGCAGGGCGTTATTGCGCTGGTCGGTTCCCTGGGGGCCCCCGGCCGCGATCGTGACGATGAAGACGAGCCGAGGGCATCGGCCGGCGGGGGAGGGGGCGGCGGTTCCGCCGCGAGCGCCCAGCGCGCGCCTCGGCCGACTGCCCCGCAACAGGCGGCGATGGATCGGGCTTCGGCAGAAGCGGTAAGCCGGGCGGCTATTGCCGCCGGCGCACAGCCTGTCGTCATCAAAGTGACGTCCACCGTGTCCAGCCGCGCGTCGGCCGCCGGCCTGATGACCTATCTCGGCACGCGCGAGGTCGAAAAGGAAAGCGGCGAGAAGGGCACGGTCGACATTGCGATCTACGATCAGGACGGTATTGCCATTTCCAGCCGGGAGGACCGGGCGGCAGCGCTCGCCGAATGGACTGCTGATTTCCGCGAGGCTTATGCGGTTAACGCGGCCGCCACCTTCTCCATGATGCTTGTCGATGATGTCGATGATGCGGCCCTACACGACGCTCTGAACGCCGCCTTCAGCTCGAAACCCTTCCTATACTCCCGGCATCCGGACGGCAAGGTCTCGGTCTATGCGGTGACGGATCTGCCGGCCAAGAAGATCGCTGGCGCGCTGAAGGTTCGCGAGAAAGGCGAGGGGCCGGCACGAGCCGTCGAGAATGCGGAGGCCAATTTCGTGCGCCGGCTGGCCGACGCCGGTGTCTCAGCCGAGGTGCACATTCTCGGCGCGTCCGTCTCGGAGAAATCCGGCCGTTACTTCCTGGAAAAATTCCTGCGCACGGAGAAGGTCATCACCACCAGCGAAGGCGATTCGGTCAAGTTTGGTTCCAGCGTCAAGGAAAAGGCCGACGTCATCTGGCGGGCCTGGTCCTCGCATATTCGCACCGTCGAGCCGCGCAACGCTTTCCACATTATCTTCTCGGCGCGGGCCGGGACCGATCCGGAAGCGATGACCCGCGCTGTTCGGGATTTCCTCAGCGAGCAGGTCGCCGGCCATCGCTGGACTACGGCGCATCACGCGGAGACCGGCCATGTTCATGTCCATGCGATGATCTCGGCGCGCGACGATGTCGGCAAGGCGCTGCGGCTGACCAAGCCGGAACTCTACGAATGGCGCGAGCGGTTTGCGGCCAAGGCACGCGAGCACGGCATTGCCATGGTCGCCACCCGCCGCTCGGATGTTGCGGCCACCAGGCCTTATAGTCAGGCGCAGGCTGGAGCCTATGAGCGTGGCCGGCAAGACCATCGCTATCTCAAGACATCGGCTCTTACCAATCGCGTCGAGCGAAAGCGCGCCGGCGTCGTCGATCGAGCGTCGCTCACCAACGGGAATCTGGCGCTTGTCTCGAAATGGCGGGCGACGGCGAGCGCCCTGAAGCGGGCCGGCGCGGAGCCATCCGTGATTGCGGCAGCCGGCCGGTTCGCAGCTGCGGCGGGCGGCAAGGATATGCCGGCGGTGGGACGGAGGGAGTTGAGTGGCCCCCTCCAGCAGCAGAAGGAAACGGCCATGCCGCTTTCGCTTGAACAGTTTGACGCGCGCGTCTTGCGGGCGAACAAATCAATGGATCGCCTGGAGATGACAGCTGGCAGCAGTGCCGAGCGCCAGGCAATCGAGGTGATGCGCAAAGAGATCTCCGCGCTCTTTGCCGAGCAGCGCTGCGATATAGAAAGGCAGCAGGTGCGATCGGTCACCGAGACCGTGGGGAACGGGGGAAGGCCGCCGGCGCCCCGTACCACGGAGGCACGCGCAGAAGGGCGAGCAGTGCCACCGGCGGCCGATCCCGCCATTGCCGCCCAGCAGCAGGCGATTGCCGCCGGACGTGCTGCCCGTGCCGCGCGGGAGCAGGCCGGCGCTGCCAAGGAGGTTCAAGACGAGCACCGCCAGCAGGTTCTTCGCCAGGCGGAGCAGAAACGCCTCCGCGACAATGACCGGGATGGAGCGGAACGCTAGGTGAGTGGGCATCCTGGCGCGCGGCTATGCCATCCCGCGTTCAAGCGTTTCCAGATGCTTGAGACAAGCCGCCTTGACCAACTCCACCAGGAGGGCAGCCCGATCTCCAAGTCAGATGAGTGCTTCTGTGCGAGGGCCGGGGTGCTCAGTGGTGAGCCTTCCTATCGCGTTCGTTTTTGCCAACAGCCTCCGCATGGACAGCTCGGCAGAGAAGAACTACATTATTACTAGGTATTACTGAGTGATAAGAGGTTCTGGATATGGCGACATCCCTCAAGATTGATGATGGGCTGAAAAGCCGCGTCCAGCAGCTTGCCAGCCAGCGCAGGCGCTCGGCGCACTGGATCATGCTGGAAGCAATCCAGCAGTATGTAGACCGCGAGGAAGCGCAAGAGAGCTTCAAACAGGAAGCCCTGGCGTCCTGGGAAGCCTATAAGGAAACAGGCCGGCACCTGACCTGCCAGGAAGTCCGAGCCTGGTTGAACAGCTGGGGCACCGATGATGAAAAAGCGATGCCTGAGTGCCACAAGTAATTGTCACAGAGGGTGCGGCCACGGGGTTGGCGCGCTGCCGGCAGTTTCTGTCCACGAAAGCCCCGGAAGCTGTCAGGCGAGCCGGCCAGGCTATCGAGCGGCAACTCTTGCTCCTGGAAAGGACGCCGGACATAGGTCGGCCTCTCCCTGAAAGGCCGGAGCTACGTGAGTTGGTGATAGCGTTCGGGGATTCCGGCTACGTTGCATTGTATCGCCACGAACCAACCGACGATACGGTGTATGTGCTGGCCTTCAGGCATCAGAAAGAAGGGGCTATTGAACGGCGTGACACTTAGGATTTCCGAGCCCGCCGTAGAGCTGCCACCACCCTCCTGCTCCCAACTTTATGGCCCTCATCCCGGGGTGCTTTGCCAAATGGCCCGATCGCACAGCCGTGCTGCGATCAAGTGTACCCTGTATGGCGTCAGGCCTTCGGGGAGGGGCGGTGTACCGGATGCTGATGCGGCCATGACAGTGCGAGCCCGCTCTTCGCAATCCGGCGTCATCTCCAGTTGCCCACGGTTCCCGCCAATGACGGCTGCGCTAGCGCCCACCCATTATGACGTTGATCGCCGCGAGTATTGCAACCACGGTGAGCGCGACCAGAAGGATTATCATCTGGCACCAGCGCCGATCATTGGCGACGCCTGCCGGCGACAACTCAATGGCCATTTCAATCTTGCCGGGCGAAGCCATCAGGAGAAAGGCGGCGGCAACATTGTGGACCGCCATGAACCACAACACATCGACGCCGAGCGAGCGGGCGATTTCAGCCTGCGTGGCGGCAAACATCGCATTTGCCCCGCTGTTGGAGCCGGTGACGAAGCCGCCTACAGCGCCGACGAAGGGGGCCGCCGCCAGATAGGCCGTTCCAGTTCCCGCCAGCGTTCGCGCCAGATAGGCGGCCATGCCCGAGGCCGCCATGAGGATGCCCAACACGATGAACAGGCCCGTGACAGGCGCGACTTGCAACCATGACGCCCATGCCCGCCGCAGCGGTTGGACCGGCGACTGTCCGCGTGCGAACCAGAGGGTTGCGATAAACAGCCAGAGCGCGGGTGAAGCGAGGTAGCGCCAGCCTTCGGGCAGGCTCGCAAGGCGGATGATCGCGCTTGCCGCCAGCACTCCGCCCAGCAACACGGCATAGCTGCCAAGGCCTCTGCGACCGGCGCTTTCCAGTGGCGGTTTGCTTTTGCCCCACCCGGAGAGAAGATGCATGGCGATCATCGCCAGCGCACCAAGCGCGCCGGCCGGCGGCGTGCCGAACGCCATATTGACCGCCGTGACCACGACTGTGAGGACTGTCCCCGACAGGGCGCCGTAGAGGGTAGCCGAAGCGCGGCTTTCCGGCGGACTGGCAAGCCATGCAGCAGCAATGCCCGTTGCTGTGAACGGAACAAAACTCAACACGGCGGACGCCACCCCTAGGTCATGGAAGGGCAGATCGGACATGGTCGCGGCAATCAGTGTTCCTGGCCCCATAGATCCCCAGGGGACCGCGCACAGACCAAGCAGGCCGATGACCACGACCTTGCGGGCCGGAAGGCCAAAATGTGCCAATAGCGGAATGCCAATGGTCACGCCGATGCCAAAACCCGTCAGGGATTCTGCAAAGGGTGTGATGCCGTGGACGACAAGCAGCACAGCCGCGACCCCTTGGCCGGCACGGCCGCTGATCCACTTTGCCAGTGCGGCTTGCGCCCCGGCCTCGCGCAGCACTTCGGCCAGCAGCAGGCCGCCGCCGACGATCATCAGAACTTCTATCAGAATAGGTGTCCAACGAAGCACGACAGGTATCATGCTGTCTGATGGTATCGGAAAGGCCAGCATGATTGCGATAGCGGCGCAGCCAACGCCCAGTAGCGCGGCATACAGGGATCGTGCCCCGAGGCTGAGAGCGACAATGGTGGCGAGGACGGGTAAAGTGCTGAGAAAGACAGGCACGGCGGAGCACTCCTTTTGCATTTTTGCAAATTCATTTGCTGAAATGCAAAAGTCAAGAGTGAGGTTTTGATTTGACGATGGATACTCAGAAACAGGATGCCCGGTTTGGAAACGCGGTGCGCACCCGACGCATGCAGTTGGGCGTGACGCTCGACCAGCTCGCAGAATCGAGCGGCGTTTCGGCTGCGGCCCTGTCGCGTGTCGAGCGGGGGCATCTCAGCCCGACGCTGCGCAACGCCATTGCGATTGCGCGCGGCCTTGGATGCGATCTTGCGGAGCTCGTGGAGCGTGAGACGGCGCAGGTCGTCCGCGTCGGCGAGAACCTGCGCTTCTTTGATGAGGCCACGGGCATTGAGCGGTTGGCGCTGGCGCGGCCGACGCCTGATATAGAGCTACTTCGCTACACGGTCCCGCCGGGCGCGACATCCAGCCGCTTCGCCGCCCACAAGTCGGGAACCCGCGAGATATTCCACATCCTGACCGGCAGGCTTGAAATCCATACCGGACAGGAAGTCATTACATTGGGCGCCGGAGACACCGCCACTCTGCATGTCGATACGGAGCATTGGTTTACGAACACCGGGAGCGAGACGACGAAGATTATTCTCACCGTCCTCGGGCCTTGAGACCGAGTAGGCTTCGTAGGCTGATTTTGTCAGCTTGCCGTACAATTCCTGAAACGTGCACCACGTCCGCAGCGGCCCGGAATATGGGCCGTGGCATATCGCAAAGGGGAACGAAAATTCGGCCTGGCTAAGCACCTAGTCCAGGCCGCTATGGACCAGCGCGACGGTTCCGTTTCCGATCTGTACAGAAAACCGGGATCAAGCACGTTACGCTCTCCAGAAATGCCGGCCTAAAGGGCGAACTCAGGGACTATGGAAAGTGCGCCTTCGGCTTAGCGTAGAATTTCAAGGATTGTGCCGAAGCGCGCGCCGTAAGAAATCCGCTAAACGGTCAACGGCTCTTCCCGTTGAGGTGGAGCTTTGCAAAAGGCCGATTTCCAGGTCCCGAAGCGGAGGCAATCCCTCGTTGGGATCGATGATGCGCAAGGAAGGGGGAACGCTGCACAAAGCGAGACCCGCTATTGCCAAACCCGCTTGCACAACCGCGATGAGGCCGAGCAGACTGGCGCTCGAATATGCGCAGCGATAGGCGCGCCCATCGACGGCGAGCGCGTCCAGTACATTCGTTCGCGCAGCGCATCCAGCTTCGAACAAGGCGACTGGAAGCGGGTCGTCCTGCCACACGACATGAGACGGTGCGGCGACCCAGACAAAGGGCTCCCGCCGCAGGATTTCGACAGGCTGATTTGGAAGGCGGGTGATGATCGCCAGATCAATACGCCGCTCGTCGAGCGCCCTGGACAGAGAAGCTGAAGGCTCGCATACCAGCTCAAGCGTCACTAATGGATAATCGGCGGCAAAGCGCTCCAGCACAGGGGGCAGCAAGAAAGCGGCATAGTCGTCGGGGACCCCAAGCCGAACACACCCGATTTCGTTGGGCTGCGCGACGCTTGCCCAGGCCTGATCTGACAATTTCAAAAGGCGGCGCGCATGAACCAGGAGTTCTGCGCCAACCGCATTTGGAATGACGGCTTTTGATCCCCGGACCAGCAGGCGCTTGCCGACGGCTTGCTCGAGGCGCTGCATTTGCATGCTCACGGCCGATTGACTGCGCCCGATGCGGGGCGCAGCACTGGAAAAGCTACCCGTCTCGGCAACTGCAACGAAGGTTTTTAGAAGATCAAGATCAAGTGGTGGTGGCATCCTACTATCAGTATATCGAATAGCGTTTTACAAATCTATTCGTTTGATTGGAGGCGTTCCAACAGGCAGTCTATTCTCGATCCAAGGAGGAATAGCCTGTGAAAACCACGTTACCGATCCGATTTCCGGCCGGCCGGCTCGCTTTGGCCATGGCGGTCATCGGCACGGTGGGCGCCTTCGCCACGGAAGCTGGCCTCGACCCTATCACGACCGTTTTTTGGCGTTGTGTGTTCGGAACCTTGTTTCTCGCGGCATGGTGTCTGTTGTGCGGATATTTGCCTCACCGCGGCCTTTCGCCAGCGCACCTTGGTCTCGCGGCTCTCGGCGGTGTTTGCATGGTGCTGAGCTGGACGGCGTTTTTTGCCGGCTTCACCATGACCTCGATCGCGACCACGACGATCGTCTACCATATCCAGCCCTTCTTCGTCGTTTTGATCGGCGTGACCGTATTGAAGGAGCGCATCACCCTTGACCAGATCGTGTGGATGGTCACCGCCTTTGTTGGGGTTGCCCTTGCCAGCGGCTTGGTCTTGTCATCAAGGCCCGTCAGCATGACCTGGGTGCTTGGGATCGTGCTGACGCTTGGGGCTGCGCTGCTCTATGCGGTTGCGACCATCCTCGCAAAAGGGCTTGGCGAACAACGACCGGAGGTTACCACGCTTTGCCAGACGATCGTCGGGGTCGGCTTGCTTGCGCCCTTCGCCGATCTATCCCGCTCGGTTCCTCTTGCCTCCTGGGGCTGGCTCGCAGGAATCGGCATCCTGCATACAGGTGTGGCCTATGTGCTGATGTATTCAGCTTATCCCCGCCTGGCGACACCGGTCATCGGCGTGTTGACGTTCATCTACCCCCTGGTCGCTATTCTTATTGACTGGTTTTTCTACAGCCACTCGCTTGGCGTAACCCAGTCGGCCGGCATGATCCTGATCGCTTTCGGGACCTTGGGCGTACGGCTTGGTTGGCATCTGCCACTTCGTAGACCCTCGCCTGTCTGATGCATTTGTAGGCATCACGCAGCCCTGCCTGACCGGCGAGGTCGAGGGATAGCAAGGCGATAAGACGGGCTAATTCTTCCTGCTCGTGATTGTGATAGAGGACTTCATAATCCCGACGGTCATAAAAGGAGTTGAGAGTTTCCACGGCCTTTCCGACACGATAGGCAATGACTGCACTGTGCTCGAACGGAACGGTTCGCAAGCCTTCCTCCAGGTCATCGCGCGGCCACGCACTATGGGGCGCAGCGCCAATCTTGCGGCAGCACGCCGTTATCCGGTCGACATGCCCCGAGGCGACACGGTGGTTCGGACTGGCCAATGCGGCGTGCAGCAAATGCTTTTCAGATTTGCAATAGCTTTCGGCCGGTATGCGACCTTGGTGCGATGCATTGGGTAAGCCTTTGGTTTCGCCTTTCATGAAACGGGCAAGCTCAACTTCCGCGTCATCTGTGGACAGGCTGGGCCGTGGGGGTGATGGAGCGGCGGATGTGGGCACGCATCGCTTCAAGGCGTTCGGCATCTTCGATGCGCTGACGCTGCCAGACCCGCATGGCCATCGTTGATAGTGGCGACTTCGCCCTATTGAACGCTGTCGCGGATAACCTGCATCTGCTCCAGGGTCATTGTCAGGCTAGTCTTCTCGGCGTTGCGCATGGCGGGGTTCCTTTCGTTTGCGGCTTATATGGTGGGACAAGATCCCACCTGACGCCAACCTTCTTCAAGAAATCGAAAGGGGGATACACCCAGCTGGCAGCACCAGGAGATGTTCCTTTGTGCGACGGGCGCGGCCGGCACCAAGGCTTGTCCCACCCGCTTAACCCAAGACCCTGCAATCCGGCGGATTGCTGCTTCGTCAGACTGCATGTCCGCCTTCGCGTGTAAGGCACTGGTCTTTCGAGGGCTGCTCGACCGAGGCGGGTCCATAGTCGCCGCGATTGACTTCCCAGCCACATGCTGTTCTCTGGCTCCACGATAGCGCCTGAGTTGCGGCAATGTGAGGAGAATGGAATGTCGTTTGTTACCGCCAACGAAGACTTGTCCCGGTTCCTGTTGCCCGACTACAAGGAAGTCAGTTTTACCGAAAAGAGCGTCACCTTCTGGGTTACCACTCCAGTTGACGAACAAATCACGAATCATCGCGCTGTCACCTTTCGGGGCACGTTCACGAGCGTTGACGGCATTATCTCGGGCCTCGTGAAACGGATCGATTACTACGAATCTGAATTGGGGGGCGAGATTGACTATTTCCTTCGGTTCGACGGCAAAAACAGCGGGGTTTTGATAGAGGACCTTGCAGCCCTTCAAAAATCCGGCGCAACAGGCCTCGAGCTTCTGATGGCGGGCAGCGATGAGCTTACGGGCATCAACAAGGGTTACGGCGGCAACGACAGGATCAGAGCCACGGATATCGGTGATTTCAACGGCGGGTCCGGATATGACACGCTCATCTTCGCAATGAACTCCGCAATAACCCTCGATCTCGTTGCCGATGGCGCGCGATTCAGATCAATCGAGGCCTTCGAAGGCACCAAGCTCTCCGACACCATGAAGGGTGACGCCAGCGCGAACACCTTCAATGGCATTGCGGGCAACGACACCCTCGAGGGTCGCGGCGGGAACGACAAGCTTTCCGGCGGTGATGGAAACGATGTCCTCAACGGCGGCGAAGGCTGGGACGTTCTCTTCGGCGGAAAGGGCAAAGACACGTTCCTGTTCAAGAGCTTTCTCGACAGCACTAGATCTGGGGCCGATCATATCACCACCTTTTATCGCGGCGAGGATATCATCAATTTGAAGGCCATTGACGCCAACACGGAGAAGGCTGGCAATCAGACCTTCATCTGGATCGGCTCCGACAAGTACCATGGCAAGGCTGGCGAACTGCGCAGCTACCAATCAGGTGGCAAGACCGTTATCACCGGCGATGTCGACGGCGACAAACAGTCCGACCTGGTAATCTACATCGACAAGGCCGTGAAGCTCACTTCGCTCGACTTCATTCTCTGACGGATCAGTCGCAGCGCGAATGCTCGCCTTCTTCCGATGTGGATGCGCCGCGTGAACTGTCGCTTGACGTACGACGCCGAGAAACAAGGCCGGCGCAGCGGTTTGCTGCTTGTCTATGCCGAAAGCTTATGTCGGTGACATGATCGAGGTAACCACCATTACGCTCGACGAGATGGCAGTTCGTCTTATTGACGACCGCAATGTCCGGATCGACCCCTATCGCCTGCCCACCGGCTCGATGCCTACATGTGCTTCAGCGCGAATACTCTTACCTTGCAGGCTCCATATCTTGCGGCTCTGTTTCCGCTTGGAGCAGTTCGAGCGAAGTGCGTAGCGATCTATAAAGTGATGGTGGCGGGGAAAACTGCAGCGCAGCAGACGCCTTGGTGCAATTTTTGTCGTTGTCTGACAAGGGAATTTGAGAATGGATGACGATAGCTCTGGGGGCGCTTTTATTTAGTTTTTTCCATTGGTTAGATTCGCTCGTGAAAGCTGTAGTCACGACGCACTTCTCTAACCGCTCATTTCAATATTCGTCAGTAGTCGTCCCCGCCTGATTTGATGGTCGTAAGTTGATTGAGCAATATCCATTCAGCTCAATGTAAGGAAAAATCCATGCTTCCTCCCATCCAGGCAAACTCAATTCTAGTCAGCAATTCCGCCGGAGATGCTCGCGAAGAGAAGACTTTCCAAGAGGTATCACAGACGCTGAGTTTTACGGCCTGGGACAGCCGCAAGACGCGCACGATGCGTGAACGTTCACGCTATATCGTTCATCTTGACGACTTCATTACTGATATGAATGGTGTGAACGACGAAACGGTGGCGGTTCAGGCGTGGCTCGATCAAGCGGGTACTGTTGGTCGTGCCATGGCGGGTCGCGGTGTTGTTCTTGCATCCGATACGCTCTATGTTCCCGCTGGCGTTGTCGTTCAGGGTAGTGGCCGCAAGGATTACTGGAAGGACGGCTCGGGTTGGAGTGTATCTAATCCTCTTGGCACAGTCTTTCGTACTACTGGCTCAGGAACAGCACGGCGCTGGACTGACGTTGACGGAGCCGATTTGGCCAATGACACGCCGCTGTTCGTGGCGCGTGGTAACAATGTAGTTTTTGAAGACCTTACAGTTTACACGGACGGCGCTAACGCATGGTCGATGGGTATTCTCATTCCTTGCGTAAAACAGTGTGCGCTCAATCGGGTTTCCGGATTTGGCTTCACTGACGGAACATTATACATCGATGCAACGTGGAGTAACCGGAACACCGTTCTCAAGGCGTTGCATCCATCAATTGATCCAGACACTGGTATGAATGAATTCTCGGCAGATGATTGCTGGTTTGAAGGCGGCGGATCCGCAGGCTTTGGTTTGAAAATCCAAGGCACTACGCGGGCATGGAACACGTTGCCGCAAGAAACGTGGATGTGGGCGGCGGGAGGCACGTCAGACATCCGCATCAGCAAAACCCGCCTTGGGTCGAATGCGCCCAATGGCGGGTGCTATAGCCACGACGCACAGCTTGCCGGGGAAACGGCGTTCGGGCGCGGTATCACTATGGATGGCGTTGGTTTCCGTGCATCCGGTGGCAGCAAATATGCAATTCGTCTCGACCGTTCTGATGGCCATCATTTCATTTCGCCGTATGCAGAAGGCAAGAGCGGCGTTCCGTGGGAAATTGCTATTACATCTCGCACTCAGACCGCCCCGCAAGGCATCCTGTTTGAAGGCGAGCGGATGATTTCGGGGAATGTGACGGTTGATGGCGTTGTTGTCAGCAGCACTAGCCGCCGTTTCTGGAAAGATACCCGGTGCCTCTCCTACATCCGCCAGCGGGGCGAGCTCAGCCTTCCAAATTTTGGTGGCGGAAGGGCAGCTACATTCGAAGATATCCCGTACATTTCTTCTTTCGAGAGCAACGGAACTATCTTCTTCAAGCACGATGATGGCTCTGCGCAAATCAACATTGCTCGCCTCAACACTTCGCTGTTCCGCCCGGAAGCCGATGGGGCCATGACCTTGGGTGATGCTGCGCGCAACTGGGGCGCAGTATTTTCGAAACGCTACCAGTCTGGGACAGTGACGGTTTCGGATGATAGTGCCGTTTCCATTCCCACGCCAAAGAGCGGCGGTATCATGGCAATCGTCCATTGTGGCGGCGTTGAAGACGGCGCCTTCCCGAACATTTTCCACTCAGGGCTTGCTTGCTACGACACTGGAAGCTCTGTGACTTGCGGAAAGTGGGCGGGTGGCACCAACTTTGCAACCGCTACCGGCGATGTTACGGGAACGACTGGCGTCGACGGGCAAACCACCATTGGTGTTCGGGCGGGTAATGTCCGTGTTGAAAACCGAAGCGGAGCGACTTCCGTCTATCGATATACGCTCCTATCGTGAACGCCACCTAGATAGGCTTACCTGGTGAGCAGAGAATGTATCGTTTGCCACCAATGATGGAACTTTTCGATAAGCCTGTAGTAGTAGCCGCGCCCTTTGGTGCGCGGCTACTACAAGGACACGAGTAGGCAACGGTCTTGCCGCCGACGCCAAGCGAGCAGGTAAAGGCGGCTCGCCATCGTTGGCTGATGCGATCGTTCACAGCGAGAGAACTATTCGTCCAGCCCATCGCGGCCTGCAAGACCTCATGCAGTCGGCTGAGCTGGATGCGCCACGGCACGACAACGCGCCGCATCACCATTGGCTCGACATGGTCAAGAGTGATCTTCAGGCGGACTAGGGAAGCTGCTGCCATCGCCGGCGACCGTGCGTTCCGCTTTCGGTTGTGAGACGTTCTTCCGTAAAAGCATCCCGGTTCACATTCAGATGTGCAGCGATTTCAAATGCCTCGTCGGGGTAAAGGCCGCGTAGAACCCGGCCATTGTAAACAATAACCTCTTCGGCATGTAATTCATACACTTCCCAGCCACCCGCCGGAGTGGGACGAACGCAAACCCTCCTTTCCATTGCCGACCGTTTCGACATATTCCCTCCGACTCAGGTGTATAAATCCGTGGAAAAACATTTTTCTAAAGCATCTCATAATTACATTGTGTTTGCAGTAAAAGTTATGTGATCATTTTGCCTCGAAGGAGAGTGAAAATGGCGCGTGTTTTTGATGATTATCTGGACGATTTGATAGAAATCGCCCATAATATCGTAATGACGAATGATATTTTTTTGTCAAACGTCCGATCAAACATTATCAATGCCTTTGCGTTGATTGAATCGTCTCCAACCACTCGAGAAACGGCGTGGACCGTGGAACAGGCTGGGATAAAGCTCCTAAAGGCATATTCAACGTCGCCATTCTACTCCGACCGTAGGGCGGTTGAAGCTGCGACTAAATTCTTTGTTGATAAAGTTGAACTGCTCCGTGAGGAAATGCACAAGTGCAATCTATCAAATCGTGGATATGCGTTTGGGACTCACTAGATTCTCAAGTTCAGATCATCGTTTCCCGAACCAGTAATTGAGGATCGAGCTTTTCAAGCTCCATCGCCTCCTCGAAGAATTTGCGAATGCTGATATACTTTTTCGGCATCAGAGCCAGCCCTTCGCGGATGGCCTCTTGCCATGCAGGTCCTCTATTCCATGCTTCAATGAACGCATCGGCCAGTCGCTCCCCTTCCATGGTCTCAAGCAGACCTATGGTGAGCAAGCAAGCTTGCCGCACGTCCTTGTCGCGCCTGAGGTGGCCGAAGCTCTCCGTATCGCTCCGACGTGATGCGACGATGAACTTATGTACGGCATAGCGTTCAGGACGAGGGACGAGGACGGGAATACCCGCGCTATGGAGCAGTACCAGTTCGCACTGGCTCGTAAGTGAGGAAATCCAAGAACCGCAAGTTTTCCGCCGCTGCGCCGCCGAGAGCCGGCATGGACGAGGGCTTGCCCGTATAGTCATCGGAACCGCGATTGCCCGTCAGGAATTCGTCGCGGTATCTATTGAAGATTCAATGAGGTCGTTGCGGTTCACTCCTGACGTTGATGCGTTGAAAGCACTGCTTGGGGCCAATACGACCATCGTGGAAAACCGCTCATCCTCACATTTCAGCTCAGTAAATGCGTTGCCACGAAAGACCAAAGCAGGAGCCGTATGCAGGAAACTTGCACGCAAGGACCTGCTGTTTGCCACTATGGCGTTTCATCGAGCGCGCTCCAGAAGCTCCTTGCCGAGCTGGCGCAACGGCAGCACCTCAATCCCGTTGGCAAGAGGAAAGACTTCAACACCCGGGTAGACCACGATCCGTCGTTCCGGCGTGAGGTCTTCGCAAGCGTGATGGAAGCCGCGCTCGACCTTCGGGGTCAGGCTCCTCTTCACCTCGATGGCCCATTTTAGCCCGCCGGGCAGAGTGATGACCAGGTCGATTTCGGCGCCGGCGGAGCTTCTGTAGAAATTCGCCTGGCTGCCTTCCGGCAGAACGGAATGCACCGTTTCAATCACGAAGCCTTCCCAACTGGCACCGCTGACCGGGTGGCCGAGCACGTCGTCGAGCGTTTTGAGGCCGAGGAGCGTGTGAACCAGGCCGGAATCGCGAACATAAATCCGTGGCGCTTTCACGAGCCGTTTGCCGGCGTTGCTATGCCAGGGTTCGAGACGTCGCACGAGCAGGAGATCCACTAGGAGGTCGAGATAGGAGGCAACGGTCTTGCCGTCGACGCCAAGCGATCGGGCGAAGTCTGCCGCGTTAAGAAGTCCCGATTGATGGTGCGCCAGCATCGTCCAGAAGCGGCGTAGCGTCTCCGCCGCAATACGCGGCCCCATCATCGGGATATCGCGCTCCAGATAGGTACGGATGAAGTCGACTCGCCAGCGTTGGCTGATGCGATCGTTTGCAGCAAGAAAGCTGTCTGGAAAACCGCCGCGGACCCATAATTTATCGAGATCGGCGGCCGGTGCCTCCAACCCGTCGATTGGTCCCAGCTCAGTATAGGCAATCCGGCCCGCAAGGCTTTCGCCGGACTGTTTCAGAAGATCGATCGATGCCGACCCGAGCAGCAGGAAGCGCCCGGTGCGCAGCCCTTTGCGTCGCCCACGATCGATCAATCCGCGTAGGTTCTGGAAAAGGTTTGGCAGCCGATGAACCTCATCGAGGATGACGAGCTTGTCTTCGAGGCGGCTGAGATACAATTCTGGTTCGGCGAGCTTGGCGCGGTCGGCATCGGATTCAAGGTCGAGATAGATCGATGACCGGCGCTCGGCGATATCCAGAGCGAGCGTGGTCTTGCCAACCTGACGCGGTCCCAGGAGGGCTACGGCCGGGCTGGCGTCAAGCAGTTCTTCGACCTGGGTGGTTTCGCGGCGATGAATCATCCTTGCAATTATGGAATTATAATCCTTATTTGCAAGGTTAAAATTCGGTGGCGCATAAGACCTTAACAGTTTGCGAGCACAATCTGCTGCGCGCAGACCAGCTTTAGAGCCACGAGGCCGGTGTCTTCGGCAGGCGCTGGTCGGGATCGATGACCTTGAGCGACGGCTTAACCGGACCGCTCCAGTGCCACAAGGCGACGCAACTGCCGCCGGGCGACATGAAAGACGGGTAGACGACGCCATCGAAGCCCTCGTCCAGCAAGCGCTGCCGCAGCAGATGGGTTTGCGGTACCGTGCCCGCGTCGAGATCGGCGCGCCACTCGCATCTGTGGATGCCGGCATCGAGGCCGAGCTTGTCCAGCATCGCGGCATCAGTCAGGTCGGCCAGCCTCGCCTCCGACAGTTCGAGCTGGGCGATCAGCGCCGGATGCTGGACGAAACCCTGGTTGTACTCGGCCCAGGCGGTCGATAGTTCGCAGGCCGCATAAAGCGTCGCCGCACCGACAGGATTCCACCGTCCGCCAAAACGCGCAGCACCCTCGCCCGAAAGCGGTATGTGGGCCCAGCGGGGCACGAAGGCCCGCCACAAGGTCCACTGCTGACGTGAGCCGGCTTCAGGCATAAACGCCGGAGCGCACCGCCTCCAGATAGGCCAGAACCTTGTCCGCCTTGCCCTCGCCGACTAGGTCATAAGCCGTCTTGCCGGCCCAGCCCGGGATCGGCTGATGCTTGAACCAGATCGCTGCGCGGCTTTCGTCGCCGGCCATTTCAGCGGCCATCGCCAGGATGCGGACGACGGGGCTGAGCGCCTGATCGACCTTGCGGGCACCGGAGCGCGCGGTCAGCGTGTTGCGTGCGACGCCAACAAGCCGTGCCAGATCGGCTTGGGTGACACCCAGCAGTTCCGACACGCGGCGAGCCGACAGGAACTGTGATCGCGCGTCACCAAAAAGAGTCGCCGACATTCCCAAACTTTGAGCCGCCATGACACGCTCCTGACTTAACTTGATATCCATGCGCTCAATATGAGCACATTATGTGCTCAATTCAAGCTCAAAGCGTGACTTGAGGGTGCCCCGGCCGCTCTATCGCGGGGAGCTATCGCCAAGTCGCACAATGGAAAGTTCTACAGAAGGCAAGCGATTATTTCTCGGACTGGTAGGACGCGCGGGCTTCGCCTTTGGGATGGCCCGCCCTTCCGAAGACATCGAGTATGATGCCGTTCTCTTGAACGGGAAGGAGCCAAGCCATGCAGATTTTCATGTTAGGTATCGACATTGGAAAGAACAGTTGCAGCGTGGTTGGGTATTCGCCGAGCTCGCCGCTTCGATGTAGCCTTGAGCGGCTCAGTCAAGACCTGCAGCTGGGCGGCATGGGAGGAGGAGACGCGAGCACCGACAGATCCTCCTCCGCAGCGATTTCACCGTGACGGGTCATGTCGCCTCGATATCGGTTTGTTTGAAATCGTTGCCTTTGTAGAGCAGTGGCTCACCCGACAAGGTCGCCAGCGCATAGGAGAAGCAGTCCCCATAGGTCAAGCTTGCGGGATGACGACCCTTACCATAGCGGCGCCAGGCCCTGCGGGCTTGATCGGAATGCTCTGCCGTTACTGCTACGACCTCGATCTCGGCCTTATGCAGCCAAAGATCGAGTTCGGCTCCGCCCGCCTCGCCGAAACGTCCCTCTAGCACGATCGCGGCTTCGAGGAGAGTCGCAGCCGAAATCAGCCGAATGGAGTCGTCTGCGATGCGACTCCGATAGGACGCAGCATCGGGTTCATTAAAGAAGATTGCCACGATTGCAGAGGTATCGATTACCATCAGGTTGGGAGCCCATTTTCGTCGTAGCCGATGATGTCATCGGGGCTTCGATGATCAAGGACGGGCAGGGCGCTCAGGCGGCGCTGCATTGCTTCCATGTCCTCGATCAAGGCTGCTTTCTTCGCTTGCAATCCGGTCCGTTTGAGGCGCTCCTCGAGCGCACGCCGCGTTGCAATGGTAATGGTCTCGCCGGTTCGCGCAGCGAGTGCGCGTGCGAGTTTCTCCGTCTCCGGATCTTTGATACTAACCGCCTTAATGCATAGCACCGGACGTTTTGGCGACGAGAGGCAGGCTTTTGCTGGCTGCGCGACACCGCAGGCAAGTTTTGCCAGTCGCCGGAGTTAATCCATCGTGATGGAAGGCGGG
>NZ_JARSBQ010000034.1:0-20946 GCF_029623935.1 Shinella sp. 838
GCTTGAGATCTGTAACGACCTCATTCTGGCACATCGATGCCGATTTGGGGGCCGTCCACCCCAACAGGTCTGAAGGAGAGTGGCCAATGTCGCCCAGGTGCGTCCACCACCTTCGCTGCCGGCGAATAGACTATTTTTTCTCGTGATTGTTTGAGGCCTGATCGCGCGTTCGACGATATTGGAGTCGATTTCGACACGGCCGTCCGCCAGGAACTGCTCCAGCGCGTCCCGCCTGCAGAGCGCATAGCGGATCGCCTCGGCGGTCTTGGATTTCCCGGAGATTTTGCGCAGCTCTCTCTCCCACAGACCGAAGAGGCCGGTGACAATGACTGCGGACTTTTGCTGTCGCAGCATCGCTCTGGTATCGGCGTCCCTGCCGCGAACCTCATCCTCGATCTTCCATAGCGCACTCATGGCGACGACCGTATCCGTCGCGGCCTGCGAGACCCCGGTGATGTGCAGGTCGTAGAACTTGCGCCTCAGATGCGCCCAGCAGCCTGCGAGTTGGATCGTCTCGTTGCTGCCGCCTTTGGCCCGCGTCTTGGCCAGGCTGGTGTAGGCCGTGTATCCATCGACTTGCAGGATACCATTGAAGCCAACGAGATGCCGCGCCACGCACTGCGCACCTCGGCTGTCTTCGAAGCGATAGGCGACCATCGGCGGGCTGGTTCCGCCATAGGGCCGATCATCGCGTGCGTAAGCCCAAAGCCAGGCTTTCATGGTCTTGCCCGAACCGGGCGCAAGGGTGGGTAACGTCGTTTCGTCGGCAAAGACCCTCTCGCCTTCCTTGACCCGCTCCAGGATGTAGTCGGCGCATATCTGAAGCTCGAAGCCCAGATGCCCCATCCATTGCGCCATCAAGTTCCGGCTAATCTCGACGCCATCGCGCAGATAGATCGCTTCCTGCCGGTAAAGCGGAAGGCCGTCGCCGTATTTGGAGACCGCGATATAGGCCAGCAGCCGCTCCGTCGGCAGGCCCCCTTCGATGATGTGCGCCGGTGCCAGAGCCTGGATCACGCCGTCACGCCCCCGGAATGCGTATTTGGGGCGGCGTGTCACGATGACCCGGAACTTCGGCGGCACGACATCCAGCCTTTCGCAACGGTCCTCGCCGATCAGCACCTTTTCCAGACCCTCGCATTCAGCAGGGATTTCCGGTTCGATGATCTCCTCGATGCGTTCGAGGTGAGCAGCAAAGCCCTTGCGCGGACGCGGCGCACGCTTCGGCTTGTCCCTGGCAGCGCGGTCGAGTTCGCTCTGGATCGCCGAAAGACCCGTCTCGACCTCCTCGAAGGCAAAGGACACCTGCTCGTCATTGACGGCCAGGTGCAATCGCTCGGACCGCGTGCCATTCTGCGTGCGCTGCAGGACCTTCATGATCGTCGTGAGGTTGGCGATCCGCTCGTTGGCCGCCGCTTCGGCCGCCTGCAACCGGATAATCTCTGCCTCGGAGGCGACGAGCCGAGCTTCTGTAACCGCTATCCGCGCCTCGTTTTCCGCCTGCTCGCGCGCCATCGCCAGGACCATCGCCTTCAGCGCATCGACGTCATCTGGCAATTCGGAAACAGGCAAAACCATGGGAGGAATAGAGCACAAAAGCGGCCGTTTTCCCAACCATTACAGCGTCATGATTCATCTTGCCGCAGGCCGGTATCAGCCCGTCAGCAGCGGTCGCCGGACCTTGGTTGGACGGATCTTTTTCCAATCCATTCCGGCCAGAAGCGCCATCAGTTGCGAATGGTCGAGACGCACCCGCGCCGCCGATATGCCCGGCCAGCAGAAGCTGCTCTCTTCCAGGGTTTTCGAGTAGAGGCAGACCCCGCTGCCGTCCCACCAGACAATGCGGACACGGTCCGCCCGCTTTGACCGGAAGACGTAAAGCGCGCCATTGAACGGGTCGAGGCCGCCATCCCGCACCAACGCCATCAACGATGCGGCTCCCTTGCGGAAGTCGACCGGTTGGCAAGAAACGTAAACCACAACGCCGGAAGCGATCATGCCTTGCGCACCGCGCGGATAATGCCCGCCAACTGATCCGGATCGATATTGCCCCGTACCCGCATGACGATATCGCCAACCACAATCTCCACCGTCGCGCTGCCGCTCACCTCAAAGCGCGTGAACTTCGCCGGCTCGCTTTCCATCATGGTTCGACCGCCCAATGGCACCGTCAATGGCGCCATCGTCCCCGTGGAAAGCGCCTTCCTGCGCCACGCATAAAGTTGCGACACGTCCAGTTCATAGGCGCGTGCAACCTCCGCCACCCTCCCTCCCGGCGAAAACGCTTCCGCCACAAGCCGCGCTTTCTCGTCATCAGACCAATGCCGCGGCGAACGTCGCGACGGCGTCGCCGTCAAAACTTCGAATGTCCGAACCTGATTCACCTTGTCGCTCATATGACTCTCCGCATGATTCATGCAGAAAATGAGCTTCCGAGCACAAACGCGCTACGAGGGATCGCCTACACGCTTACCTCCTATTGGTCCCACCTGTTTGTTCCATTGAACAACGTAATGTAGCCGCCAGCAGCTCGGCCAGCACGGCGTGACTACGGAGAGACTCCTGATCTTGCGGGCAGGACAATATCGTTGATATTAGCGTTGCCGGAACCTCTTCGGCAAACGATTTAGTGTGCTCGGAAGGGACACGGATCGAAGGCCAAGAATGAACGAAATCAATCGTATAGGGATTTTGAAAAAGGGATTGACGCTCGGAAGCAGCGCGTGACTGCTTCGCTCGTGAGTCTAGGCGATCACGCGGCGCGGTGCAAACATTCAGAGTAGAAAGTCTAAATGAATTCAGTCCGAAGATGCTGAAAGTGGTTCCGCCGATAGGCACCCGGCGATATGGCTGGATTTCGCGAAGAGGGAAACGAACAGTGGGTTGTGCTGCGCCGAGGGAGAGTAAACGCCATGGATGAGACCACCGAGACGATGACGATCTCAAACCGGAGCGATTTTGCCCTTTGGGCCATCGAGCGGGCGAAGGCGATTGTCGCCGAAGAGGGCGGCAACCTTGCGATCGCCACCCGAGACAAGGGCGACGATGAGGTCGCCGCCTCGGCCAATGCGCTTGGCCAGGCCATCGTCAACGCCCTCCTGGAAGTCTTCGACGGCTTGATGGAGGAATAGGAACGCGCCTACCGTTCGGCTCCGTCCCGGTCGTTGCCGCCCTGGCGCTCCTGTTCCGCCTGCCGAAGGATTTGCTGACGCTGCTCGTCCTGGGCAGCCTTCGACGCGCCGGTCTGTTCCCGCGCCGCGCGGGACGCGCGACCGGCGGCAATTGCCTGCTGCTGGGCGGCAATCGCGGGATCGACGGTTGCCGGCGCTGGCCGGTCCTGGGTGCGCGCCTCGTCGACGCGCGCCGCCGGCGGCGTGCCCCCTCCCCCCGCTGTGTCGTTGACAGAGCGCATCTGCTGCATCTGGATGTCACGGCGCTGTTCTTCGAACAGCGCGGAGATTTCCTTGCGCATCTCATCGACCGCTTGACGCTCCGCGCTGCTGTCGACCATCGTCTCCAGGCGGTCCATGGACTTGTTCGCCCGCGAGACGCGCTCGTCGAACTGTTCCAACGATAGGGGCATGGCCTTTTCCTTCTGCTGTTGAATGGTCGCGATCAGGGTCTTGAATTCCGCCAAGGGCTCCTTCCGCGGCGCGCCGGACCGCTCGGCCAAGGCATCGAATTTCTGCTGCAGCCAAGGCGACGGCGCACCATGCTTGGCGGAGCCCGCCGCCTGGATGACGACGGCGGCGCGCAATCCATGCGCCAGCAACCGCGCCTGGAAATCTCGGGTCACCGAACGTGTCTCGGAACCAGGGCCAGTCTCGTCGTTCTGCCTGGCCAGCTCGCGCTCGATCTTGCTGACGCTCGCGGTGGTGGGCGCCAGAATCTGGACGGACTTGCCCTCGGCCGAAATCAACTTGGCCTCGACGCCAATGGCCCCCTCGACGATCACCGCCATCGTCTCGCGCTGAATGGACTGTTCGACGTCCAACCGGAGGAGAACGTAGCCGCTGGCCCGAGCAGCAGTATTCGGTGCTTGGGCGGTGGCCGCGGCTGCGAACCGGTCGGCCGCCGCAATCACGGAAGGCTCTGCGACGGCCCGCTTCAGGGCGCTCGCGGTCGCCTGCCATTTCGGGGCAAGCGCGAGGTTGCCATTCGTGAGCGACGCACGGTCGACGACGCCAGCGCGCTTTCGCTCGACGCGATTGATGACAGCCGTCGTCTTGAGATAGCGAGGATCCTGTCTGCCGCGTTCATAGGCGCCGGCCTGCGCCTGACTATAAGCCCGCGTCGCGGCTACATCCGCGCGACGAGTGGCGACCATGGCAATGCCTTGCTCCCGCGCCTTTGCCGCGAAGCGCTCGCGCCATTCGTACAGCTCCGGTTTGGTGAGCCGCAGCGCCTTGCCGACATCGTCGCGCGCCGAGATCATCGCATGGATATGAACATGGCCGGTTTCCGGGTGATGCGCCGTAATCCAACGATGGCCGGCGACCTGCTCGCCGAGGAAATCCCGCACGGCGCGGGTCATCGCCTCTGGATCGGTCCCGGCCCGCGCCGAGAAGATAATGTGGAAAGCGTTGCGCGGCTCGACGGTGCGAATGTGCGAAGACCAGGAGCGCCAGATGCCGTCGGCTTTTTCCTTGACGCTGGAGCCGGACTTGGCCCGATCGCCTTCGCTGGTGGTGATGGCCTTCTCCGTACGCAGGAACTTTTCGAGGAAGTAGCGTCCGGATTTTTCCGAAACAGCCGCCCCGAGAACGCGGACCTCGGCGGAGACACCCGCGTCGACCAGCCGGCGCACGAAATCGGCCTCCGCATTTTCGACGACGCGCGCTGGCCCCTCGCCCTTCTCACGGGCCTTCAGCGCGCTGGCGATCCGTTTCGCCGGTAGATCGGTCACCGCAAACACCGAGACCTGTCCGTCCGGATGCCGGGAATAGAGGAAGGGTTTCGAGCTGAAGACACCGTTCAGGGCGTCGTGCAGGGCCGCATCGTCGACCTCATCAGCAAGCTTCATCGAGAAGGTAGCCAGCGCGTTGACCGCATAAGCCTCGCGGAAATCAGCAGTCCATTCGGCAAGCGCCGCTGTCCGGTCCTCCCGGCTGGAAATCGCAACACCGTCCTGATCGTAGATCGAGATGTCGACCTTGCCCTTCTCGCCGTTTTCCTTTTCGACCTCGCGCGTGCCGAGATAGGTCATCAGGCCGGCCGCCGACGCGCGGCTGGACACGGTCGACGTCACCTTGATGACGACAGGCTGTGCGCCGGCGGCAATAGCCGCCCGGCTCGTCGTTTCTGCCGAAGCCCGACCCATCGCCGCCTGCCGTGGGGCGGTCGGCCTAGCGGCACGCGGCGCGGTCGCGACGGAACCGTTGCCCCCTCCCCCGCCGGCCGACGCCCGCGGCTCGTCTTCGTCTTCACGATTGCGGCCGCCATCACCCAGTGAACCGACCAGCTCAATAATACCTCGCTGCGATCCCTTCGGCGTCTGCAGGATCGATGCGATCGTCGCCTCGCTCGAGGGCGTGGACGCCCCGGCCGCAGCTTTTTTCGCGATCCCTGTGGGAACGAAGCGGTGCCCAGGTTCCCTGGCCGACAGAGCGACACCACTGGCGCGCCGCCGGCGCAGTTCCTCTTCCTCGTCTATCAGCGAAGCCGCGCGGCGGGCGGATAAAGCCTCGATTTCGCCGAGCAGTCCGGTCCAGTCATGCGCCATGGCCAACTCTCTTCCGCTCCTTGCGGCTGATCCGCAGCATCAGGTCGACGTCGGCGCGCAACCGAAACACGCCGTTGGCGAGCTTTCGCAGAGCGGCGTCGAGATGCGGTTCGTAACCGACCCGTCCCTCGTTCATTGCCCGAACCGCCTGATTGAGGTTGATGCCGATACGCCGAAGTTCCTCATTCGTGCCACGCAATGCCTCGGCCTCGGCCGGTCCGACCGGGAGCGGCAGGCCCGCTTGATCGCGAAACAGCAGCCGGATGACGTCGCTAGCAGTGCGGCTCTCTCCGCAAAGCGCGGCAAGCGCCTGGCGCTCTTCCGGCTGCAGTCGGACCCTGACCACCTCGCTGCGCATATCTTCCTTCCCGCTTGCCCGGTTGCCGGAGGCGACCCAGAGCGCCAGAGGCGCGAACCACTGCCCTGCCGGAGGCGGGGCGACATCGAGTTTGTACCACAAACTTGACTATCCTGCCACAGATAACTAAACTATATTTTACTAACCCAAAAAGCTTCAAACAGACAAGCGCTCTCGATCCCCCCGCCACGACGAGGCTTCACCGCCGATGCACGTCACATGAACAATTGCCCGTTGTTCGTGCTCCAATTTACAGCGGCATCGCGGTTAATTGGCAATTACCCATTGAAAACGGTTATTTACCAACGGGAAATTGCTCATTATCAACGGTCAATTGATGATTGCCCCTTCACCGTTGCCCGTTGCCGGTGGGCAGTCATCAATCGTCAATTATCAATGGGCAATGAACAACGGGCAATGATTTCGTTGCGGAAAAGAGGCAGATGAATTAATTATAGTTTACTGAAATCAAGGAGCCACAATGATCGTCACCATCGCCAACCCGAAGGGCGGGACCGGGAAGACCACGCTCGTCCGGGCGCTGTCAGGCACCGCCGCCCATGCCGGCAACGACGTCTTCCTCATCGATGCCGACAGCCGGGCGAACACAATGCGCTGGGTCACCATGTCGAAGCAGATGAACATCTGGCCGGACCGGCTGGAAGCGAAAAGCTGCCTCGACCCGAACCGGATCTACAAGATGGCGCTGGAGCGCCAATTCGAAGGAAAGATCGTCTTCATCGATATCGAGGGAACCACGAACGAAAACTTGTTCGCCGGTCTCTATTGCGCCGACATTGTTCTGATCCCGCTGCAGACGACCCAGGACGATGTGGTCGCCGGAATGCAGCTCGCGCTGAACCATATTCCGGTGGTCGAGGAAGATCAGAAGCGCAAGCTGCCGGCGCTAATCGTCATCAACCAGCACGATCTCGTCACGGGCCGGGCCAAGGCCCATGAACCGCTGCGCGAAATCCTGCGGGAAAGCGGCGTCGCCCTTTCGTCGCAGCCGATCGCGCGGCGTGCCGCCTATCAGTCGATCGGCGCCGCCGGCACGCTGCAGACCGCCGCGAAATCCGATCCAAAGGCAATCGCCGAGATGGAAACGCTACTCGGTGAGCTGCTCACCCTCTACAGGTCGACGGCGAAAGAGGCTCTGCTATGAGCGAAGGATCGGACAACAAGAATCTCGTCCTCGGGCTGATCTCGACCGGCCGCGACCGGCCATCCGTGCGCGAAAAGCCGGTGGCCTCCCCTCCCCCGACGACGACTGGCGATGATGGCGGCGAACCGCCAATAGCGGCGGGCGGCCGGACTCAGTTCCGCGACATGGTCGCCAAGGGCGAAAGCCGCGATCCCATCGCCGGCAAACGCTTCCGCGATACCGAGAAGGTCACGACCGGCATCCATATCCGTGTTGAGGTCCACAAGAAGCTGAAGATCCTCGCCGCAATCGAGCGACGCAAGTTCAACAGCTACATCGAGGAGGCGATCGACGACTATCTCGTGAAGATCTCCGATCGGATTCCCGACATTTCGTGACAGGGCCGAGAAGCGAACGATCATGCGCTTCGCTTCTCGCCTCCGCCGTTGGCGCGAAGCGCCGCCATCAGCATCGGCCCAAGGCCGAATTCGCCGCGCGCCGCCTTGCGGGTGAGATCGCGCAGATAGCCGCCGGGCGACGTGATGTGCTCGGCCCGCTCCAGGATGCAGGCAACGGCGACCCCAGCGTTTTCCGGCCCCATCACCGCGCACGCCTCCTCATAGGCCGATGGACTGACCCCCAGCACAGATCGGACCAGAACAGCCGTCGCCATCAGCTCACGCCAGGTTTCAAGCCGGCCGCCGACCGCGTAATCGGCAATCTGCGGGCACGCCCTCAGCACCAACGATAGCGGGAATGCCTTCAGTGGTTCTGCAATTCGTTTCGGTTTCTGGCTCGACATTTCGCCCTGCTCTTTTTCAGAGCTAGGTTCAAGTTCATGGAAGGATTCGGGTTTTGAATTCTGTATGTGACATCCGTCATGGCGGTCATTGACGTCCATTTTTTGTGCTTTTACCTGAATTTCCAAGCGGTTGATGATTTCCTCACGCAAAAGCTCCATTTCTTCGAGCACAGCATCGACGTCTTCGCGGCGAGGAGAGCGTGGAAGGCGGGCCATCAGGCCGATGAACATGGCCTCGATCGTCGCCCAATCGCCGTCGGCGCCCTCTTCCATGGCTGCGGAGATCAGCTTGCGGACGTCACGGCGGCACAGGGACAGAGCTTCCTTAGCGCGCTTGAAGCGAAGGCGCTCCGCGGCGACCTGTTGCGCGAGGTTCGCAAGCTCGGCGGCGCGAGCAAGCAGGGGCGCCAGGCTGAAGCCATAGGCGGCCTCGATCTCCCCTCCCCTGCCCCGATGTGCGTAGCGCTTGCCGTTCGGGCTGTCGCGGCGCTCGATCAATCCAGCGTCCACAAGGGCGGCGAGATGCCGGCGCAAGGTCGTGCCGGCAATGCCGTGGGCGCGCAGGGACAACTGGTTGTTCGACGGGAAGACCACCAGGCCGCCGATCTCGTCGGATAGCTCATCGCTCGGATAGAAGCTCAGCAGCGCCTGCAGCACCGTGATTGAACGGTCCTGCAAGGCGAAGCTGTCCTTCGTCTCGCCGATGTCGTTGAAGACCTTCCACTTGTTGACCGCCTTGCTCGGGCCGCGATCGGCTGTTTCGAGCTGGCCTTTCACCAAGGCAAGCGTCATCGGCCGCCCATGCGGCGTTGTTACACGTCCTATCTGCATTTTCCTTCACCTTTCAAAAGGCAAAAGAAATCCGCTCACCAAAACGGTGCCAAAGACTCTTGACTGTGATTCGTGGAAATGCGATTCTCGATCTTGCTACAGAATACGAGGAAGGCTTCCACGGGTTACCGATTGGGGGCCTTTTTCTTTTGCGGTTCGATCCTTTCCATCCAGTCCTACGTCAAATCACCAAAACCTATTAGCTCTCCATCGAAGCCTGATACTCGCGATGAAGCTGCTCAAGTTTGCCGATCACATAATCGCCGAAAGCCGGCGACGTCTTCTCGTCGAAAGTGACATTGAGAGCCTTGGCAGATCGCTGCACCGTCGCAAGCTTCTGCCCACTTTCTGACTTGATCGTCTCCGGTTTGGTCCCCTTGCGTTTTGCGGTGAGTGCATCCATCACCTGCGCGAAGCGGTCATCGGTGTCAGCCGCACGGAATTCCCGGCTCTGAAGAAGAGCGTCAAGGGCTTTCGGCTTGCTTGCTGCGAGCTTCTCAGCCAATCCCATCCAGCGCGGCCGCCCGGCTTTCGGGGCCGGGCCGATTGCCTCGATGATCGGCCTGGGTACGGAATGAGCTACGCTCATGAGCTTCGAGAGCTGCGTTTTCTCCATCCCCAACGCAGACATGATCACCTGGCGGTCGAACCCTCGCTCTTCGAGGGCGACAGCAAACAGGCCACGCTCGATATAGCTAAGGTCGGTTCGTGATGCGTTTTCCTGACCTTGCGCAACAACCAACTCTTCGTCGGAAAGGTTTTGGACGACCGCCTTGACGGGGCGTCCCAGCGTCGCCGCTACACGCACACGCCTATGGCCAAACACAATCTGGTATCGGTCAGCCTTTTCAGGATGCGGCCGCAACAAGACCGGGCTCCTCTGGCCGGACTGGCGGATCGCTTCAAGCAGTTCCTTGAACCCCTCACCGTCATCCGGAAGACGATCGGCCACAAATGAGCTGTCGATCTTATCTGGGGAAATATCGACAACCGCTGCTCCCTCTGCGATCAGAGCACGCGCCTGATCGGCGGCACTCACGATGTTGCCGAGCGATCGGCCCATCGCGCCAACCGCACCGGATCGGATGTGCTGAAGTTTCTTCTCCGGAGCCATTTCCGCTTCCTGCTCGTCGACTTCGGAGTTGCCATGTGGCAACTCGCTGTCCCGCCTGGAAAGCATGGCTTTCAGCGTATCCTTGCGGCTCATGTCGCCCTCCCCCAAGCCTGCTTCATCAAGCTCTCGATTTCCCCATTGACGGCGTCGAGCGACTCGATCGCTCTGTCATATGTCGTCTTGGCAAAATTCTCGCGGCCGACCTCGTAGAGGGACTGTTTGGACAAACCAGCGTCGGAAATCGCCGTCGATTTCAACATCGTGTTGGTGAGCACCCTTTCGCGAAACAGCGACCGCATGAAACCGACCATCTGCGCCTGGGGACCATCAGACGGTTCGTAGCGTGTAACGACATAGCGGATGAAGTCGTAGTCGAGATCACCGCCGGCGTCCTGCACCACACCGAGGAGGTCAGATGTCATGAGGAGGAACTGGCACATCGACATGACGTCCAGCATCTGCGGATGGGCAGTGATCAACAATCCCGTGGATGCGCAAAGCGCGCCGAGTGTCAGAAAGCCGAGTTGGGGCGGGCAATCGAGCACCATCACGTCGTATCGGTCCTCCACGGAACCAAGCGCCGATGCAACGCGCCCAAAAAAGGGCTCCGTGGAACGCTCTGCAAGCGCTCGCGGAGTGTCATGCTCATATTCCATGAGTTCGAGATTGCCCGGAACAAGATCAAGCCCGGTGAAGTAGGTGGGCTTGATAATCTCCGCGAGGGGGCGCCGTTTTTCGTCGTAACGGATTGCGGCGTACATGGTCTCGTTCGCCTCGACGTCATATTCGGGCTGATATCCATGCAGGGCAGTCATGGAGGCTTGCGGATCGAGGTCGACAGCCAGAACCCGATATCCTTGAAGCGCGAGATATTGGGCGAGATGAGCAGCAGTGGTCGTCTTCCCGCTTCCGCCTTTGAAATTCACGACGGCCATGACTTGGCAATGCTCGCCCGGCCGACGCCGAGGAATGTAATTCTTGCTCTTGGAATTTTCGTCCAGGACGGCACGAATCTGGTTAATCTGGTCGAGGCTGTACCATCGTCTGCCGCCAGAACCGATAGTGGGCTGAGGCCCCTTACCGCTCAAGGAAAGCTGACGAAGGTAGGCATCGCCGATGCCGATGAGCTTCGCAGATTCCACGGAGGAAAAGGACCGAAGCGTCTTTTTCGACACCGGTGGGAAAAGCGCTTTGCGCATGGCAAGAAGCTCTTCGGAAAGCGCAGCACCGTCCCCCGCGATGACATCGGTCATCAACGGCTTCGGTGCCTCTGTCACGGCGGCTTGACTACGAGCCTTCAACATAACTACGAAAATTCTCCAAAGTGGGCGAATAAGTCGTAGGCGAGAATGCTCCGAGTCGCAATCGTTGGCAAGGAAAATAGGGTTAACAAAACCTTAACGCGATTTGCTGATCGTCGCCATGCAATGAGCGCTCCTATTTTCGAGGTGTTTTTAGACAGAGTTGCCATGTGGCAACTCGCCGAAACGCCTGAAAATCAAGGGGTCTACGCAGTTGCCATTACAAGCGGTCCTCCAGGGAGAGGGATAGGGGTTTGGGGAAAGTGAGGAGGGAACCGTCCTCTTTCCCCATGGGAGGAGGTTTGGAGGAGGGGGCTTGCCCCTTCCTCCATTGGGGTGAGTGTTGAGAGGGGGGCTTGCCCCTCTTTCGTCAGCCCGGTCGGCCGGTCGAACCGGCTGACCGGGCTCATTCGTCGAGGTAAAGGCGAAAGGCGGCCGCAGCCGCCTTTCGCCTGCATCTCAGTCCGTATCCGGTCCCCAGAGCGGATTGCGCTCCGGATCTTCGATGCCATCGTAGTCATACGCCATCGCATCGACCACCGCCCTGATCTCGCAGATGCCAATCCTTGTGCGACCCTGCGCAACAAGGATGCTCATCGCAGTCTCGTTTGCCTCAATCGCCCTGATCGCATCTTCCATGACGTCATGGGGGCCGAGGTTTTCGATGGCGATCACGTCACCGTCCTCGTCGTAGCCACCGTGAAGATACATCGGTGCGTCGGCCAGCCGCTCCGCAGCGCGCTCGGCCTCGTGGATAAGGCGGAAGCCTTCTTTCCGCTCCCTCCAGTATTGCGCGCTGCCGCCGTCGATAACTGTGATTTTCCGGTCTGTCATAGAAGCCTCCTTTTCGCTCTGACGAAAAGGAGCCCGCATTGGCGACCCAAGCAGTCAAGGATCGCGAAGCGACCGCCGGAGGCGGTGGGTGGGGGAGCCGAAATGCGTCAGCATTTTGATGATGTGGACGGCCCTCCGAGACCTCAGCGCTAAGGTGCTATTCTCAGCCGGCACAATTCGGACAAGGAACCACGTCATGGCTTTTGAGAAGATAAGTGTTATCGGCCTCGATCTGGCCAAGAATGTTTTCCAGCTACATGCTGTCGATGAATCTGGCGATGTCATCATCCGTCGCCAGCTCCGCCGGAATCAGCTTCTGCAATTCTTCGAGCAACTGCCCCGCTGCCTTGTCGGCATGGAAGCATGTTCGACGTCACACTATTGGGCTCGTGAGCTCGGCCGGCTGGGCTTCGAGGTCAAACTGATGCCGCCAGCTTATGTGAAGCCCTACGTCAAACGCGGCAAGAATGATGCAGCCGATGCCGAGGCCATCTGCGAAGCCGTGACCCGGCCTACAATGCGTTTCGTTCCTGTGAAAAGCAGTGAGCGCCAGGCACTCCTGATGCAGCACAAGACGCGGGATCTGCTGGTGCGACAGCGGACCGCTCTTATTAACGCCTTGCGTGGGCATCTTGCGGAATTCGGGATCATTACGTCGCAAGGAAGATTAGGCTTGAGAGCGGCAATTGAAGCGCTCAGTGCTGCCCAGGAATTCCTGCCAGAGCCCTCTTGGCAACCGTTCGAACACATAAGGAAACAATTGGAGGAGCTGACCCACAAGATTGCTGAACTCGATCGTATAATACTGCGGTGGTGCCGCAACGAAGCGGCTGCCCGCCGTTTGATGACCATCCCCGGCGTCGGCTTCCTAACGGCAGCGGCGATCGCTGCTTCGGTCGGTGACGCCACCGAGTTCAAATCTGGCCGTCAGTTCGCAGCCTGGCTTGGATTGACCCCACGACAAAACAGTAGCGGTGGGAAGGAGAGGCTTGGCCGGATCAGCAAACAAGGCGATCGCACGATCCGACGGTTGTTGGTAGTCGGCGCCACCGCCGTCGTGCGCAGAGCCCGTCTTGACGCTGCGTCATTTCCCTGGATCGCTCGCTTGTTAGATCGCAAGCCCGCCAAGCTGGTCTCGGTAGCGATCGCAAACAAGACCGCGCGCATTGCATGGGCAATACTCAGGCGCAGGGAAAACTATCGTTTTGCCACCGCCTGAAAAGATCTGTTCGGCCCAAGTGTGGCCGGATGGAGGAGTGAAGGACTTAGTTTGATGGCGAACCGGTTAGACCGGGGACGGAGGAAAGCCGGGGTTCCCCCAGCGCCTCGAGCGCGACAATTTGATTGGCTCTCCGTCTGCGGATCTCATCAGGGCCAGTGGCGTTGATGCCACGATTATAGGCCGGACACATGACTGAACCTAATTGGTCGCTCACAAACAAAAGTCTTGCATTCCACGGGCCGTCCACACATGGGGGAACCGCCCGTCCTTTACGGCGCAGGGGCGAATGCGACACTCGGAATTCAGAGAGAGAGAGATGAGCCCACGGCCCCGGTCAGGGGCCGTGTCCGTATGGGCCGGGGAGGTTTGGAGGGGGTGGTCCACCCCCTCCATGGGTAGGGGGTTTGAAGGGGGCGGGGCTCTGCCCTGCCCCCTCATGGGGGAGAGATTGAGAGGGGCCGGCCGGCCCCCCTCTCAAAGAAGTTCCGGCCGGTCAATCCGGTCGGAACTTCTACCCTGCGTCCAACGGTCTAGAACAGGCGCAATTGCCCATTTCGCTCAATGACCGGGGCGTCTGGCCCATGCGTCGGCGCGGCGGGGCCACCGGCGACGACGGGAGCCCGGCGCGGCACTGGAACAGGGATTGCCCTCTCCACTACCCCTGCCCCAGCGTTGTTGCTTGCTTGCCGCAGCTTGGCAGACCATCCGCCCATGACATGGGCCATCGTGTGCCATTCCTCCCGAAACCGCATTGTCCGGCTGTCGCCCACGATGACGGTCGCGGGAATGTGCAGGAGCGAAAACTGGATATAGGCCATGTGGACGGCGCGCGGGTCGATGTCCACGGCGGTCACATGGAGAAGCTGCTGGTAGTTGAAACCCGCTTCAAGGATGGCTTCGGCCAGCGCGACGATCATTGCGCCGCTCCCTACCGCCGGCTCCTGCGCAAGCATGAAACCGCGTTCCGCAATCGCCTTCTGCATGTCCTCGGCGCTCCCGGCGATGATGCGGGCCATCAACTGGCAGATGGGATAGGGTGTGAAGAATTGCCCCTTCGCCTTGTTGTGCAATTCGAGGGCATGGAACGTCATGCCCAGGATATCTTGCGGCTTTTCCTCCAGCGCCATGACCACTTCACCGAATATCTTCGAGAATGTCCCCATGGTTTCGCTCCCATATTTCCGGGTGATTTCGATATAGCGCGCTTCGCGCTTCTCGAAATTCACGAGATCGACGGCATTGCTCATGGATATCGCGGAGCATTCGCACCAGTCGCCAAAGACGGTGTAGAGGTCATGCTTGTAGCGGCAGGTTTCAAAGAGCTTGACGATGGAATTGAGACGGGGGGAGGTCATGGGATCACCTATCCGGGCCGCAGGGCGCACGTCGCCAATCGCCGGGGCGATGCCCGGCGTCTCATCGCGGCTGGTTTTGGGAAATTCAGCGAAGGAAACAGGCCGCGCCGGAGACTGGCGCGACCTGCCGCAACCGATTACTCGGCTGCTTCGGGGAACTGCTGGTGTTCGGCGTTCGGCTTGTCCTCGATGTCGAACGGGCAAACGCCGTCATCTTCGCCATCGGCCTCCGCCATCCGCTCGCGCTTCTGCTCGGCGGTGAGAGCAATCCGCACCGGCGCGGGCAGCCATCCGGTTCCGGTGATCTTCCGTTCGGCATATTCCACGGCTTTCGCCTTCTCCATGCCGGGAACGCCGAGCGCGAAATCCTCGCCAGCGGCTTCGGTGACCGCCTGCTTGATCCCCGCCTTGCTGATCCGGCCGAAGTAGTTTTCGCCGGTCGGTTCGTACCACTGCGTCATGTCGATCTTGAGGGCCTGTGCCAGCCGTTCGGCATGGGCGCGCTGCGACTTCCGCTCATAGTGCGGGTGTTGCACGGCATTGACGGACTTTGCCGCCGCATAGGCCAGGAGGTCGAGAAGCGTTGACGTCGGCTGCTCAAGGCACCATTCCAGAAGATCGCTCGGCTTGCCCGGAATGGTATGCCCGTAGTTTTCCTTGAGTTCGTCCAGCGCCACGATGCCCTTGCACTCCGCTGGATTGGCAATGCTGTTTTCCAGCCTTTCGCTTTTCACCGTTACCTCAAGGGACGTGTACTCATTGCCGCCGTAGTTGCCGAAGAGGTTCACCAGCATGGCATGCACCACGACGGCGAGGGCGACGTCCGGATTATGCGCAAGCTCGGCCCGGATGGCGGCGGTCTTCTGCGCCGTAAGCTCCTGCACAAGCAGGGCAGGAATTTTGAACGTCGGTTCGGGGCGCTGTACGGGCTGCTGCGCAACCGTCATCTCACCTGCCTCCGTCTCCTCGTTATCGCCTTCGGCGCTTTCGTCGCCGTCTTCCCCCTCGTCTCCGGCCTCGACTTCATCATCGGGCCGGACAAGACCGCGCTCGATTTCGACGTTGCCGTAATAGTCCATCGTGACATAGCAACCGGCCTTGGCGATGTCCTCCGAGGTGTAGGCTTCCTGCGCCGTCGATAAAACCGCCAGCCTCGCCCGAATGGCTTCGATGCGCGGCTCGGCCTCGCCGTCGGCCACCCCTGCCTCGATCTGCTCCGCCAACTCGTCATGTTCGTGTTCCAGCCGTTCCTCCTCGGCCTGTTCCTCGTCTGTCAACGGAACGTCGGTGGGATAAACGCGGTGCATGCGATGGGCTTCGTCCGGGATGACCGGCACGACCTCCACCCATTTCCAGCCTTCCCGGCGAACTGTTTCGGCCTCGGCTTCAAGCCGGTCGCCGACAAGCTTTTCGACAAGAGCGACGTCTAGCGCGTAGCCGCCGTTCTGCTCATCGAAGAGATCGCGCTTGACGGCTCCACCAGCGGCTTCATAGGCGTCGAGCCCGCCGATGAATTTCACGCGCTTGTCGGTGGCCTTTACGGCTTCGCCTTGCAGGGCAGTACGAATGGCGCGGTGATCGCAATTCCACGATGGCAAACTATTCCAGACTTCCACCTGCCTTTCGTGATCGTCGGACACGGTGAAGGCCGAAAGCTGCTGGAAGCTGATATTCTCGTTGCGGTAAAGATCGAGCAGGGCAGGGGCGACACGGCCCAGGGCGAGGCGCTTGCGCACCATGACCTCGGTGGTGCCGAAACGGGCGGCGATATCCTCGACGGACTTCCCGGCGTCGGCCATGACGCGGAACGCCTCGAATTCATCGACCGGGTGCATGGCTTCCCGCTGCGTGTTTTCGATGAGGCTGATTTCGGTCGCCTCGGCGGCGCTGCGCTCCTTGCATTCGACCGCGAAATCCTTCGCAATCTCGCCCAACTCCGCCAGAAGGTCGAGCGCGGCATGGCGCCGACCCCCGGCTGTCACAAAGAAGCGACCCCGTTTGTCACCTTTGCGGACGACGAGGTTCTGCAGAATGCGGTAGCCGTCACCGCGAATGGTCGCGGCCAACTCCTCGATGCCTTCCTTGCTATAGGTCTTGCGCACGTTCAGGGGGTCGCGGTCGAGCTTGTTCAGCGCCACGATGATGGTTTCGGTTGCGGCATAGGTATCGGTCATTGTCGGTCTCCTTGGTTTCCCGTTTCCCGAAGGGGAAGCCCCCTGGGCGAAGCCTCCCCGGTCTTTCCGGGGGAATGGCCTCTGACATTCCCCCGGACAGAGGGGCGAGGGCGCAGCCCGCCCCATGGCGGCGGTCGTTCGGGTCAAGGGGTCGTGGCGGGGAAAAAACGGAAGGTTCGGCGCGCAGCGGTGAAAGCCGTTTTTTTTCCGACGCGACAAGCGGCTTGCCGCGCCTGCCCCTTGATCCGGGCGGCCGGCGATGTCATGGGCGAGACAAACAAAGCGGCCCGGAACGGGCCTCGCTCGCGGGCGCGCAGCGCCCGTTGGACAAGCGATCGTCACCGGGATCGGCGGAGACGGCCGAAGGCTGGCTCCGTGCTCGCATAGAGCGCGGCCGACCGGAACGGGCGGTGGCCCCTCCGATCCACAGGATCACAAACGAGACGGATTGACTCTAAATCCGAAGCAGAACAGACTAGGAACATATACCCATCCCGAGCAATTATTCCTATGCGCGTATGAGCACATGGGCGGACATTGCTCGCCCTATATTTCTTGCGGAGCCGGCCATGCGAAAACCTGACGACATTGAGCGGCTTTACCTTGATTTCGATGGGTTTTTCGCCTCGGTGGAGCAACAGGCGGACCCTCGTCTTCGCGGCCGGCCGGTCGGTGTCGTGCCTTTCGCGGGGACCGATCGCACGGCCGTCATCGCCTGCTCAAAGGAAGCCAAGGCCGCCGGCGTCAAGAACGTGATGCCGATCCGGGAGGCCAAGCAGGTCTGTCCCGACCTGATCCTCGTTCCCCAGAAGCCGGACCTCTACCGGCGCGCCCACAATGCGCTGCTCTGCGAAATCGAAACCGTCATCGCCATCGACACCGCCAAGAGCATCGATGAGCTGACCTGCGTCCTCGACGAAAGCGGCCAGCGCGACCCCGAGCTGCTGGCAGCCCGGATCAAGGCAGCGATCGCCACGAACATCGGGACGTATATCACGAGTTCGATCGGCTTTGCGGCGAACCGCCAGTTGGCGAAGATCGCGTGCAAGCAGGGCAAGGAGGAAAGCCGGCGACTGGGCAGCTATGGCAATGGCCTAGCGATCTGGAGACCTTCGAACATGCCCGCGCCGCTGCTACGCGTCGAGCTGAAGGACATTCCGGGCGTCGGCGCAAGCATGATCGGGCGACTGGCGCGCAACAGGGTCTTCACCACCGCGGAGCTTTATGCGCTCGAAGCCAGGCACATGCGCAAGATCTGGAACAATGTGAACGGAGAGCGCCTTTGGTACGCGCTGCATGGCTATGCCATCCAGGCACCGCCGCAGAAGCGCGGCATGTTCGGGCATGGGCGCGTCCTGCCACCCGAAGGCCGGACGATTGCCGGCGCATCCGAGATTTCCCGGCTGCTGCTGACCAAGGCGGCCCGGCGCCTGCGCCGGGAGAATTTCTATGCCGGCGGCGTCTGGCTGTGGTTGTCGGTGACGGATGGATCGTGGATGGGCAAGCACCATCTTGCCGTCGTCAACGACGACCAGGCCATCCTGTCCGCGCTGCGCTCCCTTTGGGCGCGCGTGCGCCGGGACTATCCGCATGGCGTGACCATCTTCCGGGTCGGGGTCACTCTCTATGATCTCTCGCCGGCGGACGAACGGCAGATCGACATGCTCGACAATGACGATGTTGATCGGCGGAAATGGGAGAAAGTGAACAGCGCCGTCGACGCACTGAACACGCGCTACTCCGGCACGATCGTCAGCCTTGGCGAATGGAAGCCCCCCGCCGGTGGCCATGCCGGCGGCAAGATCAGCTACACGCGCATTCCCTCGGCCGAGGACTTCTGGTGATGGGAAACTGGATGACGACGATCCAAGTGCGCGATCTGGCTGATGACCAGAAACTTGAGCTGGTTTGCCGCAAATGCGGACGGCTTACTTATATCGATCGCGCCATCATCTGCGCGGAGGTGGACCGCTCGCAGCTCTATCTCGATGAGATCGAAGCGAAGGCGATCTGCAAGAAGCGCGGCTGCAACGGCCGGATGCGGCTTGCCATGGTGCGGCTGAAGGAATTGAGCGGCTTCGTCGGCGGTCTCGCATAGCGCAGCGACGCTGCGTCGGGGGAGGGGAGGGCGCAGCGCACCGGACGCGCCGCCGCGACGTGAAACGAGCGGGCGCGATCCTCGGATGATGGAGAGCATCGGAGAAATCAGCATCGCGCCGCCTGCAGGGCGGGATTTCGGGAATTCTCGTCGCGCGAGGGCGGATAGAGGGCAGCCGCAGGAGGCTCAGCATAGCGGCCCGAAGGGCGAGCCGGGACCGACTGCCCCCGCTCGCAGCGCTCCGCTTTTTCCGGGGCGGGCAGGGGTGCTCGAGGGGTGGGGCTTCGGGGCACCCCTCGTCCTGTCCCGCGCCGCTCGATGCGGTAAGGGACAGGCACGCGGCATGGATGGGCTGGCCCCGTCTCCCGAGCCGGCCATACCCTCCGCGTCAAGGCCGTCAAACAAGGCGCTGGCGAATCCGGTCCTCGATTTCAAAGCTCCTCTCGCAGATATAGGCTTTGCTATAGCCTTCGGCCTTCAGCCGGGCGATTTCCTTCGCTACCGCCTGTGCAAACTCCAATTCGGTCGTTTCGGTGGTTCTGTCGCGGGCAGCGCTATTCGTCGTGTTCTCCATCAGACTATTCCTCTTTGGCGTCTATCGGCGTCACGTCGCGCAATTCGATGAAAATCACCTTTTCGCTGCGCTCCTGACCAACCAGGTCGAGATTGATATAGACGTAATCGGCGAAGGTCGGGCTGCACAATCGCCATACCACGCCGACGCGCCCGACGCGGCGTTCGTTGCTGCCATCGATGGACGGCGACGTGCCGGTGATGCGCACGCGCTGACCGAGCCGGAGCCAGTTCGCCGCGCTGGCGATCATCGCGGCCTTTTCCTCCGCCGTCAGCGCCTTGCGGGTCTTGCGCGCCCAAGGCGTATGGGGATCAGCGGCGAGTTGCTGTGCCTGCTCGTCCGGCGAAAGATCGTGAAACCGCGTGATGTCATAATCGAGCGGCCAATCCTCCACCTTGGGCGGCTTCGGGTTCCGGTGGAAATGCTCCGTCGCTGGCGCGCCGAACATATCGGGCTGAACACCGGCAAGCTGGCGCTGGCGCTGCGCGTTGCGGTAGTCGGCACGCCATCGACCTTCGGGGGTCAGGGTAGGGGGTTTGGTTTCGCCTAGCAGACGCTCCAGTTCGTCCCGGTCATCCATGGCGGGTTCCTCCGGCGTTATCGCTTCGTCTGGCGGGGAGGGGAGCGGGACGGCTGACAGCCCCGCTTCCTTCATCGCTCAAGCCTCGGCGGCCTCCAGAACCTTCGGCGCGCTCCGGTCGAGGATGATTTCGACGCGGGCAATCTCTGCCGCGATGACACCGTGGCGTTCCGATACCACGATGACAGGACGAAGGACGGGCCGGACGATGACGAAAAGCGGGGCAATCGCCTCAATGGCCTCGGTTACGTCCGCCAGTTCGCCGAGCCTGTCGGATTTGGTCACCAGAAGATTTCCGGCCAGCGGCGTGGGCGCGCCCGCGACTTCCGTGAGGCACGGCACGGTGTCACCCAGTCCGTTGTCATCCACGATAATGTCGAGACCGTTCACCCGGACGATGTCGATCATGTCGCATTTCACCAAATCCTTGATCTCGGCGTAGCTGCCCTCAAGGTTGATCGTCACCGGACGAATGGTGCCTGCCATCGGCTCGATCAGGAAGGCTTTGACTGTGCTCATTTTCTGTCTCCATGTTTCCCGAAATCCCGAAGGGAAGCCCCCTTGGGCGAAGCCTCCCCGGTCTTTCCGGGGGAATGGCCTCTGACATTCCCCCGGACAGAGGGGGGAGGGCGCAGCCCGCCCCATGGCGGCGGTCGTTCGGGTCAAGGGGTCGTGGCGGGGAAAAAACGGAAGGTTCGGCGCGCAGCGGTGAAAGCCGTTTTTTTCCCGACGCGACAAGCGGCTTGCCGCGCCTGCCCCTTGATCCGGGCGGCCGGCGATGTCAGGGGCGAAAGAGATGATGCGGCCCGTCGCCGGGCCTCAGTGCCGGGGGCGCAA
>NZ_JARSBQ010000035.1:0-18174 GCF_029623935.1 Shinella sp. 838
CGACATCGTCGATCATTGCTGCGATGCCTGGCGGAAGCTCGAAAGCCAGCCCTGGCGCATCATGTCGATCGGGCGCAGAGAATGGGCCTATGGGTTTTGATCAGTGAGGGGCCGTATTACCCTTGTTGTTCGTGCATGTTTGCTAATTCCTCAGCCGCAGAGTTTGAAATCAAGAGACGACTACAGCGAGCAAATTTTCGTGTCGGGGCCGTGATGGGCACGCGATCGTTTACGTCCGTCTTGCCGCTTAGACCGAAAGAAGCAGAGCGATACTGGGTCTATTCAAGAGGAATTCCCAGCAGGCAGTATCGTAAGACCTACTACGGCGCCTTGGGGTTCACCCAACCGGAAAGCTCCCGCCTAACGATCTTCTCCAGCACTTTCATGCCTTCCGGCGAATCGTTCAGGCAGGGGATGTGCGCGAACTTCTCGCCGCCGTTGTGCAGGAAGCTTTCGGCAGCCTCCTCTGCGATCTCTTCCAGTGTTTCCAGGCAGTCGGAAACGAACCCCGGATTAAGCACGGCGATACGCTTGACACCTTCGTGTGCCAGCTTTTCAACTGTCTTGTCGGTATAGGGCTGCAACCATTCCTCCGGCCCGAAGCGGGACTGGAAGGTGACGACCAGCCTGTCGCTCGACCAGCCCAAGCGTTCGCGCAGCAGGCGTGCGGTCTTCTGGCATTGGCAATAGTAAGGGTCGCCCTTCTCGAAATAGCTCTTCGGAATGCCGTGGAAGGAGGTAAGTACCTTTTCCGGTTCCCAGTCGAGCGTTGCGAGATGTTTTTCGATGGAGACGGCGAGCGCGTCGATATAGGTCGGGTCGTCGTGATAGGGCGGCACGGTGCGCAGCGCCGGCTGCCAGCGCATCTTCAGCAGCGTCTCGAAGGCCTTGTCGTTGACGGTGGCCGTGGTGGCGGCGGCATATTGCGGATAAAGCGGGAAGACGAGGATGCGTTCGCAGCCAGCCTTCTGCAGCGCGTCCATGCGCGATGCGATAGACGGCTGGCCGTAGCGCATGGCCCAGTCTACGATGACGTTGGCATGGTCCTTGAGGGCTCCGGCCATCAGTTCGGCCTGGCTGCGGGTATAGGTGCGCAGGAAGCTCTCGTTCTTTTCCTTGTTCCAGATCGTCTCATAGGCCTTGCCCACCTTGCCGGGGCGGGTGTTGAGCACGATGCCGAAGAGGATGGGATACCAGGCGATCCTCGGCCACTCGATGACACGCTTGTCCATCAGGAATTCCTTCAGGTAGCGGCGCATCGAGGTGTAGTCGGTGCCATCTGGCGTGCCAAGATTGACGAGCAGGACGCCGACCTTGCCGTGTTTGACGGGCGGATGGCTGTGTTCGATTTTTGCAGATGTCATTCGCATTCTTTGTGATGCCGATTTCAGTTACCAGGAAGCACGGGGAGAAACGCGGCAGTTTCCCGCCTCGAACGAGTTGGGTCGGCAGGCCGTTGGAGTACATACAGGCCGACATCTATGGTTCCGGCCTTAAAACCAGACGCGCAGTAACAAAGATAATAGTCCCACAACCGGTGGAACTGTTCGGAGTAACCTAATGCGCTAATCCTGGGCCAAGCAGCATGGAAGCGTCGCCGCCATTCGAGGAGCGTTCGAGCATAATCCAATCCAAAATACTCGGATTGCACCAATTGAAGTCCTGCGCGCGCGGCCTGCTCCTGAATTATGCCTTTGGTCGGAAGCATGCCGCCAGGGAAGACATGTCGCTGAATGAAATCTGCCCCGCCTCGATATGCGGCAAAACGGCTCTCGTCGATCGTGATGACCTGAAGCACGGCGCGTCCGCCCGCGCGAAGCCTTTGCTGCAGAGTCTTGAAAAACAGCGGCCAATAGGCCTCTCCAACCGCTTCCAGCATCTCGATGGACACGATCCGGTCAAAGCTTCCCGTGACATCCCTATAGTCTTTCAACTGCAGGCGGACCGCTTCCTGCAGGCCGTTGGCCCGGATGCACTCCGTCGCATGGTCCAGTTGCGCTGAGGATAGCGTTACACCATCCACCGTGGCGCCCGCATGTGCGAGACTTGCTGCGAGTGCGCCCCAACCGAAACCGATCTCCAGAATTTGCTCGCCTCCCTTGATCGACAGGAGCTGTTTGACCCGCTCTATCTTTGCCCTTTGGGCCTCCTCCAGGCTGAGGGCCGGTTCCGTGTAGAGCGCTGAGGAATAGGTCATGCTCGGGTCGAGCCACTCCCTGTAGAAGGCATTGCCGAGGTCGTAATGATAGGCGATGTTCTTCCGGCTGCCGGTCTTGTTGTTCGCGCGCAGCGCATGGCGGAACCGGTGCAGCAGCCTGACCGCTAGGTGGCCTGAAATCTTTCCGTCAAGCATATCGATGTTGCGTGCGGCCAATTCCAGGCAGGCTTCCAGGTCTGGCGTCGACCAGTCCCCATCGATATAGGCTTCCGCGAAGCCGAGATCACCGCCTGTCGCGAGCCGGCGGACGGCCCGCCATCTGTGAATATTGATCGCCGCCGAAGGCCCCGGACGTGTGCCGATATGTTCACTACGTTCGCCTGAGGGCAGGACAACTGTGATTTTCCCGATATCGACAGATGCGATGACGGCGTTCATTGCGCGCGCGAAAAGTCCGATCCTCGCTCTGTTTTCGCCAAGACCACGCCTGAATATTCTTGCTAATGCGACCACGATGTCTTCCTGAAAAAATCGATAAAATTATAGGTGCGGGCGCTTCGGACGCCGTGCGCTCAAAGCCGTTTCACACCGTGTCTGTGTAACTTGCCGTTTCCGGCGGTGGCGGACTTGTGCGGAAGCGTGCGCCTTTCAGCCAAAGCTTGAAGGCTTCCCAATGGATACCGGCCATCACCTTCATCGTCATGAAGGGGAAACGGACCAGGCAGCGCGCCAGCATGCCGTCCGTCAGGGGCGCCGCGTTCGCATTGAACGTGGCGGCCATGACCGGCTCTTTGCCTGCGGTTTCATGAATTCGCAGCCGGACAGTCCGGCCGGGCGGGAGGATGCGGAAGTGGTAGCGCAGCCCCATGTCCATGAAGGGGGAAACATGAAAGACCTTCGTTCGCGTCTGCCGAATGCCGGCGGCGCTGATGTCGCCCGCAAGGACCGGTGCCACGTAGCTGTGGCGTTCGCCGAAGGTGTTCCTGACTGCATAGATGATGGCAATCAGCCGGTCTTCGTCATCATAGGCGAAATAGGTCGAGAGCGGGTTGAAGACATAACCGAACATGCGCGGGTAGGCGAGCAGCAGGATACGGGCCGCGGGCCTTTCGAGACCGGCGCGCGCCAGCAGGCGGTCGGCGAACTGTCGCAGCGTCTCACCGTTCTCTTCGATGTGATCGCGTTCGTGGAACGACAGGATTCCCGCGCGGTTGACGGCAAGGAGGCGGGTCAGTCCGGCAAGATCGACAAGCCGGTCGACATCGACCAGAAGGGAAAAGACACTATAGCTGAAGCGATGGCCGAAGGGATGGAGCCTCTGATGCATCACCTTTCCGGGGTAAAGCGTGCCGGCCGCAGAGGGCGGCGGGCCGTTGTCAGCCATGCTGTTGACCCGAATCTGCTTCATGCCTTGCTTTTTCCGTTCATCATCGGGCTGGCTGCCAACGCACGTTCTTGCAAAGCACGCCGCCGAGAATACAGCCACGCGTTAGAAGCGAATTGTCGGAAACCTGCACCGTGATCGAATAGGTCCGCTCGCGTTTCTCATCAAAGGCAGTTCCTGATAATGTATCCGGCGATTTGGGTTGAAGCGACATGATCAGGCGGTCGCCGGCTTTTTCGCCCTTGCTGGTATCCTTGATCCAGAGATTGGTGGCACAGATATTGCGTCCGCATGGCGCGATGCGCACGCGCGCATTCCCGTCATCGCGCAGCCACACACCGCTCGGATCGGCCGATTGCTGCGCGTGGGATGCCGCGGCAGTCAGCATCAGGGCGGAAAATGCAGTCAGAACGGCTATCCTCATCGGTCCATCCTCGTTGCTTTTCCTTGAATACGCACGCGCGGGCGGATCGGTTCACCCGAGGTGATCCGCCAGAGCGACGAAGGCGTAGAAATGTCGACGAACGTAATGGGAGACATCGGTATGAAAACCATCGTCATCGCCTATCTGGCGACGGGCATCGCCTTTCTGATCGTCGATGCCATCTGGCTTTCGACGATGGCCGATATGCTTTATAGGCCGCTCTTGGGCGACAAACTGGCGCCGCAGTTTCATCTGGCGCCGGCCGTTGTCTTCTATCTGATTTACGTTGCCGGCATCGTATTTTTCGCCGTGATGCCCGCGCTCGACGGGGGAGGACTCGGCAAGGCTGCGCTGAATGGTGCGATCCTCGGCCTGGTGGCCTACGCGACGTATGACCTCACCAACCAGGCGACGCTTAAGGACTGGCCGCTTTCCGTTACGCTCGCCGACATTCCTTGGGGAGCCTTCGTCACGGCGACCGGCGCCTCAGCCGGCTTTCTCGTGGCGAGCCGTATCGGCTGACCGTTCCGCCTCAGCCAGAATCCCTGAGAACAGTATGGCGACGAAGGCGGTGAGCATGCCGGCGCTCATTACGTTTAACCGCGCCAGGGCGGCGTATTGCGCCGCATTGTACTGCGTGAGCGGGAGAGCATAGACATCGTGCAATAGAAGGAAAACGCCGAAGGCGAGCGCGGTAATCGCGAGGGCGACGACACGTTCCCGCGGGCGAAACAGCAGAAGCGCGATTATCCCGCACGGAACGAGGAAGATTTCGACTGCCGAGGCGGTGCCGAAGAGCCACGCCGAAAGCACGGTATTGCCGATCCCCGTCAGCGGCAGCAGAGCCCGCCCTGCCACGTCATTCCGGCGCGCCACGGCCGGCACGGCGAGAAAGAACGGTGTCGACAGGAACGTGAACCAGGCGGCGGTGATGTCGGCACTCACCAACCAGAAGAGATAGAGCGGGTAAAAGGGCTGATTCGACGCGACCAGCAAGGAAATCACGTTCGCCGCAGCGACACGCGGGTCGCGATGGTGTGCGTAGGCCCGCACCATCGCGGTGAGGTGTTTCAGAAAGAAGATCACCGGCCCGCGCCGACGGGGCTGAGGCGATAGTGGCTTACGCCCCATTCTTCTCCACCGGCATGGCCGAAGAGCCCGGCCGTGGCGAGGAAAAACATTCGCCAGCGCCGCATCCAGACGGATGCGTCCTTGCCGTAGGTTGCCTCGAAGATGGCGCGGACCGCGTCACGGTTTCGGTCGAAATTGTCGAGCCAGTCCAGCGCGGTGCGCTCGTAGTGCTTGCCGTTCCAACGCCAGTCCCGTTCGACGGTGAAACTGTCGTCGAACGCGCGAACCAGTCCATGGCTGGGCATGACGCCGCCGGTAAAGAAATACTGCGCAATCCAGTCCGCCTTGTCTGCATGGTCGAAGCGATAGGCCGTCTTGCGATGCGAGAAGACATGCAGGAAAAGCCGCCCGTCGTCTCGGATCCAGCTGCGTGCACGCTGGAGCAGGCAATGCCAGTTGGACATGTGTTCGAACATTTCCACCGACACGATGCGGTCGAAGGTGCCGTCCGGTGAGAATGTGTTCATGTCCGCGGTGATCACGGTCAGATTGCGAAGGCCGCGGCGTTTGGCTTCCGCCTCGATATAGGTCCGCTGCGAGGATGAATTCGAAACGGAGACGATGCGACCGGACGGAAAGCGCTCTGCCATGAACAGCGAGAGGGATCCCCATCCGCAGCCGAGCTCGAGAATATCCTGCCCGTCTGCGAGGTCCGCGTGAAGGCACGTCTCCTCCAGAGCCGCGATTTCCGCCTCTGCGAGCGTCGTGGCGGGCGAGGCATAGAGGCAGGATGAATATTTACGGCGCGGGCCGAGCACCAGCGAGAAGAATGCCGCGGGAAGCTCATAGTGCTGGGCATTGGCGTCATCCGTGTGCACGGCGATGGGCCATTCGCTCATGGAACGCGCAAAGTCCTGGTCCGTCGGACCGATCCCCTCCGCCAGCAGTCGGCGCGTGCGGCCAACGAGCCGGCTGATGCCGAACCGCAGGGCATGATCGGGTAACGGCAGCCGCTCGGCGGCGGTGATGGCGGTCTCGGCAAGGTTCATGTGGTCTGCTCCCGTTTTTGCGCGCCCGGCCAGAAGGCGTTGACGCGCCTGGCATAGGCGGTGAAGGCAGCGCCACGTGAACGCATCATGTGCGCCTCAAGCGGCGGAATCCCTGAAACGTGCACCAGCAGCCAGTACATCAGGGCAGGGCCTGCAAGCGCCAGCCAGCCCCAGCCCCAGTCGCCGGCAGGGCCGATAGCCACGACTGCATAACCAACCCATCCGAGCCACTGGAAGAAATAGTTGGGATGTCGCGACAGGCCCCAAAGACCGACATCGCAGACCTTGCCCCCATTGGTGTCGTCGCTGCGAAACCGTGCCAGCTGCGCATCGGCAATGCCTTCCCCGACGACGGCGATGACGATGATCGCGATGCCGGCAATATCGCTCCACTGCCAGCCCATGGCCGGGTTGCGTGCTGCGGTGAAGATCGTGGTGGTCAGGAGAAGCGCGGCGGCGGCCTGGATTTGCAGAAACAGGAAGAGACGCCCGCGCCAGCGCTCGCCCCATTCCTCCTGAAGTTTCGTGTATCGAGGATCCGCACCGCCTTTGAGCGTGCGCCGCAGGATATGCAGGCCGAGACGACAAGACCAGAGCGCGGCCACCGCTGCCATGAGAAGCCGTCGCTGCCCATCGCTCTGCCAGTCCGAAACCGGAACAAGCGCGGCAGCCACACCCGCCCCGCCCACGAGAAAGGACCAGACGGTATCGACCCAGCCGGATCCCGCCCCCTTCACGACCGCGAGCCAAACGGCTGCCATGCCCAGCGAGATAGCAGCGGCCAGAAAAAGGAAGAGCGCCACCGCAGGCATGGTTCAAATCCCGAAGATCGGCTGCAGCATGCGGCCGATGACACTGTTGAAGCGCATTTTACCCTCCATAGCGGCAAGGCAAATACAATCATCGCCATTATCGACGACCGGTTGATGATCAACGTCTTCGTCCATTTCCGCGAGATCACCTGGACCGAATGTTCCGAAACGATCGGTGTATGAACCCGATACGATATAGGTGAACTCGGTGCCGACATGTCCGTGGTCTGGAAGGGCGCGGCCGGGGCCAACCTTGAGTAGGATAAGATTGGCATCGGGATCCTGTGGCACGCCGACCCGGCTCATCTTCATACCAGGGCCGATCCAGCGCCAGCGCCCGATATCGCAGCCGCGCAAAGCGTCCGGCAGGCGAATGCCATCAATCTCCACCGGCGCCCGCGGCGGCGGTGTGAAGGGGGCGGCGGCGTCCTCATCGTCCAGCATGGCAAGTACGTCGCTCAATGCGGTTGCCGACATTTGCGTCGCTTCCGTTTCTTCCAGAAGCGCGCCCCCCAGCGCTTCATATTCGCCGACGCGGGCGCGACAGGCCGGGCAGCTTGCCAAATGCGCCCTGACGACGATGGCGGGCGCGGGGGCAAGCGTGCCGGCGGCGTAGCGCATCAGGGTCTCGTCGGTTGCGTGATGTGTGGTGGTCATGATTTGTCTTCCAGCAGCCCGCGAAGCCGGTTCATGGCCAGGCGTGTTCTAGATTTCACGGTGCCGAGCGGGATGCCCAGCTCATCGGCGATTTCAGTCTGCGATTTCTCGCTGAAATACGAGAGGCGGATGATCGTCTGTTGCTCGGGCGAGAGCGCGGTTAGCGCGTCGCGCACCGCCGCATCCCGCTCGGCGCCGAGCATTCCGTCCTCGACCGTATCGGCTGCGTTTTCAGGATCTGGCGGCAGAGCCGAGGGGTCCTTCTGCCGTCGCAAGTGATCAATGCGAATGTTGCGCGCGACCGTGAAGATCCAGGTCGCGACCCCGGCGCGTTCGGCATCAAAATACGATGCCTTGCGCCAGACGGTCAGCATTGTCTCCTGAACGAGATCCTCCGCGGCTGCGGACGACATTGTCCAGCGCAGGAAGAAGGTCTTCAGCTTCGGCCCGAAGTAGCGGAAAAGAAGGGCGAAAGCCTGACGATCCCGATCTTGCGCGACCTTCAGCATCAACTCAACAAGTGCACCGGGCGAGGGGGGCTGTTGTGTGTCCCTTGAACTCACCACGGCAAGCCGCCGGCCTGTCGGCGCACCTGGTTTGCGATCAATCTGTATCGGGCTCGAAACTTCATTCATGCGTCCTTCTACGCGGCATTTTCGTCAGCGGATCACACGCCACGAAATCGGTCCTTCGCAGTGATCCGTCAGATTCCTACGCTCGTAAAGGATACAGATAGTTGTCCAGAGTTCGAAAGCCGCAAAAGGATCGTCATGCGCCATTTTCCTCAATCGGATCGGCCACTCAAAATCGCGGTCGTCGGCACAGGCATCGCCGGTCTTTCAGCGGCCTGGTTGTTGTCGCAGCGTCACGATGTGACGGTTTTCGAGGCGGACAACCGTATCGGCGGCCACTCTCACACCGTGGATGCAGGTGGCGCTCCAGTCGATACCGGCTTCATCGTCTATAACGAAGCGACCTATCCAAACCTCACGGCCCTGTTTGCGCATCTCGACGTACCAACCAGGGCCTCGGACATGTCTTTCGCCGTGTCGATGGACGGTGGTAAGCTGGAATATGCTGGCACGAACCTTGCCGGACTTTTCGCGCAGCGCAGCAACCTTGCCAGCCCGCGCTTCTGGTCGATGCTGCGAGACCTCGTGCGTTTCTACCGTCAGGCGCCAAACGGCGTGCGCGATCTCGATCCTTCCGCTAGCCTCAACGACTATCTCGATAGCGCCGGCTTCGGGCGGGCGTTTCGCGAAGACCACCTTTATCCGATGGCTGCTGCGATCTGGTCGACACCGGCACTTGAGATCGGCAATTATCCGGCGCTTTCCTTCGTGCGCTTCTGCGAGAACCACGGCTTGCTGAAATTCATGCGCCGACCAATCTGGCGAACGGTTGATGGCGGAAGCCGCGCCTATGTCGAGCGTCTTACGGCGCCATTCCGCGACAGGATCCGGATAAATGCGTCGGTGAAGTCAATCCGCCGCGTCAACGGCGCGGTTGAGATTTCCGTGGGCGGCGCCGAGGCCGAATGGTTCGATCACGTCGTGATCGGCGCCCATGCCGACCAGGCGCTGGCGATGCTTGCCGACCGCTCGCCACGCGAAGCCGAGCTGCTGAGCGCGTTCACCTATGGCGACAACGAGACGGTCCTTCACCGCGATGAAACCTTGATGCCAAGCCGCAGGCGTGTCTGGGCAAGCTGGAATTACCTCGCGCAATCCGGACGTGACCGCACGGCGGTGGGCAAGCCCTGCGTCACCTACTGGATGAACCGGCTGCAGGGGATTTCCGATCCTCGTCCCTGTTTCGTCACGCTTAGCCCCTTGCACGCTCCTGCCGAAGACAAGGTGATCTGGCGTGGACTTTACCAGCATCCTCTCTTCAACGCCGCAACGCTTGCTGCGCAAAAGCAACTATGGTCGCTTCAGGGTGAAGCCAATACGTGGTTCTGCGGATCCTATTTCGGTTCCGGCTTCCACGAGGATGCCATTCAGGCGGGTCTGGCCGTTGGCGAAACCTTGGGAGGAAATATGCGGCCATGGTCCGTCGAGGGCGAATCCGATCGAATATTCCGAATCCTGCAGGGCGCTTGATTGCGTGCGCCTTCAGATTCTCCTGAAGTTCTCGATGCTTCCTGCCCACCAGTCTGATACCACGTCCCCAGAGTGAAAGGATCTTCCCTCGCGCAGGTCCTGCGACGATCCCCTTTATGTGATGGGAATACATGGGACACAGTGAAGGCGGTTTGCGCTTCGGGATCGAACCCGAGCCGACCATGAGAAGCTCGAAGCCGCGATAGGCGCATTTGAGAACCTTGCGGCGTATCGGCGCTATGGGACCTTCCTCGGCAGATTTCGCTTCGCGATGGATCGTGTCTTGCACGATGTCGTCTGGCCACGGGATTGGTCCTGGCGTCCGACCGCTGTGTCCGATTCGATCGCGCAGGTCGCGAAAGATCTGGGGCTCCGGCTAACAGCGACGAAACGTCGGATGTGCTGTTTGACGACCAAAGTGGTTTGTTGGGTGCGGTCAATGTTCTCGAGGGATCAACTCTCGGCGCGCGCGTTTTGAGATCCCGAGCCACCGCGCTTGGAATGATCGATGGTTTCGGCGCACGGCACCTAGCGGTCATGATGCGCGACATGTCGTGCTGGCAGACCTTTCTTCGTCAACTGGACGATGTTGAAGACTTCGACATCGAATGCGCCGCCCAGGCCGCGAATGCTGTCTTCGATTTCGCCTTGTGATGCGTCGAGACAGGCGGGCTACCGTCTCCTGACTTCAAAGCGAGCGCCGATTAGCCATCGATTACACGCCGAACCTTCTCGGCTAGCTGCTCCAGACTGAAGGGCTTTTGAAGCAGGTGAGTTCCGGCGTTCAGTATACCGTTGTGAACGACGGCGTTTCGGGTGTAGCCGGTTGTATAAAGGACCTTCAGTTCCCCCAACTTCTCCGACGCAAGGGTGGCGAGTTCACGGCCCGTCATCTCAGGCATCACAATATCTGTAAAAAGGAGGGCGGGCTTCAGGCCTTCTCCCAACAAGGCGAGTGCTGCCGCGCCGCTAGCGGCTTCCGCCACCGAATAACCGAGTTCACGCAGCGCCTCGACGGAGAAATTGCGCACCCGCTCGTCATCCTCCACCACCAATATGAGTTCGCCACGGACGCCGCGCGCAGGGTCAGCATTCTGCGGCGATATCTCTCTGGTTTCTGTCTCGCCGTAATGACGGGGTAGGTACAGTTTTACGGTGGTTCCGTGGCCTGGCTCGGAATAGATCTTCACGTGTCCGCCGGACTGGCGCACGAAGCCAAAAACCTGGCTCAGGCCGAGCCCGGACCCCTTGCCGACTTCCTTTGTTGTGAAGAAGGGATCGAAGGCCTTTGCGAGAGTGTCGCCGCTCATTCCCGTGCCGGTGTCGGTGACCGCAATCATCACATATTGGCCCGGCGATATCGTGTGTTCTTGGGCATAGTCCTCGGAGACGAATGTGTTCGCGGTTTCGACGGTGAGCCGGCCGCCGTTCGGCATGGCATCTCGGCCGTTGACCGCGAGATTGAGGACCGCGTTCTCAAGTTGGCTGACATCTGCATTTATGCGCCATAGGCCCGCGGCCAGCACGGTTTCGACCTGAACCTGCTCGCCGAGCGCCCTTGTCAGCAGCTCGCGCATGTCGGCGACCATGCGGTTGGGTTCGATGATTTCGGGCTGGAGTGGCTGACGTCGGGAAAAGGCTAGTAGACGTTGGGTGAGAGCGGCTGCCCGGTTTGCACCGTCCTTGGCGGCGTCAATATAACGGGCGAGATCGGTTTCGCCGCGCGCAAGGCGCCTTTCGAGGAGGTTCATAGCGCCTAAAATGACCGCAAGCATATTGTTGAAGTCGTGCGCGACGCCGCCGGTGAGTTGCCCGACCGCCTCCATCTTTTGCGCCTGTCGCAACTGTGCTTCGGCTTCCAAGAGTTTGACGGTGCGCTCCTGCACTTCCTTTTCAAGCTCTTCCCGCGACCGGGCGAGAACCTCACGCGCGTCGATGATGTCCTGGATGTCCGTGCAGGTACCGAACCAGCGGGTGATTGCGCCGTCCTCACTGCGCACAGGCTGCGCGCGCCCCAGCACCCAGCGGTACTTTCCGCTTCGATGACGGAGCCGATATTCGATGTGATAGGGCTCTCCGGTTTGCAGGCAATGCCGCCAGACGCTCCAGGCGCGGTCCTGATCCTCCGGGTGGAACATTGCGGCCCAGCCCTCGCCATCAGTTGAGCCTGAAGGCACGCCGGTGAAATCGTACCAGCGCTGGTTGTAGTAGTCGTGATATCCGTCTGGGGTCGTAGACCAGATCATCTGGTCGATGGAGTTCGTGATTGCCCGGAAGCGCTCCTCGCTGTCGCGGAGCGCGGCTTCCGCATTTTTTCGGTCGGTTATATCGAAGCTGATCCCGGGGAAGCGCAGGGGCGTTCCGTCAGGCGCTAGCGTCGGCCGTCCCTCGGCGATAACCCATTTGTGCGCACCGTCCGCCTGCACGAGACGGTATTCCTGGGAGAAGACACCGCCGCCCTTCAAAGTCGCCGCGATCGCCTTTTCCACATGGGGAAGGTCGTCAGGATGAATGGCGTTGAAGAAATCGGCGATCGGTGCGCCGACGCCGGCCTTTTCGCGCGGAACGCCATAGAGTTTGGCAAAGCGCGCATCGGCGATTACCCGGTCATTAGGTATATCCCAGTCCCAGGTGCCCACCGTATCCGATGCGCCCAGCGCATATTCCAGTCGCTCCTCACTGGCGCGCAGCGCCCGTTCCGCCGACAGGCGCGCTGTTGTCTCGTTGCCCTGGTTGAATATGCCGAGGACCTTGCCGTTCTGTCCGAAAATCGGTGCGAAGCTGTAATCCCAATGGGTCTGTTGTATGCGGCCCCCGCGCTGCATGGGCAGCATCTGATCGGCAACCGAAAACCCCGTGCCGGTTTGCAGAACGGCGAGGAGCTGGGGCTCAATCACATGCCAAATATCGGCCCAGACCTCGCGGGCTGGACGGCCCAGGGCCCATGGATGCTTTTCCCCGGCAATCGGCGCCCAGGCGTCATTGTACAGAAGGCGAAGGTCGTCCCCCCAGTAAAGGGCCGTCGGAAGGGCGGTGTTGAGACACAAACTCAGCACCATGCGCAGTTCCTGCGGCCAGTCTGTTTCCGCGCCGAAGGGCGTCTTCTTCCAGTCGATCTCCTGGATTAGCTGGTTCATCTCGCTGCGTGTGTTGGGAATAAGGGTCATATTGCCGTTTCTCGACGTGTCGCAGGCTTATATGGGAAAGTCCCAACAATTGAAAAGCGCGATAACCCTGTGGAAATCCTAAAAAACGGTCACGCGCTTTGGTCCGCCTGTGCGCGGTAGAAACAGGTCATGCTACGATCGATACCGGAGGGGAGTTGCCGGCTGCTGATTGGAGGCGATCGATCCCGTTAAAAAACGTGGCACACGGTCCGCCCGTTTCGACCGGAAGACGTAAAGCGCGCCATTGAACGGGCCGAGGCCGCCATCCCGCATTAATGCCATCAACGATGCGGCTCCCTTGCGGAAGTCCACCGGTTTGCAAGACACGTAAACCACAACGCCGGAAGCGATCATGCCTTGCGCACCGCGCCGATAATGCCCGCCAACTGATCCGGATCGATATCACCGCGTACCCGCATTACGATATCGCCAACCACAGTCGTGCATCATCGCTCGAAATGGGTGCTGTCATTGTCATTTTTCCGGAAGGCCCGCCCCGGCGGAAGGGGCGGGCCTCACCGATTGCTACTTAGAAGTCCATGCCGGCTCCGGCAGGGAGGCCTGATGTGGCATCCTTCTTGGGCTTCTCGGCGATCATCGCTTCCGTGGTCACCAGCAGGCCGGCAACCGAGGCGGCATCCTGGAGTGCTGTGCGCACGACCTTGGCTGGATCGATGACGCCCTGGGAGTAGAGATCGGCGTACTCGCCAGTTTGAGCGTTCCAGCCGTAGGAGAATTCACTCTTCTCCCGAAGCTTGCCGACGATGACGGAACCTTCGGCTCCAGCATTCTCGGCGATCTGGCGCACCGGCGCTTCGATAGCGCGCCGGACGATCTCGATCCCGACCTTCTGATCCTGGTTTGCCGTCTGGAGATTGTCGAGACCCTTGACGGCGCGAAGCAGCGCGACACCACCGCCCGGCAGGATGCCTTCCTCGACGGCGGCACGCGTTGCATGCAGCGCGTCGTCGACGCGGTCCTTCTTCTCCTTCACCTCGACTTCCGTCGAGCCTCCGACGCGGATGACGGCAACGCCCCCGGCAAGCTTGGCAAGCCGTTCCTGCAGCTTCTCCCGGTCGTAGTCGGAGGTGGTCTCCTCGATCTGCGCCCGGATTTGTGCGACGCGCCTATCAATCTCTGCCTTGGAGCCAACGCCATCGATGATCGTGGTGTTTTCCTTCTCGATCGCCACCTTCTTGGCACGGCCGAGCATGTTGAGTGTCACGTTCTCAAGCTTGATACCGACGTCTTCCGAGATGACGGTGCCGCCCGTCAGGATCGCAATGTCTTCCAGCATGGCCTTGCGGCGGTCGCCGAAGCCCGGAGCCTTGACGGCAGCAATCTTCAGGCCGCCGCGCAGCTTGTTGACGACCAGTGTTGCGAGCGCCTCGCCTTCGACGTCTTCCGCGATGATGAGCAGAGGCTTGCTCGACTGAACGACGGCTTCCAGAACCGGCAGCATCGCCTGAAGGTTCGAGAGCTTCTTTTCGTGGATCAGGATAAAGGCCTCGTCGAGCTCGACGCGCATCTTGTCCTGATTGGTGACGAAGTAGGGCGAAAGGTAGCCGCGGTCGAACTGCATGCCCTCGACGACTTCGAGTTCGGTCTCCGCAGTCTTGGCCTCTTCGACGGTGATGACGCCTTCGTAGCCGACCTTTTCCATCGCCTCTGCCAGATAGCGGCCGATCTCGGAATCACCGTTCGCCGAGATGGTACCGACCTGAGCGATTTCGGAATTGCTGGTGATCTTGCGGGCGTTGGTTTTCAGTTCCTTGACGACGGCGTCAACGGCAAGATCGATGCCGCGCTTCAAGTCCATCGGATTCATGCCGGAAGCGACCGCCTTGGCACCCTCCTTGACGATCGCCTGGGCGAGGACCGTGGCAGTGGTGGTACCGTCGCCGGCCAGATCGTTGGTCTTCGAGGCCACCTCGCGCAGCATTTGGGCGCCCATGTTCTCGAACTTGTCTTCCAGTTCGATTTCCTTGGCAACCGAAACGCCGTCCTTGGTGATGCGCGGCGCGCCGAAGGATTTGTCGATGACGACATTGCGGCCCTTCGGACCGAGCGTGACCTTTACCGCATTGGCAAGAACATCGACCCCACGCAGCATGCGTTCACGGGCATCGGTGTTAAATTTGACTTCTTTGGCAGCCATTTGTCTAACTCCTCAATAGGCAGCTATTTGACTGATAGGTTGATTTGTAAGGAGAGCTCCTCAGGCGGCTTGTCTCTGCTCAGCCTGGGCCTCGATGATGCCCAGAACGTCGCTTTCCTTCATGATCAGCAGTTCTTCACCGTTGGTCTTGATCTCGGTGCCAGACCATTTGCCGAATAGGATGCGATCGCCTGCCTTGACGTCGAGGGCCTGGATCTGGCCCGCCTCGTTGCGAGCACCAGTACCGACGGCGACGACCTCGCCCTCAGAGGGCTTTTCTTTCGCCGTATCGGGAATGATGATGCCGCCTTTGGTCTTCTCCTGGGATTCGACGCGGCGGACGAGAATGCGATCATGAAGCGGTCGGAACGACATGTTTTCCTCCGTTGAGCAAAAATGATGACGTTGAAGACCCAGGCCGGACCGGATGACCAGTCCGGGCGGGTGCGAACCTCATTGAGCGTTCGCGGGCAAGATTTATTTTCGGCATTTTTCGATTTCAAGAGGCTGAAGAAGAAAAACAGCACTCAATGTTGACGGCTGCTAACATGCTGGAAAGGCGCAATAAACAGCATTCTCGCTTTCAGAAAACCATTGATGACTGCAAGATTTTCAGTCACCTTTGCATCGTCATAAAACGGAGATGAAGCATGCACTTCTCATCGGATTTTGAGCGTCAGCTCAACGGTTATGGACTGACCACCGCACATATCCTCTATCGCATTCCCGATTTTGAATCCGTCCTGCAGACCTACGTTTGGCAGGACTACGATCTCGCACCCGATTTTCCGGAGATGCACAGGTTTCTCAATTTCTGGCAGGCGAAGCTAGACGGGCCTCTCCACTCAGTCCGTTATTCCCACCAGCGGCTGATCGGTCCGAAGGAATGGCGGCGTGTCGAGGGCGAGTTCAAGCTCAATTGAACTCTTGAATATGATTTTTCCGCTTCCTAGCTCATCGACCGCCCGAGGCATCGAACTCGGTGTGAGCGCCGATTGCGTATGGAGTAACACCTGCATGGAAGAGAATATCAATATCATCAAGAGTGTTGGGATCGATGAACGCGAAGAGATCATCGTGGACTTTGCCCGGTGGCTTGAGACCGCTTCAAAAGAAGCGCTGGTCTACGAAGAAGGGAAGTTCGCAATGGCGTCCGCCAGTATGGCAGAAGCAATGCGAGTAAATGCCGACGAACTTGCTCGCGATAATCCTGAAAAGACCGAGCGTGTGCTGCAGCAGGCCAGCGCGATGATGGCGCAGTTTAAGGCTGCGTATCCCCATCGGGTTATCAGTCGATCTCTTCACTGAAGGGGCGATGAAGTAGACTTGTCGGCGTGTGGGCAGGGTGCGGCATTTCCCGGGAAAGATGCTAGCGGATGAAGTTGAAAATCATCTGATCTTATAGGGTGCGAAATTTTCGCGCCAGGGATCTTGAATCGAGAATTCTCAAAAACCAAATCGTTTTCCGCCAGTTGCTGGACATAGAGCTGGCGTTTGCTGGAAGCGCCGTCTTTCGGCGCTTCTGCACCCATGTTGCTTCAAGGAGGATATGGCTATGGCAACATCTTACGACTATGCACCGCTGTTCCGTTCGAGCGTTGGCTTCGATCGCGTCTTCAATCTTCTTGAAAACGCCCAGCGCGCCCGCTCGATTAGCGACTGGCCGCCCTATGACATCGTTAAGACAGGTGATGACAGTTACCGGATCTCAATCGCGGTCGCCGGCTTTGCCCAAGACGATCTAGACATCACCTTCCAATCTAACCTGCTGACGGTCGCCGGCAAGAAGCAGGAGGCTTCTGCCGATGCCTACCTGCATCGCGGCATTGCCGGGCGTCCGTTCGAGCACCGGTTCGAGCTGGCCGACCATGTCAGGGTGAACGGCGCGGATCTCGGCAATGGTCTACTGTCAATCGATCTTGTTCATGAAATCCCGGAGGCCCTCAAGCCCAGGAAGATTTCGATCCAGACCACGCCTGCCTTACCGTCAGTCACTCCGGCTCAAATCGAAGCGCAGAAGGCGGCTTGATCAGGCTTGCTTATTGACAGGGCGCCATCCTCGTGGCGCCCATTGGCATTCCGGGTTGGGAAGGAGACAGCGATGAAACCCGACATGTTCAAAGAACCAGTTACCATCCTTGTCGGCTTGGGCTTTCCGGTCGAGGTGCAAAGCGCAACGGATGCGTATCGTTATCTTTGCGAATGGCCAGTGAGGTTGAGGGATAATGCCCATGCGGTCGCCTTGAAGGCTTGCGGCGCGGCACTGCGCGGCGAAATCGAGGCCGAGACAGCCCGCGGCCTGTTCGCGGCATTTGCCGAGAAACATGATTTGATGGCGCCGGACACGAGCGCCATCGCCGCGTCTCGCCTGCGGCGTGATCGGGATCCGCATATCCAGTGAGGAGGTGGCCATACACAGCGAGATAGAACGAGCTGCCCATGATGCAGTGGCAATGGGGCCGTTGGTGCTGGTTCCAGGATTTCGGCTCTGCCGACCGATCGATCTTGTCGGCGCGCCGGCCCTTTCGGTCTATGATCGCAGGGCAATTCTCGCGGCCTTGGGCATCCGACCTCTACGAAGTGGATTCGCAACCGTCGCTGCGGCACCTGCAGGGAACGCCCGGCCCCGTCTCGATCGACGAGGCACAGGCGGCGCTAAGAGTCCTTGATCGCCGCTGTCATTATTGAGCGTAAAGTGTCGGTGCCTTCTCGAAAACCGGAGACGGGCTCGAGCACGACTACAGGCTCCGGAAACATTTTCTGCTATCTTTCTGAAAGATGATGCCGCAGATGGTTTCCACGCAGACTGAGCGCCCAGCCGACCCAGTTCTGCGTGGAAACGTATGGCCCGCCCTGTTTGCAAGTTGTTTTTTGATTTCCCGTGCAGTCTGCTTCAACGTATTCGGTCTTACGGTCAGGCCGTAGCCAAGATGGATATCCGCACGTCCAGAGCCACGATAACCAACACGGTTTCAAAGAACCATTTCCACGCCTGGGCTATCTGAACGCCGATCAACTGTCAGGCCATCTCCATTCCACTCGCAAACATTGTAGGCTGCGCTCTCGGCAGCCATAATACGGCCCCTCACTGATCAAAACCCATAGGCCCATTCTCTGCGCCCGATCGACATGATGCGCCAGGGCTGGCTTTCGAGCTTCCGCCAGGCATCGCAGCAATGATCGACGATGTCG
>NZ_JARSBQ010000036.1:0-18162 GCF_029623935.1 Shinella sp. 838
CGTCACGGTTGAAGTCGAGCTGATCGTTCCGATCGCGATGGAAGAAAAGCTGCGCTTCGCAATCCGCGAAGGCGGCCGTACCGTCGGCGCCGGCATCGTTGCCTCGATCGTCGAGTAAGCTTCGGGTCTCAGACCTGATGAGAGCCCCGCGGGAAACCGCGGGGCTTTTTGTTTGTGTCGTATGGGCGGGCGGATTTAACCCTCTCCCCGCAGGCGGGGAGAGGGGACGTGGCCCGCGAACGCTCCCTGGTTGGGGAAGCCGGCGCGACCTGTGTCCTTCGCCCCGTTTGCGGGGAGAAGGTGGCCGGCAGGCCGGATGAGGGGCCTGTACTCCTCTCGCCGGGATAAGCACTGATTTGTTGTAAAAAATGCATTTTTCGGGCTTGCCAAGTCGGCCCCCGCGCCGTAAAGACGCCATGCCTTGCCGGTAACGGGCGGTTCGCTTCGGATGCGGCAGGCGTATAGGGGTATAGCTCAGTTGGTAGAGCGGCGGTCTCCAAAACCGCAGGTCGGGGGTTCGAGCCCCTCTGCCCCTGCCATTCTCGCCGGACAGCGCGGACGACTTGCAGCGACGGGGACGGATGGCGTGACGGTGTTTTCCGTCATAATTCGTTAAAAGTCCGGTTGCCTCTTGTTAAAAAGAGAATCGGGCTTTATGTAGGGCAAAACAGACACGCGGTGCGTGGGGCTGATAGTTCAGCTTTACGTGCCGTAATGGCGTGGACATTCAATGGCATCGAAAACGAATCCGATTGCGTTTCTGCAGCAGGTACGCTCCGAGACGGCGAAAGTGACTTGGCCCTCGCGGCGCGAGACGATGATCTCGACCGTCATGGTTTTTGTCATGGTCTTCCTGGCTGCAGTGTTCTTCTTCGCTGCGGACCAGCTGATGGGCTGGCTGATTGGCCTCGTCCTCAGCGCCAGCGCCTGATTGGTTGGAGATGAACATGGCTTCCCGTTGGTACATCGTCCACGCCTATTCGAATTTCGAGAAGAAGGTCGCTGAGGACATCGAGAACAAGGCGCGTCAGAAGGGCCTTGATCATCTGTTCGAAAAGATTCTCGTGCCGACCGAAAAGGTCGTCGAGGTGCGTCGCGGCCGCAAGGTCGATGCCGAACGCAAGTTCTTCCCCGGCTACGTGCTGGTGCGGGCGAACCTGACGGACGAAGCGTATCACCTCATCAAGAATACGCCGAAGGTCACGGGTTTCCTCGGTTCCGACAACAAGCCGGTTCCGATCCCGGACAGTGAGGCCGAGCGCATCCTGTCGCAGGTCCAAGACGGTGTGGATCGTCCCAAGCCTTCGGTCTCGTTCGAGATCGGCGAGCAGGTCCGCGTTTCCGACGGCCCGTTCGCCTCGTTCAACGGCACCGTGCAAGATGTCGACGAGGAGCGGTCGCGCCTCAAGGTGGAAGTGTCGATCTTCGGCCGCGCCACCCCGGTCGAGCTGGAATACGCCCAGGTCGAGAAAATCTGATTTTGGCGGGCGCTTCCGGGCGCCGCCCATTTGAAATCCAATTCTCTCACGAGGATTGGTGGCGGAAGTTTCCGCCAACCGCGTGGAAGGGAAGGCGGCCTTTAGCCGGGCGCCCGGACCGCACCACGCAACCGCAGCCGCCGATCTTGCGATCGGCATCACGGGCCGGGCAACCGGCCGCATTCTGAAAGGCAGAGAAAATGGCTAAGAAAGTTGCAGGCCAGCTCAAGCTTCAGGTCAAGGCAGGATCGGCAAACCCGTCCCCGCCGATCGGCCCGGCGCTTGGTCAGCGTGGCATTAACATCATGGAATTCTGCAAGTCGTTCAACGCAGCGACGCAGGAAATGGAAAAGGGTATGCCGATCCCGGTCGTCATCACCTACTACCAGGACAAGTCCTTCACGTTCGTGATGAAGCAGCCGCCGGTGACCTACTTCCTCAAGAAGGAAGCCAAGATCACCTCGGGCTCGAAGACCCCGGGCAAGGGTGCGACGGTCGGCAAGCTCACCAAGGCTCAGATCAAGTCGATCGCCGAAGCCAAGATGAAGGATCTCAACGCCGCCGATATCGAAGGCGCGATGGCAATGGTCGAGGGTTCTGCCCGCGCCATGGGCCTGGAAGTGGTAGGTTAAGACCATGGCCAAGATTGCAAAGCGTCTCCAGAAGATCCGTGAAGGCATCGACCCGACCAAGCTCGTCGCCCTCTCCGACGCCATCGCTCTCGTCAAGGAGCGTGCCGTCGCCAAGTTCGACGAAACCATCGAAGTCGCCATGAACCTCGGCGTCGACCCGCGTCACGCAGACCAGATGGTCCGCGGCGTGGTCAACCTGCCGAACGGCACGGGCCGTGACGTTCGCGTCGCCGTCTTCGCACGTGGCGCCAAGGCTGACGAAGCCAAGGCTGCCGGTGCAGACATCGTCGGCGCCGAAGACCTCGTCGAAATCGTCCAGGGCGGCAAGATCGAATTCGATCGCTGCATCGCAACCCCGGACATGATGCCTCTCGTCGGCCGCCTCGGTAAGGTTCTTGGCCCGCGCGGCATGATGCCGAACCCGAAGGTCGGCACCGTCACCATGGACGTTGCAGGCGCCGTCAAGGCATCCAAGGGCGGTGCAGTCGAGTTCCGCGTCGAGAAGGCTGGTATCATCCATGCCGGTATCGGCAAGGCCTCCTTCGACGCCAAGGCTCTTGAAGAAAACATCAAGGCTTTCGCCGACGCGGTCATCAAGGCCAAGCCGACGGGCGCCAAGGGTAACTACGTCAAGCGCGTCGCCATCTCTTCGACGATGGGCCCGGGCGTCAAGATCGACCCGTCGACGGTTGCCTGATCTAGGCGTTTAATTCACGGCTCGGCTCCGGCCGAACCGCAACAGAATTCCCGGCCTTGTCTGGCCGGGGATTTCCGGGGTAACCCGGAACTCCTGTCCGAGATTGCAGGTGGTTATCCCTTAATCACTTTAGCCTGCATGAGACGGGGTGAGACCTGGATTTCTTCCGCGTCGGATGACGCCGAAATTCGGTTCGAACCTACCTTACCTTGTGTCGCGGCCATCCGGTCGAGCGCGGGGGGACAGGATCCTCGAGCGTCGCTCGGGATCCCTTTTGAAGCGGATCCCTGGCGGCAAAGGTAAACCCGGCAGGTCCCGTGAGAAGTCACGGTCCTGTCAACTGGAGATAGGCACAGTGGAAAGAGCGGAAAAACGCGAATTCGTCACGGAGCTGAACGAAGTCTTCAAGGCTTCCGGTTCGGTTGTCGTGGCCCGCTACGCCGGCATCACCGTCGCACAGATGAACGATCTTCGTACGAAGATGCGTGCGGCCGGTGGCACCGTCAAGGTCGCGAAGAACCGCCTGGCCAAAATTGCCCTTCAGGGTACGGAGTCGGAAGGGATGTCTGATCTCTTCCAGGGTCAGACGCTCATTGCTTATGCAAATGATCCGATGATTGCTCCCAAGGTAGCCATGGATTTCGCCAAGACCAACGACAAGCTCGTTGTTCTCGGTGGCGCCATGGGTGCGACCACGCTCGACGCTGAAGCAGTCAAGTCGCTTGCGACCCTGCCTTCGCTCGACGAGCTTCGTGCAAAGCTGCTGGGCCTCATTGCAGCCCCGGCCACGCGCGTCGCTACGGTCGTTGCAGCACCGGCAAGCCAGCTTGCCCGCGTGTTCGCAGCCTACGCCAAGAAGGACGAAGCCGCTTGAGGCGGTTTTTCGCTGTAATCAAACAATACCAGTTCGAACCGAATATAAGGAACTATCACAATGGCTGATCTCGCAAAGATCGTTGAAGACCTCTCTGCTCTGACCGTTCTGGAAGCTGCTGAGCTTTCCAAGCTGCTCGAAGAGAAGTGGGGCGTTTCGGCTGCTGCTCCCGTAGCAGTTGCTGCTGCTGGCGGCGCTGCTGCTGCTGGCCCGGTCGAAGAAGAAAAGACCGAATTCGACGTTATCCTGGTTGACGCTGGCGCCAACAAGATCAACGTCATCAAGGAAGTCCGCGCCATCACCGGCCTGGGCCTCAAGGAAGCCAAGGACCTCGTCGAAGGCGCTCCGAAGCCGGTCAAGGAAGCCGTCTCCAAGGGCGAAGCTGCCGACCTCAAGAAGAAGCTTGAGGAAGCCGGCGCCAAGGTCGACGTCAAGTAATACCGGAATGCGATGGGAGAGGGTTTCGACCCTCTCCCATTGATGATTCCCCTGAACTGATTACCCAAAAGCCGCGAAAACCGGCTTTTGGGTAATGGGTTCTTCAAGAGGATGGTCTTCCACCGAGCGACTGGCAATCCGGCCCGTCAACCGGCAGTGAGACGAGATTGAACCAACCCATTGGTCGACGGGATCGACTGGCCAGCGAACCCCGTCCGTTGCAGGCCCGGATGCAAATTTGAAGGAGCGACGATGGCTCAGACCCTTTCGTTTAACGGTCGTAGGCGCGTACGCAAGTTTTTTGGAAAAATCCCCGAAGTCGCAGTCATGCCGAACCTCATCGAGGTTCAGAAGGCATCCTACGACCAATTTCTGATGGTTGAAGAGCCCGCCGGCGGTCGCCCGGATGAGGGCCTTCAGACCGTTTTCAAGTCGGTCTTCCCGATCACCGACTTCTCCGGCGCTTCCATGCTGGAATTCGTTTCCTACGAATTCGAACAGCCGAAGTTCGACGTCGAGGAATGCCGCCAGCGTGACCTGACCTATGCAGCGCCCCTCAAGGTGACGCTGCGCCTCATCGTGTTCGATATCGACGAGGATACGGGCGCGAAGTCCATCAAGGACATCAAGGAACAGAACGTCTACATGGGCGACATGCCGCTCATGACCGACAACGGCACGTTCATCGTCAACGGCACCGAGCGCGTCATCGTCTCCCAGATGCACCGTTCGCCGGGCGTGTTCTTCGACCACGACAAGGGCAAGAGCCACTCGTCGGGCAAGCTGCTCTTCGCAGCACGCGTCATTCCCTATCGCGGTTCCTGGCTCGACATCGAGTTCGACGCCAAGGATATCGTGCATGCGCGTATCGACCGCCGCCGCAAGATCCCCGTCACCTCGCTCCTCATGGCGCTCGGCATGGACGGCGAAGAGATCCTGTCGACCTTCTACACGAAGTCGCTCTACCAGCGCGACGGCGAAGGCTGGCGCGTACCCTTCAATCCGGACGCGCTGAAAGGCCAGAAGGCCGTCTCGGACATGGTGGACGCCGACACCGGCGAGGTCGTGGTGGAGATCGGCAAGAAGCTGACGCCGCGCCTCCTCAAGCAGCTGTCCGAAAAGGGCCTGAAGGCCCTCAAGGCGACCGACGATGAGCTCTACGGCAACTACCTCGCCGAAGACGTCGTCAACTATTCGACGGGTGAGATCTATCTCGAAGCCGGCGACGAAATCGACGAGAAGACCCTGCCGATCATCCTGGCAGCCGGCTTCGACGAGATCCCGGTCCTCGACATCGACCACATCAATGTCGGTGCCTACATCCGCTCGACGCTTGCCGCAGACAAGAACGAGAACCGCCAGGACGCGCTATTCGACATCTACCGCGTCATGCGTCCGGGCGAGCCGCCGACCATGGATTCGGCCGAAGCCATGTTCAACACGCTGTTCTTCGATGCGGAGCGTTACGACCTCTCCGCCGTCGGCCGCGTGAAGATGAACATGCGCCTCGACCTCGACGTCGCCGACACGGTGCGCACGCTGCGCAAGGACGATATCCTTGCCGTCGTGAAGATGCTGGTCGAACTGCGCGACGGCAAGGGCGAGATCGACGACATCGACAACCTCGGCAACCGTCGTGTGCGTTCGGTCGGCGAGCTGATGGAAAACCAGTATCGCCTCGGCCTCTTGCGCATGGAGCGCGCGATCAAGGAACGCATGTCCTCGATCGAGATCGACACGGTCATGCCGCAGGACCTGATCAACGCGAAGCCGGCGGCTGCCGCGGTTCGTGAATTCTTCGGTTCCTCGCAGCTCTCGCAGTTCATGGACCAGGTGAACCCGCTGTCGGAAATCACCCACAAGCGCCGCCTTTCGGCTCTCGGCCCGGGTGGTCTGACCCGCGAGCGCGCCGGCTTCGAAGTCCGCGACGTTCACCCGACGCACTACGGCCGTATCTGCCCGATCGAGACGCCGGAAGGCCCGAACATCGGTCTGATCAACTCGCTCGCCACCTTCGCCCGCGTCAACAAGTACGGCTTCATCGAGAGCCCGTACCGCAAGATCGTCGACGGCAAGGTCACGAGCGACGTGGTCTACCTTTCCGCCATGGAAGAGGCGAAGTACCACGTTGCCCAGGCCAACTCGGTGCTCGAAGCCGACAACTCGTTTGCTGAAGAGTTCGTCGTCTGCCGCCACGCCGGCGAAGTCATGCTCGTCCCGCGCGACCAGATCAACCTGATGGACGTTTCGCCGAAGCAGCTCGTTTCGGTCGCGGCCGCGCTCATTCCGTTCCTCGAGAACGACGACGCGAACCGCGCGCTCATGGGTTCGAACATGCAGCGTCAGGCCGTGCCGCTTCTGCGTGCCGAAGCCCCGTTCGTCGGCACCGGCATGGAGCCGGTCGTCGCCCGTGACTCGGGCGCTGCCATCGCGGCCCGCCGCGGCGGCGTCGTCGACCAGGTCGACGCGACCCGTATCGTTATCCGCGCCACCGAAGACCTCGATCCGTCGAAGTCGGGCGTCGATATCTACCGGCTGCAGAAGTTCCAGCGTTCCAACCAGAACACCTGCGTCAACCAGCGCCCGCTGGTCACCGTCGGCGACGTTCTGAACAAGGGCGACATCATCGCGGACGGTCCGTCGACCGACCTCGGCGACCTCGCGCTCGGCCGCAACGCGCTCGTCGCGTTCATGCCGTGGAACGGCTACAACTACGAAGACTCGATCCTGATGTCCGAACGCATCGTCTCTGAAGATGTGTTCACCTCGATTCATATCGAGGAATTCGAAGTCATGGCTCGCGACACGAAGCTCGGCCCGGAAGAAATCACGCGCGACATTCCGAACGTTTCGGAAGAAGCGCTGAAGAACCTCGACGAAGCCGGTATCGTCTATATCGGTGCTGAGGTTCAGCCGGGCGACATCCTGGTCGGCAAGATCACCCCGAAGGGCGAAAGCCCGATGACGCCGGAAGAAAAGCTCCTGCGCGCCATCTTCGGTGAAAAGGCCTCCGACGTTCGCGACACCTCCATGCGCATGCCGCCCGGCACCTTCGGTACGGTCGTCGAAGTTCGCGTCTTCAACCGCCATGGCGTGGAGAAGGACGAACGTGCGATGGCGATCGAGCGCGAAGAGATCGAGCGTCTCGCCAAGGACCGTGACGACGAGCAGGCGATCCTCGACCGCAACGTCTACGGCCGTCTGGTCGACATGCTGCGCGGCCACGTCGCCGTTGCCGGCCCGAAGTCCTTCAAGAAGGGCACCGAGCTGTCGAACGCCGTCGTCTCCGAATATCCCCGCTCGCAGTGGTGGATGTTCGCCGTCGAGGACGAGAAGGTCCAGGGCGAAATCGAAGCGCTCCGTGGCCAGTACGACGAATCCAAGTCGCGCCTTGAACAGCGCTTCATGGACAAGGTCGAAAAGGTCCAGCGCGGCGACGAAATGCCCCCGGGCGTCATGAAGATGGTCAAGGTCTTCGTCGCTGTGAAGCGCAAGATCCAGCCGGGCGACAAGATGGCCGGCCGTCACGGCAACAAGGGCGTGGTTTCGCGCATCCTGCCGATCGAGGACATGCCGTTCCTCGAAGACGGTACGCATGTCGACATCTGCTTGAACCCGCTGGGCGTGCCCTCGCGCATGAACGTCGGCCAGATCCTCGAAACCCACCTTGCCTGGGCTTGCGCCGGCATGGGCAAAAAGATCGGCGACCTGCTCGACGAGTACCGCAAGACCATGGACATCTCCGACCTGAAGCGCGAGCTGACGGAAGTCTATGAGAGCGAAGCCAAGGATGAAGTCGCGCACTTCAACGACGAAGCCCTGGTGAAGCTGGCCGAGCAGTCCCGCAAGGGCGTCTCGATCGCAACGCCGGTCTTCGATGGTGCGCATGAGCCCGACGTTGCCAGCATGCTGGAACGCGCAGGCCTCAATTCCTCGGGCCAGTCGGTTCTCTACGACGGTCGTACGGGTGAGGCTTTCGACCGCAAGGTCACGGTCGGCTACATGTACATGATCAAGCTGAACCACCTTGTCGACGACAAGATCCACGCGCGCTCGATCGGTCCGTACTCGCTCGTTACCCAGCAGCCGCTGGGCGGCAAGGCGCAGTTCGGCGGCCAGCGCTTCGGGGAAATGGAAGTCTGGGCGCTCGAAGCCTACGGCGCCGCCTACACGCTGCAGGAAATGCTGACCGTGAAGTCGGACGACGTGGCGGGCCGCACCAAGGTGTACGAGGCGATCGTGCGTGGCGACGACACGTTCGAGGCGGGCATTCCGGAGAGCTTCAACGTTCTCGTCAAGGAAATGCGCTCGCTCGGCCTGTCGGTCGAACTCGAGAACTCCAAGGTCGATCCGAACGCGGAAGCTGGCCAGCTTCCCGACGCGGCGGAATAAGCCTGACAAGGTGCGCGCCGCAAAGGCGCGCACCGCTCCCGCTCCCGCCGGAAGGCGAGGGGCGGCTCATCCGTTTCAGGCAGTCGTGCGGCACCCGGGTATCGCCGCATTTGACTGCTAAGCAGAGGGCCACTGGCCCACGAAGGAGATAGGCATGAACCAAGAGGTCATGAACCTTTTCAACCCGCAGGTGCCTGCGCAGACGTTCGACTCCATCCGTATCTCGATCGCGTCGCCGGAAAAGATCCTGTCGTGGTCGTACGGCGAGATCAAGAAGCCGGAAACCATCAACTACCGCACGTTCAAGCCGGAACGCGACGGTCTGTTCTGCGCGCGCATTTTCGGGCCGATCAAGGACTACGAGTGCCTGTGCGGCAAGTACAAGCGCATGAAGTACAAGGGCATCATCTGCGAAAAGTGCGGCGTCGAAGTCACGCTGTCGCGCGTTCGCCGCGAGCGCATGGGCCATATCGAGCTCGCTGCGCCCGTCGCCCACATCTGGTTCCTGAAGTCGCTGCCGTCGCGCATCGCGACGCTCCTCGACATGACGCTGAAGGATGTCGAGCGCGTTCTCTATTTCGAGAACTACATCGTGACGGAGCCGGGCCTCACCGCGCTCAAGGAAAACCAGCTTCTTTCCGAAGAAGAATACATGATCGCCGTCGATGAATATGGTGAAGACCAGTTCACGGCGATGATCGGCGCCGAGGCCATCTACGAGATGCTCGCCTCGATGAACCTCGAAAAGATCGCCGGCGATCTGCGTCAGGATCTGGCCGACACCACGTCGGACCTGAAGCAGAAGAAGCTGATGAAGCGCCTGAAGATCGTCGAGAACTTCATGGAATCCGGCAACCGCCCGGAATGGATGATCATGAAGGTCGTTCCGGTGATCCCGCCGGACCTGCGCCCGCTCGTCCCGCTGGACGGCGGTCGTTTCGCGACGTCGGACCTCAACGATCTCTACCGCCGCGTCATCAACCGCAACAACCGTCTGAAGCGCCTCATCGAGCTGCGCGCGCCGGGCATCATCATCCGCAACGAGAAGCGCATGCTTCAGGAATCGGTTGACGCCCTGTTCGACAACGGCCGCCGCGGCCGCGTCATCACGGGTGCCAACAAGCGTCCGCTGAAGTCGCTGTCCGACATGCTCAAGGGCAAGCAGGGCCGCTTCCGCCAGAACCTGCTCGGCAAGCGCGTCGACTATTCCGGCCGTTCGGTCATCGTGACGGGCCCGGAACTCAAGCTGCACCAGTGCGGCCTGCCGAAGAAGATGGCGCTCGAACTGTTCAAGCCGTTTATCTACGCCCGCCTCGACGCCAAGGGTTTCTCCTCGACCGTCAAGCAGGCCAAGAAGCTGGTTGAAAAGGAAAAGCCCGAGGTCTGGGATATCCTCGACGAGGTCATCCGCGAACATCCGGTTCTCCTGAACCGCGCACCGACGCTGCACCGCCTGGGCATCCAGGCCTTCGAACCGATCCTGGTCGAAGGCAAGGCCATCCAGCTGCACCCGCTCGTCTGCACGGCCTTCAACGCCGACTTCGACGGCGACCAGATGGCCGTTCACGTTCCGCTTTCGCTGGAAGCCCAGCTGGAAGCGCGCGTGCTGATGATGTCGACGAACAACATCCTGCATCCGGCGAACGGCGCACCGATCATCGTTCCGTCGCAGGACATGGTTCTCGGCCTCTACTATCTGGCGATCATGAACCAGAACGAGCCGGGCGAGGGCATGGCCTTCTCCGACATGGGCGAACTGCACCATGCGCTCGAGAACAAGGTTGTCACCCTGCACGCCAAGATCCGTGGCCGCTTCAAGACCATGGATGCCGACGGCAAGCTGGTCTCGAAGATCTATGAGACGACGCCCGGCCGCATGATCATCGGCGAACTTCTGCCGAAGAACGTCAACGTGCCGTTCGAGACCTGCAACCAGGAAATGACCAAGAAGAACATCTCCAAGATGATCGACACGGTCTACCGTCACTGCGGTCAGAAGGACACGGTCATCTTCTGCGACCGCATCATGCAGCTCGGCTTTGCCCATGCCTGCCGCGCCGGCATTTCGTTCGGCAAGGACGACATGATCATTCCGGAAACCAAGGCGAAGATCGTCGGTGATACCGAAAACCTCGTCAAGGAATACGAGCAGCAGTACAATGACGGCCTGATCACCCAGGGCGAAAAGTACAACAAGGTCGTCGATGCCTGGGGCAAGGCCACCGAAAAGGTTGCCGAGGACATGATGGCCCGAATCAAGGCCGTCGAGTTCGACCCGGAAACCGGTCGCCAGAAGCCGATGAACGCGATCTACATGATGTCCCACTCGGGCGCCCGTGGTTCTCCGAACCAGATGCGCCAGCTGGGCGGCATGCGCGGCCTCATGGCCAAGCCGTCGGGCGAGATCATCGAAACGCCGATCATCTCGAACTTCAAGGAAGGCCTGACCGTGAACGAGTACTTCAACTCGACGCACGGCGCCCGCAAGGGTCTGGCAGACACCGCCCTGAAGACCGCGAACTCCGGTTACCTGACCCGTCGTCTCGTCGACGTCGCGCAGGACTGCATCGTCACGCATGTCGATTGCGGCACCGAAACCGGCCTCACCATGACCGCCATCGTCGATGCCGGTCAGGTCGTGGCGTCGATCGGCACCCGCGTGCTCGGCCGTACCGCGCTCGACGATATCGACCATCCGGTCACCGGCGCGCGCATTGTCGATGCCGGCAAGATGATCCTCGAGCCCGACGTCGTCGAGATCGAGAAGGCCGGTATCCAGTCGATCCGCATCCGCTCGGCACTGACCTGCGAAATCCAGACCGGGGTCTGCGGCGTCTGCTACGGTCGCGACCTTGCACGCGGCACGCCCGTCAACATGGGCGAAGCCGTGGGCGTCATCGCGGCACAGTCGATCGGCGAGCCGGGCACCCAGCTCACCATGCGTACCTTCCACCTTGGCGGCACGGCGACCGTGGTCGACCAGTCGTTCCTGGAAGCATCGTATGAAGGCACGGTGCAGATGAAGAACCGCAACATGCTGCGCAACTCCGACGGTAACCTCGTCGCGATGGGCCGCAACATGGCGGTCATCATTCTCGACGAGCGCGGCGTGGAACGGTCCTCGCAGCGCGTCGCCTACGGTTCGAAGATCTTCGTCGATGATGGCGACAAGGTGAAGCGCGGCCAGCGTCTCGCCGAGTGGGACCCCTACACCCGTCCGATGATGACGGAAGTGGAAGGTACGGTTCACTTCGAAGACGTGGTCGACGGTATCTCGGTTCTGGAAACGACCGACGAATCCACCGGCATCACCAAGCGTTCGGTCATCGACTGGCGCTCGACGCCGCGCGGTACGGATCTGAAGCCGGCCATCGTCATCAAGGACAAGAACGGGGCCGTTGCAAAACTGTCCCGTGGCGGCGAAGCCCGCTTCATGCTCTCGGTCGACGCGATCCTCTCGGTCGAACCCGGTCAGAAGGTCTCCCAGGGTGACGTTCTTGCCCGCTCGCCGCTGGAAAGCGCCAAGACCAAGGACATCACCGGTGGTCTGCCGCGCGTTGCCGAACTGTTCGAAGCCCGTCGTCCGAAGGACCACGCCGTCATCGCTGAGATCGATGGTACGGTTCGTTTCGGCCGCGACTACAAGAACAAGCGTCGCGTGATGATCGAGCCGGTGGAAGACGGTGTCGAGCCGGTCGAGTACCTGATCCCGAAGGGCAAGCCCTTCCACCTTCAGGACGGCGACTACATCGAAAAGGGTGACTACATCCTCGACGGCAACCCGGCGCCGCACGACATCCTGGCGATCAAGGGCGTGGAAGCACTCGCTTCCTACCTCGTGAACGAAATCCAGGAAGTCTACCGACTGCAGGGCGTTGTGATCAACGACAAGCACATCGAGGTGATCGTTCGCCAGATGCTGCAGAAGGTCGAGATCACGGATGCCGGCGACTCGACCTACATCGTCGGCGACAATGTCGACCGTATCGAGCTGGAAGACGTCAACGACAGCCTGATCGAGGAAGGCAAGAAGCCGGCATACGGCGATCCGGTCCTCCTCGGCATCACCAAGGCGTCGCTGCAGACCCCGTCGTTCATCTCGGCCGCGTCCTTCCAGGAGACCACCAAGGTTCTCACGGAGGCTGCGATCGCCGGCAAGACCGACGGCCTGCAGGGTCTCAAGGAAAACGTCATCGTCGGCCGCCTCATCCCGGCCGGCACGGGCGGCACCATGACCCAGATCCGCCGCATCGCGACGGCCCGCGACGAGATGATCCTCGACGAGCGCCGCAAGTCGACCGGCGCCGGCGTTGCAACCCCGATGCTGGCGGACCTCGCCGGCGGCGAGAATGCAGCGGCCGAGTAATCGCCCACATTTTGACGAATGAAAAAGCCGCCCGGATTAATTCGGGCGGCTTTTTGTTTATGCGCAAGGACAGGGCGGGGCGGCTTGATCTGGCGCAACTGGCCAGATTGGAGCGGTTCTAAAGTCCATTCGTGTCCCAACGAATGGAGATAGCCATGAAAATTCTGCTGGCGACGGTCGCCCTATCGCTCCTTGCGACTGCGGCTCTTGCCGCCGATGCCGTTCCTGCCGATCTGCGCGCGACGGCGCTCGATATCTTCAAGCCCTTGCCGTCCACCTATCCTGCGGTCAGCGACAACCCCATCACGCCGGAGAAGATTGATCTCGGCAAGGCGCTGTTCTTCGATCCCCGCCTGTCGGCCTCGGGCGTCTTCTCCTGCAATTCTTGTCACAACCTGGCGACCGGGGGCGATGACAATCTCGAAACCTCGATCGGCCATGGTTGGCAAAAGGGGCCGCGCAACTCGCCGACGGCCCTGAATGCCGTCTTCAACGATGCGCAGTTCTGGGATGGTCGCGCGGAAGACCTCAAGGCGCAGGCCAAGGGGCCGATCCAGGCGGGCGTCGAAATGGCGAACACGCCGAACCAGGTCGTCGCGACGCTGAAATCGATGCCGAACTATGTCGAATGGTTCACGGCGGCCTTTCCAGACGAGGCCGATCCGGTGACGTTCGACAACATGGCGAAGGCGATCGAGGCCTTCGAGGCGACTCTGATCACGCCGGCGCCCTTCGACGCCTATCTCAATGGCGACGACGGGGCGATGACGGCGGAAGAGCAGGCGGGGCTGGCGCTCTTCATCGACAAGGGCTGCGCTTCGTGCCACAGCGGCGTCAATCTCGGCGGCAACGGCTACTATCCGTTCGGCCTCATCGAGAAGCCGGGCGCCGAGGTTCTGCCGGAGAACGACAAGGGCCGCTTTGCCGTGACGGCGACGGCGGACGATTCCTACGTCTTCCGCGCTGCGCCTCTGCGCAACGTCACGCTGACGGCGCCGTACTTCCATTCGGGCAAGGTGTGGAACCTGAAGCAGGCGGTTGCGATCATGGGCACCTCGCAGCTCGGCGAGGATCTTGCGGATACCGACGTGGACCGGATTGTCGCCTTCCTCGGCACACTGGAAGGCCGGATGCCCGACGTGGTCTATCCGGTGCTGCCGGCAGAGACGGATGATACGCCTCTGCCGAGCGGCGAAATCAAGTAAGGGAGAGGGCGGTCATCAGGCAAACCGGATGATCGCCACCTCGCCCTCCAGGGCACCCTTGTAGGCGGAGGCATGCGGCTCGTCCTCCGGCACGCCGGTCAGCGTACCGATCTGGTCGAGGTCGGCTTCGAGGAAACCCTCTTCGGAAAGCGCGTTCAGCGCCTCGCGCACGGCGGTGTCGTCGTCGGGCGCACGCAGCATGACATGGATGTCGATGCCCTCGTCGCCCTCGCGCTCATAGGCCTTGCCGATGATGATGAAGACCATCGGGTCGTCGAGCGTGTTGTTGTCGTTATCGGCATTGGCCGCCATGGCGGGCTCCTTTCGGGTCTGTGATGCCGGTTCTATAAAGGGTAGGGCGGCAAGGCCCAAATGCAAAATGGGCGGGTGCAGCAAAAGGTGATTCCCGATTCTGTTGGATGTACCCGGTCACGCGCCGACTCTCAGGGTTGATTCCATCTTTACGCTTCCTTAATGTTCTCCAGCGATGGCTGGTGAGCCCGGATGCATCCCGAAAGGGGCAGGGGAGGCCGCCGAAAGCCCTGCTTTTCAGGCAGGCCAGCCATTCCGCACCGGGATTCTTTTGCCCCGCCCCTTGACCTTTTGCCCTTAAGTCAGTAGACCGCACGCCATCAGAGCCTATGTGAGGCTGGCTGGTTCGGAATGACTCGTTCTGAAGTTCGCCTCAAACAGGGCTCGACGCACGTTGAGAACATGAATGCTGCACGCATGACGCGGTTGTATCGCGTCCTCTGCCTATCGAAGGTCATCCGCTCAAGCGGATCGGCCTTTTATTGCGCATGAACACGCGTGTGGCCACCTATCGCCCGCAAGGGTAATGAGACACGATAAGGGATGGGTCTATGCCTACCGTAAACCAGTTGATCCGCAAGCCGCGCCAGGCGTCGGTTAAGCGCAACAAGGTTCCTGCCCTGCAGGAAAACCCCCAGAAGCGCGGCGTTTGCACCCGCGTCTACACGACGACCCCGAAGAAGCCGAACTCGGCTCTGCGTAAGGTCGCCAAGATCCGTCTGACCAATGGCTTCGAAGTCATCGGTTACATCCCGGGCGAAGGTCACAACCTGCAGGAACACTCTGTCGTCATGATCCGTGGCGGCCGCGTGAAGGACTTGCCGGGCGTGCGTTACCACATCATCCGCGGCGTTCTCGACACCCAGGGCGTCAAGAACCGCAAGCAGCGCCGCTCCAAGTACGGCGCGAAGCGTCCGAAGTAATACAGTAACCAGCGCCATTTCGCTGGCCAGATCATTCAAGATTGAGAGACAAAAAGTATGTCCCGTCGCCATAGAGCAGAAAAGCGCGAGATCAACCCGGACCCGAAGTTCGGCGATCTCGTTGTCACCAAGTTCATGAACGCCATCATGCTGGACGGCAAGAAGTCCGTCGCCGAAACGATCGTTTACGGCGCCTTCGATGTCGTGCAGGGCAAGGCAAAGGCCGATCCGCTCGGTGTTTTTCACTCGGCTCTCGACAACGTCGCTCCGCACGTCGAGGTGCGTTCGCGTCGCGTCGGTGGTGCAACCTACCAGGTTCCGGTCGACGTTCGCCCGGAGCGCCGTCAGGCTCTCGCAATCCGTTGGCTGATCGCAGCTGCCCGCAAGCGTAACGAAACGACCATGGTCGAGCGCCTTTCCGGCGAACTCATGGACGCGGCGAACAATCGCGGCAGCGCAGTGAAGAAGCGCGAAGACACGCACAAGATGGCTGACGCCAACCGTGCATTCTCGCACTACCGCTGGTAACCGAAACTAACGTCTCGAAAGGAGTCCGAAATGGCTCGCGAATACAAAATCGAAGACTACCGTAATTTCGGTATCATGGCGCATATCGACGCCGGCAAGACGACGACGACCGAACGCATCCTCTACTACACCGGCAAGTCCCACAAGATCGGCGAAGTCCATGACGGCGCCGCCACGATGGACTGGATGGAGCAGGAACAGGAACGCGGCATCACGATCACGTCGGCTGCCACCACGACCTTCTGGAAGGGCCGTGACGGTAAGACCCGCCGTTTCAACATCATCGACACCCCCGGCCACGTCGACTTCACCATCGAAGTCGAGCGTTCGCTGCGCGTGCTCGACGGTGCGATCGCCCTTCTCGATGCCAACGCCGGCGTAGAGCCGCAGACGGAAACCGTCTGGCGTCAGGCTGAGAAGTACAACGTTCCGCGCATGATCTTCTGCAACAAGATGGACAAGACCGGCGCGGACTTCTACCGCTCGGTGTCCATGATCAAGTCGCGTCTCGGTGCGACCGCCGTCGTCATGCAGCTGCCGATCGGCGCTGAAAGCGACTTCAAGGGCGTCATCGACCTCGTCGAGATGAACGCTCTCGTCTGGCGCGACGAATCGCTCGGCGCCCAGTGGGACGTCGTCGAGATCCCGGAAGACATGAAGGCCAAGGCCGAGGAATACCGCGAGAAGCTCATCGAGACCGTCGTCGAGATCGACGAAGCCGCGATGGAAGCCTATCTCGAAGGCAACTACCCGGACAACGACCAGATCCGTGCGCTCGTTCGCCGCGGCACCATCGACGTGAAGTTCCACCCGATGTTCTGCGGTACGGCCTTCAAGAACAAGGGCGTTCAGCCGCTGCTCGACGCCGTCGTCGACTACCTGCCGTCCCCGGCAGACATCCCGGCGATCAAGGGTATCGACGTCAAGACGGAAGCCGAAATCGAGCGTCATGCCGATGACGCCGAGCCGCTTTCCATGCTCGCGTTCAAGATCATGAACGACCCCTTCGTCGGTTCGCTCACCTTCGCCCGCATCTATTCCGGCAAGCTCGAAAAGGGCACGTCGGTCATGAACACGGTCAAGGAAAAGCGCGAGCGCGTCGGCCGTATGCTGCAGATGCACTCCAACTCGCGTGAAGACATCGAAGAAGCCTATGCCGGCGACATCGTTGCTCTTGCCGGCCTCAAGGACACGACCACGGGCGACACGCTCTGCGATCCGCTGAAGCCGGTCATCCTGGAGCGCATGGAATTCCCCGAGCCGGTCATCCAGATCGCGATCGAGCCGAAGACCAAGAACGACCAGGAAAAGATGGGCCTCGCGCTCAACCGCCTGGCCGCCGAGGATCCGTCCTTCCGCGTCAAGACCGACGAAGAGTCCGGCCAGACGATCATCGCAGGCATGGGCGAACTTCACCTCGACATCATCGTCGACCGCATGCGTCGCGAGTTCAAGGTCGAGGCCAATGTCGGCGCGCCGCAGGTTGCTTACCGTGAGACGATCACGCGCAAGACCGAAAAGGACTACACGCACAAGAAGCAGACCGGTGGTACCGGCCAGTTCGCCCGCGTGAAGCTCGTGTTCGAACCGAACCCGGATGGCGAAGATTTCCTCTTCGAATCCAAGATCGTCGGCGGTGCTGTTCCGAAGGAATACATCCCGGGCGTTCAGAAGGGGATCGAAAGCGTTCTGTCCTCGGGTCCGCTCGCAGGCTTCCCGATGCTCGGCGTCAAGGCGACGCTCATCGACGGCGCCTTCCACGACGTCGACTCCTCGGTCCTCGCCTTCGAAATCGCATCGCGTGCCTGCTTCCGTGAAGCCTCGCGTGAAGCCGGCGCCCAGCTGCTGGAGCCGATGATGAAGGTCGAAGTCGTAACGCCGGAAGACTATGTCGGCGACGTCATCGGCGACCTGAACTCCCGCCGTGGCCAGATCCAGGGCCAGGAATCGCGCGGCGTCGCCGTCGTGATCTCCGCCAACGTGCCGCTGGCGAACATGTTCAAGTACGTGGACAACCTGCGCTCGATGTCGCAGGGCCGCGCCCAGTACTCGATGGTCTTCGACCACTATGCGCCGGTTCCGTCGAACGTCGCGCAGGAAATCCAGGCAAAGTACTCCGGTCAGAAGTGACCGGCGTACGCCCCCAAAAGCAATTTGTATGAATTTCCCCTTACGGGATCAGGAACGGAGAGCCGGAAATGGCAAAAGGTAAGTTTGAGCGCAACAAGCCTCACGTAAACATCGGCACGATCGGCCACGTTGACCATGGCAAGACGTCGCTGACGGCAGCGATCACGAAGTATTTCGGCGAGTTCAA
>NZ_JARSBQ010000037.1:0-12015 GCF_029623935.1 Shinella sp. 838
CTTCCATCACGATGGATTAACTCCGGCGACTGGCAAAACTTGCCTGCGGTGTCGCGCAGCCAGCAAAAGCCTGCCTCTCGTCGCCAAAACGTCCGGTGCTATGCATTAAGGCGGCTAGACCCTACCCGCAATCATAGACAGCCATGAAATCCAGCTACACTACTCTATGGGACACGATCGCAATTCGTCTTTCATTGATCTCGCGAACTATCTTGGCGGGAGCGTTGTAGCTCGCGGCTAATACACTATGCTCAGGCAATCCCAACGTTTTTCGAAACCTCATCCGCCTCGTTTGCCAACGTCTCGTAGTGCGTTTGACGCCCACTGCTTTCTCGCCAATAAAATCCTACCTCACGCCGCTCGCTCCAATCGTCGATTGACAGCAACTTCACATCGTCCTCCTCTCTAAACTCCGCGCGTGCGTAAAGCTCTGGGAAGAGCGAACATCCCATTCCGATCGAGACCATTTGACGAATGGAATCAAGGCTTGTGCCTTCGTAGTCGTCAACAACAATGGCGCCCGAAGCTGCTGCCAGATGGTGCACGTTTTCCATGAGTCTGTGACCACTGCCGAGTGCCAAAAGCGTTTCATCGACAAGATCAGAAATCCCAACCGACCGCTTATCCGAAAGTGGGTGGTCTGCGGGCACGCCTAAGAATAGTTTCTCGTTCCCAATGCGTCGAAACTTTAAATCCGATCTCTCAGGCGCCGGTCCAAGACCGCAGTCCAGCGCACCCGCCGCCACGGCGTCTTCAATGTCGACCGGGCGGTCTTCTCGAATGTAGATTTTGAGACTTGGAAACTTGCGATGAAGGCCAGGAAGAAAACGCGGAAGAAAGTAAGGACCGAACGTCGGCGCCGTTGCGAGCCGCACTACTCCGCCTAGAGTTTTCGTATCGCCGACCGCTCTGTCGACTATGTCGTCGACCGACGCAAGCGCCAGTCGAGCGCCTCGCGCGATCTCGGATCCAATCGGTGTGGTGATGACGCTGCTCGGTGTGCGCTCAAAGAGCGTGACGCCTAGGGACTTCTCCACCAATCCAACCTGAACGGACAGGGTCGGCTGCGAGACATGGCAGTGTTTCGCGGCTCTCCCGAAGTGCCGCAAGTTATCGAGCGCGACTATGTATTCCAGTTGGCGAAGAGTAGGGCGGTAGGGCATATTTCCTATAGTTATGAACTATCGCCGGAATTGCAACAATGAATTGGAACTATTGGAGAGATTACCCGATGTTTGTGTGGTCAACGAAAGGAAAATCAAATGGACCAGTTCTTGAAGTCACTTCGTAGCCGCAAGGCGCATGTCCAGTCTCGTATCGACGACGAACAGTCGCGGCCAGCACCAGATGTCCTCCGCTTGAGCGCGCTTAAGAAATTGAAGCTGCGTTTCCGGGAGCAGATCGAGCTCATCGAGCGTCACAACCGCCAGAGCACACCGGTCCTCATCCCTGTCGTCAGACGAAGATCATTCAAGCTCTAGAGTAAGGGATGACAATGTACAAATACATCAGCCTACAAGATCACAGATCTTGAGAGGCTAACGACGCTCTTCACAAGCTCGTCAGTGGCTACCGAACGCTCAAAAACGATTTGGGACGCGCTCAGTCGGTGTGAGTAAGACTACTATGTCCTGACCAGACTATCGCAGTTGATCGCTGCGATGCGTGGGTCACATCAGAGAAGAGCTGGAAATTCGGCGAAAGGCAAGGTCAGCTCGCCGAACGCAGGAATACACTTTTGTTCGTCCCAGCAGCGGACCCATCCCCCTCAATTTCCTATCGCAGTCCGGGCCCCTCTGACGAAAGATGCCGGTCCTTTCGTGATGTCGGACTTCAAAAAAACAGGATCGCCGGCTGGAGTTTCTCACGTGGAGTTAACGTTTCTTTTCGCTGATTGGCTGGGAAAATCCGCCTGGATGTGGCTAGGGTTCCTCGGTATCGTGCTTGCACTCCTGATTTTTGACTTGGGCGTTCTCCACCGCGAAAGCCGCGAGATCGAGGTCAGGGAAAGTCTGCTTCTCTCATCCGTCTACGTTTCGCTCGGCCTAGCCTTCGGAGGATTTATCTGGTGGCAGCTCGGTCCTGAATCGGGGATGAACTATCTCACGGGTTTCGTGGTGGAAAAGACCCTGGCGCTCGACAATGTGTTTGTCATCGCGCTGATCTTTTCCTTCTTTGCCGTTCCCCGGATCTACCAGCATCGCGTGCTGTTTTGGGGCATTTTGGGTGTGATCGTGCTTCGCGCGATCATGATCGGAGTGGGTGCAACACTCGTCTCTCAGTTCTCCTGGGTGCTCTATGTCTTCGCCGCCTTCCTGATCATCACAGGCGTCAAAATGTTCTGGATCGGCGATAAAGAGCCGGAGCTGGCTGGCAATCCCATCATTTCCTTCCTTCGCCGGCGGCTAAACGTCACTGAAGGGCATCACGGTCAGGCCTTCTTCGTGAAGAAACAGGATCCACTAACCGGCCGCTTGACCTGGTTTGTCACACCGCTGTTCCTAGCTTTGATCATGGTCGAACTCGCCGATATCGTCTTTGCAGTCGACTCGGTTCCTGCGATCTTCACGATCACTACAGACCCGTTCATCGTCTACACCTCGAACATCTTTGCGATCCTGGGACTTCGCGCGCTCTACTTCGCACTGGCAGCCATGATCCATCGATTTAAATATTTGAAGCCGGCCCTTGCCATCGTTCTCGTGTTCATCGGCTCAAAGATTTTTGTCGCAGATCTGCTTGGCCTCGAGAAATTTCCCGCCGCGCTCTCGCTCGGGATTACCTTCGCTATCATCGCGGCGGGCGTGTTCTGGAGCCTCGTGAAAACACGCGACGACACGAATCCTGCTTAAACATCGTTTTATCAAAAGCTAAGAGAACGGCCCAATGATCTCTGATATTTTCGTAAGCCTGGTCGCATCCTTCGTTGTCTATCCGCTGCAGGCCGAAATTGGGGAGAAGGTGCGGGCAGCCCGCCAACCGGTGGCGATCCTCGCACAAGCTCAAGCCTGCATCGCGTCGCAAGGACCGAAGCTGATTGAGCGCGCCACTAGCGACTGGGGTTGGGCTGCGACGACGGCGATCCGGGTCTCGGTTGGCTTTACACGTAGAGAGGATTTGCTTGATCGGAAAGATCCGGCCTGCTCTGACGTGATCCGAGCGCTGAATGCGTCAGCTGTGAGCGGCTCTTGATCCGTGTGCAGAGTACACGCAACGGAGATGAATGCACGCTGCTCTCTGACGGCGAAATCCGCGGTGTGGCATCGCGCCATGCACAAACTTTTGATTGTTGCTGGAGCTTCACGCGGTTTTTGAGTTCAAAGTGATCTACGCTTTCGGTGAAAAACTGCTTCTTCTCCAAGCATATGTGCCGCTCCAGTCGGGGCTGCGACAGATGAATAGCCGGATTAAATCCGATCGATGGTTCACTGGTTGGCAGTTGTGCGATCATGCGTCTGGCAAGGGGGTTACCGAGACGCAATCGCGATTGAAGTTTTTGACGAGGGCCTTCGCCATTCCGTGGATTGAGAGCCTCAGATCAACGCAGATGTACGTCCACACATTGATCCGAAACAGCCCAATCCGCGTAAAACGGGAGAGATGTATATGGAGAATTTCAATGGATGCTGTCGCCAACCAGGGCTGCCGTTTGTCAGCGGCATATCGTCCGACTCAAGAGGAAGCGGAAGAAGCAGTGCGGACTCTTCTTCGTTGGGCCGGAGACGATCCCAACCGGGAAGGCTTGCTTGAAACGCCGAATCGGGTTGCGAAGGCGTATCGCGAGCTGTTTTCCGGCTACGAGGTGGTGCCGGAGGATGTTCTTTCCAAAACGTTCTCAGAGGTAGCTGGTTACAAGGACATGGTTCTTGTGAGGGACATCGGGTTTCATTCCCATTGCGAGCACCACATGGTGCCGTTTCATGGGATCGCCCACATAGCCTATATTCCGGACAGGGGCGTGGTCGGGCTTTCAAAGCTGGCTCGGCTGGTCGAACTTTATGCCCGCCGGCTTCAAACCCAGGAAACCATGACCGCGCAGATCGCAAAGGCTCTGGATGAATGCCTCCGGCCGCAGGGTGTTGCAGTGATGATCGAGGCTGAGCACATGTGCATGGCGATGCGAGGCATCCGCAAGGAAGGCGCCAAGACGTTGACCACCGTGTTCACCGGCCAGTTCGATGTGTCGGCGGAGCGGCAGGCGCGCTTCATGATGCTGGCGCGGAAATGAAACGCTTACGGTGACTGTTGCAACCTAAAGAGCGTGAAATGACCGAAACGCTGATGCGATCATTATCTCACGGGTACTCCGCCTTGGTCCTTGGGGCGAGCGGCGGAATAGGTCAGGCGTTTCGCTGGCAGTTGGAGATGGATGCCGGCTGCGGCAAGGTCGAATGCCTTTCGCGTAGAGATGACGCTTTCGATGTTACGGACGAATATTCTGTGCTGCGCGCCGCCGACAGGATGAAGTCGGAGGCATTCGATCTTATCGTCTGTGCTACAGGCGCACTGACCATCAATGGGCTCGGACCAGAGAAGTCGCTTCGTCAAATTTCACAGCACTTAATGATGGCGCAATTTGCGCTCAATGCCATAGGACCTGCCTTGATACTCAAGCATTTCGTTCCGTTGCTCGCGCGACGAAAGCGCGTGATCTTTGCAGTTTTGTCGGCGCGCGTGGGCTCTATTGGTGATAATGCGCTCGGAGGATGGATTTCCTACCGTTCGTCCAAGGCCGCTCTCAATCAGATCGTTCACACCGCCGCGATTGAAGTGAGCCGGACGAACCCCTCATCCTTGCTCGTCACCGTGCATCCGGGCACCGTTAAAACAGACCTGTCCGCGCCATTCGCGTCGGGGCACAAGCGTTTCGAGCCCAATGATGCAGCGCGCCGCATCCTGGAGATGCTCGACGGTCTGACGCCGGACCGTACGGGCGGGTTCTTCGCCTATGACGGAACCGCCATCGCCTGGTAGCCGTAGATTGGTGCTCCATATCCACACGGTTTGCAAAGTCGCCTCCCATGAGCACTGTCCGCAATCTCATATTCATACTCGGCGATCAGCTGACGTGGTCGCTTTCGAGCCTTGAAGCTGCCGATCCCGGGCGGGACATCATCTTGATGTGCGAGGTGATCGAGGAAGCCACCTATGCACATCATCACAAATTGAAGATGGCGCTGATCTTCTCGGCCATGCGGCATTTCGCCATCGAGCTTCGCGAAAAAGGCTTCGACGTCCGATATGTCCATCTGGACGATCTAGACAACACGGGTTCGTTCACCGGAGAACTCGACCGCACGGTCGCGGCAATATCGCCAAAGCGCATAATCGTAACCGAAGCGTCCGAATGGCGCGCTCTTCAAGCCATGAAACCTTGGAAATCTGCGTTTGGCTTGCCAGTGGAAATTCGCCCAGACACCCGGTTTCTGGTGTCCAAACAGGACTTTCAGACATGGACACAAAGCCGCCGCGCGCTGACGATGGAATATTTTTACCGCGACATGCGCCGCCGCACCGGTCTCCTCATGAATGGAAAGGATCCGGAAGGCGGACGGTGGAACTTTGACGCAGACAATCGCAAGCCCGCCCAGGCAGACCTTTTCCGTCCAACGCATCCACGCTTTCCGCCGGACGCGGTGACACGGGATGTCCTCGACCTCGTCGAGCGCACGTTTCCGCGTAATATGGGGTCGACGGCCCAGTTCTCCTTTGCCGTGACCCGCTCCGATGCACAAAAAGCGGCGGATGCCTTCGTTCGAGACTTCCTTCCCGATTTCGGCAAAACGCAAGACGCAATGCTGAAAGAGGAACCATTCCTCAACCACGCGCTCTTGTCCTTCTATATCAATATCGGCTTGCTGGATCCTTTAGAGATATGTCGGATGGCCGAACGTGCCTATCGGGAGGGACACGCGCCGCTCAATTCCGTCGAGGGGTTTATTCGACAAATCATCGGTTGGCGCGAATACATCCGCGGCATCTATTGGCTGAAGATGCCGGGCTACGAGAAGAGCAACATTTTCGATGCCAAACGACCCCTTCCGGATTTTTTCTGGACCGGCGAAACGGACATGGCCTGTGTTTCATCCGTCATTAAGCAGACGATGAAACACGCCTATGCGCATCACATCCAGCGCCTGATGGTCGTTGGAAACTTCTCGATGCTGTCGGGCCTGGACCCCTATGCTGTCCACGAATGGTATCTGGCCGTCTATGCCGACGCGTTCGAATGGGTGGAATTGCCCAACGTCATTGGCATGAGTCAGTTTGCCGACGGCGGCTTCATGTCGTCCAAGCCCTATGCCGCGAGCGGCGCCTACATCGCACGTATGTCAAACTACTGCGGCGGATGCCGATACGACGTTTCTAAGAAGAGCGGGAAGGACGCCTGTCCGTTCAATGCCCTGTATTGGGATTTCATCGTTCGAAACGCTGATAGCCTCTCCACAAACCATCGTCTCGCCCAGATTTACTCCTCTTGGGATCGTATGCGCCCTGAAACAAGGAAGGCGTATCGGAACAGCGCATCCACGTTTCTGAAGAAGCTGGACGATGGTGAACGGGTTTGAAAAGGCGACATCCTTCAGCGATTCATTCGATACGTCTCACTGAGGCGGAAACTCTAGCTTGCGCACGTTATATCCGAGTTCGCTCGCTTTACTTATCATACGCTCGAGCTTCGTCTTGGAGGGGACGGCACGGGCATAGATCCAAAGGTCCGTCATGGATGGATTGGCGCTGATGAACCAGGATTTGTCAGGTGATTTGTAGAGCACCCAGTAGTTGAACGTGATCAGCAACGGGTAGCGAACGCGCATCTTCGCATTCGTCGATCCAAAGTCTTGGATCTTGCCGTTTCCGCGAACTGTCTTGAGACGGCCGTCCGGCGTCTCCATTCGGCAACCATCCTCAACCAAGACCTCGTTCGGTGCTTTACCTTGTCGGTAGGTCGAGTAACCCGCGACGCATCCGTCCGTCAGGAGCATGGGTGTGCGACCGATCTCTAGCCAAGTGCCGCGGTAGTGATCCAGCCCGACTTTGACGACCTTGGGGGCAGCGTATGCAGCCCCACCACCACCTGACAGGAACGCTGCCAACAGAGCGGTGCCGACCGCGAGCGTGAGGTGTTTCATGAAGTTCTCCCTAGTGTAGGTTATGATCTCCGTGGCGCACTAAGCTTCAGGTATTATATTAATGTAGTCCTTATAATAAATTAGATAAAAAACATAAAGAATTAACGCCGTAAATTCGAAAATATTTACGAACAATAAGGGAATATTTTTTCCTAGGATCATTAATGATCTTGTCTCTCGCGATCTTCCGAAACCGAAAGCCAACCTGCTGATCTGCAAAATAGCATTACGGCTTCTTCCGCTTTCTTCTTGTTTGGAAACGGGCCCTCAAGGTAGTGCTATCGGCCGTTGAATTCGACGAATACTCCTTTTCCAACAACATCATAGATAATGTTTGGTTTGATTTCGCCGGCCATTTTAGACTCCGACACTTTATAACGGTTTCTGTTTGCTTCCATACCTGTAGTTTTTTGCAGGCCTTCTCGAGCGATATTTACAGGAGCCGTTTTATTTAAGTTGAAAATGCAATGTAAATGGTGGCGCCCCGCGTAAGCAGATTTAGTATCTAAAATGCGAGGCGCCATTACTACCTCACATCGGGGGCATGAGGACCTTGTCAATCACGTGAATAACGCCATTGTCGGCTGCTACGTCCGCATTCACGACTTTTGCCTCGTTGACAGTAACGCCATTGTCCAGATCAACGGAAAGGTCAGCGCCGTTAACGGTGGCTGCCTTCATGTCGTCTTTGAGGTCTTTTGACATCACCTTGCCGGAAACAACATGGTAGGTGAGAATTTTGGATAGCTTGTCCTTGTTTTCCGGCTTCAGAAGGTCCTCCACGGTTCCAGCCGGGAGAGCCGCAAAGGCATCGTCAGTCGGTGCAAAAACAGTGAAAGGACCGGCGCCTTTAAGGGTGTCGGCAAGGCCTGCTGCTGTTACCGCTGCCACAAGGGTCTTGAATTGACCATTTGCCTGCGCGGTGTCGACAATGTCAGCTGCGTGAGCGCTATACGCTGCGGAGGAAAGGGCGAGTGTGGATGCAAGAAAAAGTCTCTTCATTATGCGTTCCTTCCGTCTCTGTCGCGTGCCATACGCGGTTTTTGAACACCTTCATCTACGAGCACTTATAGAAATCGGATCAGTGAAGATGGCTTGGGTCCAGAAATTCCAATACTCTTTCTGACGGGAAGTACGGGAACAGTCCGGTGCGACAACTTTCGTAGGCCTGAAGACGCGCCGTGGCCATCGTACCGCCTCGTGCTCGCGGCGTAGAGAAGCACAATATGCGCTGTTTAACGTTCGCGGTGTGCTGAAGCAGTTTCGGGCATGATGCGACCATCGGTCAAAATCTTTAAGTGGTATTACGGGTTGCATACTGAGCAGAATGTCGGGGAAGCGCGCTCGCCATTTGACCTTTCAACTAACTGCTCATTGCCGCAAGCGGCGCAACCCATAACATCATGAGACGGCAATTGCGTTTGCGAATTACATTCGCTGCAGCATAGCCCCGCCGCTGTTCCAACCCAGCCCCACCCGGGATGGTCGCACTGGGGACAGGCGGTCATTAGGCGTTTGACAAAGCGCTTGCCTAGCTTGGCAATGACGGACATGCGTCGAGGGTTCATGTGCGCTCGCATGTCTGTCTGGATGCGCGCCAAGCTGCAGGGTGATTGTGTAACGGCTGTTCTGACCGCCTCGCTCAAAGCCGCAGCATCTCTTATGCCCTTTGCGGTCACCACGTCTGTGCCGACGACACTCACGATTAAAGCATACTGAGGATACTCAATCGCGTTCAAAAATTTGTCCGCTTCGTTGACGTCTTCCACGTCAATATGGGCAAAATTCGGAGACTCATCGATGATCATATCGACGATCTCGACCCCGGATCGGATATCGAGCCATAAGATAAGCTCCCGACCGAGCGGAATGAATGGGTGTGGACTGTAGGAGCCTTCACTTGCGATGCCGATCGGCAGGCCGCTTAACGCGGCCGCCGCTTTTGCTTTTGCTCGAGCGGCGTCGAGTATGGTGCCCGCTCGCTTCACTTCGCTGGTGAAGGTTCCGAAGCTATCCGTGTTGAGATCGCGAGGAACCGCCAGATGAACATCTATATCGGCAAAGGAGGGCGAAAGCGCTGCCTCCTTTCCGTGCATGGTTCCAAGCGCAACCTGCCTTGGTAACTTGGAGTAATACGGCCCCTCACTGATCAAAACCCATTGGCCCAATTTCTGCGCCCGATCGACATGATGCGCCATGGCTGGCTTTCGAGCTTCCGCCAGGCATCGCAGCAATGATCGACGATGTCGTCGTATGATTTGAACAGGCGGTTTGATAACCAGTTGTCGCGCATGAAATGCCAGAGGTTTTCGACCGGGTTCAGTTCCGGCGATTTCGGTGGGAGTGGCAGAATGGTGATGTTTTCGGGCACGACGAGATTGTTGGCCATGTGCCAGCCTGCCTGATCCATGATGAGGATAGCGTGCGCGTCGGCATCGACGTGACGGGCGATTTCGGCCAGATGCTGGGTCATTGCGTAGGTGTCGCACCATGGCATGACCAGCGCCGCCGCCTTGCCGAGCTTCGGGCAGATTGCGCCGAAGATGTAGGCCGACCTTGTGCGCTGATCGTGCGGTGCTGAAGGCCGCGTTCCTCGCCTGGCCCATCGGCGGGTGATCTTGTTCTTTTGCCCGATACGGGCCTCATCCTGAAACCAAATCTCTATGCGTTTTCCTCGGGCCGCTCCAGCGGCAATCTCTGCCACTGCGGCGGGGAAGCTTTTTTAAAATCCTCAATGGCTTGAGGGTCTTGTGCGTGATGTTTGGGCCGGACAGCCAGCTTGCGATAGCCCATAGCCCGGACTTCACGGCTCAGCGTTTGCTCGCTCACCGAAACGCGAAACTCTTCCCAAAGCCATTGTGCCAGATCGCACAGACGCCAACGAACAACGCCGTCGAGATAGGGTGTCGGCCCACGCTCGATTGCTTGCGCCAAGGCCGCACGCTGCTGATCGTTCAACCGCGACTGCGGACCGGGAGCCTTGCCATTGATCAGGCCTTGGGCACCGTGTTCGTTGAACCGCATGACCCAGTCCCGGACAATTTGGAGCGTGACGCTGCCGAGGCGGGCGGCATCGGAACGCGAGCCTCCATCGTAGATTGAGGCGAGCGCCAAAAGACGGCGCGCTTGGGCGGCATCCCTCGTCTGCCGCGCCAGCCGCCGCAGACCGTTTTCATCAAAATCCGCCCGTAATGAAATCCCTGATCGCATCGCAGACCTCCGGTTTGCACCAGAGATTCAGATTCACCGCGCTTTGGGAAGGCCAAAGAGTCGAAGTCAGCGAGGCGGCGTATAAATTGATGACGAAAGGCTCGAATCCCTGGATTCTGCGTGGACGAGCGTGCATTGTTTGCGAGATAGATCAGAAATATTCACTTCAGCTGCTCCAAACGATCGCACTATTCTCCATAGCGCGCGAACTGGAGCTCTAAAAATTCATTGTTTCGATCTATTCATTCTTTTTAATGAATGGGTTTTCTGTAGTCGCTGCGGCTTTGAAGGGTTTTAGCAGAAATGATACGAGCGGATTTGGGAAACGACGTTTCACGGTTATGGCGTAAAATGTCTCGACCATGCCCGGAAGGGCGTCGTACTCGATGAGCTTGCCGGTCTCCAGTTCACCCTTGACAACGATAGGAGGAAGAACGGCAAGACCGGCTCCTTCCAGAGCGAGGACGCGCATCATCGCCATATCGTCCACTTCTGCAGCAATCTGAGGTGTGATTCCAAGTCGTGCTACGAGAGCGTCAAATTGCGAGCGAACCCCACTTTCGAGCGACGGAAGAACGACGGGGTGGTCGGTGAGGAGATCCACAAGGCTAGCACGAGATTTACTGTAAGGCATTTTGCCCACTAAGCTCACTCGCTGTTGATAGATTTGCTGGGTGACAAATGGTGTGACGGAATCCGTCATTGGGGCTTGATTCAGCAATACGATGTCAAGGCTCAGTGCCTCAAGCGCGCCAAGCAATTCGCTTGTACTACCCGAGCGCAGTATCATATCGACGTCTGGGCGCCCGAGGATCGGCCGCAAGAACTCAATCTGGAAATTGCGAGAGAGTGTCGCGAGCGAGCCTATCCGGATCGCACGGCGGGTCCTGCCGGTTTCCTTCAACGTCTCGACGAGTTCCTGACCTGAGGCGAAGATCGCGTCCGCATGATCGAGCGCGATACGCCCCGCTTCTGTTAGAAATAACTGCCGTCCGCGGCGCTCGAAAAGGGCATGGCCCAAGCGCCCTTCCAGCTGCTTTATCTGTGTGGAAAGAGCCGACTGAGAGAGGTTCAGCCGTTCAGCCGTACGCGTTAAATTTCCATCGTGTGCGACGGCACGAAAGTAGCGAAGGTGATGATAGTTCAACTCTGACATCATTCCAATTTATAGAACGATTTCGTGAAAACAATGAATTTTTTCCATCTCTAGCCGGGTGATAACAACGCCTCGTATCGACGCTTTGCCAAGTGTCGAATGTGCATGGAGACCTTTATGATCACGAGTCTTCCCTTAATAGCGCCGCTGATCCTTGCGGGTGCTTCCTTCTATTGTTTTACGGCGTCCAGCCTTCGGCCTCGTCTGGCCGTGCGCATAGCTGAATTAACGGCTCTTGCCTCGATTGTCGTTGCAATCCTGTCGGGCATCGTGCTCGCCTTGAATGGACCTGTAACAGGTCTGGCAATCGGGTACGATTACTTTGCATTCTCCTCGCGCCTCGATCTGGTCAGTGTCCTGATGCTGTTGCTCGTCTCATTCATTGGCTGGATAGTGCGTACGCATCCGGGGAAGGACGCCTTGCTGTTTTGAGAATTTTGGTGAGGCTCCGGCTATATCGACGTCAATATAGCCAGTGTTTTACCCATGGATATCATTCGCAGCGGTCGCCCGCAG
>NZ_JARSBQ010000038.1:0-8699 GCF_029623935.1 Shinella sp. 838
AAAACACCATGCTCGCCTTCCAGCACGGCGCCTGGACCAGCGCAACCGTCAATACAACCAACCAAAACCGCCTCGGTATCAATACAGCCGCCGATCTAACAAACAGGTTCGCTGTCGCCCTTTGACACGCGCGACCCGCAATCTATGTCTCATTTCGGCACGTCGGCAGCCATTTGTTTACCTGTCGCGGAGTCGATCGCCACATACAATCAAGGGTAGCTAGGCCTCCGTGAATGGCCGGGTAAACGTGGCACCGCTCCATGATGGAGCCGATTCGAGGTGCCATTTCATGCCCATGCAGACCGTTCACCGTCTGACCAATGACCCTACCCCAGCGCAGCGCCTTGCCCGTGCCATCAAGGACATCGACAGCCGACTGGACTGGATCCATCGCCATAACCAGCCCGTTCCCCTGGACGCCTATCGCGCCCGGCGCATCCTGCATGCGGCGCTCGTCCGTTGTCGCGAGCGCAATGCCATTCTCCCGCCAGCTCGCTGACGGGGGACACTGCGCGAGCGGACGCGATGCCCAAGCCGCACCGATCGCGCAGGGACCCGGTCGAGCGATACGAGGCGCTCCCGGGTCTTCTCTTACAATCAGGTTCAAGCATGACGCAGGGCGCGCAGAAAATACCTATTCACAGAGGTGCGTCTGTGTCAGGCTACGCTTACTGAGTGGGCTGGGTTAAGCCTGTCGCCAACAAGCCCGAAGGCCTGCATCAGACGGTGAGGGCAAAGTGATTTTCGCCGACCGTCACCACCCCACTCTGCTCCTTCGCCGCAACGCGGCGAACGGCGTCCACTGCACCGGGATCGATCCGCGATACCGCATCGGAGAAGCGGCGCTCCGGATCGGGCACCGCCGACAGCAGCAGCTTCGTATAGGGATGCTGCGGATTGTCGATGACCGCGCCGCAATCGCCCCATTCGACGATCTGGCCGCTGTACATGACGGCGATGTCTTCCGCGACATAGCGGGCCGTGGCGATATCGTGGGTGATGTAGAGGAGGCCGAGATTGCGGGCCGTCTTCATCTCGTTGAGCAGGTTCAGCACGCCGAGGCGTACCGAGACATCGAGCATGGAGGTGGGCTCGTCGGCAACAAGGACCTGCGGGCGGGCCGAAAGCGCACGGGCAATGTTGACGCGCTGGCGCTGGCCGCCGGAAAGCTCATGCGGATATTTCGGGGCGACGATGGCAGGATCGAGCTTGACGCTGGCAAGCTGCTCGAGGACGGCAGCATCGAGATCGGCGGACCGGATGTCCGGGCGATGTAGGCGCAGCGTTCGCTTCAGATGGTAGGCGATGGTGTGCGCCGGGTTGAGCGAGGCGAAGGGATCCTGGAAGATCATCTGGACGGCCTGCCGGTAGGCGGCAAGGTCGCGGCCATGCCGCCCTGCCGTCGGCTCACCCCTGAACAGCACGCGGCCGCTCGTCGGCAGATATTCCAGCATGGCCATGCGCGCACAGGTCGTCTTGCCACTGCCCGATTCCCCGACGATAGCAAGCGCCCTCCCGCTGTGAAGCGCGAAATTGACCGAGCGTGCGGCGCGCACGCCGCCCGTGGCGCTGCCGAAGGTCTTGCTGACATTGTCAAAGCGCAGAAGCGGGTCGTTCATCCGAGCACACCTCCCTTGAGTGAGGGGAACGAGGCCCAGAGCCTCTTCGTATAATCGTGCTGCGGCGTGCGGAAGATTGCTTCCGAAGGCCCTTGCTCCACCATCCTGCCTGACAGCATGACGCCGATGCGGTCGCAGAACTGCACCATGAGGCCGAGATCGTGCGTGATGAACAGCACGGAGAAACCGCGCTGGCGGCGCAGCTCGTCGATCCGCTGGAGGATCTCGCGCTGCACCACCACGTCGAGCGCCGTCGTCGGCTCGTCCATGACGACGAGCTTGGGATCGAGCGCCATGCAGATGGCGATCACGATGCGCTGGCGCATGCCGCCGGAGAACTGGTGTGGATAGTCACGCATGCGCTCCGGCTTGATGTCGACGAGCCGCAGCATCTCGGCGGTGCGGTCGCGTGCCTCGCTGCGTGCACAGCCGGTATGGGTGCGCAACACGTCGTAGAACTGTTCCTCGACGCGCAGCACGGGGTTCAGCGAATTCATCGCACTCTGGAACACCATGGCCACCTCGCGCCAACGGAAATCGGCGAGCGCGCGCTTGTCGAGGCCGAGCACGTCGCGATCGGCGAGGCGGATCTCGCTGCCCTTGCGGATCAGTGCCGGCGGGCCATGCAACCGGCTGACGGCGAAGGCGATGGTGCTCTTGCCGCAGCCCGATTCCCCGGCAAGCCCAAAGACTTCGCCCGGTGCGACATCGAAGGAGACGTCGTCCACCGCGCGGAAATCCGTCTCCGTGCCGATGTAGTCGATCGTGAGATTCTTGACGGAAAGCAGCGCGTCGCTCACAGGCGTCCCTCCCCGGATTTGACGAGACTCGTCCAGCGGGCGAGGCGCCCGCCGGTGCGTAGCCGTGGGTTGGCGATTTCGTCCACGGCGAAGTTGAGCAGCGACAGGCCGATGCCGAGCAGCGCCAGCGCCAGGCACGGCGCAAGGATATCCCACCAGGCGCCCACCGAAAGGGCGGAGGCCTTCTCCGCGTTGTAGAGCATGGTGCCCCAGGAGATGACGTTGGGATCGCCGAGCCCAAGGAATTCCAGTGTCGCCTCGGTGATGACGGCGAAGATGACGCTGCCGATGAAATTGATGCCGACGATGGAAAAGACGTTCGGCAAGATCTCGAAGGCCATGATGCGCCATTGTGGCTCGCCCATCATCTCGGCGGCCTTCACGAAGTCCCGCTGCTTGACGGAGAGCGTTTCGGCCCGTGTGACGCGCGCGCCCCAGGCCCAGGAGGTGAGGCCGAGGATGAGCGCGATGACCATAGGGCCCGCCTGGCCGACGAAGGAGGCGATGACGAGCAGCAGCGGCAGGTTTGGCACGACCAGCACCATGTTGGTGAAGAAGCTGATCACCTCGTCCGTCTTGCCGCCGCGATAGCCGGCGATGATGCCGAGCGTGGTGCCGATGACGGTGATGAGCAGGCCTGCGGCGAAACCCACGGCAAGCGAGGTCTGTGCGCCGTAGATGAGCCGTGCCCAGACATCCTGTCCGAGGCGGGTCGTGCCGAGAATATGCTCCGCCGAGGGCGACTGGTGCGGCCGGCCAGTGCGGCCGGCGGGATTGTATTCCGTGAGCAGCGGTGCTGCGACCGCGACCAGCACGATCAGGGCCACGATGGCAAGGCCGACGAGCGCCTTTCGGTTGCGGCGAAGGCCGATCAAGAGCTGGCCCATGTCAGCCACTCCCCTTCAGACGCGGGTCGAGCAGCACATAGCTGACATCGACGATGAAATTGGACACCAGCATGGCGGCAGTCATGACGAGGAGCTGGCCCTGGATGACCGGGTAGTCGCGGGCGAGGATCGCCTGGTAGAGCGTGTTGCCGAGGCCGGGATAGTTGAATACGACCTCGGTCACCAGCGAGCCGCCGAGCACGGTGCCAAGCGCGATGGCGAGGCTGGAAACCGTGGGCAGCAGCGCATTGCGCGCCGCATACCAGACCATGACGCGCCGGTCGGAAAGCCCCTTGGCGCGAGCCATCACCACATAGTCCTGCCCGAGCAGGTTGATCATGTTGTTGCGCATGGTCACGGTGAAGCCGCCGGTCAGGACGAAGCAGAGCGTGATGAGCGGCAGGATGGCGTGGTGAGCGACGCTGGCGAAAAAGGCGAGGCTGAAGGACGGATCGAGCGCCGGGTCATGCGCATAGCCCGTCGGGAACCAGCCCAGCGTGAAGCCGAAGACGAAGAGCGCGACGAGCGAGGTGACGACCGCCGGAATGGAGGTGGCGAAGATCGCCGAGACCGACACCACCAGATCGAGCCGGCTGCCGCGCCGCCAGGCGGCGACCATACCGAGGAAACTGCCAAGCACGAAGGAAATCAGCGTCGCCGTGCCGACGAGGCCGACGGTCCACAAGAGCGCCCGCCCGAGCAGGTCCGTCACCGGCAGCGGGAAGTATTTCACCGAAACACCGAGGTCGCCGGTGAAGATGCTGGAGAGATAGGTGAGGTACTGTTCCCAGAGCGGCCCGTCGACGAAGCCGAAGGTCAGCTTCAATGCCTCCAGGCTTTCCGGTGGCAGTTCCGAGGCCGCGGAGGAAAACATCAGCGCCACCGGATCGCCCGGCATCAGGCGCGGCAGGAAGAAGTTGATCGTCGCTGCGGCAATGAAAGCAGCGAGATAGAACAGGATTCGGCGAAGCAGGAAAGGCATGGCCTGGAACCGGCGGGGCCTGTTACGGTCCCCGCCTCCTCTATGGGCGGATCACGGAACCGGCTGGAGAGCCAGGAGGTTCAGAAGACGCGCGCGGTTGTTCTTGGTGATCGACGGGTTGGCGAAGGGGGTCTCCTTCGTCGACCAGCCGGTGAACCGGCTCGTGTTGTACTGGTACCAGTTCGGGTTGTTGAACACCGGCATCAGCGGCAGGTTCTCCGCCACGATGCGCTGGGCCTTGTTCATGATCGCCTTCTGCTTTTCGAGATCGGCCGTATGGGTGAACTCCCCGACGAGCTTTTCGACATCCGCATTGAACCAGCGCTGCGAGGTAAACCGCGTCTTGCCCTTGTCGGCCTCGGTGAAGGCACGCTTGTAGGGGTAGTAGGGCGAGGCGGCGGCCGGCAGGCTGTTGATGGCGGCGTCGAACTTGCCCGAGATCAGGTTCTGGCTCCAGACGGCTTCTTCCGGCGTCTCGATCTTGGCATCGATACCGACCGCCTTCATATTGTCGATGGCGATGTTGACGGTGTCGATCCAGTCGGTCCAGCTGGCCGGGACGATGATCGAGAAGGCGATCTTCGTCCCGTCGGGGTTGTCGCGCATGCCGTCGCCATCCTTGTCGACATAGCCGGCCTCGTCGAGAAGCGCCGCGGCTGCCGCCTCGTCATAGGTTGCGAACTTGCCGAAATCGGCCGTGACGGACGGATCGGCCCAAGCCTTGTAGAGTTCGCCCATCAGGCCCGGATCCTGATTGAGCGTCGGATAGCCGTAGCCGGCGATATCGACCATGCCCTGCCGGTCGAGCGCCATGGAAACGGCTTGGCGGAACTTCAGGTCGGAAAAGGCCTTGCGATTGTCCGCATTGGCGCTTTCCTGGTTGAAGACGAAGGCCACCATGCTGCTCGGCGAATACCAGTAGTGGAAATGCTCCGGGTTTTTGGCGACATAGACCTTCTCGATATCGGGGATGAAGGAGACGCCCCAGTCGAGCGTGCCGTCTACCGTCGCGGTCAGGATCTGGTTGTTGTCGGCAAGCTGCGGGAAGCGCATGCAGTCGACCTTGAGGTGCTCGGCGTCCCAATAGTTCGGGTTGCGGCACTGGTCGTAGGTCTGGCCGGTGAAGCGGGCGATCTCCGTCATCGGGCCGCTGCCGACCGGCGTCTCGTTGGAGAAGGTGACGGGATCGGCGATGTCCTTCCAGGCATGCTGTGGCACGATCGGGATCTGCACCAGCGTTTCGGCGGCAAGCGAGGTCGGCGCCTTCATGGTGAAGCGCACGGTCTGGGCGTCCGCCACCTCGACGCCGTCGATCTGCGTCCAGATGCTGACGAAATCGAGCGCCGGAAATGCCTTCACGAGATCGAAGCTGAACTTGACGTCCTCGGCGGTCAGCGGCTGGCCGTCGGACCATTTCAGACCGGCGCGCAGCTTGAACTCGATGCTCTTCAGGTCGTCGGAAAGCGTGAAGCTTTCGGCAAGGCGATAGACCGGCTTGTTGCTGTCGAACTGATTGAAGATGACCAGCGGTTCATAGATGAAATCGAGCGTGCTCTGGCGCGCGGACGTCTGGTTGAAGGGGTTGAAGTTACGCACCCACGTCGTCGCGGGCTCGATGTTCACGGTCAGCACGGTCTGGGCAACCGCAGGCGCGGCGCCGAGCATCAAGGCCGCAACGGCCGTCAGGGTATGGAACTTCATGTCGCTCACTCCTCTCTAGAACTGTCGGGTTTCGGGCGGCGCAGCATGCCCTCGTAGACGCCCTTGTCTTCCGCGGGGATCGGCATCGCGCCGACCGTGCCCGCATAAAAATCCACCGGCCCGGCATCGCCGATCACCGCATAGGCATAGCCGTCCGCCTTGAGCGCCGAGAGCGCGCCGGCAAGCAGCGCCACACCCACACCCCTCCCGCGCGCATCGGGATGTACGCCGGTCGGCCCAAAGAAGCCGCGCGCCACGATGTCGTAGCAGGCAAAGCCGAGAAGCCGCCCCTCCGACACCGCAACGAGGCAGGCGACAGGCCGGCGCGAAAAGGCGACCGTTACCTCGCTCGCCCAGTTGTCGGAAAAGTGCGCACGCACCCAATCGACGACCAACGCCATTTCCGGCGCCAGCGCCGGACGGATCGCGACGCCCTCAACCGGTGGCCGGGAGGCGAGCGCAGCGAACTTTTGCGAATGGAGATTGACCAGGAGGTCGGGCATCGGTTCCGCTCTCCGTCAGGCCCAGTGGCCATAGAGGTTGGGCATCAGCGCCGCGTTGACGATGAAGCGGCCCCAGTCCTTCTGTCCCCAGGGTGTCCAGGCCGTTTCGGCAATGGCCGACAGGCGCGGGAAGACGAGACGATCGAAGATCGCGCGGTCGGCCATGGATTCGTTCCAGATGCAGGCCTGAATGCCCTTGAAGCGGGTCAACTGCTCCACGGTCCAGCCTTCTACGGGGTCGAAATCATAGGTGTCGCGCGGGGACGGGGAGCCTGCCCAGCCGGCACCGGGCTCGTTCCAGTCGGTGGATTGGCCCATGTCGAGATAATAGGCCTGCCCCGGCGCCACGACGATGTCGTAGCCTTCTCCCGCAAGACGCGCACTGACCGGCACATCGCGCCAGCCGATGAGATAGGACGAGGCCTTGTCGAGCACGTCGCCGTGCGCTGCCTCCTGCCAGCCGCCGGTGACGCAGCCGAGCGCCTTGACGCTCGCATGCACCTGCCGCAGGAAGGCGGCCTGCAGCACGGCGGTCGTTGCGCCCTCGATATCGTCGGCGCCGTCATGGTTGGTCTCGACATTGTTGTGTCGCGCATGGAAACGGGCCGCATCCCCGCCGGCAAGATCGGCAAGCATGGCGAGCGCCATTGGCGAGCCGGACCAGGCCCCGAGCGGTACCTCGTCCGCCCCGACATGCAGGATGCCGGCAGGAAAGAGGCCGGCAAGCTCGCGCATCACCGTTTCCATGAAGGCGATGGCTTTCGGCTGGGCGGGGTTGAGGCAATTGTTCGGCATGCCCTGCACGGAGGCATATTCGCCGGTCTCGTCCGGATCGCGCAGTTCCGGCAGCGCCTGCAGCAGGGCGAAGCTGTGGCCGGGCACGTCGATTTCCGGAATGACGTCAATGCCGTAGCGGTCGGCATGCGCCACGATCTCGCGCACCTCGTCCTGGGTGTAGTAGCCGCCCGTCGCGAAGGGGCCGGAGCCGAAGAGCGGCGGCACGGAGAGGGCATGGCCCCGCCAGGCGGCCTTTTCCGTCAGCTGCGGGTAGGCGGTGATCTCGATGCGCCAGGCCTCGTCGTCGGTGAGATGCCAGTGGAAGCGGTTGAGCTTGTTCCAGGCGAGGATCGCAAGGAACTGCTTGACCTCCGCGCCGGCATAGAACTGCCGCGCCACGTCGAGATGGCAGCCGCGGAAGCCCATGCGCGGCGAATCCTCGATGCTGCCCGCCACCGGAAACAGAAAGGTGGCCGGGTGGCGCCGGGCACCACGGAAAATCTGGCCGAGCGTGATCAGTCCGTAGAGGAAACCTGCAGGCGCAGCCGCCGTGACGAGCACACCATCGGCCGCGAAATCCAGGCGGTAGGCCTCCGCTTCGCCCGCCCGTTCGGCAAAACGTACCGGAAGGCCGCCCTGATGGCTGTTCCGCACCAGCCCTTCACCCGGGAAAAGCCGTGCTGTGATATCGCGGAAGGCATCGCCCGCTTCGGCAGCCGCGGCCGAGCCCCTCGCAAGGGCAAGCCCGTGCGGCACCTGTCCGCCGGCAATGCCGGTGACCTCCTTCGGCCAGGGAACGATCGACAGCGGCTGCGGCGCGTTCAGCGGAACCGGCGCGCGGGCCGTGCCGCGGCGCGGCGCATTGTCTGCGACGGTGGAGACGGTGGGCAGCACGCGCGCCGGCAGCATCGTTCCCTCGGCCCCAACGACATAGGCGTTGCGCGCGCCGTCGCTCCAGTGGCGCAGTGGATAGGAAAGCTGGCGGCTGCTCGCCTCCCAGGTCGCACCCGGGGCCAGCACGAAGCCGTCGGGCGGTGCGATGGTGCTGTGATTGGAAAAGCGCCGGACCAGCCGGCCGTTCTCGATCGCCGCCCCTGCCTGCAGCCGGGCCGGGCCGCTGAAGCACAGCACGAAGCCGGCCAGCGGCGTCGCGCCGAGATTGGTGAGGCGTATCGTATAGATGGGCGCTTCCGTGCCGACCGCCGGCGTCCAGAGCGTTTCGAAGAGCAGGGAATGGGTGGGATCGACGGGGCCGGTCATCAGAAAAATCCTTGGTTATGAAAAGGGGATCAGGCCGCGGCGCCTGGCTCCAGCCCGAGCGGATCGTTGACGCGTGGCCAGATATTTAGGCTGGCTTTTTTGTAGGGTGTCGTTGCGGGATCGGTCGGGTAGGAGGTGGGTGCGGCGACATAGACGATCTGGGAGGAGAC
>NZ_JARSBQ010000039.1:0-7126 GCF_029623935.1 Shinella sp. 838
CGGAAAACCTGACGGTCCGCTACGCCACGCCCCCCAACTCCGAACCGAACCTCACCACCATAAACCGGTTGGTTCTCATCCGCGCGCGCAGATACCGCGTGGCTGTTCGGATGCTTACGATAGTGCTGCGTTATGCTGGCAATTTCCTGGACGGAGAACGGCGCCAGGGCGCCTTCACAGGGTGGATGGCTGCGACCATCGCTGCCGTCCTCTTGATGGTTCAAGCAGGCACGTTTTTGCAACTTGTCATGGGGTGGATCACATCTAGTCTGCTGCTCCACAAACTTCTGCTTTTTTATCCGCAACGCCCCGCGGCGCAGCGTGCCGCGCGCAAGAAATTCATCATCTCACGCACTGGCGACGCGGCCCTTATTTGCGCTGCGGTCCTCTTGTCGATTGATTTTAAGACAGGCGATATCGCGACGATCCTTGCCATCGCGCGTGGCGGGGATGGCACGCCGCTGACGAGTGCTGCCGCAGCCTTTCTGGCGATCTCGGCCCTCCTCAAGTCAGCGCAGTTTCCGACCCATGGCTGGCTGACCGAAGTCATGGAGACGCCAACGCCGGTTTCCGCCCTGCTGCATGCCGGCGTTGTAAACGCCGGAGGCTTTCTGCTCATACGGCTTGCCGACGTTATGTTGCACGCTCCATTGGTGCTGGCCATATTGGTCATCGTGGGTGGGTTCACAGCGCTTTTCGGCAGCCTGGTCATGCTTACGCAATCTGCGGTGAAGACTTCACTGGCTTGGTCTACTGTGGCGCAGATGGGTTTCATGATCTTGCAATGCGGCCTTGCGCTTTTCCCCATCGCACTTCTCCACATCATCGCTCACTCCCTCTATAAAGCACACGCTTTTCTTTCTTGTGGCTGCGCCGTCGAAACGGTCTCTGCCATCCGGCGTCCAGGCCCGGTTACAATTCCAAACATAGGCGCGGTCGGTCGCGCTTTCCTTTTGGCCTTATTTATTTACGCTGTGTTTGGGGTGATCTTTGGAATCGTGGACAAACCGCCGCAGGCGATGGCTCTGGGCGCGATTCTCATATTCGGGGTAGCTTATCTCATTGCTCAAGGTCTAGCAGATGCCGCACCACGAGCGCTGACGTGGCGGACGACCCTTTATTCGATAGCGGCAGCCACAGCCTACTTCGCCCTGCAGTGGATATCAGATGATCTGCTGAACGGCACGTTGCCGACAGCACCGCAGCCCGGCCCACTCGAATGGACGCTTATGTTGCTCGCTGTCGCCACCTTTGGCTTGGTGGCGTTGGCTCAGTCTCTGTTCCCGCTATGGGCCTATCATCCGGCAGCGGCCGGCTTCAGGGTTCATCTTACCAATGGCCTCTATGTGAATGCGCTCTTCGACCGTCTGCTCGGCGGCTGGACTATTACACGATCGGTGTCACCGACGTCTGAATTCGTAAAGGAGTGAATCCATGGCCGATGTAGGTAAAGTCGAAACCTTGTATGGCGAAGCACTGGTGCGAGCAGCAAAGGAGGCGGTAGGGGCTGTTCCACCGGCCTGGCCGCTGACAACGTCCGTAGCCGTCAATCCCTTTCTCGGGCAGGTAAACGATCGCTTCGATCAGACGGCAGCGCGGCTCGCTCGGATTGGCGGCATACGGCTCGCACTACCCCGTAAGCACTATTCGGCCAAGATTGCCAATGGTGAGATCGCGGACGAAGATCTCATCGCCGCCCTTGACGCGAGTGTACTTTTTAATCGAATAGACTTGCGTGAACTTAAGATTGCCGCTGCCGCTGAGCCGCAGCATCTTGCGCCTTTGCCAACTATTTCAGAACTCGCGGCACAAGCCACGGGCACGGATTGGCCCTCACTAGTTTATGACCGCATCGGTTCTTTCGCGTCCGGCTTCTTCGATGAAGGGCAGGCCCTTTGGGCTGCATCCCGTCGCAATGGTCTCTATGCCGCTTGGCGGGAATTTGCTACCCACGATTTGACGACGGAAATCCACGGTCTAAAGAACTTTTGCTTCTATGTCACCGACGCGCCCGAAACCCCACAAGCAGCCATCGAACGAGCATCCGTTACGCTTGGTCTCGGCGCCGAGCCCGGTACTTATTTTCATCAGCTTCTGCTGACGCTTGGCGGATGGGTCCAGTTGGCACGACACATCCAATTCAAGGCAGAGTTGGAGGGCAGGGATGATACGACCGTGCTTGAATTGCTCGCTGTGCGGCTGATCTTCGAAGAGGCGCTCTACATTTGCCACAGGTCGGCCATCGATACGGAATGGGTAAAGGTGCGGCGGACCCATAGGGCGCCAGTCTCGGTAGAATTCGACACGGCGATCGACGGCATTCTCTTGTCAGCTGCCGAGCGCTCAGGCCAACGTAAGCTCGCCTGTACACTTGCCGAACCAAAGCCCGCCAATGTAACTGAAGTGCAGCCGGTGCTGCAGGCGGCATTCTGCATCGACGTGCGTTCTGAGGTTTTCCGGCGATCCCTCGAAAGCTTGGATCCAGGAATCCGCACGATAGGCTTTGCCGGTTTCTTCGGTCTCGGTATAAGTCATAAGGATTTCGCGTCCGACGTTCCCGAACAACGTCTGCCAGTTCTCCTGAACCCTTCCGTTTTCACTTGTAGCGCCGTGGATCAAAAAGGAGACACCGATGCGGGGGCACGGCTAAGCGCGCGCGCAACGCGTGCCTGGGGTCGATTCAAGCTCGCGGCGGTCTCCTCATTTGCCTTCGTTGAGGCGATGGGGCCGGTTTATGCTGGTAAACTCGTGCGCGATGGTCTCGGTTTCGGCAAAAGTAAGCGGGCAGACGTCGCCAAGCCGCACTTTAGCCCAAGCCTCGATTTGACTACGCGGGCAAGTATGGCCGAGATGGTGTTGGAGGCCATGTCGCTTACGGAGGGCTTTGGGCGCTGCGTACTTGTTGTTGGCCATGGTGCAAACGTGGTCAATAATCCCTACGCTAGCGCACTACATTGCGGAGCTTGTGGCGGGTATGCAGGTGACGTCAACGCGCGTTTGCTGGCGAGCCTGCTAAACGAGCAGCCAGTGCGTGAGAAGCTATCTATGAAAGGGATCAACATTCCTTCTAACACCATTTTCCTTGGTGCGCTGCACGACACGACGACTGACACTGTAACTCTATTCGATTATGATCTCGGAGATGGCATTGCACGCGGGGACATCGTTCGCATTCGTCATTGGCTCGCCGATGCCGGACTGTTAGCACGAGCCGAACGGTCGAAACGCCTGCCACGAGCGACGGCAGACAACGTGATCACGCGTAGTCAGGACTGGGCGGAAGTTTGGCCCGAGTTAGGACTTGCTGGCTGCCGAGCTTTCATCGCTGCACCGCGTTTCCGAACCTCCGGTCGGTCCTTGGATGGACAGGTCTTTCTCCATGATTACGTCTGGCGCAAGGATGAGGACTATAAAATTCTTGAGCTCATCCTGACCGCACCTGTTGTTGTCGCGAGCTGGATTAGTCTGCAATACTTTGGTTCGTCGGTCGCGCCGGCTCTCTTCGGGGCTGGCAACAAGTTGCTCCACAATGTCGTTGGCGGCATCGGAGTCGTCGAAGGCAACGGGGGCAATTTACGTGCGGGCCTTCCTTGGCAATCTGTGCATGATGGAGAAGGTTTCATTCACGAGCCTCTACGGCTGACGGTTGCCGTGGAAGCTCCGAGGGATGCGATCACCGCGATCTTGACGCAACATACCCAGGTTCGCGCACTGTTCGATAACGGCTGGCTAAATCTCTTTGCTCTTGACGAGAAAGGTCACATGGCGTGGCGCTACGCTAACGGCTTGATCTGGGAACCGTGTCAGCACATTGGGAACAATACCATGGCGCCCCGCGCGTGCGATACGAAAAGGGACTTAAGAAATATGATGAGGTGCTCTCCATTGGTGGCGGGTACTGGATGCGAGAACACCTCATCTACTGTTCATGTCCCAGTTAGCCCGGCTCCATCACTCGCTTTGCGTCCGCATCGAAGAATTCCGAAACCGCGAAAATATCCTTGTCACCACGGCCGCAGAGATTGAGGATGACAATGGCCTCCTTTGGCATGAGAGGAGCAATCTTTAGCGTAGCAGCCAATGCGTGCGACGGCTCGAGAGCTGGAATTATGCCTTCCTCCACCGCAAGAAGCCGGAACGCGCTCAGCGCCTCGGTGTCTGTGGCCGAGGTATATGAAACTCTGCCAGTTTCTTTCAACCAGGCGTGCTCTGGACCAACGCCGGGATAATCAAGCCCTGCCGAAATTGAATGACCCTCTCTAATTTGCCCGTCGTCATTTTGCAGAAGGTAGGTTCTATTTCCATGTAAAACGCCAGGCTGGCCCATTGACAACGATGCGCAGTGATCTCCGCTCTCTATACCACGGCCGCCGGCTTCCACGCCAAGCATCGATACTTCTGAGTCATCAAGGAAGGCATGAAACAGTCCGATTGAATTGGAGCCTCCACCTACAGCTGCCACCAGAAGATCCGGAAGTCTTCCCTCATATTCAACTATTTGCCGTCGCACTTCATGGCCGATGACAGCCTGGAGAGACCGAACCATTTCGGGATACGGATGGGGGCCAGCGACGGTCCCGATGAGATAATACGTGTCATCTATGTTCGAAACCCAATCGCGAAGCGCTTCGTTCATAGCGTCCTTCAGGGTTCCGTTCCCCGAAGTCACTGCATGAACTTCGGCCCCAAGAAGGCGCATCCTGAATACATTTGGCGCCTGCCGCTCTATGTCCTTTGATCCCATGTAAATTACACATTTGAGACCGAACCGTGCTGCAACTGTTGCAGTTGCAACGCCATGCTGTCCTGCGCCGGTTTCAGCAATGATGCGTGTCTTTCCCATTCGGAGCGCCATTAAGATTTGCCCGACGCAGTTGTTTATCTTATGGGAGCCAGTGTGGTTGAGTTCGTCGCGCTTTAAATAAATACGCGCACCACCTATCGAGGCAGACAAGCGCTCCGCCAGATACAAAGGGCTTGGCCGACCAACGTAGTGTCGACACAACAGCTCAAAGCGCGCCCAGAAGGACGAATCCGCTTTAGCTTCCTGCCATTTTGCATCCAGCTCCAGGAGGAGAGGCATCAGCGTCTCGGCTACGAACCGTCCGCCGAATGTACCGAAGAAACCATCCACGTCCGGCATTCGGGCTTTATATGTTTCCATGTCAATTTCTCCAATCGAACCATCTTACGATTCAACGCGCCATGTGGATCGCAAATCCGGAGAAATAAGCGTCGAAGCCAATCGCTTTGAGTCTCTGAGCACGACTTCGGATTGTTTGTAAAATGTGAGTGCAGTTGGAACCGCCTTATTTTCGCGGTTGCCTGCGGGCTATTTCTGCCCGCCCGGTGGCTATAGTGGCATGCTTGTTGTGCCGTGCATCCGGCATAACTGAAAGCAACTCGTTGCGCATATCGGGCGATAAGCGCACTACGTAGGTCGAGGGTATGCCCTATTATGGTTGCGCCAGTTCCGCCGCACCGCGCGCCAAGCCAGAAATAGCGTCACCAGCGCGATGTAGATCCATGGTTCCAGCCCCACGACCTTCACCGACATGGCGAAGTGCAGCGCTCCGGCTGCGGCGATGAAATAGACAAGCTTGTGCAGCTTCACCCAGCGCGGCCCGAGCCTGCGGATCGACCAGTTGTTGGAGGTCAGCGCCAGCGGAATGAGCATCACGAAGGCGGCCATGCCGATGGTGACGAAGGGGCGGCGGGCGATATCGGTGAGGATGGCGGAGAAATTCAGGTACTGATCGAACACCATATAGGTCAGGAAGTGCATCAGCACGTACCAGAAGGCGAGCAGCCCGAGCGCGCGGCGATAGCGGATCCAGTTAATCCCGGCGAGATCGCGCAGCGGTGTGATCGTCAGCGTCGCCACGAGGAAGCGCAGCGCCCACAGGCCGAGCAGGTGTTCGATCTCCTTCACGGGATTGCCCGGCAGGCGCCCCGTCGCCTCGAGCCAGAAGCCATAGGCGGCAGGCATGAGACCGGCGGCATAGAGCAGCCAGATCGAGGTCGCATGATATTTTCGGGGCAGGGCGGGGAGGCTGGCCATCAGTAGTTCGCCCGAAGGTCCATGCCGCTATAGAGGCTGGCGACATCCTCGGCATAGCCGTTGAAGGGCAGGGTCGGCCGACGGTTCGCGCCGAAGAAGCCGCCTTCGCCGATGCGGTTCTCGCTCGCCTGGCTCCAGCGTGGGTGGTCGACGTCAGGATTGACGTTGGCGTAGAAGCCGTACTCGTCCGGTGCGGAAAGGTTCCAGGTCGAGGATGGCTGCTTGTCGGTGAGGGTGATCTTCACGATCGACTTGATGCCCTTGAAGCCGTATTTCCAGGGAACGACCAGGCGGATGGGCGCGCCGTTTTGGTTCGGCAGCGTCTTGCCATAGACGCCGACGGCGAGGATCGCCAGCGGATGGCGGGCCTCGTCGAGCCGCAGGCCCTCGACATAGGGCCAGGGCAGCGACTGGAAGTAGCCCGATTGCCCCGGCATTTCCTCCGGCCGTACGACCGTTTCGAACGCGACATATTTCGCGTCACCCAGCGGCTCCACCTTGTCGAGCAGGGCCGAAAGCGGAAAGCCCACCCAAGGAACGACCATTGACCAAGCCTCGACGCAGCGCATGCGATAGACCCGGTCCTCCAGCGGCATCGCCAGCAGCTGCTCGAGGCCGAATTCCTTCGGCTTGCCGACCAAGCCGTCCACCTTGACCGTCCATGGCGTTGCTTTGAAATTTTCGGAGTTTGCTGCCGGATCGCCCTTTCCCAGACCGAATTCATAGAAATTGTTGTAGCTGGTGACGTCCTTTTCGGGCGTCAGGGTCTCGTCAACCATGTAGCGGGTCTTCGACGCCTTCAGGGCTTCGGCGAAGGCTGGTGTGCCGACAGCCGCGATCGCGCCGCCGGCGGAAGCGGCCAGAAACGAGCGACGACTGAAGAAACAGCTTTGCGGGGTGATTTCCGAGGCTGCGATTCGTGGCGGGCGATAGAGGAACATTGTGCTTATACGCCGCCTCGCTGACCTCGACTCTTTGGCCTTCCCAAAGTGCGGTGAATCTGAATCTCTGGTGCAAACCGGAGGTCTGCGATGCGATCAGGGATTTCATTACGCGAAGATTTTG
>NZ_JARSBQ010000040.1:0-6615 GCF_029623935.1 Shinella sp. 838
ATCATTCATGGCGGGTGTGGTCTCCGGAAACGGCACGGATCGGCGTAAGCAACCAAATCCTACGTCATTTCAACGGTTTGAACCATATCCGCCAACCCCTCGTGAATTATTCGGGTTAGATCACACCGGCCGCACAGATTACCTATAGGGAAGGCTGCTATGCCCCCTACGGACTATACAAGCCCGATCAGGTTTGCCACCCGCATAGCAACCTTTCTTTTCTGCTCCACGCGGTCCTTGTCCCGATGCCGGATTTCACACTCCGGCATCGTGAAGATTTCAAGGCTGCCCCGCAATCGACGGAAGTTCGAACCGAGTTCCGTCACCAAACCGTGCTTCATGCGATAGAAGTCGGACTGCGCGGTATAATAGCCCGTTAAGCCGACCCGTGCCGCCTGGAGATGGGGATGGAACCGCCCCGTCAGCATGAAGTCATCGGCCTCCAGTGGCAGACCCGTGTTCAAAAGACGGTCATTGTCCAGCATCTCGACCTGCGGGAACTGCGTGGCCACCGCCTGGTACAGTTCTACGTCTCCGTTCGAGCAGGCCCAAAACACGACCTTGTCGAACTGGTCGAACAGTTTCGGCCCTTCCTCGCCCGTCGGCCCGAGCACGGACTTTGCACTAAAGCCGGAAAGATGCAGCCACCGCCCTGAATGCCGGGTGGTCTGGACGGGATAGAGGAATGCGTCATCGAATCCCTCCGTCAGGGAAGGGGAGTCCCCGATGATGGATTGCAGAGCCTCGACACTTGCTGTGTCCCGGCATTCGAAGATCTGGCATCCCTCGACGATGTTCCGCCAGGCCGCAGCGCCGACAGGGTAGACCTTCTTGAAAGGGGCAATACCCAGACCGGTCGCGACAACCGGAACGGACAGACAGCGGCCGATCTCCACGACGGCACCCAACAACCGCGTCGCGTTCTTCCAGTTGGCGCAGGCATATCCGCCTCCGAGGAAATGGAAGCCGCGAACGCCTTTGAATTTGGCAAGGTTGGCACGGGCATATTCCACGCCCTGCTCGTAGAAACCCGCATAGGAGCCCTGCACCCCGTCGGCATGCCGCGGAATGGTCTTGACGTAATCTACATTTGCAAAGTTGCGCAACAGCGCAGCCGTCGCCGATGCGCCCTTGCCATCCACGGTGATCGGTCCGTCATAGCCAAGCTCCCGGTAGAACCTCAGCCAGTACTGGACGAGTAGCTCGTCGCCAAAATTGGGTGCCCCGTTGCCCGCCAAAAGATAAAGCACTTGATCCCCACCACTTCCAAGAACGAACCAGTCAACGCCGCGCGATATAGCGGGGCAGGGCGGCAGCGTCACCTCTTTTAGCAAGCCGCCCACATGACCTTGCACGCATGAACTCGCTCGGCAACGCCTCGCAGGCGGGCCGCCGTCCTATCGATTTTCTGTTACAGTTCTGTGACAAAGGTGCTTCCACTCAGCCGTAAAATGCTGGAGAAGAGAGGTTCGAATGACCCTCTGATCAAACCTGCCGACTGCACCTTTTCAATAGGCAAGAACCTTCTGGGAAACGATTTATGACCGAAACCACAGCGGAATACTGGAACCGATACTACGGCGCACGGACATCTCCGGTTCCCAATATTCCATCGCAGTTCGCAGCCTTCGTCGCATTGGAAGTTGCGGCAGACTCGACCGTCGTCGACATTGGCTGCGGAAGCGGGCGGGACAGCCTCTTTTTCGCAAATGCCGGTTTCAACGTTCTCGGCGTTGATGCCTCCTCGGCCGCCGTCTCGCTCTGCCAGCGCACAGCAGAGGAACGGGGCGTCGATCGGGCATCCTTCCTGTGCTGCAGTGTCGATGACCCGGAACTGTCGGCGAAGATTTCAGCAGCAACCACGGGACGGATCGTCGTTTACGCCCGCTTCTTCCTGCATGCGATCCCGGAAGAAGCCGAGCTGGCCTTCCTCAAGACGGCAGCGAACCTCACCAATCTCGACCTCTTGGCGATCGAGTTCAGAACCGACCGGGACGCTCAGCAGACGAAAGTCACCGACAGCCATTACCGCCGGTTCATTCCGCCGCTCGACTTCCTGTCCCGCGCTGCGAAATTCGGTTTCTCCCCGGTCTATTTCACGGAAGGCTTCGGCTACGCGAAGTATCGCAACGACGACGCGCATATCGCCCGGGTGTTGATGCGCAGGACTTAGACAGACCTCATCAGCAAAATTGTTCTGAATTTTCGTTTCTACCGCATTCTCCGGCGCCGGACCGATATCGGTTCGGCTGGAAATGCTCCAGCAGGAGCCGAGCCGTGCAGATCGACATACTGGATTTCGGCCCGGCCATCATCTCCGGCCTCCTCCGGGAGGCTGGAGAGCGTCCGGTAAAACTGCAGCTGTTGGCCGACGGCATCCCGCTTGCCGGCAATTGGGGCATACCCGCACCGGACCAGGGCGGGCAGAAGTTCCGCTTCAACCTTTCCTCCATCTGGTCCTATATCGGCAGTCAGGCCCGGCTACAGATCCGGGCAAGCGATGTTTTCGTGGACCTACCGACGCCTGATTTTGCGGGCGTTCCGAAGTTCACTCTCGAGGATCTCAAGCAGAAGCTGGAAGCCGGCCACGTCTTCAACGAGAAAGGCAAACTGCAGCTTTCGAAAACTGTCGATACAGTCTGGCAGAACAACATGTTCGCGCTGTTCGACGGTATGTCCGCCATTCTGGCAACGAAAGGCCTGAAACTTTTTGTCCTGTACGGCACGCTGCTTGGGGCCTATCGCAACAGCAACTTCATCGGGCACGACCACGATTTCGACGCGGGCTACATCTCGAACCATACGGATCCGGACAAGGTGGTGGCGGAAGTCGTCGAGATCGCAGAAGCCCTGTCACGCCATGGCTATCGCGTCGCATGCAAACTATCCTGCATCTGGGTGACCGATCCGAAAACCAATGTTACAATCGACATCTTCCATACCTATTTTGACGAGACCGGAAAGCTCCTGCTGCCCTTTGGAGTCTGTGGTGTAAAGCCCTTCATGAAAAGCGACTTCCGGGGCCATGTCGATATCGATCTCGCCAGCCGCAAGGTCGCGGCCGTTGCCGATACGGAAGCGCTTGTCGAGTATATCTACGGCCCTCACTGGAAGACCCCCAATCCCGGCCACAACTGGAACCTCGACAGGACGGAGAAGTTTCCGCAGGGCTATGCTAGGCCTTATCATCGCTGGAAGATCTACTGGACGGATTATTATTGCCACAACCCCAAGGCTCTTCCCCCCTCATCCTTTGAAGGGTTCGTTTCCCGCTCAGGCTACTTGCGGCGCAATGTCGTCGATATCGGATGCGGAGACGGTCGGGACAGCTTCTCCCTGGCGGCGATAAGGCCGACCGTGATCGGAATCGACAATTGCAGTGTCGCAATCGAGGCGGCCACGGTCCGTGTGCCGCCACCGCCAAAAGGCGCTCTCCATTTTCTGCTAAATCTCTTCCGCCGGCGGCCGATCCTGTCCTTTGTGCACGGAGACATAACGCATCCCGAAACGCTCGAAAGCCTCCTGCGTGCGGCAAGGCCACCCCGGAACAAAGGAGGGCTCACGCTCTACGCCCGGTTCCTGCTCCATGCGATCACGCGCATACAACAGGACCAGTTTCTCGAATGCGCCGCACGTGAACTGCAAGCGGGGGACACCGTCGCCTTTGAATTCCGAACCGATCAGGACGAACCCCTGAAGAAGAACAGAAAGCTGGACGGGCGCCGCTTCATACGGCCGGAAGCGATTGAACGGCAGATGACGGAACTCGGCTTCCAAGTCGTCGAGCGGTCGGAGGGGACCGGTTTCTCGCCCCATCTCGGCGAAGATCCATATCTTTGCCGGCTCATTTTCGTGAAGGACGGCTAGCCTTCGACGCGAGCAGGCCTCTGTGAACGATCTTGCGATCACGGGACAAGTGCAAGAACAGCGTGCCATAAGAGTGATCGGGTTCGGCCAGCGGTCAATCGCCCCCTCAGCATCAGAACATTATGACGACTTGAGCACGGTTCCACACGAGCCGGTTTCCAGAAAGCCGGGGCTTATGGTAAGTGCGGCGCATCCCAAGATGCGCGGCCTTTAAATGAACACGGAATGAAGTGCATGGAACTGCCAGTTTTCTCACCGGCTCCGACCATCTCCCCGCAGAAAGTGCAAGGCGTGCATCCCGATCCGCGCAATCCCATCGGTACCTCAGACATTTCCATGGTGCTTTGCGTGCGCTGGCATGATGCGAACCCCTGGGTGATCGATCGCATCGCGCTGATGGGGGAATACTATGCGCCCGCTCCCAAAATCGTCATCGTCGATTTCGGCTCACCCGCGCCCCACGCTGCCCGGATCCAGGCGGTTTGCGAAGACAAGGGATACACCTATGTCCATGTCGACGACACCGGCGTCTTCTCCCTTTCGACGGCACGGAATGCCGGCTTTGCGGCGGCCGATACGCCCTTCATCTATTTTGCCGATCCCGACTTTTTCAGTGAGAGGGACCATTTCGGCAGGCTTGTCGACATCATCAACACCATCGACGCCACCCGTCTCTTCGACCTCGTCCTCAACATTCCCGCCTTTCATCTTTCCGAGCCGAAGACCGATGGCTTCTTCGCGCTTGCCGATCTCGATGCACGATCGGACTACCTGAAGAAACTGTCCTTCTACAGTTATTTCGAGAACTTCGAGCCGAAGGAGGGACAATTCGTTGCCCCCTACAGCAATGTCTTCCTGATCGGCTCCAAGCTGTTTTCCTATCTCGGTGGCTACGATTCCAGTTTTCGGGGACATGGATCGGAGGATTTCGAGTTCCTGCTGCGCTACGGCCAGCATGCCAAGCACCTTCCCATGCCATCGGAGCCGACCGAAGATCGTTTCGGACCAGGCAAAGCCTCCTTCTTCCACCAAAGAACCTATAGCGGGTTTCGCCAGTTGTTCGAGGCGCTTGCCTTGCCGGCCGAATCCCTGGGGCTGAAGACCTTCCACCTCTGGCACCCGAAGGACAAGGGATCCGACTGGTACAAGAACAACGACTGGAAGCGCAGCCGCTTTTCAGAAGCGACCGAGGTCTATGTCGGCAAGGACGAGCGGCTGCTGGAGGTGGACTTCCTGCCCCGCGCAAGGAAACTCGCCTGCATCTGCAAGAACCGCCATCACTGGGGTTATTTCCTTCCACTGCGCCTTGCCGGTTTCGAGCTTGTCCCCGTTTTCGGTGAGGCGGACGAGGATATCGCCGCACTGACGAGCGGATTGACGGACGGCACGCTCGACGGCATTGCCATCTTCAACCCCTACATGAAGAGCCACAGCCTCTTTTCAGGCGCTGTCACGCTCGCGCGGCAGCTGGGCAGGGAAGTGGTGGTCATCGAACGCGGGGCTTTGCCGAACACCGTCTACTATGCCGAGGACGTCTCCTATGCCGCCCCATCCTACTCCCAGGCGGCGTTCGATCGCGACGCGTTCTCCCCGGCTGAACTTGCCGCTGCACAGACCTATATCGAGCGCCTGCGCGAAGGATCGATGACGCTGGAAGCGATGGACGGTTACGCTGCCACCGCCGAAAAATATGAGGGGGCGAAAAAGCCCGAAAAACCGGTCTGCCTGATCCCGCTCCAGCTCGACGACGACATGGCCGTCACCCAGTTCCTCAAGGGAGAGCAAAGCTACCACGATTTTGCTGCCAGCCTGCCGCGCCTTGTCGAGAGCAATCCTGACATGACGTTCGTCATCAAGCCGCACCCGCTTTCGAAGCTGGACGCCCTTCCGCGCACCGAAAACGTCGTCATCGCCGATCGCGCCGACAACATCCACTTCCTCATCGACCATGCCGACGTCGTGCTGTGCTACAATTCCGGCGTCGGGCTTCTGTCGCTGCTGCACGGCAAACCCACAATGACGCTGGGAAATGCCTTTTACAGCCTTTCAGGCGCAGGCTTTCACGCAACGTCTGCAGAGGAAGGGGTCGCCCGTTTCAAAGCGGGTGCCGTGCGTGCGCCGGATGACGCCCTTGTCCAAAAGATCGCCGCCTGGTTCACCCTGCGCAAATATTCCGAGTTCATCGCAACCGACCACATCGTCGAGTTCGAAAGCCGCAAGAGCCACGGCTACAAGGATATCATGATCACGACGCTGCGCTGGAAGGAGCACGAGATCGCTCTCGGCCGCCTGCGGCAGCTCGCTCCCTTCGGCAAGCGAAGCTACCTGGCCGCCCGCGCCAGCGTGATACGGCCCGTACCGGTGAAGAAACCCAAGAAGATTAGCCGCCTGCGCCGTCCCCTGATCCCTGTCGTACGGTTTTTCATCGGTCGTTTCAGCTCTCCGACCGCTCAGCGCAAATTCGACGCCGGCCCGGTCGAGTTCTTCCAGTCGCTGCGCAAGCCAGTCTATCGAACCCTGGGGCGACTTCTCTTTCCAGGGTAATCGAAGAGCAAATTGCCGGGCCAGGATGCCGCCCGGTTAATGTTGACTTTTGCAATCATAATATTTATTTGGCTTAGAAAGCGTGCTAGCCGCCTTAATGCATAGCACCGGACGTTTTGGCGACGAGAGGCAGGCTTTTGCTGGCTGCGCGACACCGCAGGCAAGTTTTGCCAGTCGCCGGAGTTAATCCATCGTGATGGAAGG
>NZ_JARSBQ010000041.1:0-6593 GCF_029623935.1 Shinella sp. 838
CCGTCTCAAGGACTGGCGTCGCCTCGCCACCCGCTTCGATCGCAACATCAAAAACTTCATGGGTGCCGTCGCTCTCGCCGCAGCCGTCATCTGGTGGCTCTAGTGAGTCCGGACCCTAGTTACTAATTATTTATCAAAAAAAATCTGCACGAACAGATTCGGATAATACGTATAGTCAAGGGTATACAATTTCTGCGACAATACCCATACTGTGCCAAATTCCTATTCGCGCATATTGAACCCTCAGAATGCGTGCAAAATCCCCGAGAAGTCGCCCATGAATTCGAGCCATCCCTTTGCGCACGCCTCGTCGGGGTTCGACGGCACCTCCGGCAGGATTATCGCGATCGGCGCGTCGGCCGGCGGACTGGATGCCTGCCGCATCCTGCTTGAGGCCATGCCGTCGGGTGGCGGCAACACTTTCATTCTCGTCCAGCATCTCGATCCCGTCCACGAGAGCCTGCTGGCCGAACTCCTCTCCCGCCACACCCCCATGACGGTCATCCAAGCCAGGGACGGCCAGAAGCTGGAGCCGGATCATCTCTTCATCATTCCGCCCGGCCGCTACATGGGCGTGCAAGCCGACACGATACGCCTCACCACGCCGCCCGACCGCCGCGGCACGCGCATGCCCTTCGACTTCCTCCTGCAGGCCCTCGCCGCGGAATACGGCGCGCGTGCGACGGCAGTGGTCCTGTCCGGCACCGGGACGGATGGCAGCATCGGCATCGGACTCATCCGCGCGGCGGGCGGCCGGGTCTATGTCCAGGATCCGGACGAAGCCGACTATGACGGGATGCCGAAGAGCGCGATCGCTTCAGGAATGGCTGAACACGTCATGCCGCTGGCGGCAATCGCTGGGGCCTTGCACCGGCCGCCGCCCGCCAGGGACGACGCTAGGCCGCCCTCGAAGGAGGCGACCGTCGACAGGATCCTCACCATGCTCCGCGAAACGGCGGGCAAGGATTTCGCCCTCTACAAGCAGGGAACGCTGCTTCGCCGGATGGAACGGCGTATGGCCATGGCAGGGATCGCCTCCTCCGACACGGCACGCTACCTGGACGTCCTTAAACAAAACCCGCTTGAACTGTCCTAGCTTGCCACCGACATCCTGATCAATGTGACGAACTTCTTCCGCGACCCCGAGGTTTTCGAGCGGTTGCGCGCGACGATCGTGCCCGAACTCGTCAAGAACCATCCGCCCGGGCGCACGCTGCGCCTGTGGGTCGCAGGGTGCAGCACCGGCGAGGAGGCCTATTCGCTCGGCATGATCGTCCAGGAGTGCATTTCGCAGGCCAGACGCGACATCCAGATGCAGATCTTCGCCTCCGATGCGGACGAGGCGGCGGTCGCCTTCGCGCGCGACGGCTTCTATCCGCTCGCGATCAACGCGGACGTCTCGCCCGAGCGGCTGCAACGCTTCTTCACCCAGGAGGAACACGGCTACCGGATCGCTTCGGAGCTTCGCTCGTCCGTCATTTTCGCGGTCCAGAACGTCCTCAGCGATCCGCCCTTTTCCAACGTCGACTTCATCTCCTGCCGTAACCTGCTGATCTATCTCGGCCCGGAGGCGCAGGCAAAGGTCATCGCGCTCTGCCACTTCGCCCTCAACGAAAACGGCATCCTGCTGCTCGGCAATACGGAAACGGTGGGCACGGCGACCAACCGCTTCGATGTACTCGACAAGTCAGCAAGGATCTTCCGCCGCAAGGGACAGCGCGGCCGCTATGGCTTTGCCATCAACGCAACGGACAATGTCCGGGTGCCGGCGCAGCAGGGGCAGGCGCCGAGCCGACAGGCCGCGCTCGCCGATCTCTGCCGCCGCATGGTTCTCGACACGTATGCCCCGGCCACGGTGCTGATCAACCGCAAACACGAGTATCTCTATTCGCTTGGCCCCGTACAGCGCTACCTGCGCATCGCCCAGGGCTATCCGAGCCAGGATCTCTTCACAATGACGCCGCGCAGCGTGCACACCAAGCTCCGCTCGGCGCTCCACCGCGCCCGGCAGGAGCACGCCCGCATCGTGGCGACCGGCCTTTACCACGATGCGGACGACACCCTGTCGCGCTACGAGATTGCGGTTCAGCCCGTCGTCAGCGACGGCGAAGACCTGTTTCTCGTCAGCTTCCTCGACACCGCCCAGCCACCTGAAGCCGGTGAGCGTCCCGAAGATGCCACCCCCGACGATCGGTCCGGCGCCCTGGAGCGGGAGCTGGCCACCACACGCACGGAACTGCAGGCGGCGATCCGGGACCTGGAAAATGCGGCGGAAGAGCAGAAGGCGATCAATGCGGAGACGCTCTCGCTCAACGAGGAATATCAATCCGCCAATGAGGAACTGCTGACCTCCAAGGAGGAGCTGCAATCGTTGAACGAGGAGCTGACCGCCCTCAACGCCCAGCTTCACGAAGCGCTGGAACGCCAGCGCGCGACGGCAAACGACCTCGAAAACGTGCTGTACAGCACCGACGTCGCGACGATCTTCCTCGATCCCGGATTGAACATCCGTTACTTCACACCGGCGACGCGCTCGATCTTCAACGTCATCATGGGCGACATCGGCCGGCCGCTGGTAGACCTCAACGCGCGCGTGCCCGACGCGACCCTGCTCGGCGACGCCTCCGCCATCTTGAATGGTAGCGCCACCCGGGAGCGCGAGGTCAGGACAGGAAACGGCACCTGGTACATGCGCCGGGTCATGCCGTACCGAACCCAGGAAGAGGGCATGGAAGGCGTGGTGATCACCTTTGCCGACGTGACCTCCCAGCATCGTGCCCACGAAGCGCTCGACCGGGCGAAGCAGGCGGCCGAACGCGCCAATGCGGCAAAATCCCGTTTCCTCGCCGCGGCAAGCCACGACTTGCGCCAGCCGTTGCAATCGCTGGTCCTGCTTCAGGGCCTTCTGGAACAATCGGTGGAAGGCGAGCAGGCCCGGAAGCTGGTCAGAAGCTTCGGCGATACGCTCGGCTCCATGTCCGGAATGCTGAACGCCCTCCTCGATATCAACCAGATAGAGGCCGGCACGGTCCAACCGCGTATCATTACGTGCCCCGTGAATGACGTGCTGCAGCGGCTGGCCGACGAATTCGGCTACAGCGCCGCGGAGAAGGGCCTGCGCCTGCGCTTCGTGCCTTCCAGCCTGCTGGTGCGCACCGATCCCCGCCTTCTGGAGCAGATTGTTCGCAACCTTTTGGCGAACGCACTCAAGTACACCCGGCAAGGCAAGATCCTGCTCGGCTGTCGGCGACACAAGGATGCACTCGCCATCGAGGTCTGGGACAGCGGCGTCGGCATTCCATCCCAAGAGCTCCAGGCGATTTTCGACGAGTACCACCAGGCCGCCGGCGAAGAGGCGGACCTTGGCCTCGGCCTCGGCCTTTCCATCGTCAAGCGCCTCAACATGTTGCTGGGCCACGAGATCGAGGTCCGTTCCGTTCCGGGTAAGGGCTCGGTCTTCTTGCTCCGTGTCGCGCTCGGGCGGCAGGAGCGGCAGGAGGACCGGCCGCCGATCGAGCAAAACACGCAGGCGCCCCCTTTGCGCGGCACCGTGCTCCTCATCGAGGACGACCAGAAGGTCCGCAGCCTGATCGAGATCGCGCTCCGCGACGAACATCACCTGGTCTACGCCGCAGACAGCAGCGCGGCGGCGATCGAGCTCGTTTCCAGCGGCATGGTGGTACCAGCGCTCATCCTGGCGGACTACAACCTGCCGAATGAGCTGAACGGCCTCGACGTCACCAAAAACCTTCGTGCGCTTCTCGGCCGCAGCATTCCCGCGATCGTTCTGACGGGAGACATCAGGGCGGAGACGTTGCGCATCCTTTCGGCCGAGAACTGCCTGCACATGCCGAAACCGGTAAGTCTGGGCGAACTCCTGAAGGCGATCCAGCTTCTGCTGCGCACCGGCAGGATCGAGCCCCATGGCGAGCGGCAGGGCGAGCCGCAGGCGCCGCCCCCCGGTGCGCCGGCGATCTATGTCATCGACGACGACGATACGACACGCGAGGCGCTGCGCGAGAGCCTGGAGGCCGACGGGCGCAGGGTACTGGCGTTTTCCGACGGGGAAACCTTTCTCGCAGCCTTCAACGACGCGTTGCCCGGGTGCCTCGTCGCGGACGTCAAGCTGCCGGGAATAAGCGGTCTGGACGTACTGCGGGCGCTGAGCGACCGGGGGGCCACGCTGCCAACGGTCATGATCACCGGCGCCGGCGACGTCGCGACCGCGGTCCTGGCGATGAAGGCGGGCGCTTCCGATTTCATCGAGAAACCGATCGGGCCTTCCGAGCTGCTGGCAAGCGTTTCCCGGGCACTGGAGTCCAACCGCGACAAGGGCGAGCAGGCCGCCCGGCAGCAGGAGGCGAAGACCCGTATGGCGCGCCTGACGGAGCGCCAGCGGGAAGTCCTGGACCGGGTGCTCGCCGGCGAACCCAGCAAGGTGATCGCAATGGATCTGGGCGTCAGCCAGCGAACGGTCGAAGTGCACCGGGCCGCGATCATGCGGCGACTTCAGGTCGGCTCCCTGCCTGCCCTCGCACGGCTGGTGGTGTTGGCGGAAAGCGGGGAAGTGGCAAGCAAGGGGTAGGCCTCTATCCTACGCTCGACAATCGGGGCTGTTCGGGCGCCGGACACCACCTTTGCCGCACCTCAACCTGATCCGCGCGACGGTTGCGCCGCAATTGATCTGTTGCCAAGACCGGGGAACGGGTCCAGTGTCTTCGTTCCAGCAGCCATCTCACGGGCGCTGCTGTTTGAGGGTTGAATACCCTAGCCCCAAAGCGAGGAGGACATCATGTCTTCCGTATTCCACTACACCAGGAAGTTAAGTTACGCGGACATCGCCGGCTACGCCGTATCGGCGGCAAGTCTTGCGATGGTCGTCTACATTCTGATCGAGCGATGGTTATGGTGATCCTTGTCTTCAAGGGTGCGCGGTCGGCTGCAAGCCGGCAACGAACCGTTCTGCGGCAAATCTTCAAGGACGCCGATTACCAGACGGAAAACCTGTCGGCCGGGGTCGGCACGGAACATGGCGAAGCGCGCAATCTCATCCGCCTCATCAAGGGCGTGACGATCGGCGCCGAGAAGTATCCCCTGTCGCAAAACGCCCGGTACAAAAACCGCAACCTCGACCTCGATGTCTGGGGAAACGAGGGCGCCTCGGCAAGGCGGAGCCCCGAAGACTAAAGGGCCGGTTCAGCCGGCGCACTTCGTCGGCCGTCGTTGGCGCAATGGGAAAGCAGCATCGAAATGACCGAAAGAACCACGGAAACCGAAATCACATTCATGCATCCGTTCAACCTGAAAGCCCTCGAGGAGCCGTTGGAAGCCGGAACCTACCGCCTCGTCGTCGACGAAGAGCTGATCGAGGGCCTCAGCTTCGCAGCGTATCGGCGGATGGGCACGCACCTCGAGATTCCCGCAATCGCGGTGGGGATGGCGAGGCGCCAGTTCCTGCAGGTATCGACGGCGGAAATCGCCGAGGCATTGGCGCGGGATGCGCCACAGACAGAAAACGGCCCGCGCTTCATTCCGGAAAGATACCTGAGTTTTACGACGTCAGCGAAGCCAAGCGCGCCAGAGAGCCGAACCGGTAAGTGTCAGCCCGACCCTGCATCGGAGCAGACGATTGAGGAAGCAAACATCCCGATAGCCGACTCATCGGGGACCGCTGAGGAGCGTTTCCGCAATCGGCGGCCTTCAACCCATCCCTCGGTTCTGGGGCACGGAAGCGCCTCCTTCCGGGTTTTCGTTGCCGTTCAGCATTCCTAACCCCTGGCGAAAGGCTCCGGCAATGGCTTCGAACTTAACGCTCTGCCAGCGGGCATAGTCCTGCAGCAGGACGGGGGAGACGTAGAGATCGCCCTGATTGCCGGGAAAGCTCCAGACTGTTGATTTGCACTGATGGGTTGGATGCCCCTCCCACCGGCATCGCAGTGTGCCAAGATGGTGATGCGTTACGTCACCCACAGAGGAGGAGGCATCGATGGAGGAAGTTAGCATCGTCGGCGTCGACCTTGCAAAGCAGGTTTTCCAGGTTCACGGCGCAGCATCGGATGGCCGGGTTTTGTTTCGTAAGAAGCTCTCGCGTCTTCAGTTTCCAAAATTCATGGCGACACTGCCCCCTTGCGTAGTCGCGATGGAGGCCTGCGGCACAGCCCATTATTGGGGGCGCGAGTTGGCAGGGCTCGGCCATGACGTTCGGCTGATCCCGCCGGTTTATGTAAAGGCTTTCGTCAAGCGCCAGAAGAACGATGCTGCCGATGCTGAGGCTGTTGCAGAAGCTGCGATGCGGCCGACCATGCGGACGGTCGCTGTGAAGACGTCAAATCAGCAAGCTCGGGCAATGCTATTCCGAACTCGCGATCTTCTTGTCGGCCAACGAACGCAGATGGTGAACGCTCTGCGCGGAGATCTTGCGGAACATGGTGTCATTGTGGGCAAAGGACTGGGCAATGTGGAGCGCCTTTCAACCCTAGGGTCCGGACTCACTAGAGCCACCAGATGACGGCTGCGGCGAGAGCGACGGCACCCATGAAGTTTTTGATGTTGCGATCGAAGCGGGTGGCGAGGCGACGCCAGTCCTTGAGACG
>NZ_JARSBQ010000044.1:0-5561 GCF_029623935.1 Shinella sp. 838
CGATCGGTTCAAATTACTGCCGTCAATCTTGCAAGCCGGGGGCCGTCCACATATGCAAAATGAACAGCGTCGATCCGCTCGCCTGGCTCTGCCAAACCTTGACCCGCATCGCTCAGGGCTGGCCCGCGTCTGAAATCGAAGCCCTCATGCCCTGGAACTTCAGGTCCGACGCCATCGGCTGACCGCTTACAATAGGAGCCGCGGCTTCTGATGTTGACCGGGAACTATCCCAGGCAACGAGCCAAGGCTTACGACATCATCGAGACGATCGGGGGAAATTGAATGGCGAAGATCCCCGATCCGATCGACGTCGAAGTCGGCGGCAAGATCAAGGCGCAGCGCCGGCTGGCCGGTATGAGCCAGAATACCTTGGCCGACCGGCTCGGCGTCACCTTCCAGCAGATCCAGAAATATGAAAAGGGCACCAACCGGGTGAGTTCGAGTCGTCTCGCGATGATTGCGGAAACCTTCGGCGTGCCGCCCGCTTATTTCTTCCCGGGCTCGACGGTCGACCCTGGCCAAGCCGTGGCGGCCGCGGCGCCGGAACTGGTCAGCTTCATCGAGACCAACGAGGGCCGAGACCTCAACGTGGCGTTCGCACGGATCAGCTCGCACACCATCCGCAGGAAGGTGGTCGGCCTGGTGACGGCCTTGGCCGCTGCGCTTCCTTCCGTGCAGGGTGATGCCAGCGAATAGCGCTTGGAGCGCAAAATTTCGCACGGCGGCTTCTTGAAGAATGCTGCAATGCAGCATACATTCGGGTGGTCGGAGCTGCACTCCTCCTCCCAGCAGCTTCGGGCAACGACTGGCAACCCTCCTCCTCCCAAGTTGTCAGTCAGAATCGAAGCCCGGTGCATCTCCTCCCGCACCGGGCTTTTTCATGCGCCTTCGGCGCCACGCAGCAGCCGCTCCATGCACCCGCGGATAATGGCGCGGGCCAGTATTTTGTCGGTATCGCGGTACTTCAACTGCCGGAGCGCATAGCTGTATCCGACCGCCCATACCTCTTGCTCCGATCCCGCAACGCCCAACGCCCAGGCCCGGCAAGCCCTAATATAGGCCTCGTACGGTGAGCCGGCGCAAAAGAGATCAATCTCGGTCCAGCCTATTGCCTGGTTTTCTGTAGGCCATCCTGCGCGATCGGGTGCATCCGTATGAAAGATTGTGCTCAACTCAAGAGCAACAGGGTCGAGCGAGGCAAGCGAACGCCCAATTTCGGGATAGTCGATTACCATTGGCCGTGCGAAGTCATCGAAAAGAACATTCGCACAGTGCAAATCCCCATGCTGCATGCAGCGCGCCGCGTCCACCTCGATCGCTTCAACTGCGCCCAAGTCAAGTCCCGCAAGCTCCTCGCCGAGTCCTTGGAGGACAACATCACCGACGACGCTCCGCCGAATGGTTGAGACCCGCAACCGCTCAATCTGGCGTGCTCCATGCCAGATCGCGTGATCGGCACGAACCTGCGCCGGGACGGCCGCACCGGCGATCGGGTCATTGGTAAGGATATCGAAAAGGCTTCTCACCTCAGCCCCAACCACGCCGTAGAATATGCTTGCGAAACTGCCGGCGCCCAGTGCGATCTCGGCGGTCACTTGAGGAAAGGAGCCAGGTGCAAGCCTCACCACCTCTGAATGATACTTCGCTTTCTCGACCGCGATCTCGCTAAACACTCCAAGTCTTGCTACTGACGTAATTTGAGCGGCGCCCGCGGCGTTGAAAACCGTGACCCGTAACACCCTTGCACCCGAAAGCCCGCCAGCGAGCTGACGGACTTCGACTCGGCTGCCGCCGTGCGTTCGTCCAAAGAGCCTTAATAGGCGCATTTCCTCCCCGCGCAGGTTCACGGGGGCGTCCACGTATTCCAAGTGAATCTGGTCAGTTCTTTGAACCTCCGCGCGAAACGATCGCACGGCGGCGACGCAATCGTTCATTCGATTTTTCCAGAACACCTGGTGGATAGGATCCTCGCGGCCGCAACAATGTATATCGCCACGTCGACCATGGTCGCGGAGCATGTCGACGGGAAAGTCCGGATCCACAGTGCCGGTGAGAAACCATACAGACGTACCGGGAAGCTGCTCGGCAATCGCTTGGAACACAGCCCATCCATGGTCTTGATGATCATCAAGAAAGTCGTCTTCGGTCGGAATACGACGATCGAGGATTACCACATCGAAAAGCTCCTCCGCGATTGCGGTAAGCGCTCCCAATCTACTATGCCGCCAAGTCACCTCGCAGCCGTCGATGCCGCGAATTGCCTTTTCGATCGATGCGGCAAAATCGACGTTGTCCTCAACTAGCAAAATGCGCATCAACCCACCGCCTTCGGCCAACGCATCTCGAATCGGACTCCACGGTCGCCCGGGATGAGGCGGACACTGCCGTTCAGCGACGTCATCGCCTGCTGAGCGGTTGCGAGACCCATACCGAGATGTCCTGCCTTAGTGGTTGAACCGATCTCAAAGGCGCGAGCCACATTGCCCCGAAATCCGACGCCACTGTCGACGATCGCGATCCAGACGTCCTTGTCGGTAACTCCCCAATTCACTGCGATGTCTGGATACCGAGCGTCTTCAACTGCAAGCGCGAGCGTTGCGTCGATTGCGTTGCGCAGCCCATTGGTAAAGCCGAGACATATGAGGCCCTTGTCTGCTTCGACCGTGCATTCGTGTGGGCCTGCGCGTAAAATGCTGACAGGACCCGCCCCTGCTTCCTCCTCGATCCATTGATAAATGGTAACCCTCCGCCGAAGGCCGTCTGCCCAGATTTTCTGATTGGCTTTAAGTCCATGGCTTATGTCATGCGCTACAATCATTTCCCCCATTGAGGTCCTGTCCTCCGATGATCTTGGTCGCCGGCGGGATTGGTCGGACGAAGAGAAGGTTCGGATCGTCGAGGAGAGCCTGCAAGGCTTTCGGCAGGGGTCCGCGACGGCGCGGCGATATGGTTTGTCGCGGTCATTGTTGACCCGTTGGCGTCGGGAGTTCCGTAGTGGCCTTCTGAGCGGTTCGGCTTCAACGGGCTTCGTGCCACTTTCGATTTCGTCACCGGCGGCGGCATCTTGCGAGAAGGTCTCACCGCCCCGGCCGGACGATGACAAAAGGATCGAGATCGGCCTGCCGAACGGTCGACGGTTGATGATCCCGGCGTCGCTTGATCCGATCATTCTCGCCCGGCTGTTGCCGGTTCTGGATGCGTCATGATCGCCTTTCCGGCTGGTGTGAAGGTGTGGATTGCGGGGGGCGTGACGGACATGCGCTGCGGCATGAACAGCCTGGCGCTGAAGGTGCAACAGGGTCTTGGCCGCGATCCTCATGGCGGCGAAGTCTTCTGCTTCCGGGGTCGCAAGGGTGATCTGGTCAAGGTTCTGTGGCACGACGGGATCGGCATGTCGCTTTACCTGAAGCGGCTTGAAGCCGGAAAGTTCATCTGGCCGGTCAGTCAAAATGGCTCCGCCGTGCCAGTGTCGGCGGCGCAACTCGGCTATCTCCTGGAAGGGATCGACTGGCGCAATCCACGCTGGACGCAGCGGCCTTCCAAGGCAGGCTAATCGACTGCATTCCTCTGTTTTTGTTGGGCTTTCAGCATGGTGCATGGTAGCTTTCGGCCATGGATGATGCTGCTTCGGAGATATCCAGACTGCGTGCCGCGCTAGCGGCATCGGAAGCGCGTGCTGCCTCCGCCGAGGCCGATCTCGCGCAGGTGCGCGCCGTCGTGACGACGTCCGAGGCGATGATCCGACACCTCAAGCTCGAGATCGCCAAAATGCGCCGCGAGCAGTATGGCCAGAGCTCCGAACGCCGCGCCCGGCTGATCGACCAGATGGAATTGCAGCTCGAAGAACTTGAGGCCGACGCCACCGAGGACGAGATCGCGGCGGAACGCGTGGCAGCGAAGATCACGAATGTCTCCGCCTTCGAACGCCGCCGGCCGGCCCGCAAGCCGTTTCCCGCGCACCTACCGCGCGAGCGCTTGATCATCGAAGCTCCGTCGACCTGCACCTGCTGCGGCTCGGACCGGATCGTGAAGATGGGCGAAGACGTCACCGAGACGCTGGAGGCGATCCCGCGCCAGTGGAAGGTGATCCAGACGGTTCGCGAGAAGTTCACCTGCCGGGATTGCGAGAAGATCAGCCAGTCACCGGCACCCTTCCATGCCACGCCGCGCGGATGGGCGGGGCCGAACCTGCTGGCGACGATCCTGTTCGAGAAGTTCGGCCAACATCAGCCATTGAACCGCCAGGCCGAGCGCTACGCCAGGGAAGGCGTCGATCTCAGCCTCTCCACTTTGGCCGATCAGGTCGGGGCTTGCGCGACGGCGCTGCAGCCGATCCATGATCTGATCCGCGCCCATGTTCTGGCAGCCGTTCGCCTGCATGGCGACGATACCACCGTGCCGCTTCTGGCGCGGGGTGCAACGCGGCAGGCACGATTATGGACTTACGTCCGCGACGACCGCCCCTTCGCGGGCGGCGCGCCTCCCGCGGCACTCTTCCACTTCTCACCCGATCGCGAGAAGACCCATCCAAACAGGCATCTCGTGGGGTGGCATGGCACTCTCCAGGCCGATGCCTATGGTGGCTACAACGACCTCTACCGTGCGGACCGCGGCCCTGCGCCGGTCAAGAGCGCACTCTGCTGGAGCCATGCCAGGCGCAAGTTCTTCGAACTGGCCGACATCGCCGGCAACGTGCGCAAGGGCAAACCAGCCCACGAGATATCGCCCGTCGCACTTGAGGCCGTCGCCCGCATTGACGCGCTCTTCGAGATCGAGCGCGGCATAAACGGCATGTCCGTCGAAGAACGTCTCGCGGCGCGGCAGCAGCATGCTCGCCCGCTCGTCGAAGAACTGCACGATTGGCTCATGGCCCAGCGTTCCCAGATGTCGAAGCACAATCCCGTTGCCAAAGCGATCAACTACATGTTCGAGAAGGAAGGCCGCTGGGACGCCTTCACCCGTTTCCTCGACGACGGCAGGCTTTGCCTTTCGAACAATGCCGCCGAACGCGCCCTGCGTGGCATTGCTCTGGGAAGAAAGGCATGGCTATTCGCCGGTTCACAGCGCGGAGGCGAACGTGCTGCCTTCATGTATTCCCTGATCGTCTCGGCAAGGATGAACGATATCGATCCGCAGGCCTGGCTGGCGGACGTGCTCGCCCGCATGCCTAGCCTTCCAGTATCAAGGCTGCCGGAACTATTGCCGTGGAACTGGTCCGCCGGAAGCGCCCGGCAGGTGGCGGCCTGATGGCGCGCCCGACGCATGTCTACACGATCGAATATGTCGCCACGCTGATCGGTGAGAACCTCGAGTTGCTTGAAGAAATCGCCAGCAACTCCGACAACATCGACTACGGCGAGATGATCCATGTCTACGACGGCACCGACGAGGGCAGCACAACCTTTACCGACCGAGGCATCGAGAGCCTGCAGGAGTTCCTAGGGCGATGTCACGTTATCGAGCGGTGATTGCGCTCTGCCGACGGCTCTCGGAAATCAGGCAACCGCGCCCGTCACAGCTTTCCAATGCGCAATTGCGCGGATGCGATGGATGTGGGTGGC
>NZ_JARSBQ010000045.1:0-5063 GCF_029623935.1 Shinella sp. 838
ATCATTCATGGCGGGTGTGGTCTCCGGAAACGGCACGGATCGGCGTAAGCAACCAAATCCTACGTCATTTCAACGGTTTGAACCATATCCGCCAACCCCTCGTGAATTATTCGGGCTAGTTGCTCATGAGCAAGCTGAGGAACAACATCGATGACTGACGACATGATGAACCTGCGATCACTCGATCGGAAGAGCGCCGAAGCTGATTTTGCGGCGCGAGATCATCGGCTTCGCGATCGCGGGCTGGAAATACGGGCGGGCACCATCGCGCCGCGCAGTTCGAACCTTCGTACCGGCGGCTATGTCCGAGGTTGCTCGGCCCGCCAGGTTGCCGAAAAAAGACCTAACGGCGGTCACCCCAAGGGGCCTATATCCAAGGCGTTTCGACCCGATCCGTCGATGATCCGGTAAGGCATGGGGATATCGGGCATCCGCACCTCATCGAATATGAGGACCGCGGTCACGCCGTCGTCGGTGCGCGATGACAGGGTCACCCGAGGGTACCAAGAGGTCGTGTTTCTCGGCAAATGCAGCATAGAGACCGCGAGCGATCTCCACCTCCACCTCCCCCCGCATTGCTGCGCGGCATGCGTTCAGCGCTATCGTGTACGAGGCATCCTTGTTCAGGTGAGGCCGATCGACCAAATGTCTGTAGGCCTCGGCCGCAGTCCGGATTTCCATTGGAAAGCCGAGACCAACGAGTATTTGGACAGGTCTCTTAAACACATCGGGTTTCATATCGTCCTCCTTCCCAACCCGTCATGCCGTTGGGCGCCGCTCCACCGGCACCCGTTGTCGCATCGTTCACTTCTTACGCGGCCTTCTGGCCCTCGATCTGTGCGGGAGAACCAAGTTTTCCGAGCGCAGGCGCGCTCTCGATCGAAATCTTGCGCGGCTTCATCTCCTCGGGAATCTCGCGGACAAGTCCGATCGAGAGGAGACCGTTATTCAGGTCTGCACTATCGACCCTCACATGGTCCGCAAGCTCGAAGCGATGCTCGAATGGCCGGGACGCGATGCCGCGATGCAGGTAGCCCTCCGCCGACGCATCCTGTTTCCTGCCGGTTACAGTAAGCAGGTTCGACTGAAAGGTTATGTCGAGATCGTCTCGCGCGAACCCCGCGACGGCAATCGCAATCCGATAGCTGTCATCGCCGGTCTTGACGATGTCGTAAGGGGGCCAGTCGCTGATTGAGCGTGCACGCTGCGCATTTTCCAGCAGGTTAAACACACGGTCAAAGCCGATGCTCGACCGAAAGAGCGGCGCATAATCGTAGGATGTTGCCATAACCATATCCTCCTTGAAGCAACATGGATACGGGGCGCCGAAAGACGGCGCTCCCAGCAAGGCCAGCCCTGATCCAGCGGCTGGCGGCAATCGATCTGGTTTTTGCCTAGTCGATCTTCAAGGGCCTCATCCGAATTTTTTTCAGACCAGTTCAATGCAGCCTGAACTCGCCCTCGACGCGCCGCCATTCGTTCGCGCCGATCAGGCGCCGATGGGTGTAGCGCACCGAGTGCAGCGGCCCATCCAGCGACGTCTGCCAGAAGTCGAGAAATTTGCGCATTTCGGGAAAGTCCGGTGCGAGATCGTAGTCCTGCCAGACATAGGCCTGGAGAACGGATTCGAAGTCGGGAATGCGATAAAGGATATGCGCAGTTGTCAGGCCGTAGCCTTGGAGCTGGCGCTCGAGATCTGATGCAAACCGCATGCTTTCATCTCCGTTGTTCGACCCCGGAATGATGCCGCCATCATTCACGATCATCAACAAATTTCATTGTTCAAATTCGATTTTATCGTAGCATTACAGTATTTTAGCAGCCACTTCCGACGAGTGCTGATTTTTTTCGGCCAGCCTCTTGAAATGAGAAAATCGACAATCCAGATTTTTGCGCGCAGGGCGCTCATGAGAGGTCCTGTACCCGCCCGGACCGGTCATCCGGTCCGGCTCCGGGTGAACATCGTCATCACTGTTTGTCCATTGGAGGAAAACATGTCGTTCCGACCGCTTCACGATCGCATTCTCGTTCGCAGGGTTGAATCTGATGAAAAGACCAAGGGCGGGATCATCATTCCCGACACTGCCAAGGAAAAGCCGCAAGAGGGCGAGGTGATCGCCGTCGGCCCGGGCGCGCGCAACGACGCCGGGCAGGTTCAGCCGCTCGACGTCAAAGTCGGTGACCGCATCCTCTTCGGCAAGTGGTCTGGCACGGAGATCAAGATCGCCGGCGAGGATCTGCTGATCATGAAGGAAAGCGATGTCATGGGCATCCTCAAGGGCCGAGCCGAACAGAAGAAAGCCGCCTGAGCGGTCCCACCCATCCAACCAGTCACAAGCTGCCTATTGAGGAGTTAAAGAAATGGCTGCCAAAGACGTCAAGTTCAGCACCGACGCCCGTGAACGCATGCTGCGTGGGGTCGATGTGCTAGCAAATGCTGTGAAAGTGACCCTTGGCCCCAAGGGGCGCAATGTCGTGATCGACAAGTCCTACGGCGCGCCGCGCATCACCAAGGATGGGGTGTCGGTCGCCAAGGAAATCGAGCTTGAGGACAAGTTCGAGAACATGGGCGCGCAGATGCTGCGCGAGGTCGCCTCGAAAACCAATGATCTCGCTGGCGATGGCACGACGACCGCAACTGTGCTCGCCCAGGCCATCGTCAAGGAAGGCGCCAAGGCGGTTGCTTCCGGTATGAACCCCATGGACCTGAAACGCGGCATCGATCTCGCCGTCGATGCCGTGGTGAAAGATCTCAAGAAGAATGCGCGCAAGATCACAAGCAACTCGGAGATCGCGCAGGTCGGAACCATTTCCGCGAACGGCGATGAGGAAATTGGCCGTTATCTCGCGCAAGCCATGGAAAAGGTCGGCAATGAGGGCGTCATTACGGTCGAGGAGGCAAAGACCGCGGACACCGAACTCGAAGTGGTCGAAGGCATGCAGTTCGATCGCGGCTATCTCAGCCCGTATTTTGTGACCAATCAGGACAAAATGCGTGTCGAACTCGAAGAACCCTACATTCTCATTCATGAGAAGAAGCTGTCGAACCTTCAGGCAATGCTTCCAGTCCTGGAAGCGGTCGTCCAGTCGGGAAAACCGCTGTTGATCATCGCGGAGGATGTGGAAGGTGAAGCGCTCGCGACGCTCGTCGTCAACAAGCTCCGCGGCGGTCTAAAGATCGCAGCCGTGAAGGCACCGGGATTTGGTGATCGCCGCAAGGCAATGCTCGAGGACATCGCCATTCTGACCGGCGGGACTGTTGTGTCGGAAGACCTGGGCATCAAACTGGAAAACGTCACCTTGAATATGCTTGGTCGCGCCAAGAAGGTCGCCATCGAGAAGGAGAATACCACCATCATCGATGGTGTCGGCTCGAAGGCGGAGATCGACGGACGTGTCGCCCAGATCCGCGCGCAAATTGAAGAAACGACCTCGGACTACGACCGTGAGAAGCTGCAGGAGCGCCTCGCGAAGCTGGCGGGCGGCGTCGCCGTTATCCGCGTCGGCGGCTCCACGGAGGTCGAGGTGAAGGAAAAGAAGGATCGTGTAGACGACGCACTGCATGCAACCCGCGCGGCTGTCGAGGAAGGCATCCTACCCGGCGGCGGCGTTGCGCTGTTGCGGGCGGTGAAGGCGCTCGACACCATCCAGGCGGCCAATCAGGACCAGCGGGTCGGTATCGATATCATCCGCCGGGCCATTGAGGCGCCCGTTCGGCAGATCGCCGAAAATGCCGGTGCGGAAGGCTCCGTCATCGTCGGCAAGCTGCGCGAGAAGGCCGATCTTTCGTTCGGCTGGAATGCGCAAACCGGTGAGTACGGCGACCTATATGCTCAGGGGGTGATCGATCCGGCGAAGGTCGTCCGCACCGCGCTTCAGGATGCCGCGTCCGTAGCAGGCCTGCTCGTAACGACGGAAGCGATGATCGCCGAGAAGCCCAAAAAGGAAACCGCTCCTGCCCTCCCCGGTAGCGCAGGCATGGATTTCTAAGCGACACACCGCTGGTCCGTCCTGCACAAGGGCGGACCAGTCCCGGCATTTTTACGCTGTCTGTTCACTCAAGATAGAATTCGGGCGATAGCGTGGATGCGACCACCTCGGCTTCCCAGTAGCCGAACATGCGTTCGGCGGCCTTCTTCCAGCGTACGATTGTGCCTGAAAGATATTACCGATGATTGCGTCGAAGGAGAACTCTACGATGGCGCGAGGCGTTCTGTGCTGTGTTCATCCATGCCGACCGCTTGGCTTATCGCGGCGTTGGAGTGATTTAGGCAGGAGCCTTACATAGCAGCCTCGCAGACCACAAGAAAAGTTCAGGTACGGTAGCGTATAAAGACCGGCGGTTCGGATGACCGTCTATCGTGTTCAGGCACGATCGTAGGTAAAGGAGGTCAGCAGCGTCGTCACGAAATTGCTTGCCCGTTCCTTGACCAGCATTTCGGTCCACTCGCTGGTTCCGCGAAGCCTCAAGTCGGTCTGGATGCTGTCGACGGCCGCTTCTTCGATCCGCTTTATATGGGCGCTGAAGGCTGCTTCACCCGCACCATGGTACATGTCACGGATGACCATGCGCAGGATTTCCTGGATCGCTATCTGCCAGGCCGTATTGATGGCCTGCAGTTCGTTCGTGTTCGGTGCCATCAAAGGCTCCCAAGGAATGAGTAAGTTCGAGCGCGACTGTATATCACGCCTTGATCTATTCCACGGCCGCCTCCATTGGAAAGCGGGCGCTTGGACGTTAAGCCTGCCGGGCCTTCCGGGCGGCGTAACGTCGGTCGCGTTCGGCCTTGCGAGCGGCCTCATCTTCAAGGACACGCGATATCCGAGCGTTTTCAGCGGACTGTCGCGCCTCAATCTCGGCTGCGGCGGCTGCCTCGATGGCTGCCTGCTTTTGCGTGGCAAGAGTTTCGAGGCGGGTGCGCTCCTCGATTTTCAGTCGTTCCCGTGCCGATTCCGATGAAGCCGCCCCCTTGTTCCGAGATGATTGCGCCCCCGGATTCCGGGACGATCTCGCCCCCTGTTTCAAGGGGTCTGCAGGCAGTGATTGTTGTCAGTTCGTTCGA
>NZ_JARSBQ010000046.1:0-3884 GCF_029623935.1 Shinella sp. 838
AGACCGCATGGGCGATGATCTGTTGCGGGAAACGGTGACGCTTGTAGCTGATGGCCGGTTTCTTCATCCCACCGTCTCTACCCACCACTCACTCACAGGAGGTTTACGTGACAACGCCGACGATTATCATCGTTACCGAACGCTTCCCGTACTATGTGAGTGGCGGCGTCGGATGGGTTGGCTTGCCAATGGATGTGGAGAGTTACGACGCGGCACAAAAGGAATTCGCGGATCAGCAGTTGAAGCGGGTGCAGGAAGCCGCGGATAAGATCGGTGTTTCGGCAGACCTGCTCCACGTTGAGAACGCGAATCCCGCAGATGCAATTTTGGAAGCGGCCGTCGCCCGCGGTTGCAGCTTGATTGTCATGTCGTCCCATGGCCGTCGAGGCGTTGGCCGCCTGCTGCTGGGCAGCCAGACCAACAGTGTGCTCACCCATAGCCCGGTACCCGTGCTTGTCGTGCGGTGAGCCGTCTCGCGCCGCATGATGTCGGACCGTCATCGGAAATGCAGGTTGAAAACTGCGCAATTTGAGTGGAACGAATGAGAACGGCTTTGGGCCGATGGCAAGGTTCATAGGGAGTGAATTCCATAGACAGGATTCAACGAGCCTCAGTTCGGCTGGCACGGGGATGCAGCGCGCATTGGCCTCGTCCGGCGCTCGGCGCATGACATGGAGACAACACTTGCCCGACTAGGTCTTGCGTTGGCGATAGGGTTGCTGGTCGGCTTGGAACGCGGATGGCGTGAGCGTGGTGAGCCGGCGCGCAGCCGGACGGCAGGCATCCGCACTTACGGCATTTCAGGTCTCCTTGGAGGTGTTTTCTCGGCGCTTTCCCAGTCTATGGGAGATGCCTCCCTTATGGTCGCCGGATTTCTCGGTTTTGCAGCGGTCTTCGCGTTTTATAAAGCGCGAGAGGCGGCGCACGATGAGGATTTCAGCGTCACTAGCGTCGCCGCCGCCCTCTGTGTCTTTGCTTTGGGTGCTCTGGCCGTGGCAGGCGAGGTACAGGCTGCAGCCGGGGGTGGGGCTGCACTTGCCGCTCTCCTGGCAAGTCGCGAGGTCCTGCATGAACTTCTGAAGCGGCTGACCTGGGAGGAAGTGCGGTCGGCCCTTACTCTTGCGGTGATGACGGCGATTATCCTTCCGGTTCTGCCAAATCGCGCCATTGACCCATGGGGCGGGCTGAACCCGCACGAGGTCTGGTTCTTCACCGTTCTGACCGCGACGATTTCCTATCTCGGCTATATCGCGGTGCGCCTGCTTGGAGCGACACGCGGGCTGATCGTAAGTGCCGTGAGTGGCGCGCTCGTTTCATCCACTTCCGTTACGCTTGCGCTCGGGCGGGACGCGAGTCTTGGAGGGTCGCCATATCCTCTGGCCGGAGCGGCGACCCTTGCTGCAACAGTCTCTATTGGTCGCGTCTGCGTCGTCATCGGCCTGATCAAGCCGCAGCTGTTCCTCATGATCGGCCCCGCGGCTTTTACTGCCATGCTTGTCTTCAGCCTTTGCGGTGCGCTTCCGCTGATACGAAGCCACCGGGCCGGTGGTATCGCTTCGACGATAAGAAGTCCGTTCGAGATTGGCCCGCTCCTGTTGTTCGCGCTCCTGTTTGCTGTCGCCGCGACCGGGAATGCCGCACTTGCGCATTACAGCGGCGCGCAGGGGATCGTTGTAGCAGCTGCGGTTTCGGGAGCGGTCGATGTCGATGTCGCGGTACTGGGCGCACTGCGCCTTGTAGGTTCAGCCGCCACGGTAGAGATCGTAGGCCAGGCGGTTCTGGCTGCCATTATGTCGAACGCGCTTTTCCGCGTCGTCCTCGCTATTGCCTGGAGCCCCATACGCTTCTGGGTTCCTTTGCTTCTTGTTACCTTGCTATCGATCGCAGCCAGCGGATTTGTGTTTTTCATTTTTGCGCCCCTGTGAGAGGCCTGCCATCTTCACGTCTGCAATTGACCGAGATCAAGGTTTGCGCGCGGACACCCGGTATTCTGCCAGTGCAATCAATGATGGAGAAATACATGTCGAACACACCTCATACTCTTGGCGAAGAGTTTCCCGGCCAGCTCAACCAGATCCACGCCTTGAAGGCAGCGGACCCGGCATTCGCCAGCCTGCTGCAGGAATATGATGAGGTAAATGATCGGATCCATCTCGCTGAAACGAGCGTCGCGCCCGTGGGCGAAAATCACGAGACGGAGCTTCGCAAGCAGCGTCTTGCGATCAAGGACCGGATCGCCGGGGCGCTGAAAGACGCCTGACTCCTACTGAACCCATGGCAAATCGCGCATTGTCCAGATGCTTCTGGGCAGTGCCGTGTCCACCATATTTGAAAAGACCTCTTGCGATATCCGTCTAGCACTTGCACAGCGAAGGAATCGTGACACGCATCGTCTTCTGCTCGACAGCATCGAGAGAAGGAAGGAGCATTCGAAATGTTTGAGCCGAAAGATTTGACCGTGTACCTCGATGCCATGGACAGCGACGGACATCGCGACAGGCTATCTTATGGCGCAATGCTTGCGCAGTTGTGGAACGCTCATCTCGTGGTCGCCTTTTCGCCTGAGGACATCGCGCTAGACCTCCATGCCGGCTATGTCCGCGGGGCCGCAATCCGCGACTTTATGGCGGCTCGCAACGCGTGGAAGGTAAAAAGCGAAGAGGCCGTACGCAATCTCATCGCCCGCACCAACGAAGAGTTCGGCATCACCTGCGAACTGCGTATCTGTGAAGGCGAAGCGGGCGAGGCGTTGATGTTGCACGCCCGTCATACGTCGCTTTCGGTCCTCGGCGTTGGCCGGCATCCAGAGCGCAGAACCGGTGTCCTGGACCTTTCGGGTGACGTGATCTTCGCCTCCGGTCGTCCGACGCTCCTTCTCCCAGCCGGTTGGCAAGCCTACCGGCTTCCGGAGAAAATCGTGGTCGGTTGGAACGCGAGCCGGGAAGCTGCCCGGGCGATTGCTGATGCCATGCCGTTTCTGTCCCGCGCCAAAGCCGTGCATCTGGTAGTCGTACCCGAGCAAAAGATTTTGCATCTCCTTGGGCAGGAACCCGGTGCGGATATCGCTCTGCACCTCGCTCGCCACGGCGTGCCCGTCACTCTCGATCGCCTCGAAGGAGGTGATGCCGGTCGACTGATGGTGAACCGGGCCAGGGAAATCGGCGCCGAACTGATCGTCATGGGTGCCTACGGCCAGCCGAAGGTCAGCGAGTTCGTTTTTGGAAGTGCGACAAAAACACTGCTTTCCAGTTCTGAGACCCCAATCCTGCTTTCCCGATAACTGATCGCAAGCTCAGGGCGGTCAGGCGGTAGATCTGTAATTTGTAGAGCTTTCCGGCTTCCCCGCTGGCAATCAAATCTATCTCATCCTATGCTTCGAACAAAGTGCCGTCGCGCAGCATGGGGTGCATGATGACAGCGAGAAGGCGCCACGCGTGCCTTTTTTTAAAAGTGCCGCTCAGCACCGATTTGCCGAGCATCTACCTATGCTGGTATGGTGCTCGGGACCTGCGCAGGCGGTCGGGTACTCCGCGGCGATTCTGTTCGATGAGGCACTGCTCAAGGACATGTCACTGTTCACTTGTCGGCCGCTCAAGCATCAATATTCTGGCTTGATCCAGAAGACGTACACTCAAATCGAGGCATTGATCGGCGGTTAGTTCGATGTGAATGCTGCCGCCAGATTTGCCTTTTTCCCACTGGAGGACGGCGACACTCTTAACTCCCATGTAATTTCTTACGGTAAAGCCTGTTAATTTTGCTGCCTTGTCCGTCGTCAAATGAACTGAGACTTTTCGGGCTTTGGAAGAGCGGAGTTTCCGGCTCGGTTTGCGGGTTGATTTAAGCCGCTTTGGCGTGATGGTTCAAGCGGCGCTGTCTGATGG
>NZ_JARSBQ010000047.1:0-3828 GCF_029623935.1 Shinella sp. 838
GGGGCGCGCCCCGGAAGACCGGCGGCGCGTCATCGCCGATACTCCTTCCGATGGTCGGAAGGGGGATGTTGGTGATCAAGCTGAGGGAGACGATCATGATCCTGGATCTGCATCAGCAGGGCCTGACGGTGTCGGCAATTTCCAGAGAAACCGGTATCGATCGCAAGACGGTGCGCAAATACATTGAGCGGGGCCTCGAAGCTCCGGCCTATGGTCCAAGAAAGCCTCGGGCAACGGTTATCGACCCGTTCGCTTCATACCTACGGGAGCGGGTCAAATCCTATCCCGGTTTGACCGGCAGTCGATTGCTTCGAGAACTGCGCGAGCGAGGCTATACCGGCGGCTACACGGCTGTGACGGATTTTCTCCGTGATGTGCGCCCTGCTGCAAGTCAGGGCTTCGAAGTTCGTTTCGAGACGCCGCCCGGAGAGCAGGCCCAAGTCGACTTCGCCCAGTTCCACGTCGTTTTCACCGACGAACCGATGACGCCGAGGATCGTCTGGCTGTTCTCGATGGTGCTGGGTCATAGCCGCCTCATCTGGGCGCGTTTCGTCATGCATCAGAACCTACCGACCGTCCTGCGTTGCCATATCGCGGCCTTCGAGGCTCTTGGTGGCGCTCCCAGGGAGGTGCTTTACGACCGGATGAAGACGGCCGTCATCGGTGAAGGCCAGACAGAGGGCATCGTCTATAACCGTGCCCTCATAGACCTGGCGCGCCATTACGGATTCCATCCCAAGGCCTGCAAACCGTATCGTGCCAAGACCAAGGGCAAGGTCGAGCGGCCATTCCGTTATATTCGCGAAGACTTCTTCCTCGCCCGATCTTTCCGTAACCTCGATGATTTGAATGCTCAGCTTCGGCATTGGCTGGATATCGTCGCCAATCCAAGGAAGCACGCCACGACCCTGCGCGTCATCAATGAAGCCTTCGCCGAGGAACGGCCGCACCTGCGACCATTACCGCTGGCCCCGTTCAAATCCGTCCTGAAGCTGGAACGCCGCGTGTCGCGCGAAGGTATGGTCAGCGTCGGCGGAAACACCTACAGCGTTCCGGATGCTACACGAAGCCGAATGGTGGAAGTCCATTCTCTCGCCGACGAGGTCCGCATCTTCGAAAACGGCATCCTGATCGCAGCCCATCCTGTCCTGGAGGGTCGTAAACAGCGCCGGGTTCATCCTGACCATCGACGAGCACTCGTGCCGCAACATCGGTCCAGGACACGGGACGACGCCATTATCGTCAAGCCTGCCGGCGACACCGTACTTCAGCGATCTCTCGCCTTTTACGACGCTGTGGGCAAAGTCCTGGCACAGGAGAACCGCCCATGAGCGCGACCCTCGATGCCATTCCGTCCATGATCGATCGCATCCGTCATGATCTCGTCGGCCTGAAGATGCCACGGGCGCTGGAAGCTCTCGACCATGTCGTGCGCCGCCTCGAGCACGGTGAACTATCGGCACTTGAGGCCATCGACATCCTCCTGTCCGAGGAACTAACGCTGCGCGAGAACAGCCGCATCAAGACCGCCCTGCGAATGGGCAGGCTTGCAACGATCAAAACGCTAGCCGGCTTCGACTTTACGTTCCAACCCTCGCTCGACCGAGATCGCATCTTTACCCTGGCGCAGCTCGGGTTCGTCGACCGTCACGAGGCAGTTCATTTCCTCGGCCCACCGGGAACGGGAAAGAGCCATCTTGCCACAGCGCTGGGCGTCGAAGCCGTGAAAGCTGGAAAGAGCGTGTACTTCACGACGCTCGCTGACCTGATCGGTTCGCTTGCGCGTTCCGAACGGGAAGGTCGGCTCCAGGAGCGCATTCGCTTCTTCTGCAGGCCAAGCCTGCTGATCGTCGATGAGATCGGCTATCTGCCGGTCGTCTCGGGCGGCGGCAATCTGTTCTTCCAACTCGTCAATGCACGATACGAACGGGGGGCAATGATCCTGACATCAAACCGCGGCTTTGCAGAATGGGGCGATGTCTTTGGCGATCCTGTCGTCGCAACGGCGCTGCTCGACAGACTGCTTCACCACGCCGTTGTCGTGCAGATCGAAGGATCCAGCTACCGGTTGCGCCAGCATGCCGAACTCATGCCGGAGCATGTCAGATCCAAAGCCCTCATCGCACCACCGGCTTTCGCCCCGCCTCAAAAGCCACGCGGGCGGCCCCCGAAAAATCCTCAGTTCTCCTTGACGTCCACGTCGGCATAAGTGGGGAATTTTACTTCGGCACTTGGAGTGCGCCCCTTGGGGTGGACGGACCGGGATGACGAATTGACCGGCCTACCGGGTTTTCGGAAAGAAGACCCATGGCAAAACACCGAAGTCACAGCGTGGAGTTCAAACGTCAGGTCGCGCAGGAATTTCTGACCGGCGAAACGCTGCATGGTCTGGCAAAACGCCACGACGTGTCGCGCAACCTTATCCGCATCTGGGTTCAGAAGTACGAGCAAGGCGCATTCGACGACGATGCGCAGGCGGCCGATCTCATCCAGGAATACGAGGCCCGGATCGCCGCCCTCGAACGGCTGGTTGGCAAGCAGGCTCTGGAACTGGAGTTTCTAAAGGGGGCTCTGAAAAGCGCACCGCGGCCGAAAAACGGAACTACATCCGTCATCACCGGCCCCGTGGCATCTCCGTCGCGGAAGGATGCCGGCTGATGGGAATCGCGCGCTCCACCTATTATGACCTCCCGGAACGGCCGGCCGACGACACCGCCATCGTCGAAGCAATGTTCGCGATCTGCGACGAGTTCGAATTCTACGGCTACCGCCGCGTCGGTGCGGCCCTGCGGCAGCAGGGTCTTGTCGTGAACCACAAGAAAATTCGTCGCCTCATGCGCGAACACGATCTAAGGCCGAAGATCAGGCGACGTTTCATTGCCACGACCGACAGTGACCACAATGGACCGATCTTCCCGAACCTGGCGAAGGATATCATCCCGAACGGTCCCAACCAGCTTTGGGTCAGCGATATCACCTATGTCTCCTTGCCGACCCGTTTCATCTACGTCGCCATCATCCTCGATGCCTGGTCGCGGGTGATCGTCGGATATGCCATCGGTCGATCGATCGATGCACGGCTGACGGTGGCGGCCTTGAACACCGCGATCGCCAGGCGAAGGCCGCCGCCGGGCGTAGTTCATCATTCCGATCGCGGTTCGCAGTATGCTGCAGAGCTCTACCGCGAGACGCTGGCCGCCAACGGTCTGATCGGTTCAATGGGCCGCCGCGGCAATCCGTACGATAATGCCAAGGCCGAAAGCTTCATGAAAACGCTGAAGGTCGAGGCGGTCTATCCGATGGCCTTCGAAACCTTCGAGGACATCACTGAACACCTTCCCCACTTCATCGAGGAGGTCTACAACAAGCGCCGGCTCCATTCAGCACTCGGCTACCTGAGCCCCCAACAGTTCGAGGATCAACACATCCGGCAGACTGGCAAATCAGCAGCCTGATCATTGTCCACTCCAAGGGGCGCACTCCAACTTCTGGGGAAAATTCACGCGGCATTGACACATCTGGCCGAAATCGCCCGACACGTCGATGCCGACGCGCACGCTATCCTCATCATGGATCAGGCAGGCTGGCACATGTCCAACAATCTCGTCGTGCCCGAAAACATCACCATTCTGCCACTCCCGCCGAAATCGCCGGAGCTGAACCCGGTCGAAAACCTCTGGCATTTCATGCGCGACAACTGGTTATCAAACGTAAGCATCCGAACAGCCACGCGGTATCTGCGCGCGCGGATGAGAACCAACCGGTTTATGGTGGTGAGGTTCGGTTCGGAGTTGGGGGGCGTGGCGTAGCGGACCGTCAGGTTTTCCG
>NZ_JARSBQ010000048.1:0-3741 GCF_029623935.1 Shinella sp. 838
CCACGCCACATCCCTTCCAAAGGGGGCGGCATCATCTCGGAACAAGGGGGCGACTATTTCTCGGAATGGAGGGGCGAGATCATTTCGGAATCAGGGCGCGGATTGCCTCGGAATTTGCAGTTCCCGTTCCGCACGGCGCGCTTCGCGGGCTTCAACAAGTGAGATGCGCTCCGCCTGTCGGGCGGCTTGAACCGGCTCTGCCGCCGTCTTTGCGGCCCGGTAGGCTGTGAGAAGAGCGGCCTTGGCGTCTGCAGCAGCGGAGCGTCGGTCGGTGAGGTCGTTATTTTTGGCGGGTCTCAAATCATTATCCTGATTTAGCGTTTGGGATGATCAACTGGCCTTGGATCGTTTGGCAAGAAGCGCCGATGTTGCAGACATCCGGTCTGCTTGCTCCTTGGCGAGGCGCGCTTCGCGCAGCCTGACTGTCTTGGCGTCGCGTGCTTGAGCTTCGGATTCGAGCTCTTCCGCCGCATTGTTCTTGGCGAAGAACTCCGTCTGGAGATTGCCGAAGGCGGTCTCGGCCTGCTGGCAAGATTTACTATATGTCTCTTTCACTGAATGACCTGATGTGGCTTGAGGCCAGAACGAAAAAGGCCAGGCATGGCGCCTGGCCTAAAAGTGATAATTGCTTCCGGCAGTGCCAGTACATCCGTGGTCAAAGGGAAGCAGCCATCCTTAGGCAGCCTGCAGATTGCAGGCCGACATCTTACCCGACTTCTTGTCGCGCTCGAGGTCGAAGCCGATCTTCTGGCCTTCGACGAGATCGCGCATTCCAGCGCGCTCGACAGCCGAGATGTGAACGAAAGCGTCAGCGCCGCCATCGTCAGGCTGAATGAAGCCGAAGCCTTTGGTGGAATTGAACCATTTAACTGTGCCAGTGGTCATTGTGAACCCTTTCAAGCATAGAGTGAAGAACTGCGGAGCGGATGCCACGCAGACGAAAACCGACTATTTTTGAAAGAGAAGTTCGCTTAGAGCGCGGTGCCAATCGCGCGGTAGACAAAGCTCGGCAAGCAAAAGATCGATGACCCGTCTATATGGGGTCTCGGGCCACTCGTCAACGCTTAGTTTTCAAAACCCCTAAATGCACCTATAGAGTGTTCTTTCCTTCGCGGTTGCGGTGGCAGCCTGAACGTTCGTCCTGGTCTCACGAGGGGTCAATCTGGATCGTTTTATGATGGCGCCGCGGTCCGATACTGGGTCGAAGCGAGACGAACGGTTTCACGATCAAAGTGAAACGATCGGTGGACTGCCCCTTCAGGAAGAAAGGAGGCTCTCCTTCATCCGAAGCGTCACAACGACGCCGCCCTCGACCCAGTTGAAGTCGATCGTGCCGCCCAATTGCCCCGAGATTGTTCTATGCAACAGCTTACTGCCATACCCTTCCGGCGATCTCGGCAGGTGAGCACTCTCGCCACCATGCTCACTCCATACGATCTCGATATCGCCATCGAGCGAAGCCCCGGAAATGTCGAGTAATCCCGTATCGTTGGAGAGCGCACCGTATTTCAGCGAATTCGTCGCCAATTCATGAATGACCAGCGCAAGGCTGGTCGCAGCCTTTTCGCCCAATCCCATGCGAGGGACCGCTACGCGAATGCGGCCGGCGAAGGCGCCCACGTCATCATAAGGCGCCAGCAGGACTGTAAATAGGTCGCCAAGCAAGGCCGCGCTCCCCTGGCTATCCGGGAGGGGGCGTACAAGTTCATGGGCGCGGCCAAGAGCCGTCAGCCTTTGCGTCAACTGCTTGGCCATCTCCTCCTTGGTATCGGTCGAGCGCGACGTGATTTTGGTGAGACCCGCGGCTAGGGCGAGCAGGTTCTTGACGCGATGGCTCATCTCCCCGGCGAGCAGCTCGTGACCTTCCTCGGCCTGCTTTCGTCCTGTGACATCAAGGAAGATGCCCGTCATTTTGTTGGTCGCAGCATTCCCCTCGTTACCCTGGCCTCGCGCGGAAACCCATCGAACGTCCGACGTGGTGGTCAGAATGCGGAAATCGATCTCAAATGGTCCGTCGATGGAACGGGTAGCGACGAATGCCGCTCTGACACGATCTCTGTCGGCTGGATGCACCTTTGCAGAAAGATGTTCGAACGTGAGTTCGGTCTCATAGGGAATGTCCCATAGCTCGTATGCCTTGGCATCCATCACAAATGTGTCGTCATGGATGATCCAGGTCCAAAGGGCCACCCCAGCCGACTTGATCGCCCGCCTGAGTTCGTCTGCACTCCATTCAGGCTGAGACTTTGCTTGGCTCATTTCTCAAACTCTTTCACCCAATGCAAAAACTGACCTCGCTTCAGAACTACCGGGCTGGAAAAGCGTTATCAATGGCCTAATTGAGGCCTACGATCTCGAATGGAAATGTCATGACCCCACACGCTGCGGCTCGATACCAGGATATTTTCGTCGGCAACGGTGAGATGGCGCATATGATGCGCCAGCACGATTGGGCGGGCACATCTCTTGGCTTGCCGCACACTTGGCCTGAGGCACTGAAGGTTGCAGTCCGGCTCTTGCTGACATCGAAATTCGAGATGTGGCTCGGCTGGGGGCCGGACATCGCCTTCTTTTATAATGACGCTTATCGCCCTACACTGGGCAACAAGCACCCCAATGCACTTGCCGTCCCAACGAAAGTACTATGGGCCGAAATCTGGGACGATATCAAAGAGCGTCTGGAAACCGTCTACCACACCGGTCAGGCGACATGGGACAGAGCGCTCCTCCTTCTTCTCGAGCGTAGTGGCTACCCCGAAGAGACCTATCATACCTTCTCATATAGCCCGCTTATCGGCGATGGCGGTAAGGTCGAAGGTGTTTTTTGTGCGGTCACCGAGGAGACCGAGCGGGTCATCGGTGAACGCCGCATGGCGACGATGCGGGCTCTTGCTTCCGGGCTCGCTGCGGCGGACACGAAACACGACGTGTTCAAGGTTTCACGCGAAGCCCTCGGGGAGAACCTTCAGGACCTCCCATTTAGCGCCCTTTATACATTTGACGACGAGAGAAATGCGAGGCGTCAATGGATCTGCGGCGCGCCGGATGATTTCGCTCTCATGCCTGAAGAGATTCGCCGTGGTGCCGATTTGTGGAATATTGAACCCGCTTGGTCGGAACAGGACGTCGCTCTGATAGACCTGTCGACGGCCAATGATGTTCCATCCGGCCCATGGCCGAGAAGCCCAACTCAAGCCGCGGTAATTTCCCTCGCCGGTCAGGGCGGAGACAGGCCGAAAGGGATATTGATCAGTGGGCTCAATCCTCACCGAGCCGTTACCGAGGACTACCTCGATTTTCTGAAGCTGATTGCCGGCCAAATCACCTCCCGTCTGGCGAGTGCCGAGGCATTCGAAACAGAAAGGCGGCGAGCCGCCGCATTGGCCGAGGCCGCTGAATTGCGGGAAAGAGCGGCAGACGCCCTTGAGCAACTCAACCGCCAGCTCTCCTCGGAAATCGAGTTGCGCACAGCGGAACGCGACCGCATGCGCGCCCTTTTTCAACAAGCCCCGAGCTTTATGTGCATATTGAGCGGGCCCGACCATGTATTTGAACTAGGGTCCGGACCCAATAATTAGCTTTCCTTGAGCGCTGGGGCATGATTCATTGCCGCGACGAAAGGGCGGTGAGATGTCTGATTTCTTTTGGTTTTCCGATGCGCAGTGGGAACGGATCGAACCGCTCCTGCCAACGGATGTGCGGGGCAAGCCGCGCGTGGACGATCGTCGCGTGTTGAGCGGA
>NZ_JARSBQ010000049.1:0-3369 GCF_029623935.1 Shinella sp. 838
AGTGCCGGGGGCGCAAGCCACCGACCGGACAAGCGATCGTTACCGGGATCGGCGGAGACGGCCTCCGGCTGGCTCCGTGCTCGCATAGAGCGCGGCCGACCGGAACGGGCGGTGGCCCACCAGGATATCGAAGAAGATCACCATCATGGAAAAACGCCCGTTTCCCACGAGGCTCCGGAAAACCCTACGGCGCAATTGGGGAGCGCGGGTTTCCTCCGCCTGCTCCGCTCACCGGCAAGGCCGGTTCGCTGCGGCCGCGGCCGCGCCGTCCTCACGGCGCTGCGGCTGGAAAACGGGCTGCGCCGCCGCAAAACAGTCGGAACAAGAAGAGAGTGTCGGCTGACAGAAACCGATTGCAGCCCCGCGCATAGGCGCGTGGTTGGATCAACGGATCGAACACGTTCCAGGCGCAGGGCTACAGCCAACCGTGTTGGAAGCGAAAGCATGAATCGATTTCAACATCTCTTTCCACCGCTGAACATGACGGCGGGACCGAATCGTCGGAATGCTATTCCGAGAGGTCCCACGGATTGACGAGCGCGACACCCATACCGTCGAAATCCCTCACATTGCGCGTCACCAGGGTCATGCGACGGGTGAACGCCGTCGCCGCGATATAGGCGTCGTTGATAGGCTTTGGATCAGGCACATGCCATCGGGCCGCCTGAACGGCCGCCGCCTCGTCCAGAGGCAGGATACGGCCTGAAAACGTCGTGAGGACGATGTTTTCGAGCCAGTTGCGCAATACTTTGCCGGCGGCGGGATCATTATGCTCCACCAGCCGCACACCAATCTCCAGTTCGTGCAGCACAACAGAGGAAATGAAGGTTTCGGCCGGATCGACGGTTTCGTTCCAGACCACGACGTTGGGATGCGCCTTGCCGCTCGCAACCTTGCGCAGCTCGGACACGACATTGGTATCGAGCAACAGCATCAGGACAGATCGACCGGCTGGGCATGCTCGGTTCGCTGCGGGAGAGGCAAGTCGACGTCTTCCGCTCCCGGCGCGGCCAGCATGTCACCGAGCGTCCGCATTTTGCCGGTAAGCCGCTTGTACTCGTCAAACGACAAAAGGACATGCGCTGGCCGCCCCCTGTCGGTGATGATGACAGGCCCCCCGTTCGCGGCGCGCTTTGCGCGGCCAAGGTCCTGATTGAGTTCCCGGCCTGAAAGTGTGGTGATGCCCATAACAAGCCTCCGACAATTGTGGTTACGTAACCACAATTAACGCGTATAGGCCGGAATTACAAGACGGGACTGCGCCGAGAGCGCAGTCCCGTGCGAATTGCGACAAAATCTCAAAGCCAACGGAGCGACAGAAATCCGTATTGTCCCCTGACGCGAGGGCCTTTCGGGGCGGGAAGGGGAGGGCGAGGGGAGGGGCTTTGGGGCTCCTCTCGTACCGCATCGCGTCCGCTCGATGCGGGTGCGAAGCGGTCACTGGCGCTGCTGCCCCTCCGAGTCGGGAGGAGGAGGGGCAGGCGGGTTTGCTACCGGATGAAACCGAGCTTCACGGCGATGGATGGCTCATAGTCGTGGCCCGCCTCCGCCAGAAGCGCAATCATGTCGGCGTGATCAAGGTTGCGGACCTCGTAGCCCTGCCGGCGTGCCGCCTCGATGATCGCTTCCAAGGTCGGGAATTCCTCCAAGAGCGTGCCGAGCCAGATTTCCGGCGTGCCGAAATCGTCATCGCTCTCGAAGCCCTGAAGAAAGAAGGTGCGTAGCGGCGGATCGAAGCCGATGACAGCCTCGTCGTCCGTTCTCTCGCCTTTCAGAAGGGTAACGGTGTAGCGGCTCATTCGTAGGCCTCGCTTTGCAAATTCCACTCCGTTGTCCACCTTGGATCGTCAAAGTCTGGAACCTCGACGCTGCCATTCTGGAACCCCTCGATGGCGCTCTCGTGATCGGCCGCATCGACTTCGACGTTTATGAGGCGCTCGGCGCAAGATATTTGGATGATGGTGACTGTGTGCTTGCTCACTGGAGATTTCCGTTCCGTTCCGACCAGTGCCTAAAAGGCGAAGGCGGCTTGGCCGCTGGCCTGCATGTAGGTGGCGCTATCGCCCGCCGCGTAACGCTCGCGGCCCAACGCGGACCACTGGAGGAAACCGGCACGGTCATAGCGAAACCAGCCGTCCTCGATGCCGAAGATCATTCCCCAAGCCTCGGCCTCGGCGGATAGGCGGCCGGTATTGATCGGCCAATGCTCGCTGCCCTTGTCCTGACGGCAGACGCTCGGGGCAGAGAAAGCGCGGATGGTGGCGCTTCGGTCGCCGGGTTCGCTCGCCCTGACCGCGCCCATGACCTTGCGGGCGTCGGCGATGGAGATATAGCCCGACGCCTTTTTGTCCTCGTGATGGGAATAGCGGCACCCGAAGGCCACGGCGTGCATGATACACTCTCGCTCCGTGAACTCCCGCGTCGCCAGCAATTCGCGCCATTTCCGCGCCGTGATCAGGTCGACGGCGTGCCACCAGCGCGCGGTCGGGCCGGACGAATAGCCGTGGCGGTTCGGCGCGCCGTTTCGGTCTATCTCGAAACCTAACCGGGCCTCGACATGCTGCACATAGGGATGGTCGGCCAGCAGGGGATGGCGAAGTCCGATTTTGCGCGGCTGCGTTCCATCGGGAGGGCAAACCTCGATGGGATGCCGGAACATGCGCGACGGCAGGTTCCACGGCTCGGGCAGCTCGAAGCCATGTGGGACGGCCAGCGAATTGTTGATGTCGAGAATGGCGAGGTTCGGCGCGAAGCCGTTCTCCACCAGCGCATCGCCCATCGTGTCGGTGTTCGGCGTGTCCACGATTTGCTCCTCCTGAGTTCATCCTTGAAGGTTCGGCTTACGCCGAAGGGGATCGCTCCCCTTCGGGCAGGGCCAGTGTTTCGGTCGCGCCATCAATCCCACGGAATGACAGCCATGAGGTCTTCGTCGTCCTGACCGGGGAACCGGCCAAGATTGGCGTTGAGCCTGCCGTGGCCCGTGCTGACGGAGAGGCTGAGATAGTCGCCGCCGTTCTGGTTCTTCTTCTTCCAGATACCGCCGAGTTCTACGCGTCGGCCGCGAGGGGACTTGGCAAAGATGCGGTAGACCGGGGCGTCCTTGTTGGTGCTGGCGTGGGGTTCGCCGGCGACGTCGATGTCATAGGCGATGGATGCGATATTGCCGCTGAGGGTGCCGTCTTCGTTGAAACGGATGAAGTTGGAAAGTTCGGTCATTGTCTGTCTCCTGAGTTTGCGTTTCCCGAAGGGGAGCCCCCTTGGGCGAAGCCTCCCCGGTCTTTCCGGGGGAATGGCCTCTGACATTCCCCCGGACAGAGGGGGGAGGGCGCAGCCCGCCCCATGGCGGCGGTCGTTCGGGTCAAGGGGTCG
>NZ_JARSBQ010000050.1:0-3247 GCF_029623935.1 Shinella sp. 838
CGTAAGCATCCGAACAGCCACGCGGTATCTGCGCGCGCGGATGAGAACCAACCGGTTTATGGTGGTGAGGTTCGGTTCGGAGTTGGGGGGCGTGGCGTAGCGGACCGTCAGGTTTTCCGGCGTGATCGACGCGCCCATTTTGCGACCAGGTGTTCAACGGCTCTGTTGAGGTCGGCGAACGCAGCATGGTTCGGGTCGAAGTCTTTGGCGCCCCACCATTCGGCAAGCTCGGCGTGCCGCTCATGAGCGGGATCGGCAAGCGCCTCGCGGAACTCCTGGTATCCCCAAGGGCCGCCGACGTCTTCCGGCGGGCAGCGCCCCGTCGCCTCGATCAGCATGGGGTCTGCCAGCGCAACGATGGGGAACGTGCGCTCGATCTTGATGCTGTGCGTCCAGCCGTCACCGAAGTCGTAGTGGTATTTGAAGGATTTCGCGCCGGTGTCCTGGATTGCCGACAGGAGCGAGACCTTGCGCGCATCGATTGGGCCATCCCCCCATTCCTGGTCGGGCAAACCAAAACCGACATCGCGGATCTGGAACTCGTAGAGGTGGGTATTCGTCCAGCCCATCGCGGCTTGCAAGACCTCATGCAATCGGCTGAGCCGGATGCGCCAGGGCACGACAATGCGCCGCATCACCGTTGGTTCGACATGATCAAGAGTAACCTTCAAACGGACCAGGGAAGCTGCCATCGTCAGGCCGCCAGCATGAGGGCTGGACTTTCACCCTGGCGTAGCCGCTTCCACTCCCACGGAAGCAATTCCGGCAGACGCGAGATCGGCAGGTCAGCGATACGAGCAAGGATATCGGCGAGCCAAGCCTTGGGATCCACGTCATTCAGCCGTGCGGTCATGATGAGCGTGAGCATGATGGCCGCGCGATCGGCGCCACGGTCGGAACCGGCGAAGAGCCAGGCCTTTCTTCCGCAAGCCACACCGCGCAACGCTCTTTCCGCGCAATTGTTGGTCATGCAGATCCTGCCGTCGTCGGCATAGCGGGCAAAGTCGGCCCAGCGCGACAGCATGTAGTCGATCGGCCCAGCCACCGGCGATGAACGCGAGAGGCCGCCCCGCTCGGCGCGCAACCATTCCTCCATATCGTTCAGCAAGGGCTTGCTCTTCTCCTGCCGGACGGCAAGCCGCTCTGCCGCGCTCTGGCCGTTGATATCGCGCTCGATGGCGAACAGGGCATCGATGCGCTTGACGGCTTCGAGGGCCGCCGGCGAGATCGGCTTGGCCCCTTTGCCGCGCCGGGCGTTTCGCGCGACATCGGCCAGTTCGAAGAACTTCCGGCGCGCATGGGCGAAGCAGAAGGCGGGCGTTGCCGGCATTTGCTTTCTCGTCCGGTCGAACAACGGATTGAAGCCGTTGTAGCAATCAGCCTGAAGGATGCCGCTGAAGTCGGCCAGATGCCGTTGCGGGTGCTCGCCGCGCCGATCGCTGGAAGCATAGAAGACCGCAGCCGGTGGTGCAGGCCCGGCGAATGGCTGATCGTCACGCACGTAAACCCATATTCGCCCGGTCGTGCATTGGCCCTTTGCCAGGATCGGGATCGTCGTGTCGTCGCCGTGAAGCCGCTCGGCCTGGAACACATGCGTCTCGATCAGGTCGAAGACCGGTTTGAGGGCGAAGGCGACGTGGCCGACCTGATCGGCCAACGTCTGGGTCGACAGGTCGATGCCCTCGCATTTGAACCGGGTGCGCTGCCGGTTCAGCGGGATATGCTGCCCGAACTTGTCGAAGACGATCGTCGCCAGAAGGTTCGGGCCAATAAAGCCGCGCGGTGTGGCATGGAACGGCGCGGGAGCCTGGCTGATCGCCTCACAATCGCGGCAGGTAAATTTTTCGCGCACCGTCTCGATCACCTTGAAGCGGCGCGGGATCTCCTCCAGCGTTCTCGTGATGTCCTCGCCCAGCTTCGATAGCCGCGATCCACCACAGCAAGCGCAGGCTGTCGGCGCGTCGAGGACGATGCGCTCGCACTCGATATCCTCCGGCCAGGGCTGGCGCACTGGCCGTTTACGCGTGAAGGCACGCACCGCCTGCGTTTTGGCCGTGGCCTCTTCGGCCGCCAGTTTGTCCTCGGTCGCCGACGCGGCGAGTTCTTCGAGCTGCAATTCCAACTGGTCGATCAGCCGCTGGGTGCGCTCACGACTCGGCCCGTGCTTGGCCCGTTCCAGCTTGCCGATCAGTAATTGCAGATGTGCGATCAGCGCCTCGGTGCTCGACAACCGCGCCTTTGCATTGGCGGCTTCCGCCTCGGCCTGCACACGCGCCGCGCGCTCGGCCAGCAGCGCCGCATGGGCGCTGGTAAGGTCCGAAGGCAGGGAAAGCGGCGGCAATGTCATGACGACATTCAACCAGATTTCCCAATAATCTCAATGCTTAAATGCAATCATACTCGCGTTGGTCGCCAAGTTTCCTGAGGCGCGCGCCAATCAATTCCGGAGAGCAGGTAGGAGAGCTGTGCCGACGAGATTGCCACCGCGCCACCTTCGGCCGAAGGCCAAATGAACCTTCCTCGTTCCAGCTTTTTCGTAAACAGGCAGGCACCCTGACCATCGTGCCAAACGATCTTGACCAGATCGCCGCGCTTGCCTCTGAAGCAGAACAGGTGGCCACCCAACGGGTCATGCTTCAGCACCTCCTGCACCCGCAGCGCCAGCGACGGGAACCCACACCGCATATCCGTATAGCCCGTCGCAAGCCAAACCCGAACACCTGTCGGGATCGCGATCATTCCAGCCCCTCAAGGCCACGGACGATCCGCAGCAACGCATCCACATCGACATCACGGTCGACAACAACGCGCCGGCCGTTCGCGATCACGACCTCCATGCGACCAGAACCAGACGCCGAAGGCTCCAGATCAGCAACCGGAACAGGATGCTCGGCCGCCGCGTCATAATCCGCAACAACGGGAACGAAACCAGCCAATGAACCACCCCCGAGCCGTCCTTCCCGCACCGCCTTGCGCCAGCTATTCAACTGAAAGCGCGTAATCTCATGGCGACGAGCCGTCGCCGATACCTGCTGGGGTCCGCTATAGCTCTCCGCGACAATCGCCAGCTTGGCTTCGTCACTAAAGTGCCGGCGACGACCTTTCTCTACAATCTCCAGCCGACTGATCTGCGGGCGACCGCTGCGAATGATATCCATGGGTAAAACACTGGCTATATTGACGTCGATATAGCCGGAGCCTCACCAAAATTCTCAAAACAGCAAGGCGTCCTTCCCCGGATGCGTAC
>NZ_JARSBQ010000051.1:0-3142 GCF_029623935.1 Shinella sp. 838
CCTTCCATCACGATGGATTAACTCCGGCGACTGGCAAAACTTGCCTGCGGTGTCGCGCAGCCAGCAAAAGCCTGCCTCTCGTCGCCAAAACGTCCGGTGCTATGCATTAAGGCGGCTAAACCAGTTCTGTCTCAAGGGCGCTGATCCGGGACACTATGTCGCGACTTGGCAGGGCTTCGTTTACGTGGCCTTCGTCATTGATGCCTTCGCTCGCCGTATCGTGGGTTGGCGGGCAAGCCGGGCGGCCCATGCGGGCTTTGTGCTTGATGCCCTCGACCAGGCGCTTCATGATCGGCGGCCCGTCAAACGCAGTGGGCTGGTTCATCATTCCGACCGCGGCTCGCAATACGTATCCATTCGCTATTCCGAACGGCTGGCGGAGGCAGGCATCGAGCCGTCTGTCGGAAGCGTTGGTGATAGTTACGACAATGCTCTCGCCGAAACGATCAACGGTCTTTACAAGGCCGAGGTCATCCATCGGCGAGGACCATGGCGCAACTTCGAAGCCGTGGAGTTCGCCACGCTCGAATGGGTCGATTGGTTCAACAACCGCCGCCTTCTGGAGCCCATCGGCAACATACCGCCAGCCGAGGCCGAAGAACAATACTACGCCATGCTGGACGCACCAGCCATGGCCGCATAACTTAAGCCAAACGGTCTCCGGTAAAGCCGGGGCGGTTCAGTGCGGACGAAAACTTGGACTAACAGGAGATAGTTCATGTATTCGTACGAAGACCGCATGAGGGCTGTGCAGCTCTATATCAAGCTCGGCAAACGGGCGAATGCCACGATCCGTCAGTTGGGCTATCCGACGAAGAATGCCCTGAAGCATTGGCATCGCGAATTCGCACGCGGCGACGACTTGTCGGCAGGTTATGTACGCACCAAACAGCGTTATTCGGATGAGCAAAAGAGGATTGCCGTTGAACACTATCTGGACAACGGCCGCTGCCTGGCATGGACCATCAGGGCACTTGGCTACCCTGGCCGCGAAAAGCTTTCGGCTTGGATCGATGAATATCGACCTGGTGACAGGCGGAGAGTTCACACCGGCAACTCAAGCGGTACCATCAGATCGGAGCAGCAGAAGCGAACGGCTGTGATCGATCTGTGCGCCAGAAGCGACAGCGCCCGCTCGGTAGCTCAGAAGGTAGGCGTGAGCCGGCAGACGTTGTACGACTGGAAAAACCAGAAACTTGGTCGTGAGGTCCCTGCATCCATGCCACGCCGTCGCGAATTACCACCGACTACCTGTCAATCGGCGTTGTAACGGGACCCCTTATCGGCTCCCAAAAGGGACCTCTGCCTCTGGTTGCATAGGGTCAGCGCGCGTAGGCCCGGAGCTCTCCATTTAGCGCAGGGGCCTGCGGGCGCGGATTGTTTGTCTTTTCGGCTTTAGCTTTGAGAGCGGTTTTTGAAGCGCCAGGATTCATTCCCGGTTTCCACGATCTCGCAATGGTGGGTGAGCCTGTCGAGGAGGGCGGCGGTCATCTTGGCGTCGCCGAATACGGCCGGCCACTCGCCGAAGGCCAGGTTTGTCGTGACGATGATCGATGTCCGCTCGTAGAGCCTGCTGATCAGATGGAAGAGGAGCTGACCACCGGCCTGGGCGAATGGGAGATAGCCGAGCTCGTCCATGATGACGAAGTCGAGCCTGGTGATGAAGTCGGCAAGCCGCCCCTGCTTTCCGCTACGTGCCTCCGTCTCGAGCCGATTGACGAGATCGACGACGTTGTAGAAGCGGCCGCGTGCACCATTGCGGATCAGGGCGCGTGCAAGCGCGATGGACAGATGGGACTTTCCCGTGCCGGTTCCGCCGACCAGAACGATATTGTGCTGCTCGGTGAGGAAGGCTCCTGTCGCAAGCTGGCGCACCAGGCCTTCGTTGACCGGCGTGTCGGTGAAGTCGAAGTCGTCGATGTCCTTGGCCAGCGGCAGCTTGGCGACGGTGATCTGGTATTTGATGGAGCGCGCCTGCTTCTCGGCGATCTCTGACTGTAGCAGGTCACCGACGATGCGCGGCGGTTCGTGCTGCCGCTTGATGCCGGAGGCCATGATCTCGTCATAGGCGCTGCGCATGCCGAACAGCTTCAGCGCGCCCATCATGTCGAGGATTTGGGATCGTTCCATATCAGCTTGCCCTCCTGAGGCTGTCGTAACGGGCGCAATCGGCCAGAGGCTCGTGGGTCAGGCGAAGCGCATCGGGAATGGAAAGGATGGCGGCCGGCTGCGGATCACGCTTGCGGGCCAGGATGTTGATGATGACGGCAGCCGAGAACACGCCCTGATCGAGCGCCTCCTGGCAGGCCGCTTCGACGGCGGGGAGACCGTCCAGGCCCACACATTCGAGGATCGACACCATCTGCCGGTCGCCGTCATGCATGGCCTTCAGCCGGCGGCGCACCTTCTCCATGGCGGCGGGCAAAACCCAGTCGTGGAACGGCGCACCGTTGCGCAGTGCTCCCGGCTTGCGGGTCAGGACCGGCACGTAATGCCAGGGATTATAGATCGTCTCGCCACGGCCGAAGCAGCGATCGTGTTGGCCGATCTCCACGCCATCCTGCCGGATGACGATGCGATCGGCATAGGCATGTATCTCGGCCGGGCGGCCAACTGCCGTGGACAGCACCGAGTATTTGTTGTTGTCGAAACGCACGAGGCAGGTCTTGCCGATCGAGGCCTGCACAGCGTGGAAGCCGTCGAATTTGCCGGGATAGCTGACCAGATGCGGCCGCTCCGCATCGAACACCTCCCAGATCGTGCGCTCCGTCTGATCGACATGCTTATGAGCGCGGGCGTAACTGATGCACTTGTCCAGCAACCAGCCATTCAGCTCATCGTAGGATTTGAAGCGCAGCCGCGGCGTGAAGAAGCGTTCCCGCACCAGATTGACCTGGTTCTCGACCTGGCCTTTCTCCCATCCCGACGCCGGCGTGCAGGCCACCGGTTCGATCAGGTAATGGCTGCACATCTGCAGGAAACGGCGATTGTATTGCCGTTCCTTGCCGACGAAGACCGTCTCCACCGCGGTCTTCATGTTATGGGATGGACGCCTCCCTCCGAACCTTCAGAATGAAGGGCCAGCTAAAGGAGGAAGTCATGACATTCGAATTGCTCGCAATCGATCTCGGAAAGTCGTCGT
>NZ_JARSBQ010000052.1:0-3114 GCF_029623935.1 Shinella sp. 838
CCGTCTCAAGGACTGGCGTCGCCTCGCCACCCGCTTCGATCGCAACATCAAAAACTTCATGGGTGCCGTCGCTCTCGCCGCAGCCGTCATCTGGTGGCTCTAGTGAGTCCGGACCCTAGCCAACGACGCCTACCTGCAGCTGGTTGGCCATCGCCAGATCGTTGGTCTGAGCGTTCGTGATGCACTTCCGGAGGTAAACGGGCAAGGGTTCTTCGAGTTGCTCGATGGCGTTTTCCAGTCAGGAGAACCTTACATCGGCCGAAACCTGCCGGTATCGCTGCAACGCGAAGGCGAAGATAGACTGGATGAGCGGTTCATCAACGTCATTTACCAGCCGATTTTCGATGCGAATGGAGCCGTCACCGGTATTTTCGTGGACGGTTTCGATGTCACACACCAGAAGCGCGCGGAAGATCAGCTCCAGAGCCTCAACCACACACTTGAGCAGAGGGTGGAGCAGCGCACCCACGAGCTGAGAAGCGCTCTCCTCGATCTGGAGAAGGAAACCCTCGAGCGCGAAACCGCTCAGGTCGCATTAAGGCAGGCGCAAAAGATGGAGGCGCTGGGCAATCTCACCGGCGGCGTTGCCCATGACTTCAACAATCTTCTGCAGGTCGTAAGCGGTAACCTGCAACTTCTAGCCAACGACATTTCCGGGAACCTGCGAGCCGAGCAACGTCTTGAGAACGCGTTGGCGGGAGTCGCCCGCGGGGCAAAGCTGGCATCACAGCTGTTGGCATTCGGTCGCCGTCAGCCGCTCGAACCCAAGGTCGTCAACGTTCGCAAGCTTATCCAGAACATGGACGACATGCTACGGCGGGCATTGGGTGAAGAAATAGAGCTTGAGACCATCGTCTCCGGTGGCCTTTGGAATACCTTGATCGACCCCGGTCAGCTGGAGAATGCGATCCTGAACCTGGCGATCAATGCGAGGGACGCGATGGAAGGCCGCGGGCGCCTCACCATTGAGACTGCGAATTCCATTCTCGACGACGACTATGCGCGGCTACACGAGGACGTGCGTCCCGGGCAGTACGTTCTTGTCGCGGTCACCGACACCGGAGCGGGCATATCGCCTGATATTATCGAGCATATCCTTGAACCGTTTTTCAGCACGAAGACGGAAGGGAAAGGAAGCGGACTTGGATTGTCCATGGTCTATGGATTCCTGAAGCAGTCCGGCGGCCATCTGAAGATATACAGCGAAGTTGGCCATGGCACGACAATGAAGCTCTATATGCCGCGCACGATGCAGACCGAGGACAGTCTGGCGGATGCAAATGCGATACCGGCAAAGGGCGGCACGGAGACCGTTCTCGTTGTGGAGGACGACGACGCGGTTCGGGAGATTTCGGTGGCGCTGCTAACTGATCTTGGATACCGCGTTCTCAAAGCCCACGACGCGCAGTCGGCATTCGCCATCGTGAACAGCGGCATCCCCATCGACCTGTTGTTTACTGACGTCGTGATGCCAGGCCCGATGCGCAGCACGGAGCTCGCCAGAAGGGCCAAGGCACTATTGCCCGATATGGCAGTGCTTTATACGTCGGGATACACGGAAAACTCGATCGTCCATGGTGGCAGGTTGGATGCTGGCGTTGAATTGCTATCCAAGCCTTACACCCGCGACGCGCTCGCGCGCAAAGTCCGTCATGTCTTGAGCAACGCGCAGCAACACAAGATCGCAGTGGAACGCCTCGAGCGTGAAGAGCGACCGTCTGTGTTGAAGTCCCAGGTTCAACGACATACGGCGCTTCGTGTTCTCGTCGTTGAGGATGAACCGCTCATCCTTATGTCAACGATCGATATGGTGGAGGAACTGGGCCATACCGTCCACGAAGCCAAATCCGCTGAAGTCGCACTGGGCTTGGTGGAAACCCAAAGCATTGATGTATTGCTGACAGACGTGGGTTTGCCCGGTATTTCCGGGATTGACCTCGCTCAACGGGTCCGGGAGCGCTGGCCGAATGTACGGATCGTGTTCGCCAGTGGCGATGATAGCGCGAAAGCGGCTTCTGGTATTGTCGATGCCGATCAGCTTTCGAAGCCATTCACGATTGATAGCCTACGTGCCGTATTGGCCGAAGCAAGCTAGAAGAGGCGAACCGGCGCGGGAGGTTGCCCCATATGGCGGCCCTAATCCATTCGAGGGCGCGCCGGTCGGCTCTTTCGTCGAAAGGACTTCGCCTATGGATAGAACGCGGACATCGACCTACAAGGCCCGGGCGGGCGCAGCCAGATAATCTATTCATTTAAGGAGATGTACTCAGCACTAAAGGGCCGGAGCTACGTGCGACGTGGTGGTCACGTACAAAGAGCACGGACTTTCATGGCTCACTGCGTGCACGGCCAGGCGATCTATGGGGATCCCGTCGAGATTTCTATCGCCCGCTCATCTTCACACCAGCCGGCGTCCGCGCCGTGACGCGGCTGAAATTGTATCACCGCCGGCCTCCTGTCGTCTTCAAGAATGAATCCGCTGCCGAAGTGCGCCCAAAGATTCACGCCTCGGCGTTCCAGTGCCACCGCGCGTCGCAAACTGCGAGGCGGCATGTCAGGCTTACGCGACAACGGCCACATTTGCCTCGCGAGCTGCGGCAAGGAATGCCAGTCGAGCACGCGATAGAGAGCATTCTCCTTCAATAGCGCGAGCGCAAAAGACAAGCGCGCGCTGGAAAGCTCGGCCATAGGTCACCGGCCCTTTTTCCGCCAGGACGAACATGGCGTTTCGAACGTCTTTGATCTCCATGGCACGGCGCATGCCTGGCAGTACAATGGCGAGATCGCGATCCCAAGTTACAGAAAGCATTTCGTATTTCCCTGTCAAATCGGGACTATGAATGCAGATTGTGTGCAGGTGGTTCCGTGTCAGTTCGATGAAATTTGCATGAGAAGCGCGGCATGACAGAGGCCCATCTTCTCGACGAGAAAGTCGCCAGATGCGCGGATCAAGTAAGACGTGAACCGCGCCGATTACGGGCTGAAGCTCTACAAGCTAGGGTCCGGACCCAATAATTAGCTTTCCTTGAGCGCTGGGGCATGATTCATTGCCGCGACGAAAGGGCGGTGAGATGTCTGATTTCTTTTGGTTTTCCGATGCGCAGTGGGAACGGA
>NZ_JARSBQ010000053.1:0-2625 GCF_029623935.1 Shinella sp. 838
TATAGCGCGGCAATCAGGATGAGACGCGGGCGACAATCTGGATGAGATTCTTAGGTCGCGGTCGGGATCAAGTTATCACGCTGATTGTCGCTGACAAGTTCTTCGTCGTTTTCTGATTGCCGCTCCGCGACAGCTAGCGCTGAGGTTCTGATCGTCGCGAAGGACGCGGGACGGCCTCGCTGGCGTTTTTCCTCAAGCGCAGTTCTGCGGCGATAGCTTTCGACGTTCATCTCGAAGATCGTGGCATGGTGTACAAGCCGGTCGACTGCTGCGAGTGTCATGGCGGGATCGGGAAAGACCCGGTTCCACTCTCCGAACGGCTGATTGGCGGTGATCAGGATCGATCGATGCTCGTATCGTGCCGAGATCAGCTCGAAGAGCACGCTTGTTTCCGCCTGGTCCTTGGTGACGTAGGCGAGGTCATCGAGGATGAGCAAGTCATATTTGTTGAGTTTATCGATGGCAGATTCAAGCTGGAGTTCCCGGCGGGCAACCTGAAGCTTCTGCACAAGATCGGTGGTCCGGGTAAACAGGACCCGCCATCCGTTCTCGATCAGCGCAAGACCGATAGCAGCAGCAAGATGGCTCTTTCCTCCGCCGGGCGGACCGAACATGAGGATGTTCGCTCCCTTGGCGAGCCAATTGTCGCCGGCGGTAATTGCCATGACCTGCGCTTTCGAGATCATGGGTACAGCGTCAAAAGCGAAGCTGTCCAAGGTCTTTCCGGGCGGCAGATGCGCTTCGGCGAGATGCCGTTCAATCCTGCGATTGGCACGCTCTGCCAGCTCGTGCTCGGCAATAGCCGACAGGAAACGAGCTGCTGGCCATCCTTCCCGGTCTGCCTGCTCGGCAAATTGCGGCCACAGCGTTTTGATGGTCGGCAGCCGAAGTTCGTTGAGCATGATACCGAGCCGTGCTTCATCGATGACGTGGGCATTCTTCATGCGGCTTCTCCCGTACCGATCAGGGCTTCATAACCGTTGAGCGATGCGAGTTGCACATGAACGGTCGGTAGCTTGGCCGGGTCCGGACCGAAGAGCGCTCGCATGGCAGCCAGATTGGGTAAGTCACCAGCATCGAGTGTCCTAGCCAATTCTTCGGCAAGTTCGCGTTCGCAGCCACGGTCATGCGCCAGTGCCAGAAGCTCAACGGTGATCTTGCAAGCCTGCTTATCGGGAAGATGTTCGGTCAGGGCTTCGAAGGCCTTGCGATATTCCTCGCGTGGGAAGAGCTTGTCGCGATAAACGAGGCCACGGAGCGCCATCGGCTTTTTACGCAGGGAATGGATGACGTGGTGGTAGTTGACGACCTGGTCGTGTCGCCCGTCAGCGTGGCCACGTCCCCGGCGCAACGTCATCAGATGCGTACCACCAACGAAGACATCCAGCCGATCGTCGAACAGGCGAACTCGTAACCTGTGGCCGATCAGGCGGGATGGCACGGTGTAGAAGACCTTGCGCAAGGTGAAGCCGCCCGTCCGGGACACCGTAACGACAATCTCCTCGAAGTCCGTAGTCCGGCGCTCTGGCAGCGCCTGCAGATGGGATCGCTCTGCATCAATGCGCCTGCCATGGGCAGCGTTGCGACGGCTGACGATCTCGTCGACAAAGGCGCGGTAAGAACTGAGGTCGTCGAATTCCTTGGTCCCCCGCATCAGCAGGGCATCATGAACAGCGTTCTTGAGATGGCCATGGGAGCTTTCGATCGAGCCATTCTCATGCGCGACGCCTTTGTTGTTACGCGTCGGCGTCATTCGATAATGGGAGCAAAGCTGATCGTATCGGCGGGTGAGATCGACCTTGGCATCGGCGTCGAGGTTGCGGAATGCCGCCGACAGGCTGTCGCTGCGATGATAAAGCGGCGTACCACCCACGGACCACAGGGCATTTTGAAGTCCTTCGGCCAGCGCGACAAAGCTTTCCCCGCCGAGAATGACATGGGCATGTTCGAAGCCCGACCAGACAAGCCGGAAGTGATAGAACAGGTGATCAAGCGGCTGGCCGGCGATCGTCACACCAAGACCGCTGGCGTCGGTAAAATCCGAAAGGCCTAGCCGGCCTGGCTCGTGAGTCTGGCGGAAGATGACATCCTGCGCTTCGCCATGGACAGCACGCCACGACCGAATGCGGCGTTCAAGCGTGCGGCGGATACCTTCAGAGAGTTCTGGATGTCGGCGCAGCATCTCGTTGTAGACGGCGACGGCACGGATGCCGGGTGCGGCCTTCAGCAGTGGGACGACTTCAGTCTCGAATATCGGCTCCAAGGGATCAGGGCGGCGGCGTCCACGCGGCGTTTTGCTCTGAGATGGTAGTTGTACCTCCTTATCGAGGCGGTATGCCGTGGCTCGGCTGATCGACGCTTTCGATGCGGCGACCTCGACGGAATGCGTTTGTCGGTACTTCATGAAGAGTCTCATCTGATGATCGGTTACATGGCGACCCGGCACAAACTGGTTCTCCAATCCAGAAAACCGCAAATGTACCGAACCGACCGCGATCTTGAGACGCCGAAAATATGCGCCACGCCGGGGTATGACTACGATCGGGCTACGCCCTCACTCCGTCACACCCCGGCGCGAGTCTCATCCTGATTGACGCTGAATCTCACCTAGATTGCCGCTATGCA
>NZ_JARSBQ010000054.1:0-2598 GCF_029623935.1 Shinella sp. 838
TGCAAATTCCGAGGCAATCCGCGCCCTGATTCCGAAATGATCTCGCCCCTCCATTCCGAGAAATAGTCGCCCCCTTGTTCCGAGATGATGCCGCCCCCTTTGGAAGGGATGTGGCGTGGGGGTTCTGCCGGTGTGAAGTTCCTTCCGTCGATGTTGACGAGGAAGGAACGGGATGCCTGCGGAGAGACTGGAGATGCGGCGTGTCCGCGAGATACTGAGATATCGTTTCGAACAAGGACTGGGCCACAAATCGATTGCGGTTCGGGTCGGGGCAGCACCGTCGACGGTGCGCGAGACGCTGCGGCGGGCAACGGTTGCGGGTCTTTCGTGGCCGTTGGGTGATGACGTGAGCGATGCCGTCCTGGAGGCGGCGCTCTACAAATCGGCAGGGACGAAGACGGGTCATCGCCGGGCCCCGAGCCGGACTGGGCCGAGGTCCATCGCGAACTCAAGCGCAAGCACGTGACGCTGCAAATTCTCTGGGACGAATACATGAGCCGTTATCCCGACGGCTACCGCTACAGCCGGTATTGTGACCTCTATCGCGGCTGGGCGCTGAAGCTGCCGGTGACGATGCGGCAGGAGCATGCTGCCGGCGACAAGCTGTTCGTCGATTATGCCGGTGACACGGTCACGGTCGTCGTTGATCGGCTGTCGGGCAAGACGCGACAAGCACACCTGTTCGTGGCGGTTCTGGGAGCGTCCAGCCTGTCTTATGCGCAAGCGCGCTGGACAGAGACGCTACCCGACTGGGTCGAATGCCATGTTCAGGCGCTGGAATTCTTCGGCGGCTCGCCGGCGCTTCTGGTTCCTGATAATGCCAAGGTGGCGATCATCAAGGCCTGCCACTTCGACCCCCAGGTCAACAGGACCTATTGCGCCATGGCGGCGCACTATGGGAGCGCCGTTCTTCCGACACGGCCGCGGCGGCCGCGCGACAAGGCGAAAGTGGAGGCCGCGGTTCGTATTGCCGAGCGCTGGCTGTTGGGCCGGCTGCGTCATCGGGTCTTCTACAGCCTGGCCGACGTGAATGCGGCGATCGCCGAACTGCTTTGCGACCTCAACGATAAACGCGTTCTGCGCCGGGTCGGCGCTACCCGTCGCCAGCTATTCGAGGAACTCGATCGTCCGGCTCTGCGGCCATTGCCTGTCGAGCGCTATGTCTTCGCCGAGTGGCGTATCCGGCGTGCCGGACTGGATTACCACGTCGAGATCGAACGGCATTACTACTCCGTTCCCTATCGCTTTGCCCGCGAGCAGGTCGAGGCGCGCATCACCGCCAACACGATCGAGATATTCCACAAGGGCGAGCGGATTGCCGCGCACCGCCGCTCGAGCGGCAATGGCAAACACACGACCATCCCCGATCATATGCCTTCGGCGCATCGTCGGTTTGCCGACTGGACGATCGAACGCATTCGGCGCGAAGCCTCTGCCATGGGACGGGATGTCGAGCTTTTGTGCGAGCGCATTCTTGCCGACCGGCCGCATCCTGAGCAGGGCTTTCGCGCCTGCCTCGGAATTATCCGCCTTAACAAGAGCTTCGGCCGCGACAGGGTCAATGCCGCTTGCGCCCGAGCGCTGGAGATCGGGGCTCGGACCTATGGCTCAGTGCGCTCCATCCTCGACAATCACCTCGACCGGACGGCGAGCTCGAATGGTGCCGCCTCGCACGAACCGATCCACCACGAGAACATCCGCGGACCTCGCTATTACCACTAAGGAGAACGAAGAATGCTTGCTCATCCAACACTTGATAGACTGAACGCCATGGGCCTGGCGGGCATGGCCAAGGCCTTCGGCGAACTCGTTGCCAACGGCGAAGCCGAACATCTCTCGCATGCCGAATGGCTCGGACTGCTGCTCGAGCGGGAATGGAGTTCCCGCTACGACCGCAAGCTTGCCACGCGCCTCAGGTTCGCCAAGCTTCGCCATCAGGCGACGCCCGAAGATGTCGACTATCGCGCCGAACGCGGCCTCGATCGTGCGCTCTTCATGAAGTTGCTCGGTGGTGACTGGATCGGCGCTCACGACAATCTCGCTATCTGCGGCCCCTCAGGCGTCGGAAAGAGCTGGTTGGCATGTGCCCTCGGCCATAAGGCTTGCCGCGACGACCGTTCCGTTCTCTATCAGCGCGTTCCTCGGCTCTTTGCCCAGCTCGCGCTCGCCCGCGGTGACGGCAGATACGCCAGGCTGCAACGCACCCTGGGCCATGTTCAGGTCCTGATCCTGGACGACTGGGGTCTTGAGCCGCTCAACGAACAGGCCCGTCACGATCTTTTGGAAATCCTCGAGGACCGCTACGGCCGTCGATCGACGATCATCACCAGCCAGCTCCCCGTATCTGCCTGGCACGGCGTCATCGGCGATCCCACCTATGCCGACGCCATCCTGGATCGCCTCGTCCACAATGCCCATCGCATCGAACTCAGCGGAGAGAGCCTACGCCGAAATCTGCCGCGCAAAGCTTGACACATCACTCGAACGAACTGACAACAATCACTGCCTGCAGACCCCTTGAAACAGGGGGCGAGATCGTCCCGGAATCCGGGGGCGCAATCATCTCGGAACAAGGGGGCGGCTTCATCGGAATCGGCA
>NZ_JARSBQ010000055.1:0-1899 GCF_029623935.1 Shinella sp. 838
TGACGACTGCGGCCCGGATTTCTGTCTCATCTTCGCTTCCTTTGATAGAGCTACGATGAGCCGAAAATCCTCTCTTCTCAACTAAACCAGTTCTGTCTCAAGGGCGCTGATCCGGGACATGAGCGCCGGAATTGGGCGGATTTCGATCCGAACCTCGCGCGCGCAGTCGCAACCGAGAAACCGATCTGGTGGAGCAACCAAGACATATACAGTTGCCGGTATCAGCAAAGCTATCTCGATTTTCTGGATAGCAGCCCGTTGAAGGGTGGCCTCCTGGTGCCGCTCTCTAGGCGATCTGGCACTATCAGCTGTGTCTCAGTGGAGGCTCACAGTGAAAAACAAGTTGATGATCGGACGACCCACGCAGTTGTGGTGATCGCAAACTCCGGCCTCTTAAAGGCGGAGGCACTTGGTCTTTGTTCAGCGATTTCAACTGATGAAAGCCACGCACTGCGCGAGCTTTCGCCGAAACAAGCAGAAATTCTTAGATGGGCGGCAGAGGGAAAGTCGAACGCCGACATCGCTACCATTATGGACATTTCGGAGCGGATTGTAAAATATCACATGAGTGAAATTCTGCGAAAGCTGGGGGTCGCCACGCGCGCACAGGCAATATCGAAGCTGACGCTACGGCAATAGCCGCTCTTCTCAACTCTGGCCGATTGCAAGATGGTCGCTATTCTTTGATGCCCCGAATAGCCAAGAGGGTTTTACCTGCCTAAAAATTGAGAAAGAGGACACTTAACCAATCTGGGCGCTTCTTTGCGGCTCTCAATCGCCTTTCGCCAAAACTCTGTCAAGCCGCAGCAGTCTGTGTCGGATCCTCATACCCCATTACCCTTGATCGATATCGTACTTCATCCATCTATGCCAGCGATGTCAGCGAGGCGCCCAAAATCGTGGACGGTGATCGTCCGGTTGTTCTCTACATGGATGACCTTTTCCTGACGAAGCTTTGTCATTTGGCGGCTGACGGTCTCGATGGTGAGGCCAAGGAAGTCGCCGATATCCTGCCGGGTGAGGGGAAGTTCGAAATGCAAAACCTCCGACTTGTCTGGGGCAATATGGGTGGCGATCAGGTGCAGCAAGGTCGCTACCTTCTCGCGCGCCGTCTTGCGACCTAGCGTCAGCATCCAGTCACGGGCGTCGTCGAGTTCGTTTAGCGCTTGCTTGTGGAGCCGGTGGCCAAAATTGGAGATATTGTTGACGAACTGTTCGAGCGCAGCCTTGGGCAAGGCGCAGACTTCGATATTGGTCGCCGCTTCAGCCGAAAACTCACTTTCGATGGAGAAGGGGCGGCCGATAAAGTCGGGGGCGAATTGAAGGCCGACTATCTGTTGGCGGCCATCTGGCATTATCTTGGTGAGTTTCACCACGCCCTTGAGAATATTGGCATAGGAGTGGACAGGTTCGCCCTGGCCATGCAGTTCGCCACCGGGCTGGACCACTTTGCGGGAGGTCTGGCGACTGAATTCTGTCAACTGTTCAGGCGTCAGTGCACCGCAGACACCACCAAGCCGTGCGCCGCAGTCGCGGCAGAAGTCGGGGATTTCCGAGTTGTAAATATCTTTGCGCACTGCATCCATGATACACTCTATTGCCTTCGACCAGAGTATTCGCTCGAGGTGCTTATAAGAATTCGTCACTAATCAAAAAGCGCATTCTGTGATGATTTTGCAATCCTCAGTTCTTGGGGGCTGCGTGTTTTTTTTGATCAAAATCAAGACGCACGTCGCCGCTCTCACATAGTTTTTTGTGACAGGAGTACGGCATGCCCTAACCCGAATAATTCACGAGGGGTTGGCGGATATGGTTCAAACCGTTGAAATGACGTAGGATTTGGTTGCTTACGCCGATCCGTGCCGTTTCCGGAGACCACACCCGCCATGAATGATCCTA
>NZ_JARSBQ010000056.1:0-1669 GCF_029623935.1 Shinella sp. 838
TGTGGCAGCCAAGTTGAACTGTCCGCTTTGGCGCAAAGTTAAAATGTCAATTTGGGCGGCGCGTCGTCAGCCATTTAGACATGCGACACTCGACATCTCCGTTGGCGCTGAGGCAAGCCCCCGACCGAACCGGCTGGACCGGGTTGCAAGGGAAGGGAGGGGGCGGATGAGACGCACCCATCGGCTTTAGCTTGGACAGTTGAAGCAGCCGGTCATTCCGCCGCATCGAGGTCAGAGAGCGCCTGTCGCCGCCGGGCAATGACCGCAGGATCGTTCATGAAATCCTTCCGACGTCCCGGGCCGCGCGCGCGTCGAACGTAGCCGTTCTTCTCGCTGTTCGTCTTCACGGCGGGCTTCGTCTGCTGCTCCTGACGTTCCTTGATGTAGGTCAGGAGTTCACCGAGCCGCTTGTTCTCGGTGATCGCCGCATGCGTCACCCGCTGGTCCTTGTCGAACACCCGGTAGGGTAGGGAATGCCCCTTCCAACGCACATCCAGCCTGCCGTCGGCAAGCGCGTAGGTCTCGACATAGCGACCGACCAGCCCGCGCGTCACCTCGGTCTCTTCCAGCATGATCCGCTGGCGCTCGTACGAAAACGTCAACTGGGCACCGACATAACGCTGCTCACGTTTGCATAGCACGTCGCGCAGCCGATCCGGGGCAAGGTTCAGCGGCCGATGCAGATCATCAGATCGGGCAGGGGTAATGGCAAACTGGCGGTTATAGCGCTCCATGAACCGAGGCAGGAAAGCGTTGCCGTCGTCCATGCCGCAGACGCCCTCCAGACGCAGATCCTTAATCAACCGGTCCTGTAGCGTCCGGTTCATCCGCTCGACCCGGCCCTTGGCTTGACTCGAGTTTGCGCAAAGAATCTCGATGTTTAACTCGCAAAGTGCACGCCCGAACTGGGTCATGCCTTGGCCGCCCTTGGCATCCTTCTTCGCAACCCGGAACACCGAATGCTTGTCGGAATAGAAGGCGACGGGAGCACCATGCGCCTTCAGATAGAGTTCCAGCGCCTCGAAATAGCTGAACGCACTTTCCGAGCGCACAAACCGCAACTGCATCAGCTTGCCGGTCGCATCATCGATGAACACCAGCAATGAACATGAATCGCCGCGATCTTCGAACCAGCGATGCTCGGAACCGTCGATCTGAACCAACTCGCCGTAGGCCTCGCGCCGCAGCCGCGGCTGATGGAACGTCCGTCGCTGCTTGCGCGACAGCCACAAGCCGGCCTCCGACATCCATTGGCGCAAGGTCTCGCGCGACACCGTCAGACCATCACGCTCCGCAAGCTTCTCGGCCGCCAGCGTCGGACCAAAGTCGGCATAACGCTCGCGCACGATCGTCATGGCGTAATCGCGTACGCCGTCGCAGATCCGGTTGTTCGATGGCCGGCCGATCGCCTGGTGCCGGATCGACGCCGCACCGCCAGTGCTGATCCGCTCCAGCAACCGGCGAACCTGGCGGGTGCTCAGCTCAAGCACATGTGCCGCCGACACCAACGTCATGCGTCCGGCGATCACCTTCGACAAAACCTCAATCCGCTGCAGATCGCGCTCGCTCATCGCAATCAATCCCATCCGCAATCTCCCAGGTCATCAAAACCCGGGGAGAGTGACATTCCAACTTTGCAGGATCAGGACACTTTAACTTTGCGGCTACA
>NZ_JARSBQ010000057.1:0-1619 GCF_029623935.1 Shinella sp. 838
CCCGAATAATTCACGAGGGGTTGGCGGATATGGTTCAAACCGTTGAAATGACGTAGGATTTGGTTGCTTACGCCGATCCGTGCCGTTTCCGGAGACCACACCCGCCATGAATGATCCTACGCTAGCGCTGCCCGGTTTGTCATCAGTCGGCGGCAAGCCCGTCGTCGCCCGTTTTGATGGCGGCATGCTATCGTCCGACAGCGGTGTTCTGGCCCTGGCTGCGGTGGACAAGCGGCTACATGTGGCCGACCGTCTGGCGCGCTGCATCGACGATCCGCGTTGCCCGGACCAGACCGTCCATAGCCTGGCCGACATGATCGGCTTTCGCATGAAGATGATCGCCGCCGGCTACGAGGATGGCAACGATGCCAACCGGCTGCGTTCCGATCCGGTCTTCAAGATGGCCCAGGACGCGCTGCCGTCGGGTCGCGATCTGGCCTCCCAGTCGACGATGTGCCGGCTGGAGAACCTGCCTGGCGTGAGGGAACTGGTGGCGATGGGCCGGGCGATGGTCGACCTTTACTGCGCCTCTTTCCGGCAAGTTCCCAAGCGGATCGTGCTCGACATCGACGACACCTTTGACGCCGTGCATGGCGGCCAGCAATTGCGGCTGTTCAATGCCCATTACGATGAATATGGCTTCCAGCCGATCGTTGTGTTCGATGGGGCGGGACGGTTCGTCGGCGCGGTCCTGCGACCGGCAAAGCGGCCGAGTGGGGCAGAAATCCGCCCCCACCTGCGACGCCTGGTGCAGGCGATCCGGAGCAATTGGCCGAACACTCGGATCCTGATCCGGGCCGACAGCCACTATTGTAGTCCGGCGGTCATCGACTGGTGCCGCGCCAACGATGTCGACTTCATCTTTGGCTTGGCACCCACCACCACCTTGCGCAAGCATGTCGCGGACCTGGAAACCAGCACGATGGCGCGGTTCGACGCGTCGGCGAAGACGGGCAAGGTCCGCAGGTTCAAGGAATTCTTTGACGGCGCCGCTAGCTGGAGCCGCGTCGAGCGCATCATCGCCCGCGTCGAGGTTGGCGCCCAAGGCACCGACACCCGCTTCATCGTCACCAACCTTGCAGGTGGCAAGGCCAAGGTGCTCTACGAGGACGTCTACTGCCGGCGTGGAGCGGCCGAGAACCACATCAAGTCATGGAAGACGCATCTCGCCGCCGACCGGACCTCCTGTACGAGAGCGACGGCCAACCAGTTCCGGCTGTTCCTGCATGCGGGTGCCTATTGGCTGATGTGGGGGCTGCGGGCCGCGATGCCGAAGCGCTCGCGCTTTGCCGTCGCGCAATTCGACACCCTGCGACTGCGCCTCATCAAGATTGCAGCGCGGGTGGTCGAGATGAAAACGCAAATCCGCCTGCACCTGCCAACATCCTGCCCGGATCAGCGCATCCTGCGCATCGTTCTCGATCGCATCCCGCGGCTCGCAACATAGCCGACGGGGCGCTGACGCCCCAAAAGCGAACCCCTCGACCTCAACCTGCAAACCCCGCCTTCCATCACGATGGATTAACTCCGGCGACTGGCAAAACTTGCCTGCGGTGTCGCGCAGCCAGCAAAAGCCTGCCTCTCGTCGCCAAAACGTCCGGTGCTATGCATTAAGGCGG
>NZ_JARSBQ010000058.1:0-1481 GCF_029623935.1 Shinella sp. 838
TTAGTTGAGAAGAGAGGATTTTCGGCTCATCGTAGCTCTATCAAAGGAAGCGAAGATGAGACAGAAATCCGGGCCGCAGTCGTCAGCGGCTGAGAAGACGATCAAGGACATCCGCCGCGCCACGCGCAAGCACCACTCAGCCGAGGACAAAATCCGCATTGTGCTGGACGGCTTGCGTGGTGAAGATAGCATCGCCGCGATCTGCCGCCGTGAGGGGATCGCGGAGAGCTTGTATTATAGCTGGTCGAAGGAATTCCTCGAGGCGGGCAAGAAACGTCTTGCGGGCGATACCGCCCGTTCGGCGACCAGTGACGAAGTGAAGGCACTTCGTCGTGAAAGCCGCGACTTGAAGGAGGCTCTGGCCGACCTCACCCTGGAAAACCGCATGCTCAAAAAAAGCATGATCGCGGATGGGGGCGACGACGAATGAGATACCCCGCCACCGAGAAGCTTGAGATCATCCGGCTTGTAGAGCAGTCGCATCTGTCGGTCAGGCAGACCCTCGACAAGCTCGGCATTCCCAGGCCGACCTTTTATCGATGGTATGACAGGTTCCTGACCCACGGCGTCGAAGGGCTGGAAGACCGGGCTTCCGCGCCGTCACGGGTGTGGAACCGCATCCCCGATGATATCAGGGATCGCATCATCGCACTCGCGCTCGATCATGCCGATCTGTCGCCGCGCGAGTTGGCGGTGAGGTTCACCGACACGGAAAGCTATTTCGTGTCAGAGGCTTCGGTCTATCGCCTGCTGAAAGCACACGACCTGATCACCTCGCCAGCCTATATCGTCATCAAGGCCAATGACGAGTTCAAGGACAAGACCACGCACCCAAACGAGATGTGGCAGACCGATTTCACCTATCTGAAGGTCATCGGCTGGGGATGGTTCTATCTCTCCACCATTCTCGATGACTTCTCGCGCTACATCGTCGCCTGGAAGCTGTGCACGACTATGAAAGTCGATGATGTCACAGACACGCTCGACTTGGCACTGGCTGCCTCAGGTTGCAACAGCGTCAAGGTCGAACACCGGCCGCGCCTGCTGTCGGATAACGGGCCGTGTTACGTTGCCTCCGATCTCGGTGAGTGGCTGGAAAAATACAAGATCGATCAGGTCCATGGCGCGCCTGGCCATCCGCAAACGCAAGGCAAGATCGAACGCTGGCACCAGACGCTCAAGAACCGCATCCTGCTCGAAAACTACTTCTTTCAGGAAGACCTCGAAGCCCAGATCGCGGCCTTCGTCGAACATTACAATCATCGCCGATACCACGAGAGCCTCGACAATCTCACCCCGGCCGACGTCTACTTCGGGCGCGGCCAGTCCATCCTGCTCGAACGTGAAAGGATCAAACGAGACACCATCAGACAGCGCCGCTTGAACCATCACGCCAAAGCGGCTTAAATCAACCCGCAAACCGAGCCGGAAACTCCGCTCTTCCAAAGCCCGAAAAGTCTCAGTTCATTTGACGACGGACA
>NZ_JARSBQ010000059.1:0-1393 GCF_029623935.1 Shinella sp. 838
GAAACAGGAAACGACAGCTTCCGCTTCAAGGCCAGCTCGGCCGCAGCAGCTCAGAAGAGAGGAGAAAAGGCCAATCCCTTGACCAAAGCCTGATCAGAAAACCATACTCAGAGGTGGCTCACTTCTCGGTGGAAAAACCGGCTCAGTTCCGCGTGGAAACCAACAGCAGGGTGTAGGGCTACTGACAATGAGCAGCCCGCTTGCTCCCTATGCACAACGGAAATACTCGATTGTCAACCGGCGCGGAATGTTGCCCCCTTTTGTCGGTGTCCAATCTTCACCCCCATGTAGACGATCAGTGCTTGGCCTGCCCTGCGCTGACCGGGGTTGCAGAGGGTAGGCCAAGTGCGGGTGATGGGTATCTTCGGCTTTAGCTTTGAGAGCGGTTTTTGAAGCGCCAGGACTCGTTTCCTGGTTCCACGATCTCGCAGTGGTGGGTCAGGCGGTCGAGCAGCGCTGTCGTCATCTTGGCATCACCAAACACGGACGGCCATTCACCGAAGGCAAGGTTCGTGGTGGCGATGATCGAGGTGCGCTCGTAGAGCCTGCTGATCAGGTGGAATAGGAGCTGACCACCGGCCTGCGCGAACGGCAGATAGCCGAGTTCGTCGAGGATGATGAAGTCGAGGGGAGGCGTCGCCTTAACCGGCTGGTGCGGATCGAGGCAAGTCTATCGGCATGACTGACGATGCGTCCGCCCGATACAAACGCCACCGCTTTCCAGCCGAGATCATCGCGCATGCGGTATGGCTCTGTTACCGGTTCCCGCTGAGCCTGCGCGATATCGAAGACCTGCTTGCCGAGCGCGGCATTGCCGTCTCGTTTCAGACCGTCTCAGAATGGACGACTAAGTTTGGCCTGAAATTCGCCCACCAACTCAAGCGGCGGTCGATCGGCAACTTCGCAGACAAATGGCATCTCGATGAGAGTGTGCCGCGAGGCGCCCACAGCAATGTGGGAGCCGAGCTGCGCGGAAGATGAGGGTAGGTCCCTCGAAGCCGACCGTCAGGGGTAGGTTTCAAACCACTGCAAGCTGCGACGGTAAAGAGCCGTGGTGGTGAGCGTTGCAGAAAAGGCGGCTCTTAGTCCGTCAGGTGAGGTTTAGAGAGACGAGCGCAAGCGAACCGCTGATGACGTGTCGAAAAGTGCAAGATGATGTCGAAACCGGGAGGAATTCGTTAGCCCGGGACGGGTCTGGGGGGCGCCCTGATTTCTGCCCAGGCGGCATCCGGCATGAAGGCGGCGTGACTCTTAACCAGGCTTTCGTGTGGAACGCGGTGAGATGTCTGATTTCTTTTGGTTTTCCGATGCGCAGTGGGAACGGATCGAACCGCTCCTGCCAACGGATGTGCGGGGCAAGCCGCGCGTGGACGATCGTCGCGTGTTGAGCGGA
>NZ_JARSBQ010000060.1:0-1384 GCF_029623935.1 Shinella sp. 838
TACCGCCCGAGCCCGGCCAACGGTTCAAGATTCCCTTAATGTATTCCTGCTAGTCCGAAGAAACTCTTACCGGAATCGACAATGGTCACAGACATCGGCACATTCGGTGCGAATTCCGACGCAACGGCAACCAGGCAGAGCTGGGTCATCGACACCCTCGTCTTCGTCGCTGCCGGTCTGTACTCGATTTTCGCCGAATCCATGCCCGAGCCGATCCAGGTGGCCATTGCCGGGGTCGTCAGCCTTTGGCTGATCCTCGCCGCCTGCCTCCCCATCGTTCGCCAAGGCATGGTCTATCTGGACATCAGAAGCTTCGCGCTCATTCTCTCGATCTGCTCGATGCTGGTGACCTACACCTTCCTGGTTTCGATAAACACGCCGCTCAACGATTATGCCCTCACCATCCTGCGCGTGATGACGGGGATATCTGCACTCGTCTATTTCATGCGGTATGAGGGAACCATCCTGGCGGGGGCGAAAATCGCGATCTACGTTACCGTTTCGATCGTGGCCGTCGCGACGACAGCCTTGTACGGCCTGTATGATTACGCCGGTGTTCTGCGACCCTATCCGTTTGCCGGCGTGGATGCCATCCACTCCAGCGCATACATTGTGTCGGGGGCGCTTGTCGGCGTCGTGCTGATGCGGTTGCGACGGGAAGTCGGCGCGTTGACCGCCTGGCTGGTGGGTCTCCCCCTGTTCGGCCTTTTCATTGCCTATCAGGTCCGCACCACCTGGGTGATGCTGTTGGTCTTCTCCGCGGTCCTTCTCGTTCAGGCCATACGTCGCCGCACGACTCATCGGCTGTTTGCTTCCGCGGTGGGTCTGGGGTTTGCAACCTCCGTCCTGGTGCTTCTTGCCCTGGTATTCCTCTTCATTCCCAATTTCGACCTTGTCGAGTTTTCAAGTGGCCGGACGTCGACCTATGCGGAGCGTTTCAGCATGCTCGCGGAGCGTTCGAGCAGCCAGTGGCTGTTCGGTACCGGCCTCGGATCCGACATGTTCTTCAGCACCAGCTGGTGGTGGGAAGCCAAGGATTCGCACAACGACTTCCTCAATGTCGTCATCGAGCAGGGGCTTGTCGGGCTCTTCGTGATTCTGCTGACCTTCGGCTGGTCGCTGCGCCATGCAAACAACCTCCAGGCCGCGGTCCTCGTCGCGTTCATCAGTGGGTCGGCAATCAGCAATGCACTGCTTGTCCGGCCGATGCTCGCCGTACTCTTCCTCGCCGCGATCGTGCCATCCCCGTCCTCGAAGGTGGCGCAGCAGGATAGTTCGTTCGACCGCCCGGCGTCACGACGACTGTAGCAGGCCTGGCGACAGGTCCAGGCCTCCGAGCTGTGTTGCCCGGGGCTTGGAAAGCTGTTTCCGCATATCGCCCTTC
>NZ_JARSBQ010000061.1:0-1322 GCF_029623935.1 Shinella sp. 838
CATGTTATGGGATGGACGCCTCCCTCCGAACCTTCAGAATGAAGGGCCAGCTAAAGGAGGAAGTCATGACATTCGAATTGCTCGCAATCGATCTCGGAAAGTCGTCGTTTCATCTACATAGCATTGCTTCAGATGGCGCTATTTTATCGCGCAAGGTGAGCCGATCGAAGTTAACCGAGACTGTTAGCGCACTCGCTCCTAAGACTATTGCCATGGAAGCCTGCGCCAGTGCTCATCACTGGGGACGGCAATTCAAAAATGATGGGCGAGAGGTCCTGCTCATCAACCCTCGTTTCGTGAAGCCATTCGTGCGCGGCTCCAAAAACGACGCTGTAGATGCAGCTGCAATTTATGAAGCGGCCACACGCCCAACCATGCGGTTCGTGCCGGTCAAATCAACCGCACAGCAAGACCTTCAGTCGCTGCATAGAATTAGAGAGCGTATGATTGTTCAGCGTACATCTCTAATCAATCATGCACGCGGTCTTCTCGCCGAATATGGCATCGTGTTGCCGCAAGGACCATGGCGTTTTGCATCCCAGGCACCCTCGGCTGTCGAGAACGCTGCTCTCTCCGATCTCGGGCGCGAGTTATTCCTCGAACTTCTCGATCAACTCACCGATGTGAATGCCCGAGTTGCCAAGATTGATAGGAAAATCTGCGAGATTTGCCGCGAGCGAGAAGATTGCCGTCGTCTCTCTGAATTGCCAGGTGTCGGTCCTATCATCGCAACGGCATTGGTGGCGAGCGTTGAGGACGGGCGCCACTTCAAATCAGGACGAGAGCTGGCGGCCTGGATCGGGCTGGTCCCGCGTCAATATACGACTGGCGGCAAACCACGGCTTGGTGGGATCGGGCGCCGAGCGAACCACTATCTCCGTCGGCAGATGATACATGGGGCACGCGCAGTTATTAGCCGACTGGCCAGTCACGACGATCGCCGATCTCAATGGCTGAAAGAGCTCGTCGCTCGTCGTGGATTTAATAAGGCGATCGTAGCGCTCGCTAACAAGACCGCGCGGGTCGCATGGGCCTTGCTCACACGACAGGAGCGCTATGTCGTACAATAGTTATTTGCCAATCGTTGCCTATGAGGCAATGATGAATGCGAGGTAAGAACTGATGGCGTAACGGCACGGACCGCAGCTTCGGATCCTGATCTACGACAAGGCCACAAAGGTCGATCATGTTATGAGGAAAGAGGCAGCGGACTCCCATCAAGGCCAGGAGCGTGATCGCTCCAGCGATAGGCCGGATAGATTCACGCATCCAATGCCGAGTGCCGCCAAATGTTCATCTCGCCCGGGAGGCGTCCATAGATT
>NZ_JARSBQ010000062.1:0-1197 GCF_029623935.1 Shinella sp. 838
GAGTTTCGTAGACACCCTCGGGTTAGATTTTCTGCTGCTTCTCGAACTCGACGGGCGATAGCATTCCGTTTCTGACGTGCTTGCGCTTCGGGTTGTAGAACATCTCGATGTAGTCGAACACGTCCTGGCGCGCTTCATCGCGTGAGCGGTAAACCCTGCGACGTATCCTCTCCCGCTTCAGAAGATTGAAGAAGCTCTCGGCCACCGCATTGTCATGGCAGTTGCCGCGTCGGCTCATCGAGTGAAGCAGATTGTGGTGCCTGAGGAACGAGGCCCAATCCATGCTGGTGAATTGCGAACCCTGATCCGAATGAATCAGCACTTTGTCCTTCGGCTTTCGCCTCCACACCGCCATGAGCAGAGCCTGCAATACGACGTCCGTGGTTTGGCGGCTCTGCATCGCCCAGCCGATGACCCGGCGAGAATAGAGGTCGATGACGACCGCAAGGTAAGAGAAGCCCTCGCAGGTTCGGATGTAGGTGATGTCCGTGACCCAGGCCTTGTCCGGAGCCGCGACGTCAAATTGTCGGTCGAGTGTGTTGTCGATAGCGACGGTAGGCCTGCCGCCATAGATGCCGGGACGGCGTTTGTAGCCGATCTGCGCCTTTATCCCGGCGAGACGCGTCAGGCGCGCGACCCGGTTCGGGCAACACATCTCTCCCTGATCGAGAAGGTCGTCGTGCAGCTTGCGATAACCGTAGACCTTGCCGCTCTCTTCCCATGCCTTCAGGAGCAGATCGGTCTGTCGCTTGTCCTCGTTGGCTCGCCTGCTCAGCGGGTTCTTCAGCCAGGTGTAAAATCCACTGGGATGAACCCGCAAAAGGCGGCACATCATCCGCACCGAAAACTGCAAGCGATGCAGGGCAATGAACGCGTACTTCACTTTGCATCCCTGGCGAAATACGCGGCCGCTTTTTTTAGGATATCGCGCTCCTCGGTGACGCGAGCCAGTTCCTTCTTCAGCCGCCTGATCTCCTCGGCCTCGTCGTTGCCCCTGGCGTTCGACGCGGCAAACTTCTTCTTCCATTCATAAAGGGAATGCTGGCTCACGCCGAGGCGCTGAGAAACCTCCGCAACCGGATAGCCTCGCTCCGTGATCTGGCGCACGGCGTCGCGCTTAAAATCTTCGGTGAAATTCGATTTGCTCATGATGCTCTTCCTGCCTCAAAATTAGGAAAGAAGGCGTCTACAAATCTA
>NZ_JARSBQ010000063.1:0-1124 GCF_029623935.1 Shinella sp. 838
TGAATAGATGGCGTGGTTGCCGCCCTACCCACCCGGCACGTTCTGTCAGAGGATGGTCGGGTTAAATCCAGCGGGTGGAAGGATGGCAGCATGACATACGACACGATGATTGGGGTCGATCTGGCGAAGAACGTTTTCCAGGTTCATGGAGCTTTGCTTTCCGGAGAGGTGAAGTTCCGGCGGAAGCTATCCCGGCAGCATTTTCGTAGATTTATGGCCGGGCAAGACGCTGCGATCGTCGTGATGGAGGCATGCGGGAGCGCTCATTACTGGTCACGCGAGATGACAAAACTCGGCCATGAAGTACGGCTGATAGCGCCACAGTACGTTCGTCCATTCGTGAAGCGTCAGAAGAACGATGCCGCGGATGCCGAAGCGATTGTTACTGCCGCACAGCGACCTGAGATGCGCTTCGTTACGCCGAAATTGGAGGAGCAGCAGGCACAGGCGCTGCTTTTTCGCGGGAGAGAACGACTTGTACGTCAGCGTACCGAGCTGGTGAACGCACTGCGATCAGTCCTCTACGAGTTTGGGTATCCGATTCCTCCCGGCATTGTGCAGCTTACGCGGATCGAGGCGATGGTCGAGGCTGAGAACAGCGATCTGCCGGAACTGGTTCGTGACGAATGCCGCGATATTCTGCTGCAGATCGCCGAGAAGACGCAACGGATCGAAGCGAAGGCACAACAAATCAGCGCTCTGGCAAAGATTACGGATACAGCACGCCGTTTACAAACAATGCCGGGCGTTGGACCAATGAGCGCGCTGGCCGTTGAAGCGTTTGCTCCACCCATGGAAAGCTTTCGGCGTGGGCGAGACTTTGCGGCCTGGCTGGGTCTGGTGCCGCGCCAGCATTCGTCGGGAGGAAAGGAGCGGCTCGGACGAATATCAAAGGCCGGACAAGCCGATATACGCCGGCTCTTGATCATGGGAGCAATGTCGCGTCTGAACTGGCTCGGGCGGAAGACGATACCGGAGAGGTCCTGGCTATCTGGAATGTTGGCCCGGAAACCCAGAATGCTTGTGGCCATCGCCCTTGCAAACAAAATGGCCAGAGCGATCTGGGCCATGCTGACAACAGGCAAGGATTATCAAAATCCGGCACAGACTGCCGCTGCATGACA
>NZ_JARSBQ010000064.1:0-1035 GCF_029623935.1 Shinella sp. 838
AATTGCCCTTACGACACTTAATCGTTCTCATTGTCTATGCTCATCACTAGCCTTCGCTAGAAGGCGATTGGACTACCTTTTACAATCCAATCCACTCATGATGCCATCGACGTGTTCGATGGACCGCTTTATTGGAGCTACGCCGAGCAGCTCGCTTGCAGTCCATCTATTAAGACCAGCTTCTCGAGATCAAATCCGGTACCGCGCGGTTAGACGACGGTAATCCGATCATCCGTCAGAAGCACCCGAAGGCGCCAACAACGAACGATCCAGAGCGACAAGCTTCCTTCCTACCTCCAATCCCTCACCAATCTCCGGCCGGCTAGGCCATCAAAAGGTTCACCGGGAAAGGTCTCGGACGCTTTGGGCCTAAAACCCAAAACACCTGGAAGCCTCCAGATCAATCTTCTCTTCACAATGTATGCAGAACAGGCGCACCGCCATTTGGCGGACGCAAACTTTTATTTCTTCCAAGACAAGGATTTCTTTCGCTCACGCGCCGAAGGCGCTCCGCTAGGGCGCCAAACGATTGGCGACGCGCTCTGCGCTTGCGAAGCTTCGCTTCGACCTCTCAGTTCTCAACACCAAAACCTTGGTGGAGCTGAGCGGGATCGAACCGCTGACCCCCTGCTTGCAAAGCAGGTGCTCTCCCAGCTGAGCTACAGCCCCATTCAGGTTTCGATACCTGACCGGAGTGCCACTCAATCTTAGGGATGGTGGGCCCGGGCAGACTCGAACTGCCGACCTCACGCTTATCAGGCGTGCGCTCTAACCACCTGAGCTACGGGCCCATACTGGGTAGAACTCTGCCAAACAGCGGGTCCTTGTCTTGTGAAGAAAGAGAAACGTGGACGGCGAAGATCGCCATACCCGCCGTCTGCATAGCAGATCCGCAGGCGTATTGCGTTTCGATGGCCACCTGACTGGTGCCATCTATGTTCTAAAAAGCACGGGAAGGTTCATACCGTTCAAGACGGTCGTCTTACCAATTCCACAGCTTCCTTAGAAAGGAGGTGATCCAGCCGCAGGTTCCCC
>NZ_JARSBQ010000065.1:0-1007 GCF_029623935.1 Shinella sp. 838
AATTGCCCTTACGACACTTAATCGTTCTCATTGTCTATGCTCATCACTAGCCTTCGCTAGAAGGCGATTGGACTACCTTTTACAATCCAATCCACTCATGATGCCATCGACGTGTTCGACAGATCTGCTTTATTGGAGCCACGCCGAGCGGCTCGCTTGCAGTCCGTCATTAAGACCAGCTTCTCGAGATCAAATCCGGTACCGTGCGGTTAGACGACGGTAATCCGATCGTCCGTCAGAAGCACCCGAAGGCGCCAACAACGAACGATCCAGAGCGACAAGCTTCCTTCCTACCTCCAATCCCTCCCCAATCTCCGGCCGGCTAGGCCATCAAAAGGTTCACCGGGAAAGGTCTCGGACGCTTCGGGCCTAAAACCCAAAACACCTGGAAGCCTCCAGATCAATCTTCTCTTCACAATGTATGCAGAACAGGCGCACTGCCATTCGGCAGACGCAAACTTTTATTTCTCCAAAGGATATTCCCTCATCTCGACACCAAAACCTTGGTGGAGCTGAGCGGGATCGAACCGCTGACCCCCTGCTTGCAAAGCAGGTGCTCTCCCAGCTGAGCTACAGCCCCATTCAGGTTTCGATAACCTGACCGGCTGACCACTCAATCTTAGGGATGGTGGGCCCGGGCAGACTCGAACTGCCGACCTCACGCTTATCAGGCGTGCGCTCTAACCACCTGAGCTACGGGCCCATTACGGTCAAACACGCATGCGCATGTTCAGGAAAAGTGCCGCGCGGTTTTCCGCCCGGAACTGCGCCATGAACAACATGGGCGTGGTTCGTATATCCTTTTGAAGAAAGAGAAACGTGGACGGCGAAGATCGCCATACCCGCTGTCTGCGTAGCAGATCTGCAGGCGTATTGCGTTTCGATGGTCACCTGACTGGTGCCATCTATGTTCTAAAAAGCACGGGAAGGTTCATACCGTTCAAGACGGTCGTCTTACCAATTCCACAGCTTCCTTAGAAAGGAGGTGATCCAGCCGCAGGTTCCCC
>NZ_JARSBQ010000067.1:0-971 GCF_029623935.1 Shinella sp. 838
GGCTATGCTGCCGAGTTCGGATTGAGTGCTGCCCAGGGAATATGCAAGGTGGAACACCTGCTCGAGCGTATCGCAACCGATGAGACGCTGCCCGAACTTGCTCGCGACTTGTTCGCGCTTCATGCACGAGAATACAGACAGTTGCAGGGAGAGATCGCCAAGGTCGAAGCCAGATTGATGGCTTGGCACCGGGCTGACGAATGCAGTCGGCGACTAGCGAAAATTCCCGGCGTCGGCCCGATCGGCGCGTCACTGCTTGTCATGAAGATGCCAGCACCCGAAGGCTTTCGCTCGGGTCGGCACTTCGCCGCCTGGCTCGGACTGACGCCAAAAGATCACTCCACCGCTGGAAAAATCCGGCTTGGCGGTATTACACGTGCCGGCGATGAAACCCTGCGAAGCGTTCTCGTGGCAGGGGCGACTGCTCTTCTGCGCCACGTTCGAGAAGGGCGCGGCAAGAACGCTTCGCCATGGCTCAGGGAACTCCTCAAGCGCAAGCCGCCGAAGCTCGTGGCTGTGGCATTGGCTAACAAGATTGCCCGCGTCGCATGGAAGCTCATGGTGACCGGCGGGCAACACAGGGCCGACACCGCGCAACCGCTTCATGCCCGAGCCGTATAGAGATCAGCCAGCCGCGGCGAGCGATCTGCGGAACGCTGCCGCACTGAACTGATGCCCAAACTTGCAAGAAGAAGAGTAGATGGTGATCGATCGTTCCGAAGCGCGTGACAATCCGTATAATGCAAAGGCCGACAAAGGCCGCAGACCTGTTTGGAACTCGCGTAGCGGAAACCATCTTGGCCCGCGGTCATGTGCGGCCGCACACTCAGAGGCCGGACATATGATCGCAAGCGATCGGTTCAAATTACTGCCGTCAATCTTGCAAGCCGGGGGCCGTCCACATATGCAAAATGAACAGCGTCGATCCGCTCGCCTGGCTCTGCCAAACCTTGACCCGCATCGCTCAGGGC
>NZ_JARSBQ010000068.1:0-937 GCF_029623935.1 Shinella sp. 838
CCGAAAATATGCGCCACGCCGGGGTATGACTACGATCGGGCTACGCCCTCACTCCGTCACACCCCGGCGCGAGTCTCATCCTGATTGACGCTGAATCTCACCTAGATTGCCGCTATGCAGTAGCGGCTCTTGCGCTCGATCAGTGAGGTTACGTTGGCGTTGCCCAGGTCACGTTGGAAGATCAACAAGTCGCCTTCCCAATGCCCGAACTGCGAACGATCACCAATGAAATCGGGACGTTGCGATATCCTGCAGGCAGCAGGAAAAGTGCCGCCGCGCGGCTTCCTCGAGCCGCGGGGGCGGCGTTTGCGGCGACCTTCCGTCAGATGCTGATGGAGTTCCAGCGCCTGATCGTCCTTGCCGTAGATGAAGCGATAGATCGTCTCGGTACAGACCCGCACGGCGCTCACGCCATCGGCGAGCAGACGACCGGCAATCTGTTCCGGTGACCAAAGTGCCTTCAGCTGCGCGATCACCAGTTCGCGCAATTGCGGGTGCCGCACAAGCTTCCTCAAACGCTGCCGCCGCTCTTTGCGGATGTCGTCAGCAACGGTTGGGAAGTAACCGCTATAGTCGGGCAGCTCGCGATCGTGGAAGGTGTTGCGCCGGATCTCACGATAGATCGTCGATCGATGACGCCCGAGTTCGCGCGCCATTTCTTTGATCGGTAGTTTGCGTTCGACAAAGTGGAAGAGGCGGCGTCGATCGGCCAGATTCAGCTGCGAATAGCGTCGGGACATGCCAAAATCTCCAAGGGGAAACCATTGAAATCACTGGCATGTCGCACTTCAAATTAGAATGTACCGTAATGTTGTAACTGTGGCAGCCAAGTTGAACTGTCCGCTTTGGCGCAAAGTTAAAATGTCAATTTGGGCGGCGCGTCGTCAGCCATTTAGACATGCGACACTCGACATCTCCGTTGGCGCTGAGGCAAGCC
>NZ_JARSBQ010000069.1:0-826 GCF_029623935.1 Shinella sp. 838
CGACGAAGGAGCGCATCGGCTCGCGGCTCGTCGGATAGATGGTGATCATGCGGCAGTCGAAGGTGGAGATGACGGGGCGGATCTCGCCGCGCAGCGTGCGCAGGGCGAGCTCGACGACATGTTCGCCGCGCTCCTCGAAGTCGGTGTGCGGGAATTCGAGGAAGGTCGCCATCAGGTCGAGATGAGCGACGCGCCGGGCGGTGAGATGGCTGTGCGGGTCGAACTCGGCGGCAACCAGCACGTCGGGCCCGACGATCGCGCGGACCCGCTCGAGCAGGTCGCCCTCCGGGTCGTCGTAGCCCTGGGCGACCATGGCGCCATGCAGGCCGAGCACGACGGCATCGACCGGCAGGGCGGCCTGCAACTCGCCGAGGATCCGGTCGCGCAGGGTCTCGAAGGTGCGGCGCTGGATGAGGCCGGCGGGCTCGGCCCAGCAGGCGGTGCCCTCGATGACGGTAAAGCCTTCGGCCCGGCCGCGCCGGCGCAGGATCGGCACGACGGAGGAGCAGAGCGTGGGCGTGTCGGGGTGCTCGCCCGGACCGGCATAGAAGGCGGCCTTGAAGGCGTTCATGTCCGTGGGGACGGGGGAGAAGGTGTTGGTCTCGGTGGCAAGCGAGGCCGTGAAGATGCGCATGGGCGTCCGTTCCGCAGGCGTCCAGGCCGGCCGATGCCCGGCCGTCATCGCCCGGCGCGTGCCGCGCCGGTGTGCCTGGCCGAACGGCAGGAAGCCGTGTTCTGGATCGCAAAGTTCCCGTCAGTGATCATCGCAGAGGCGATGTAATTTGTTTTCTCGATAATGCGGAAATTTCTTCGGAAGTCAATGGAT
>NZ_JARSBQ010000070.1:0-810 GCF_029623935.1 Shinella sp. 838
CGGCGTTGTCACGTAAACCTCCTGTGAGTGAGTGGTGGGTAGAGACGGTGGGATGAAGAAACCGGCCATCAGCTACAAGCGTCACCGTTTCCCGCAACAGATCATCGCCCATGCGGTCTGGCTGTACTTTCGGTTCCCGCTGAGCCTGCGCCTGGCCGAGGAGTTGCTGCTGGAGCGTGGCATCGTCGTCTCGTATGAAACGATCCGGCGATGGGGTCTGAAATTCGGACCGGCCTACGCAAAGCAGCTTCGTCGCCGGCGGCCTTCGCTTCAGGATGTCTGGCATCTGGATGAGGTGGTGATTTCCATCGCGGGCAGGAAGCACTGGCTTTGGCGTGCCGTTGATCAAGATGGCTACGTTCTCGATGAGATTGTTCAGAGCCGACGCGACACCAAGGCCGCGAAGCGATTGCTCATCAGGTTACTGAAGAAAACAGGCATGCCGCCAAGGCGGATCGTCACCGACAAGCTCCGCTCATATGGCGCAGCCAGGCGTGACATTATGCCAACGGTTGAACACCGGTCCCATAAAGGTCTCAACAACCGAGCGGAAAACTCTCACCTGCCGCTTCGAAAACGAGAGCGGACGATGCAGGGATTCCGATCAGCCGGAGGCTTGCAGCGTTTCATCTCGATTTTCTCGGCGCTGCGAAATCTCTTTGTCACCCCACGTCACAACCGCTCCGCTCTCGCCACCCACATCCATCGCATCCGCGCAATTGCGCATTGGAAAGCTGTGACGGGCGCGGTTGCCTGATTTCCGAGAGCCGTCGGCAGAGCGCAATCACCGCTCGATAACGTGACATCGCC
>NZ_JARSBQ010000071.1:0-779 GCF_029623935.1 Shinella sp. 838
GCGGTGAGATGTCTGATTTCTTTTGGTTTTCCGATGCGCAGTGGGAACGGATCGAACCGCTCCTGCCAACGGATGTGCGGGGCAAGCCGCGCGTGGACGATCGTCGCGTGTTGAGCGGAATCGTCCACGCGCTGCGATGCGGTGGACGCTGGGCGGACTGCGCCGACGTCTATGGACCGAAGAAGACGCTCTACAATCGCTTCGTTCGCTGGTCCGAGCGCGGCATCTGGGAAGGCATCTTCAGCGCACTCGCCGGAGCCGAGGATGCGCCGGACAGATTGTTCATCGATAGTAGCTGCATCAAGGTCCACCGCTGCGCAGGCGGCGGAAAAGGGGGGCCATGGCTCATGGTATCGGCCGCACGAAAGGCGGACGGAACACCAAGCTCCATGCCGTCTGCGACGCGAAAGGTCGCCCTCACGTCCTGCTCCTGACGCCCGGCAACGTCCATGACTGCAAGGTGGCGAGGCTGTGTATCGAAGCCCTGCCGCCCACCGCGCAGCTCGTCGCGGACAAGGGCTATGACAGCCAGGCTCTGCGCGAGTGGCTCGACGAGCGCGGTACCGAGGCTGTGATCCCGCCACGTCGAAATCGCAAGGTCCAGTACGAGTACGACCGCGCCGTTTACAAGCAGCGCAACGTCATCGAGCGTATGTTCTGCCGTCTCAAGGACTGGCGTCGCCTCGCCACCCGCTTCGATCGCAACATCAAAAACTTCATGGGTGCCGTCGCTCTCGCCGCAGCCGTCATCTGGTGGCTCTAGTGAGTCCGGACCCTAG
>NZ_JARSBQ010000072.1:0-761 GCF_029623935.1 Shinella sp. 838
AAACCAAATCTCTATGCGTTTTCCTCGGGCCGCTCCAGCGGCAATCTCTGCCACTGCGGCAGGGAAGCTTTTTTAAAACCCTCAATGGCTTGAGGGTCTTGCGCGTGATGTTTGGGCCGAACAGCGAGCTTGCGATAGCCCATGGCCCGGACTTCGCGGCTGAGCGTCTGCTCGCTCACCGAAACGCGAAACTCCTCCCACAGCCATTGCGCCAGATCGCACAGACGCCAGCGAACGACGCCGTCGAGATAGGGTGTCGGCCCACGCTCGATGGCCTGCGCCAGGGCCGCACGCTGCTGATCGTTCAACCGCGATTGTGGGCCGGGAGCCTTGCCATTGATCAGACCTTGGGGACCGCGTTCGTTGAACCGCATGACCCAGTCACGGACAATCTGCAGCGTGACGTTACCGAGGCGGGCGGCATCGGAACGCGAGCCTCCATCGTAGATCGACGCCAGCGCCAGCAGTCGGCGCGCCTGAGCGGCATCCTTCGTCTGCCGCGCCAGCCGCCGCAGACCGTCTCCATCAAAATCCGTCCGTAGTGAAATCCCTGATCGCATCGCAGACCTCCGGTTTGCACCAGAGATTCAGATTCACCCCACTTTGGGAAGGCTAAAGAGTCGAAGTCAGCGAGGCGGCGTATTAGCCGCCTTAATGCATAGCACCGGACGTTTTGGCGACGAGAGGCAGGCTTTTGCTGGCTGCGCGACACCGCAGGCAAGTTTTGCCAGTCGCCGGAGTTAATCCATCGTGATGGAAGG
>NZ_JARSBQ010000073.1:0-758 GCF_029623935.1 Shinella sp. 838
GTAGATGAAACGACGACTTTCCGAGATCGATTGCGAGCAATTCGAATGTCATGACTTCCTCCTTTAGCTGGCCCTTCATTCTGAAGGTTCGGAGGGAGGCGTCCATCCCATAACATGAAAACCGCGGTCGATCGCGTCGGTCGTGGCAAGGAGCGACAGGTCAATATCCGTTTCCTCGCGATGACGAACCACTACGTCTTTGCGCCTGAGTTTTGCAATCCCGCCGCGGGTTGGGAGAAGGGCCAGATCGAGAAGAATGTCCAGGATGCCCGGCCGCGACTTTGGCAACAGATGCCGGACTTTCCTGATCTGGCGGCATTGAATGCCTGGCTGGAACAGCATTGCCAGGACCTGTGGCGCGACACAGCACACGGCACCTTGCCCGGCACGATCGCGGACGTCTGGTCCGCGGAACAGCCAGCATTGATGGCGCTCCCCGCTGCGTTTGACGGCTTCGTCGAGCAGGGCAAACGTGTCTCTCCGACATGCCTGATCACCTTCGAGCGGAACCGCTATAGCGTGCCTGCATCGTTTGCGAACCGGCCTGTCAGCTTGCGGATTTATCCCGAGAGACTGGTTGTTGCAGCCGAGGGCAATATCCTCTGCGAACATCCGCGGATCATAGAACGCAGCCACGACAAACCACCGCGAACGATTTACGACTGGCGGCATTACCTTGCGGTCATCCAGCGCAAACCCGGAGCCCTGCGCAATGGTGCGCCTTTCCTGGAATTGCCGCGGGCCTTTCGACAGTTGCA
>NZ_JARSBQ010000074.1:0-739 GCF_029623935.1 Shinella sp. 838
TCCAGCACCATGCGCCCGAACAGGAACAGGAAGATGAAGGCGGCGAGCGCCGGCGTGAAGGCAAGCCAGGAGCTCTGGGCGAGGAGCTGGCGGTAGGCCTCGCGGTCGGATCCGGCATGCAGTTTTGCGAACATGGGCGTGAAGGTGGTGGAGACGCCCTCGGTGAACAGCGAGGGCAGGATGCCGAAGCGGCGGGCCACGTCGAGGATGGCGGTTGCGGCGGGGCCGAGGAGGAAGAGGCTGAGATAGGCCGGCACGCGCTCGGCCGTTCCGCGGACCACGAGGGCCTGCCAGATCTGGAAGGCATCGCGCACGGTCTCGCGCCGCGCGGTCCCCGACAGGCGCGCGGCAAGGTCGATGCCGCAGCGAAAGCGCAGGACCGCCTGGAGGCCGGTGACAAGCCAGGCGGAGATGGCGTGCACGACGACGGTGATCTCCAGGCTGAGCTTGCCGTGCCAGGCCAGCAGGGAGAGGATGGACAGGGACAGGGCGTGGAGGCCGACCGCTTCGGGGAACTGCGACTGGAGGGGGCGTCCGAAGCCGCGCAGCTGTGCGCTGAGCAAGCCGTTCATCATGTAGGCGGGCGCGGCGAGCGACGTCGCGGCGACGACCAGCGGCGAGATCGGCCCCGTCCCTGTATCGACCGCCAGCCGGAAGAACAGGGCGGTGCAGGCCGCCACGAGCGCCCCGCCGGCCATCACGGCCAGCATGGCGAAGTTCGAGATGGACTGCACCCGGG
>NZ_JARSBQ010000075.1:0-737 GCF_029623935.1 Shinella sp. 838
AGGCCCGAGCCGGTCTTGCCCATGCCGACGAAGTAGGGCGGGTTCTGCACATAGGTCGACTGGTCGTCCCAGGCATAGGTCTGGCCCGCCGGCACCTGCACGGCCTGCCAGTTGGCATCGCCCTTGAAGACGTCGGCATATTTGGCGGCGTAGAGCGCGCGGGTGACGTATTTCAGGATGAAGGCCTGGATCTCCTGCGAGGAGGGCCAGATGTCCTTGAGATAGACCGGCTTGCCGTCCCTGTCCTCGCCGAGCGGTTCGCTCGTCAGGTCCTTCTGCACGGAGCCGGCCAGCGCATAGGCGACGACGAGCGGCGGGGAGGCGAGGTAGTTCGCCTGCACGTCCGGCGAGATGCGGCCCTCGAAGTTGCGGTTGCCCGACAGGACGCCCGCGGCGATCAGCCCCTTGTCGTTGATCGTCCTGGAGATCGGCGCCGGCAGCGGGCCGGAATTGCCGATGCAGGTCGTACAGCCGAAGCCGACGAGGTTGAAGCCGAGCGCGTCGAGATCGGCCTGCAGGCCGGACCTGGCAAGGTATTCGCCGACGACCTGCGATCCCGGCGCCAGCGACGTCTTCACCCACGGCTTGGTCTTCAGGCCCCTGGCGACCGCGTTGCGGGCGAGCAGCCCGGCGGCGATCAGCACCGACGGGTTCGACGTGTTGGTGCAGGAGGTGATGGCGGCGATCGCCACGTCGCCATGGCCGAGGTCGTAATCCGTGCCCTCGACCGGGTAGCG
>NZ_JARSBQ010000076.1:0-704 GCF_029623935.1 Shinella sp. 838
TTATACGCCGCCTCGCTGACCTCGACTCTTTGGCCTTCCCAAAGTGCGGTGAATCTGAATCTCTGGTGCAAACCGGAGGTCTGCGATGCGATCAGGGATTTCATTACGCGAAGATTTTGATGGAGAAGGTCTGCGGCGGCTGGCGCGGCAGACGAAAGATGCCGTTCAAGCGCGCCGTCTGTTGGCACTCGCCTCAATCTACGATGGAGGCTCGCGTTCCGATGCCGCCCGCCTCGGCAGCGTCACGCTCCAAATTGTCCGGGACTGGGTCATGCGGTTCAACGAACACGGTCCCCAAGGCCTGATCAATGGCAAGGCGCCCGGTCCGCAGTCGCGGTTGAACGATCAGCAGCGTGCGGCCTTGGCGCAAGCAATCGAGCGTGGGCCGACACCCTACCTCGACGGCGTTGTTCGTTGGCGTCTGTGCGATCTAGCGCAATGGCTTTGGGAAGAGTTTCGCGTTTCGGTGAGCGAGCAAACGCTGAGCCGGGAGGTGCGGGCCATGGGCTATCGCAAGCTGGCTGTCCGGCCCAAACATCACGCGCAAGACCCTCAAGCCATTGAGGGTTTTAAAAAAGCTTCCCTGCCGCAGTGGCAGAGATTGCCGCTGGAGCGGCCCGAGGAAAACGCATAGAGATTTGGTTTCAGGATGAGGCCCGTATCGGGCAAAAGAACAAGATCACCCGCCGATGGGCCAGGCGAGG
>NZ_JARSBQ010000078.1:0-662 GCF_029623935.1 Shinella sp. 838
CCGCTTGAAGGCGATGGAGGGCAAGGACGGCATCCTCTCCATCTCCGTCATCCATGGCTTCATGGCCGGCGACGTGCCGGACATGGGCACGCGCATCGTCGTCGTCACCGACGGCGACAGGGCGAAGGGCGCGGCGCTGGCGCAAAGCCTCGGCCACGAACTCTACGGCCTGCGCCACAAGACGGCGATGCCGATGTTCGACACGGAGGCCGGGCTCGACCGGGCGCTTGCCGTGCGCGCCGAACGGCCGGACGTGCCCGTCGTCATCGCCGACGTCTGGGACAATCCGGGCGGCGGGGTGGCGGGCGATGCCACCTATATCCTGCGCCGCATGATGGCGCGGGGCTTGGACAATGTCGCCGTGGCGACGATCTGGGATCCCATCGCCGTCTCCTTCTGCCATGCGGCGGGGGAAGGCGCCGAGCTTGCGCTGCGTCTCGGCGGCAAGTCGGGGCCGGAAGGCGGCGAGCCGCTCGACCTCACCGTCACCGTCCAGGCCGTGTTCGACGCCGGCTGGCAGAGCTTTCGCAACAGCCGGGTGACGCTCGGCCCTGCCGCCGTCGTGCGCCCGCGCGGCTCGACGATCGACATCGTGCTGATCACCAGCCGCACCCAGACCTACGAGCCCGACATCTTCGCCAACCAGGGCATCGACTTCACCC
>NZ_JARSBQ010000079.1:0-613 GCF_029623935.1 Shinella sp. 838
CAGCCTATAAGGACATCTCCGGGTTCGACTTCGCCGCCAGCGAAATCAACGAAGCGACGGTGCGCCAACTGCACCGATGCGAGTTCATGGACGGGGCGCAGAATATCGTGCTCGTCGGTGGGCCGGGCACAGGAAAAACACATGTCGCGACTGCCCTTGGGGTCCAGGCGATCGAGCATCACCGCCGGAAGGTCCGCTTCTTCTCGACCATCGAATTGGTCAATGCGCTCGAACAGGAGAAGGCCAAAGGCAAGGCAGGACAGATCGCTGAGACCCTGGTTCGCCTCGATCTCCTGATCCTCGATGAATTGGGATACCTTCCGTTCAGTGCCTCAGGGGGAGCGTTGCTCTTCCACCTGCTAAGCAAGCTCTACGAGCGCACCAGCGTCATTATCACGACCAACCTCAGCTTCAGCGAATGGGCAACCGTCTTCGGTGATGCCAAGATGACCACGGCTTTGCTCGATCGCCTGACCCACCGTTGCCATATCCTGGAAACAGGAAACGACAGCTTCCGCTTCAAGGCCAGCTCGGCCGCAGCAGCTCAGAAGAGAGGAGAAAAGGCCAATCCCTTGACCAAAGCCTGATCAGAAAACCATACTCAGAGGTGGCT
>NZ_JARSBQ010000080.1:0-598 GCF_029623935.1 Shinella sp. 838
CCGTCGGCCGTCGAGCGGCGCGGCGCCTTCCTCGCGCTGGATGTCCAGCACCTCTACGACTGGATCCGGCAGGGCTGGCTCGTCATCGCCGGCCTTGCCCTGATCGGCGCGCTTGCCGGCGCCTCCGTCGTGTTCCTCGTCAAGCCGCGCTTCACCGCCACCTCCGAGGTGCTGGTCGATCCCGCCGGCCTCAAGGTGGTCAACGAGGATCTCTATGCCAGTGCCGGCCAGCTCGACGGGCAGATGCTCGCGGCCGCCAGCAAGCTGCGCGTGCTGAGCTCGGGCAACGTGCTCTCCCAGGTCGTCAAGGATCTCGACCTCGTTCGGGACCGCGAGTTCGTGCCGGCCGACGCGACCGGCGATCCCGCCGTCATCGCCGTCGCCAACCTGCGCAAGCGCGTGAAGGTGGAGAGCGACCAGCGTTCCTTCGTCGCCTCCCTTGCCGTGACCACCGAGGACGCGGCCAAGTCGATCGACATCTCCGCGACGATGATCGCCTCCTTCCGAAAGGAACTGGCAAAGGCCGAATCGGACGGCGCCAGCCGCTCGGTCACGGGCCTGGAGGATCGCCTCTCCGAACTCAAGGATGCCGTCAACA
>NZ_JARSBQ010000081.1:0-574 GCF_029623935.1 Shinella sp. 838
AAACCACCGCGAACGATTTACGACTGGCGGCATTACCTTGCGGTCATCCAGCGCAAACCCGGAGCCCTGCGCAATGGTGCGCCTTTCCTGGAATTGCCGCGGGCCTTTCGACAGTTGCAGGACCAGATGCTGCGTCGCCTGGGCGGCGATCGTGAGATGGCCGATATCCTGGCTCTGGTGCTTCATCACGACGAACAGGTCGTCGTCAGGGCTGTGGAGCTGGCTCTGGATCAAGGCGTCGCGACCAAGACACATGTGCTGAACCTGCTGCATCGTCTGATCGATGGGAAAACGACTGACGGCCCTGACATCGACACGCCACAGGCGCTGACCTTGTTGCGTGAACCCAAGGCCAACGTCGAACGCTACGATGGCTTGCGTGTCCGGATCGTGGGAGGTCGCCATGCGTCATGATCCCGCAAGTGCCGCCGTCGTCATCATGCTGCGGAGCCTGAAGATGTATGGCATGGCCCAAGCCGTCACAGACCTGATTGAGCAAGGGGCTCCAGTTTTTGATGCGGCCGTGCCGATCCTGTCCCAGTTGCTGAAAGCCGAGATGGCCGAACGTGAGGTT
>NZ_JARSBQ010000082.1:0-566 GCF_029623935.1 Shinella sp. 838
TTCTCAAGCTGGCCCGGCTTCTTGTAGTCGTTGTCCATGGCGCTCGCAAAGCCCGCGGCGATGCTTTCCAGCGGGACGCGGCCCTCCGGGCGCTTCGGGCCGGCCATGGCCGGAACCACGGCGCCAAGGTCGAGCTCCAGCGTGTCGGTGAAGACGAGGTCCGAGCCGTCGCCGTCACGCCACATGCCTTGAGCCTTCGAATAGGCCTCGACCAGCGCGATGCGCTGCTCGTCGCGGCCGGACATGGTGAGATAGTTGACCGTCTCGGCATCGACCGGGAAGAAGCCGCAGGTCGCGCCGTATTCCGGACCCATATTGCCGATCGTCGCGCGGTCGGCCAGCGTCATGTTGTCAAGGCCGGGGCCGAAGAACTCGACGAACTTCGACACCACGCCCTTCTTGCGCAGCATCTGCACGACCATCAGCACCAGGTCGGTCGCCGTCACGCCTTCCTTCAGCTTGCCCGTCAGCTTGAAGCCGATGACCTCGGGCAGCAGCATGGAGACCGGCTGGCCGAGCATGGCCGCCTCCGCCTCGATGCCGCCGACGCCCCAGCCGAGAACGCC
>NZ_JARSBQ010000083.1:0-555 GCF_029623935.1 Shinella sp. 838
CGTATGGCATTGGCGAGTTGGGTCCGATTCCGGATCAACCTCTCACGAACCCCGATCAGCATCAACGCCGCCTGGCTCTCCGCACTTTTCACTGGGACGAACCGCATCGTCGGTCGACTCATTGCCTCACAGAGGGCCTCAGCATCGGCCGCGTCGTTCTTGCCGCGCTTGACATACGGCTTAACATATTGTGGTGGAATGAGTTTTACCTCATGTCCGAACGATTGCAGCAATCTGGCCCAATGATGGGATCCACCGCACGCTTCGATCGCTACAACAGTTGGTGGCAGTTTCCCGAAGAAGGCGATCATCTCCTTGCGACGCAGTTTTTTGCGCAGCACGGGCTCCTCAGTAGCGCCTACGCCATGCAACTGAAAGACGTGCTTTGACGTGTCCATTCCGATGCGGGTAATCTCTTCCACGGACGGTCTCCTTCGCTTGAGATCTGTAACGACCTCATTCTGGCACATCGATGCCGATTTGGGGGCCGTCCACCCCAACAGGTCTGAAGGAGAGTGGCCAATGTCGCCCAGGTGCGTCCACCACCTTCGCTGC
>NZ_JARSBQ010000084.1:0-530 GCF_029623935.1 Shinella sp. 838
GAACTGACCAGCCAGACCTCGCTGAACCAGCTCAACACCCAGGTCCTGGAGGCCCAGCGCCTGGTGATCGCCGAGGAGGCCGCCTACAAGGAGCTCGTCTCCGGCCGCGCCACCCTCGCCAGCGCCGACAATCCGGAGACCGCAACGCTTGCCGCCCTGCGCACGCAATATGCCCAGACCCAGCAGCAGCTCGGCGTGCAGTCGATCATCTATGGCGCCCGCCATCCCGTCATCGCCCGGCTGCAGTCGGCGGCAAAGGCCCTCGAAACCCAGATCGCGGCGGAAAGCGGCCGCCTGCGCGTCGCCGCAAAGGCACGGCTCGACCGCGCCCAGGCCGCCCTTGCCGCCCTGACATCCCGCTCCTCCAGCCAGAGCGCCACCGTCTTCACCGACAACGAGGCCCTCGTCCAGCTGCGCGAGCTCGAGCGCGACGCCCAGTCCAAGGCCGCCGTCTACGAGGCCTTCCTCGCCCGCGCCCAGCAGCTGAACGAGCGCGGCCAGCTCGACACCACGAACATCCGCGTCATCTC
>NZ_JARSBQ010000085.1:0-515 GCF_029623935.1 Shinella sp. 838
TAGGGGAGCCCGCGTCCGGCAGGGGCGGGCCGGACCTCTCCCGAAGAGGCGCGTGCCATTATGGTAAACCGCAAATTTACCAACAGCCGGCAGGATGGACGCGCGCGAATCGATCCCCCCGCATGGCGCACGCCGACCGGCGCGCGAAGCAAGACAGGACTTTACGGAATGAGCAACATATCCGACAGGTACCCTTCCGGCGCCGTGAGGGGCCGCATGGGACGGTCATCCTCGCGCGGCAGCTCCCTGCTGAACCAGCTCGTCCCGTCCGACCGCGCGTCCGCATCCTCCCCGGCGTCCGCATCGACGTCCACGTCGTCCGCCGCGACGGCAACGGCAGCGTCCACGGCCGCCTCGACATCGTCATCGGTTCCCCTCGCCATGCCCGGCCGCCAGCCGTCGGCCGTCGAGCGGCGCGGCGCCTTCCTCGCGCTGGATGTCCAGCACCTCTACGACTGGATCCGGCAGGGCTGGCTCGTCATCGCCGGCCTTGCCCTGATCGGCGCGCTTGCCGG
>NZ_JARSBQ010000086.1:0-512 GCF_029623935.1 Shinella sp. 838
ATGGCAAAAGGTAAGTTTGAGCGCAACAAGCCTCACGTAAACATCGGCACGATCGGCCACGTTGACCATGGCAAGACGTCGCTGACGGCAGCGATCACGAAGTATTTCGGCGAGTTCAAGGCGTATGACCAGATCGACGCCGCACCGGAAGAAAAGGCCCGTGGCATCACCATCTCGACGGCGCACGTCGAGTATGAGACGCCGAACCGTCACTATGCGCACGTCGACTGCCCCGGCCACGCCGACTACGTCAAGAACATGATCACCGGTGCTGCCCAGATGGACGGCGCGATCCTGGTCTGCTCTGCCGCTGACGGCCCGATGCCGCAGACCCGCGAGCACATCCTGCTCGCCCGCCAGGTCGGCGTTCCCGCGATCGTGGTGTTCCTGAACAAGGTCGACCAGGTCGACGACGCCGAGCTTCTGGAGCTGGTCGAACTGGAAGTTCGCGAACTTCTGTCGTCCTACGACTTCCCGGGCGACGACATTCCGATCGTCAAGGGTTCGGCTCT